>JAXGNH010000001.1:0-2983 GCA_040768165.1 Anaerolineae bacterium
GTACGTGGAGGTGCGAAGTGGCCAGGCGCGCCACCGTCCCGGCCCGCCCGCCACGGATCAGATGTTCCAGGGTTTGCAGCGTCGCAATCCTCACGGAACGCGAACGGGCCGCCTCCGCTGCCGCCGCCGCCTCCTCCAGGCTGGCGCCTCGGGCCGCCGCTCTCGCGGCCGCCAGCGCGACCCAGCCTTCCGCCATCAGTGCCGTGCGCGAATCGACTATCCGCACGGGCACCGGCAACCCGTCGGCGGCCCGGATGGCGGCATCCACCGTGCTGGTGAGCGCCCCTGAGACGAACACCCCCACGATGCCGCTGGCCCGGGAGGTGGCCCGGGCAAAGGCCCCGGCAAACTGGCCGGGCGTGGGCACCGCGGTGGTGGGCCGCGTCGTCGTCTCACGAAAGCGACGGTAGAACTCATCCGGCGTCAGGTCGACGCCATCCAGATACGTGTGGCCATCCCAGATCACCTGAAAGGGGATCACCTCGATGCCATAGGCTCTGACGAGATCGCCCGGAATGCTGGCCGCACTATCCGTTACGACAACGACCGGTAGATGTGTTTCCGTCACGTCTGCATCCTTCCATGTGAGTATAGAGTGGCTCGGCTGCACATGCGTGCGAGTATAGAGTGGCTCGGCTGCACATGCGTGCGAGTATAGAGGCCGCGAGCGCGCGCGTCAACAAGGTTGTCGAATAGACCCTCTGCCGGGGCCATGATACCTTGCCGTGGGCGGCCTAGCGAGTTTGCCGAGACTCCCTGCGGCGCCACCGGGCGCTCGGCCGCCGGTAGCCAGCGTGCCCTGGCTCCGCGCGCACGAGGTTGGCCACGCACTGGCGCTACGGCGTCCTTACATGTGCTGAGGCTACTCAGCCGCGATCCTCTGTGATTCACAGGCCGATGGCTTCATTCTACCGGGCAGCTCGTCGGGTAGCAACCGTAAGCGATACCGCGCCGCGCGTCCTGATGCCCATTTTACGCCGCCGCTGCGACAGGTAGCGTCGCGGACATGCCCCTTCCCCGCGCAACCCTAGGTTGCGCGGGGTGGGGGCTGTACCTCTATAGGCAGGCGCCTGTGTCCTTGAATTGCGCAGGGTCCCACCCTTTCTCCCCCCACTTGACGACCATCCTATAATATCCCTGTAGATATTAGCCTATACTAACTGCGGCTTGCGCAGGCTGCGACCATCTTTCAGGGGGTGCAGGTGTCGCCATGGCCTGGTCGCGTGTGCGTGGTCAGGGTACTGCTGTCGGCGCTGTTGAGTGTCCTGCTGGCGGGCGCGCTCGCCGCCGGGTGCGCAAGTCGCGGTAAGCAGATGGTGGACGCCGAGACGGCGCAGTACGAGGCCATGCGGACCGCGGCGCCGGAGGTGGCCATGACAGGGGCCGCGACGCTGCCGCGTTCACGGATGGCGGCGCCAACAGACACGCCCGTCGCGGGTGCAATGAAAACCTCGGAGCAGGTTCCGGAGGAGGAGGAGGGGATCGTGAAGCTCATCGTGGTGTATGACAACAACGCCTACACCGAGTCCGTGGTCGCGGGCCTGCGTACCGACTGGGGCTTTGCCTGCTGGGTCGAGACCGGCGACAGCACCGTGCTGTTCGATACGGGCGGCAACGGCGCGATCCTGATGAACAACCTGAACAGGCTGGGGCTGGACCCGGCCGCGATCGATGCCGTGGTGCTCTCCCACGCCCATGGCGACCACACCGGCGGCCTGACGGCGCTGCTGGATGCGGGCGTGCGCCCGGCGGTCTATTTGCTGGACACGTTCCCCGCCGGATTCAAGCAGGCCGTGCGCAATCGCACGGCGCTGGTGGAGATCAGCGGACCGGCCGAGGTCGTCCCCGGCGTGCACACGACGGGCCGGGTGGACGGTGAGATCCCGGAGGAGGCGCTGATCGTCGAGAGCAGCGATGGCCTGCTGGTGATCACCGGGTGCGCCCACCCCGGGGTGGTGAACATGGTGCGCCGCGCGCGGGAGGCGGTGGAGGGCGAGGTGGCCCTGGTGGTGTGAGGCTACCACCTGGGGTCGGCCAGCCAGGCGGAGATACGCAAGGTGGCCGAGGGCCTGGCGGCGCTGGGCGTACAACGCGTGGCGCCCTGCCACTGCAGCGGCGATCTGGCCCGCGCGATATTCTCAGAGGGCTGGGGCGCAGAGTGCCTCCTCCCCGGGGTTGGCTGGGATTATTTGATCGAGCCCGAGGGCTAAAGGCTCGTCGAGAGCCTGACTCCTGTTGGTTCGGTAGGCGATATTCCAATTCTTTGGTCAGAGGGGTGACGCGATGTTACTACAGACTCAGTGGGCGGTTTTACTGGCCAGTACATTGGCCTGCGTCGTGACCACGATCGGCATCTGGGTGATTAGCCGACACGAGCGCGCCGGGCGGGCGTACTCGGCCTACTTTATGTGCTTTGCAGCCGGGGTTCTCATCTCTGTTTCCCTCCTGCACATCATCCCGAAGTCCCTTCAGATGAATGCCCGCGCGCCCTTTTTCCTGTTGGCAGGGTTTCTCTTCACGCACCTGAGCAATCGATTTTTGAACGCCTACGTCTGCCATCGCACGCAAGGCTCGGAGGCGGCCTCAGGCATCGTACCGACCCTTGGCATCGGCCTACACTCGTTCATCGACGGCATTATCTTTGCGGTGACCTTTAACGTGAGCATTCTGACCGGCGTGCTCGCGGCCACGGGGATGGTGCTGCACGAGTTTCCGGAGGGCATTGTCACCTTTGTGATGCTCGAGCGGGGCGGTTTTAGCCGGAGGCAGTCGGTGCTGTACGCCTTTCTCGCCGCGGCCATCTCCACGCCGCTGGGCACCGTGATCTCTTTGCCCTTTGTCTCCAGGATCTCCACCTCGGCGCTGGGGGCGATGCTGGCATTCTCTGCCGGGGTGTTGATCTATGTGGGCGCCACGCATCTCCTGCCCGCGGTGGAGAAGGAGAACCGGCGGTTCAGCCTGCTGGCCCTGCTGACCGGCATCC
>JAXGNH010000002.1:0-1655 GCA_040768165.1 Anaerolineae bacterium
TTCCCAATCGTAGAGGCGGTAGGTGACGTCCGAGTTCTGCTGGATCTCAGCCACTACGGCCCCCGCCAGAAGGGCGTGCACCGTCCCAGCCGGCACGTCGATGGTATCGCCGGGCGACACCGTGACGCGGCGCAGGACGTCCTCCACGCGGTCATGGGCGATGGCCTGCCGGAGCTGCCTGCGCGTCACGCCTGGCTTGATGCCGTGGACGAGGGCATAGCCGGGGTCGGCGTGTAGCACATACCACATCTCGCTCTTGCCGATCTCGCCGTGTTCGTGGTGGGCGGCATAGGTGTCGTCCGGGTGCACCTGCACGGAGAGGTCCTGGTTGGCGTCGAGGAGTTTGATGAGCAGCGGGAAGCGCCCCCGCGCCAGCATGTCGCGGCTGTGGGCGCCGACCAGGTCGCTGCCCAGGGCGGCCATCACCTCGGGCAGGGTGCGTCCCTTCCAGTGGCCCGCGGCGACGCGCGTGGGGGAGTCCGGGTGGCCGGAGATGTCCCAGCTCTCCGCCACGATCCCTGGCGGGAGGGGGCGGCCGAGGAGGGTCTCCAGGCGACGCCCACCCCAGATATAGTCACGGAACACCGGCTCAAAGGTGAGCGGGTAGATGGTGGTCGCGGTCCCCGCTCCGTGCATGGCATACTCCTCCCCATACCCGTCGCTCGGCGGTGCAGGAAACGATTCTGTGTAGCACCATGATACCACCCGCCAGGGGAGCAAGACAAGCCGCTTTCGACGTACCCCAGCCGCCGCGTGATTGACCCCACCCTCTGACTAGGACATAATCACGGCGAGCGCGAGGTAGAAGGCCGCGCCCGACTAGGCGCGCACCCACGCATCATGAGGAGGACCACCATGCTATACCGTGCATTCGGCAACACGGGCTGGAAGGTGTCGGCCATCGGCCTGGGGACGTGGAACATCGGCAACCAGTGGGGCAAGGTGGACGACGTCACCGCCTATGCCACCGTGCGCGCGGCCTACGATCGCGGCGTGAACCTCTTTGACACGGCCGAATCGTACGGCACCCCCAACGGGCTATCGGAGGAGCGCCTCGGGGCGGCGTTGGCCGGCATCCGCCACCAGGTGTACGTCGTCAGCAAGGTGGGGCCCTGGGGCGAGCGGACCGGCCAGGGGGTGCCCAAGACGACGCCCGACATGATCCGGCTGTGCGTCTTTGCCTCGCTCGGGCGCATGCACATCGACTGGCTCGACGTGGTGCTGTGCCACGAGGGCGACATCGAGGACCCCAGCGTCTACCTGGAGGGGTTCGAGGCGATGAAGCAGGCGGGCTATGTGCGGCGCTATGTGATCTCGCATCCGGCGGCACCCGTGGCGATCCCCGGCGCCAAGTCGCCCGAACAGGCGCAGATGAACGCCGCAGCGGGGGAGCGAGAGTTGTCGGCCGAGGAACTGGACGCGCTTCGCGGGCTCCTGTAGCGGCCCGTTCACCATGTTCACGGGATGCGACGCGAGGTTCACGCGGTTCACCGGGCGTTCGGACGGAAACCCATGGCGATTGGACGGCAGCGGCGCGCTGTGGCGGCGCCCAAGCGCGTGAAGCGGGTGCGGCTCCCCTCTGTGCCTGCGTCTCCGGGCGCACCATCGGGCTGAGGAAGGCGCGCCGGCGCCCGCGCTGTTGAACGATGGGTCAC
>JAXGNH010000003.1:0-444937 GCA_040768165.1 Anaerolineae bacterium
TCACGTCGTAGGTATAGACGATGGTGTCGCCTATCAGGCCGCTGGTCGGGCTGGCCGTTTTGTCGACGGCGATCCCCGGCTCGGCCGGTATCATCCGGGCAAAGATGTTGGCAGAGTCGTGGTGATCCTCGCGCGTGTTGAATGTGTTGACCGGAGGATTGTTCGGGTTGTAAGTCGCTGACGCCTGGAAGCCGAGGATCTCCAGGACATAGTCCGTACCACCGATCCTGAACGACTGGTTCGAGACGGTGTCCTCGAACCAGACGCGGTCGTTGCAGTTCTGGCCAGTCGTCATCCCGTATTCGCAGTCCCCGTCGTCGGCCGTGTCGTCGAGGCGGAGCGTGAAGGGAAAGCTGGCGGTAAGGTCCAAAGGATCGCGGAAGCGCAGATCGATCGTCAGCTGCACGTGCTGCAGCGGCGAACTGGCATCGATGACGTTGTTATAGTGGGTGATGCCCCCGAGGAGGAAGGGCTGCGATGGGGAGAAGGTCAGGCTGCTCTGTCCGAGGAAGCCGAGCGCGCTCTGCAAGTTAGGGTTGGCCGTGCCGGGACAGTACCAGTCGTAATAGAGCGGGCTCCAGTAGCGGCCGTAGGCGACGATGTTCTCGTCATAGGTGCTCGGCGAGTTGATATAGCGCAAACAGGTCGGTGTGTCCGGCCCGGCGTCGCTCCAACTACCGTCGGACCGGCTGACGGTGAGGGCGCTCACGGTGACTGGCGTGAGCACACCGGAGCCCAGGATGACCCACATGAGGGCCAGCGCGATCCTCGCAATCCGCAGCGCCGATGGTGTTACGGTGATCGATCGACGTGGTGACATGGCGGTATTGCTCCTTAGCCTCACACTTGGGGTGGCGAGTTGACTGCAGCCCGGGCGTACCGCCCGGCGAGGCCAGGGCCGAGGCGAGGGTTTGAATCCGGCGTGGCCCTCCTGAGGGGTGGTGATGCTTGTCGCCGCTGTCCGAGATCCGGGGCATGGTGGCTCACGGGGAGGCACCGCAACTACGTGGCGGCCACGGCAGCCGTGGCGACCGCGCCGCTATGAGTGTAGCGCCTCAAGGTGTACGGCGCGTTACGAGGAGGTATAACTTTCCTAGAAATCCGTCCGTCTGCATTGCCGTGAGGGTGCCTGGAGAGGTACAGCCGCTGGGGCGGGGCACCCCGGCACAAAGCGAGGGCTCCGGGATTCCCGGAGCCCTCTGAGGTAGTACGGAACTCGTGCTAGCGGCGGCGGCGGATGGACCAGCCGAGGCCGGAGAGGGCGGCGAACAGCCCCAACCCTCCCGCGACGATCGGCTCCGGCCCGCCACCCGTTACCGGCAGGCGCGGCTCAGCCGGCGGCGTCGGCGCCACCGGCGGCGTCGTGCCGTTGTCCATCAGCTGGAAGTAGAGCACGTACTGATTGCAGCGCGTGATCGACACGCTCGGGCTGCTGGGACTGTTGTTCTCCGTCCCCTGGGAGGGGGACTCGATGCGCACGAGCTTGTACTGCCACCGCGCCGGGTCCATCCCCGCGGGGGTCTGGGGCTGCACGGTGACGTTCCAGGAGGTGTTCTCCGGCGGGTAGAAGGTCCACAGGACCTGCTGCTGGCCGAAGGCGTCCACGGCGGTGTGAAGCGTCTCCTGCTCCGTGCCGCCCACCCAGGCCTTCACAGGGATGTCGTTCCAGCCGCCAAAGACCACCACCGCCACGTCGGAGCGGATGCAGGGCACGGGGGTGGGGGGCTGCTCGTAGCGGCGCTCCACCACCACGGTGGCGTCATCCTCGTCGCTGAGGGTCTCGCCGGCGGGGTCCGTGCCGGTGACGGTGGCCACGTTGTGGATCCCCTCGAGGTCGGCCTCGGTGACGGTGTAGGGCACCTCCATGGTGGCGGACTCGCCCACTGCGAGGTCGCCGAGGAGGTGCACGATGCCCAACAGCGGGTCGCTGATGGTGACGTCCGTGAGCGGCACGTCGCCGCTGTTGGTGACCTTGAGGGTGAAGGTGATGAGGTCCCCCACCGCGGCGCTGGCCGTATTCACCGTCTTGACGATCACCAGCCCGGGCTGCATGGCCACCTGTACCGTCCAGGTGTCGGAGACGGGCTCCGTCTGGTCCGAGGCGGCGGTGGCGGTGTTGACGATCCCCGCGACGTCGGCCTCGGTGACGGTGTAGGAGCCGGTGACCTGGGCCGAGGCGCCGGGGGCGAGGTCACCGATGGCCTCATCGATGCCGAGCTTGGCGTCCGTCACCGTGACGTTGGTCAGGGTGATGTTGCCGGTGTTCTGCACGGTGAGGGTGTAGGCGACGGTGTCGCCGATGTGGGCCACGGTGAGGGAGCCCACCTTCTGCAGGCTGAGCGCGGGCTCGGGCTGCAGCAGGCGGGTGACTGTCACCGTCGCCTCATCCTGTGCCGGGCCGGCCTGGTCGGCGGTGAGGACGGCGACGTTGTCGACCGGGGTCTGGCCGAGGGTGAAGGCGGTCTCATCCTCCATGGTGGCCTGATACGTGACGCTACTACCTGCGCCGGCGGCGAGGTCGCCGATGGCCCAGGTGATCACGTCCCCGTCATAGGCGCCACCGTCAGAGATGGCGCTGATGGCGGCGATGTAGGTCTCGTCGGGGTCGTCGGTGAGGAGGACGCCGGTGAGGGCCATGGTGCCGGTGTTGGTGTAGCGGACGGTGTAGGCCACCGTCTCACCGGGCGCGGCGCTGGCCGGAGCCACGGACTTGGCGATCTCTAGCCCGGGGACGACGCCGGTGTAGGCGGCCGAGTCCTCGTTGGAGTAGATCGTCAGGCCGTCGGCGGCGGCTTCCGGAGGCTGCATCACGAACAGGGCCAAGGCCTGGGCGGTGTTGGTGTGCTCGCCCGCCTCGGCTTCCACCGGACCTACCACGCACGCCGCGGAGGCGCCGGGCGCCAACTCTGTGGGCCAGGCGCAGCCGGAGGCGTCCACGGTGGGATCGGTGACACTGAGGCCGCTGAGGGCGGCGTTGCCGCTGTTGGTCAAGGACAGGCGGTAGTAGATGGCGCTGCCGACCTGCACGGTGACGTGCTCCTGCCAGGGGCCGGTGGCGGACGTGGCGACCTCCTTGGCCAGCGTCAGCGCCGGGTAGCGGTTGGAGAAAGTGCAGGTGACGGCCATGCCCTCCCCGAGGTAGCCGCCGGTGCCGGTGAGCGACCCCGCGTCAGCGGAGAGGGACGGCAGCTCGCCGCCCTCCACGTCGCAGGCGATGGTGCTGAGCACCCAGCCGTCGGGCATGGCGGTCTCGGCCACGGTGTAGGTGCCGGGCTCGAGCTCAAAGGTGCGCGACGCGCCGCCCTGGAGGGAGAACTGCAGCGGCAGCTCGCCGTCGCGCGGCAGGATGCTGGTGTACGCTTCGCCGCGGTCGAGGGTGAAGCCGAAGGTGGCGGTGGTATCGCCGGCGGCGTCCTTGATGATGGTGAGGGAGCCGCCGAGGATGACGTCCACCGTGGCGGTGTCGCTGTCGGTGACGTCCTTGGAGGCGTCACCGACGGTGGCCGTGCCGGTGACGGTGGCCGTGTTGACGATCTCGGGGGCGTCGTCGGCGGTCACGGTGTAGCTGGCGCTGCCGGTGGCCGTCTCACCCGGCGCGAGGGCCGTGGCGCTCAGGGCGATGGCGCCGAGCTTGTCGTCGCTCAGCGTGATGCCTGATAACGCCATGGTACCCACGTTCTCGACGACATAACTGTATGTCACAAGGTCGCCGGGGTAGCCCCAGGTCGGATCAGCCGTCTTGTCGATGCTGATGGCGGGCTGGCGGTTGGAGAAGGTACACTCGACCGCCTCATCCTCCAGCAGGTCAAGCTCAACGCCGGCGCCGCTCATGCGGAACTTGGCCAGGGCCTGTGACTCTAGCTGGTTGGTGACGACGTGGCAGGCGACATCGGTGAGCATCCAGCCGGCGGGCACCGTCTCGGCGATGCTGTAGGTGCCGGGCACGGCCTCTAGTACGATGCGATCGTTTGATGTGCCGTCATCCACGAGGCTGAAGCTGGTGTGGCCTGGTACGTCGCTGGTGAAGCCGAACGCCTGCGCGCCCTCGGGTGCGGCATCCTTGACGATGGTGATGGTGCCGGGGACGATGACGCGCACCGAGGCATCGTCCATGTCATAGACGTCCATGGATGTCATCTCGCCTACCCGGGCGGTGCCGGTGACGTAGGCGGTGTTCTCAATCGGCGAGCGGTTCACATCGCTCGCAAGGACGTCATAGGTCATCTGCCCGTAGGCCTCCGCGCCGGGGCTGAGTGCGTCGACGAGAGGCGTCGTGAGGCCCGTGTCCTCGTACAGCGTTACCCCGCCGAGCTTGTCGTCATCAAGGTCGACATCCCACAGGGCCATCGTGCCGACGTTCTGCACGACATAGCTGTACGTCACGGTGTCGCCCACGTTGGCCTCGGTCGGGTTGGCGGTCTTGTTGACGCTGATGGCGGGTTGGCGGTTGGAGAAGGTGCAGACGATGCTCCCCGCCTCATCCAGATACAGCGTAGCGCTGCCGGCAGCCACGTCGGCGTCGTACTCGACTGCGCCGCAGTCGATGTCCGTGAGCATCCAGCCGGCCGGCAGCGGCATCGTCTCGGTGATGGTATAGGTGCCGGGAAGGAGGCCGTCGAGGTCTTCCCGTTCACCATGCGCCAGCGAGAAGGTGTCGTCCCCGAAGGCAAAGGCAAAGCTCGTGCCGTCGGCGGGATCGGCGTCCTTGATGATGGTGATGGAGCCGGGCACGATGCGGCTGTTGGTGATGGTATGGCTGGCGCTCGTGCCATCGGTGGGCACCGTGACGGTCTCGTCATTGCCATCGACGGACCACTCGTCGCCCGGGTACTCTTCGGTGACGGTATAGACGCCCGGGATGAGGTTGTCCCAGGAGGCAATCCGGTTGTCGCCGTTGGGCACATCCTGGCAGGCACCGTCGATGTAGCTGGGGCCCTTAATGCAGACCTGGAACGTCTCGCCCGCTACGGGCGTATCATCCGGGCAAAGATGTTGGCAGAGTCGTTCTGATCCTCGCGCGTGATGAATGTGTTCACCGGAGGATTGTTCGGGTTGTACGTCGCTGACGCCTGGAAGCCGAGGATCTCCAGGACATAGTCGACGCCACCGATCAGACGACTGGTTCGAGACGGTGTCCTCGAAACCAGGGCAGCGGTCGTTGCAGTTCTGGCCAGTCGTCATCCCGTATTCGCAGTCCCGTCGTCGGCCGTGTCGTCGAGGCGGAGCGTGAAAGCTGGCGGTAGGTCCAAAGGATCGCGGAAGCGCAGATCGATCGTCAACTGCACGTGCTGCGGCGGCGAACTGGCATCGATGACGTTGTTATGGTGGGTGATGCCCCCGGGAGGGAAGGGCTGCGATGGGGAAGGTCAGGCTGCTCTGTCCGAGCCGAGCGCGCTCTACAAGTTAGGGTTGGCCGTGCCGGGGTTAGTACCAGTCGTAATAGAGCGGGCTCCAGTAGCGGCGTAGGCGACGATGTTCTCGTCGCGGAACGGCTCGGCGAGTTGATATAAGCGCAAACAGGTCGGTGTGTCCGGCCCGGCGTCCTCCAACTACCGTCGGACCGGCTGACGGTGAGGGCGCTCACGGTGACTGGCGTGAAACACCGGAGAAGCAGGATGACCCACATGAGGGCCAGCGCGATCCTCGCAATCCGCAGCGCCGATGGTGTTACGGTGATCGTCGGACGTGGTGACATGGCGGTATTGCTCCTTAGCCTCACACTTGGGGTGGCGGGTTGACTGCAGCCCGGGCGTACCGCCCGGCTTGAGGCGGGCCGAGGCGGGGTTTGAATCCGGCGTGGCCCTCCTGAGGGTGGTGATGCTTGTCGCCGCTGTCCGAGATCCGAGGACATGGTGGCTCACGGGGAGCACCGCAACTACCGTGGCGGCCACGGCAGCCGTGGCGACCGCGCCGCTATGAGTGTAGCGCCTCAAGGTGTACGGCGCGTTACGGAGGTACTCTTTCCTAGAAATCCGTCCGTCTGCATTGCCGTGAGGTGCCTGGAGAGGTACAGCCGCTGGGCAGGGCGCGAGCACAAAGCGAGGGCTCCGGAAACCAGGCCCTCTGAAAATACGGAACTCGATTGCCGGCGGCGGCGGATGGACCGGCCGAGCCGGAGAGGGCGGCGAACAGCTAACCCCTCCGCGGCGATCGGCTCCGGCCCACCACCCGTCACCGGCAGGCCCGGCTCGCTCGGCGGCGTGGGCGCCACGTCCGGCGTGGCGCCGTTATCCATCAGTTGGAAGTAGAGCGCATTGCTGGTTGCAGCGCCGGATCGAGACGCTCGGGCTGCTGGGACTGTTGTTCTCCGTCCTGGGAGGCGACTCGATGCGCACCAGCTGGTACTGCCAGCGCGCCGGGTCCCTTGCGGGGGTCTGGGGCTGCACGGTGACGTTCCAGGAGGTGTTCTCCGGCGGGTAGAAGGTCCACAGGACCTGCTGCTGGCCGAAGGCGTGCAACGGTGTGAAGCGTCTCCTGCTCCGTGCCGCCCACCCAGGCCTTCACAGGGATGTCCGTTCCAGCCGCCAAAGACCACCACCGCCACGTCGGAGCGGATGCAGGGCACGGGGGTGGGGGGCTGCTCGTAGCGGCGCTCCACCACGGTGGCGTCATCCTCATCGCTGAGGGTCTCGCCGGCGGGTCGTGCCGGTGACGGTGGCCACGTTGTGGATCCTCGAGGTCGGCCTCGGTGACGGTGTAGGGCACCTCCATGGTGGCGGACTCGCCCACTGCGAGGTCGCCGGAGGAACGATGTCGCCTTCGCGGGTCGCTGATGGTGACGTCCGTGAGCGGCACGTCGCCGCTGTTGGTGACCTTGAGGGTGAAGGTGATGAGGTCCCCCACCGCGGCGCTGGCCGTGTTCACCGTCTTGACGATCACCAGCCCGGGCTGCATGGCCACCTCGACGGTCCAGGTGTCGGAGACGGGCTCCGTCTGGTCCGAGGCGGCGGTGGCGGTGTTGACGAGGGCGCCGAGGTCGGCGGCGGTGACGCGGTAGGAGCCGGTCACTTGGGCCGAGGCGCCGGGGGCGAGGTCACCGATGGCCTCATCGATGCCGAGCTTGGCGTCCACCACCGTGACGTTGGTGAGAGTGACATCGCCGATGTTCGTGACGGTCAGGACATAGTCCACCACGTCACCCGGCTTGGCCACGGTCGCCGAGCCCACCTTGGCGATGGCCAGGGCCGGGCCGGTGATGACCTCGACCGTCCAGGTGTCGGAGACGGGCTCCGTCTGGTCCGAGGCGGCGGTGGCGGTGTTGACGATCCCCGCGACGTCGCCCTCGGTGACGGTGTAGGAGCCGGTGACCTGGGCCGAGGCGCCGGGGGCGAGGTCACCGATGGCCCTCATCGATGCCGAGCTTGGCGTCCGTCACCGTGACGTTGGTCAGGGTGATGTTGCGGTGTTCTGCACGGTGAGGGTGTAGGCAGCGGTGTCGCCGATGTGGGCCACGGTGAGGGAGCCCACCTTCTCCAGGCTGAGCGCGGGCTCGGGCTGCAGCAGGCGGGTGACTGTCACCGTCGCCTCATCCTGTGCCGGGCCGACGCGGTCGGCGGTGAGGACGGCGACGTTGTCGACCGGGGTCTGGCCGAGGGTGAAGGCGGTCTCATCCTCCATGGTGGCCTGATACGTGACGCTACTACCTGCGCCGACGGCGAGGTCGCCGATGGGCCAGGTGATCGCGTCCGTCGCCGGCGCACCACCGTCGAAGATGGCGCTGATGGCGGCGATGTAGGTCTCGTCGGGGTCGTCGGTGGAGGACGCCGGTGAGGGCCATGGTGCCGGTGTTGGTGTAGCGGACGGTGTAGGCCACCGTCTCACCGGGCGCGGCGCTGGCCGGAGCCACGGACTTGGCGATCTCTAGCGGGGACGACGCCCTGGTGTGGGCGGCCGAGTCCTCGTTGGAGTAGATCGTCAGGCCGTCGGCGGCGGCTTCCGGGCTGCATCACGAACAGGGCCAAGGCCTGCGCCGTGTTGGTGTGCTCGCCGCCTCTTCCACCGGACCTACCACGCACCGCGGAGCGCCGGGCGCCAACTCTGTGGGCCAGGCGCAGCCGGAGGCGTCCACGTGGGATCGGTGAGCACTGGGCCGCTGAGGGCGGCGTTGCCGCGCTGTTGGTCAAGGACAGGCGGTAGTAGATGGCGCTGCCGACCTGCACGATGACGTGCTCCTGCCAGGGGCGGTGGCGGACGTGGCGACCTCAACGGCCAGCGTCAGCGCCGGAGTAGCGGTTGGAGAAAGTGCAGGTGACGGCCATGCCCTCCCCGAGGTAGCCGCCGGTGCCGGTGACGACCCCGCGTCAGCGGAGAGGGACAGCAGCTCCGCCGCCCTCCACGTCGCAGGCGATGGTGCTGAGCACCCAGCGGTGGGCGGCGGTCTCGGCCACGTAGTAGGTGCCGGGCTCGAGCTCAAAGGTGCGCGACGCGCCGCCCTGGAGAACTGCAGCGGCAGCTCGCCGTCGCGCGGCAGGATGCTGGTGTACGCTTCGCCGCGGTCGAGGGTGAAGCCGAAGGTGGCGGTGGTATCGCCAGGGCGGCGTCCTTGATGATGGTGAGGGAGCCGCCGAGGATGACGTCCACCGTGGCGGTGTCGCTGTCGGTGACGTCCTTGGAGGCGTCACCGACGGTGGCCACCCGGTGACGGTGGCCGTGTTGACGATCTCGGGGGCGTCGTCGGCGTGCACGGTGTAGCTGGCGCTGCCGGTGGCCGTCATCACCCGGCGCGAGGGCCGTGGCGTTCAGGGCGATGGCGCCGAGCTTGTCGTCGCCCAGCGTCACGTTGGTGAGAGGGACCTCGCCGATGTTCGTGACAGTATAGTCGTAGGTCACCGTGTCGCCGGGGTAGGCCTCTGAAACGCTGGCCGTCTTGACCGATCTCGATGGCGGGCGCCAGGCCGGTGTAGCGCTGGGCGAAGTCATTGTCCGAGGTGATGGGCGATCTCCTCGTCGGGCAGCAGGCCACTGGCGTAGGCGATGTTGGTGGTAGCTTCACCCGCCTCGTACCACCGGGCGAGCGTCGCAGGTGACGGGCGCCGCCCCGCGCGCCAGGGAGGCCCAGGTGCAGCCGGAGACTTCGAGGTCCGGGTCCACCACCGCCACGTCGGAGAGCGCCACGTTGCCGGCGTTCGCGACGGTAAAGTGGTAGTAGACGTCCGCGCCCTCCAGGACGGTGACGCTGTCCAGCCACGGGCCAGCGCTCGACGTGCCGATCTGCTTCGTCAGGCTGAGGTTCGGGGCGGCCAGCAGTGTCACGGTGACGGTGGCGTCGTCCGAGACGGGGTCGGTCTGATCGCTATCGATGGTGGCCGTGTTCTCGACGGGCGTGTGGCCGGCCTCAAAGGCGGTATCGTCCTTCAGCGTCGCCTCATAGCTCACCGAGCCGGAGGCGCCGGCGGCGAGGTCGCCGATATCCCACGTGATGCTGCCGGAGGTGTAGGTCACGTCGCCCACCACCGCGCTGGCCACGTAGGTCCAGTCTGGCGTGTCCGTGATGGTCGCAGCCGTCAGATCCATGGTGCCCGTGTTGGTATACTGGAGGGTATAGACCACCGTCCCACTGGGTGCGGCGCTCTCTGGTGCGGCCCCCTTGTCGATGGCCACGTCGGGCACGAGGCCGGTATAGGAGGCGCTGTCCTGGTTGGAGTAGACGGTCCTCTCCCAGTACGGGTAGAACGCCGTGGCCTGGGCGGTGTTGACGTGCGGTCCGCCCGCGACGGCGCTGATCGGGCCGAGGATGCACGACGCGGAGGCACCGGGCGCGAGTTCGGCGGGCCAGACACAGGCGTCGGCCGCGACCTTCGCGTCTGTGATGCTCACGTCAGTCAGGGCTACCTCGCCATCATTGCTCACCACCAGGCGGTAGTAGATGTCGCTACCGACCTGTACAGCGATGTGTTCCTGCCACGTCCCGTCCTCATCGTCCGTCGTGCCGACGGACTTGGTCAGGCTCAGCGCCGCCTGGCCACGGCGAATGACGGTAACGGTGGCATCGTCCTCGACCGAATCGGTCTGGTCGCTGTCGAGGGTGGCCGTGTTCTCGACGTGGGTCGGTACATCGATGAGATAGGCCCCATCGCCCTTGAGAGTGGCCTCGTAGCTCACCGAGTCGGAGGCACCGACGGCCAGGGTGCCGAGGTCCCACGTGATGCTACCGGAGGTGTAGGTCACATCGCCCGCCACCACGCTGGCCACGTAGGTCCAGTCCGGCGTATCGGTGAGCGTGACGTTTGTCAGCTCCGCGTCACCGGTGTTCTGGTAGGACAGGGTGTACGCGACCACGTCACTCGGGTCGGCGTTGGTCGGTGTGACGACCTTGTCGATGGCCAAGCCCGGCACGAGGCCGGTGTAGCTGGCCGAGTCATTGTCCGAGGTGATGGGCGTCTCGTCGGGCAGCAGGCCGCTGGCGTAGGCGGTGTTGGTGTGCTCACCCGCCTCGGCCTGCACCGGGCCGACGTCGCAGGTGACGGGCGCCGCCCCGCGCGCCAGGGAGGCCCAGGTGCAGCCGGAGACGTCGAGGTCCGGGTCCACCACCGCCACGTCGGAGAGCGCCACGTTGCCGGCGTTCGCGACGGTAAAGTGGTAGTAGACGTCCGCGCCCTCCAGGACGGTGACGCTGTCCAGCCACGGGCCAGCGCTCGACGTGCCGATCTGCTTCGTCAGGCTGAGGTTCGGGGCGGCCAGCAGTGTCACGGTGACGGTGGCGTCGTCCGAGACGGGGTCGGTCTGATCGCTATCGATGGTGGCCGTGTTCTCGACGGGCGTGTGGCCGACCTCAAAGGCGGTATCGTCCTTCAGCGTCGCCTCATAGCTCACCGAGCCGGAGGCGCCGGCGGGTAGCGAGCCGAGGGACCAGGTGATCGTATCGCCGTCGTACACGCCGCCAGCCGAGATGGCATCGATGCTGGCGACATAGTCCTCGTCCGGGTCGTCGGTGAGCGTGACGTTGGTCAGCGCCACGTTGCCGATGTTCTCGTAGGACAGGGCGTAGGCCACTACCCCCTCGGGGGTGCTCGCCGTCGGGTTGGCGGCCTTGGAGAGGGTGAGTGCGGGCTCCTGGACGCGCCTGTTGGTGACGGTGTGGCTGGCCGTCTGGCCGCCGACTACCGTTACCGTGGCGCCGTCGCCGGTGACCTCCCACGCGTCGCCGGGGTCGGTTTCGCTGATGGCGTAGACGCCAGGAAGGAGGTCGTCCCAGGAGGCGATCCAACTATCGCCCTGCGGCAGGGCCTGGCAGTCCGGGGCCGACGGGAAGCTGGGGCCCTGGATGCAGACCTGGAAGGTCTCGCCGGGCACGGGCGTCACGCCGTTCCAGTCGACGTCCTTTTCCACATCGAGGGCGCCGAAGGGGAGCACCGTGACGGTGGCGGTATCCTGGGCAGAGACCGGGATACCCTCGTACTCGCCCGTCGCCGTGGCGGTGTTGACGACCTTGTCGCCGGAGATGTCGTCTGGATCCACCACATAGCTGCAGGTGTATTTCCAGGTCTCGCCGTCCTCCAGCACGCCGTCGCCGTCGTCGCCCGTGGGCGTGGCGATCACGTCGCACTTGTCGTCGGTGAGTGCGACGTTGGAGAGGGGCAGGTCACCGGCATTCGTCACGTCGTAGGTATAGACGATGGTGTCGCCCACCAGGCCGCTGGTTGGGCTGGCCGTCTTGTCGACGGCGATGGCCGGCTCGGCCAGGATGATGCGGCCAAAGAGGTAGGCGGTATTGGTTTCGTCTTCCTCGGTGATGAACTCGTTGATCGGCGGGTTGTTGGGGTTGTAGGTCTGCGATGACTGAAACCCGACGATCTCCAGGGTATACTCTACACCACCGATAATGAACGACTGATCGGGAATGGTATCGTCGAACCACACCCGGTCGTGACAGTCATTGCCATATTGCGGCCCATAGTCGCAGTCGCCATTGTTTGGCGTTTCTTCCAGGTTGATCGTGTAGTTGAGAGTGGCACTGACACCTGTTGGGTCGCTGAAGTTCAGGCCAATGGCGAGATCCACGGACTTCATCGTCGTTGAGGCGGTGATCGGGTTGTTGTAGTGGCGGAACCGTCCCACCCGAAAGACTTGGGACGGCGCAAAGGTCAATCCGCTCTCTCCCCGAAATCCAAAGCCGCTCTGGTGGTCAGTGTCGCACTGGTCTGGACACACATCCCAGCAGCCAAAGAACGGACTGCACCGCTGGTATTCCCCATATGCGATCTGGTTTTCGTCTGACGTACTTGGGGTATTCCTGTATTTGAGGCATGTCGTGCTACTGGGGCTGACGTTGCTCCAGGTACCGTCGGAGCGGTTCAGCGTCAGGGCGCTCACCGAGGCGCCCGAGAACACACCTGTCGCCATGAGGCCCCACACGAGGGTCAGGATAATCTTCGCGATCCGCCAGGCCGCGGGATCGTGGGGGGTAGAACGGTGGGAAGGAAGCATGAGGATGTCCTTTCTTACTCCTAGGCTGCGAAGAGTGCTATGAGCCGTGCGTTGCCTTGGTGTTGGGTGAGTCGATAGGGGGTGGTATGCGCTGCGTATCGACCTCCTTGTTGGTGTGTATCCGGTGTCACTCGCGGCGCTGCGAGATGTTGCCCTTCAGCGGGACCCCAACAGGGGCCTACCACGCTACAGTGTAGCGGGTGAAGGTAAACAACACGTCGCGAGCAGGTGTATCTTTCCTTAATTTACGGTTTGCCGTGTGACCGGAGCACGCTCTCGCGCATTACAGGGGGCTCTGCGGTGAGCAGAGCCCTCTCGAAGGTGGTTACGCGAGGCGCGTCCTAGCGGCGCCGGCGGATGGACCAGCCGAGGCCGGAGAGGGCGGCGAACAGCCCCAGCCCTCCCGCGACGATCGGCTCCGGCCCGCCACCCGTTACCGGCAGGCGCGGCTCAGCCGGCGGCGTCGGCGCCACCGGCGGCGTCGTGCCGTTGTCCATCAGCTGGAAGTAGAGCACGTACTGATTGCAGCGCGTGATCGACACGCTCGGACTGCCGGGGCTGTTGTTCTCCGTCCCCTGAGAGGGGGACTCGATGCGCACCAGCTGGTACTGCCAGCGCGCCGGGTCCATCCCCGCGGGGGTCTGGGGCTGCACGGTGACGTTCCAGCTCGTATTGGCGGGTGGGTAGAAGGTCCACATGACCTGCTGCTGGCCAAAGGCGTCCGCGGCGGTGTGGAGCGTCTCCTGCTCCGTGCCGCCCACCCAGGCCTTGACGGGGATGTCGTTCCAGCCGCCAAAGACGACCACCGCCACGTCGGAGCGGATGCAGGGCTCCGGCGTGGGGGGCTGCTCGATCGGGCGATAGTTGCCAAAGTTCACGCCCGTCACGCTCGCCTCCACGAGTGCGACCACATGCCTGCCGTCACCGCTCGGGAAGGTCTGGGTCCAGCCTTCCTCTTGGCCCTCGGCGACGATGTAGGTGCCGGCGTCGAGGTTGTCAAAGCGGTAGGCGCCGCTGGCGTCGGTGTTGGTGCTGGCGATCAGGCCGCCCTCGGCGTTCAGGAGCTGGATCGTCCAGCCGCCGATGCCCGGCTCGCCGCCGTCCCAGTTGCCGTTCTTGTTGCCGTCGTTCCACTTGAAGCCAGAGATGCTATAGGTGACCGCCGTCTGCGTGGGCTGGTTGCCAAAGTTCACGCTCGAGGCGCTGGGCCCGAGGGTGACTTCGTGGCGACCGTCGCCCGCGGGGAAGGTCTGCGTCCAGCCCGACTGTTGCACCTCGGAGACGGCGTAGCTGCCGGCGAGCAGGCCGGTGAACGCGTAGGCGCCGCTGGCATCCGTCACTGCCGTAGCGATCACGTTGCCGGCCGCGTTGCGGAGCTGGATGGTCCAGCCAGCCAAGAGGCTCTCGCCGGCGTCACGTGTGCCGTCGCCGTCCGTGTCCTCCCACTTGACGCCGGAGATGCTGAAGGTCGGCGCCTCGGGGACGTGGTTGCCAAAGTCCTTGCCCGTGACGTCGGCCTGAGCGATGGTCACGGCATGGGTGCCGGGCGCGGCGGGGAAGGTCTGCGTCCAGCCGCTCTGCTGCACCTCAGACACGGTATAGTCGCCGGCCTCGAGGCCGTCAAAGCGGTAGGCGCCGTTGGCATCGGTGACAGCCGTGTCGATCAGCTCGTCGGCCGCGTTGCGCAACTGGATGGTCCAGCCCGATAGGGTCGGCTCACCCGCGTCGCGCGCCCCGTCGCCGTCCAGGTCGTTCCACTTGGCGCCGGACAGGCTGTAGGTCGGCGTCTCGGGGACGCGGTTGCCAAAGTTCACGTCGGCCACGTCGGCGTCACTGATGGTGACGCTGTGCGTGCCAGGCGCGGCGGGGAAGGTCTGCGTCCAGCCAGACTGCTGCGTCTCGGCCACGGCGTAGGTGCCGGGCTCGAGGTTGCCAAAGCTGTAGGAGCCGTCGGCGGCGGTGGTGGTCTTGAGGACCAGGTCGCCGCGGGTGAGGGTGATCTCCCACCCCGCGAGGCCGTCCTCATCGGCGTCCCACACGCCGTCGCCGTCCACATCGTCCCACTTGGCGCCGGACAGGCCGTAGGTCACGACGACGAGGTCGCGATAGTTGCCAAAGTCCAGCCCGCTAGCGGAGCCATCGCTCGAGTCGACGGGCAGGGTGACCTCATAGTCGCCGCCGGCCGGGGCGGTCTGTGTCCAGCCTGCCTGGAGTACCTCGGTGACGCTGTAGGTGCCCGCCGGCAGGTTGCTGAACGCGTAGCTGCCGTCCGCCGCCGTGTCGGTGGTGGCGATCACCGCGCCGTCCTGCCACAGCTGAATGGTCCAGTCTTCGAGTCCGGGCTCCTTGGGATCACCGTCCCAGGCGCCGTTCTCGTTCACGTCGTTCCACTTGGAGCCAGAGATGCCATACGTCGGCGCCTCGGGAACGCGGTTGCCAAAGTTCACGTTGGTGGCGGAACCGTCCGGCGAGTCGACGGGCAGCGTCACCTCATGCGACCCGTCGGCGGGGTAGGTCTGCTCCCAGCCGAACTCCAGCTCCTCGGTCACGCTATAGGCGCCGGAGGGCAGGTTGCTGAAGGCGTAGCTGCCATCGGTGATGGTCGTGGCCGTGTCGATGATGCTGCCGTTCTGCCACAGGTTGATGGTCCAGCCGGCGAGGCTGTCCTCGTCGCCGTCCCAGACCCCGTCGCCGTCCTCGTCGTTCCACTTGAAGCCAGAGATGCCGTACGTCGGGTCGGGGTCCTTCTCGTTGGTGAAGGTGCAGGTAACGTGCTGGCCCTCGCCCAGGTTCACGATGGCGCTGTCGCCAACATAGTCGAAGGATGGCAGCGCGACGACGCGCACCTCCATCGGCGGTGGATCGCTCTCGATGCACTGTACATCGACGAGCGACCAACCCGCGGGCACCGTCTCGGTGATGTAGTAGGTGTCGGCATCGAGGTTCCAGAACGTCTCAGAATCGCCATCTTCCAGGGCGAACGGCGACTCCTGGAAGGTGAAATCAAAGTCGGTGCCGTCCGAGGGATCGGCGATCTTGACCACCGTGATGCTGCCTGGATCGGGCTGCTCATGGTTGCCAAAGTCGATATCACTGGCGATGCCATCTCCCGTCTCATCCTCGGGGAGCGAGACCTCGTGAGAACCGCCGGCGGGGTAGGTCTGGTCCCAGCCGGGTTGCAGTTCCTCGGTCAGGCTGTAGGTGCCCGATGGCAGGTTACTGAAGGAGTAGGCGCCCCCATCGCTGGTGACAGTCGTCGAGATGACGCTGCCATTCTGCCAGAGCTTGATCGTCCAGCCGTCCAGGGCGCCCTCGCCGCCGTCCCACTCGCCATTGCCGTTCACGTCGTTCCACTTTTGGCCGGCGATGCCGTAGGTGGGATCCTCGGGCTCCCAGTTGCCAAAGTTCTTGCCGGTGACGTTGGCGTTGCTGATGGTGACACTATGCGTGCCGGGCGCGGCCGGGAAGGTCTGCTCCCAACCTGCCTGAAGCACCTCGGCAACGGTGTAGGTGCCGGGCACGAGGTCCGAGAAGCTATAGGCGCCGTTGGCGTCGGTGACGTCCGTGGCGATCACGGTGCCGGCGGCGTTCTTGAGCTGGATGGTCCAGTTGGCCAGGCCGGGTTCGCCGCCATCCCAACTGCCATCACCATCGAGGTCGTTCCACTTGTGGCCGGAGAGGTCGTAGGTGTTTGGGTAGTTGCCAAAGATGGCGCAGATAGGGCCGGCGATAGTGCCGGTGCCAGCCAGCTGGTCCCCGCTGCTCTTGGCAGCAACCTCGACCGTGCCGATGGGATAGTTGCCATCGAGGATGAACGAGAACGTGCCGCCCTTGGTGTCCCACTTGATGCCCCAGAACGGTCGTTTCCCATCCTGACCGATGCCGTTATGGGTTGGCGACGACGAGAGCACGTTGTCTTCACAGGTTCCGAGACCGAGCGTCCAGTGGCTGAGGCTGGGAGCTCCTGTGCTGGTCGCCTTGTAGGTCCAGGTGTTGCCGGTCTTGCCCAGGAATTCAATCGTATAGGTGGCATCACCTTTGGTGATATCAACTGACGAGGGCCCCACAACGCCCCACGTGCTGCGTCCGGGGTACAAGGGGTAGTCGATGCTCGTGTCCGTCGTTGCCACCCAGCCGGGGGGGGGCGTCTCAGAGACTGAGTACGTGGTGTATTGTGTGAGCCCGCCACGCGTGACAAAGCCATTGGCATCGGTGTCCTGGCAGACGCCGCCGATGCACAACTCCCAGTCCTCGATCGCTTCCTCGTCCGAGTCCCACAGGCCGTTCTGGTTCGCATCGAGGAACTTGAAGGCCGCGATGCTGCCTGTGGCCTCTGCCATGGCGATCGGGCTTCCCGCAAGCATACTCAGGATCATCATGAGCGCCACGATGACCTGGATGCGGCGAAGCGTTCTGTATGGTGACATGGTTACCGCACTCCTTTTCTCACACCTGACATGAAACGGTGATTACTGGCTGGATGAAGCTTCTTCTGTGGGTGAGCCATTGCGTCCGCTTGCTCGTGCGGCGCTCGATCCTCCTGTTTCGGCAATCTCTGGCCGAGGCGCCGCGATCGGCCTCGGTTCGGCTCTACACTCACATCGCTGTGTTTTCGACCGGGCAACTCGTCCGGGGGTATGGGCAACCGGAGGGAGCTACCCCTCTTTCACTGCTCATAGTGTACCGCCCCAAGGTGTACGTCACGTTACCAGGAGGTGTAGGTTTCCTTAATAAACAGGTCCCGTGTGACCGCACGCTTATCTCGACCGTTGCGGATCTTTGTGCGACCAGCCTCCGCACCTCACCTCGCCGTTCACCCCGTTTGACGCCCCCAACACTCTTGTTCTACAATACCACGCGCTGTGGCGCGTAGGCGCCACGCAAGGTACAGTGGCACATCGTCGGCACAGTAACGAGATGGAGGTCTTTCATGGCCAAAGGGTACGCGGGCAAGGTACTGCGGGTCGATTTGACGTCGGGCAAGATCTGGACTGAGGAACCCTCGGACGCTTTCTACCGGAGGTACGTCGGTGGCAACGGGTTCGTCGGCTACTACCTCTTGAAAGAGGTTCCCAAGGGCGCCGATCCCCTCGGGCCGGACAATGCCCTCATCTTTGCCGCCGGCGCCTGCACCGGCATCCCCGTGGCGGGGGCCGGACGCAGCGCTGTGGGCTGCAAGTCGCCCTTGTCCGGCGGCTATGGTGAGGCGGACGTGGGCGGCTTTTTTGGCGCCGAGATGAAGCAGGCGGGGTTCGACGCCATCGTGGTCCAGGGCAAGGCGGCCAAGCCCGTCTATCTCTGGATCAACAACGGCGAAGCCGAGCTTCGTTCGGCCGAGCACCTGTGGGGCAAGACGACCCTCGAGACGCAAGAGACGATCCAGGAGGAACTAGGCGACAAGCGGGTGCGCCTGGCGATGATCGGCCCCGGTGGCGAAAAGATGGTGCGGTTCGCCTGCGTCATCAATGACCTGAAGCACGCCGCGGGACGCACGGGCGTCGGCGCGGTGATGGGGTCCAAGAACCTGAAGGCGGTGGCCGCCCGCGGCAAGCCGGGCATCCCCGTGGCCGACCAGGACAAGGTGCGCGAGTTGGCGCGCTGGATGGCGGCCAACTGGAAGGACAAGGCCTGGGGCATGCACGACATGGGCACCAACGGGGGCCTCTCCAACCTCAACGCCGTGGGCGCCCTGCCGACGCGCAACTTCCAGGACGGCCAGTTCGAGGGCGCGAGCAAGATCGACGGCGCGGCCCTGCGCGACACGATTACCATCGATCGCGGCGGCTGCTACGCCTGCCCCATCAACTGCAAGCGCGTGGTCCAGGTGGATGATGGCGACTACAAGGTCAACCCCATCTACGGCGGGCCCGAGTACGAGACGGTGGGCGCCTTTGGCTCGAACTGCGGCATCGATGACTTGCGCGCCATCAGCGCCGCCAACGAGATCTGCAACGCCTACAGCCTCGACACCATCGCCACGGGGATGATGGTGTCCTTTGCCATGGAGTGCTACGAGGCGGGGCTGCTCACCAAGGACCGGGCCGACGGCCTGGAGTTGACCTTTGGCAACGGCAAGGCGGCGGTCGAACTGACGCGCAAGATCGCCGAGCGCGAGGGGATCGGCGATATCCTCGCCAAGGGTCCCAATGCGGCGGCCGAGTGGGTGGGGCCCGGTGCGGAGCAGTTCGTCGTGGCGGTCAAGAATCAGCCCTTCCCGATGCACGAGTGCCGCACGCGCCATGGCCAGGGCCTCGGCTATGCCGTCTCGCCTACCGGCGCCGACCACATGCACAATTTCTGGGATGAGGGCCTGGCGAGTTCCGAGCTGGGCGAGAATCTGCAGGATCTCGGGGTGTACACCTCGGTACCTCGGACGGAACTGACCGCCGACAAGGTGCGCGCCTACATGCCGGTGACCAACTGGCAGTGGCTGCACAACCATCTGGGCAACTGCATGTTCATCCCCTGGACGAGGGACCAGATGGTCGAGTTGGTGCGCGGCATCACCGGCTGGCAGACCAACGTGCACGAGCTGTTGCGCGTCGGCGAGCGCGGCGTGACTCTGGCGCGCGTGTTCAACATGCGCGAGGGGCTCACCCGCAAGGACGATGTGCTGCCGCTGCGCAT
Source organism: Anaerolineae bacterium (assembly GCA_040768165.1). Lineage (GTDB taxonomy): Bacteria > Chloroflexota > Anaerolineae > UBA1429 > UBA1429 > DUUT01. The sequence goes on from JAXGNH010000003.1 coordinate 19,054, forward strand.
GCGCACACCCCACAAGAGCGGTACCGTCAACGAGGCTCCCATCGATCCCGAGGTTCTGGACGAGGCTGTGAGCACGTTCTACGGCATGATGGGCTGGGACCCGGAGACGGGCGCCCCGACCCTCGCCAAGCTGCAGGATCTGGACATCGAGTGGGCGGCGGAGCACCTGAGTCGTCAGTAGTCAGTCTTCAGTGATCAGTGGTTGGCCGTTAGCTCTCGGCTCTTGGCATACTCGCCAATTAGCCGAGAGCTAACGACTAATGACCCTAGGCCCTCACTCGCTGACGACTGAGAACTGATGACTGACCATCTACAGAGGAGGCCACCGTGAACGGTTTCTCCGGCAAGGTCCTCAGGGTGAATCTGAGCGAGAATCGCATCTGGACGGAAGAGCCCCCCGAGAGCTTTTACCGGCGCTACCTCGGCGGGCAGGGATTCATCGCCCACTATCTCCTGAAAGAGTTACCCGCGGGGGTCGATCCTCTGGGGCCCGACAACTTGCTGATCTTTGCCACGGGCGCTATCACCGGCGTGCCGGTGGCTGGCTCGGGGCGCAGCGCCGTGGGCGGCAAGTCGCCGCTCACCGGTGGCTATGGTGAGGCGGACGTGGGAGGCTTTTTCGGCGCCGAACTCAAGCAGGCCGGCTATGACGCTGTCATCGTGCAGGGCAAGGCGGACAAGCCCGTCTATCTCTGGATTCACGATGGAGAGGCGGAGCTGCGCTCCGCACAGCACCTGTGGGGCAAGACGACCCTCGAGACGCAAGAGACGATCCAGGGCGAGCTGGACGACAGCCGCGTGCGCCTGGCGATGATCGGGCCGGGCGGCGAAAAGCTCGTGCGCACGGCGTGCGTCATCAACGACCTGAAGCACGCCGCCGGCCGCACCGGTCTCGGCGCAGTGATGGGCTCCAAGAACCTGAAGGCGGTGGCCGCCCGCGGCAAGCCCCAAGTGCCCCTGGCCGACGCGGAGGGCGTCCGGGAGCTGGGCCGCTGGATGGCGGCCAACTGGAAGGAGCTGGCCTGGGGCCTGCACGACACCGGCACCGACGGCGGCCTGGTGGACCTGTCCGAGTTCGGCGCGCTGCCCACACGTAACTTTCAGGACGGTCAGTTCGAGGGCGCGGAAAAGATCACCGGCGCCACGATGCGCGATACCATCCTTACCGATCGCGGCGGCTGCTACGCCTGCCCCATCCGCTGCAAACGCGTGGTGGCCGTCGATGACGCCGACTACAAGGTCGACCCGAACTATGGCGGGCCCGAGTACGAGACGTGCGGCTCCTTTGGCTCGAACTGCGGGGTGGACGACCTGCGCGCCATCAGCAAGGCGAACGAGATCTGCAACGCCTACAGCCTCGACACCATCGCCACGGGGATGATGGTGTCCTTTGCTATGGAGTGCTACGAGGCGGGGTTGCTCACCAAGGAGCGCACCGGCGGGCTCGAGCTGAACTTTGGCAACGGCAAGGCGATGGTCGAGTTGACGCGTATGATCGGCGAGCGCGAGGGGCTGGGCGACATCCTGGCGGAGGGCCCCAAGGCGGCGGCCGAGTGGGTGGGCCCCGGTGCGGAGCAGTTCGTCGTGGCGGTCAAGAATCAGCCCTTCCCGATGCACGAGTGCCGCACGCGCCACGGGCAGGCGTTGGGCTATGCCGTCTCGCCGACGGGCGCCGACCACGTGCACAATTTCTGGGACGGCGGCATGGAGAAGGAGCCGCTGGCCGAGGATTGGCAGGCCGTCGGCGTCTACGAGGCGGTGCCCCAGACCGAGCTGAACGCCACCAAGGTTCGCGCCTTCACCCACGTGGTGAACGGCGCCTGGCTGGCCAATCATCTAGGGCTGTGCAACTTTGTGCCCTGGACGGGCGATCAGATCATTCAACTGGTGCGCACCATCACCGGCTGGCAGACGAATCGCCATGAGTTGCTAAAGGCGTGTGAGCGCGGCGTGACCCTGGCGCGCATCTTTAACCTGCGTGAGGGCTTTTCCCGGAAGGACGACGTGCTCCCGCCGCGCATGCGCATGCCCCACAAGAGCGGCACGGTGAACGAAAAGCCCGTCGACCCCGAGGTGCTCGACGAGAACCTGAGCATCTACTATGGCATGATGGGCTGGGACCCGGAGACGGGCGCCCCCACCCTCGCCAAGCTGCAGGAACTCGACATCGAATGGGCGGCGGACAGGCTGGGTCGTCAGTAGTCAGTTCTCAGTGGTCAGTTCATGATCGCCAGTGGTTGGCTGTGGGCCTATCCGGCCAATAGCCAATGGCTAACAGCCAACCACTGACAACTGACTACTGATGACTGACAGCTACTTCAGCGCCTCATCCAGCAGCCTGCGTTCCCCCTCCAGTGCCCTCAGCGGCGCGATGTCCTGCGTCACCTCGATGGTCCCCCGGTAGCGCCCCTCGCCGTCGCGCACGGCATAGTAGCGGATGTGGACGAACTTGGGCCCCATCTGGATCCAGAACTCGGCCACGTCGCGCTCGCCGTTGCGGAACGTCTCCAGCAGGCGGTTCACCACATGCACGCTCTGGGGCGGGTGGCAGTTCTGCACCTTGCGCCCGATGATGGCCGGCGTGCGGTCAAAGATGCGGTCGGGCCCCTGGGAGTAGTAGCGCACCGTGTCCGTCTCGTCGATGAACGTCACGTCGATGGGCAGGTGCTTGAGCACCAGGTTGATCTGCTCGGGCGTCAGCGCGCCGGTATCGAGGGGCAGCTGGGCTCCTGCGGCGGGGGCCGCGGGGGCAGCCGCCTCCACTCCGGCTTCCTCGGCCGCGTCAGCAGCCTCCGCGGGCTGCCACTGATCGCCGGGGCGGATCAAGCAGTAGCCGATCTCGTCGCTCTGGTCGCGGATCGCCGCCCACTCGGCGTCGCTCAGCACGCGCAACGAGGTAGGGTAGAGGATGTTCTCCTCCTTGTAGATCATCTGCCGGATCGCCTCGGCCATCGGGGGCAGGATCTCCTGGACTCGCGTCTGGTCCTTCGCCTCCGTCGCCTGGCGTAACGCCTTCAGTTGGGCGCGGATGTCGTCGTGGATGCCCCACATCACCGACGACGGCCCCGAGACGCCGTGCTTTTCCAGGTAGGGGAAGAGGAGGTTCTCCTTGCGGCGGTACACCTTCTCGATCTCGGCGAGTTGCTCCAGGTGCATCTGGGTCCGCGTCCAGGCGTTGCCGCCCGGCAGGCCCTTCACCGCCTCCTCGAGGAGGGTGAGGACCTCGCTCGCGGCAAAGTTCTCGTACTTGAAGGTGTGCACCGGGTGGCCGGGCTTGATCCCGGTGCCCTGAGACGTCGTCTCCGGGCTGTCCTGGGCGTCCAGCGACTGCTGGAACACGGCCACATGCACGTCGCACAGCGCCTTGACCTCCTCGACCGGCAGCCCCTCGTCGATCAGCTCCTGCTCCATCTGGGCGATCTCGACGGCGCTCACGTCGCGCACCAGCCGCCCAAACCGCGTCTTGATCTCCTCCAGGTCGCCCCCGGCATGCAGGTCGCGGATCAAGCCCTTCAGCGTCTCTTTACGCTGGGATGCGTTGTTGATGTACTCGCTCATCGTCCTCTCCTCCAGCACTCGTCGGTGACGGTTTCTGTCCACACTCTACCACACACCCGCGTCTCATGATGTGACTTCTGTCGCCATATGGAGGATGGAACCACGGAGGCACGGAGACACTGAGATAGGAACAGAGATCAGAGAGGAGATGCGGGCACACTGAGTAGCCGGTGCGCTCCGCCGCGTTAGGGCGGCCATTGGACGCCGCTCCCCAAGGTGCCTATAGTCTAGGAGTGACCGCGGCGTCGCGTACGGCCGGGCAGCGCGAGCCTGAGCCGGGGATTAGTGTATTGGTCTTTTCCCTGTTTTCTCTGTGTCCTCTGTCTGCGTGGTGAATCCCTCTCCCATACAGAAAGGCAACGCTCTAGACGATGAACGATCCCCGCTGTTGGCGCGAGGTGTTGATCCGCGGCGGCATGACGGTCATCCTTGTGGCCGTGGCGGCCATCTTTCTCGGCGTCGACCCCTGGGTCTGGGTGATCCCGCCGGCCATCGCCGCCATCACCGTGCTCAAGTGGGCCGTGCGTCCCTGCGACGAGGAGGACGCCGGTGAGGCCGAGGAGATCGATAGCCTCCTCTGATCGCTAGGACAGCATGGCGGCGTACCAGCGCTGCCAGCGGTCGCGCCGCTGCCGATCGCCTGCCACTGCTGCCGCCGACTCCTCGATCACCCCCGTGGCATAGGTGACTCGCCCGCGTCCGGCGGCGTGGCGGAGCACTGCCGGGAGCCCCGTGTCGTCGCGCGCCAGCACCTCGGCGCCATCGGGCTCGAGTTCGATGCGCGCGTTTCGTGGAAAGGCGTTCACCTCCCAGACGTCGCCGCCGAGGGCAACCTTCACCTGCCGGGCGGCGCGATAGTCCACCGGCCTGGCTCCCAACAGGCGTACGTAGGCCCATCCCCAGTTCACCGGATCGGGGCCGTGCCACACCAGGTGGCCGCCGCGGCGCACCCAGGCATCGAGGGCATCCGCCTCATCGGCGCACAGCAGGGCGCCCGGAACCACGATGGTGGAGATCTCGGTGGCGATGGGCCGATCGCTGCGGACAAGATCCCCGCGCACGATCTCGACGCGGTACCCCAGACGCTGCAAGAGATAGTTGGCCATCACGAGCCAGCGCGAGAGCTGCCGCGGATCGTTCCCGGGGTTCTCTTGGTTGTCGCGTGGGTAGTAATGCTTGGGCAGGTAGAGCGCCACATTGCCGCGGCGATCGGGTGCGGGGCGGTCGCGCAGCGAGGTGGTGAACTCGACATAGTACTCGAGCCCGGGCTTGACGCGATCCTCCGCATCCACCAGGCCCAGTGTGCTCTCAAAGTTGTTCTTTACATAAGGGTGCACTCGCGCGTGGATGTCGCGCAGGCACCACCACAGGAAGCCGTTGGCCCCCGCCTCCCAGGCGGCGGGCAGCATGGCGCGCAGGTAGCTGTCCTGCTGGCGCCGGCCAAAGGTCGCGATGGTGCCAAACTCTTGCACCATCACCGGCCCAAAGGCGCGCGCTATCTTGGTGTACAGGGGAAGCAGCGACTGACACAGGGGATCGGTCATCCCATCAAAGGGAACCGAGTGCCAGGTCGGCACCGGGTAGGCATGCATGCTGTAGAGGTCGGTGCCGGGTTGGTTCCCCAGGCGCCAGCCGGTGTCGCTGACGATCTGGTTCTGCTCGTTGCCCGAGATGATCACGCACCCCGGATAGGCGCCGCGAATCGCCTCGTTCACCTGACGGCACCAGGCGACCACGGCGTCGGGCGGCGCCTCTCGGCTGTCGGTGAGGCAGCACAGCTCGTTCCCCTGATCGAGGCCCAACAGACAGGCGTCATAGGGCGCGACGACCTCGGCGATGCGCCCCGCGTAGGACGCGGCACGCTCCACCATGTCGGGGTCGGCAAACGCGTTGCGCTCCCCCTTCCACCGCGGCCAGAACGTGCCCCCGCTCATCCATCCGACGAACAGGGAGGGTTGGGCGAGGAGGCCGCGGTCACGGCACCAGGACAGGAACTGCTCGAGGCGCGCCAGAGCGGCCTCGTCGTAGGCACCGGGGTCGGGCTCGAAATCCTGCCAGCGCAGGAAAAAGCGCACGCTGTTCAGGCCCAACCCCACCACCACGTCGAGGTCGTGCTGTATCTCTTCCTCGGGCCAGCGCTGCCACATCTCCACGCCGCAGGAGGCGGGCCAGTAGTTGACGCCGACCGGGATGAGTCGCTCTCCATCACGGCAAAAGTAACCGGCCGAATTGAGACAGAGGCGAGGCGCGAATGGCACGGGACGACTCCTTTGACGATCGTATGCTGCGGTACCGCGCCATTATGGAGAGCGGCGCCGAGCGCGTCAAGCTGCGCCGGCGAGCGTCTGACACTCCCGCCCCTCTGTGCTACAATCGGCCCGACGCCTCGGCTCCGTCCACCTGTCTCGGGGCCACCGGGCGAACTCGCTCAGGAGTGTGGCTCCGATGGGTGATTCACAACCGCCAGCCGGCGCGCTAACCGGCAAGGCAGCTCCCCTGCCCGCGGCCGCGGGCCGTCGCCGCGCCATCGCCCTCTATACGGCGGCGGTGTTCCTCTATTGGGTGACCCTCTACCTCTATGTGCCGACCCTCCCCGTCTATGTGGAGACCAAGACCGACAACCTCGCCATGGTCGGCGTCGTGCTGTCGATGTACGGGCTCTGGCAGGCGGTGGTGCGCCTCCCCCTGGGCATGGTGGCCGACTGGATCGGCTGGCGCAAGCCCTTCATCGTCGGGGGGCTCGTCCTGGCGGGGGTGGGGGCGGTGGTCATGGCGCAGGCCGGCAACGTCGAGGCGATGATCGTCGGCCGCGCCATCGTGGGGCTGTCGGCCGGCACGTGGGTGCCGCTGGTGGTGGTCTTTACCGGCCTCTTTCCGCCGGAGCAGGCGGTGCGCGCCAGCACCACGATTACCACCATCGGGACGGTGGGGCGCCTGCTGGCCACCAGCGTCACGGGCTGGCTCAACGATCTGGGCGGCTATGGCCTGGCGTTCTTTTTGGCGGCCGGCGCGGGGTGGTTGGCGGCGCTGGTGGTGCTTCCCGCCGCTGAGGAGCGACGCCCCCCGCGACGCCCCTCGTGGCGCGCCCTGGGCGCCCTCATCGTCCGGCGCGACGTGCTCCTCCCCACGTTGCTGGCCGTCCTATCACAGTACGTCACCTGGGCAACCGCCTTTGGCTTTATCGCCATCATCGCCGACCGTATGGGCGCCACGGCGGTGCAACAGAGCATGTTGCTCACGGCCAACCTGTTGGCGGTAGCCGTCGGCAACCTGGGCGCCACCGCTGCCACCCGGCGCTTTGGATCCAAGCCGCTGGTGGCTGCCAGCTTTGTGCTGCTAGCGGCGAGCACGGCGGTGGTGGCCGCGGCGCCAACCCTCGGGTGGCTCTTTGTCGCCCACGCCCTGAACGGCCTGTCTCACGGCGTCAGCTACCCCGTGCTGATGGGCCTGAGCATCCGCTACGTGGCCGACGCGGAACGCACCACCGCCATGGGCCTCCACCAGGCGGTGTACGCCATCGGTATGTTCGCCGGCCCGGCGGTGAGCGGCGTGTTGGCCGAGTCTATGGGCATCTCGCTGGTGTTCGCTCTGACGGCCGGGGTCTGCCTCGTCGTAGGGGTGCTGGGCGCCCGTATGCTGCGTCAGAACGGCGCCGACGCCTGATCGCGTATGGCAGCACCCGGTAGGCCCTCACGTCCGCCCCAGAGGATGGTGCGCCTGCGGCGCCGGCATGGAGCCTGGCTCGTCCACCTCGCCGGGCTTTTCGCCGTGATGCTGACGGTGACGTGGTTCTGCGCGAGAGATGGCGGGCGCGCCGCGCTCGCTCAGACGGCCACGTGGGTGTACCTGCCCTTTGCGGCGCGAGGGCCGGGGACGCCTCCGCCCGCCATCGACGAGGACTATGCCACGATCCCCATCGAGGGTTCGCCGGAGACCCGCCCCGCGGGAGAGCACCCTGATCTGAACCTGGCCATCCGGGGGTATGTAGCCGTGGACGCTCTGCGCGGCCTGGTGGACTATGGCGGGGCCACCGACCCGCATGCCCCCCAACTGGTCGGGCTCTTGGGGCGGGCCCCCGACGTGCGCGGCACGTTCCAGGTGTATGATTGGGACTGGGGGCGCATGGCGCGTGGTGCGCCCATCGCGTCACCGCCGGTGACGCTCATCACGCTGGCGGCGGGCCGCAACGCCATCGTGCGTGTGCCCGACTCGGGCCGCACCATCGGCGATGGCTATCAGGTGCTCGTGCTGTACGGCGACACGGAGCGCATCACGCTCAAGTACACGCGCGAGGACAATGTGGTCGAGGGGTACACGCTGCATCTCGAGGGGGTGCGCGTGGCGCCGGAGCTGCTGGACCTCTACCGGCGGGCGGACGACGCGGGGCGGGGGCGGCTCCCCGCGCTGCGCGCCGGCCAGGCGCTGGGGTGGGCCTCGGGAGAAGCCGTCGGCGTGGCGATCCGGGATCAAGGGAGCTTTCTCGACCCGCGCTCGCGCAAGGACTGGTGGCGAGGATACTAACACCACCACGGTATACGGCGGTCGTCCAAACTATGTTTCGCTCATGCTGCCGATTTCAAGCAGATTACCCTCCGGGTCGGCGACATAAAAGTTGCGGATGCCGAAGGAAAAGGTCGTGGGTTCTCCAGTCGGAAATCGCACGCCCAACTTTGATAGGCGCTCATATTCCGCATCCACATCGGCAAAGCGGGGCAACCAGAGGGCAATTTCAAACGTTTGATTGATTCCCTTTGGAGGGACGTAGCTCTCCCCAATTGCCTGCGCGAATGCTTTCCTGCTGTACATGAACAAGGATAGCGCGCCGCTTGCCGTCTCAAACTCTGCGAAATCCCCGCCTTTCCATTGAGTATGAAAGCCCAATGTATCTCTGTAGAATCGAACCATCCTGTCCATGTCGTCGGCGTATAGGCACGCGCCCACCCTTACATTTCGTCCGATCAATGTAATCCATCTCCTCTATGTCACAGTGTTTATTGGTGCGTTCGTATCCACGGGGCGATGTCCTCTATGACCTCTTCGGGCGCCGGGGTTCCCTGCGCGTATTGCGTAAGCATCCGTGTTTGTATTCTTGCATCACCGCGCCGTACTCGGTGGGGTTATCGATAGGAAAACCGATGGTACGCAGATTCCGCTGATGGGACGCTGATTTGCACTGATCTTTGTGGGTAACCCACGTTCAGCGGCAAATGCCCGTTGGGGCAAGGCCAGTAACTCCTAGAGATCAGCGGAAATCAGCGTATCATCAGCGGAATCTGCGTACCATCGGTCTCGGTCTATACGAGTTCGGGCTGGTCGATGCGGGCGTCCTGCACCCAGTAGTTGTCGGCCAGCAGTGTCACGCCGTGGGCCTTGGCCTCGCGTTCCACCGCCGAGACGTCCTCATGGGCGCTCTGGTGCCCCATGACGATCATGTAGGTCAGCATGCCGTCCCACACGCTGCGCACCGCCGCCAGCTTGGCGAGATCGGCGCGAATCTCGCGAAAGCGCTCGTACCCCCGCTTGACCTCGATGGCGGCCGCGAATTCGCCCGTCCAGCGGCGCCCCCGCAACTGGCGCAGGGTGTGCGGCACGACCAGCACCAGGTCGGTGCTGAGGGTGCGTCCCCTGATGCCCAGCTTGTGCGCCTGCTCCTCAGTGATGCGAAAGGGGTACGCGGCGTGCGCTGCGCTGGCAGAGAGGCCGTGGGCCGGCAGCTCGCGCCGCAGGATGGCGTAGAACATCCCCTGCAAGTCGCTCTCCGAGAGCCACGTCCAGAGGTCGATGCGACACTCGGCGAACAGCAATCGCGCGCACTCGCGCAGGAACGCGTCGATGGCGCGGGGCGCCGGCCAGGTGTGCTCCTCCGGCGGCGTGTCAAAGCGCGCGATGGTTGTGGCCGCCGCTTGCGGCGACGTGCTGGGCATGGCCGACCTCCTTGGGGGGGGCGATCAGCGGTCGGCGGTCGGCGACTGGCTGTTGGCCGTTAGCTCTTGGCTCCTGCTCCTGTGCAGCAGGCCGACGGCCAACAGCCGAGAGCCGATCGCTGACCGCTGACAGCCAACCGCTACTTTGCCTGCATCAACTCCACCTGCAGCCCGTCGGGGAGGGCGAACCAGTTGTGGCCCTGGGGCAGCTCGGTGACGCCCTCAAAGCTGTAGACCTCTTTCAGGACAGCCTCCAGGTCCTCCGTCATGATCCCCAGGTGCACCATGCGACCCTCGGGCCCCTCAAAGTTCTTGTCCGACACCAGCTGCACCCCGCCGACCGTCCAGACCTGGACCGGATCATCCTCCGAGCCCTGGACGTTGCGAATTGGCATCCCCAACGCCTCGCGGAAGAAGCGGATGTGCCACTGGATGTCCTTCACGCGGACGGCGGTGTGCTCGAGGTACGACTTTTTCTCGTATGCCATGGTGTGCTCTCCTTGTGGTGGGGCGGGCTCTTCTGCGGGCGATTATAGCCGGGCGGGGGGCGATGTCAACGGCTTCGGGGCGCACCACGCCCCTTGGCGCGGATGGCCATATCGGCTACAGTGTGCCTGGTCGCCCACCGCCGTCGGCCGGCGGCTATCGCCTCAAGGAGTCACGCCATGGAGTGGGACACGAGCAACCGCATCGCCCCGGTCATCCCGCCGGCAGGTCAGGCCATGCGGGTCATCATCGACACCGACGCCAAGAACGAGATCGATGACCAGTACGCCATCGCCCTGGCCATCCTCTCGCCCGAGCGGTTTTCCATCGAGGGGTTTGTGGGCGCCAACTTTGACAACGCGCGCGGCGGGCCCGACGGCGTGGCCAAGTCCGTGGCCGAGGTGGAACTGGTCCTGGAAAAGTCCGGCATGGCCGGGCGCTGGCCCGTGCTGCCGGGATCGCACCCCATGCGCTATCAGTTCGAGCCCTCGCCATCCGCGGGGGTCGACTATATCATCGAGCGCGCCATGGCGGGCTCGCCCGATGACCCCCTGTGGGTGGTCGGCCTGGGGGCAGCTACAGACATGGCCTCGGCGTTCTTGAAAGAGCCGCGTATCGCCGACCGCGTCGTTGCCTTTTGGCATTTCCGCACGCGCTGGCCGGAAAAGTGCTACAACTTTAACGTCATCGGCGACCTGCGGGCGGCGCGCATCCTGTTCCACAGCCCATTACCGTTCGTGCTGTTCGACACCGGCACCTACCTGCGCCTGCCGATGGCGGAATCGGAGCGCGAACTGGCCCCCTATGGGGCGCTGGGCTCCTACCTGCACGAGTACCGGCACGCCTCGCCGAGTTTCTCCGACGCGCGCAAGGGCTTTTTCGATCTGGGCGACATCGCCGCCCTGGCCGACCCCTCCCTGGCGTGTTGGGATGAGGTCGAGTGCCCCGAGGTGGGCTGGGACCTCGGCTATGACTTTACGCGGCCCAAGGGCCGCATCCTGCGCTGCTACCATGTGGACCGCGACCGCACCTTTGGGCTGTTGTTCGACCGCATCCAGCGCGCCTATCCGGCCGCGCGCTGAATCGGTGAGCCCTTGACGCTAGTGCCTGACGGCGCCAAGGCTTGCTTTGGCCCTCCGCGGCGGCGGGTGCTATACTCGGCGGCGTCATCCATTTCCATATCCCTGCGGTGGACCCATCCATGCGCCTCGCCATGATCGGGCCGTTCGGCCTGGAACCCAAGAGCACCGTGCGCCGCCGCGCCCTACCCCTGGGACGCGCCCTGGCGGCGCGTGGACACGACGTGCTCATCGTCATGCCGCCGTGGCACACACCGGGCGACGCGCCGCGGCGCTGGATGGACGACGGCGCGACGCTCGAGTACGTCGCGCTGGGGCCCGCGGTGCCGGTGGTGCGTCACGGCGCCATCGCCTCGCGTCTCGTGCGCCGTGCCCTCGACTGGCGCCCCGATGTGGTCCACTGCTTCAAGCCCAAGGCGCACGCCGGCCTGGCGGCCTGGGCGCTCTGGCACCTGCGGCGCGCCGGGGGGCCGCGGCTGGTGGTGGATGAGGATGATTGGGAGGGGCCCGGGGGCTGGAACGACCGCGAGGGGTATCCCGCCGCCGCGCGGGCGCTGTTCGAGCGGCAGGAGCGTTGGGGCCTGCGCCATGCCGACGCCGTCACCGTGGCGAGCCGCGCCCTGGAGGGGATCGTCTGGAGCCTGGGCGTCGACGCCGCGACGGTGCACTATCTGCCCAACGGCGCCGAGTCCCAGCCGCCCGGCGACCGCCTCGAGACGCGTCGCCGCCTCGGCCTGCAGGATCGCCCGACGGTCCTGCTCTATTCGCGTTTCGCCGAGTTCGATCCCTGCCGGCCGGTGGCGGTGCTGCGCGCCGTGCGTGAGCGTGTGCCGGACGTGGCCATGCTGGTGGTGGGCCAAGCCCTGGCGCCGGAGGATGATGCCGCATTCGATAGCGCGGTGAGCGAGGACGGGCTGGAGGAATGCGTGGTGCGGACCGGGTGGGTGGCGGCGGAGGATGTGCCCGACTATCTGGCCGCCGCCGACGTCGCCCTGTTCCCCTATGACGATACGCTGGTGAACCGCTGCAAGTGCTCGGCCAAGCTCATCGAGCTGTTGGCGGCCGGCGTGCCGGTGGTGGCGGACGACGTGGGGCAGAATCGGGAGTACATCGCTCACGACGACACGGGGGTGCTGGTGCCGCACGGCGACATGGGCGCCATGGCCGGGGCGCTGGCGACGCTGCTGGCGGACGCCGCTGAGCGGCAGCGCTTGGGCGCCGCCTCCGCCCGCCGCATGGCGGGGGCCTTTGCTTGGCCCACCCTCGCCGACCGCGTCCTCGATGCGTACGAGGGGCTCGTGCCGGAGCGAGGCGCAACGGCACGGTGATTGCGCAGATCAGGCGCTGATATCCGCGGATCGTGTACTTGTTTGATCAGCGAAAACCCGCGTCCCATCTGCGCAATCTGCGTACTAGCGGTCGATCGACTCGTCGTCACTCTCTTCCGAGTCGCCGTACTCGCTGAGGTCAGTCTCTGGGATCTCGGCGTCGGGGTCGGGCTCGCGCGCCTCGAGATAGATCTCGCCAAAGGGGCTGTCTTGCACGGCGCGTAGCCGCTGCTGCTTGATGAGTTCCAGCAGCGCCAGAAAGTTGACGATCACCTCGAGCCGCGACCGGGCCCGCCGCAGGGCAGCGCCAAAGTGCACCCGGGGCTGGCGGACGGTGAGGTCGAGCAGCGCGCGCATGCAGTCGGCAATGTGCACCACCACCGGCGCCACGACCTTGTCCACCGGCGGCGCGGGGGGATGCAGCTCCAGCGCGCGCTTGAGGGCGTCCAACAGCTCGGCCAGCGAGACGTCGCCGGGCTGAAGGTGGCGCTCGATCTGGGGAGGGGGCGCGATGCGGGGATAGGCGCGTTGCCCCGATTCCTCGATGGCGCGCAGTTGCGCCGCCACCTCCTTGAAGCGCTTGTACTCCTTGAGCTGGCGCGCCAGTTCCTCGCCGGGATCCTCCCCATCCTCCTCGTCGTCGGCATCATCCTCCGGCTTGGGGAGGAGCGCCCGCGACTTGATGACGAGCAGCTTGGCGGCGACGACCAGGAAATCCGCCAAGTTGGCGGCCGAAACCTCCTGCAGCGTGGCCACGTAGCCCAGGAACTGGTCCGCCACGATGGCCAGCGACACCTTGGAGATATCCAGTTCCTCGCGCTCGATGAGGCGCAGGAGGAGATCGAGGGGACCCTCGAACACATCGAGGGCGACGCGGTAGACGGTGATGGTGACCTCCATGGCATCGGATCGGTGCGAACCTGCGGCTGGACCGGCATTATAGCGACACCCGGCGTCACTGTCCACGGACCCGAAAGAGTGGCCAGAGCGGCTGGGCGGCGCCTCGTGCATGCGGGCGGATACCCTGCGTGTCGCTCACGATGGCGCGCGAGGCCATAGCCGGACGGCCACCCATCCCTGGGAGCGGCGAACACGGTCTCCGGCTTGATCGATGTCAGGTTGCGTGTTACCGTGTCGTACATCGGGCATCTCCCTCGTGTGGGTCACCGTCGCCCTTGTCATGGGGTGGTGTCCTCATCTGCGCGCCGACATCAGGCTCCCTGCAAAGAACTAGGCACGCGCGGCTTGGGGCCTCGGGAGGTGCTGGGGTGCACGGAGACTTGTGGGAGGCGCTGTATGGGTACCCTTCTCATCCGAAATGCCCGCGTCCTGGTCACGATGGATGCGGATCGCCGCGAGATCGCGGACGGCGCGCTGCTGGCGCGCGACCATATCATCGCGTGGGTCGGTAGGAGCGACGAGGCGCCGGCCCAAGCCGACACCGTGATCGATGCGACGGACATGGTCGTCCTGCCAGGGCTGATCAACACCCACCATCACTTTTTCCAGTCCCTCACCCGCGCGATGCCGGGGGCGCAGGATGCCGGCCTGTTCGACTGGCTGCGCACGCTGTATCGCATCTGGCCCGGGCTCGACGACGAGGCCATCTATGTGAGCGCCAAGCTGGCGCTCTGTGAGTTGCTCCTCTCGGGTTGTACCACCGCTAGTGACAACCTCTACCTCTATCCGAACGGCGCGCGGATCGACGATGAGATCCGCGCCGCTCAGGAGCTGGGAATGCGTTTCCACCCCACGCGGGGCAGCATGTCTGTGGGCGAGTCCGAGGGAGGGCTGCCCCCCGATGCGCTGGTGGAGCAGGACGAGGATGCGATCCTGGCGGATTGCCGGCGCGTCATCGAGACCTATCACGATTCGGAACGCTACGCCATGTGCCGGGTGGCGGTGGCGCCCTGCGCGCCCTTTAACGTCAGTGAGGGGCTGATGCGGGCCTCGGCCGAGCTGGCGCGGGCCTATGGCGTGCGCTTGCACACCCACCTAGCCGAGACGTTGGACGAAGAGGCCTACTGCCTCGAACGCGTGGGAATGCGGCCGGTGGTCTACATGCAAGAGTTGGGGTGGCTCGGCCCCGACGTGTGGTGGGCGCATGCGGTGTGGCCCAACGCCGCCGAGATCGCGCTGCTCGCCGAGACGGGCACGGGAGTGGCGCACTGTCCCGGCAGCAACATGCGCCTGGGCTCGGGGATCGCGCCGGTGCGCGCCTATCGGGACGCCGGGGTGGCCGTGGGGCTGGCCGTGGACGGCAGCGCCAGCAACGATGGCGGCAACCTGCTGGCCGAGGCGCGCCAGGCGATGCTGCTCCAACGCGTTGCCCACGGCGCCGACGCCCTGGGGGCTCGTGAGGCGCTAGAGTTGGCTACCCTCGGTGGAGCTGCCGTGCTGGGGCGAGACGACATCGGGGTTCTGGCCCCAGGGATGGCGGCGGATCTGGTCGCCTACGACATGAACCGGCTAGAGTACGCCGGCGCCCAGGCCGATCCGGTGGCGGCGCTGGTGCTCTGCGCGCCGACCCCGGCGGTTCACGCGGTGATCGGCGGGCGCACCGTGGTCCGCGACGGTGAACTCCTCGGGGTAGACCTCCCCGCTCTCATCGCCCGCCACAACGCTCTGAGCAGAGCGCTCTGGTCCCGCGCCTGATCTCGGCGCTCGACGGAAACGCCTCCCAGAGGCTCCCAGCGACAAACGCGACATGCGCAAGACTGCTGAGGGGGCCTCGGGAGGCGCGTAGGGATCGGGCGGTACTGCCTTATTCGATCGGCAGCCCCAGGACATGCCGCCGCACGAGATCGAGCGCCAGATGCATGAGCCAGCCACGACCCGAAACCCCCGTGCGCCCCTGACGCGACTGGGCGTGTAGCACCCGCCCCTCGAGCGCCAGCGCAAAGAACACCGGCGGTGCATCGGGCGCCGCCGGGTCGGCGGGGCCGATGACGGCGAGCCCCAGGTCGGCGCCGTGTCCGCGACGCACCGCCTCGGCGGCGGCGTCGGCCACCTCTTGGCAGGGATAGCCGTAGCGCGCGATGAGTTCCGGCTCCACGCCCAGGGATGTCTGGAGCGCGTCGGCGCCGGGCAAAACCGTCCCGCCCGCGAACGCCTCGGCCCCGCGGGGCGCCCTGCTGAGCCACTGGGCGATCTCGCCCGTGGTGACGGTCTCGGCCACGGCCAGCCGCAACCCGCGCTCGGCCAGCAGGGCAGCCAGCACGTCGCCCATGACGTCGTGGTCCACGCCGAACACATACTCGCCGATACGCTCGCGCAGGGCGGCCTCTACGGGTGCGACGAGCGCGTCCGCCTCCGCGAGGCTGTCCGCCTTGACGGTGATGCGCACGTCGGTCTGGCCGGGGTGGGCGGCGGTCCCCACGGTGGGGTTGGTGAGCTGCATCAGGTCGCCGATGCGGGCGTCGATGGCGCTCTCGCCGATGCCGCAGGTGCGCAGGACGCGGCTCTTGATGATGCCGCGCAGGCCAAAGCGCCCCCTCAGGAAGGGGAGCACCTCGGCCTCCATCAGGTGCTTCATCTCGTGGGGTACGCCGGGCAGGCTGATGAGCACGTGCCCCTCGTGCTCCACGAAAAAGGCGGGCGCCGTTCCCACGGGATTGTGGATCACCGTCGCCCCGCGCGGGAGGGTGGCCTGCTTGCGATTGTTGTCGGTCATGGTGTAGCCGCGCCGCGCAAAGTAGCAGGCGATCTCCTCCACGAGGTCCTCGTCGAGGGCGATCTCGCGATCCGTGGCGCGGGCCACCGCCTCACGCGTCACGTCGTCGACGGTGGGCCCCAGGCCGCCGGTGGTAATCACCACGTCGGAGCGCTGCAGCGCCTGACGCAGCACGTCGGCCACGCGGGCCAGGTTGTCGCCCACGGTGGTGGTGTAGTACAGGTTCAGCCCGATGGTCGTGAGCTGCTGCGCGATCCAGGCCGAGTTCGTGTCGATGATCTCGCCTAGGAGTAACTCGGTCCCGATGGTTACAATCTCTGCCTGCAAGGGTCACCTCGTTACGATAGGATGCGTTCGGCTCCGGCCTGCCGGCGGCGGCGCGGCTTCTACATCAAGTCCTCGAGCCCGCGGGCTCGTAGCTCGCGCACCAGCGCGCTGACGTCCTGGGCGCGGTCCTTGGGCAGGATGAGGAGCGCATCGCCCGTATCGACCACCACCATCCCCTCCAACCCCACGGTCGCGATGAGCCGATCCTTGCCATAGACGAGGCAGTTGGAGGTGTCGATGCCGATGTGGCGGGTGCCCTCTGACACGACGTTGCCCTGGGGGTCGCCGGGGAGGATGTCGTGGAGCGCCGCCCAACTGCCGATGTCGCTCCACCCCAAGTCACACGGGATGACGGCCAGGTCCTTGGCACGCTCCATGATCCCCACGTCGATGGTCACCGGCGTGATCCCCTCCCAAGCGTCCAGAGCGGGGGATGCGCCGTTGGCGGGCACGACGCGCTGCAGCCGGGAGTACAGGTCGGGGAGCGAACGCCCGAACTCGCCCAGGATGTCGCCCAGCGTCCAGGCAAAGTAGCCCGTATTCCAAAAGAAGCGGCCGCTCTCGACGAACTGCCGGGCGCGCTCCAGCGGCGGCTTTTCGGTAAAGCGGGCCACGCGATAGACCTCCTGCCCGGCGGCGGGCGGCAGGGGCTCGGCGCGCTCGATGTAGCCGAATCCCGTCTCGGGGTAGGCGGGGATGATGCCGATGGTGACGATATGGCCATCGCGCGCCACGGCCGCCGCCGCGCGCAGGGCAGTGCGGAAGCGGTCCTCCTTGACCACCACGTGGTCGGCGTGCAGCGAGATCATCACGTCGTCGGGGCGGCCCGTGCGACGGAACAGGCGCAGCGCCGCCAGCCCCAGGCACGGCGCCGTCCCCTTGGGCGACGGCTCGACCATGATGTTGTCGGGGGGTAGGTCGGGCAGTTGCTCGGCGACCAGCGGGGCGTGCTCGGGTCCCGTCAGGACGTTGATGCGCTCCAGCGGCACCAGCGGCAGCACGCGCTGCACCGTATTGACCAGCATCGACCGCGGCCCCACGAGGTCGAGGAACTGCTTGGGCCGGGAATGCCGACTGCGCGGCCAGAGCCGGGTGCCGCTCCCCCCCGCCAGGATGGTGACGTATACGTGCTGCAAGGCCTCACGGCCCGGTGTGTCAGCCATGGTAGTTCACCTCGAGTATGCCCGATTGGACGCGGATCCGGCGGATCCTCACGGATCGTTACATGTACCAAGCGCAGAGGCCACAGAGAACGCAGAGACACGAGTTTTCATCTTTTCTCCATGATCTCCGTGATCTCTGTGTTCTCGGTGGTTTGTATGAGTTCTGATCTGCGTTGATCCGCCAAATCCGCGTTCATCAGTGTTCCACCTATCAGTGCGCCAGGATGTAACTCGTGTTGTCGACCCGGCGGACCATCCCCTTGAGTTCCATCATCACGAGGGTGCTGGACACCGTGGCGGTGGCCAGGCCCGAGGCGCGCACCAGCTCGTCCAGGTGCACCGGCTCGGGCCCCACGTGGGCCAGCAGGGCGCGCTCCTCCGCCGTCTCGGGCACGATCTCGCGCACCTCGGTATGGTGTGACACCATGGTGAGGTTCAGCTCCTCGAGGATGTCGTTGACCGAGGTGACCAGCTTGGCCTCCCCCGCCTGGATGAGGGCGTTCGTGCCGGTGGACGACTGATTGTAGATGTTGCCCGGCACGGCAAAGGTCTCCCGCCCCTGTTCCAGGGCAAAGCGCACCGTGATGAGTGCCCCGCTCTTGATGCCCGCCTCGACCACCAGCGTGCCCAGCGACAGCCCGCTGATGAGGCGGTTGCGCGGGGGAAAGTTGGCGGCTTCGGGGCGCGTCCCCACGGGATAGTCCGAGATGAGCGCGCCGGAGGTCACGATGCGGTCGGCCAGCTCGCGGTGCGAGGACGGGTAGACCGTGTCGAGGCCGCAGGCCAGCACCGCCAGGGTGCGCCCGCCGCCGTCCAGCGCCGCGCGATGGGCGACGCCGTCGATCCCCAGCGCCAGCCCGCTGACCACCGTCACGCCGTTCTCGGCAAGCCCGCGCGCCAAGCGGCGGGCTACCTCCTTGCCGTAGGCGCTGGCGTGGCGCGTGCCCACCACTGCCACGGCGAACTCGTCGGCCGGGATGATCGTGCCCTTGACATAGATCACCGGCGGGGGCTGCGCGATGTTGCGCAGCAGCGCCGGATAGTCCGGGCTGTCCCACGTGAGCACCTTGAGGCCCAGGGCGTTGACGCGCGCCAGGGCGGCGTCGAGATCGAGGCGGGAGCGAAGGGCGACGAGCCGCTCCAGAGCGTCCTGCGCGAGGCCGGCGGCCCGCAGCGCGGCGGCGTCGGCGCGCCACGCAGCCTCGACATCGCCGAAATAGTGCACCAGCGCCCGGAGGCGGACCGGTCCGATGCGGGGCGCCATGTTGAAACCGAGCCAGTAGCGTAGGTCTGCCATCAGCCGGCTCCTCGCGCATTGCCGCCCAGGCCGGTGGCCTGGGCAGGGGGGCTAGGGAGAGGCGTTGGCCGGCGGCGCCGGGTCAGCGCAGGCCCTCGGGAAGGGTGACGGTGACGACGTCGGCATCGAGATCGACGGCCACGATGACGTCCTTCAGCGCCGGGATGAGGACCTCCCCGCCGCGGCCGCGAACCACCCAGACGTCGTTGGCGCCCGTCTGCAGCACCTCGACGACGCGTCCCAGAACCTCGCCCTCGGTGGTGCGGACGTGCATCCCCTGGATCTGGTGGTGATAGTACTCACCCTCCTCCAGAGGGACGGCGTCCTCGAGGGAGACGTATACGTAGGCATTGCGCCAGGCCTCGGCGTCGTCGCGCGTCTCGATGCCGGCCAGGCGCAGCAGGGCGTTGCCCTGGTGCAGGCGCGCGCCGCGCACGGTGTACACGATCCGTTCCTCGCCCAGGAACACGCGCGAGGTGCGCAGGAAGCGCTCGGGGGTGTCGGTCTCGACGGCGACCTTCAGTTCGCCTCGCACTCCCCGCGGCGCGATGATTCTCCCAATCGCGAGAAAGCGCACGCTGCGGCGCTCCGCTGCGTCGCCGCCTTTGGATGACAAGAAGGCGCCGGCCCGGGAAGGCCGTCGCCTATCGTTCGAGTCGTTGTGAGGGGCCATGCGAATCTGCGTCGCTCGCCGGGTGAACACCGCTCGCTAGAGGATGTCGAGGATGACCCGACGCCCAGACGTGCCGGCGCTGGCGCGCAGGAGCGCACGCATGGCGTTGGCGACGCGGCCTCGCCGGCCGATCACCCATCCCTTGTCATCGGGCGCCACCCGGAGTTTCAGGATCGTCGCCTGGCCGCCGCGCATCTGGTGAACCTCGACCTCTTCGGGGTGGTCAACCAGTGACTTGGCGATGTACTCGACAAGCTCCCGCATAGGGACACTCCTTAGGCGTTGTCGGCGACCTTGCCCGGGACCTCGACGGACGCGCTGGTCTTGGCCAGGACGCCGGTCTTGTCCAGGATGCGGGCCACGGCCTCCGTGGGCTGAGCGCCGCGCTCCAGCCAAAAGATGGCGCGCTCTTCTTTCACCACCATCGTCGCGGGCTCGGTGCGCGGGTTATAGTGGCCGATAATCTCGATAAAACGCCCATCGCGGGGCGAGCGCTGGTCGGCGACCACTACACGGTAGCTCGGCTGCTTCTTGGCGCCCACACGCGCGAGTCGGATTCTTACCATCTTGTACTCTCACCTTTGTAGCTCTGGATTCGCGAATCGGCCCGATTATACACGAAATGCTTCGCGTTGGCGAACGGCGACCACTATCGGAACATCCCCATCATGCCGCGCCCCTTGCCAGACTGCATCTGCTTCATCATGTCCTGCATCATGCTGAACTGGCGCAGCAACTGGTTCACATCCTGCACCGAAGTGCCGCTCCCCCGCGCGATGCGGCGCTTGCGGCTGGCGTTGATCACCCGCGGGTTGCGGCGCTCCTCCCGCGTCATCGAGTGGATGATCGCCTCGGTGACCTTGAGCCCCGTCTCGGTGGCCTCGGCCGGCAGCGCCTTGGTGAGCTGTCCCATGCCGGGGATCATCCCCAGCAGGTCGCTCAACGGCCCCATGCGCTTGACCGCCTGCAGCTGCTCGATGAAATCCTCGAGCGTAAAGGAGGCGGTGCGCATCTTTTGCTCGACCTTGCGCGCCTCTTCCTCCGAAAAGCTCGACTCGGCGCGCTCGATGAGCGTTAGCACGTCACCCATGCCGAGGATGCGGGAGGCCAGGCGATCGGGGTAAAAGACCTCCAGGTCCGATACCTTTTCGCCGACGCCCATGAACTTGATGGGCACGCCGGTGACGGCGCGGATCGACAGCGCCGCGCCCCCGCGGGCGTCGCCGTCGACCTTGGTCAGGATGAGGCCCGTCACGTTCACGCGCTCGTGGAACTCTTGCGCCACCGCCACGGCCTCCTGGCCGGTCATGGCGTCGGCGATGAGCAGCACCTCGTTCGGCGCGGTGACGCGGCGGATCTCTTCCAACTCGGCCATCATGCGGTCGTCGATCTGCAGGCGCCCGGCCGTGTCGAGGATGACCACGTTCTGCCCTTCGCGCTTGGCGCGTTTGACGGCGTTGCCGCAGATGTCGGGCGGCGCCACGTGGTCGGGCTCGGTGTGCACCGGCACATTGACCTGCTTACCCAGTGTCTCCAGCTGGGCAATGGCCGCCGGGCGGTAGACGTCGGCGGCGACAAGCAACGGCACCTGGCCGCGTCCGCGCAGGTGCACGGCCAGCTTGGCGGCCATGGTCGTCTTGCCCGATCCCTGCAGGCCCACCAGCATGATGACGTGGGGCGGCTGCCCGGTGAGTTCCAGGCGGGCGGCCTCGCCGAGGACGGCGATCAACTCCTCATTGACGATCTTGATCACGGCCTGGGCGGGCGTCAGCGACGTGATCACCTCGGCGCCGATGGCGCGTTCGCCGATGCGCTTGACCAGGTCCTTGACGACGCGATAGTTCACGTCGGCCTCGAGGAGCGCCAGCCGCACCTCGCGCAGCCCCTCGTTTACGTCCGCCTCGGAAAGTCGCCCCTTTCCGGAGAGGCGGCGGAACGTCTCTTGTAGTTTATCGGAAAGCGATTCGAACATGCTCTCTCATACCTCGGGCGTTCGGAACGGCCCAGGGAACCCCGGGCCCAGGACGCCGACCACTCTCGGGCGGCGCGCAGTGACAGCACCCCCAAGATAACCGGTCTATTCTACAACAGGCTTGGGCAACGGTCAAACAGAGGAAGCCGCGTCTACTCGCTCACCTCGACGGACACCCTCCCCATGGGATACCCCATGTACGTGGTATTGGCCATCCAGACCGGGCTGCCGTCGGCCATCCGCCAGGACCGCAGGTAGTAGGGGTACGGATAGCCCATCACCGTCAGGCTGTGGGTGCCCGGCGCGAGGTCGCCACCCCTCACTCTACCCGCAGCAGCACCCTCGCCGACGAGGGGGGATAGGGCGAGAGGGCGTCCTGCTCCGGCAGCGTCAGGCCGTCCAGCCGCGCATAAGGCTCGCCCACCGCCACGATGCGTAACTCGTACTCCCCCGGCTCCGCCGGGACGGGGATGGATACCGGCACACTCTGCCATTCCCCCGCGGGGGAGTGCACGTACAGGGGGATGTGCTCCTCATCGCCGTAGTGGATCGGCACCTGCGCGAAATCGACGAACGCCACCACGCCGTAACGGCGCTCCTCCTCCCTGCCAACGTGCAGGTAGAAATTCAGCATCCCTCCCGCGGGGGCCTGCGTCTCAATCCAGATGATCCAGCCCCGAGCCGGCCCTCCCCCGCGCGGCTCGGCGCGGTCGCTCGGCACGAACCCCGGCAACTTCTCATCGTCCAGATGCCGATCACCCTGGATGTAGGCCCCCTCCGGCGCCGCCACGGAGCCCTCTACCGAGAGGCTGGCCCGCGCGAACCGGACGTTAGGGAGGGTACGATCCTGGGAGGGATCGTACCCAGCCGGCCCAGGCAGGAGTGGGCCTTCACCGACCGGCAGGGGCAGGAACGGGTCCTCCTGGAACACCACCAACAGGTCGTGCAGGCCCTCACCCGTAACGCGCGCCGCGATGGGCACCATGACGGCATCGCCGAACGCGATCCCCTCGTGCATCTGGAAGCGAGCGGCCCCCGGACTGCAGGGCACCTGGATATAGTCGAGCAGGCAGAGGAGGCCGTAATCGTGCGCGTGCTCCAGGCCGGAGTGCAGGTAGAACTCGCCCCGGAAGGGCTCGTCCTGCGATAGGAAAAAGGTGCTGGCGGCGCCGGGCACCATCTGGCCGTACGTGCCGCGCAGGCCGTACGAGATGCCGCCGGGGTTCAGCGTGAAGAAATCCACAGCCTGCTGATGGGTAGAGCCCTCTCGAACGTAGAGAGCGGCGCCATCGATGCCGGGTGGCACCGTGCCGCGCGGGATGACGGCGGGGCGTGTCGCACCCGCCATGGCCGGCGATGTGTCCGCCGGCTGCCCCCGGCAGGCAACCACCCCCACTATCAGGGCGATCCCCAAGATCGCCCGACACACGGCGCGACGCGCCGATCTTGCAGCGCCCGGGCCTTGGGGCCACAGGCCGCCCCCCGCTCGGATCACGGCTCTGCCCGCGGGACGATCACCGTCTCGACCACCGTCACGCGGTGCACCGTCACCGGCACGCGCACCGGCCCTGCCTCGGTCTCCTGGACGACCCATTCGCTGTACGTCGATCGTGTGGTCGTCGGGTTCGAGGCATTCCGGGATGGCGCGGCCAGAGCCGTGGCACTGCCGAGCACCACGCCCATCACCAGCAGCAGCACGACACACAACACCGTCGATCGCATGGCTGTCCTCCACGTATCAGCGATGAAGCACGATGCGCCTGATGCCGGTCAAGGTCCAAGGGGCTTCGCCCCTACTATACCGACCAGATATACACATTTGGGTATGCCGGATGCAACGCCGGGGGCACGAAGCGGATTCCTTCCGTGTCCCCCTACCCCGTGTGCAGTGAGGCAGACGTGCATCCCTATCCCCGCTAACGGGATGCACACTCGCGTTACGATGCCGTGCGGCGCTTGCGCATGGCGATCATGACCCCGGCAGAAACTAGGCCCCTCGCCAGGACGCCTGCGCCGAGAGCGTGCCGCTCCAGCCGCGAGGCGACCTTTCACAATCTGCGCTGGCTTTGCACCTTCGCGATCCATACGCCTCGCCACTAAGGGCTTGCCGTCGGCACCGTGTCCCGCTCACGTCCGAGTCGACGCCGTGCCTGCTCGGACGTTTCGTGTGGTGCACATCTATGGCCTTTCAGCGATGATGCCGGCGCGCATGGCAGATCGCACGAACGGATCCGTGACGGCCTCGATATCCTGAAAGGGATCGAATACGTACAAGAAGGTGAGTTCGTGGATACCCTCGCGATCGGGAACTTGGACCTGCCCCGACACAAACAAGGAGCTATCCGGCGGCATGTGGAACAGCAGCCTGTCTGCCCCCGCATAGCTCACCTGATGGTAGTTCAAAAAGGGCACTACCACGTATTCGCGCAAGGCCTCATCCCGATTGCTCGCCCACAACTCCAAATCTACAGAGGCACCGGCCCGCGCGGTGATAGTCATCAGCAGGCGTTCTCTCGGAGGGCGGTCACCGGGCACGAGGGGCAGTGCCTTCGGCCCTCCTATGGCACCAGACGTGCCTACTAGGGGCTCTGGCAACGCGCTTCCCACGGGCGTGCAACCCTCGACGCATACCACCGTGCGCCGACCAAAGGCGCCGAGCTTGGGGGGCAAGCGCTGCTGCGGATCGGCCGGCTGAAACTCGGGGTCCGGAAACACGACGACCGTCACGTCGTGCCAGCCGAGGCCACCAATCGGCACTTCCATCGGTATCTCCGTGTTCACCTCGGCGCCCGGATCGATCTCCAGATAATGCAGGAGCCCCTTCTTTCCGTCCAAGCGGAACTCCACCTGTCGGTAATCCACCAGCACTGAGATCAACACCGGGTACGGCTGATCATGGCCGGTCGACAGGATGAGCAACGTCGTGAAGGGTGCCCCCTCTTCGATGAGAAAGCGGGAGGTGGAGGGGCGATCGTAGGGCCACGTGGCGCGATCCTCGGCACGAACGAACCCCACACCGAGTCCGCGGGTTTTGACACCTGCCCAGAGAACACGATTGGTCCCTTCTGAGAACGTATTGTGCCGTATCCACGCCATCGAGCTGGACGGTGAGGCAGTCGGCAGGGACTGAGAACAACTAGCCATAAGCACGGCAATCAGTAAAACGAACGGTATACGGATGGTCGGCTGCATTGGACTTCCTCGTCACAGGCCGGGGCTGCACGGCTCCCCGGCCTGTACGGATCATGAGCAGTTGGACCGGCTACTGTGTCCAGCGGTCTCGCGTCTCAAAGTGATCATCCACATATCCTGCCGTGCGAAAGTAGTGATCCCCGTCCTGCTCCCAGGTACCGCCTCCTCCTGAGGTGTTGGTACATACTGTATGGGTAGAATATTGTTCAGGCTTGTCACAATCGTCCCAGTAGTGCCTAACCATACTGCTATCATACCAATAGAGATAACCCTCGACATTGATGTAATCTTCCACAATGTCCGAGTCACTCTCGCTGGTCGTGCGATCGGTCCGGCCACTGCGATAGAGAGTAAGCATTGGCGCGAAGGTACCCTCGCCAGCTACCGACCGCACCGGCACACGACACGCTGCCCCTTGACGATGACCAGGAATCTGGGCCTCAGGCATATTGATGCACAAGGGCATATCCTCAGCACCGCTACCGCTAAAAGAACCATCGGCCTGAAGAGCGAATGGAGAAGCCAGAATCACGATACCGAAGAGCCCAAATGCCACAAGCAGCCGCCGCATTTGCCCTCGCATGCTGTTCACCTCGTAATGGATGTGTGGGTAAACCCATTCTCGTCAGCAAGCGCTCATATCAGTAGTATCCCTGTGCAGATTACTAGACGCCAGTCTTTTTTCTTGCCGGATCCAGCGAACTTGGCCACGCCAAGCCATCTTTGATGGCCGGATCCGGCAACGCCGCCCCATTTACGCGGCCATCCGTTCCTCCACATCTCGGACCTCCTTCGGTCGCTAATAGTAACCTCTTCGCACTGATGAGATCACATTATCCAAGCCATAGGGGCGCAGATCGGTCTTGGTCGTGTAAAAGGCCCAACTGATTCCTGCGTAATCAGGATCGGTATAGTAACTGCTATAGCCGGCGCCGGTTGGAATCTCGATCGACGAGGTGATGTTGTCGAACAGAACGTCTCTCAGGTTGGCATAGTCATACATGAGGAGGAAGCTGTCGCCGGTCAGATCGATGCCATTGTGCAGGCAGGCGTACCAAGCGCCCTGAACCTGAGCTACCGTGCCGCTTGACCGGAGTCGCTCGACTTCGTCTCTGTCCACCCCGGCCAAGCCAACCCCGGTAGCCGCAGCGAGTTCCTCTTTCGTGTCATAACAGGTAATGATCCCTCTGCCCATGCCGTCGTGGCATTGAGGCACAACTCCCCGATCCAGCAACTCGCCAAACGGCACGCGTTGTCCGCAATACCAGACGTGTGTAGACAAATCACCTCGTTCGGGGCGGCCGGCAAAGCCTACCAGGAAAGCGGACGCCACGATGAGTACGACGATCCTGAGTATCGCTGACTTGCCTCTGCTTGCCATGTCTGGTCTCCTCCTCAATGATGGATTCTGCTCATCGCACTGACCCCAGCGTATCACAGGAACGGACCAGGAGAGTAGGCAGTTTGTGGTCAACTCGTAGGCAGTCTCTGGTCAGAAGATGGGCAGCGCCTGCAAGTCCCGTGAGCGGGGAAGGAGAGGATCAAAGGCAGCGTGCAGCCTTTTTGGCGCGTTTCGGCTGCTTACAAGGCCAGGGAGTCGGAGGTGGTTCGGGGGTTCACGAGGTCGGCTCTGCCACTAGGGGGCTGTATCGTGTAGCATCACGTCGATGGCGGTCGCGCGTTCCTCCGCCGTGTCAAAGCAGTACAGTGCACCATCGGTGCCCTGGGCGCAGTGCTGCCCCCGCTGTAGAAGCCACAACACGCCGGCTGGCACGCGCTGCTGCCGGTACCAGACAAGGGTCGTGAGGTTCCCACCGCTTCGCCTCATGAGACGCCATCCGGCGGCCACAGTGAAAAGGAGTGCGGCAATGACCAGGACCACCCCGATCCTCAAAGCGATAGACCAACCGGGATGGGCGGGCGTCGCGCTCTGATGGCTGGAGGCGATGTCCAGCCGGTAGCCAACACCGCGAATACTGGCGATCTGGCAGGAACGGCCCGCCGCGGCAGTCAGTTTCTGCCGCAGACGCTTGATGGCGCTACGTACTTGCCACAGCGAGCCGCCTTCATCGAGCGACGTGCCCCAAATCGCTTGCAGGAGCGCATCATTGAGCACGGCTTGCCCCGCTCGCTGAAATAGATAGGTAAGCACAGCCAACTCGGTCGAGCTGAGGTCCAGCCGCTGGCCGCACCAGAACGCCTCTCGCGCCACTTCATCCAGGACTAGAGGGCACTCGGGCTGTCTTGCGTCGTCAACCGTCCGTTTCCACCAGGGAAGGTTCATCATGGGTGGCTCGTAGTTGTTGGTTCTTGGCCATTTGTGCGGCACGTGTTTCGACGAGCGCGTCGCCGATCACCGAGCCAACGGCAAATGGCCAAGAGCTGAAAACTGATGACTGATCACTGACGACTAGTTCCGCAGACTGCGCGAGAGGACGGGGTGGGGCTGCGTGGAGGCGGTGTGGACGATTACCTCGTGGAAGGCGCGCAGGTCCGACTGCTCGGGGCGGGTGGCGATGACGCCCACCTTCCAGGTGACGCGGCCGTCGGGGTGGGAGAGGGTGGGGCGCCATTCGCGCGGCACCTCGAGGGCGAAGCGATGGATCACCGATTCGGCCGCCGCCAGCTGCACCGGCCCGCTCAGGACCGCCTCCGATTCGAGCCAGACGTAGGTGGTACCCCGGCCACCCGGCTGACGCTCGGCGCGGAACATGCCGGTGTCGGCGTTCCATTCGGCCACGTACACCGTATGGTCGTCGCCGGCGGGGATATTCTCCACGCGCAAGAGGACGGCGCGCACCTCGGTGAGAGACAGGCTTGTAATGGGCGTGATGCGCACCTGGGCCTCGATCCGCTCCCCCTCGCCCGCCAGCACGCTGGGGAGCGAAAGCACCATTTGGCACGCCTGCGTCGGCGCGATCGCCTGATGCTCACCCTCGACCCCGCGCACCGTCGGAGGGATCGACTCGACGAGGATCTCCTGTCGCGCCTTGGCCTCGGCCCCGTCGGGCAGCCGGACGACGGCGTGCAGCGTCCAGAGCACCGAGTAGACGTATCCCTTGTGCGTGGGGAGCGCGCGCAGGGGTAGTTCAAAGCTGAACGGGAATGACAACGTGCCGCCTTGGCGGACGACGGCGCTGGGCACCACGTCGAGCTGTTCGACCAGGTGCTCCTTGGAGGAGCGCGCGAACTGGGGCTCGCGCGAGCCGTTCTCCTGCGCCTTGTCATACACCTGGAAGCCACGACACGCCAGGTAGATGGTTCCGCCCTGCAGGCGGACCGATCGATCTGCACTGACCAGCAACTGCCCGGTGACGGTGTCGCCGGGCAGGAAGCGCGCGTTGTCCCTCTCCATCTGGAGGCGCACCGTAGCGCGCCGTCCCTTCTGTGGGAGGAACGGCAGGGCGGTGAAGGCATAGCTGGCCGCCGCCCCAAGGGCGACACCCAGGACCGAGCCGCTGAGGCCGCCGACGACGGCGCCCGCCAGGCCCCGGTTCGTGGCGCCGAGGATGCCGCACACCAACAGCAGCGCCAGTCCGCCGATGGACCCCCCATGGCCGAGTCGACGCATGACGTCGCTTCCCCGGCCGAGGCGACCGACGATATTGCTCCCCCGGTCGCGGAGGCTTCTGAGGGTGTCCTGGAGTTGCCCGAGGGTGGGCGTACGCTCTGCCACGGCGTGGACTGCCTGGCTGAACCTCCAAGGGATCCTCATCGCGCAAGCCTCCGTGAGATGGCGTCTCTCAGTTGCGGTGCGTGCGTGAGCCGAGACGAGTGCTGCCGTGGCGTTCGGCCTGCCGATCGCATGCTGGCATGCCAATTGCATGCTGGCACCATTATACCATGAAGAACACTGCGGCGAAAGCACGCCAACCGCCAGATTACTCGAATTGCGTGATACGCACAGTATGATGCTACAAAAGGGGACAAGCGGATGCCTCGCATACCTGCTCGAATCTGACGCGAACGATGTGCCGCGAGATGTGAATCGATTTGCCTCTGACGTGGGAGCGTGCTATACTTGCAGGCGTGTTCGGGGCGTAGCGCAGCCAGGTAGCGCACTTGAATGGGGTTCAAGTGGTCGGACGTTCAAATCGTCTCGCCCCGACCAAGAACGGCTGGTCCATGACAGGACCAGCCGTTTTCCTATGCCCGAGCCTCGCACTCGCGATCGCCGCTACGCCCTTCCTCGCACGGCGCGTACGATCAGGAGCACGATCACCGCGCCGACAAAGGCCACCAGGATGTCGATGATGATGTTCTGGCCGGTGGCGATCCCCAGAAGGCTGAAGATCAGGCCCCCGACGAACGCCCCGATGATGCCAATCAGGATGGCTCCGAGAAGCCCGACGCCGATGCCACGTACCACGGCATCGGCCAGCAAGCCGGCGATGCCACCGACGATGATCCACACGATGATCTGAATGAGCGTCATTACACTTCCCCCTTTGCGAATGCCTGCCAATGCAGGGCCGACCACCCGACTCAACGCCTGTCGCGTTGTGCTACATGGGACCTCGGAGGGCCTGGCAGTGATAGAGTGCAATGAGGGCTAATCATATTGTACCAGATTTGCGCGAGCAGGTACAGCAGCAGAGCGCATTTCCGGCCGCGTTCTCGTTGACGCCGAGGCCGTGTCAGGCTATAGTCCGCCCCTGTAGTCTCGAGGGACGATGCCGATAACACAGACGCGAGCATTCATCGCACGCCCTTGGGCGCGCGTGACCATTTCGGAGGAGACGGACGGATGACCGAGCGAGGGGCACAAACCGAGGCAGTGGACGAGCAGGCTCCAGAGCCGAGCGTGAAGGACACGCTACTGGCCAAGATCGCCGATCGCACGGCGCGCGTCGGCGTCATCGGTATGGGGTACGTGGGCCTGCCGCTGGCCGTCGAGTTCGCCCGGGCAGGGTTCTCCGTTACCGGTATCGACCTGGACGCGGCCAAGTGCGCCGAGGTGAACGCCGGGCGCAGCTATATCAGCGACGTGCCGTCGCGGGCCGTCTCCGAGTTGGTGCAGCAGGGGCACCTCCGCGCCACAAACGACTATGGCGCGCTGGCGGAGATGGACGTAGTGACGATCTGCGTGCCGACTCCTCTCGGCAAGGCCAAGGACCCCGACATTTCTTACATCATCCGTGCCGCCGAGGCGCTTGTCGACTATGTCCACCCCGGGATGTTCGTGGCGCTGGAGAGCACCACCTACCCCGGCACCACCGAGGAGGTGCTGATCCCGCGCCTGGTGCGCAACGGCTGCCGCGTGGGCGAGGACGTGTTCCTGGCTTTCTCCCCCGAGCGGGTGGATCCCGGCAACGCGCGCTACAACACGCGCAACACGCCAAAGGTGGTGGGCGGCGTGACTCCGGCCTGCCTCGAGGTCGCCCAGATGCTCTACAGCTCCGCCGTCGACCAGGTGGTACCCGTCTCGAGCCCCGCCGCGGCCGAGATGACCAAGATTCTGGAAAACACCTTCCGAGCCGTAAACATCGGGCTGGTCAATGAGTTGGCCATCATCTGCCGCAGCCTCGGCATCGACGTGTGGGAGGTGATCCGCGCGGCGTCGACCAAGCCCTTCGGTTTCATGCCGTTCTACCCCGGCCCCGGGCTGGGCGGCCACTGCATCCCCATCGATCCGCTCTATCTCACCTGGAAGATGCGTGGCATGGGCCTCCAGACGCGCTTCATCGAGTTGGCCGATACGGTGAACTCGAGCATGCCGCAGTATGTGGTGAACCGCATTGCCGAGGCGCTCAACGACGATGCCAAGCCGGTCAAGGGGGCGCGCATCCTGGTGTTGGGGGTGGCCTACAAGGCCGATATCGACGATCTGCGCGAGAGCCCGGCCCTCACCATCATCGAGGAGTTGCGCCGACGGGGGGCGCGCGTCACCTATAACGACCCCCATATCCCCACGCTGCGCCTGGGGCGCAACGAGATCCTCGAGTCGGTGCAACTCACCAAAGACACGCTGGATTGGGCCGACTGCGTGCTGGTGCACACTGCCCACAGTGCCTACGACTGGAACTGGGTGGCCCAGTACGCCCGTCTCGTCTTTGACACGCGCGCCGTCATGTGGGGGGTATCTGGGTCCGCTCGCGTCGTGACGCTGTAGCGCGGGGCGCCTACCAGATCCCCTTTTCCAGGGTCACCGTCTCTTGCACCACGTCTCGCCAACAGGCGAGGCGGTCGAGTAGTCCGAGTTCGGCCACGTGCCGCTCGTCTATCGTGGGCCTTGCCCCGATGCGTGCCAGGTGTGTGACCTCGCTGACGAGGGCGTTGCAGATGTGGACGGCGGACAGCGGCCCGAAGGAGCGCTCCTCGCTGCCTCGCACGCTGTGGTGGTGCGCGGTGGCCATCACAATGGTGTCGGGCAACCCCCAGATCCCCAGCAGATAGGCGCCCACCTCGGCATGCGTGGCGCCCAGCACCTCGGCCTCTGCCTCGTGGAGCGCGATGTGACGCACCTCGGCGCGGTCCATCGCCGCGCCGTACTCCGTGGGTAGGTTCACCGCCAGCACCAGCTTGCCCACGTCGTGCAGCAGCCCCGCCATAAAGGCGCGGTCCGCCGCCCGCGCGTCGGCTGTCTCCCGGTCCACGATCCGTTTGGCCGCCATCGCTACCAGGATGCTGTGCCGCCAGAGCGCGTTGAGCGGCAGGCGCCGCACCGGAAGGGACTCGAACTGCTGGAACACGTGCAGCGAGAGAACCAGGATCCGGATGCTGTCGAGCCCCAGCAGGACCACGGCGTGGGCGGGGCTCGAGACCTGCTGTCGCAGCGCATAGAACGCCGAGTTAACCACCTGCAGCACCTTGGCACTCATCCCCAGGTCCTGCGCGATGATCTCGCCCACCCGCTTGGCCGAGGGGTCGGGGGAGCGCAGCTCGTCCATGATGTCAAAGTAGAGCGAGGAGAGGCTCGGCAGCCTCTCCATCTGGGTGACGAGGCGGCGCAGGCGCTCGTTGGTGAGCAGGTTGCTCAGGGCGCAGGCGCGGGCCAGGGTGGCCTTGAGAGTATCGGGGTCGCACGGCTTGGCGAGGTACTGGTGCATCGGCCCCACGGCGCGCAGCATCGTCTCGCGCTGTGCCTCACTTGAGAGCACGATGCGGACCGTGCTGGGGTAGCGCGACATAATCCCCCGCAGCAGCTCGCCGTCGTCGCCGGGCACGCGTATGTCGGTGACGATGACGTCAAAGGGCGCCTCATCGAACGCCTCGAGCGCGGGCTGCGGGCTCTGGGCGAATACCATCTCCCAGGCGTCGCGCTCGCTGTACAGGGCGCGACGGAGCCCTGCCAGTACGCGAGGCTCCTCGTCGATGAACAGGATGCGGCGCTTGGTGGGCATCACCCCACGGCCTGTGGTGCCATCGGGTTGGCGGCCTTGAGGGGCGGGGTAGGGGTGGCCGAGCCGACGGGCAGATAGACGCGAAACGTCGTGCCCTCACCCAGGCGACTCTCCACGTGGATCGCCCCTCCGTGGTTCTGGACGATCCGCTGCACCACCATCAGGCCGATCCCGCTGCCCCCCTCGGTGCAGCGCGTGGTAAAGAGCGGCTCGAACAGGCGGGCGAGCACCGCCTGCTCCATGCCGGGGCCCGTGTCGGACACCTCGAGGCAGACGGCGGGGCCGGGACGCTCTACGTCGGGCGGCGCGGGCCACTCTGAGACCTCGCTCACGTGGATGGCCAGTTCTCCGCTCGCCTCCAGCGCCTGCCCGGCGTTGATACACAGGTTCATGAGCATCTGGTAGATCTGTGTGGCGTCGGCGAGGATGGATGGCTCCGCCTCTGGCCTGACCCATCGCACGCCGACCCCTTTCAAGACGGAATTTCGCAACAGCTCGAGGCACTCGTCCACCACGTCGCCGAGCCGGCACTCGCTGAGGGCCCGCTCGCCCCGGCGGCTGAAGGTCAGGATCTGGCGCAGGATCTTGCGGGCACGGTCACCGGCGCCGCGGATGTGGCTTACCGTGTCGAGGAGTTCAGGGTCGTCGGACGCCAGCAGGGCGGTCAGGTCGCTGTAGCCGACGATGACGGCTAGGATGTTGTTCAGGTCGTGTACCACGCCGGCCGCCAGCACGCCCACCAGGCGCATCTTGTGCGACTCGACGAGCGCCTGCTCCAGCGCGGTGTTTCGCGCCTCGAGTTCATCGTGGTACGCCTTGATGCGCAGGGCGCTGCGCAGGCGCGCCACGAGGTCCTCGCGGTTCACCGGTTTGGTCAGCAGGTCGGTAGCGCCCAGGTCGAGCGCCTGGCGCTTGAGCGTCTGATCCTGCAAGCCCGTGAGGATGATGGCCTGGAGCTGGGCGAGGCGCTCGTCCGACTTGATGTGCTGCAGGAACTCGAGGCCCGTCTCGCCGGGCATGCTCACGTCGAGCACCACGGCATCAAAGGGTTCCTCGCTCAGGCGGGCGCGCGCCTCGGTGGTGCTGGTGACGAACGCCAGCCGCCAGGCGTCCGATTCGCCGTAGAGCATGCGCTGTAGGCCGCGATGTACCCTGGGTTCGTCGTCAACAAAAAGGATACCGGGCTTCATTGCGTCGTCCCCCTGGGCACAGCATCACACTCGATGGGCAGGCGGATGACAAAGGTGGTGCCTCTGCCGGGCTCGGTGTCGAAGGTGATGGTGCCGCCATGCTTTTCCACGATGACCGAATGCGCGATCGCCAGACCCTGGCCCGTGCCCCGGCCGACCTCCTTGGTGGTGAAGAAGGGATCGAATACTCTGTCCCGTATATCGGAGCTAATGCCCGTTCCTGTATCCTCGATGCGTATCTCGGCCCAGCCCTCGATGGCACGCGTGCACACCGTGATGGTGCCCTTGCCGGCCCTGCCACCGTCCACTACATCGTCGATGGCGTGGACGGCGTTGATGAGGACGTTCACGATCACCTGGTTGAGTTCGGCGGGCAGGCAGGGCACCAACGGCAGGTCAGGATCCAGGTCAGTGGCCACGTCGGCAACAGATTTCCACGCGTTGCGCGCCACCGTGATGGTGCTCTCGATGGCGCGGTTCACGTCGATGGCCGTCTTTTCGGCCAGAGCGGGATGCGAAAAGTCTCGCATGGCGCGCACGATCTCGGACACGCGGCCGGCGCCGTCCAGCGCATCGGCGATGGCCATGGGCACCTCTTCCAGCACATAGCGCGTGTCGTCGCTTTCCATCATCTCCAAGCTCTCCAGGGCGCGGTTCACACCGGCCGTGCCGTCGCGCAGCTCCTGGAGCGCCCCTCGTAGGTGCATGAGGAGGGCCAGCAGGCGGTCCCATGCGTCCTGTAGGAAGCGCAGGTTGTCACCCACGTATTGGATGGGCGTGTTGATCTCGTGGGCGATCCCCGCGGCCAGCTGGCCGATGGATTCGAGCTTTTGGGCCTGCGCGAGCTGGCTGGTGAGCAGGTGTCGCTCGGTGGTATCGGTCCCCAGCAACAGGATTCCCCCCGGGTGCCCGTCCCGCGCGCCATACCGGCTCAGGGCGATCCCCAGGAATCCCTCCCGGCCATCGGGGCGGGTGTAGCGCAGGTCGTCGAGCGTTGGCGGCGTGTCGCCGGCTGCGCAGGCGCTCAGGGTGTGCGCGACGGTCGCTGCATCCCACCGCACGCCGCAATCGAGCAGCGGCCGACCGATCGCCTCACCCGCGGGCACCCCCAGTGCGGTGGCGGCCGCGGGGTTCCACAGCGTCACCGTGCCGTCGCCGTCCATGCCGATGAGGATGGAAGAGATGGCGTCGATGATCGGCGTCAGGCCGTCGATGGTCGGGTGGGCCGACGCTGAGCCGTCCCGCCGCCATCCTCGGACCTCGGGCTCGACGCTCGGCGCGACGGCCTCTCCTGCATGTGGCGCTTGCTCGGGCCTGTCCATAGTCTCTCCTGCCCCCTCGGTCCAGCGGCTCACGCGGCGTCGGTCGCAGCTACGGCGTCATCGTCCACGCCCGGCGTGCCCTCCGCGTCGTCGTCGAGGGCTGGGAGCAGCACCTCAAAGCGCGAGCCGCCGCTCTCACCTGTTCCGGCTCGGATGCTGCCGCCGTGCCGGTTGACGACGTTGTGGCAGCTGAACAACCCCAGCCCGGTGCCGACCGTCGGCGACGTACTGCTGCCAAAGGGCTCGAACACGTGGGGCAGCTGGCTCCCAGGTATTCCCGGGCCGTTGTCGCGAAACGAGACGCGGACCCACGCATGCGGCGCCGCCTCGCTCGTCACCTCGACGTGTCCGGCTACGCCCCCCTCGAGCACCGCGTCGAGCGCGTTCATGGCCAGGTTGAGCCACACCGACTCGAGCTGCTCTCGGCTCGCCAAGACCGGCGGCAGCCCCTCGGCGAGGTGGCACTCGATCGTCACCCCTCCCTGGCCGGCCTGGTGCGACACGAGGTCGAGGGCGGCGCGAATGGTGGCATTCACGTCCACAGGCGCCAGGTAGCCCAGCGACTGCTCGGAGAAGCTCAGCAGGTTCCTCACCACGCGACGCGCCCGCTCCGTCGCGCGCCGCATGATCTCCAGGCTCTCGACCTGCTCGTCGTCGGGCCGGCCGCTCAGGAGCAGCTGCACGTTGGCCTGGATCGCCGCCAGGGGGTTGTTGATTTCGTGGGCGATTCCCGCCGCCAGCCGCCCCACCGCCGCCAACTTTTCCACCTGCGCCAGCGACTTGGCGATCTGCTCCTGTTCGGTGACGTCGCGCACCACTACCAGCGCCGCCTGTGCACTCTGCGCCGAGCGCCGCGCGATGGGGTGCGTGGCGACCTCCCACTCGCGCTCCGGCTGCTCCGGACGTCGCACGCGCATCCTCCGCCGCGTGCTGATCCCCTTTTTGAGGGTATCCATCACTCGGCAGCCGGCGCAGACGCCGGCGCCCGAGCCGAACAGCTCCCAGCAGTACTGGCCGTTGGCCGGCTCCGCCCCCTGCACGCGCAGCGCCTGCACGTCGTTGCTGAGGGCCACCCGCAGATCGCGATCGACGATGAACAGGCCGTCGGGGAACCCATCGAGGATCGCCTCCAGGGCCCCCTTGCTCTCGATGATCTGCGCCTTGTGCCGCTCTAGCTCGCTGTTCGCCCGCTCCAGGGCGCGATAGTGCTGCAGGTTCCGCGCCAACTGCGCGATGATGTGCGTATAGGGGCTCAGCAAGACACCCAAGGACAGGTCCACTGCCTCGAGGGAGGCGGTGAACAGGCTTGCCACGCCGAGCATGTGGTCGACCCCGCCGTCGGCGCCGGTCGGGATGGGGACGGCCACGAGCATCATGCCGCGGCCACATCCCTCCGGCAGCAGCCAGCATCCCGGCCGCCGCGATGCCATCGCCTCGTCGAGGCGCTCCCGCCACCAGTCCCGCCCGGCGCCCCGGCACAGGGGGGGCGGGACGTCGCCGACGCTCTGCTCGCGGACCAGGCGCTCTCCGGTCCAGAGGTGCAGGGCGCCCGCGATCAGCCCCGGCGACTCACATAGTACGGCGCCCATCACGGCGCTCAGCATCTCGTCGGGGCTCTCCCCATGGTTCAGAGAGGTCACCACCTGGGTGATGCGCGCGACGCGCGCGTGGGCGTCGCGGGCCAATCGCAGCTCACCCTCGGAGACGATGCGGGCGAGCCCGGTCTCGGCATGGGCCGCTGCCTCCCCGAGGAGACGCAGGTCGATGACGCCCGGCGCGCCCACACTCCCCCCGACTGCCAACAGGTATCGCAGCGGGTTGCTGTCGGCGCACATCGGGACGATCCACGTCGGCTCGCTCCGGCTCGTCGCGTCGGGGAGGCGGAGCGGCGCGGCCGCGTTAGCGGCGCCCGAGCCCGTAGCGCGCGCCGCGCTAGCCCACCCCTCGGGCCCCAGGGGATCAGGGGTGTCGAGGCTCGTCACATAGAGCACCCGGCCCGTGGGATCGCAGGCGGCCACCGCGGCCCACCGAGCCCCGACCTGCCCGGGTAACGCTTCCAGGAGGCGACTCAGCAGGTCGGTGAGGGTGTCGCAGCGGTGCATCGCCTCGCACAGGGCATGCATCGCCGCGCACCTGGTTCTCTGCCCAGTCGGCGGCGCATCCAGCAGGCTCGTCAGGCGGAGCGCCAGCGGCCAGCGCAGCGCCTCCAGGGCGCCCAACACCTCGGCGACGGCCTGCGGCGGCGCGTCGGCCACCAGGGCGCCGATGGGGCGCGAGTCGCCCGCTATCGGCGCCACGATGCGCACGAGGGCGGGGCGCTCAGCGTCACCGAGAGCGATCGCCCTCGGCGCGCCCGCGTCGATAGCCTCCTCCACCTCGCGCCAGTCAGCCCCGAGCGGAGCGTCGTGTGGCGCCGACCAGTAGCGCGTCTCGGCACCCTCCCGAAGGGCCAGGTGCAGCGCGCGCACCGACAAGCACTCTGCGGCCCGGGCGACCCAGGCCTGCGCCAACTCGGCGGGGCTCGCGGCGGGTAGCGTCGCCGCGAGGCGCCCGAGGGCGTCCAGGCTGTGTGCCGGCAGTGCGTGACCGCTTGGCCTGACGCCCCCCCAGGGCGTCAGGGCCGGCGATCCATCCAAACTCGTATGCGATGGCATGTGAATCCCCCCAGTGCCGGATGCCGCGGCCGGGGCGCAGTGCCCGGCGATGAGGCGGCGACTCGCCCTCGGCCACTCTTACGCGCCGGGGGGCTTGGGCCCCTTGACCGGCACTACCGGAGTGAAGGTCGGATATGGCGTGTACGTGGGCTGCGGCGTAAAGGTCGGATAGGGCGTGTCCGTCGGACGCGGCGTCGGCGTACGAGTGTGCGTCGGCGTCGCGGTAGGAAGCGGCGTATAGGTAGGGTAGGGCGTGTATGTCGGCGCGACATAACGTGTCGGGATGGGCTGCGCCTGGCCGGCGCTGTTCGAAGCAGGGACGGCCGTTGGCGTCGGCCAAGGCGTGTGTGTCGGAAGCGGCGTCGGTGTTGGGTAAGGTGTGTACGACGGCCAGGGCGTCAGCGTCGGATAGGGCGTGTACGTCGGGTAGGGTGTATAGGTTGGGTAGGGCGTGTAGGTCGCGAGCGGCGTACTCGAGGGCGCCGTCGTCGGCGTGGCCGTGTCGGTTGGCTCGGGCGTGACCTCGTCGACCGTCACCTCCTCGGATACCACCGACTCGGCATCCGACGCCGGCGTCGCCGCGACCCCTGGAATCAACAACCGCTCTCCCACACGGATCGAGTCGGGGTCGCCCAGGCCGTTCGCGGCCATGATCTCTACCACCGTCACTCCAAAGGACTCGGCGATACGAGACAGACTATCGCCCTCTCGCACGACGTATGTCATCGGCTCGGGCGTGGGCGTGGCCGTGGCAGTGGGCGTGGCTGTCGGCGTGGCCGAGGGTGTCGGCGAGGGGAGTGTCTGATAGTCCCACCGTGGCGTCGAGGCGGCCACCGTAGCCGAGGGCGCGGCATGGGTGTCCATCGGCGCGGGAGTCACCTGCTCGGCGCGCACGGTGCCGGGCCGTCCCACCACGATGCGGCATCCCGTGGCCGCCACGAGGAGGATCGCCAGCCCACAGACGGGACCGACGGCGCCGACCCACCGGCGCGCTGAGCGGCCATGACCGATTTTGCGCGAGGATGTAACGGATTGCATGGTTGCCAACCTGCGCCCGCCTCGCGGGCGATAGATCTGTTAGGGGCGGTACTGCCCTTCGTGGTGGGCTCCTGAGCCACTCCTCGGGCGCCGGACACGCGCCCGGCGCCCGAGGCATGCGGCGACTAGCGCTTCAGATTCACCAGCTCCTGCAGGATCTCGTCGCTGGTGGTGACCACGCGCGAGTTGGCCTGGAAGCCGCGCTGCGCGATGATCATGTCGGTGAACTCGCGGGCCAGGTCCACGTTGGACATCTCGAGATAGCCGGACCAGACGCGCCCGCGCGAGCCCTCGCCCGGGGCGCCCACGCTGGCCGTGCCCGAGTTCGGGGAGGGGAAGAACAGGTTCTGTCCCATGCGCAGCATACCGGCCGGGTTGTTGAAACTCGCTAGCGCGATCTGGGCCACCGTGCGGCTCATGCCGTTGGAGTACAGCCCGAGGACCTCGCCAAACTCATTCACCGAAAAGTCGATCAGCGTGCCCGCCGACAGGCCGTCCTGGTTCGTCGCCCCCACCTCGCTCGCCTGGGCGAGCTGAGTCAGCGAGGAAAAGTCGAGCACGACGCCCGTCATATTGGCGGCGCCGTTGGTAAAGCCCGTCAGGTCGATGGTGGTGGTCGCCGGCGTACTGTAAGCACCAGCGCTGTCAAAGGCGATGGTGGTGCCCGTCGGGTTCGCTACGGTCACACCGGCGGGCGCCGTGACGGCCCAGGTCCACTCGCGGTCGTTGGCCGTCTTGGTGAACGTCAGCGTCAGCGCGTGGATCTCGCCGAGAGAGTCGTACACGGGGATGGTCGCCTCGACGGTATCGGTGGCCTCTGCCTCGGCGTCGAGGTTCCCCTGGTAGGTCACCTCGGTGGTCGCGCGCGCCTCGCCCGTGCCGTACGGAATCGTGATGGCGCCGGTGGGCAGGCCGGTGTTGATGGCGCCGGTGGTGTCGGCCATCCAGCCCATGAGCCGCATGCCGGTGGTGGGGTTCACCAGCGTGTTATCGGTGCCCACGTCGACCACGCCGTCGCGGCTATAGTAGGTGGTATCTCCCTGCTGCAGGACAAAGAACCCGTCTCCCTGGATCGCCAGGTCCCGCGGCTGGCCGGTGGCGCGGGGGTTCCCCTGGGTAAAGATCGTATCGATGCCGCCCAGGCGCATCCCCAGGCCCACCTGCACCGGGTTGATGCCACCCACCGTATCGGTGGGTGCCGATGCCGACGAGAGGGTCTGGCTCATCACGTCCTGGAAGGTGACGCGGCTCGCCTTGTAGCCGGTGGTGTTCACGTTGGCGATGTTGGTGCTCACCACGTCCATGAAGGTCTGGTGGTTGCGAAGGGCCGAGATGGCGGATGCCATAGAGCGAAGCATGAAAAGTGCCTCCTTGAGATCGATCCGCCCCAACGAGGGCGGGGTAGCTACACAGGCCCCCTCAAAGAGGTCCAGCCTGTGTCATCCGATGTCGACGCGATGCGGCCGATACGCCGCGCCGCCGTGGCTCAGGTCATGACGACAGAGTCGATGTTGGTGAATATGTTCTCTTTGCGGCTCTCCTTGTCGATGGCGGTGACGACCACGCGGTTTTTGATGTTCACGACCAGGGCCAGCTCGTCGATGAGGATGAGCGAATCACGCGACCCCTTGCTCTCGGCCCTGTCCACGGCCTGTTCCAGGCGCTGCAACTCCTCCTGGCCGAACGGAATGGCCCTGCTCTGCAGGCGGCGCTGAGCGTGGGACGAGAACTGGACCCCGCCAGATGAAGTACCTCTCGCCGGGTCCGTCGCCCGCACGCGCTGCAGCACGTCGGCGAACGCCACCTGTGCCCTGACCGCCGCGTTGAGCGACGGATCGATACGTTTTGTCGCCGCGTCTGACGGCGATGTCGCACCGGCCCCCGGCCGGGCGACGGTGAGCGGTCGGACCGCGTCCGCGTCTATCCTCGGCGCCATAGGGTCCCTCCTATTGCGTCACCTGCGTCACGTCCTTGAGCGGCACATCCTTGTCGCCCAGCGAGACCACCACGTCCGCCCCCACGGTGCGCACGGCCTGCACGACTCCCTCCACGTACTCCCCTTCGGCGGTGGCACCGCGGATCGTCTTGCCGATGAGTTCGGCGCCCCGCAGGAGGTTCTGCTGTCCCATAAAGTCGGCCAGCGATTCGTTCAACTGCTCCAGCTGCTCCAGCGTGTTGAGCTGGGCCAACTGGGCGATGAAATCGCGGTCCTCCATGGGGTTCAGCGGGTCCTGGTAGCGCATCTGTGCCAGCAGCAGCTGCATGAACGCGTCGCGCCCGATCCCCATGCGCTCGTCGGACCCCGTCGTGGCGGGCGATTCGCCGGCCGTGGAGGCCGTGGTCGATGAGACGGAAGGCATCACTGCGTTGACGGGCATACTCCCACTCCTTGTCCCGTGCTAGATGCGATAGTCGACGGTTGAGTCGTATCCCAGGTGGCGCCCCTGCGCCGCGGTTGTGGCGCCGTCGGCGCGACCGGCCGCTGCGGGGACCCCGCGCGGTTCGCGGCTGCGGCGGGCTTGCCACTCTTCGCCGTCGCGATGAGCGCTCTCTCCCACCTGCACGAACACGCCGGCGGTTGCCAGCCCATGTTGTGCCAGCGCCGTCTGAAGCTGGTCGAGGGTCGATTCGACGATCGCCCTGATCGCCTCGGTCTCCACCACCATCTCTACCGCCAAGCCGTTCTCTTGCATCGTTAGGTGGATGCTGAGCTTGCCTAGGTCAGGCGGCTGAAGCTGCAGGATGGCACGGCTCTGACCCACGAACGTGAGGCGGTGGATGTCCTCCGCCAAGTTCGAGACCAAGATGTGTTGCACCTGGCGCTGCGCCTGTACGTCGTCCACGCGCTCGGAGCCGTGTAGCCAGTGCACCACCGTCGCGTGGGCGTCGCCGGGAAGGATTTCCGGTGCGCCCGCGGCCGGTGTGCCGTGCTGGCGGCGCCCGGGGCGTTCGGCCTCGATGGCGCCACTCCCTGGCGAGGCAGTCGACGCCGCGGAAGGCGTCTGCTCCTCGGGAGTCGCTCGCACCGGCGCGTCCATGGCGGATTGCCCGGCGCCGCCGGAGGCATGTCGGGCGCCTCCATCGCCTTGTCCCGTAGCCGGCCGTGGGGCGTCCGGACCGTTGGCGCGGGCCTCGTCCGCGTCGTTCGGCGCGTCGAAAAGCCCCGCCTGATCGATCTCCTCTCGCCGCATCTGGTCGCCGACCAGAGGCGTGGCATGCGCCGGCACGGTGTCGCTCACGGGCGACGCGCGCCACTCCTCGTCCGCCCGAACCCCTTCGGCCTCTGAGCCCGAGGACGCGGGCACCATGTCGTGGCTCGCCGTCGTGTCCTCGGGGGCAGGGTCGCTGGCCTGCGTTGCGCGGCCGGGCCGCTCGTGTGGGGCGGCAGCCGGCATTGACTCGGTCTCGGCGGCGCTCATCGCCCCCACGGCATCCGCTGCGGTGCGCATTGCCGCCGCCGGCACGTTCGCCGTATGCGTCGCAGCCGATGGCGCCAGGGCCGCGATGGTGAGGTCATCCTCGGCGTCTGCCCGTCCGGGCTCGGACGCCGCCTCTGCTGTTGCCGCCTCCTGGGTGAGGTCCAGCGGCATGGGGGCCGGTGCCTGTGCGGCGACGGCCGCCGTCTCATCCGGAGCCCGCGCGCCCTTGCCCTTCTTGGGGCGCAGGGCGCTGGTCGTACCCTCGGCTCCCTCCTCGGCGCAGCGGGCCTCCCCCTCATCGGGCGTGGGTTCGTCAACCGCCTGCGCCTCGGCGGATCGCTTCGAAGGCGCGACCCGTGGCGCTGACTGCAACGCGCCCGCGCCGAACGACTGCCGCAACGCAGCGGCAAAGGCGACACGATCCTCCCGAGCAGTGCTCTCGGAGGCGCCGCCGGGCGGACCGGTGACACCCCTGCACCCGGGCCCTTGAGCCGGCACCCGGGCCTGTACCGAGAGCCCGAGCGTGCTGAGGCTCTCCATGACTGACATCGTCTCCTGTACCTCCTTTGAGTTGGTACTCGGCGCGCACCGGCGTGCGCGCCCTACAGCCATCCCGCTGGACCGGCGCGCACCGGCGTGCGCGCCCTACAGCCATCCCGCTGGACCGGCGCGCACCGGCGTGCGCGCCCTACAGTCGCCCCGCTGGACCGGCGCGCACCGGCGTGCACGCCCTACAGTGATTCCGCCGTACCGGCAAGCCCCCATATGTGCGACCTGCCGTACCTGCACCCTACCGGCGCCTGCCGTACAGCGGTGGCTCTCTCTCGGCACGCACGCCGGCGCGCGCCCTGCCTGTCTCGCCCCTAGCTCTCGTTGGCGATGGTTTTCAGGAGTGCCAATCGCTTCGAGGCCAGCTGGGCGACGGCCCGATACTTGAGCCCCGTCTCCACCAGATCGACCATCTCCTGGTTGATGTCCACCGTGTTGCCGTCGATGCGCGCGTTCGGGTTGTTGCGCTCGACGACCCGTGGCTCCAGAAGCGCGGGGCCGCCGGGCTCGAGGTGACCCGCATGGGTTCGTGCCAATGCCAGTTGCTCTGAGGCGCCGAGCGCCTTCTCGAGGCTGACATCGAACGACAGCGTCTTGGCCCTGTACTGGGGCGTGTCCACGTTGGCGATGTTGTGGCCGATCACCTGCTGCGTCTTGCTGAGGCGGTCGAGGCTGTGCCCCATGAGCGCCAGCGTCGGATCGGCCAGGATTCCCCTACCCATCGTTTCCTCCCCGTCAGGCCAAGTGATCGCAGAACGTCTCCCGCGCCTGGAGGACGCGCGTCACGTACTTTTGCGTCTCCTCAAAGGGCGGGATCCCCTTGTGCTTGTCCACGGCGCCCGGGCCGGCATTGTACGCGGCCAGGGCAAGGGTCTCGTTGTTGTCGTAACGGGCAAGCAGGAACTTGATGAACTTGACCCCGCCCTCCACGTTCTGTACAGGATCGAACGAGTCGGTGACGCCGAGCATCTCGGCCGTGCCGTCCATGAGCTGCATCAGCCCCTTGGCCCCGGCATGCGAGACCACGCTCGGGTCAAAGTTGGACTCGACCTTGACCATCGCCTTGACGAGGGTCGGGTCGACCCCGTGGCGCGAGGCCGTCTCGGCGATGAGCTGGTCGAAGGTGCTCGGCTGCTGGGGCCCTAGGGCTCGCATCCCCTGGCTCTGCCTCTTGGCCGGCCCGGAGGCCGATGGCATCCCCAAGAGCGACGACACCGATCGCAACAGCAACCCCTGAACCTGTGATCTGATGGCTTCCAGCCCGCTGGGCATCGAACTAACTCCTTCCGCCGGACCCGTGTCCCAGCCTACGGCGCTCAGGCCGCCGGCGTGGGCGTTGCGGGGCCGGCCCCTTCCGAACTCTACGTCGTGGCGCGCACGTACTGCGCCAGGGCCATCTCATCGTTGAAATCGGCCTCTTGAGCCTCGAGGTGGGCGAGGAAGCGATCCTCCGCCTTTTCCTTGAGGCGCTCGAGCATCTCCTTGTCCTGCATCATGGCCACGAGTTCGCCACGCTTGGCATCGATGCGGGCCTCCAACTCCACGAGACGCCTCTGCTCCTCCTCGATGCGCTCCCGCAGCCACCCCAGGTACAGGCGATGCTGCTGGATGCGCTCCAGCCGCAGCGTGCCGCGCTGCTCGCGCTGCAGGAGGATGTGCGTCTCGGAGCGTCGCGCCCGGAGGGCGCTCAGGACCGCCTGCAGCCTCGTGCGCTCCGCCAGGAGCTGGGCCAGCTGGCGCTCCAACAGGTCGACCATGCTCTCCTTGTACGCCAGCACCGGCTGCAGCGAGAACGGCGCCGTGGGCATGTCGCCTACCTCCCGGCCCGTGTGGGCGCCGCGGGCATGACGGGGGTGGGCGGCGGCTGCAGCTTGCTCAACCAATCGACCGTCTCGTTGAATCCGGAAGCGGCCGTATCCTGCCGCAAGAAGCCGAGAATGGCGGGCATGACGGCGATGGCCTCATCGATCTCGGCGCTCGAGCCGGGCTGGTAGGCCCCGATGTTGATCAGGTCACGCGCCTTGGTGTAGACGGCCAGCATCTCCTTGACGTAGCCGGCCCGTTCCTGGTGCTCGCGCTCCGCCACCGTAGTCATCAGTCGGCTGATGCTCTGCAGCACGTCGATGGCGGGATAGTGGTTTTCGGCGGCCAACTCGCGCGTGAGCATGACGTGTCCGTCCAGGATGCTCCGGGCTGCGTCGCTGATCGGCTCGTTGAAATCGTCGCCCTCCACCAGCACGGTGTAGAAACCGGTGATGGAGCCCCTCTCCGAGGTCCCCGCCCGCTCGAGAAGCTTCGGCAACATGGCAAAGACCGAGGGGGTGTACCCCTTGCGCGCCGGCGGCTCGCCGATGGCCAACCCAATCTCCCGCTGGGCCATGGCGAAACGCGTCACCGAGTCCATCAGGAGTGTGACATCGAGGCCCTGATCGCGAAAGTACTCGGCGATGGCAGTGGCCACCCAGGCGCCCTTGAGCCTGACGAGGGCCGGCTGGTCGGACGTCGACGCCACCACCACCGAGCGCTTCATTCCCTCGGGCCCCAGATCGCGGTCGATGAACTCTTGCACCTCGCGGCCGCGCTCCCCGATGAGGCCCACCACGCTCACGTCCGAGCGCGCGTTGCGGGCGATG
Source organism: Anaerolineae bacterium (assembly GCA_040768165.1). Taxonomy (GTDB): domain Bacteria; phylum Chloroflexota; class Anaerolineae; order UBA1429; family UBA1429; genus DUUT01. The sequence continues at coordinate 63,874 of JAXGNH010000003.1, forward strand.
GCGCCCATGAGAGTGCTCTTGCCCACGCCGCTGCCCGCAAAGATGCCGATGCGCTGCCCCTTGCCGATGGTGAGCAGGCCGTCGATGGCGCGCACGCCGGTGACGAGCGGCTCGCGGATGGGCGTGCGCTTGAGTGGGTGGGGCGCCGCGTTGGTGGCCGGGTAGGATGTCGCCGACAGGATGGGCCCGCCGCCATCGAGAGGGCGCCCGAGCCCGTCCACGACCCGCCCCAATAACCCTTCCCCCACGGGCACGCGGAAGGTGCTGCGGGTGGACAGCACGCGGGTGCCCGGCTGGATCCCCTCCAGGTCGCCCAGGGGCATCACGAGGGCGCAGTCATGTCGAAAACCCACCACCTCCGCCGGTACGCGATCCGCCCGCCCCTGTGGCAGGAGGTAGCACAGCTCGCCGATCTGAGCGCGGATACCGCGCACCTCGATGGTGAGGCCCACCACCTCGGTGACGCTCCCCTCCGCCCGAAGCGGCTGACAGCAGCGCACCTGCTGGATGTAGCGGCCGAGATCGACGTTGAGGCTCTCGACGGACATGGCCCTATGCGGCTCCTACCATCTGCTCGCGCAACTCGCGTAGCTGCGTCTCGACGCAGGCGTCCACGCGCCCATGGGCGGTGCGCACCAGGCAGTCGCCCGGCTCGAGGCGGTCGTCGGGTATCACCTCCAGCGGCATCCCCAAGGCGTCGCGGCGTACATGCCGCTCGACGATCTCGGCGTCGTCGGGATGCAGGTGGAGGTAGTACATGTCCGCCTGCCCGGCGGCGTGAAGTGCCCGCGTCGCCACCGCGGCGACGGCGTCCTTTTCCAGGGTGAGGTGCTCACCGATCACCTTGCGCGCGATCTCGAACACTAGGTCGATAATCTCGGGCTCGGAGCGCTGCAAGAACTCGGCCCGGGCGCGCACAGCGCTCTCGGTCAGGGCCGAGATTGCGGAGACGCTGTCCGCCATGGCGCTCTCGGCCTGCGCCACGCCCGCCTGGTAACCCTCCTGCTGCGCCTGTTCGCGGATGCCGGCGGCCTGCTGACGCGCGTCGTCCACGAGGGCGCACGCCAGGTTCGCCTCGTGCTCCAAGGTCTCCAGGAGGGCCTGGGTCTCGGCAAGACGCGCCTCTGCGGCGGCGACCTCGGCCTCGATGGCCCGCAGCCGGGTGGTGGCGTCCTCCACCAGCCGCCTCGATGGCCGGCCGTCGGCACGAGGCGCGGTGGAGCCATTGGCCGGCGGCGTCGCGTCGTGTGGCTGTTCGTCCGCACCGCTCGCCTCGGCCGGCGCGGCCACCCACCGTGGCACGACGACGGCGGTTTGCTCGTCGTCGGCGCCCTGAGCCGCGGCGCCGATGAGGCGCGCCGAGCTGAATCGGATGAGGGGCGGCTTGAGAACGGGGCTATCCAATGATCTCATCCTGTCCACGGCTGATAAAGATCTCGTCCTCCGCCTCGAGGCGGCGCACGGTCTCGCTGATGCGGTGCTGCGCCTGCTCCACGGCACTCAGTCGCACCGGCCCGAGCAAGTCCACTTCCTCCTCGAGCATCTCGCGCGCCCGGGTCGACATGTTGCGGAAGATCAGCTCGCGCACCTTGTCCGTGGCGCCCTTGATGGCCAGCGCCAGGTCGCGACGATCCAACTCCTGGATAAGGCGCTGGATCGAGTGGTTGTCGAGCATGACAATGTCCTCAAAGACAAACATCTTGCCGCGTATCTCGTTGGCCAAGCCGTGGTCGCGCTCCTCGAGGTACTCCAGAATCGACCGCTCCGTGGGACGGTCGACCTGCGTGAGGACCTTGACGAGAAAGTCCGGCCCGCCGGCCACGGAATAGTCCTGGCTCAGGACCGTCGAGAACTTGATCTGAAGCCCCTGCTCGATCTGCGAGAGGATCTCGGGCGCGATGCGGTCCAGGCGCGCGATCCGCTCGGCGATGTCCTGCTGGAGCGCGGGGTCCAGGTTCGAGAGCACGGCGGCCGCTTGGCGCGCGCTGAGGTGCGAGAGCACCACGGCCGATGTCTGGGCGTGCTCGTCGCGGATAAAGTTGGCGATCTGCAGCGGGTCGGCCGATTCAATGAACTCGAAGGGGTTCACGCGCTGCGCGTTGGCCACGCGCTCGAGGATCTCCTCCGCTTTGCGCTCCCCGAGGGCGCGAACCAGCATGTGGCGGGCGAGGTCCTTGCCCCCCGCCTCGGCGGTGGCGTCCATGGTGACGAGGCTGTAGCACTCGGCGAACAACTCGGCCCGCGCCTCCGCCGGGACGGAGCGAATCTCAGAGATCTCGCGCGTCACGCGCTCGATCTCATCCTCTTGTAACTGCTTGAACACCTCGACCGACACGTCGGGGCCCAGGCTGATGAGCAGCATGGCGGCCTTTTGTGCGCCGGACATCCGGAGGGGATGGTTCGCCGTGGCCATGGGTTACTTGCCCTCCGTCAGCCAGCTTCGCACGACCTGCGCGACGGCGCGAGGCTCTGACCGGGCGAGGGCGGTTACCTGCCGCTGCAGGCGCTGTCGCGCCTCGCGCGCCGACGTGCCCTCCTCCTGCTCGTCATCCGGGATGGCGTCGGGTTCCAACTCGGGGAATGCCCTGCGAATCCCATCCATAGCCTCGTCCTCCGAAGAAACAGCGTTCTGGGCGCGTCGTTGGGCCTCGACGGCCTCGCGGCCGCGCGCCTCCGACTGCTTGCGAATCAGCGTCTCGAGCCGCGGGTCGGGCTCAAAGCGAGCCATCGGTTCGGGGCCGCTCTGTAGGGCGCGCGCCACCTCCGCCGGGCTCAGTTGGCGCGTCCGCTGGGCGGTGAGCTGCTCCAGCGTGTCGCCCTCGGGCAGACCCAGGAGGCTGGGCCTCTCGACGCGCACCGGCGCCGGGCGCAGGCTGTTGAGGAGGCCGCGCACGTAGAGGAGCAGCACCAACACGAGGATGGCGAGGCCGGCGTACTTGCCGATGGTGACGTAGAGGCGCTCGCGATAGGCCTGTTCCATCACCTCCGCCTCGGCCTCATAAAAGCTGCGGTCGAACGGCATCCCCTTGACGCTGATCACGTCGCCGCGCGCCTGGTCAAAGCCCGCCGCCGCGGCGACCGCCTCCTGGATATCGGCGAGGTGCTGTGCGTCGGTGATGCCATCCACGAGGACCGACACCGCCAGGCGCTCGATCCGCCCCGGGGCGTTGCTGGAGTGCGTCTCGACGCGCGAGACTTCATAGTTGCGCAGCTCCTCCTGCCGGGCATAGTCGCCCGCCTCGGACTCGCTCGTCTCCGCACCGGGCATGGGCGAGTCGGGTGAGGGCGGCAGGTTGGTGGCCGCGCCCGGCACGCCACCCACGCCCTCGGCGGTGCCGCGGAACGTCTCGGTCACGTCGTGGGCACTCCGGAGCACCCCCTCACCGGTGCCGGGGGCGAACGTCTCGCTCGTGCTCTCGACCTTGTTCCAGTCCATGGCGACGTGCGCCTTGACGACGGCGCGTCCCGGCCCCACGAGTTGCTCCAGCATCGACTGGATCTGGGCCTCGAGGGTACGCTCATAGCCGCGCTGGATCTCGAGCTGCTGGGAACTGATCTCCAGCGCCTGCTCGAGGCTGGTGTCCTCTCCTACGCCGGCCGCCAACGTGTTCCCTTGGGTATCCACGATGGCGAGGCTGTCCGGATCGAGGCCCTCCACACTCCCGGCCACCAGGTAGCGGACGGCGCGAATCTGGTCCTTCATCAAGGTGGCGCCGGGGGCCAGTCGGATCATGATGGAGGCCGTTGGCTTTACTTGCTGAGAGACGTAAAGCGACTGCTGCGGAATGACGAGGTGCACGCGAACCTGGTCGACGGCATCCAGGCTGGCGATGGTGCGAGCCAGCTCTCCCTCCAGGGCGCGTCGATAGTTCACCTCCTGGTAGAACTCGCTCATCCCCAGGTTGGTGGCGTCGAACAGCTCAAAGCCGATGGCGCCCCCCTTGGGGAGGCCCTCGGCGGCCATGGCCAGCCGTATCTCAGCCACCGAACTCCGCGGCACCATGATGGCGCCGTTGTCGCCCAGCTTGTACGGGTAGCCCTTCTCCTTCAGACTGGCGACGACTTCACCGGCGTCCTCCGGCTCGAGCCCCTTGAACGCCACGGCGTATTCGGGGCTGCGCGCCCACGTGACAAAGACCACCATCATGATGGCTGCCAGCGCGGTTAGCCCCACGAGCACGACGCGCTGGATGCGTCCTAGCCGCGTCCAGAGCGACGCCAGATTGGCTCCCAACTGCCCGAAAAGTGAGGGCATCGTTTCCCCCGGAGTATGTGGTGCGCGGGATCAGGTGTTGGCGCCGCTTCGGTGGCGCCCCTGCCTCGGCGGCGTTAACGCTACACCTGCATCCGCATGATCTCCTGGTAGGCCTGCACGAGCTTGTTGCGCAGCTGAAGCGCCACGCGAAACGCCAGGTCCGTCTTTTCCACCGAAAGCATCACCTGATGGAGATCGACTTGCTCGCCGGCGATCAGCTTTTCGATAGCGCGATCGGACTCGGCCTGCATCTCTGTCAGCTGGTCTAGGGCCTCGCGAAAGCCGGCGCCCACCGTCTCGCCCTTGGGCGCGGTGGCCGTGAGCGGCGTGGTCTCGCGGCTGGCGAGGGCCTGTTGGATGGCTTGGAGCGTTTGGGTGGAACTGATCTCGGGAAGCATGGGTACCTCTCAGATGGTGGCGTTGGCCGCCTAGCGGCCGATCTCCAGCGCCTTCATGGCGAGTTGCTTGATGCTATCGATCACCGTGGCGTTCGCCTGGTAGGAGCGGGTAGCCGAGATCATGTCGGTCATCTCGGTCACCACGTCGACGTTGGGGTACTCGACGTAACCCTCGGCGTCGGCGTCGGGGTGCCCCGGCTCGTACACCCGCGGGCCGGGGGCATCGTCGATCAGGATGCGCGTGGCCTCGACGCCCATGATGCCGTCATCGGGGCCGAGGGTGCGCGCCGCCGTGAACGATGAGGGAAGGGGGAGTTGGAACGCCCTCTCCTTCGGCTCCACCACGATGCGGCGCCGATGGTAGGCGCCACCTTCGGCGGTGCGGGTGGTGTTGACGTTGGCGATGTTGTTGGCGATGACGTTCAGCCGCAGCCGCTGCGTGCTGAGCGCCGAGCCGGCCGTTCGGAGGACTCGAAAGACGTCGTGCATGATCTACCTCACTCCCGTCGCCAAGCGCTTGAGGGCATCCACCAGGGGGCTGACCCATCCATCCCGCTTGAAGAGCGCCTGCCACTCGAAGGATTGGTCGTGGCCGCCGCCCGCCTGGTTGGCGAGGATCCAGTAGGTGTAGGCAAAGGTGTAGGGCTCGGCCTGCGACGCCATGTAGCGGTACGCGCCCGACACCAGGTCGACCTGCTTGGCCTCGTCGACCTGCTCGTTGACATACGTGCCCGCCTCGGTGCCCACGATGGGGATGATGCGTCCCAGCTCTTGCTTGAGGATATCGGCGTACTGGCGGAAGCGCAGAAAGCCATCGGGGTTGTCCAGCGGCAGGTTGCCGGCATAGTTGTGCATGCTGAGCCAGCCCCGGTCGAGCAGCCACTCCTCACCCCGCTCCCTGAGGCCCCGCAGCGCGCGCTCCAAATAGTCGCGATCGTCTACCTCACCCTGCGGACTCAGGGCGCCGAACCCCGGCAGCCCGCCGGCGGCCACCACCTGCTTAGCGGCGGGGATCCAGACGTCCAGGTAGCGGTTCACGTCCGGGGCGGCGCCGTCGTTCTCCAGGCGCAGGTTGGGCTCGTTGTAGAGCTGAAAGTACGAGACCCCGAGCTGCTTGTAGTGGCGCACTACGGCCTCGATGTCGCCGGCGATGGGCGCCAGCCCGGGGGTGTAGATGCGCATCACCGGCATGATGCCGTTCTGCACGAGTTGGGACACGAGATAGTCGTTGGCGCCGATCTGCGTTCCCTCGTTGAGCACCACCATCCACTTCATGCCCATCTCTTGGGCCTCGCGCACATAGCGGTCGACCACGTCGGGCGGGCTGGAGACGGTGGGAATCCAGTGCATGCCCCAGCCGTTGTCGGCGGCGGGACGTGGGTATTCCTCGATGGCCAGCGGTTTGTGTCCTGCAATCGGCCCCACGTTGCCCTTGGCCTTGACGGGATCCGCGCCGGAGGCGCGGGCGCCCTCGACCGGCGTCGTCGCCGGCGTGCCAGAGATTGGCCGCGCCGAACTCGATGGGGACGGCGATATGGTCGTGGGCAGGGGGGGGGCGTCGTTGGGCATCGCCTTGGCCCCGCCGTCCCGGCTGTTGGGTTGCGCGCTGGTACGGACGCGCCCCGCCTGACGGTAGACCTTGGGCACCGCGGCCGTGGTGAGATAGCGCGTCTGCTGCCAGGGCCGTGCGCGCGGTGAGGTTTCCGGCTGGGGAGGGGGCGCCAAAGCCGCCTCCGGGCGTTCCGGCTCGGCGCGTTTGCCCTCGAGCAGCACGGCAAAGGACTGCCCCGTCGGTGGGTTGGGCCGCGGAAGGCGTGCCTCGCCCGAAGGGGCGACGCGCTCCGAACTCGGTGTAGCGATCTCTCTGGTGGCGTCCGTCATGCCGAACCCTCATCCATGCTGTAGCAGCGCGGTCGTCGATGCGGTCTCCTCGAGAGGAGGGGCCTCCCCAGGAGGCGCCGTATCGCAAGGCCACTATAGCAAAGGGGGTTCGGGTACGTCAGTAAAGTTGTCGTGAACTAGCTGTGAAAAGACTGTGAATGGCAGGGGCTAGGCAAAGCGAGGACAGACATTGGAGAGCATTAATCGATATAGAAGACAGCAATCAGTCGAATGGCATGGGCGCGGCGATCACGATGAGCCGGTGGGTGTTGTCACGGTAGGGCCAGCAGGTGAGCATCGTCAGGCGCTCGTCGATGGTAGGCGCGATCCAGAGGGCATTCTGCGCCTTTTGCTCCTCGGAGACCTGCTTCTCCGGCACGATGAAGCGCTCGCGCACCTCGTAGTGATAGGTGACGTCGCCCGCGGTGAGCAAGACCTCATCGCCGGGCGCCACGTCCACTAGGTAGCGGAACACCTCGCCCCGGATGTTGTGGTGTCCCGCCAGCACCACGTTGCTCCCCTCGCCGGGAATACTGGAACTCTCCAGCCAGCCCACGGCCGCGCCCGGGTCGTCCCAAGTCACCTCGCCGCCGGGCGCCTCGCGCCAGCCCATCGGCACAACGGGCGCGCGGAGGTCGATGGACGGGATGGCCAGTTCCGTGGGCGGCGTCTGCGCCCGCGGGATGACGGGGGTGGGAGGCGCGACGGTCGGCGTGGCGGTCGACGTCGGCCGGGGGAGGGGGGTACCCGTCGCCAGGTAGGCGACCTGGCGTGGGGTGGCGGCCTCGTACACGGGAGCGGCGGTCGGGCCGGGCTCGACCGCCGCCGGTGGCGCTTCCCGACGCGCAGGCTCCTCGGCCGCGGAGATGGCCGCCGGCACGTGAACCGCGGGCGGGCGCGGCAGCACGCTCACACGGACGCACGCAGTGAGCGGCACGATACAGGCTGTCGCAATGAGGAGTATCGCGCCCCATCGCGTCCCAGCCCGCCACCTGTAGTGCCGTGTGATGGCGCCTCTCCGGTCGTCGCGATTCACGATCTGTGCAAGCCTCCGTGTGCTCGAGGCGGCTCAGAGGTGTGTCTGCACCAGCGAGCCGGTTCGGACGTCGGCGTCGTAGAGCAGCTTGAGGATCTCTTCGGGCGGGATGGTGCGGATCACCTCGCCCGTCTGGCGGTCGATGACGTGCACCGTAACCTCTTTGGACGCCCGATCGATGATGAACTGCACGTACGAGTCGCGCATGAACGGCTTGGGGAGCTCACGTCCGTCCCTGCCATCGTCGGGCATCTCGCCCTGATCCGGCCGTCTGGCGCGCATCGGCGGGACCCAGGCCTGGCCGGGCACGCCGAGAGGATCGATCACGTCATGTCCCATGGATCGTGCCCACTCGGCGAGGCGCACCGTGAGCCGGTCGATGGGGGGAAGATTCTCTATCGCTGCGACTGAGCTTGGCATATCGCCGCTCCTCTGTTCGTACGGCCGGAACCTAGCCGTAGCTACCGCCGTCCCAGTACGACATCAGCCGCTGCTGGGTGTACGACATCTGGGTGAGCTGCACCTGGAGATAGGCGAACTGCTTCTCGAGCACCACCCGCCGATCCTCCAGTCGCTCTTCGATGCGTCGGATGCGATCGTCGATGTTGCGGATCTGGCCGTTGGTGGCCGTGATCTTGCCGCTGACGATCCCGTCGGTGCCGTCAAAGGGTGAGAGCATGTCGCCAAGCTTGGTCATGAGCCCGTCAAACAGCGCCTCCACCCCCTCTGGATCGCCGGCCAGCGCCGCGTCCAGCGCGCTCGCGTCCGCGATGTGCGCTGTCAGAGTCATGTCGAGGGTGATGCCGATCTGACGGAGGTTCGATGGAGCCCCCGCGGGCAGCCCGCTGACGTTGCTGTAGAACGTCGTGAAGAGAGAGTTGCGCAACGCCGTGAGAATAGAGTTGTCGCCCGAGAGGGCGCTCCGCGAGTACACCGCGCTCTCGCCCGACCCAAAGGACGTCACGGCCGTCTGGCTACGGATGTGGCTCTGCAGGGCGTTGAGGGCATCCAGGAAGGCGGTGATCTTGGTCTTGACAGTGTCGACGTTCGGTGAGACGGTGAGGGTGGCGCTCTGCCCCTCGGCATCGGCGGCCAGGTCCAGGGTGATCCCCGAGATGATGCCGCTGAGGCCCGTGTTGCGGTCGCGCGTCACCTGCATGCCGTTCACGGTAAAGACGGCGTCGCTCGGCGCCTGGTAACCGGTGTCGGCGGTGGTGTTCTTGAAGGTGTTGGCGGCGGTGATGAGGCCGAGCCCGGCGCTCCCCGTCCCACCGAGCACTGTTCCGGTGACGTCAGCGAGCTGGATGGCATGCGCTAGACCGGTCGACTTGCTCGTCACCACGAGTCGGTTGTTCACGACCGAGGCGCTCACGCCGGCGCCGGAGGGGTAGCTGGCGCCGTTGATGGCGCTAGCGATATCGCTCAGGGTGTCATCGGACGTGACGGTGACCAGGGCGCCGGCCGCGCCGTAGGTCACGTTGGCGGCCCCCGCGCCCCTCAAGCCTACCTGGTTGAGGCGCGCCGCATAGTCCACCTGGGCGGCGCCGGAATCCTTGCTCCCCGCCGTGTAGGCGCCCGACCCAAAGTCGATGCTGAGGCCCCTGCCGGTGCTGTACACCCCGTCGTCCGCGTTGGCGAGGACGGCATCGAGACCCTGCCACTCGGCGGTAAAGCGCCCGTCGTCGGCCGTGGCATCGTAGACGCTCACGGCATTGCCGCTGCCGTCCACGAGGCGGAACTCCCAGTCGCCCGAGCCGGCGCCGTTCTCACGCACCTCGACATAGTATGCGCCGGAGCCCAACTCGCTCTTGCCGGCCTGCACGGCGCTCGTCGAAAAGCCGTCCACGGTATCGGCCACCGTCACGGCGTTCGCTACGGCATGGTCTGCCAGCGGGTCGAAGGCGATGGTTAGCCCGCGCGCCGTGTCAAAGGTCGTACCCGCCACGAGGTCGAGGTTCTGCCAGTCGGACGTCATACCCGAGCCGGCGTCGGCGGCGTCATCGACGCTCACGGCGTTGCCGTAACCGTCCACCAACCGGAACTGGAGGGTGTTGCCGCTATCGCGTATCTCGACGTGGTAGGTATCGTGCCCCAGCTCCGCCTGGCCGTCGCGCACCGCGGCCGTCCCAAACGCAGAGACGGTGTTGGCTACCGTGACGGCGGCACTCACCGAACGGGTTGCCCCGCCGCCGATGACGAACGTCCCCTCCAACCCGAGGGCGATAGTGGATGAGGCCTGCTCGTCCGAGGCGGCGCGCTGCGCCCGCGCCAGCGAGGTGATGGCGATGTCGTATGTTCCCTCGATGGCGGCGCTGCCGGCCGAGGCCGTCAGGATGATGCCCTCAGCCAGGCTGCGACTCCCCACTGTGACGGTCTTGGCCCCCCACGTGGAGGCCGAGCTGGCGCGCAGGGCGTCCATGGCGGTGGTCAGGTCCGTCACTCTGGTGTTGAGGGCGTTGTAGGCATCCACCAGCCGGTTGAGGACGGTGCGCTGCGACTCGAGCCGCGTGATCGGGGCTCGCTCGGACGCCAGGGTCGCCTCGACGATCTGCGTGTAGAACGTCTGGGTGAGCTGGTTCACGCCCGGTATCGGGATCGTACTGGACATCTCGTGTACCTCGGTTGCGGGTGGTGCCTTGCGACTAGACGACGGCGGTAATGCTCTCGCTGGTCCGGGCGTGCTGCGAAGCGGCGGCCAGAGCCGCCTGGTTCTTGGCGGCCTCGGCCCACGTGTCGCGTAGCTCCTGCAGCACGCGCGCGGCCTCACCAAAGCGCTGCTGGCGGCCCAACTCGCCGCACCATTGGTAGAGGGCGGCCAACTGGTTCGCTACCGGGTAGCTGAAATCCAGCCCCTCCATCAGTACGCGCAGCCCACGGGTCAGATCTTCGACCCGTCGGCTCTCGCAGGCTCGCAGAGCATAGTCATACACGGTGAGGAGGCGCGAGAGGGGGCTGGTACTGACGGCTCGGCTCGTCTGGTAGACGTCGGCAACGGATGGCATCATGCTTCTCCTGCGCGTTGAGGTAACAAATCAAGGCATTGGGGAAGCCTGGGGGCTACCAGGGTAGCCCCCAGGCTCCATGGTGCGCCAGACTACCGGAAGAGCCCGAGGATGGCCTGCGGGCCCATGTTGGCTTGCGCCAGCATGGTGACGGCCGTCTGCTGCAGGATCTGGAACTTGGTGGCCTCGAGCTGCTCGTAGGCCATATCGGCGTTCATGATGCGGTTCCAGGACGCCTCGGTGTTCACCTTGGCGACGCTCAACGATGCCTCCTGGTAGTCGAGGCGGTTGACGATGGCGCCGATGTAGCTCAGCCCCTGTGAAACCTTGAGGCTGGCGGCGTCGACTTTGGACATGAACTCGTTCGCCGAGGCCTGGCTGGCCACCGACCACTCGCTCGTGCCGCTGCCGATCTGAACCTTCAGGTCGCGCGAGTTGAACGCCATCTGGACCTGGGCGGTGCTCGTGCCGAACGCCTGGCTGGCGATCTGGAACGACATCTTGTCGGCGGTCGTCGTCCCGACGCCCACCTGGAAGTTAAAGGCCCCCACGGTCGTCGTGCTGGCAAAGGTGCAGTTGCTGCCCACCAGCAGATGGACGCCCGCCCACTGGGCCTGTCGCACCTCGTTGTCGATCTGCGTGTTGAGCTGCTTCAGCTCGTTGGAGATGGCCGTGCGCTCGTCGGCGCCCAAGGTGTCGTTGGCCGCCTGGGTGGCCTTGGTCTTCATCTTGGTCAGGATGTCGTTGATGTTGTTCAGGTGCCCTTCCGCGACCGAGATGAGGGACTTGGCGTCGGCGATGTTGGCCAGCACCTGCCCGAGGCCCTTGGCCTTGAAGTCGAACTTGGTGGCGATGGTGAGGCCGGCGGCGTCGTCGGCGGCGGAGTTGATGCGCTTGCCGGTGGACAGGCGCAGCTGGGCGACGCCGAGCTTGTTGTTGATGTTCTGCAGCGAGTTGAGGGACTGCAGGGCGGCGATGTTGGTGGCGATGCGGGTAAAGTCGGCCATGGTGATTACCTCCGTGCAATCGTGGTGGGGGTATCCTTACCCCCAGACTCGAGATAGCCATCGCGTCGAAACGAGGGACCTATCCGTCTCGGCTCCCGATAGACACCTCCTCCGTGCGTAGCAAGATCGGTGCGAATGCGACCACTCACTAGTGCTTATCGGCACCAGCGCGCGCGCCTAGAGGGTGGGCCGTAAAAGTTGCGCAAACGGCGGGGGTATCTAGGAGGGTGTGCGGGGAGATATCCATGGAACGCGTCGACTCGATGCAGGCGTGGGCAGCTCTGCGTGTCTGCCCACGCCTACCGCACGCTATACCGGGGCGCCGGGCACGTCGACGATCCGCTGTAGCGCGGCGACGTTGTGTCGCACGAGGGCGTCGTGGGGCGCAGCGGCGAGCACGCAGCGATACCCTTCCAGGGCCGCCGAGAACTGCCGCAGGTGGGCGTAGCATGTGGCCAGATCGGCGAGGGCATCCATGTCGCTAGGGTTCGCCTGCAGGTACTGCTCGAGCTGCGCGATGGCGCCCTCGAACTCGCCGCGTGCGGCGTACGAGCGCGCCTGTTGCAGGGCGGCATTGCGCCAACCGGCGCCATCGTCCGTCAGCGTCTTCCAAAGAAATGGCAGAGCCTTGGTAGGCGTTGGGCGCGGGCCTTCCGCTGCCTGGGGCGGTATGGGCGGCGCCTGGTCTGCCGCGTCACTCTCAGCCGCGACTTCGGCTTCGCAGCGGTGCGCCAGAGCGTAGGCGTCCTCGGCCTCCGTGAGCCGGGCCTGAGCGCGGTACATGTCGCCCAATCGACGCCACACGATGGGGTTCGCCGCCCCGCGCGCGATGGCCCTCTTGAGGACGGCCTCCGCCTGGGAGAGGGAGTCGGTGCGCGCATAGCAGAGCGCCAGGTTGGCGTAGGCGTCCCCCTCCTGGGGGCACAGCGCGATGGCGCGCTGAAAGGCGTCTATCGCCTTATCTAGCTCTCCGCGGCGGTCGTAGCAGCCGCCCAAGTGGTTCCACGCCATCGCCTCCGAGCTATAGTGGTCGTACACCAGCTCGGTGGGCTTGGGATTCAGGGTTTCCTCTCGCTTCAGGGTGAGAAAGCGCTTGAACTGGCTGAGCGCCTCGTCCGTCTTGTTCTCCTGGGCAAAGTAGATCAAGCCCAACTCCATGACCAGGTCGAGGCTCTCGGGGATGTGTTCCAGCTCTTTCAGGAGCACCGCCTCGCCCTGCGCATAGCGCCCCAGGGCACGGCAACTAATGGCCACGTCGCACGCCACGCCGTGGCGATGGAGACGCCGGACGTTAGGCAGCCCCAGCACCCACAGTCCGCGCTCGATGACCTCCTCGTGGCGCCCCGAGTTGCGGTACACCCGCAACAGGTTCATCCACGCAAAAGTGTTCTCGGGATCCTCGGCGAGCTGCTGCAGGAGGAGGTCGCCGGTGCGCTTCCACTTGCGCTCCAGGTCACCGCGCGAGAGGTTGTAGCCATAGTGCCACAAGCGCACCTCGCACACCAGGTGGTTGCCCTCGTAGCTGAGCTGGTTGTGGACGATCCCCTCGAAATGCGCCTTGCCTCGGCGAAAGAGGCGGGGAAAGTAGTGCTTGGCGAGGCGTCCGGCGGGCAGGGTGCTGAGCAGCGGCATGCCCACGGCGTTCACATCGGGCATAGGGTGCACCTTGCGCATCGTCTCGAGCAGCATCGGAGCGTCCTGCCGCTCTAGCTCTTCGTCGGCGTCGATCTGCAGGATCCAGTCACACGTTGCATAGCGCAGCGAGTGGTTGCGCGCCTCGCTGAACGAGTTGTTCCAGGCGTGAAAAAACACCTTGTCGGTGTAGCCCCGGGCGATATCGACGGTGGCGTCGGTGGACCCCGTGTCGACGATGACGATCTCGTCCGCCACGCCCTTGACGCTCTCCAGGCACTGCGCCAAAAAGCGCTCTTCGTTCTTGACGATCATGCAGATGGAGAGGGTGGGGGTATAGAGTGCCTGCTGTGTCATGGTGTCGTCCCTGGCCTTCTCTCTCACGCGTTCGTGGCGCCGGCGGCAGCCTTCTCATAGATGAAGAACGTCCAAGGAAGGATATTCCCTAGGTCCCGCCTGGCCCTTTCTTCGAGGTCCGGTCTCTGCGTCAGACGTGTGTGGGTGGCGATCTTTTTCCGCCAGAATGCCTCACCGGCAACGGTTACGTGCGTGGGGTCTCCCTTCGATCCCTTGGGCAGAATCAGATCGGGATCCGGCTCGTCATGCACGGTGATGATCATGAACAGGAACCGGGAGGTTACCCGCTCCAGCTCCCGGAAGGCCTGGACCGCGTCCGGCACCTCGAGGTGCTCCAACAGATCGAGACACGAGACGAGGTCATAGCTATCGTCGGCGTATGGCAAGTTTTGCGCGGATGCACGCTGCAGATACGCGCGCACGTCCAAGCCGCCCGGGGCGAGGTAGCGTGGCTCCGATGCATGCTCCACCGCGAACTGGCTGTGATCACATCCGTACGCGCGAACCCCATAGTTGCGCAGCCACTTGATGAGAAAGGCCATGCCACAGGCCACGTCGAGCACCCGAGCGGGCCGGAAGGTGCCGGCCAAATGCGCCGCCATGGGTTGAAACGCGTAACGCGTGCGCGCCTCGGTCCGCCAGTAATACGCGCCGTCGTACCGCGACGCATCATGGGGCGGACTGAGACGATGGGCATCTGCCGGCCGGCTGACCCCCGGCGGCCACGCCGTGCGCTCAGCGACGCGCTCATCGAGCAAGCGCTGCAGCTCGATTGCTGCCTGTCGAACGGTGAGGGTTTCGAGAGCGAAAGCGCGTCCCTCGCGCCCACGCCTGGCACGGTAGGCGTCATCGGACAAGAGATGGTGCATCTTGACGGCCAAGTCTCCCGCGTCCAGTGGGGCAAAGTAGTCGACATGGTCGCCATACACCTCACGAAAGACGGGAAGATCCGAGGCCAGCGCCGGCCTCTCTAGCAGGAGTGCTTCGCCAGGCGTCATGCCGAACCCCTCGAACGTCGACGCGGTGACCAAGAACTTGGAGGAGCGAATCTGCCTTGCCACCTCGAGCCTGGGGGCTCCTATGACGACATCCAGGGACACCCCAACCTCTCGGGCGAGCCGCTGGCACCTGTCTATCAGCGGCCCTTCGCCCGACTTGCCCATCATGAGCAAGCGGGGCGCGTCCGTAATCGTCGCCAGAGCCTCGATGATCAACTCCGGATGCTTGTGCTCGACGATTCTGCTCACATAGATGATCTGATCGTCCGGCTCGACGTCGAGTTCCTCACGGGAGAGATCCATGTTCGACATCGGCAGGCCCATCCGCCACACCGTGGCCTCGCGATCGGCGAACGCGTTGACGGCCCGGGCCGTCTCGGCGGAGAGTGCGAACACCTGGTCCGCCCCAATGAGAATCTCTCTGAACCCGCGATAGTGATCGGCGTACGGCGGTGCATCGAGGCGCCAGAATGGTATGTCGAGGACGTAGGCAAAGAGCGGCAGGCGGTGCCGGCGGGCGGCCGCCAGGGCCGTCTCGGCCACGGTGTCTCCATAGCTCAGAACACAGGAGCAGTCGTCGCTCACCGCGTTCACCGAGACCTGCGTGCCGAGGTCGCGAAGCGTCTCGATATGGGCGAGGGCGAGGTCATCGACGCGACCCTCCCATGTAGGGGCAAACACTGCGACCGTCGCGTGCTGGCTCGCCTGGGGACGAATCGCGGCTGACGGGCGTTCTCCCTGCCGCGAGACTGGGACCTCGAGGACGCCATCGGGCGGCGCACTGCTTGGCGGGGCGTGTGGCGAGAGAGTATCCTGCAGGATCGTATCCACGCGATGCGCAAAGGTATGCTTGGCGTGCGCCTCGAGATACCCGTTGTGGGCGATCTCTTCACGCTCATCCTCGTGGTCGAGATAGTACGCGACGAGGTCCTCGATGTCGCGGTCGCCAAAGTATACAAGGTGCTCGCGGTCGGTGAATAGCCGCGATTGGAGCGGGATCTCGTTGGTGAGCAGGAAGCACCCGCAGGCCAAGGCTTCAAACACCCGAAGCTGAATGCCCGTGGGCCCGATCCCCAGGTTCAGCGTAATCTTGCTCTGGTTAAAGATGCGTACCATCTCATCGGTGTACGCTCGTGTGACGAGCACGTTGAACCTGTTGCGCAGCCGTTCGAGAAGTTGTCTTCGGTTGGGGTAGACGTTGCCCACGAAGGAGACGTCATAGACCTTTGGAAGGTACATTCGCCGATGGAGGGCCGGGCTGGCCGCCAGGGGCAGCCAGCGTACATCTCGTATCCCCAGCTTCCGGTACTCGTCGATGGCGCAGGGGTCAAAGGTGTACACGCGGTCAAATGCCGCCCCGTTGTACGCCAACTGGGGCCGCGCGTGCTCGGCTGCAAAGATGTCATCGGGGTACCACAGCACGGTAGGACACGACTGCTGGCGGATCAGTTCTGGCGGGATGCCGTTCGCCTTCACGGCCAGGAGTAGGTGGGCGGGTCGATCGAGTCTGTGCGCGAGATCGGCGAACTCCTGTCGAAAGTCGGTCTCGACGATGCCACAGCCTGCAAGCTCCAGCGCGCGGTAGATCTCGTTCTCCATCCCCCATGGAAAGTTGGAGCGCCGAGCCCCCACGAGGTGGACGGTGGCCTGCTCCTCATGGTCTCCCCCCCGCAGGTACCGTCGGTTGGTGCGGTGAATGATGTTACAGCCGGAGTAGTCTTTACGAGGGAGGCCCAGGGCCCGATGCGGGAGGCCGGTGCAGGGCGTTTCGGCTCGCACCGCGGCTACGATGTCTAGCACGGCCCGGCCGCGCTCGCTCCAGGCATACTCGGGCGCATGACAGAGCGTCGCTGCTCGCATAGCGGAGAGCGTCTCCCGCTCGGCCAGCCGAGCCATAGCCGCGGCCAGGTCCGCGGTCGTCGCGTCGACGCCCTCGACATAGATCCCCTCGTACCGCGTGCTCTCGCTCACGGGGCACAGGATCCCCGTCTCGCCGTCGACCACGAAATCGCTCATTGGCGGCGCGTCCAGCGTGATGATGGGCAGGCCGCACCCCATCGCCTCGAGGAACGTCAGCCCCAGCCCCTCCCACTTGGATGGGAGAACCGCCACGTCCGACTCCTGGTACATGCGCACCAGTTCCTCGCGCGGGACGGTGCCGTGGCGAATGGTGATGTTGCCCTCGCGCTCGATTCCCTCACCGTGCTGCGTGTGCACCAGCAGCTCGGCGTCGGCGAGGTCGGCCTCGCGGAAAGCGTCGATGACGGCCTGGGTACCGCGCCTGGCGTGAAGCCCGCCCCAGCCCGCGGGATGGAAGAACCGCACCTTCTCACGCACGGGGCGATCCACCGGCCTGAACAGGTCGGTGTCGATTCCCCAGGGCACGTGCACCGCCCGGGTGATCCCCAGCGCGCGGAAGCGCTCGTAGGAACAGCGCGTGGGGCAGATGACGGCGTCGTATACCGCATTCACGGGCTCGGCCGCAGCCGGATCGAATAGCTCCCAGTAGTAGATGCCGATGGTGCGGGCGCCTGTCTCGTGCGCCGCCTGAACCAGCCCAAGGTCGTACTCTTCATTGAAGAAAACAACCTCCACGCCGTTGTCGGTAATCCACTGGCGTATCAGGTCGCGCGGCAAGGCGTATTCGGGGTGCGTCGTCAGGTTTGGGATCGCCCACTCGTGAGCCGTCGTGAGGAGCGAGCGGCTAGCGTCAGTGTCGTTGCGGGCAAGCACATAGGTCTCGTGCTCCATGGCGACCGCGTTGCGCAGCATCTGCGTCACGTAAGCCTGTCCCCGCTCGTACCAGAGGCTGACGAAACCCACCTTGAGCGTGCCCGCGCCGGCGTCCTGCAGCTCCTCGAGGGAACGCGCCGCCTTGCCTTGGCTCGCATCGGCGCTCAGGCAGGCCCTGTAGGCAACGACGGCATCACCCCGACGGCCGGCCCTCTCGCTCGCCCTCCCCAACCCAAACCACGCCTCCGCATACCCCCCATCGAGCGCCACGGCCTGGCGGAGGCACTGCTCTGCCTTGGCATCGTTCCCCTGGGCATAGTGCAGCACGCCGAGGTTGTTCCAGATGCTGGCGTCGCGCGGCATGAGGGCGGCGGCCCGCTCAAAGCAGGCGATCGCCTCGGAGACCTCGCCCAACTGGTGGTGGAGGATGCCCAGCTCATAGTGGGCGCCGGGCTGGTGGGGGTGGTCGGTGGCGACGCGGCGGTAGGCGGCGGTCGCCTCGGGGAGGCGGCCCCCCTCCGCCAGGGCGGCGGCGCGGGCCATGGCATCGTCGTACGCTATCGGGCTGTGGTCGTCCATCAGGGGTCGCCTTCCGTGAGCCTCGCGAAATCGGGCGGCAGCGTACCTGCCCGCCCCTCGGACTATAGCAGGGCAGCATGACGGGTGTCAGTAAAGCGATCGTGAACAAGCTGTGAAAGCTATGTGAACGCCAAGACACAAAGAAGGCCCGCGAGGGCCTCTAGGTGCGTTTAGGCGCGCCACGCGGGCGATCGGTGCGCGAGGCGTGGCGCGCCGGATAGGGGTGTCCTGTGCGGTCGGCGTCAGTCGATGGTCAGGCTGGTGCGCCGGTAGCGCGGCGTGGCGGCCTGCAGGGCGCGCGTCGTCTCCGGCTGGTCGGGCACCACCGCCAGCGATTCCTCCCACAGGTCCCGCGCCCGCTGGGCGTCGCCCGACGCCTGGCAGCAGCGCGCCAGCGCGTTCAGCGTCTGCGCCTTGGGGCCCGGGTCGGGGCTCTCGCCCCAGCTCTTGCGCCGCTCCTCGATGGCGAGATGCTGCGTCAGGGCCTCCTCCAGCATGGCGATGGCCAGTTCTACGTCGCCGCGATCGTGGTGCAATTCGCCCAACTCGTGCCACGCCTCGGCATAGTCGGGGCGGAGCTTGACCGCCTGTGATAGGAACGCCTCTGCCTCTTGCAGCAGGCCCGAGGCGCGGGCGCACACGCCCAAGCGATAGTACCCCTCCTCGTGCTGGTCGTCGGCCAGCACGACGTTGCGAAAGTACGGCAGCGCCTCACGGTAGCGCTCCTGTAACTCGAGGACCAGCCCCATCCCCAGGTTCAGCGTGGTATCGTCGGGATGGTGCGTCAGCGCGCCGCGCAAGACCTCGCTCGCGTGGTGCAGGTCGCCCTGCTGGAGGTGGATCTGCGCCAGCGCGGCCGCGCTCCCCAGTTCATCCGGGCTGAGCCTCACCGCCTCGGTATAGAGCACGGCGGCATCCTGCACCCGCCCCAGCCGCAGGGCGCTCTCGGCCATCTGGGTGTACACGGCGTGGTCCTCGGGGCATGCCAGGACGACCTCCTTGTAACACGAGAGGGCGTTGCCGTGTTCGCCGAGCTGCTGGTAAACGGCGCCAAGGTTATAGTAGACGTCGATGTCATCCGGCAACAGGCGCGCCGCCTGGATCAGGTAGCCGCGCGCCTCCTGCAGGCGCCCTTGGTGCGCCATGCAGAGTCCCAGGTGCGCCAGGCCCTGCCCCCAATCTGGGTGTTCGTCCAGGGCCTCTCTGAGCAGCGTCATGGCCCCCGACCAATCCCCCGCGTGTAGGGCCTCCTCGGCCCGATGCCGCACCTCGAGGGCAGGATCCGGCTTTGCCTCGTGCGCAAGCGGTGCAGTTACCGCCCGATTGCTGCTATTTGGCATGGTATGCTGATACCTCGGTACCTGGATGGTGAGAGCCCTGCTCGAGGGGGGACGTGCGGCGGGCGAACTCTCGATCGTGCCGTCGATGATAACATCGGCATCGCCGTCAGGCGCCTTGAGCGCGGGCTGATAAAACTACCGTGAAGACGGCGCTCGTGTGGGGCAGCAGGCGTGGCCGGGGCGCGCCCGGTCGGCGCCCCCGGGATGCGTCTGCTACACCGTCAACGCGGGGGCGCGCGACGTATAGCTGGAGAACTGGGCGGGGGCATTAGCCCGCCGAGGCGCGCATCGCCGCGGCGGCCGTAGACAAGGTCGTGGCCTCACGCAGCGCGAGGTTGATCTCGATGTCGCCGTACTGCGTTTGTAGGGGCAACGCCAGCCCCTGCAGGTCCGGCGTGGAGATGCGCGTCTGCGATCCCAGGATCACCGTGGGGGTAGAGATATTGCAGTCATAGCCCGCCTGGGCCAGCTTGATGCTCGCCCGTCCTGTCATGACGTTGCCCAGCTCGGCGATGCCGCTCTGGGCGAGTTCGTCCATCTCGACGATGGGTTCCCCCATCATCCGCGAGACCAAGTGAAGCGCCGTGTCCGTAGAGAGCCCGTACAGCACCATCCCCTCGACCCGGCCGATCAGGCTGAGCGAGACGGTCACATCGCGCGCTGTGTAGGGCGAGCGCTGCAACGCGACCGGCCCTCGGGAGATGGAGGCGCCGACCTCCAGTCGGAGTACCTCGGCGGCGGCCTCGATGAACGGGTTCAGGTACTTGACGTTCATGGTGCTGGTGACTCCCTCCGACGATAGAATGAGATAGCGATGTTGCCGAGGGGCAGCGCGGGCATGGCGGGGACGATCTCTGTCCCGCCGACGAACAGCACACCACCGGGGCGTAGCGCCTGCGCGAAGCGCTGGTACAGCGCCCGCTTGGTCTCCTCGACGAAATAGATCACCACGTTGCGGCAGACGATCAGGTCGAAATCCCCCTCAAAGGGGTCGTGCAGCAGGTTATGGGCGCGGAACGTCACCCGGCCACGCAGATCCGGCCGCACGGTGTACGTGTCGCCCTGCGCCTCAAAGTAGCGCGCCAGGCGAGCGGGGGTGACGGCCTTGACTTCAGCGGCGGGGTAGGCCCCTCCCCGCCGGGCCGTGGCCAGCATCGCCTCGTCGATGTCGGTGGCCAGGATATGGTGGCGGGTAGCGGCGCCGGTGAGTTCGTCCAGCAGTATCGCCAGGGTGTAGGGCTCAGCGCCGTGCGAGCAGCCCGCGCTCCAGATGCGCAGCCGCCTCCTCTCGCTCAAGAGCGTGGGCAACACGCTCTTCTCGAGGTACTCCCACTTGAGCGGGTCGCGAAAGAACTCGGTGACGTTGATGGTCAAATAGTTCTTGAACGCCTGCAGGGCGTCGCGATCGTTCTGCAGGTGCGCCAAGTACGCCTGCCAGGTGGAATAGCCGGAGCGCGCCAATAGGCTGTCCAGCCGTCGCTGCACCTGCCGACTCTTGTAGTTGTTCAGGTCGAGGCGCGCCAGTTCCATCACCTTGCGCTTGACGATCGTGTACTCGCTGTCTTCCATCGCGTTGTCGCTTCCTCTCGCGAGTAGTCGCTTGATGGCTGCCGGCGTTCCCACCGCACCATCGCGACTATAGCAGTTCCCTCGCCTTGTGCACCATGCGCGCTGCCGCCTCCGCCATGTCGTCCAGGGGCACGAGGGCGTCGACGACGCCGGCATCGGCCGCGCTGCGAGGCATGCCATAGACGACGCACGTCTCCTCCGCCTCGGCCAGCACCAGGCCGCCGGCGGCCTTGATGCGGTGGGCGCCGGCGGTGCCGTCTGAGCCCATTCCCGTCAAGATGACGGCCACCGTCGCCCGGCCGTAGGCCTCGGCCGCCGACTCAAAGGTCACATCCACCGCCGGGCGGACGTGGTTGCGCGGCGGGGCGCTCGATAGGGCGACGCCGCCCCCGCGATGCAGCACGAGGTGATGGCCGCCGGGCGCCAGCAACCCCTGTCCCACCCGCAGCGTCTCGGTGCCGTCCGACTCGCGGATGGCAAAGGCGGAATGCGCGTTCAGCCGCTCCGCCAGCGTGGCGGTGAACTGCGGCGGCATGTGCTGCACGATGGCCAGCGCGGCCGGCAGGTCGGCGGGTAGGCCCGAGACGACGCGCTGCAGGGCCTGGGGCCCCCCCGTAGAGGCGCCGATCACCAGCACGACGTCCTTCGCGCCTAGGGGGCGGGATGGGGCGGCTGATGATAGGGCGGCGCCCGTCGGTGCCGGCGTCTGACGCAGCAGGCGCAGCCGCCCCGCGGGCACGTGGGCCACGCCGCGAATCTTGGTCTTGAGCGTGTCCAGCACCTGCTGGATGTGGATGGTGGTCGTCGGCTTGGGGACGAAATCCACCGCACCCAGCGCCAGCGCCCGGAACGTCTCGCGGGCGCCATCTTGTGTGAGCGTGCTCAGCATGATGACGGGGCGCGGGTGTTGCGCCATGATCTGGCGCAGCGTATCCAGCCCGTTGAGACGCGGCATCTCGATGTCCAGTGTCACCACGTCGGGCTGCAGCTGCGCGACCTTTTCGAGGGCGTCGATGCCATCGTGGGCCGTGCCGATGATGGTCAGATCGGGCTCTTCGTCCAACCGCTTTGTCAGTGCGTAGCGAATGAACGCCGAGTCATCCACGATCAGGATGCGTATCGGGTGCATAGAGCGTCTCCCGGATGGCGACCGCGGCCAGGGCGCCGCGCCGTCAGGCCAAGGCCTTCTGCAGGGCCGAGAGCACGCGCTCTTGTTCGAACGGCTTGACGATGAAATCGCGCGCCCCCGCCTTGATCGCCTCGAGGACGATCGACTGCTGGCCGAGCGCCGTGAGCATGACCACGCGAGCGTCGGGGTGCTTGTCGCGGATCTCGCGCAGCACCTCGAGCCCGTCCTTCTCGGGCATGGTGATGTCCAGCAGCACGGCATCCGGCGCGTTGGCCTCGTATTGAGCGATGGCGCGATCGCCGTTCTCGGCCTCCAGGATGTCGTAACCGTGCTCCGTCAGCATGCGGGTCAGTCGCACCCGCAAGAACTGTGCGTCGTCGACTATGAGTACCTTGGGCATACCGTCGTTCTCCTATCGCATGTTGATCCCGGCGTCAGAGGGAGAGGTCCTGCTCCCCCCTGCCCACCGAGCGCACCGTCACCTTGCCACTGCTGATGTAGAGCTTGACCGTGCGTCCCCAGTGCCCGCCCGTATCCTCGCCGGAAAGGCGCAGGCCCTCGCGCTGGAGGACGGCCCTGGCCATCTCGGCGTTGCGGGCGCCGATGTTGAGCGCATTCTTGAATCCGGGGGCGGTGAGCATGTGCGCGCCGCCGGTGAGGTGGATGACGAGCCGGTGGCGCACCGCGCCCTGGCCCGCCAGCTCCTGGAGCATATACTGGATGCCGCTGTCCACGAACTTGGTCGACTGCGCGGGCGCCTGGCCGTTGTGCTCGGGCAACATGGCGTGCAGCAACGCCCCCACCTTGGCTGCGGGGTCGTAGGCGCAGACCCCCACGCAAGACCCCAGGCCGTGCGCCACGAGGCACGCCCTGGAATCTCGGCTGACCCAGAGTTCCCCCAGGCCCACGCTGATCACTTGCGACGCATCCCGATCCATGCTGTTCCTCTAGGCTAGCGAGTGGCAGAGCGCATCGAGGTCCGGGATAACCCAAAAGAGCGCCTCGACGTGACGATCCGACCTCTGGAATACCGTCTCGATGGCTACGATGCTCTCCGCGATGGCCCCTACCGCAACGATCACCACGTCGAGGATGGCGCCGACCATGTCCTCCATCA
Source organism: Anaerolineae bacterium (assembly GCA_040768165.1). Lineage (GTDB taxonomy): Bacteria > Chloroflexota > Anaerolineae > UBA1429 > UBA1429 > DUUT01. The sequence continues at coordinate 86,907 of JAXGNH010000003.1, forward strand.
CCGCCGGGGGGGAGGGGCGGGCGCTCACGCCGCACAACGATGCCACCGAGTTCAAAAAGATCGCGCCGGTGAGGTTGCCCACCTCGGCCAGGGCGGAGCGCTCCAGGGGCCCCAACTCGACCGTCGTGCCCGCGGGCTGGTCCAGGAGGAGGTCCACGAGTTCCGCGGCGTCCTCTCGCCGGAGCAGCAGGATGATGTGCCCGTCCATGTCGCCGTCGACGGCCATATAGATACCCACGGCGGTGGTCTCGGGGCCCCCCAGGACCAGGGGAACCTCGGCAATGGGCATCATCGTAACCCGAGGCCGGGCGAGGGTGATCTCGTGCCCGACAAAGGCGGACAAGCCGTGCGCGGCGTTCTCCAGGCCCTCTTGGGCCAGCATCTCGAGCAGCGCCTGCATCCCGTCCGTCAGAGCGCCAGCCGTCTCCATGGTGCACCTCTGCGCTTGCCAAGCCCGATCGGCGGCATAAGTCGCTACCGCTTCATGGCCAGCTTGATGATGTTGGGCACGTCGAGAATGAGCGCGATGCGGCCGCTGCCGAGGATGCTGCCACCGGCCAGCCCCCGGATCCCCGTCAGCAGGGGGCCCAGCGATTTGATCACCACCTGCTGGTTGCCGATCAGTTCATCGACCACCAGCCCGGCCTCGATGCGGCCCCAACGAACGACTACGAGCCGGCCGCCCGACCCCGGGTGGCCGTTCGAGCCGCTGGAGCCCGTGATGTGGAACAGGCTGCACAGCCGCAGGAGCGGCAGCACCTGATCGCGCAGCCGAATGACCTCGCTGCCGTCCACCGTCTGGATCTGCCGGCCGGTGAGCTGGTGCACCTCGACCACCGACGAGAGCGGCACGGCGTACACGTTGCCGCCGGTGGTCACCAGCATCGCGGGGATGATGGCCAGCGTCAGGGGGAGGGTCAGCTCAAAGGTCGTGCCGAGGCCCACCTCGGTGTGGATCTCGACGGAGCCGTTGAGGCGCTCGATGTTCGTCCGCACGATGTCCATCCCCACGCCGCGCCCCGAGAGGTCGGTGACCTCCTGCTTGGTGGAGACCCCCGGGCGAAACACCATCTCGATCGCCTCACTGTCGCTCAGCGCCTCGGCGGCCTCGGGCGTAAGCTGTCCCTTTTCCACGGCGCTGCGACGCATCTTGGCGGCGTCGATCCCCCGCCCGTCGTCAGAGACGGTGATGCGAATGTGCCCCTCCTGCTGGTGGGCGGCCAGGCGCACCGTGCCCGTCTCGGGCTTGCCGAGGCGCAGCCGCTCCGCGGTTGGCTCCAGCCCATGGTCGATGGCGTTGCGCAGCAGATGGATAACGGGGTCGCCGATCGCCTCGATCACCGAGCGGTCGAGTTCGGTCTCTTGCCCGTCGATGATGAGGTTCACCTTCTTGTCGAGGCGACGCGATACGTCGCGCACGAGGCGCGGGAACTTGGTGAATAGCGACGCCACCGGGACCATGCGGGCGCGCATCACCTCCTCGTGTAGCTGGTCGATGATGCGGCTCAGCTGGACGGTGACCTGGTTCAGGTCCGTGACCACCTGGTCGCCACCGCGCGTGGCCAAGTCGCTCTCGATCTGCAGCAGGTGCGTGCGGCTCACCACCAGCTCGCCCGTGAGGTTCATCAGCCGGTCGAGTTGGTCGATGCCGATGCGCACCTTGGTGTCGAGGTCGATCTGGGGGGCGGCGCCCGCCGGCGGCCCCTCCGTGGGTGTGGAGGATTGCTTGGGGGTGAGGGACGCGGCCTGAGGCGCGACCTGGATGTCGGCGACCTCGGGGATGGTGGCGATGGCGCTCCGCAGCTCCTCGGGGTCGCGCGTGCTGAGGGCGACGGCCTCGTAGCGCGTGGCGGTGGTGCCCATCTCGATCTCGTCGGGGGGCGGCGCGGAGGCCAGCACCTCGGCGGCCTCGCTCAATGCGGCGTGCACCTGGTAGATGCGGGCCGCCGGCGCGATGCTGCTCGGCTCCACGATGGCCGTAATCCGGTATGCGGCGGCATCGGCTGCCTGGAGCCGCGCGCGCACCTGCGGCGTGATGCGCAGGCCGGGGTGCTCGGCGGCCGTGGGTGCCGCCGCACTAACCTCCTCGTAGGCGTGCAGGCGGTGCACCGCCGAGGCCACGTCGACGCCGCTCTCCTCGCGGGTGACGAGTTCGTCTCTGAGCGCCTTGAGTGCGTCGACGCTGGCCAGGATAACGTCGATGAGCGCCGGCGTCACCTCCAGCAGGCGCTTGCGCAGCCGATCGAGCACCGACTCGAGGGCGTGGGTCAGCTCGGCCATGCGGTGGTGTTCGATCAGCCCGGCGTTTCCCTTGAGGGTGTGCGCGGCGCGAAAGATCGACTGCAGGAGCGCCTCGTCGTCAGAGTGGGCTTCCAGTTCGACGATGGCCTGGTCGAGGAGCGCCAACTGCTCGTTGGTGTCCTCCATAAAGGCCTCGATCTCGTCGGGCGAGACGTCAAACGTCAGGGGCATGGCGGTTCCATCGGGGGCTCCCCGCTGCAATATGGTCGGCTGCTATCGATGGCGATGACGGGCCGGACGCTCGGGCGCTAAGCCGCCTCGGCGCTCAGCCGGCCGATGGCCTGCTGCTCTGCGGTGCACAGGACGCGATCCAGGTCCAGCAGGATGACGAGGCGCTCCTGGAGCTTGGCGATGCCGCGCAGGTAGGCGGAATCCACCGTCGTCACCAGCTCGGGGGGGGGCTCGATGGCGTCAGAGGGGATGTTGAGCACCTCTTCCACGGCATCCACGATGAGGCCCACCAGGTGGTCGCCCATCTCGACGTTGATGATGCGCGTGTCGGCGTCGTTGCCGTGCTCGCCTAGGCGGAAGCGCTTACGAAGGTCGATGATCGGGACGATCTCACCGCGCAGATTGATGACGCCCTCGACGAACTCGGCCGCGCGCGGCACCCGGGTGACCTCGGGCATCTTGATGATCCCCTGCACCCGCGAGATATCCAGGCCGTACAGCTCCTCGGCCAGGGAAAACACCACGACCTGCTCCTCGCTCACCTGCGCCTTGGTTTCGATAGCCATCGATGTAACTCCTTGCAGTAGAGATCGTCCGGCGCTACCGGGATGAGTGCAACGCCCCTGCATGTTCCTGCGGCGCGGCCGCGATGGCGGCCCCGATGGCGCCGCGACGGCGGCCGCCACGGCAGTCGCACCGCCGCATGGGCTGTCTCTATATATGTATCCGCCTTTCGCGCCCAAACTTGAGGACCGGGGCATAAACCTGGCGTGAAGGGCTCGCGGCGGCCCTCAACTCCGCCCGAACCACGGCGAAATACGGTGGTTTTGTGCGTCTCTATGCACACGGCTGCCCCCTTTACCCTCTTGAGCCCGTTCACGCTACATTCACGGCACTATCACGGCCAGTTTACTGACCTCGGGCAGCCGTTACTCTATGATTGAGGCCGTCGGCAGTTGCCATGGGCGGACGCGCTCCGCCCCACACAGCCATTTGGGGGTAGGGACGTGATCGCTGTCACCCGATTGAATGGAGCGGCCGTTCACGTAAACGCCGAGATGATCGTCTTTGTCGAGGCCACGCCCGACACGGTGGTCTCGTTGGCGAATGGCGATCGCGTGGTCGTGCGCGAGACGCCGCAGGCCGTGGTGGACGCCGTCATCGCGTATCGGCGTGCCATCCACAACTGGCAACCACGTGTGGGTTCGGGCGAGGCACCGGATGGCGCGCAGACGTCGCCCAACGCGGCGGCCAGGCGCGCGTGAGTCGTACTTCTGGCGCGAGCGGACGTCGGCAGGCGGACCAGTTTCTGACAGGTGGATAGGCGAGTATGGAGCTATCAACGATTCTCGGTTTGGTGGTGGGCTTTGGCGCTATCATGGGGGGCCTCATGATGGACGGCGGCTCCCCCGCGGACCTCATCAGCGTGTCGTCCGTCGTGATCGTGGTGGGCGGTACCCTCGGCGCGGCCGCGGTGAACTTTCCCCTGACCACCGTCATGATGCTGCCCAAGCTCGTCGCCCAGAGCTTTCAAGCCTATCTGTCCAACCCCAGGGAAACCATCGAACTCATGGTCAGCCTGGCCGACCGCGCGCGGCGTGACGGCTTGTTGACGCTGGAGGAGGCTGCACGCAGCATCGAGGACGCGTTCCTGCGCAAGGGGATCAACCTGGTGGTCGACGGCGTCGATTCGGCCACCGTAAGTGACATCCTGCGCACCGACCAGCAGCTCGCCAGCGAGCGCCACAACGCGGGGATCGCGCTACTGGAGGGGATGGGCGGCTATGCGCCCACCATGGGCATGATCGGAACCGTCATGGGCCTGGTCACCGCCCTGGGCAACCTGACCAACCCGGATGAGCTGGGTGGTGCGGTAGCCGTGGCCTTTCTGACCACGCTGTACGGCGCCATGCTTGCCAACCTGTTTTGCCTCCCCATCGCGGGCAAGCTGCGGGCCAAGGACGAGCGGGAACTCCTCATTCGGCGCCTGGTGATGGAGGGCGTGCTCGCCATCCAGGCCGGCCAGTCGCCGCGCATCGTGCGTGAAAAGCTCAGCGCCTTCATCCCGCCCTCCGAGCGCGAGACGGAGGCGTAGGACATGGCCGGAAAGGGTGGGGGGGGCTCCCAGCGGTGGCTGCTCACGTATTCGGACATGATCACCCTGATGATGGTGTTCTTTGTGATGCTCTTTTCCACCGCCCAGATCGACCTCGAAAAGTACCGCCGCGTGGCCCAGTCGCTACAGCGCGCCTTTGGCGGCGGGTCTGGCGCCATCATCGTGCCCATCAGCGAGGAAGAGGGCGGCTCGTGGGAGTCCGAGTACAGCAAGCCGGTGCTCATCGAGGCGCCCACCGTCTCGTACGATCCCACCGACGTCAGTTCCGAGCTGGGGGACGCCATCGCTCGAGCGGGCATTGAGGGGCAGGTGTCCGTGCGCACCCACATCGAGGGGGTCATCATCAGCCTCAGCGAAGACCTCATCTTTCCTCCCGGCAGCGCCGAACTGCAGCCCAAGGGCAAGGAGGCGCTGGACGACATCGCGGCGGTGCTCCACACCATGCCCAACGCGGTGCGGGTGGAGGGGCACACCGATGATCGTCCGACGAACAACCCGGACTATCCCACCAACTGGGAGCTGTCCACCGCGCGTGCCGTGAGCATCGTGCGCTACCTGGTGGAGCGGGGGATCCCCCCGACGCGGCTCTCGGCGGCCGGCCTGGCCTCTTATCAGCCGCTGGTGTCCAACGATACCTCCGAGGGGCGGGCGATGAACCGTCGGGCGAGCCTGGTCATCATCTATCCCATCGACAGTCACGAGTTCAGGGTGGACCTCCTGCCCGAACTCGAGGCCATCAAGAAACCCATTACCGGCGTCGGCGGGTAAGCCGGGCGCCTCCCTCAAAGGCACCCGACGCAGCAGCGCATACTCAAGGGCGGTAACTGAACCATGGCAAACCTTCTGGCAAACAAAAAGCGCCTCATAGTCCTGGGAGTCGTAGGGTTCGTGGTCCTCTTTATGGCCTACATCCTGATCCCCTCGAACCTCCCCAAACCGATCTACATCGAGGTGAGCAACGCGCAGGCGGCCTCCGGCACACTGCCCGTCGGCGAGGGCACGGCCGCTCCGGTGGCCGGCAGCACCGGCCAGCCCGCGGCCCCCGTCGTCTATCCCAAGATGGGCGACGGCATCATGTACGACGCCGGCAGCCGCATCGTGAACCTGCTCGATCCGGTGGGGCGCCGCTACCTGAAGGTCACCGTGGTCCTCGAGTTCCTGCCGCCGGACTATAGCTACTACAACCTGCCCGAGGCGGAGCGCGAGGTCATGCGGGGCAAAGTCGTCGCCAAGGTCGATGCTCGCAAGCCCGTCATCGACGACATGTTGACGAGCCTCCTCACCAGCAAGAGCTACGAAGACATCTATAACCTGGATGGCAAGAATCGACTCCGGGCAGAACTCCAGGAGCGCCTCACCCAGGTGATCGGCGAGCCCCAGGTGATCGCGGTGTACTTTACCGACTTTATCGTGCAGTGAGGTAGATCGCATGGACGGTGTGGCGGCCGAGGAACGGACGCTGTCGCAACGCGAGATCGACGCGCTGCTCAGCAGCCTGGCGACGGGCGTCCCCCAGGCAAAGCGACCGAAGGACGACAACCTGAAACGCTACGACTTTCGCTCGCCGGCGCGCTTTTCCAAGGAGCAGATGCGCACCCTGAAGCTGGTGTTCGAGGATTTCTCTCGGCAGCTCAGCTCCCTGCTATCGGTGCTCCTGCGATGCGACGTCAAGGCGCGGTTCGTCTACCTCGAGCAGAGCACCGGCCGCGAGGTGATGGGGATGCTGGACACCGAGCGCGCCAGCATGGTGAACGTCCTGCGGCTGGCGCCGCTGCCCGGGCGGGCGCTGCTCATCATGGGCGTGGAACTCGTCTGCATCCTGGTGGAGCGCGTCCTCGGAGGGCGCTCCACTACCCCCGTCGACAAGGGGCGCGAGATCACCAACATCGAGATCGCGCTGATGGAAGCGGTGATGCGCTACGTGAACCGCGGCTTGGAGACGGCGTGGAGCAAAGTCGTCGAGGTCAAGCCGGTGCTGGAGAGCAGCACCGTGGACCTCGAGATGGTGCAAGGCGCCCTAGGCGACGAGATCATCTTTGTCGCCATGGTCGAGATCCACGTGGAGAGTGCCTCGGGCATGCTGTCCTTCCTGATGCCCCTCTCGCTGCTCCATCCCATCGCACCGGCGTTGCGCCCCCACCTCATCATGACACACGAACAAGAGGATGAGGAGCGCGGGGAGGACCATGCGCTGCTGGTCAGCCAGCTGCAGCGCACCAGGATACCGGTCTCGGTGACGCTGGGCACGGCACGACTCGCCTTCCGCGATCTGTTGCAGCTCCAGCCCGGCGACGTGATACCCCTGGACCGGGGCGTCGACGAGGACCTGACGGTGAACGTCAACGGCCGCATCAAGTTCAGATGTCGCCCCGGCCTGCGGGGCAAGAGGCTGGCGGTGGGCGTCACCGGCGTGGCCGAAGAGGATTAGGCGCGCGAAGGCGCGCTGGCGATTGGCGACGGGAATCGCGTGAGGACGCCCAGGCCGGGCGATCCCACTCACCCCGATGTAGCGAGGAACCAAGGCTATGGTACCCAACGAAGGCGCTGACACCAACGGGATTAGTCTGGACGAAGAGGAACTGCGCCGATTGCTCGAGCAGCCCGTCCCCGAAGAGGGCGTCGCGTCCGACGACGAGAACCTCGAGGACGAGGCGGCTGAGGACGCGTCGCCCGCCCCGGCGGAGGATGACCTCCTCGACGGCGCCATCGGGTCCCAGGCGACCGCGGCGCAGACGCCCCTCGGCCAAGACACCATCGACCAGTTGCTGGCGCAGGCGCGCGGCGAGGAGAGCGCGCCCGAGCCACCGTCCGCCCCGCGCCAAACCCGGGGCTCGACCGCCACGGCCAAGCGCGAGCCGCACAAGGAGACCGCCCGCCCCGAGGTGGCGCCGGTCCAGCCCAAGCCGCCCGTCACGGTGCAGCCGGTCCAGTTCTCGTCCCTGGGCGCCGCGCCCGGGAGGAGAGAAAAGAACATCCTCAGCGACTTGGGGATCCTGCTGGACGTACCGCTGCACATCACCGTCGAGCTGGGGCGCGCCGAGATGCCGGTGCGGGAGATTCTCGCCCTAGGGCCCGGCTCGGTGATCGAACTGGACCGCTCGGCGGGGGAGGTGCTGGACGTCCTGGTGAACGGCACCCTCGTGGCGCAAGGCGAGGTAGTGGTGGTGGACGAGCAGTTCGGCATTCGCCTCACCCACGTGTTCTCGCCCAATAAGGAGATCCTCGAGGGGCTGGGGGACTAGATGATGGACGGCCTCGAGGTGCAGCTGCTGGCCAAGCTGGGCATCGTGCTCTTGCTCATCTATCCCACCCTCTGGGGGTTGCGGCGCCTGCTGGGCGCGCAGACCGCCGGCGGCTGGCGGAAGGCGATCCACGTGCTCGAGACGCAGTCCCTGGGCGAGGGCCAGCGCCTGTACCTGGTGCGCGTGCACGGGCGGCACCTGCTGTTGGGCGGCTGCAAAGAGTCGCTGAGCCTGCTGACCGAGATGGAGGCGCCCCAAGAGCCCGAGGTGGTCGCAACCAACGAGTTCAAGTGGGACGGGGCGGCGCGGCTGTTCACCTCGGCGGGCGGGCGCCGGCTGGCGTGGCTGAGCGAGCGGCTGCGCGTGGGCCGGCCCGAGGCATTGTGAGCCCAGCATGAAGCGCAACCGCCCCCCCGCTCCCAGACGCATCTCAAGGCGCGCGATGGCCCTGGCGCTGCTGGCCGGGAGCGCCATCCTCCTATCAGGATGCGCCGCCGATAGCAGCGTGACGCTCTCCGCCCAGGTGACGGCGCCGGAGCCGGCCGGCGCGGTGACGGTGAGCACGCCGCTGCAACTGGCGCTGCTCCTCACCGTGGTGACGTTGTTGCCGGCCATTCTCACCATGATCACAGCGTTCACGCGCATCGTCATCGTGCTCTCGTTCGTGCGCAACGCCGTGGGAACGCCGCAGACGCCGCCGACGCAGGTGGTCATCGGGCTGAGCCTGATCCTGACCTTTTTCGTCATGGTGCCGGCGTGGAACACCGTGAACGCCGAGGCGGTGCAGCCCTATCTCGAGGGGAGCATCACGCACCAGGAGGCGTACGAGCGCGGGGTGGTGCCGGTCCGTGAGTTCATGCTCGAGCAGACACGCGAGAAGGACCTGTCGCTGTTCGTGTACCTGGCCAAGATGGAGCAGCCGGAGACGCCCGACGACATCCCGACCTACGTGCTCGTACCGGCGTTCGTCATCAGCGAACTCAAGACGGCCTTTCAGATGGGGTTCATGATCTTTGTGCCCTTCCTGGTGATCGACCTGCTCATCTCGAGCACGCTCATGTCCATGGGGATGATGATGCTGCCGCCATCGCTGATCTCAATGCCGTTCAAGATCCTGTTGTTCGTCATGGTGGATGGCTGGCACTTGATCATCAAGTCGCTCATCGAGAGTTTTGCGTAGGAGGACCCGGTGACGGAGGCGTTCGTTCTCGGACTGGCCCGCGATGCCCTGACGGTATCACTGATGCTGGCAGCGCCGATCATGGGCGTGGGCCTGGTCATCGGGCTGGGGGTGAGCATCTTTCAGGCCCTCACCCAGATCCACGAGATGACGCTCACCTTTGTGCCCAAGCTCATCGGGGTGTCGCTCGTGCTGGTGGTCCTGGGCTCCTGGATGCTGCAGAACCTCCTCCAGTTCGCCACGCGCATGCTGGGCGGACTCGCGCCCATGGCGCGCTAGGCGCAGCGGAGGGGATGCGGTGACGTTCACCATCGCCCAGGTGGAGCACCTGCTGCTGGTGACGGTGCGCGTACTGGCCATCATCATGGTGGCGCCGGTGTTCAGCACCTCGCGCTACCCGGCGCCGGTTCGCATCGGGCTGGCTGTGCTGCTGGCGGGCGTCATCGTTAGCACCCAGCCCCCCCTCGAAGAGCCATGGGGGTTGTTCCCGCTGGCGTTTCTGGTGGGGCAAGAGTTCCTGGCGGGGTTGATCGTGGGCTTTTGCAGCCTGATCGCCTTTGTCGGCGTGCAGATGGCAGCCACCTACATCGGGCTGCAGTCGGGCTTTCGCATGGCCGACATGGTGAACCCGAACATGCCCGACCTGGTGCAGCAGCAGGGCTCGGCGCTGGAGCAGGTCTACACCGTGCTGGTGGTGCTCGTCTTTCTGGCCGTTGACGGCCACCACTGGATCATCATGGGCATTCAGCGCAGTTTCGAGTTGGTGCCAGCGGGCGAACTCGCGCTGGACGCCCTGGCGGGGGAGCGGCTGGTGGTGCTGGCGAGCACACTCTTTACCATCGCCCTGTCCATCGCCATGCCCATCATGGGTACGCTGCTGCTGCTCGATGTGGCCCTGGCGATCATCGCGCGGGCGGTGCCCCAAGTGCAGGTCTTCTTTGTGGGTGCGCCGCTCAAGATGGCGCTGGGCCTGGTGACGCTCATCCTGGCGCTGCCGTGGATGGCCGGCTACATGGTGGACCGCCTGGGACGGGTGATCGACGATATGGTGGTTCTACTGGTGACGAACTGAGCTTTGGTTCGCCGTAGGAGAGGGACGCGATGCCCGAGAGGACCGAGGCCCCGACCCCCCATCGCATCGCCGAGGCGAGGCGCAAGGGACAGGTGGCCCGCAGCGTGGAGGTCAACACCGCACTGGTGCTGGTGACCGGCTTCTGGATGATGGGCCCCATGACGCAACGCCTGGCATCCGAACTCGGCGCCCTGACGCGGGATTGCCTCTCTTCGCTGGCGGTTCGCGACGAACTCTCGGTGACCGGGCTGCTCCGCGGCGGCATCGACTGGGGGCTACACTTTGGCCTGGTGCTGGCGCCGTTCATCGCGGCGCTGGTGGTCACGGGGGTCGGCGCCAGCGTGCTCCAGACGGGGCTGCTGTTCTCCTTCGAGGGGCTGAAGCCGAACCTGAACAAGCTGAACCCGCTGGCCGGCTTGCGGCGCATGTTCTCCAAGCAGGGCGCCATCGAGCTGGCCAAGGCGTCGCTCAAGATCGCCGTGGTGGCGGCTGTGGCCTACAGCGGCATTCGCAAGGTCTATCCCGAGTTGTTGACCCTGCCGCACCATGGCCTGGCCTTCTGTTGGGCCACCTGGCAGGGGATCGCCCTGGACCTGGGCCTGCGCATCGGGATGACGTTCATGGGGCTGGCGCTCATCGACTATCTCTTGCAGCGCCGCCAGTGGTGGGAGGGCCTCCGCATGACGCGGGAGGAACTCCGCGAGGAGATGCGCCAGTCCGAGGGCGACCCCAAGCTCAAGGGGAGGCTGCGGCAGCGCCAGCGCTACCTGGCCCAGAGCCGCATGATGGCCGCGGTGCCCAAGGCGGACGTGGTGGTGACCAACCCGACGCACTATGCCGTGGCGCTCAAGTACGACGGCAAGACCATGTCGGCTCCCACCGTGACTGCCAAGGGGCAACGGCTCATCGCCCAAAAGATCAAGGACCTGGCACGCCAGCATCGCGTGCCCATCATCGAGAACAAGCCGCTGGCCCAGGCCCTGTTCAAGTCGGTGGAGGTCGGTCGCGAGATTCCCGGCAACCTCTACGACGCCGTCGCCGGCGTGATGGCATACGTGTACAGCCTCAAGTCGGTGCGCAGGTAGCGGATGTCGCACGGGCAGGGCACTGCCCCGTCTGCAGGTAGGGGCGGACCCGCGTGTCCGCCCACGGCAAGGGACGCCGAACGCGTAGGGGCGGACATGCAGGTCCGCCCAGGCTCTGAATCCGACGCCCGTCCAATCAGGTGAACGAGACCATGACCGCAGTAGCGACCGCAACAGCACAACCGAAAAAGGCCTCCCAGTACAACGACATGTTCATTGCCGTGGCGCTGGCGCTGATCATCGGCATGATGATCGCGCCACTGCCGGCGATGCTGCTCGACATGGCGCTCATCCTGAACGTCGGCGTGTCGGTGCTCATCGTCCTCATCGCCATGTACATCACCGAGCCGCTGCAGTTCTCGGTGTTCCCGTCGCTGCTCCTCATCATCACCCTCTTCCGGCTGGGCCTGAACGTCTCGGCCAGCCGTATGATCCTGGCGCAGGCCACCGCCGGCCGCGTCATCGAGACCTTCGGCGGCTTTGTGGTGGGCGGCAACTATGTGGTGGGCGTGGTGGTCTTTGTGACGCTGCTGGTCATCCAGTTCCTGGTGATCACCAATGGCGCCGGCCGCGTGGCCGAGGTGGCGGCGCGCTTTACGCTGGACGCCATGCCCGGCAAGCAGCTCAGCATCGACGCCGATCTCAACGGCGGGCTGATCGACGAGACGGAGGCGCGCCGCCGCCGGCGCATGGTGGAGCAGGAAGCCGACTTTTACGGGGCCATGGACGGCGCGTCCAAGTTCGTCAAGGGCGATGCCATCGCCGCCGTGGTGATCGTGGTGGTGAACATCATCGGCGGGTTCGTCATCGGACTCTGGCAGCACGGCATGGACATCATCGAGGCGCTGCAGACGTATACCCTGCTGACGGTGGGCCAGGGTCTCGTAACGCAGATCCCCTCTCTGCTCATCTCGACGGCCACGGGCCTGATCGTCACCCGCTCGGCGTCGGAAGAGTCGCTCGGTAGCGATGTGACCCGGCAGCTCTCGGATGGCAGCGCGATGACACTGGTAGCCGGGTTCCTGGTGCTCTTGGGGCTCGTGCCCGGCATGCCTACGCTGCCTTTCCTGGCGCTGGGCGCCGCCGTTGGCGCGGGCGCTGCCCTGATCAAGCGCCGCCGCCAGGCCGCCGAGGAGGGTGCTGCCGAGGCGGCCGCTCAAAAGGGGGCGGGCGGCCGGGCGCCCCTCCTGGAGGCGGGCGAATCCCCCGCGGCGCTGCTGCAGGTCGACCCGCTGGAGGTGGAGCTTGGCTTTGCCCTCATCCCACTGGTGGACGAGATGCGCGAGGACAACCTGCTGAACCGCGTCACCAACATCCGGCGGCAATTGGCCATGGAGCTGGGGTTCGTGCTGCCCAAGGTGCGTATCCGCGACAACCTGCGCCTACCGGCCAGCCGGTACCGCATCAAGCTGCGCGGCGCCGAGGTGGGGCGGGGCGAGTTGATGCTCAGTCACCTGCTGGCCATGCCCACGCAGCCCGGCGTGCCCGCACCCGAGGGCCACGCCACCACCGAGCCCGCCTTTGGTCTGCCGGCGTGGTGGGTGACCAAGTCGGAGCAGGCCCAGCTCGAACTCGCCGGCTACACGGTGGTCGATCCGCTCTCGGTGCTGGTCACCCACCTGTCGGAGACGATCCGCGCCCACGCGCCGCAGCTTCTCAGTCTGCAGGACGTGCAGGACCTGCTGGATAACCTGCGCCAGGCGGTGCCTGCCGCGGTGGACGGCGTCGTCCCCGAGCGGTTCTCGCTCAGCGAACTCCAGGAGGTGTTGCGCAACCTGCTGCGCGAGCGTGTCTCGATCCGCGACCTGGGCACCATCCTGGAGACGGTGAGCCGCTACGCCGGCGAGACGCGTGATACCTCCACTCTGACGGAGCTGGTGCGGCGCGCCCTGTCCTACTCGATCTCGGACCAGCACGCCGAGGAGGGCGTCATCCACGTGGCGACCCTCGATCCCGCTACCGAGGCGGAACTCGCCGACGCGCTGCGCCCGGGGCATGGCGGGGGGATGCACACGCTGTCGCTCGACCCCGGCACCGCGCAGGACCTGCTGGAGGAGATCGGGCGCACCATGGAGCAGCTCGCCCAGGTCGGCCATCAGCCGATCCTGCTCTGCTCCGCCGAGGTGCGCCGACCGCTGGCACGACTCACGGAGCGCTCGCTGCCGAGCCTGACGGTCCTTTCGTACAACGAGATCGCGCCGACGGCCCAGGTAGAGGCCCACGCCATGGTGTCGCTACGTGCGGCTGCCTGAGGCGCGGACTGAGGAGGAAAGCGAACCATGAGTACCATGCCGTCCGAGCCCATGGACGTGACCCACGAACTCGACGTCCTCTGCCGCTGGGGGATTCGCGCCGCCTGGCACCTGTCGCTTCTGTGGGGCGCCCTGGTGTCGCTCCTCTCCTGGACGGGCGGTGCCGAGGCCGCCACGGCCGTGATCCGCGGGCTGGTGACCTTTTTGGCTTTTGGGCTGGTGGGATGGGGCGTGAACGCCGTGATGGTGCAGGCCGGCAACCAGGAGGACGAGGCCGCCGACGAGAAGGCGGACGCACCCCGGCCCGATGCTCCGGCGTCGGGCGCGGCGGAGGGTGAGGCGCAGACCCGTGACGGCGAACCGGCCGTCGGCGGCCATCGGGCGGATTTTCCTGCGGCAGCGCCCGGCCGGGCTGACTCATCGGCGCAGGACGGCTCAGACTCGGCAGACTATCTTGCCGAGGCGGCCTCGTAAGTGTGACGTCGTTGCAAAGAACTGGTAGATAACGTTGGGGGGCGACGGCAATGGACAAGACGGCTCTAGAGATGGATGCCAAGCAGACGTGGGCCCGGTATGCCGAATCGCGAGACCCGGCCCTCCGCAAGGAACTCATCACGCGCAACATGCATCTCGTGCGCTACGTGGTGGAGCGCCTGGGGTTCGGCGTCTCTTACCTGGATCGCGAGGACTTGGTGAGTGAGGGGATCGTCGGGCTGATCGACGCCGTGGATCGCTTTGACCCCCAACGCGGCATCCAGTTCATCACCTATGCCACCATTCGCATTCGGGGGCAGATCCTCGACGCGCTGCGCACCCGCGATATGCTCCCGCGGTCGGCCAGGCGCCGGGTAAAGGGCATGCAGGACGCCGTCCAGACTCTGGTGGCGACCCTGGGTGAGCCGCCCTCCGAGGAGCAGCTGGCCGAGTTCATGAACGTCAGCCCGGAGCAGCTCCAACAGACGATGTGCGATGCCAGCCTGGAGGTTTGCTCCCTGGACGCTCCCCTGGTGGAGGATGGCGAGACCTTTTCGCTGCAGAACCTGCTCGAGGCCTCGGATGACTGCGAGCCGGCGGAGCAGCACGATCGCGCCGAGTTGCTCGAGGAGATGCGCGTAGCGCTCAGGAGGCTCCCCGAGAGGCAGCAGTTGCTCCTGTCGCTCTACTATATCGAGGAACTCACCATGCGCGAGATCGGCGAGGTGCTGTCGGTCTCGGAGTCGCGGGTGAGCCAGCTTCACGCGCAGGCGATCATGAACCTGCGCGGCGTGCTCGAGGCAGCGGGCTATGTCGAGACGCGGGACGAGGAGTCGGCCTCCGAGCCCATGGCGATGATGGTGGCCGCTACCACGGCCTGAGCGGACGCCCCGTTGCGGCAATACCGGCGGGCGCAGCCGACGGCGACGAAAGGATACGATCCGTGCGAAGCGAGAGACTCATGAGATGGGCTTGCCTGACGGCCCTGTTGGCGCTGCTGCTGGCGGCCGTTACGCTGGCCCTCCCGCAGGCTAGCGTAGCCAACGGTAAGGGGGTGACGATCTACCTCGGCTACCTCCCCGAGGTATCGAACTGGGGGCCCTACGAGGCCTCCGGTCAGGCCTACGTGAACGCCGGTGAGGGGCGGGCCCAGATCACCGTGGATCACATGATCCACGACCCCGCCTTGCACTACGAGGTGTGGCTGGTGCGCGCCGACGACCGAGACACCCTCTTTAGCGTGGGCACCTTTCAAGTGGACGACGCCGGCCACGCGGAGGTCGAGCTGTCCAACCCCGGCCTCCAGCCAGCCGAGTTCCGCTTCCTGGTGATCAGCGCCGAGCCCATGTCCGATGACGACCCGCGTCCCGATGCGCGGCGCACGGTGGCGGGCGTTTTCCCGAACGCCATGGCGCGCCCCGTGGCCGGCGACGCGGATGGGTTCGATGGCATCTGGGCACAGGATCCGGCCAGCACCACCGGCCCGACGGCGAGTGGTTCCGAGGGGGAGGACTCGCAGCTCCCCGGCGGCCAGGCTGTCGCCGGGGAAGCGTCCCCAGGCCAGGCGGCTGGCGATACGCCGGCGTCGCCCCCTAGGCTCCCGGTCACGGGGGCCGGCGCGCCGGCGCCCCTCGGCCTTTTACTCGCGGCGGCGGCGTCGGCCGGCCTGATGGTCATGGGAGTGCGCAAGCAGCTTGCCGCAGCGCGCGTCCGGCGCGAGAGATCAACAGGAGAGTCGCGATGATCGAGGGGATCTATACGTCGGTCTCGGGGATGACGGCGGCCATGTGGCTGCAGGCGCGCCTGGGACACGACATGACCAACGCCAATACCGTGGGCTACAAGCATATCCGCACCTCGCTGAGCGACTTTGCCTCCATCCTGGAGACGATGGACGCCGAGGGCAATGTCGTCGTCCACGGCGACGGCAACGGCGTGGCCATCGCCGGCGAGGATACCGACTTTTCCCAGGGGGCGCTGCGCAACACGAACCGGCCCCTCGACATCGCCATGTCGGGGCCGGGCTTTCTCGAGGTACAGACCCCCTCCGGCCTCCGCTACACGCGCGCCGGCAGGCTGCACCAGAACCAGGCGGGCATGCTCATCACCTCGGAGGGGCACGCCGTGATGGGCGAGGGTGGGCCCATCCAGTTGCCGGTGGGCGAGATCGCTATCGGCGAGGACGGCGGGATCCTGGTGGATGGCGAACAGCGTGCGCGCTTGAGGATCGTCGAGTTTGGCAACCTCGAGGCCCTGGAGCGGGTGGGCGGCACGACCTTTGCGGCGGGCGACGGCGCTCTGCCCCAGGCCGCCGCCGAGTCTCGCGTGCAGCAGGGCTACCTGGAGGGCGCCAACGTCGACATGAGCCGCGATATGGCCAACCTCATCGCCATCCAGCGCCTGTATCAGCTCGCCCAACGCATGACCCTGGCGCAGGATGAGGTGCTGAACCAGACTGTGAACGAGCTGGCCAAGATCTAGCGCCTTGGCCGTACCCTCCAAGGCGGAGCGCGAGGTATCCGAGACATGATCACATCCCTGTCCTCACTGTACAAACTGGCGGCGTCGGGCCTGAGCGCCAATCAGGCGTACCTGGACGTGGTGTCCAACAACATTGCCAACGCCAACACACCCGGGTTCAAGAGCAGTCACGCCCTTTTTGCCGAAGCGCTAGACGGCGCCTCCGAGTTGCCCGATCAGCTCGACCCGCGGCGCTACCTCGGTGTGCGCGTATCGGACGTGAGCCCGAACCTCAACCAGGGCACCCTGGCGCCGTCCGAATCGTCGTGGCACGTGGCGATCGATGGGCCGGGCTACTTTCAAGTGCGCCTGCCCAACGGCACGCCGGCCTACACGCGCGATGGCCGCTTTTCCCTGGACGCGACGCGACAGATCGTCACCGCCGACGGCTACCTCTTGGAGCCGGCCGTGACGCTCCCCGAGGGTGCGGAGGGGTTCCACGTGAACCCCGACGGCGCCATTATGGCCGAGTTCGTCGACGCGGATGGAGAGCGCGCGCGGCGCCAGGTGGGGCGCATGACCATCATGGGGTTCGCCGCCGCCGAGCGCCTGAATCACATCGGTCAGAACCTCTTTACGGCCACGCCAGAGTCCGGGCCGGCCATGCCCCTGCGCCCCGACGGTCAACCCTGGGCCGAAGTCGCCGCTCAGGCGGTGGAGGGCTCGAACACGGATCTCGTCGAGGCGATGATGGACCTGGTCAGCGCGCAGCGCGCCTATGCCGTCTCGGCGCGCGTGCTGCAGACGTTTGATGAGATGGCTTCGGAGGCCAGCAACCTCAAGCGATAGCGCCTGTCGCCAGCACTCCTTGGGGCGGATATTACGCCGACTCGGGGCTCAAGATGGTGCCTGCCGTGCCGATACCCTCTCTGAGGCCGTGTTGCCGCCCGGTTTCCGGGTGGTCCTCGCTCGAGGGCGAGGCGATGCCACGCCGGAAGGACAAGGAGCGTGTCGATGAGGATTGACGGCAGGACCGAGCAGCTCGCCAAGCTTCGCCAGAAGGGCCTCGATGCTCTCAACCACGCGGAGCCGACGCGGGATTGCACGCGAGAGATCCGGCGCACCGATCGCGTGACACTCTCGTCGCGGGCCCAGGAGATCCATCGGCTCTACCAGGCCCTCTCGGCGGCGCCGCCTGAGCGCGCCGAACGGGTCGCATCGTTGCGCAGGGCCGTTGAGAACGGGAGCTATGTGATACCCGAGGACGCCTTGGCCGAGCGCTTGTTGGGAGTGGTCTACCCCGAGAGGTGAGGCATGTCAGAACTCGGATGTACATCGGAACTGGCTACGCTCATCGAGGCGCAGCTGGGCATCTGTGACGAGATGATCGCGCTCGCCGAGCGTGAGCAGCAGGCGTTATCCCGCTTCAGGCCCGCGCAGCTTCCCGAGCTACTCGCGGCGCAGGACGACTGCGCCGCGCGTCTCACCAAGACGCAGGAGGCGTTGGACGCCACGGTGCGCGCGGCCGCGGACGGCATCGGGCTCGTCGCGGAGGATGGCAGGGGGCCGGACGTCCATGCCCTGCTGCCTCACCTGCCCCTCGAGGCGAGGACTCGCCTGGAGGCGCTGCGGAGCGCCGTCGAGGCGCGGGCCTACACCCTTGCCGTGCTGAACGCCCAGAACGCCCTCCTCGTGCGGACCGGCCTGTTGCAGGTGGACCGGACGGCGGCCGTGCTATCGAGCGTTCTGGGCGAGTCGCCGGCGTACGGGGCGGGTGGGGCTGTCCGCATGCCCACGGCCAACAACACGCTGCTCCTGAACCGCCAGGTCTAGACCTCGGTCACGAGGACAGCACAGGGAGGTGTGATGGCATCCCCATTTCTGGGCCTCAACATCGCCTTTCGGTCGCTCATGGCGCACCAGCAGGCGATGGAGGTCGTGAGCCACAACGTGGCGAACGTGAACACGCCCGGCTTTTCACGGCAGGAGCCCGTGTTCTGCGCCGAGGGTCCCTATACCGTCCCCGAGGCGACGCGGTCGACGCAGGCCGGCCAGGTGGGTATGGGCGTGCAGGTGACCCAGATTCGCCGCCTGAACCAGAACTTTGTCAGCCGCAGTATCTGGATGGAGAATCAGGCCTTGGGGCACTGGGAGGTGATGCGCGAATCGCTGCAGCACATCGAGGCGATCATGCCCGAGCCGTCGGACGGAGGGCTGTCCAATACCCTCGATGCGTTCTGGGGCGCCTGGCGCGACCTGAGCGCCGACCCCGAGAGCATGGCACTGCGCGCCGCCGTGAGCGAGCAGGGCGCCCGCCTGGCTGACGTGATCCGCACCTACTCGGAGCAGATCGCCGCCTACCGCCAGGAGTTGAACACCCAGATCCAGACCTACGTGCAGGACATCAACGACATCGTCAAGGAGATCGCCCAGCTCAACGACCAGATCGTCGCCGTGCGGGCGGTGGGCGACCAACCGAACGACCTCCTCGACCAGCGCGACCAACTCGTAGATCGCCTCTCCGAGCTGTGCCACATCACCTACACCGAGGAGGAGGGCGGCACCGCCACCATCCTCATGGGCGGCCACTTTCTCGTGATGCGCGGCGAGGCGGCCGTGCTCGAGGCGGTGCCCAGCGTCGGCGACCCGACGCTGCTGGATGTCGAGTGGGTCGACCGGTCGGTGGCCGTCGCCCCCGGTGGAGGCAGGTTGGGCGGTATCCTGGAGGCGCGCGACGAGGCGATTTCGGGGGTTCTGACGAGCCTGGACGAAATCGCTGCGGCCCTGGTCAGCGAGGTGAACGCGGTCCACCGCATGGGGTACGGCCTGGACGGCTCCACCGGACTCGACTTTTTCGAGGGCACATCAGCGGCCACCATCTGCCTGAGTAGCGACGTGGCGGACCTCACGCGACTGGCGACGGCCGCCGAGGATCCTGCGGACCCCGGCCACGCCACCGGCCCGGGGGATGGCGCCATCGCGCTGGCTATCGCCCAGGTGGCCGACCGCACGGTGTTGGCGGGGGGCAGCATCACTATCAGCGACCATTATCGCATGATGATCGGCCGCATCGGGCTGCAGGCCGCCCACGCGGAGGCGAGTCAGGATGCCAGCGAGGCGATGGTGGCGCACCTGCGCGATCGGCGAGATCAGGTCTCCGGTGTGTCGCTGGACGAGGAAGCCTCCAACATGATCTGCTACCAACGCGCCTACCAGGCGGCGGCCAAGATGATCACCGTCGTCGATCAGATGATCGAGACGTTGCTCAATATGGGCCTCGTCGGAAGATAGGCGCGGAATCCTACCGAGGGCAACCATGCGAATCACGACAAATATGATGGTGAGCCAGGCGGTGCGCGACATGAACGTCAGTAGGCGCCGCCTGCAGGAGCTACAGGCTCAGATCGCCTCCGGCAAGCGCATCCTGAAGCCGGGCGACGACCCTTTTGCCGCCGAGCAGGCACTTGGCATGCGCTCCGTGCTGCGCGCCAACGAGAGCTATCAGCGCAGCATCGATTTGGCCACCAGCTGGCTGAACGCCACCGAACACGCTATGGCGACGGTCACCGACGTCATGTCGCGAGTGTCGGTGCTTGCTCTGGCCGCCAGCAATGATACAATAGGGCAGGAGGAGCGGGACGCCATCGCCATCGAGGTGGACGAACTCTTGGCCCACGCCGTGCAGACGGGCAACACGCAGCACCAGGGGCGCTACATCCTGGCGGGCTTTCAGACGGACGCCGAGCCGTTCAGCCTCGAGGCGGATATGACCGTCACCTACCACGGCGATCAGGGCGCTATCATGCGCGAGGTGTGCCCCGGCGAGACGATGCAGGTCAACTTTCCCGGGGACCAGGTGTTCGCGGGGGTGTACACCGCGCTACGCAACTTTTCGGATGCCCTGCGCAACGATCCGGACGCCATCGAAGCCTGCCGCACCGAACTCGAGGACGCCGCCGACCACCTGGCGATGCTCACAGCCACGGTGGGCACGCGGGTGCGCAACCTGTGCGAGCGCCAGGAGCGCCTGAAGGACGTGGATACCAGCGTCCGAGAGCAGCTGTCCAAGGTGGAGGATATCGATCTGGCCGAGGCGATCATGCACCTCGCCAGTCAAGAGAACTCGTATCTGGCACTGCTGCAGGTGGCGGGGGGGCTGCCGCAGCCGACCCTCTTTGAGTACCTGCGCTGAGAACGATTCGAGGAGAGCACCGCGGATGTCGGAATCGCCGCTGACCGGTCCGAGGACGCTGATCTTTCCGGATGGCCTCGTCGGGTATCCCGACTGGCAGCACTTTGAACTAGAGCGCTCGCCCGATGGCTCGCCCGTGGCCTGGCTGCAGGGCAAGGACGAGGAAGAGGCGTGCTTTGTCGTCACCGAGCCGTCGCGCGTCTGCCCCACCTATGCCATCGATGTGCCGGCGCACGTGCGCGCCGCGCTGGGGCTGGGGCCCGATCAGGAGCCGAGCACGCTGTGCATGCTGGTGATCCAGCCCGAGCCACTGACCATCACGGCGAACCTCCTGGGACCCATCGTCTACAATCCCGATACCGGTCTGGCGTGCCAGATGGTGCTGGCGGAATCGCGCTATTCGGCGCGCCACCCCGTGGTCGTTGCAGACGCGGGCGTGGCGCAAGGCGGGCCGGCATGCTAGTCCTCAGCCGCCGGCCGGGGGAGAGCATCGTTATCGGTGAGGGCAAGGACCGTGTCCGCGTCACCATCGTGGAGGTGAGCGGCGATCGCGTCAAGCTGGGGATCGAGGCACCCCAGGAGATCGTGATCCTCCGGCAGGAGCTGTGCGAGGCGGTGGAAGCCGAGAACCGCGCCGCCCGCCAGGTTCGGCCTGAGCAGGTGGGCGAGGCGCTGCGCTCGCTGTGCCGGGCGCTGGGGCAAGGGGCTCCACCCCCCGATGGGACGCGCGACGCGCCCTAGTCGTGGTGGGCGATGCGCCCTCGAGAGGAACGTGATAACGCCGGCTGACACGCGTCAGCCGGCGTTCGGTATGTTGGGCGGGTCCTCAGGCGCTGTCGGCGCCCTCGGGCAGGGGTACAGTGTAGCCACGGCGCGGCACGGTGCGGATATAGACGGGCGTCTGAGGGTTGGGCTCGATTTTGAGGCGCAGGTTACGCACGTGCATACGCACCAGGTCGGGGCTGCCGGCGTCGTAGGGGTAGCCCCACACCTCCTGCAGCAGCCTGTCGCTGGAGAACACCGTGCCGGCGTTGCTCATCAGGTGGTAGAGGAGGTCAAACTCGACGGGCGTGAGGAGCACGCGCTGACCATCGCCGATGGTGATCTGGAACGTCTTGATGTCGAGCGCCAGTTCCCCCACCGTGAGGACGGTGGGGGGCTCGGCCTTGGCGGCCTGTTCGGCGCGGGTGCGCCGCAGCACGGCCTTGGCGCGCAGCGCCAGTTCCTCCACGTTAAAGGGCTTGGTGAGATAGTCGTCCGCCCCCAGCCGGAACCCCTCCAGCCGGTCGCTGATCTCCCCCTTGGCCGAGAGAAAGAGGATCGGGATGTCGGCGCACAGCGGGTCGGCGCGAAGCTGGCTGCACACCTCGTATCCGTCCATGCCGGGCATGATGATATCGAGGATGACGAGATCGGGGCGGTGGCGGCGAATCGCCTGCAGCGCCTCCGCTCCGCTAAAGGCCAGCGAGATCTGGAAATCGGTGTGGCGACGCAGGCTCAACTCGATGGTGCGGGCGACGTCGACATCGTCATCCACGACAACGATATGGAAGGGCATGGCGATTCCTCACTGGCTACAACGAGATAGGCTATGCGAGGCAGAGACCGCAAGGTATCCTCAGAGACGTGGCCCGAACGCAACGCAGAGGAGCCAACTACCGCCGAGTCGCGGCAGTATCGTAGACGTTGGAAAGCACCTTGTCAAGGACAACCGGTCACTTGACCAGGGCCAACCCCGCCCCACTGTCCGACGGCACGCTCACCAGCTGCACGGTGCCCGCCGCCCCCCGGGGCGCTATGATGGGAGCAGAGGGCGGGCCCACTCGGCATGCGCTAGTCCACCCCCCTCACCGGCGCCCATGTTAGCGCGGCTCGAGCCGTGTTACCAGGCGCCGAGCGTCATAGCGCAGACCAGGGAGGCAACGATGCGAGAGGACGTCATCTGGCGCGCCACCACCGCGCCCGCCGCCGACATCGGCCGCCCCATCCAAACCGCACAGAAGCGAGGGAGTGAGCAGTGATGAGCAGTCAGGCGGCGATTTCGGTTCGCGACCTGCACAAGCGCTTTGGCGAGGTCCACGCCGTTCAGGGCATCAGCCTGGACGTGCGGCAGGGCGAGATCTTGGCATTATTGGGCCCCAACGGTGCCGGCAAAACGACCACCATCTCGATCATGTCGTGCCTGCTGGAGCCGACGCAGGGGGACGCCTTGGTAATGGGGCACTCGGTGACCCGCGAGTCGGCGGCCGTGCGCGCCGTCATCGGCGTGGTGCCGCAAGAGATCGCTCTCTACCCCGATCTCACGGCGCGAGAGAATCTGCTCTTCTGGGGCAAGATGTACGGCCTCCGAGGGCGCCCGCTCGCCGCGCGGGTGGATGAGGTGTTGGAGACCATCGGCCTGACCGACCGCCAGAAGGGGCGCGTGGATACCTTTTCCGGGGGGATGAAGCGTCGCGTCAACATCGGCGTCGCCCTCCTCCACCGCCCTCAAGTCATCTACATGGACGAGCCCACCGTGGGGATCGACCCCCAGAGCCGCCGCAACATCCTGGACAGCGTCAAGGAGTTGAACCGCCAGGGGATGACGGTGCTCTATACCACCCACTATATGGAGGAAGCGGAGGAACTCTCCGACCACATTGCCATCATGGACCATGGCAAGGTGATCGCCTACGGCACGCATCCAGAGTTGGTGCGCATCGTGGGGGAGCAGGACCGCATCACCCTGACCACCAGCGGCGACTATGACGGCCTGCTCGACCGCTGGCGTCGCCTGGATGGCGTGAGCCGCGTCTCTACGGAGGGAGAGGACACCGTGACCCTCCTGGCCACGGACGGCAACATCATCCTGCCCCGCGTCTTTGAGGAGGCCACCCGGGCCGGCGTGCGCATCGCCTCGGTGCAAGTGCAGGAGCCCAACCTGGAGGCTGTGTTCCTTCACCTCACCGGCCGGGCGCTGCGGGACTAGGGGGGGCAATGAAACTTCTGGACATCGCTCTCAAGGACATGACGCGCCACTTTCGCAGCGCCTTTGGGCTCGTGATGATGTTCGTGGCGCCCCTCCTCGTCACCGGCCTCATCGCGCTGGCCTTTGGGGGGCTGGCCGGCGACGGTGGCTTTTCCCTGCCTCAGACGCGCGTCGTGGTGGCGGATCAGGACGAGGGCGGCGACGCCGGCTTTCGGGCCGGCGGGCTGCTGCTGGACGCCATGAACGATCCCGACATGGCGAGCTACATGGTCGTGTCCACGGCCGCCGATCCCGCCGCGGCCCGCCAGGCCGTCGAGCTACGCGAGGCGGACGTGGCCGTGATCATCCCCCCTGACCTATCGGCCGCGGTCACAACGCATGACGGCTCCGCCGTGGTCGAGATCGTCCATGACCCCACCCTGACTCTGGGGCCGGGCCTGGTCAAGGCGGTTGTGGACGGCGTCGTCGATGCCTTCAACGGGGCTCGGATCGCCACCCACGTGACCGCCGCGCAGTTGGCGGAGCAGGGGCTGCCGGGCGATCGTGTCGTTGGGCAGGTGGCGATGCGCTACGCCGAGTGGGTGCAGGCGCAGGGCGCGGAGCGCGACAGGGGCGAGTACGCCGCCATCGCCATCCAGCCCCCGCCCGGCGTGGCAGACGACGTCTCGCTGGGGGCGCGCATCATCGGCACCATCGCCGTAGGCATGGTGTTGTTCTTTGTCTTTTTCACCGCTGCCAGCACCGCCGAGTCGATCGTGCGCGAAGACGAGGAGGGCACGCTGGCGCGACTCTTTACGACGCCCACCTCGCGCTCCACGATCCTGGCGGGCAAGCTGCTGGCGGTGGGGCTGACCCTCATCGTGCAGACCATCGTGCTGATCCTGCTCACGCGGATTATCTTTGGCATCTCCTGGGGCAGGCCGCTGGCGGTCGCCATGGTGCTGCTGGGCACCATCGTGGCGGCTGCGGGTTTCGGCGTGTGCGTCATGTCGTTCGTCCAGAACACGCGCCAGTCGGGGCCCGTGATGGGTGGCGTGCTCACCGTGTCGGCGATGCTCGGTGGCCTGATGACCACCGGCATCCCCAACCTGCCGGCCGCTCTGACCACCGTGACGTTGTTCACCCCTCACGGATGGGCGCTGCACGCCTGGAAGCTCGCCATGGAAGGCGCCGCGGCCGGAGCGCTCGTGGCGCCCCTCCTCGTCCTGCTGGGTTACGGCGCCGCCCTGTTTGGGGTAGGCGTCATCCGCTTCCGCCGACGCTTTGCATAGGAGGCCCATGATGCGCGTACTCGATATCGCCCTAAAAGACCTCCTGCAGATCGTGCGCGACCGGCAGACCATCCTGTTTACCATCGCGATGCCCATCGTCTTTACCGTTTTCTTTGGGCTCATCTTTCGCCCGGGCGGCGATGGGAGCGAGGCGCGCCTGCCCGTCGGCGTCGTCGACGGCGACGCAGGCGGCGCGCTGAGCGCCGTGGTGGTCGAGATGCTGGAGGCGTCCGGCGCGGTGGAGCCGGTGGCCGTTCCCCTCGATGAGGAGGGACGGGCGGCGGACGACGTCGCCCGAGGCCGCCTGACGGCGCTGCTGGTGCTTCCCCCCGGCTTTACCGAGGCTGCCCTGTTGGGAGGGGATCCTCAGGTGCGCCTCGTGACCGATGTGGCGGACTCTACCGGGCACGGGGCGCGCACTCTCATCGAGAGGGCGGTCTTGCGCGCCCTGAGCGCCGCTCGTGTGGCGCAGCTCAGCGCCGAGGCCGCTGAGGGCGTTCGCCCGTTCACGAACGCCGCCGCGCGCGATGCCTACCTGCGCGACGCCCTGCGCCGCGGCGTCGCCGCCTGGCGCGACGTGCCGGTGGAAGTGACCATGCGCGAGGCGCGAGTGGCGGCCGAGCCCGACTCGCCCCCAGCGGGCGGCTTTGCTCAGTCATCGCCGGGTATGATCGTGCAGTTCTCTATCTATGGTCTGATGACCGCCGCCGGCGCGCTGGTGCTGGAGCGCAAGGTGGGCGCCCTCCAGCGGCTGCTCACCACTCCCGCGAGCCGCGCCGAGATCGTGGCGGGCAAGGTGCTCGCCATGTTTGTGATGGTGTTCGTTCAGCAGGCGATCCTGGTCGGCTTCGGGCAGGTCGCCTTTGGCGTCGACTATATGCACGCGCCGCTGGGAACGCTGCTGGTCATGGTGGCCCTGGCGCTGTGGGCCGCCAGCATGGGCCTGCTGATCGGCGCCGTGGCCCGGGAGCAGAGCCAGGTCGTCATGTACTCGCTGGTGGCCATGTTCGTGCTCGCCTCCCTGGGTGGGGCCTGGTTTCCCCTGGAGATCACGGGGAGGACCTTTGCCACCATCGGCCACCTCCTCCCTACCGCCTGGGCCATGGATGGGTTCCAGAACATCGTGCTGCGCGGCCTGGGCCTGGCCTCGGTCGTGACGCCCGTCCTGGTCTTGGCAGGGTACGCTGTGGTATTCTTTGGCTTGGCCGTGTGGCGGCTGCGATTCGAATAGGCCAGACAGGGGAGGCATCGTGACCAAGATCACCGACGTTCAGACGATCCTGCTGCGCTTTCCGGAGGGCTCTTCCTTCTCCGACGCCCAGCATCACTTTGGCAAGCGCGCCGGCGTGGTGGTGCGGGTGCACACCGATACCGGCGTCACGGGACACAGCTACTGCTATTTCGGCGTGTCGGCGCGTTCGGCGGAGGCGGTGCAGGTCCTCATCGACCTGCAGCTCGCGCCGGTGCTCGTCGGCCAAGATCCGTTCCTGCCACGGCGCCTGCGCGAACGCATGTGGCACGAGCAAGAGTACACCGGCATCGAGGGGATCGCGCATTTCGCCCTCACAACGCTCGACACGGCGCTGTGGGACATCATGGCGCGGGCGCTGCGCGTGCCGGGGTGGCAGCTGCTAGGCGCCTGCCGTGACCGCATCCCCGCCTATGCCATGGTGGGCTGGTACTATGACCATGACCCGGACCTCGACACCTACCGCCGGGCCATCGCCACGGCCATGGGGGACGGCATGGCGGGGGTCAAGATCAAGGTGGGGCGCGGCACACTGGAGGAGGACCTGCACCGCATCGAGGTGGCCCGCTCCCTCGTGGGGCAGGGCGGCGTGCTGATGGTCGATGCCAACCAGGTGCTCGACCGCGTCGAGGCGCTGCGCCGCGGCCGCGCCTACGAGGAGGCGGGCGTCTACTGGTTCGAGGAGCCGCTGCGCCCCCACGACAAGGAGGGGTACGCCGATCTGTGCGCCGCCCTCGACGTGCCGGTAGCCGCCGGCGAGAACGAGTATACGAAATACCACGTGGCGGAGCTGCTCCAGGCGCGGGGGTGCGACATCCTGCAGCCCGACGCGCGCCGCACCGGCGGCCCCAGCGAGTGGATGGAGATCGCCGGCCTGGCGGCGGCGCTCCACGTGCCCATCGCCAGCCACGGCGGCGACGGCGTGGCGACGCATCTCCTCATGGCCACCCCCTCGGCCATCTGGTGCGAGACGGGCGGCAAGCCCACGGGGCCCGGCAACTTTACCGACCGGCCGCGCATCGACGGGGGCTATATCCACGCCCCTGAGGCGCCGGGGTTCGGCATGGAGGTGCGTCCGGAGATCATCGAACGGCACGGCGTCAAGCGCTAGGGCGCTGTGCGGCGCACCTCGGGCGCCGCGCGGCGCCCGTTGGCGGTCACGGGTTGCAGGTTGCAGGGCAAAGCGCCTGTACATCCTCATGTCTGTAACCTGCGCCCTGTAACCTGTGACCGTGAATCCGCCCCTCACCCCCACCCTCTCCCCGAGTACAGGGAGAGGGAGTCAACTGCCGCAACCCGCAATCCCAAACTCGCAGCGCATAACCCAGAACGCACAACTATGCAAGCCATAGCATATAACCCATAACGCACAACTCACAACCCACAACGCGCAACCCACAACCCGCAGCCCATTCCCACGCTAGGCCTGCACCACGGCCCTCCGCACGGCCATGAGGTGCGACGTGGGCGCCACGATGGGCGTCACGCACCCCGTGCCCAGAATAAAGCGCCTCCCGCCCGTCTGCGCCATGGCGTCGGCGGCCTCGCCGCGCACCGCGTCGGGTTCGCCGCGCACCATCGTCTCCCACTGGCGCAGCCCGCCGCACACCGCCCCCTGGACGCGCAACATCCCCTCGGCAAGGGTGGGGGGCGTCTCGCGATCGTGCCAGTTCACCACCTGCACCGGATAGTCAGCCAGCAGGTCGAACATGACGTCCGCGCCGTGCAGGTGCAAGAGCTGGAACCACCCGCTCGAGGCGGCCTCCAGCACCCGCAGGTCGTAAGGCCGGCCAAAGGTGGCGTACTCTTCCTCCGACAGGAGGCCGTACTGGGCGTGCTGCACCGCCAAAAAGATGCCGGCCGCGCCGGCGCGCATCACCTCCTGCACGAACGCCACCGTCGTCTCGGTGATGATCTCCAGTCCCGCCTTGAGCGGTTCGGGATGGCGGCGCAGGTGCACGCGCATCAGGTCGTCCCCCGCCAGGTACTTGGCCACCGAGAGCGGGTTAAAGATCGTCTGGATGTAGGGCACCTCGCCCCCCATGGCGGCGCCGATGGCGCGCAGCGTCTCGAGCTGCCGCCCCAGCGCCCCCCGGCGCGGGTCGAGCACCGGTAGTGCCTCCCACTCTTCTGGCGCCTGGATGCGGTAGCGGCGGTACTCGCGCGTGCCCTCCAGGTTCCCCACATAGGCCGTCTCGACGCCCCAGTCCTCCACGCAATAGCCGCTGTTGGGCGTCACCTTGATGAAATCCCAGTCGTAGCGCCGCTGGAAGGCGATGTGCGACGCCGCCAGATCGTCGGCGCGCTGGTCATCGCCGGGCCAGTGGCGCCAGAGCGCCACCGGTGGCCGATCGACGGGGTCGCCGCGAAACGCCGCCTCTAGCCGCTGCCGCTTGGTCATCGTATCCATCCTGTCCTCCTCTGGCCATCGGCCGCTCTACCTGCCCCGATTCTACCCAACCGGATGCGCCCGGCGCAAGAGGGGGGAGGGAACGCGGATGAACGCGCTGTCCCCTACGAATGGAAAGAGCGGGTAGCGGTTGCAGGTTGCAGGTTCCAGGTTACAGGCCCCAGCAAGGGGCCTTTCTGTACCCTGTACCCTGGAACCTGTAACCTGAGACTGCTACCCGTGTTGGTCCTCTCCCCATTGACACTGACGGCCACGGCGTGCTATCTTGCTGCAGATCGGATGATGGGGGGAGGTCGAGATGCGCGTCGTAGTCATTGGGGGGACGGGACACATCGGCAGCTATCTCGTGCCGCGGCTGGTGGAGGCCGGGCACGGGGTGACGGTGCTGGCGCGGGGCCAGCGTGACCCCTACCGGCGGCACGCCGCCTGGGACCACGTCGAGCGGGTGATCGTGGATCGTCCCGCCGAGGAGCTGGCCGGCGCCTTTGGCCGGCGCATCCTGGACCTGCGCCCCGACGTGGTGATCGACGTTATCGCCTTTCGCCTCCTCAGCGTGCAGCGCATGGTCGAGGCGCTGCGCGGCGCCGTGCAGCAGTACATATTCGTCGGCTCCATCTGGGTCCATGGCTACGGCACCGTCGTGCCCACCACCGAGGATCAGCCGCGCAGACCCTTTGGCGACTATGGCATCCAAAAGGCGGCGTCCGAGTCGCACCTGCTGGAGCAGGCGCGGCGCAATCACTTTCCCGCCACCGTCGTGCACCCCGGCCACATCGTGGGGCCTGGCTGGGAGCCGATCAACCCTGCTGGCCATCGCGACCCCAAGGTGTTCGAGGTGTTGGCGCGCGGGGAGGAGCTGGCGCTGCCCAACTTTGGCCTCGAGACCCTCCACCACGTGCACGCCGACGACGTGGCGCAGATCATCGTCAACAGCATGACGCACTGGGCGAACGCCGTGGGGCAAAGCTTTCACGCCGTATCGCCCGCCGCCCTCACCCTGTGCGGCTATGCCGAGGCGGTGGCGGCGTGGTTCGGCCGGACGGCGAACCTGCGATTCCTGCCCTTCGAGGAGTGGAAGGCCACCGTTTCGCAGCAGGACGCGGCGATGACCGAGGACCACATCGCGCACAGCCCCTGCTGCAGCATCGCCAAGGCGCAGCGCCTGCTGGACTATCAGCCGCGCTACACCTCGCTGGAGGCCGTCTTTGAGTCGGTGTCCTGGCTCATCGACCACGGCATCATCAACGCGCCGCCACTGTACTAGAGGAGAGTTCACCGCAGAGGTCGCAGAGAACGCGGAGGGGACAGAGGGTATGGAGAGAGGAGAGCGAGGCTGTTGGCCTCTAGCCATACCCCTTTGGGTGAAGGGCATCCCTCGCCGGCAGGCGAGTGGGCCGTCTCGACCACCGGATGAGGCGGCCGCCCGTACGGCCCGTAACTCGGAACCGGCGCACCCGCGCCGCAACGTCTGTAACCTGAGACCTGCGACCTGTGACCGCCGTCGAGCAACCCGCAACCGCCATGCCGGAGCACCCCCATGCCCATCACCGACACCCACGCCCACATCTATAGCCCCGACGAGACGCGCTATCCGATGATCGCCGCGCCGCTGCGCCCGCCGCCCGGGACCGGCACCATCGAGCATTTGCGACGCGAGATGGCCGCCCACGGCGTGGAGCGCGTCGTCGCCATCCACACTAGCACCGCCTACCGCTGGGACAACCGGTTCCTGGCCGACTCGGCGCGGGCCAACGCGCCGTGGATGGTGGGCGTCTGCACGCTGAACCCCGAGGATCCCGCTAGCCCGGACCTCTTGCGGCGCCTCGTGGCCGACAGCAACGTGCGCGGCATGCGCAGCGTCCCTGCCGAGGGGGGCGGCCGCCATCTCGACCACCCGGGCGTCGATGCCCTGTGGTCTGCGGCGGAGGAGTTGGGGATCGTCATCAACGTCCTCATCCGCGTCGACCTGGCGGACGAGTTGGAGGCGATGCTGCGTCGCCACCGGGGGCTGCGGGTGGTGCTCGACCACTGCATGTATCCCAAGGGGGCGGATGGCGTCGATGGGCCGGTGATGCGGCGCGTGCTGGCGCTGGCGGAGCACCCGAACCTTCACGCCAAGCTCACCTGGCTGATCGACAGCTCGTCGCAGGAGGACCCCTTCAGCGATACCTATCCCCTCGTGCGCGCCGTGATCGACGCCTACGGCCCGGAGCGGTGTGTGTGGGGCAGCGACTTTCCGTGCGAGTTGTGGACGCCCAAGGGGAGCTACGGCCGGCACCTGGAGCTGTTCAGTGGGGCGCTGGGCCTCAGCGACGCCGAGCGGGATGCCATCCTGTCGGCCACGCCCGGACGTCTCTGGTTCGGCGAGAGGTAGAGCCCGTGGCTCGCCCATCGGAGTCGCGGTGAGGGGTGGCCGCTACGGGACGTCGGCCCCATATCACCGTCGCTTCACAGGCATCGTGTTCACCGATGGCACCATGAGAGGAGGTTCGCAGCGATGGATCAGCGACTACCGACGACCGTCTTGGGCCGCACCGGCCTCACCGTGACGCGCCTGGGGATCGGGGGCGCCTATTGCCCCACCGTGGCCGGCTATCGCGCCGCTCTGGATACCGGCGTCACCTATGTGGATACCGCCCGCGCCTATCGCGACGGCGACGACGAGCGCGTCATCGGCGAGGCCCTGGTGGGCCGGCGACAGGACCTGGTCCTGGCCACCAAGACGCAGGCGCGCGACGCCGCCGGCGCCCGCAAGGACCTGGAGACCTCGCTGCGGCTGCTGCGCACCGACTATATCGATGTGTGGCAGATCCACTATCTGAACACCGAGGCCGAGCGCGAGAAGGTGCTGGGCCCGGGCGGGGCGATGGAGACGGCCGTCAAAGCGCGCGAGGAGGGACTGGTGCGCCATATCGGCGTCACCGGCCACGTCTGGCCCGAGATCGCCAAGGCGGTGGAGACGGGCCTCTTTGACACCGTCCTCTGCTGGTACAACGCCGCCTACAAGGAGGCGGAGGACACCGTCTTTGCCCAGGCTATCGCCCATGACACGGGCGTGGTCATCATGAACGCCACGCGCAACGACAAGCTCTTTGGGCCCGACGCGCCGCCGACGGCCGATTTCTACCGCTACGTGCTGAGCCACGAGGCGGTGGACGTCACCATCATCGGCCTGCGCGACATCGACCTGTTTCGCCAGATGGCCCTGGCGCTGGCCTGGCGCGACACCCTCTCGCCCGAGGAGCGGGAGGCCCTGGAGGCGTACGGGGCGCGGCAGCGGGCCGCCGGCAAACTCGAGATGTGAGCAGGAGGCATCGATGGTGGCACAGACCTTTCCCCTCGTAACGGTGCGCGGCGGCGCGCGACGCATGGGGCAGCAGCACGGCGAGGCCGTCGCCGACCTGATTCAGGGCTACCTGATCCTCATCGAGCGACTGACGGGCAAGCCGCGCGACGCGCTGTGCGCCAACGCCATGACCTTCTGGCCGCGCATGGAGGCCCTGGGGACCTCCTTTACCGAGGAGGTGCGCGGCCTGGCCGAGGGCGCCGGCATCTCCCTCGAGGAGGCGGTGCTCTGTCAGGTGCGCGCCGAGGCGGGCCATGCCGGCGGCGAGGGGTGCACCGCCTTTGCCCTGCGCGGCGAGGCCACCGCCGACGGCGGCATCCTCGTCGGCCAGAACCATGACGTGACGCCCGAGCACGCCGACGTGTCGATCCTGCTACGCCTGCTGCCGGACGACGGCCGGCCGCGAGCGCTCATCTATACCTTTGCCGGACAGATCGGCTACTTTGGCATGAACCAGCACGGCGTGACGAACTATGCCAACTCGGTCTATGATTTCCAGTGGCAGCCGGGCCTGGCGCACTATCCCCTGAAGCGTCTCATGCTGGAGCAGACCACCGCCGAGGACGCCCTGGCGTTGTACGACCAGCATGCCGTATGCTCCGCGGCGAACATCGTGACGTCCGACGCCGGCGGCGCCATCGTCGACCTGGAGATCCGCCCCGAGGGGGTGGCGCGCTATGACGGCGACCATCCCGACGCCATCATCCACACCAACCACTACCTCAGCGACGCCTTTCGTCCCCTGGAGACGGGCTCGCTGCCCGATTCCTTCTCCCGGCATCGCCGCATGACCGAACTCGTGCGCGAAGCTTGGGGGACGATCACCGTGGAGACGATGCAGGCGTTCTTGGCCGACCACGAGGGCGATCCCGCCGGCATCTGCCGCCACGGGGCGCGGGGGATGCACAGTACGTCGGGCCACATCGCCGAGCCCGAGCGCGGCGTGATGCACGTGCGTCGCGGCCACGGCTGCCTGGGATCGTGGGAGACGTATACCGTCTAGCCCCTGCCAACGCACGCCAGGCGCCGCCATGCTATAATGGGTTATAGACCGTCGGTTGCATGGGATGTCTTCCGGTCCTACGCCCCTCACGGCGAAGGGCCAGAGGGGGGGGGCGATGGCGAGAAAGAAGCAGTCCCGGCCCAGGGCGGCGCCCGACAAGCCGCTATCGCCCGCCGCTCTGCAGGCGCGCATGGAGCGCGTCATGCGCGAGATCGGCAAGCTGGACATGGGCGATATGACGGCCGAGCAGGCCGACGCTTACCTTCAGGAGCAACTCGCCTCAGGCCGTTTTGACAAGATAGAACCCGAGACCCCGCTGGAGCAGGCCCAGGAGTTGGTCTACGAGGCCTGGGATGCCACCGGCAAGCGCCGGGTGGACCTGGCGCGTCGGGCCCTCGAGATATCACCCGATTGCGCCGACGCCTACATCATCCTCGCCGAGGAGACGCGCACGCCGGAGGAGGCCAGGGATGTGTACCAGAAGGCCGTCGAGGCGGGCGAGCGTGCCATCGGCCCAGAGGGGTTCCGCGAGTACGAGGGGCACTTTTGGGGCGTCATCGAGACACGACCGTACATGCGCGCACGGCTAGAGCTGGCGGAGCTGCTGTGGTTGCAGGGAGAGACCGCGGCGGCAGCCGAGCATCTGAACGACATGCTCCGCCTGAACCCCAGTGACAACCAGGGGGTTCGCTACCTGTTGATGGCTTGTCTCATCGAGTCGGATCGCGACCAAGAGGCGATGGCGCTGCTGAATCGCTTCAAGGACGACGCTTCGTCCGGTTGGGCCTACGACCGTGCGCTGCTGGCCTTTCGGAAGAGCGGCGAGAGCCACAGGGCCGATCGCGCCCTGAATCGAGCACTGGAGGCCAACGTTTTTGTCCCACTGTACATTCTCGGGCTGGCGCCGCCTCCCAGAGAAGCTCCCGACTTCGTGGGTATCGGCGATGAGGCCGAGGCGATCGACTATGCCATGACCGCTCACCGCAGCTGGGCACATCAACCCGAGGCCGCGGACTGGCTGGCGAGGGCGTGGGGCGCCGAGATCCTGGGCATGCTGCGCACGCTTCATGAAGGGCTGGACGCCCTGGAGGGCGTCTTGGATGAGGATGATGAGGACACGCTAGACGCATTCGACACGACGCCTGACGACGAGGCGACGACACAACCAGGGAGCTGACCCATGCCCGATTTTCCACCAGTCGCCGGCCACATCTCCGATTACGATCTCATCGTCATCGGTCACCTGCGGTGGAACCGCTACTTTGGCGAGAGCGAGGCCAACCCGCCGCGGGGCCAACCCTCCACCTGCACCTCCACCGTCCTTCGCGGCGCCGACGCCGAGGGGCGCCCGTACGTCTTGGTGGTGGACCCCACCCTGCGCGAGAGCGCCAGCGACTATTACTTTGACCTGAACCGCCGCACCGGCCTGCACGCCCGCGATGTGACGCACTGCTACGTCACCCACGAGCACATGGACCATCAGGCGGGGCTGGCCTACTTTCCCGACGCCGTCTGGTGCGCCGCCCCGCCGGTGGCCGAGGCGCTGCGCGACTCGCCCTACATCGACGGCTCACGCGTGCGGGCCGTGGAGGGCGAGTTCCTCCCCGGCGTGGCCACCCTCCCTCTTCCAGGACACACCCTCGGGCTCCACGGCCTGGCGTTCGCCCACGCGGACAAGAGGATCGTCATCGCCGGCGACGCGGTCATGACGAAATTCCACTATGCCCACGAGACCACCGAGTTCGAGAAGGACCGCGCCCTGGCGGCCGAGACGATCCGCCACCTGAAACGCATCGCCGACCTCGTCATCCCGGGGCATGACAACGTCATCGTCAACGGATAGTTGCGGGTGGGCGTTGTGGGTTGTGTGTTGTGGGTTCCGAGTTCGGAGACGACACAGTGACAGGTTCCAGGTGGCAGGTTACAGAGTCACGTGTGGGGGCGTCCTATTGCCTGTAACCTGTCACCTGGAACCTGTAACGGCCGCTAACGCACAACCCATAACCCACAACCCATAACCCGCGCCTCACATGGCCCAGACCTGCGCCTCCGAGCTGACCGTTTCGCCGCTGGCGACGGCGCGTTCGATGAGGATGTCCAGGTAGCGATCCTGGCAGGCCTCGGCCAGGGGATAGACCTCGGGGCCGCCCGCCACGTACGCGGCCATCCCCGCCAGTGAGCTGGCCACGGCGAGTTCGTCGTCGGCCAGGCGCGCCGGCACAAAGGGGTTGCGGTATACCCACCGCTCCCCGGCGATGATCCCCTTGAGATAGTACCCCTCCAGGTTGCCATCGGGCCCCGCCTCCTGGCGCCGGAACGCCACCTCGATGGGCGTGCGATAGTCGGCCAGGTAGCTTGCCTGTTGGTTGATGATCTCGCCCCGCTCACCCCGCACCAGCAGGCGCTCGTTGCGAATCCAGGAAAAGTACTGGTCGCCGCTGAAGTCGAACACCCCCAGCCGGTCGCCCCAATCCATCCAGGCGATGGTCTGCTTGGACTGGACGGTGCGCTCCTCCTGAGGCGGGCCCGAGCGGTCGGGGCCGGCCACGAGGGGTGCGGTGAACGTCCGCGCCGTGATGCGCACATCCTCGAACCCCACGCCCAAAAAGCGGCGGATGAGGCTGGTGCCGTGGTAGCCGTGGGCGGCCGAGACCTGCGCCTGCGATACCCTGCCGAGGGCGCCGGACGCCACGAACGCCAGGCGCGCCGCGTGGTGCGGCTGGTAGATGTACTGCTCCGCCACCTGGATGCGCGCCCCGCGCTCCACCAGGCCCCACACCTCGCTCAGGCCATCCACGTCGCGCGCCGGCGGCGTCTCTGACAGGACGGGCATCCCGCGGTCGGCCAGCGTGGCCAGCAGCGATGGGTTGGCGTCCCACGGCACCGACGTGACGGCGAACTGCGGCCGACAGGCGGCCAGCAGGGCCTCGACGTCGCGGTAGGTCGGCACGCCCCACGCGGCCTCGACGGCGGCGGCCTTGTCGGGGTTGCGCACTACCATGCCGACGACGCGGAAACGCTCGGGCAGCGCCTGGGCGATGCGCAGGTAGAACGCGGCGCGCCACCCCGCGCCGATGATGGCGAACTCGATAGGGCTCATCGTGACCTCCTCTGTGTGTCGTCCCCCGCGGTGTGGGCGACCGGCCGCAGAGCAGCAGTCGCCGCGCCGCGCATTCGTGTTGGTCCAGACGTGTGGGCGGCAGGCGGCAGAGTGGTGTGGGCGACCGGCCGCAGGGCGCCAGTCCCCGCGCCGCGCATTCGTGTTGGTTCCAGCCGTGTGGGCGACCGGCCGCAGGGCGCCAGTCGCCGCGCCGCGCATTCGTGTCGTCCCCGGCGGTGTGGGCGACCGGCCGCAGAGTGGCGTGGGCGACCGGCCGCAGAGTGGTGTGGGCGACCGGTCGCCCCTACGTCGCGCTGCCGGCGCTACGCTGCATCTGTCGTCCCGAGCGGAGCGAGGGACCTTGATTCGCTGTACGCGCACCCCTGCCGCCGGGACGGCGGCGCTCCGTCGGGACTGCGACCTGCCACCTGCGACCAGTCACAACTCACAACGCTCAACCCGGAACCCGTAACCCGTAACCCACTACGTCAGCTTGCGCCCATCCCGACCGCCGCCGACGCCGCCATACGGCTTGCCGGGTGACCACTCGGGTTCCTCCGGGGCGATGAACTCGGCCAGCGGCAGCGTCACCTTGCAGCGCTGGGCGCTGGACAGGTAGGCCCCCTCGCACAGCTCCAGCGCCGTCAGGGAGCTGGCCGCGATGCGATAGTCGGGCGCGCCGGCGTCGATCTGATCCGCCAGCGCCTCCAGGTGGCGCTGGTGGGCGCTCTCGGGATAGCGCGGCACCTCGAACGTGTGTCCCTCGGGGTACGCCGGGTTCATGAGGCGGTAGGCGCTCTCCCAAGCCCAGAACTCGATGACGCCGCGCGTGCCCACCAGCCGAAAGAGGGTGGTCTTGTTCGGGCGGCGCACCAGCACCTCGTCTCCCGTATGCATCACGGCGCGCACGCCGTCGCGCGTCTGTACGTAGGTGATGGCGGTGGTCTCCACCTGCATCCCGTCGCGGTAGGTGCGTGTGGAGGCCTCGGCCAGCGCCATCACCCAGGCGGGCGGGTCGTCCGGCAGGAGGTTGACGACATAGTTCAGCCAATGGATGCCGGCGTTGATGATGTCCCAGCGCCCGCACTCGATCTCGACGAGTTCCAGCGCGCCGATCTCGCCGCCGTGGACGCGGGCCAGGATCTCTTCCCCGTGGCGCGTCTTGAGCAGGCCGTGGGGGACGGCCAGCGGCAGGCCGTGCGCCTCGATAGCGCGCAGGATGTTGCGCCCCGCGGCGGCGGTGTCGCCCAAGGGTTTCTCCACCAGGATCCCCTTTAGCGGGAGCAGGTCCAGGGCGTCCAGCGTCACCTGGCGGTGCGAGGGCGGGTAGGTCGACACGCACACCACGTCGGTGGGGCAGTCGGCGAACATGGCGCCGTGGTCGGGGTAGAGGCGGATGCCGGGGTAGCGCTCCGCCAGCGCCCGGCGCACGTCCTCCCGCAGGTCGGCCGCCGCCAACAGGTCGTAGCGTCCAGACGCCTGCAGCGCGTCGAGACTCAGCTTCCCCCCCATGCCGCCACCGACGACGGAGGCGGTGTACCGCGTGGTCGATGCCATGGTCTCCCCTCCCAACGATCGACTCGGCCCCACCGGGCCAGCCCCGCGCCCGATTCTACGCTGAGACACGCCCCTCGGCAACTGGGGAGGCGAAGGGACGCAGATCAACACAGATTAACGCTGATCAGGGGATCTCGGAGGCGGTATCCATCTCTTGACGCCAGCATGGACATGGCGCTGCTAGCACAAATCGTGGCGACCAGAATCGGAACATCGATCTGCGATCATCGGCGTTCATCTGCGTCCCCCATCCTATCCGTGCTCCCTGGGGCCCTCTGGAAGCGGGCGCCGGGTTGTGTTAACATAGCTGCAGCTCTGTATTGGGGGGAGTGCCATGCGTTGGACGCGAGGGCGGCGGTTCGTGGCGGGGTTGGCCGCCGGGTTGGGGGCGCTGGCGGCGGGGTTGATCGTCTCGGAGGGGCGACTGGGACTGCTGCCCTCGACGCGCACCATGTGGCGCGAGGCGCGCGCCAAGGGGCAGCCGTGGTGGCTGTTCGCCCACACCTACGTCTACGGGCGGTGGTCGTACACCTACATCGGCACGGCTATCGGCGAGCGCGGCATCCTGGCGCGGGCCAAGCGGGCCCTGGCGCCCCTGGCGCTGCGCCTGTCCACCGGCGCCCGCTGGGCCGATGAGTACCACGGCAAGGTGCTCCCCACCGCGGCGGCACGGCGCCTAGTGGAGGTCAAGGAGGACGTGGCCGCGGTGGTGCCGGAGCAAGTCCTTCCCTTCCACAGCGCCCGCGATCTGGTGCTTTCGGCGTCGGGGCCGCTGGTGGCCTTTGACTGTCCCTGCCGTTCGGCGCGCGTCAACCCCTGTCTGCCCATGGACGTCTGTCTCGTGGTGGGCGACCCCTTTGCGACGTTCGTGCTGGAGCACCACCCGAGCCACTCCCGCGCGATCACCCGCCAGGAGGCGGTAGAGATTCTCGAGGCGGAGGCCGAGCGCGGCCACGTGCACCACGCCTTTTTCAAGCACGCCATGCTCGACCGTTTCTATGCCATCTGCAACTGCTGCTCGTGTTGCTGTGGCGCGATCTGGGCGCAGCGCAACGGCACGCCGATGTTGGTGTCCTCGGGGTACGTGGCTCGGGTCGACGCCGATCTGTGCGTGGGGTGTGGGGTGTGCGCGAAAAAGTGCCCGTTCGATGCCGTGTCCCTCGGCGGCGCGGCGCGCACAGCGTGCGCGCCCTACGAGGGTGGCGAGGTGACGCTTGCTAGAGGCCGGGAGCCGTCACGCCTGGCGCAGGTCGACGCCGAGCGCTGTATGGGCTGCGGCGTCTGCGTCCGCGCGTGTCCGCAAAACGCCCTGCAGCTCGTCCGCGATCTGGGCAAACCCGCACCGTTTGAGGTGGGAGTAATCAGTTGTCAGTGATCAGTGGTCGGTTGTCAGCTATCAGCTATCAGTGGTCCGGTTGGGGGTTGGTTGTTGGCCGTTAGCTCTTGGCTCGGCATGGCTCGCCTTGATCCAAAAGCCAAGAGCCAACAGCTAACCGCCGAGACTACCGAGCGCCGACAGCTGATAGCCGATCACTCCTCTCCTATTGGCTCAACGTGAATGAAGGCGTGGTCCACCTCGGCCATCTCTTCGATGGCGGCGCGGACGGCGTCGCTTACCTCGTGCACCTCCTCAAGGTTGGCGCGGCGGTCCATGTCGATGTGCACGTCCGCGCGCACCTGCGGCCCCACGTACTCGACGATGACCTGGTGCACGTCGACGACCCCCGGCACCGACTGCGCGGCGTCGATGACGGCCTGGGTCAACTCGGGGGAGGCTCCACCGCCGATGAGCTGACGCACCCCCTCGCTGAATACCTCATAGGCGCCCCGCAGAATCCACACGGCGACGGCAAAGGCTGCCAGCGGGTCCGCGATGGGGGCGATGAAACGGCTGGCCGCCACGCCGACCAGCGCGGTGGCGGAAGAGACCACGTCCATCAGGTTATCGCGAGCCGACGCCCGCAGGGCGGGGCTGTGAGCCTCCTCGCCGATGCGCCGCACGGTTCGGTACATCCAATACTTGACCGCCACGGTGCCCACCGGCACCAGGTAGGCCCAGATGGACGTGATCGCCTCTGGGCCGGCGCGAAGGGCGCGCCAGCCCATGATCGCCGCCTGGACCCCCGCGTAGCCCATGGCCAGCCCGATCACCACGCTTACCAGTGGCTCGATGCGGCGGTGCCCGTGGGGATGGCCGAGGTCGGGCGGGCGCAGCGAGAGCCACAGCGCGACCCCGAGAAAGAGGCTGTAGAACACGTCCGCCGCCGAGTTGGCGGCGTCGGCGTACACCGCGCTGCTGCCGCTGAGGGCGGCCGCGAACCCTTTGGCCCCCATGAGCGCCAGGTTACCGACCAGGGTGATGACGCTGGCACGCAGGTACAGGCGACGCGTGTGCGGCGGTACATTGTCCTCGTCGATGCGCTGGACCTCTGCCAAGGCCACGACCTCCAACATGTCCTGGATGCAGGAACGCCGCCCGGAGCGGAGTGATTGCCGGGCGGCGTCCTTGTTCCTGCGACAAGTATATCCTCTGGAGGGGCACCGTCAAGCGTCACATCCTCATTGACCCCCGTGAATGCCCCGTGTATCATCAGCGCACGAGGTGAAGCGAGATGCCTGACGAGCGCACGAGTGACCGCAAGTGTGGTATCCTCTGCCATCCTACCTCCATTCCGGGCGCCCACGGGATCGGCGACCTGGGGGAGGGGCCGCGACGCTTCATCGACTTCCTGGTCGACGCCGGCCAGACCCTCTGGCAGGTGCTCCCCCTGGGCCCCACCGGCTATGGCGACTCGCCCTATCAACCCTTCTCCGCCTTTGCCGGCAACCCACTCCTCATCGATCTCACCGAACTCGTCCGGGAGGGGCTGCTGGTGGGCGCCGACCTCTCCCAGGCGGAGGGGTTGCCGGCCGATCGGGTCGACTATGGACGCGTCATCGACCTGAAGGGGAGTGCGCTGCGGGCCGCCCACGCCAACCTGCCGGCGCGCGGCTCGGCCGCCCTGCGCCGCGAACTCGATGCCTATGTTGCCCGTGAGGCGCACTGGTTGGACGACTATGCCCTGTTCATGGCGCTCAAGGAGCGCTTTGGCTGGAAACCCTGGGTCGAGTGGCCATCCGATATCGCCCTGCGACGGGCCGACGCCGTGGAGCGCTGGCGCCTCGAGCTGGCCGATAGCGTGGGCTACCATCGCTTCATCCAGTTCCTCTTTGCCCGGCAATGGGCGCGGTTGCGCGCCTATGCCAACGCCGCCGGCGTCGCCATCATCGGCGATATGCCCATCTTTGTGGGGCACGACAGCGCCGACGTCTGGGCCCACCGCGACCTCTTTCGCCTCGACGAGCGCGGCTACCCCACCGTGGTGGCCGGCGTGCCCCCCGACTATTTCAGCGCCACGGGCCAGCTATGGGGGAACCCCCTCTATCGCTGGGGCCTGATGCGCGAACGCGGCTATGACTGGTGGCTGGCGCGGTTGCGCAACGCCCTGGCCGCCGTGGACATGGTGCGGCTCGACCATTTTCGTGGGTTCTCCGGATACTGGGAGGTGCCCGCCGGCGAAGAGACCGCCGTCAACGGTCGCTGGGTGCGTGGGCCGGGGGCCCACTTTTTCGAGGCGGTGCGGCGCGCGTTGGGCGCCCTGCCCATCATCGCGGAAGACCTGGGCCTGATCTCTGTCGATGTGGACGAGCTGCGACGCGCGTTCGGCCTGCCGGGGATGCGGGTGATCCAGTTCGGGTTCGGCGCGGACGCCAGCAACCTCAACCTGCCCCACAACTGGGAGCGCAATCTGCTCGCCTACACCGGCACCCACGACAACGACACCACCCTCGGCTGGTACCGCGCCGCCGACGAGAAGGCCCGCCACCAGGTGCGCGTCTATACCGGTACCGACGGCAGCGACGTCCACTGGACGCTCATCCGGCTGACGATGAATTCGGTGGCCGACATGGCCGTTTTCCCTCTGCAAGACATCCTGGGCCTGGGCAGCGAGGCGCGGCTCAACACGCCCGGGCTGCCCCACGGCAACTGGACCTGGCGCTACCAACGCGGTGCGCTGCGTCCCGAGCTGGCCGCCGCCCTGCGTGCTATGGCCGAGGCATCGGGGCGCTGGCTCCCCCCCGGTGAGCAGTGGGACGCAGCCACGCCCCTCGTGCTCGAGTACGAGGAACCGTAGGCGCGGCTGGCGACTGCTGCCGGTGGTTGCGGCTTGTAACGTCTTGTGTTACACTTTCTTTCACGGTACTGTCTTTCCTCGATGACCTGAAACGTCTGGTGCCCACGCAAGACGCGGCTGGCGGGTGAGGCGCGGCGCCCCCGCGCAGGCCCCACGCGTG
This sequence comes from Anaerolineae bacterium, assembly GCA_040768165.1. Classification (GTDB taxonomy): domain Bacteria; phylum Chloroflexota; class Anaerolineae; order UBA1429; family UBA1429; genus DUUT01. Next base: position 128,691 of record JAXGNH010000003.1, read on the forward strand.
CCGGTTGTGAACAAGGCGGCCTACGCATGGAGCAGGAACATCGATCAGAGGCCGGCCCCAGGGCAGAGCCCAGACGGTTCGATGGGGCCGCCTTTGACGTGGTAGCCATCATCGCCTCGGCGGGTGGCGTCACTGCCATCCGCAGCGTCCTCTCCATGCTGCCGGCGGATTTCCCCGCCTCCATCGTGGTGGTGCAGCATCTGGCCCCACACCACCGCAGCATGCTGGCCGAGATTCTGGGGCGCCAGACGGAACTCGTCGTCAAGCAGGCCGAAAAGGGGGACCGCCTGGAGCCGGGCGTGGCCTACATCGCGCCGCCCGACCTCCACCTCTTGGTGAACGCCGACGGCACCGTTAGTCTCTCGAGAGCCGAGCAGGTGCACCACCTGCGCCCATCGGGCGACGTTCTCTTTCAGTCCGTCGCGGATAGCTACGGCGCGCGTGCCATCGCCGTGGTGCTGACCGGCACGGGTCGCGACGGTAGCGTGGGCCTGCTGTCGATCAAGCGGGCGGGCGGTATGGTGATCGCCCAGGACGAGGCCACCGCCGAATTTGGCGGTATGCCGGGCGCAGCCATCCGCACGCTGGGCGTCGATATGGTCCTGCCTCTGAACGAGATCGCTCCTGCCCTGATCGCCATGGTGAGAGAAGGAAAACCGTGAGCGAGTACAGCGACAACGACGGCGATGCCCGCGCAACCCGCAACCGCACTCCCCATAGTGAGGACCTGGAACTCTCGGCTCTGCTCACCCATCTGCGCAACAGCCGTGGCTTTGACTTTTCCGGGTACAAGCCCGTCAGCTTGAGACGCCGCGTGATCAAGCGCATGCAGTCTCTTGAGGAGCCAGTGGAGACGTTCGCCGAGTACCTCGACTACCTCGAGGTACACCCGGAAGAGTTCGCCGCGCTGTTCAACAGCATCCTCATCAACGTAACCTCCTTTTTCCGCGATCCCGAGGCCTGGAAGTACCTCGCCAATGAGGTCGTGCCCGAGATCCTGCGAGCCGCCCCTGTCGACGCGCCGGTGCGCTGCTGGTCCGCCGGTTGCGCCTCGGGCGAGGAGCCCAACACCCTCGCCATGGTGCTCGCCGAGGCGATGGGCGAGGATGCCTTTCGCCGTCGCGTCAAGATTTATGCCACCGACGTGGACGAACAGGCGTTGGCCCAGGCGCGCCAGGCCATCTATAGCGAGCAAAGCGTGCGCGCCGTCCCGCCCGAATACCGGAACAAGTACTTTCAGCCGGTGCAGGGAGGGTACCAGTTCGCCCAGGACCTCCGGCGCAATGTCATCTATGGTCGGCACGACCTGGTGCAGGACGCGCCCATCTCGCGGCTCGACCTGCTGGTGAGCCGCAACACGCTGATGTACTTTAACGCCGAGACCCAGGCGCGCATCCTGAACCGCTTTCACTTTGCCCTCAAGGATACGGGATTCCTCTTTCTGGGACGCGCCGAGATGCTCCTCACGCACACCGACCTGTTCGAGCCCGTGAACCTCAAGCATCGCGTGTTCACCAAGGCGCAGCGTGGCCGCACCCGGCAGCAGCTACTGCAGCTAGGCCACGGCGTGGCGGATGGGCGTGAGGCGTCGAGCCGGCTGGCTCAACAGGCCCGCCTGAGAGAGGCGGCTTTTGACGCCACGGCGGACGCCATCCTGGTGGTCGATGTCGCCGGCAAGCTGCTGGCCGTGAACCAGCGGGCGCGCGAGATGCTGGGCCTGCGCGGCAGCGATCTCGGCCGCCCCCTCCGTGACCTGGAGGTCTCGTACCATCCCGTGGAGCTGCGCGGCCCCATCGACCGCGCCACGGCTACCCGCGGCGTCATCACCATCCCCGACGTGGAGCGCTACCCCGCCCCGGGCATGGTGCAGTACCTGGAGGTGTACGTCACGCCCATCAGCGACGACGGCGGCCCGCTCCTCGGCGTGAGCATCACCATGACCGATGTCACGCGCTACCGGCGCCTGGAACAGGAACTCCAGCGCTCCCACTCGGACCTGGAGAGCGCCTACGAGGAACTCCAGTCCACCAACGAGGAGCTAGAGACCTCCAACGAGGAGCTGCAGTCGACCATCGAGGAACTCGAGACAACCAACGAGGAACTCGAGACAACCAACGAGGAACTCGAGTCGACCAACGAGGAACTCGAGACAACCAACGCAGAACTCTTGTCGACGAATGAAGAACTGGCGACGATGAACAGCGAACTCGGCGAGCGTACGGCAGAGGCCAACATGGCGCGCGCCTTCCTCGAATCGATCCTCAGCAGTCTGGAATCTGGCCTGGTGGTGATCGACGATCAACTCAACGTGCTGATCTGGAACCGCAAGGCGGAGGACCTGTGGGGGCTGCGGTATGATGAGGTGGTCGGGCGCTCGCTGCTGAGCCTCGATATCGGCCTGCCGGTGGAGCGCCTCGCGGAGCCGCTGCGCGCCTTCTCGCGCGACGAGCAGGACACGCAGACCCTATCGGTGGACGCCATCACCCGGCGGGGCAAGCCCGTGCGGGTGACCATCGTCATGTCACCCTTTTCGTCGTTGACGGCGCGTCGTGAGGGCATCGTGCTGCAGATGGTGGCGGAGGACCGATGAGCTATCTCCCCTTTGCCGACCGGCTCGAAGCGGCGCGCCAACACCTCGCCAACCTCGCCCAGCGCTCGGACGGGCCAATCGGGGGCGAGGGGGTACTGCACGAGGCGCTTGACGAGTGGGGCAGCGCCCTGAAGGAACTGGAAGTCGCCTGCGATGAACTCACCCAGCAGAACGACGAGTTGGCCGCGACGCGTGGCGCGGTAGAGGCCGAGCGGGAGCGCTATCGCAGCCTGTTCGAGTCGGCGCCCGAGGCCTACCTGGTGACCACGCCAGACGGCGTCATCCTCGAGGCGAATCGCGCGGCCGGAGCACTCCTGGGCGTCGACGCTCGTGAACTCGTGGGCAAGCCGCTGGTGCTCCATGTTGCCGAGGGGGGGCGCCGCGCCTTCTTTGATATGATGCGCGACATCGAGGCGGCGGCCGACACGCTGGAGGTGAGCATCAATCTCCTGCGGCGCAACGCCTCCCCCATCGCGGCGTCCGCCAGCGCCGTCTCCGTGCGCACCGACAGGTCGGGAACGTCAGGCGGCGCGCGGGATATCCGCTGGTTGGTCCGCGAGGTGCGGCCGGAGCCCGCTTCCGCGGCCGGGGGCGCGCCGCCGCCGCCCGGCAAACCCCGCCCGATGGCCGATGCTGGGGCAGTCCTGAGTGGTGTGGAGGACGAGAGCGATATTCTCCAGATCGTGATGGAGAACACGCAAGCTCAACTCGCCTTCCTCGATGCCGACTTTTGTTTCGTGCGCGTGAACGCGGCCTATGCACGGGGGAGCGGCTACCGGCGTGAGGAGTTGCTTGGTCGCAACTACTTTGACCTCTTTCCACACGCCGAGAACCAGGCGATTTTCGAGCGCGCGCGCGACACCGGCGAGGCGGTCAGCTTTCGTGCCAAGCCCTTCTCTTATCCTGACCGTCCCGAACTTGGCACCACCTATTGGGATTGGCGGCTGACGCCCATCCCCGGCCCCGACGGCAAGACGCGTGGGCTGGTCTTCTCTCTGCTGGATGTGACGGAGCGCGAGCGCCTGCTGGACCTGCTGGCATCGGAGCGGGCGCGCCTGCATGCCGTCATCGCCCACGCGCCCGAGGCGATCGTCGTCACGGACGAGCGCGGGCGTATCGTGCTGGCCAACGGCGCCGCCCAGAAACTGGGCTTTTTCGCCGGCTCCAGCGCGCGTCACGATGAGGGCGCGCCCGAGGATGCGGCGCGTTGGCTCACCCGGCAGCGACTGCCGCCCCTGCTGCAGGCGGTGGCTGCGGGCGAGCCCGTGCGAGACGTGGAGGTATGCGCCGAACGCGCCGATGGGGAGGGGCGCGACCTCTTGGTCAGCGCGGCGCCGATCCGCGATGGCGCGGCCAGGACCACCGGCGGCGTGGCCGTGCTCCAAGACGTCACCGAGTGGAAGCGCACCCAGGAGGCGCTGCGCCGTTACGCCGAGCGGCTGCAGATCCTTCACGAGGTCGACGAGGCGATCCTTGCCTCCCACTCTGTCGACGCCATCGCCGCTGCCGCGCTGCGCCATGTCTGGCAGCTCGTGCCCTGCCTGTGGGCCGCCGTCGCCATGTTCTCCGAGGATCTGGGTGGGGTTACCATCCTGGCGGCGCGTTCCGACCGCGAGACCTCCCTCACGGCGGGCTGGCGTGGGGCGTTGGACTGGGGCTGGTTCGCCGACGAGCTGGCCGAGGGACAGGCCCACGTGGTGGAGAATCTTGCGGCGCTGTCCCGCTCCTCTGGCGTTACTAGCGCGCTGCGCGAGCAGGGGGTTCGCACCTACATGAACGTGCCCCTCATCGCCCAGGGGCGTCTCATCGGTTCGCTGAACCTCGGTATGGCGGACCCCGGCGGCCTGATGCCCGAGCACGTAGACGTGGTGCGCGAGATGGCCAATAGCCTGGCCATCGCCATCCACCAGGCGGACCTGAACGAGCGGGTGGCACGCCACGCCCAGGAGCTGGAGCGCCGCGTGGTGGAGCGCACCGCGGCCCTGCGCGCCAGCGAGGCGCGTTTTCGCACCATATTCGAGGAATCGGTCATCGGCATCGCCCTCCTCGACCTGGACGGCCGAATCCTCGACGCCAACCCGGCCCTGCAGGAGCTACTCGACCGCGAGCTGGCGGACCTCATCGGCGAGCGGTTCGAGCACTGCATCAGCGTCGACGACGCCGAACAGGAGGGGCAATCGTACGGCGCCCTGCTGGCGGGGCGATGCGATTATTACCGCACCGAACGCCCCTACGCGCGCCTCGGCGGGGGGGAGGCCTGGGCGAACGTCACCTTTTCGCTGGTGCGTCGCCATGGTGGCATCCCCTGGTTCGCCATCGTGATGGTCGACGACGTCACCGAGGACCGCGCCATGCGCGCCGCGCTGGCCGAGGCGGAAAAGCTCACCCTCACGGGGAGGCTGGTCGCCTCGCTGACGCACGAGATCAACAACCCCCTCCAGGCCGTCATGGGGTGCCTGGGGTTGGCGCAGGAGGCTCTGTCCGAGGGTGAATCCCCCGAGCGCTTCCTGGACGTGGCGCGCGACGAGCTGCGGCGTACCTCTAGCATCGTGGGCCACCTGCGCGACCTCTACCGTCCGGTGCAGCCCGGCGTCAAGCGGCCGGGCGACGCCAACGCCTTGATCCGCGACGTCCTGGATATCAGCCGCAAGCAGGTGACGGGCCGCGGCATCCATGTGGTTACCGCGTGGGGCGAGTTGCCTCCGGTACCGATGATGGCGGATCGCATGCGTCAGGTGGTGCTGAACCTGATACTGAACGCCGTGGATGCCATGCCCGAGGGCGGCCGCCTGCACATCACTACGGCATCCACGCAACGCCCCAAGGGGGTACGCATCAGCTTTCGCGATGAGGGCGTTGGCATCCCAGAGGAGGTCCTGCCCCACATCTTTGACTCGTTCTACAGCACGAAAGAAGACGGCCTCGGGCTCGGGTTGTTCATCACCCGAGGTATCGTGCGCGAACACGGGGGCACCATTACGGCCGAGAGTGAGCCGGGCAAGGGCACGACCTTTACGATATGGTTGCCTCTGGGACGTGCGGCGGGCAAGCGGGTGCAATGCAATCCCACCACATAGAGGGGACGGAAGGCATGGCGGAGACGGTACGGTCGTTGGTCGTCGATGATGAAGACACGGTGCGTTTCTTCATGGCCGAGACCCTCAAGCGAGACGGGCATGAGGTCACCACCGCCGTCAGCGGCGAGGAGGCGCTGGAGCGCCTCCGAGAGACTCCCTTTGACCTGGCGCTGGTCGATCTGAAGCTGGGCGGCCGCATCGATGGCCTGCGGGTGTTGGAGGCGATACGCTGGCGCTGGCCGAGCACGGCGGTGATCATCCTGACCGCCCACGGCTCGCTCGAGTCGGCGGTGGCCGCGATCCGCGAGGGGGTCGACCTCTACCTGCTCAAGCCGCTCGAGGTGGAAGAGCTGCGCCAGGGGGTGCAGGAGGCGCTATCTCGGCGTCGGAAGGGGAGCGTCCGCGTGGCCGATGACGGCGGTGATCCATACGTGCTGCGCTGCGGCCCCTTTACCGTCGACCTAGACAAGCGCCAGGTGCAGGTCGGGGACCAACCGCCCGAGCTGACCCAGCGCGAGTACCGTTTGCTGGTGCACCTCATCGAGAACGCTCAGCGCGTCGTGCCGCCGCAGGAACTGGTGCGCGTGGTGCAGGACTATGAGCCGCAGGGCGTCCGCGAGGCCCGCGACATCATCAAGTGGTACGTGTACAGCCTGCGACGCAAGGTCGAGCCGGATCCGTCGCGCCCGCGGTACATCGTCAACGTGCGCGAGGCAGGCTACACCCTCGGAGAGTAGGGGCACACCGGCGCCGCGGGCGACCGGCTGGTCGCCCCTACGATCACGCGTCTGGGGTAGACTTGCGTGTCTGCCCATGTCGTCCAGGCGCGCCACCTGCCGCTAGGACGGTGCGTTGTACCCAACGCGTTGGGTACAACGGGCGCTCAGCACGCGTGCCTATAACCTGTCACCGAGACCTGCAACTCGGCCCCCCACAGCGCGTCCCCACGACCCGCAATCCATAACCCACACCCCATCACCGACGCGCAGCGCTCAACCCGGCGTCCCACCTTCCCAACCAACCACAAACGTCGCCCCAACCCCCTCCAGCGCTCAGGATCCCGGAATTCGGCTATGATGGTGCCAACATCACGAGACACCATTACGAGGTCAGGGAGCCCGCCGGCTCACGCACGACGCAGTATCCGTTGTTATCAGCTCTTGAACAAGACCGCCACACCCGGGTAGCCCTGTTTTGCCGTGTCTGGCGACAAGCTGGCGTCGATCTGGTTCCATCACACATCATGGAGGATAGTCGAGGTGGCCAGACGCATCCTGGTGGTTGACGATGACGAACGGATCCTCTTTGTACTCGAACACGCTCTCTCGAGTCTGGGTCCCGATATCGAAGTGATTACGGCGACCAATGCCGCCCAGGCCCTGGAGCAGGTCAGCGAGGTACGGGTGGATCTCGTGCTGACGGACCTCAGGATGCCCGGACAGGACGGCATATCGCTTACGAGTGATCTACGCGCGCTGATCCCAACCGCGCCGATTATCTGGGTGACGGCCCACCAGGGGCCCGCCGTGTCGGCTGAGGCGCGACGCCTGGGTGTGTTCGGGTGCCTCACCAAGCCGGCCGACCTGGGCGAGATTCGCGCCATGGCGCGCACGGCGCTGGAGTGCGGCTCTGGTCTGCGCGCGATCGCGGCGAGGAACGGGGCGGCGAACGGCGCCTACGCCGAGGAAGGAGGTAGTGGGCGAGTCTAGAGATACGGCATTACGCATCCTGCACGGGGAGTGATCACGAAGGCGAACGAGGCGTGCTACGGTGCCCGCATTCAGCGTATCGAGGGCCCATGATCCTACTGCACGACCAACCACAGAACGAGGAGACAAGATGTCTAGCATTCTCAAAGTATCCGCTACATCAAGGTCCACGGCAGTTGCGGGGGCGATCGCAGGCGTCATCCGTGAGAGTGGACGAGCCGAGGTTCAGGCCATTGGGGCAGGGGCAGTGAATCAGGCGGCAAAAGCAGTAGCCATTGCGCGGTCCTACCTGGCGCTGGACGGTTTCGACGTTGTGGTGATTCCCGCCTTCACCGAGGTGAACATCGCCGACCAGGTGCGTACGGCGATCAAGTTCACCGTCGAGGACCGAGTTGCGGCCACCGCGCCGGTCGCGCCGCTCGCCTAGCGTGTCGGGCGGCGGCACCGGCAGACTGATGCATGCCATCTTGGCTGATCACATACCACACTGGGGAACATGAACAATAACACCACTGCAGCAAGTCTTCGTGATCACTCCGGGTACAGGATGCACTCCAGAGGGAGCCGGTAGTAAGCGATTACCGGCTCCCTTCCTCACCTTTCCCTCGTTCGGTACATCTCGCACCTTTCTCATGCTCGGGCTTTTGGCTCGGCTCCACACTACACCCCACCCTATCGCGTTTCGTCCGGGCGACGCAGAGTCCCCGGAGCGCCACGGTACGCTGCGGCGCCTGTGCCTGCCTCTGACGAACCGGTGGCAGGCCCGCCGCCGCGGCATCCTGCCTGGGGAGGTTACAGATGGCGACTCGAGTACGAACAGGACATCGGGTGCTGATGCGCCGGGAGCACAAGAACCCCATCCTCACTGCCGATGACTGGCCCTATCCGGCCCATACGGTGATGAATCCCGGGGCTACGCTGCTGGAGGATGGTACCACCCTCCTCCTCTGCCGAGTGGAGGATCGTCGCGGCATCTCGCACCTGACCGCTGCCCGGTCGCGCAACGGCGTCGACGGCTGGGAGATCGACCCCGAGCCCACCATGCGGCCCGATCCCGTCGCCCGCCCTGAGGAGCTGTGGGGCATCGAGGATCCTCGCATCGTCTACGTGGAAGAGATGGGCGCTTATGTGATCACCTATACCGCCTACTCTATCAGCGGGCCCGGTGTGTCGCTCAGCGTTACCCACGACTTTAGATCGTTCGAGCACTATGGCGTCATCATGCCGCCCGATAACAAGGACAGCGCCCTCTTGCCCAGCCGCGTCGGCGGCTCCTGGGCCCTCGTCCACCGCCCCAGCACCCCGCAGGGCGCGCATGTGTGGATCTCGTACTCCCCCGATCTGCGACACTGGGGCAGTCACAAGCTGATCCTCGCGGCGCGGCGCGGCGCCTGGTGGGACGCGAACAAGATCGGCCTATCGCCGCCCGTCATCGATACGCCCCGCGGCTGGCTGATGCTCTACCACGGTGTGCGCACCACCGCCTCCGGCTCCATCTACCGCATTGGACTGGCGCTCTTTGACCGAGAGCAGCCGGAGCACTGCCTGCTGCGCGGCGATGATTGGGTCTTTGCCCCCGAGGAGCCCTACGAGCGCGAGGGAGACGTGGACGATGTCGTCTTTCCCTGTGGCTACACCGTCGGCGAGGACGGCGATACGCTCAACATCTACTACGGCGGCGCCGATTCGTGCATTGCCCTGGCGCGGGCCAGCATCGGCGAACTCCTCGAGTGGCTCGATCAGAACGGCCGCCCCTACGACGCCACGCCCCCCATCGACAGCATCATCGGGCGTCCCGGAGAGCGGCTCACCGAGTGACCGCCGCGCCACACAGTGGTCGCGGGATCGTTCCAGCGCCCCGGTTCCGTCGCCTCGATGCCCCAAGGCGAGGGAGCCGGGGCGCTTGTGCCGCTGCAGCTCTGGACGTACACTGCGGGGCGCGAGAGGAGGAGCCATGAAGATCACGCGCCTCGAGATCATGAAGGTGCCGCCGAGCTGGGTGTGGCTGCGCATCCATACCGACGAGGCGATCACCGGCCTCGGCGAACCCTACCTGGAGAATCATCCCGACAGCGTCATCGCCGAGGTGCGCCGCCTGGAGCCGCTCCTGCTGGGGCAGGACCCCACGCGCGTCGAGGCGCTTTGGCAGGCGCTGTATAACGCCGGCCTGGGCTACAAGGGCGGCCCCATCACCATGAGCGCCATCAGCGGCATCGACATCGCCCTGTGGGACATCGCGGGTAAAGCGGCGGGGCTGCCGATCCACCGCCTCCTCGGCGGCGCCACGCGCCATCGGGTGCGCATGTATCGCGCCACGGGCGGCGAGATGCCGCATTTCGTTGAGCCAGGGATGCCCTATCGCGAGCTAGATGCGCCGCGGCCGCGTCCCGCCGACGATCCCGCCGTCTGGGCCGAGGCGGCGCGCGAGCTGGTGGAGGAGTGGGGCTTTCGCTGCCTGAAGGTGCATTTCGGTGTTGGAGAGGGGATCGAGGCCACGGGCCGGGTGGACGCCCTGGCGGAGCGCTTTGCCGCCGTGCGCGAGGGCGCGGGGCGCGAGGTCGACGTAGCGGTGGACATCCACAATCCCCATCCCGCCGTGGCGTCGCAGATCCTCGACGCCCTGGCGCCCCATCGGCCACTGTTCGTTGAGGAGCCGATGCCCATCGAGCGCGTCGATGCCCTCGTGGAGGTGGCGCGCCGCACGAACGTGCCCATCGCCGCCGGCGAGCGCTGGATGGGCAAGTGGGTGTTCTTTGACGCCCTAGCGCGCGGCGCGCTGGCCGTGCTCCAGCCCGACATCTGCCACGCCGGCGGCATCACCGAGTGCGTCAAAATCGCCGCCATGGGCGAGGCGGCCTACGCCCGTCTGGCGTTGCACTGCCCCCTGAGCCCCCTGGCGCTGGCGGCCTCTATCCAGGTGGACGCCTGCGCTCCGAATTTCCTCGTGCAGGAGCACAACGAGGTGAACGACTGGCGCGAGGGGGGGCGCACCTACTTGGGGGCGGGGTATCTGCGCGAGCCGTTCGTCCTGGACGACGATGGTTGCGTGGCCGTCCCCGACGGTCCGGGGCTGGGGATCGAGCTGGACGAGCAGGGGATGCGCCGCATCATGGAGCGCCCCTGGCGCGTGCAGAGGGGGTGAGCCGAGCACGCCGCGCCTGCTCCCTCTCCCAGTACTCCGTGGGAGGGTGGGGGAGGGGGCTTGTCGCGCGAGCGCTTGACGGTCCCCGCCCTCGCCGGGTATCCTCCAGGTACATCATCCCCCCAGCACCGGGAGGTGCCCGGAACCATGAGCGACCAGACGCCGGCGGGATCCATCGCCCGCCAGGGAAGCGCCGACCTCGACCTCACCCTGTCCGCTAACGACCGCGCGATCCTCCGCGACCTCGCGACGCAGGTGGCCGAACTCGCCGCCCGGCCTGCGGAAGATGCCAAGCGCGATCTCTGGTATCGCCACAACGCCCTCGAGGCGACGCGCCCCGTCGTCTTTTGCGACCCCGAGAACGGCTGGAACGAGATCATCACCCCCGCCGACCTGGCCTGCGAGGGGGAGTTGGCGCGCGGCTGGGAGATGCGGCTCCGCAAAGAGATCTGGTGGGGCAGCGTTATGCGCGATGACCGCGTCATCGAGCCCGTCTTTGACGTGCCCCACGTCTACGACGAGAGCGACTGGGGGATGCACGAGACGCGCATCGGCGGGGAGGACGGCGGCTCGTACGTGTGGGACGCACCCCTGAAAGATTACGCCGACCTGGACCGTCTGCGCTTTCCCCGCATCACCGTGGACGCCGCGGCCGGCGCACGCGCCCTGGCGCTGGCGGAGGAGGCCGTGGGCCACGCCCTGGCGGTCCGGCAAAAGACCGCCTGGTGGTGGACCCAGGGGATGACGTGGACCCTCATCAACCTGCGCGGCCTCACCCAGGTGATGCTCGACATGGCCGACCATCCCGACGAACTCCATCGCCTGATGGCCTTTCTGCGGGACGGACACATGGCGCGCCTCGACTATCTCGAGTCCGAGGGGCTGCTGAGCCTGAACAACGACGGCACCTACGTCGGCTCCGGAGGCTTTGGCTGGACCCATGAATTGCCGCAGCCCGACTTTCAGGGGCGCGTGCGCACCATCGACATGTGGGGTTTCGCCGAGAGCCAGGAGACGGTGCAGGTGTCGCCGCGCATGTTCGCCGAGTTCGTCTTTCCCTACCAGGAGCCCCTGCTGGCGCGTTTCGGCCTGAACTGCTACGGCTGCTGTGAGCCGCTGGACAAGCGCTGGCACGTGGTGCAGCGCTTCCCGCGTCTGCGCCGAATCTCCGTGTCGGCCTGGGCCGATCCTGCGGCCATGGCCGAGATGCTGGGGGACCGCTACATCTACTCCTACAAGCCCACCCCCGCCGATCTCGCGATGCCGTCCTTTGACGAGGAGCGCATTCGCGCCGGCCTGCGCGAGGTGATGCGCATCACCCGCGACTGCCGCCTCGAGGTCATCATGAAGGACAACCACACCATCGGCAACGACCCCTCGCGCGTCGTTCGCTGGGTGCGGATCGCCCGTGAGGAGGCCGAGCGCTTGACGTAACGGACAGCCATGTTCGTTCGAGGAGTGGTGCCATGAGCAGTACCCCCCTGAGCGCGGAGCAGGTGCGCTCCGCGCTTCGAGAACTCGAGGGGTGGACGCACGACGACCAACGCCTCACCAAGACCTACCGCTTCGGCAGCTTTGCCGAGGCGATCGCCTTCATCGTGCGCCTGGCGTTCGAGGCCGAGAAGCACAACCACCATCCCGACTTGCGCAACGTCTATAACCGCGTAGAGATCGCCCTGAGCACCCACGAGGCGGGCGACCGCGTGACGGAGCGCGACATCCGCCTCGCCCGCGCCATCGACGGCCTGCGCGCCTGACCCATCCACCGATAGCCGAATTGCCTTGCCTCGCGACCATCGATAGAGCGCGATAGCGCGCGCGGTAGCGTGCGCGTGTGCGCAACCCAATCTCAACACTACCCAACACACTCGGGGGAGCGGCATGTCCGTGCGTCTCATCCTAGCCCCGGCGGGCTCGGGCAAGACGGAGTGGGCCCTGCACCGGGCGCGCGCCGCCACGCATCGCCTGGAGGGGTTGGCCTACGTATGCGTCGCCAGCAGGTTGCAGGTCCGCGCCTGTCGCCGGCGTCTCGCTCAGTGCGGCGGCGCCATGGGCGTCCATGTGGTCACGTTCGATGGGCTGGCCGCGGCCTGTCTCGACGCGGCCCATGTGCCGTACGCCGAACTGGACGATGCCGTGCAACACCGCCTCTTGCGGTGGGCGGTGGAGCGCCTGGATCTCCCCTACTATGGGCGGTTGGCCGGCAGCCCGGGGCTGGTGCAGCTCCTGCAGCGCCTCGTGGAGGAGCTGGCCGCCGCCGATGCCTGCCCCGACCAGTTGGAGCGCGCCCTGGCCGGCGTCTCCGAGCCCCGCCTCACCGAGCTGGTCTCCATCTATCGCGCCTACCGCGAGGGGTGCCGTGCCCTGGGCTGCGCCGACCGCGTCTCCCTGGTCTCGATGGCGCGCGATGCCGTGGCCACAGCCCCGGGCGACGCCTTGGGCGCCTGGTCGCTGCTGGTGGTTGACGGCTTTGACAACCTCACCCCCTCCCAACTCCTGCTCCTCCAGGCCCTCGCCCCCCACCTCTCCCAGGTGGTCGTGACCCTCACCGGCGGCCTGAACGCCGCCGAACCGCTGGTCTGGCGGCGATTCCGGCGCGCACAGCAAGAGGTGGAGCGGGCGCTGGGTGTTCGCGCCGAGCCGTTGCCCATCTCCGTGGAGGGCCAGCATGGCCCCCTGACGTCCCTCGAGCCGGCGTTGCGTGACGCCGCGCCGGCGGGCGCCGCGCGGTGCTCCGGCGTCGAGCTGCTGGAGGCGCCAGATCGCGCCGCCGAGGTGCGCGAGGCGCTGCGCTGGCTGAAAGAGCGCCTCGTCGCTGACGGCCTGGCCCCCGGCGAGGTGGCGCTACTGGCGCGCGACATGGACGCCTACCGCCCCTATGTGCTGCAAGTCGCCGCCGAGATGGGCCTGCCGCTGCGCTTGGCCGGCGGGATTCCCCTGGCGGGCGTGCCCGTCATCGCCGCCATCCTCGATCTGCTGCGGCTGACGCTGCCGGCGGCGCGCGACGGCCTCGGGCCCGCCCTCCCGCGCAGGTTGGTGGTGGAGGCGTGGCGTTCGCCCTACTGGGATTGGGCTGAGCTGTTGGCTGGCGGGGAGGGCGGACACGCAGGTCCGCCCCTACCCTCTCCCCGAGTGCCGGGCGAGACAACAGGTGGCGCTCTCGACGCAGACGCGATAGCTACCGCCATCGCGGCCGCCTTCGATGCCGCCGCTCGCGGAGGGCGCGTGGTGGGCGGCTGGGACCAGTGGGAGGAGGCACTGACGCGCCTCGCCGCGATGGGACGCGATGCGACGGACGGTCACGACGAGGCGCCCGGCGTGGACGGCGCCCCCGATGCCCTCGGCCACGCGCCTGTCGGTGAGGAGGCGGCGCATCTGCTCGCCCTCTTGCAGCGCTTTGTCGAGCGCGTGTCACCGCCCGCTTCTGCGACCACCTTTCGCGAGTACGTGGGGTGGTTGGAGGAGCTGATCGGCGCCGACGACCTCCCGAGCGCGGGGGCGGGCGAGGGGCGCTGTGACGGCATCGTGGCGTGCATCCGCGCCGGGCTGAGCGAGGCGCCGCCCGACCCGGAGGCCGTCCGCGTCGCCGAGCGCGACATCGAGGCGCTCCGGGCGCTCAAGGACGTCCTGCGCGGCCTGGTGGCCGCCGAGGCGCTCCTCGCCGGTGAGGGCCGGGTGGGCGCGCCCGTGGGGCGCGCCGAGTTCTTTGCCGAGCTTGCCGGAGCCCTCGATGCGGCGCGGCTCAGCATGTCGACGCCCATCGACCGCGACGAGGTGTTGGCGGCCGATGTGGTGGCGGCGCGGGGCATCCCCTTCCGTGCGGTGGCCATCCTCGGTCTGGCCGAGGGCGAGTTCCCCGCCGGCCTGGGGGAGGACGTGCTACTGCGCGACGCCGACCGCCTCGTGCTGCGGGAGCGGGGGATCGCGCTGGAGCTGCCCACCGAGAGCGCCGAGCCCGAGCGGTTCTACGAGGCGGTGACGCGCGCACGCGATAGCCTCCTGCTGACGCGTCCACGCCTGGCGGACAACGGCGCGGCCTGGGCGCCCTCCCCCTTCTGGGAGGAGATACGTCGGCTGACCGGCGTCGAGCCGTTGACCCTCGGCAGCGAGAACGCTCCGCGACCCCATCGCGCCGCCTCCTGGCCGGAGTTGCTGGTGTCCCTGGCGGCCTATCCCGCCGAGGAGGCCGCCTGCGACTGGCTGCGAGGGCGGCGCCCCGAGCGGTGGGCCGCGTTCGCGTCGGCCACGCGGGTAGTCCGGCTGCGTGACGGCGAGGCGCCCGCCGGCGCCTACGACGGCGACTTGCGGGTGCTGGCCGACGAGTTCGCCGCGCGCTACGGCCCGCTCCACGTGTGGAGTCCCTCGCGGCTGGAGCAGTACCGCGCCTGCCCCTTCATGTTCTTTGTTGGCAGTGTGCTGCGCCTCGAGCCCAGGGTCGAGCCGGTAGAGGGGCTGGACGCGCGCCAGCTCGGCAACATCTACCACCGCCTGTTCGAGGGCTACTACGGAGGCCGCCAGGACGGCGACCTGGACGCCTGGGTCGCGCGTGTGGCGGAGCCCATCCTCGAGGAGGCGCCCATCCGCGAGGGCTTTCGCGAGACGGCCTGGTGGCCCCAGACGCGCGCCGAGATCCTGCACAACCTGCTGCGCTCCATCGAGGCACTGGACTCGTGCTCCGACGGCTATGTCGAGGTGGTGTGCGAGCAGTCCTTTGGCGGCGACTGTGCCCTGGTGGTTCGCGACGGCGACGACGCGCTGCGCGTGCGCGGTTTCATCGACCGCGTCGACCGCCGTGCGGATGGCGGCGTGCGCGTCGTGGACTACAAGACGGCGGGCAAGAACGATTTCAGCAAGCGGGCCGTGGCGGAGGGGAAAAAGCTGCAACTGCCCCTCTATGCCTTGGCCGCCCGCGACGCCCTGGGGCTGGGGGAGCCGCTGGATGGGTTCTACTGGCACGTGCGACAGGCCGAGCCGAGCGGGTTCACCCTGGCGGGTTTTGACGGGGGGCCGGAGGCGGCGTTCGCGGCGGCCATAGAGGCGGCCTGGCAGGCCGTGCGCGCCGTGCGCGGCGGCGCGTTCACCTCCCACCCTCCGCGCGGTGGCTGCCCCTCCTATTGCCCCGCAGCCTCGTTCTGCTGGCGTTACCGGCCTGGGTTCGCGTAAAGGAAGGGGATTCAACCGCAGAGGACACAAAGGACAGAGGGAACAGAGGACGCAGAGGAGTGGGTCACAGGTTTCAGGTGGCAGGTTACAGGGCCTTGAGGGCTCTGACGCTTGTGGCTGCGGCCGTAGTATATGCAACGCATCGCATCGCCTGTAACCTGTAACCTGCTACCCTGTTGGCCCGTTGGCCGGTCTCTTCATTTCTCTGCGTCCTCTGCGCCCTCTGTGGTCTCTGTGCTCTCTGTGTCGAGAAAGGCTTCACTATAGCATGCTTCACCCCATCGTCGCTTCGATGCAGCCCAACGAGGAACAGATCCCGGCTATTGTGGCGCGTGGGCGGGACGTGGTGGTCACTGCCGGCGCGGGCACGGGCAAGACACGCACGCTGGTGGCTCGCTACCTGGCTCTGCTGGCTGAGGGCCGGCCCACACGCTCGGTGGTAGCGGTCACCTTTACCCGCAAGGCCGCCCACGAGATGCGCAACCGCGCTCGTGAGGCGGTGCGCGCCTATCTCGCGAGGCCGGGGCTCGAGAACGCCGAGCGCGCCCGCTGGAGCGCGCTCTATGGCCAACTCGACGCTGCCCGCATCGGCACCATCCACACCCTCTGTGCCGAGATACTGCGGGCGCATCCGGTGGAGGCGGCGCGTTGCGGTGAGCCCTCGATGCGCGTCGATCCCGGCTTTGACGTCCTGGACGAGGCCCAGGCCGCCCTGTTGCAGGAGCAGGCGGTGGACCTCGCCCTCGGGTGGGCCGCGGGGGAGGACGACATCGCGCCCCTCTTTGGCCTGGCGCGCGAGCGTGTCCTGCGCGAGGGGTTGCTGACCATGCTTCGGGCGCGCCTGGCGGTGGCCGATTGCGACCCGGGCTGGGCCTCTCCCTGCTGGGCGGAATGGGAGGCGCGCCTCACGCCGCCAATCGAGGCCTTTGTCAACGACCCGGACGCGCGCGAGGCCTTTGCCGAGCTGTGCGCCCTGCGCGATGACGGCGCCCTCAGTCGAGCCGCGGAGGCGGGCGATCCCCTGGCCGAGCCACTGCGGGCGCTCCTGGCGCAGTGGGACGCGATCTGCGTCGCAGGCGACGCGGGTGACTGGCAGGCTGTCTGCGCCTGCCTCTCCGAGCTGAAGGCGAACATGCCGCTGAACAAGGGGCGTCAGGGGAACTGGTCGCCGGCGCGACCCAAGGATGCCTTGCGCGTCCTTCGCGGCATCTATGAGGAGATCCTCGAACCCCTCATCAAGGGCGGCGGGCTGAGCATGGATCTGGATCGGCGCCTGGCGGACTGCATGCCCGGCCTGGCGCGCCTCCACGAGCGGGTGGTGGCCGAGTACGACGCCCTGAGGGAGGAGCGCCGCGCCCTCGACTTTGATGACCTGGAGCGTCTCGCCCTCGACCTGCTGCGCGGGGACGCGGGCGTGCGCGCCCGCTGGCGGGCGGAGGTGGCCGCCCTGCTGGTGGACGAGTTCCAGGACACCAACGGGCGCCAGCGCGATCTGCTGCGCCTCCTGAACCATCCCGCTGGCAAGTTGTTCGTGGTGGGCGACGCCAAGCAGTCCATCTATGCCTTTCGCGGGGCCGACGTGACGGTGTTCCGGCAGGAGCGCGAAGACGTGGGGCGGGAGGGTGGCTGCGTGCTGTCCCTCGACGTGTCCTACCGCGCCCACCAGGCGCTGGTGGATGGGCTAAACGCCCTGCTGTGCCCCGTCCTGGGCGTTGAGCCCGACCCGGGCCGCCCCTGGGCCGAGCCCTTTGCCCCGCTGAACGGATACCGACAAACGCCGGCGGACGGTCTGGCCGCGCCATACATCGAACTGCACCTGACCTCCGGCCCCAAGGCGGAGGGAAGCCTGGACCGGGCGGCCGACGCCGTGGCGGCGCGCCTGCGGGAGCTGGTCGAGGGCGAAGCGCGACCCGGCCGCGTGGACGGCGAGCGCCCCCTGAGCTACGGCGACGTGGCCATCCTCTGTCGTGCCTCCACCTCCTTCGCCGCCTACGAGGACGCGCTGGACCGGGCCGGCATCCCCTATGTCACCGTGGCGGGGCGGGGGTTCCACGAGCGGCCCGAGGTGCGCGACGTGCTCAACCTCCTGCGCGCCCTGGCGGACCCGGAGGACGACCTCGCCCTGGCCGGGGCGCTGCGCTCCCCCGTGATGGGGTTGTCCGACGCGGCCGTCTACCGGCTGTGCCAGGAGCGGCGGCGTCGCGGGGAGGCCGCCTCGCTCTGGGACGTGCTGGTGGAGGTCGTCGGTGGCGCGCCGGACGGAGGGTGCTCGGACGTACTGCCGGACGAGGCGGCGTGCGCCGCGGCCGCCGCCAAGCGCCTCACCAGACTGCGGCAGCTCGTGGGGCGCGCCTCGGTGGCCGACGTGCTCAAGGCGCTGTATGACGACACCGGCTATCCCGCCGTCCTTACCGCGGCGGGGCAGGGGAGGGGGAGCCGTAACCTGGCCAAGCTGCTGGACGACGCCCACCGCAGCGGCCTGGTGGGCGTGGGCGAGTTCCTCGAGTACGTCGAGCGGCTGCGCGATGTGGGCGCCCGAGAGGGGGAGGCGCGGGCTCTGTCCGAGGGCGCGGTGCAGATCATGAGCGTCCACGCCGCCAAGGGGCTCGAGTTCCCGGTGGTGGTGCTCGGCGACGTGACGCACCAGCGTCGGGGGCGGGATGGCGTCATCGTCGACCCCGAACTCGGGCCTCTGCTGCCGGTGAAGGACGACGAGGATCGTCAGCCCATGGTAGTGCGCCTGGCCAAGCGACGGCTGGACGACCAGGAGGCGGCCGAGTCGGGGCGCCTGTTCTATGTGGCGGCCACGCGCGCCAAGGACCTCCTCATCCTGAACGGCTGCGTGTCGATGAAGGGGCAGGCGCTGAGCGGCGTGGGAGAGTGGCTGGCGCCACTGGTGGAGGCGGGCGGCACCGACCTGGGGCACGTGGCGTGGGACTATGACCAGGAGGGCGCACGGGCGCTGCGGGAGGAGGTTCGCATCGGCGCGACGCCGGCCGCCTGCTGCCTCTACGAGCCGGGCTGGCGCCCGGAGGCGTCGCAGCCGGGCCTCGATCCGTTCCGCCGTTCGGGGAGGCGTGAGGAAACTCGGCCAGCCAGTCAAGGTCCCTCACGTCCGTTCGGGACGACGGAGGGGGAGGTCGCTCAGCACCGTGGTTCCGAGCGGAGTGCGCCATGGCATGGCGCGGAACCTTGTCCAGCTACACAAGGTCCCTCACGTCCGTTCGGGACGACGGAGGGGGGCGCCGGGACGCGGGGTTCCTCCCAAGTACTCCCGAACCTCGCCATGCTCGAGCCCGTCGCTGCCGGCAAGGCGGCGGCGGACGAGCCCTCACTGGAGCAGGAGCGGCGCCCTGCGCGCCGCGTGTGGCGGGTGGCGCCCGCAGAAGGGGAGCGCAGGGCGCCCGCATGGGTAGTGGGCAATATCGTCCACGCTGCCCTGGCGCAGTGGCGCTTTGACGACCCGCATTTTGCTGCCTGGGCGGAGACCCAGGCGCGGCGCTACGGCCTCACCGATCGGGAGCGCATCGACCATGCCCGCAGCCGCTCCCGGCGGCTCCTGGAGCGCCTGCGCGGCCACCGGCTCTGCGCCGACATGGAGGCGGGGCGCCCCCGCTGGCACGAGATACCGTACAGCGTCGCCTGGGACGGCGAGATCGACGTGGGCGTCATCGATGTGCTGTACGGGGGCGAGGAGGGGTGGACGGTCGTCGATATCAAGACCGACCACCTGAAGGATGGCGCCGCCGTCGAAGAGTGGCTCGCCAAGCGCGCCTACGCCGGGCAGATGGCGCGTTACCGGCGGGCCGTCGAGGCGCTGGTGGGCGAGACGCCGCGGACGCTGCTCTGCTTCCTCGACGTGGCGGGCGCCGTGCACCTGGAGAGCCTGGAGGGCGGCTGAGACGCTATGTAGGGGCGCGTTCGCGGCGCATGAGGGGTAGCGCGATACCCGCCACCGTGCTATCATGGCGCGGAACGCCGCCGACATGCCGCCCTCTCGAGCGGCATGTCGACTGACAGCGTTGTCAGATCCAGGCGTCGACCAGGGCGTCGACGCCTTCCGGAGGGTGACGATGGCGACTCGGGGTGCGGGTGAGCCGGCGGGGGCGCCGGCGCTCGGCGACGTCCCGGAGGGTGGTACGCGCGACGAACCGGAAAGTGCCTATCGCCGCGGCTACGTCGGCGGCTGGGTGAATGGCATGGATCGCTTTCACGGCATGATGCTCGACGACAGGTTGAGTCGCCAGGCGGCCTACGATGCCTGCTGGTCCTACTGGCAGCGGGAGCTGTTCGAGTGGTACGACGGCTTTCGCCAGGCGCTGACGGCCGACAACCCCCTGACACCCACCGAGCCTGAACAGCCCCAGGTCAGCCACCGCCGCGGCTACCGCGACGGCTGGATCGAGGCGCTGGACGCCATGTGGGACCTCATGTTCGCCAACAACATGACGCGCGAGCCCGCCTACGCCCGCTGTCGCCAGCATCTGGAGGAGGTGCTGCTTCCCTGGCGCGACGACGACTGCTCCCAGATGGTCGTTCCCCCGCCCCTGCCTCGCCGCCGAGGGTGACTCGAACGCGGATGCACGCGGATTGAACGGATCTCCGCGGATCATTCTACACCAGAGAGCGCAGAGGAATTCTCTCGATCCTCTGCGCTCTCTGCGGTCTCTGCGGTTAGTTTGGCCTCTATCCGCGGCGATCCGCCCGATCCGCGTGCATCCGCGTTCCCTCTCCCCTCAGCGCGGCACCTTTACGCGGCGGACTTTGGTCTCGTGGCGCATGGTGCTGACGAACTGCTCGATCTCGGCGTCCCAGTACTCGATTACCAGCACGGCGTCGTGGAGCGTGCCGCCGGCGCGGCGCACCACGAGCCCCTCCACCGTCTGGTGCCCGCGCCGAAAGGCCACCGTCTCGCCGATGGTCACCGCCTCCGCCTCGATGCGGGCGCGGGTGGCCCCCGGCACCACGTCGCGGACCGGCACGCAGATGTCGTCCTCGGCGGCCACGATGGCCAGGCCGGCCACGATGCTGGTGAAGGGGTCGGCCATGCGCACGCGTTCGGGGCCGAACAGGCTGCCCACGCGGCCCTGCACCACCGGCACGAGGGAGGAGCCGCCCGTCAGCAGGATGAGGTCCACGGCATCGCGGGGGAGGCCGGCCGCCTCCAGCGCAGCGTCGATGCCGTGCTCGATGGCCACCAGATGGTCGCCGATGGCCGTCACGAAATGGCCGCGCGTCACCAGTTCGTCGATGTGCAGGCCCGCTTGATTCAGCGCAATGCGGGTGCGCGGCTCGCTGGAGAGCCGAATCTTGGCCGCCTCGATGGCCTGGAAGAGACGAAACCCGAGCCCCTGTCGCGTCAGCGTCTGGAGGTTTTCCACGGTATGGGGCGCGTTGCTCTGCCGCTTGATGGCCGCAATGCGAGCGGCGTTGGCTGGACGGGTCAGAATCGGGATCGTCTGCCAGTGGAGCAGCGGCGCCAGCACGTTGGGCGGGAAGGGGAGTTCCTTCGGCCCCAGGGTGGTGCCCTGGCCAAAGTGCTTGAGCAGAGAGTGGCGCATGATGGCGCTGTCAAAGTCGTCGCCGCCCACCGTGACGCCGTGCGTGGCGACGATCTCGGGCGCCCCGGGCGCCGCGGCGCGCCCTACGGCCAGGTCCAGCGTGCCGCCGCCAAAGTCGAACACCAGGCTGTGGCTGCTCTGGGGGAGGCCCGCGCGGAGATAGCGCGCCGCCGCCACCGGCTCGAACTCGAGCGCCGCCCGCTCAAAGCCGGCCAGGCGCGCCGCGGCCAGCATGCGCTCGTGGGCGGTGCGATCGATCTCCTCGGCAGGCACCGATGGCGGGTGGTCGGATGAAGCATAGGTAACGGGCCGGCCGATGATGGCGCTCGTCACCGGCTCGCCCAAGTACGCCTGTGCGCGCTCGCGGATATGGCTCAGCACCAGCGCGATGAGTTCTTCGGTGGCATAGTAGCGCCCATAGACGGTGGTGCCGTTAAAGCCCGCGTCGCGCAACCCCGTCTTGACCGACTGGAAGAGGCGCGCCGGTTTGTCGTCGTCGTCCTCGTCCTCGGCGTCCGAGACGACCACCAGGCCGTGCTCCGACTCGGTGAGCGGGTTCTCGGCCATCTCGGTGGCGAACACTGAGGTGAGCCCGCGTAGGTCGGTGAAGCGGTAGCGGATGGGCGTCTCACGCGTGAGATCGAGGTAGCGCTCGATGGCGGTCCGGCCAAACAGGATCTCGCCCGAGCGCGTGCAGCAGATGGTGGACGGCAGGACGGGACGATCCCCCTCCAGGGGGATCAGCTCCACCCTCCCGTCGCGGTACACCGCCGCGCTGCAGTTCGTCGTTCCGAAATCGATGCCGATCGTTGTCATAGCGAGCATAACTCGGTTCTCAGCAGTAGTCAGTAATCAGTTGTCAGTTGTCAGTGTCGGGCTCTCAGCGAACGGCTGTCGGCTGTCGGCGGCCGATGGTGAGCGCGTGTCTGCGAGAGGTCGCCTGCTCGACGTGCGCCTAGGCAGACTCGGAGACTACTCGCTGACAGCCGAACGCTGATCGCCGAACGCCGAGGGCCGGTAGCGCCCTAGCTCATCATACACCGCGTCCAGGTTCTCCAGAGGCGTGTCGCCGGCGGATTCGGCGCGCCCGATGTAGCCGCCGTCCCGCCAAAAGGCGTCCATGTCGGCCCGCACGGCGGCGCGGACGTCGTCCGGCGTGCCGTAGGGCAGCACCCACTGCCGGTCGATGTCGGCCTGGATGCAGATGCGTCCGGTGCACAACTCCGCCACGCGCCCCCTCCCCATGGCGTCCACCTGGGGGTTGAGCACCTGCACCCCGATCTCGATGAGGTCGGGGACTATGGCGTCGATGACGCCGTCGCTGTGGAACCACACCACCTTGCCGGCGGCCCGCGTGCGGCCGAATAGCTCGGCATAGGCGGGCCTGAAGAAGCGGCGCCACAGGGCGGGGCTGATCATCAGACTCTCCTGCGTGCCCCAGTCATCGCGAAAGTGGATGGCGTCCAGGTCCGGTAGGCGGCACAGGCGGTCGATGCGACGCAGCATGACCTCCAGGATCATGTCGCGGAGCGCGGCGCAGCGCTCCGGTTGCACCAGCAGGTCTTCCAGAGTGGCCTGGTAGCCATGGACGTAGAACATGCGCTGCCACAGGATATCGCCATCGGCGAAGCTAAAGCGCTGTCCGGCGTTGCGGCGCAGTCGCTCCTCCACCTCGGCGATGATGGCGTCGCTGGCGGTGTCTGGCGGCTGGAAGCGGTCCAGGGCCGCCCAATCCTCCAGGGGCCCCCGCACCACCTGCCCCTTGTGCTCGTCGGTGTGGCGCACCCACAGCGACCCCCACGTGTCACGGTTGGGCACACCGATCTCGGGGCCGAACTCGCCCTCGGTGGCGCTCCCCACGTCGACGATGTCAGAGGGGTAGCGCGCGTGCAGCGCATCGAGGGCGGTGCCGTAGCGCTTGGCTGCGCCGGGCAGCGTGGCGTGGGTAAACGGCGGCCGGTCTGGCCCCGTCATGGCGATGGCGCGCATCACACGCTCACGGCTGTTCATGGTGTACCCTCCTCAGGGTTCGTAGCGCCTTGAGTGCGTCCGAGATAGCGGTCAGGCGCGCCGCGATGGGGGTTCGGTCCAGCGCCGCCGGCACTCCAAGAGCACCCAGCGCGACACCAGATCCCCCTCGGTGTAGATGCGCCTGCCGCGTGGACGCCCGTAACGCCTCGCCAAGGCGGATAACGGCACGTCTCGCAGCACCCGCAGGCCGATGGCGCCGGCGCCCTCCAGGCGCGCCACGACGTCGCCCACATCGTCGTGCGCCAGGTTCCCCAACCGCCACCAGGGGTTCAGGTCGGCCAGGTTGGAATACACGTCGAGGCCCGAGGTGACATAAAAACCGAGCGGCCCGGTGTTGCCCCAGCGCGTCGTGGCCGGCTCGTCGCAGCGGTGCAGCCGGGCCGCGATGTCGCCCTCCGCCTCTCCCAGGGGGCGTCCCAGGTGGGCGACCGAAGCCTCCAGCAGGCCGTCGGGCACGCGCGCGAGGTCGGCCACGGTAGGGCGCAGCTCCTCGATGAGAAACGCCTCGCCATCGGGGCCCGGCGTGTGGGCAAAGACCTGAAATGGGGCGCCCAGCGCCTCGGCACGCTGGCGGAGACGCAACCGGTCCACCAGCTCATAGAGTTCCCCCACCTCCGGCAGGATGCGCCGCGTGAGAAAGAGCTGCCAGCGCGGCCGAATCCCCGCCTCGAGGAGGCGCTCCGTAGCCAGCAGGCTGTCGCGGAACGCGCCGCGGCGGCGCACGAACCAGTCGTGGGTCGTCTCCAGCCCAAAGAAGCTGATCTGGCACACCTCCGTGCCGATGCTCCGCGCCCAGCGTGCATAGTCGGGCTCGCGCGCCAGCCGCCAGATGCTCAGTAGCTCGAACCGCTGGGGCGCGCGGCCACTCACCTCGCCCTCCAGATCATAGAGCGCGCGGTAATCATCTCGGTAGTCCGGCTCCCGGAACCAGCTGTAGGCCTGCACGTGGCGCAGATAGGGCGCGCTCTCGCCGGGGCGCACCCAGTCGCGAAATCGCGCCGCCAGCCCGGCCAGCACAGCGCCCTCGACGCGTCGCGTCGACGGGAAGCCCAGGTAGCAGTGGCGGCAGCGGTTGGGGCAGCCCGCCATGTCCAGAGCTACCCACGTCTCGCGCGGCAGACGTCGTTCCGGTGTGCCCTCGGTCACAGTACCTCTCCACGCATAGGTGATCGCTGCCCATTATAGCACAGTGCCGGCGCGTCGCACGCCGGCACTGCGTGTGTTCCAAAGCCGCGGGTTGGGCGTGCGCCCGGCGAAGCCATCAGCCGTCCAGCGCCTCCACCACCCGCACGCAGTGCTCGAGCTGCGCGATGGAACGGATCCCCGGCACGACGGCGTGGATGGTGGGCAGGCCGTACAGGTAGCGCAGCGCCTCCTCCGCCTGTTCGGGAGTGAGCGGCTTGTCCTTGTTGGCGTCGTCGAACAAGCGGCCGCGGGCGAACGGCTTCATCACATAGACCCCCTGGCCCGCCTCGCAGACGCGCGCCACGGCGCGCTCCATCCCCTCGCGGGTGCCCGTGCGGTGCATGTTCTTGCCCTTGAGGTTCACCACCGTGAGGATCGCCTCGATGTCGGGGTGCCCGGCGATGGCGCTCACCACCGGCACGGCGTGGGTGGACAGGCCGATGTGGCGAATCCAGCCGCGTTCTCGCGCCTCCTGCAGGCCCTCCAGGGCGCCGGCCATCTCGGCGTACTGCTCCATGCTGTCGACGGCGTGCAGCAAGAAAAGGTCCACGTACTCGGTGCCCAGCGCCTCCAGCGCATAGGCCACGTCGGCCAGCGCCGCGTCGCGCGTCTTTTCATACGTCTTGGACACGAGCACCACATCCTGACGCGTCACGTGGGGCAACGCCGCCGCGATGCTGGGGTACGTGTCGTACCAGCGATCGGTGTCGATGAGGTTGATGCCCAGCTCCCAGGCCCGCAGGATGATGGCGGTGTGCTCCTCGACCGAGAGGCCGCCGGCGTGCAGTACGTCGGTGCCCAGCCCCAGCCGACTCACCACCAACCCCGTCGTGCCCAGCGTTACCTTGCGCATGGTCTACCTCCTGGATGCGCTCGCCCGAGTGGCGTCACCTGCCACTCGGGCGAGTGTCGTGTCTCGGGAGGCGATGATACGACCTGGACGGGCGCACGTCAACCACAGCCGCACGGCGCGGCGGGACACCCCCGAGGGCTCCTCGCCACAGCGGTTCGCCGCATATCGGGCTCGCGCCGGGGGCAGCCTCGGGAGGTGCTCCTGGGTGTGCCCTTAGGCCTGCTCGAAGGCGACCCTTAGGTATTCGCCCTCCACCTGCGCCCAGGCAGGATCCATACCCGCCAGATACTGGGGCAGCGCCAGTGTGCGCCGAAAGCGCCCCAACCGCACGCGCAGCTCGTCGCCCTGGCGCTCCAACTCCACGGTGCCGCCCGGCACGCCCGTGACGCGCAGCGCCAGCATATAGCGCTCGCCCTCGACGTAAAAGCGCAGCGGCTGTTCGTCCGCCAGGGGAGGGACGGGGTCGGACTCGCCATAGATGGCCGTGGCGAGCGCCTCGAGCGCCTCCACCCCCACCACCTCGCGACGCATGAGCGGCACCTCGAACACGGGCAGCGGCGCGAACAAGTCCTGCGCCTGTTGGCGGTGCTCCGCCTGCGAGGCCTTCCACGACTCGAAGAACGGGTCCAGGACGTATTCGGGCAGGATGCGGTTGACGAACAGCGCGTCCACCGACAGGCCAAAGAGGTTCATGTAGGTGTAGGCGCGCTGGGTCTCCTGCAGCGAGAGGTGGTCGGGGTTCATCACCAGGCGCACCGACGTCGCGGCGTGGTCGCTGAGGATGGCGCGCAGCGCCTCCACCTGATCGAACAACGCCGTGATGCGCTCGCGGATCGCATCCTCCCCGATGGGCGCCTTGACGAGGGAGCGGATCGAGGGGAGCACCATCCGCGCGAGCCCGTGCGACAACCCCAACATGCGCCCGGCGTACCAGCGGCTCAGGTCGGGCGCGCTGAGCAGGCGCATGGCGGCGCCGGTGGGCGCGCTGTCGATGATCAAGGTGTCATAGCGCCCCTCATCGTGGTAGCGCTTGATGCGCACCAACGCCAGCACCTCGTCGAGGCCCGGCAGAATCGCCAACTCGCCCGCGGCGGTGGCCTCCACCCCCTCCTGCCGCAGGAGCGTCGCGATGCGGCGCTTGACGTCGCCCCAGTAGCGCTCCAGCTCCTCGCCGGTATCCAGCTCGGCTGCCTCGAGCGATCCGTTCACCGGACGGGGCTCGTTGCCCAGCGGGGTAGCCAGGGCATCGGCCAGGCTGTGCGCGATGTCGGTGCTGATGACCAGAGTACGATGACCCAGGGAGGCGCTGCGCAGCGCCGTGGCCGCGGCCAGCGTCGTCTTGCCCACGCCCCCCTTGCCGGTGAAGAGGATCGTGCGCACGGGCTAGACCGTGCCCAGGCGCCGGTCGATCGCCTCGAGGACCTCGGGCCGCGCCCGATGGCTCTCCTCGTAGGAGCGCACCACGCGCAGCTGCTCCTCAGCCAGGTCGGGCAGGCGTACGCGCACCTGATCCGCGTCCAGGGCGTCATAGTTGTCGATGGGCATCACCGGCACCTGGCGCCGGATCGGCCCCGTCGCCTCGCCCTTCTCCGAGGGTTTGACCATGTCGAGCAGCGCCTTGGTGACGGGGCCGGGGTCGCGGGCCGCGTCTTGGCCGGCGTTGTACGCCGCGCGCGCCGCCGCCCGAATGCCGCGGGCCGCCAGCACACCAAGCCCGATGCCGGTCAAGAGGACCTGCTCGGCCGTGGAGCGCAAGGGCTCCATGTCCACCTTGGGCATCTTGATCTCTTCGAGCCGAGGCATCTTGATCTCGGCCTCGACGACGCGCCGCTCGCGGGGCGCAGCCCCGCCCTGATCCATCGCCAGTTCGTCAGTGCTCATGAGAAGGCTCCTTTCAATCATCGGGACGATACAACCTATTATACGCACCTCGGCGTGAGAGGTTGCATTCGGCGGTCGGCGGTCAGCTATCGGCAGTCAGCGGTCAGCTGTCGTCGGGCGGCCATTAGCTGTTGGCTTTTGGCTTCTGGCTGTCTGCGGAACCGCTCTCCCTTCTTGCTACTGGCCAAGAGCCAAGGGCTAAAAGCCAAGAGCCGACCGCCGACTGCCGACCGCCGACCCCCTCCGGTTGTGACCCGTCCGCAACCGTGCTACAATCACGCGGCCCATGGCAGCATCGGCTGGATCGCTGCGCGGCCGCGGAAGGATCAGTCACGAGGAACGGTATGGCTGGGGAGGCTCCCGAGCAGCTCAGCGAGCGTGAACTCGAGCTGCTGACGCTGGTGACCACCGGCGCCACCAATCAGCAGATCGCGCGCGACCTGTGCATCAGCGTCAACACGGTCAAGGCGCACCTGCGCAACATCTTTGCCAAGTTGGGCGTCGAATCGCGCACCGAGGCGACGCTCTTGGCGATCCAGCAGGGCCTCATCCACGTGGCGACGCCCGATGGGGTCAACGGATCCGAGGAGACGGCCGTCGCCGATGAGGCGCCTGCCCCCTCAGAGCCCGAGCCGATCCCCATGGAGTGGCCCCTACGCCTCGGGCAGGGCCTGGCGCTCCTGGCCGCCCTGGCCATCATCCTGGCGACTATCGTCTGGCCGTCGGCACAGGCCAGCACCCCCGCACCCAACAACCGCTTCATCGACATGCCGCGCTCGCAGGCCGTGAGCCGCGAGACCGCCGAAGCCTCGCGCTGGCGCAGCGGCGCCCAGATGCCCGCGGCGACGGGCCGTTTCGCCCAGGTCGCCGTCGGCGGCACCATCTATGTGATCGGTGGCCTCACGGACGAGGGCTGGAGCGCCGACACCGACGCCTACGATCCCGAGCAGGACCGCTGGAGCCGGGGCGCTCGCAAGCCCACCGCCGTGGCCAACGTCGGCGCGGCGGCGCTGGGGGGCCTCATCGCGGTGCCCGGCGGCCTGGACGCCTCCGGCACGGTGCGTGACGTGCACGAGGTGTACGATCCCGACGCAGATGCCTGGACCACGCTGGCCCCGCTGCCGGAGCCGCGCTGCTCCTACGCCATCGCGCCGGTGGCGGGGGGATATCTCGTCATCGGCGGATGGGACGGGCAGGCATACGTGGACACGGTGTACCGTTACGACGCGGCCGCCGACCGCTGGGACGAACTCGCGCCCCTGGAGATCCCGCGCGGTCATGCCGCCGTCGCGACATGGAACGGCCGAGTGTACGTCGTGGGGGGCTATGACGGCGTCACCGAATACGGGTTGTGCGAATCATTCGATCCGGCGCTGGCCGCCGAGGGGGCGGATCCCTGGCGCACCCACATGCCCATGAGCGTCGGCCGTGCCGACCACGCCATGGCCGCCGTCGATGGCATGCTGTACGTGGTGGGGGGCGCCGGTGACGGGCGCGCCGCCTACAACGAGCGCTATGACATCGCCAATGACGTCTGGTCCACCTTTGACAGTCCCCTGGCGTCCCGGTGGGCCAATCTCGGGCTCTCGGCGGTGACCGCGCGGGGCGGGGCGTACCTATACGCCATGGGCGGATGGAGCGACGAGTATCTGAGTTCCGTCCGCATCTATCAGACGTCCTTCCGGCTCTTCCTGCCCTGAGGCGGCGGCCGGGACGTTCGATCGAGGAGAGGTAAAATGGCAGAAGAGGGCACCCACTATGCGGCGACGGCCACCTGGGTCGATGGGCTGCGATTCGTCGCCCAGGCGCAGTTGTCGGGGGTTGCGACGGTGCTCGACGGCGCCCCAGAAGTCGGGGGCACCGGTGCGGGGATGCGTCCCATGGAGGCGCTCCTGACGAGCCTGATATGCTGCACCGGCATGGACGTCATCTCGATTCTGAAAAAGATGCGGCAGCGCGTGACGGGGTTTCAGGTGCACGCCCGCGGCGATCGCCAGGACGCGCACCCGCGCATCTTTACCGACATCGAACTCGAGTTCGTCGTGCGGGGCTGGGATATCTCGGAGGATTCGGTGGCGCGCGCCGTCGAGCTGTCGCAGACCAAGTACTGTGGCGTCACCAACTCGCTCAAGTCGAACGTAACGTACACGTACCGCATCGAGGCCGAGCAGCAGGTCTAGCGGCGCGGGGCGCGCTGTAGAGCAAGTCAATGTCCCGCGCCATGTTATGGCGCCCTACGTGTGGGATGATGGTGTGGTGCAGGGCGCTCGGGACGACAGAGAGTAGCCGTCGCGGTGCGAGGGACGCTCGTTGTGGGTGAAAGGAGGGTCACGGCGATATGAGTGACTCTGCGGACGCACGCCAACCGTTTGATATCGTCATCATCGGCGGGGGGCCGGGTGGGTACGTGGCCGCCATCCGCGCCGCCCAACTGGGCGGGCGCGTCGCCCTGGTGGAGAAGGATGCCCTGGGCGGCACCTGCCTGAACCGCGGCTGCATCCCCGCCAAGGCGATGGTGCGCGACGCCGAGCTGTTCCGCGACGTTACGTCGGGGCAGTTCGGGCTGGCCGTCGACGGCGCCCGCGTCGATTACCCCAGGCTCGTGGCGCGACGCCGCGAGGTCGTCGAGACCGTCGTCGGTGGTGTCGCTCGGCTGATGGACAGCAACGGCATTCACGTGTATCGGGGGCACGGTCGCATCGAGGCGCCCGATCGCGTGCGCGTCACCGGAGGAGACGGCGCTGGGGAACTCGCCACCCGCGCCATCATCATCGCCACGGGGGCGGTTTCGTTGCGCCTGCCGATCCCGGGACATGATCTCCCCGGCGTGGTCACCTCGGACGAGCTGTTCGCGCTGGAGGAGCAACCCCGGCGCCTGGTGGTGATCGGCGGCAGCGTCGTGGGCGTCGAGTTCGCCTGCATCTATCGTGCCCTGGGCAGCGAGGTCACCCTCCTGGAGATGGAAGAGTTCCTGCGAACGGTCGACCGGCCCCTGGCGCGGCGCTTGCGCATCACCATGGGGCGGCAGGGGATCGACATAAACCTCGGCGCCAAGGCGCAAGAGATCACGCCGGGCGACGACGGCCTCCTCCGGGTGCACTATGAGCGCTCCGGCGAGCCGGGGGTGGCGGAGGGGGACGTGGTGCTGCTGGCCACCGGCCGCGCGCCGCTCGTGGAGGGCCTGGGGCTGGAGGACGTCGGTGTGCGCCTGCGCCCGCCGGGCGTGGCGGTGAACGAGTACCTCGAGACCAGCGTCCCCGGTATCTATGCCATCGGTGACGTGTTGGCGGGCTATATGACGGCGCACGTCGCCTCGCGCGAGGGCGTCGTAGCCGTCGAGAACATCCTTACGGACCACAAACAGCCCATGGACTATGGCGTGGTGCCGGATGCCGTATTCAGCATCCCCGAGATCGGCAGCGTCGGCCTCACCGAAGAGGAGGCCAAGAGCCAGGGGCTCGACTATCGCGTCACCCGTTTCCCCTTTAGCGCCAACGGCCGCGCCCAGGCGTTGGGCGAGCCGGAGGGGCAGGTGCGCATGATCTGCGAGGTGGGCGAGGATGGCGTCGCCGGTCGCGTCCTCGGGGTGCACATCATGGGGCCGCGCACCGCCGACCTGCTGGGCGAGGTCGCCATCGCCATGCGACTGGGCGCCACCGCCCGCGACATCGCCGAGACGATGCACCAGCACCCCACCGTCTCTGAGGCGCTCATGGAGGCGGCCCTGGCGCAGGTGGATGGCGCCATACACTTTGACAAGGTCCGATAGCCACAGCGCTCCATCGGACCAAGCGAGGGCACGTTGGCGATCATCGTGGGGCTCTGCACAGTGGATGTCCAGTTCCCGGAGAGCGGCTCGCTCAAGACCAAGCGTCAGACGCTCAAGTCGGTCCTGGCGCGCGTGCGCCAGCAGTTCAACGTGTCCATCGCCGAGGTGGGCCATCAGGACAGTTGGCAGCTAGCCACCATCGCCATGACGTGTGTTTCGACCGACTCCGCCTACATCCACGGGCTCTTTGAGCACGCCGTGCGCTACATCGAGGATGGGCCCTTTGCCCTGGTGTTGCTGGACTATCAGACCGAGCTGCTATAGGGTGGTCGGAGGTTGGGTATGACCCTCGAGAGCCTGGCCATTGCCCGGGATTGGGCTATCATCTTCCTGGCCATTCAGGCCATTGCCATCACGGCCCTGGTGGCGTTCATCACCTGGCAGATCCATCGCGCCATGCGGCGGGCGAGCCCCAAGGTGACGCACGGGGTGCACCAGGCCCGACACGCCGCGATTCGCGCCTCAGAAGGGGCGCGGCGGGGCGTGTTGGTTGGGGCGCGCCCCTTCATCGAAGCCAATGGCGCCGTCGCCGGCGTCAGGGCCGGGTGGGCGGCTTGGCGACGGGGCCAGGCGTCGACCCTTCGGGCCCTCTTGCGGAGGAGGTAAGCGTGCGAGAAGAAGCGCGTGTGATCGTCATCGGCGCCGTTCTGGGGGCGCTGGTGGGGGCCGCCGGCGGGTGGGCCTACCGCCGCTACGGCCCGCCAGCCCGTTCTGGCGGGACCAACCTGCCGGCCAAGGCCGGCAGCGTCGACAGGGGGCAGCTGTTCCGACTCGCGCTGGCGGTCCTGGCCGTCCTCCGGCAGGTCTCCGAGCTGCGCTGAGGGCTTTTGGGCTCCCTCGACGGGTGTTGTATAATCCTACGTTGGTGCTCCCGGCGGTCCTCACGCCGGATTGCCGTATGCGCCGGCCTCACTTCGAGGTGGCGCTCGGGCGCCCAGATTCGTCCACTCTGAGGAGGTACTCGGTGTATCGCATCCTGCACAAAGAGACCCTGACGCCGGTGACCAAGCTCTATGTCATCGAGGCGCCCGAGGTTGCCCGCAAGGCGCGCGCGGGACAGTTCATCATCCTGCGCGTGCACGACGAGGGGGAGCGCATTCCCCTCACCATCGCGGATTTCGATCGCGAGGCGGGCACCATCACCATCGTCGTCCAAGAGGTCGGCGTCTCCACCAGGCTGTTGGGCACCCTCAACGAGGGGGATTGCCTGGCGAGCTTTACCGGTCCCCTGGGCACCCCCACCGAGATCGAGGAGGATGGCACCGTGGTGGTGGTTGGCGGCGGCCTGGGCATCGCCCCCATCTATCCCATCTGCCGTGCCCTGCGCGAGGCGGGCAACCACGTCATCGGCATCATCGGCGCGCGCAGCGGCGACCTCCTCTTCTGGGAGGAGAAGATGCGCGGGGTGACGGACGAGCTGATCGTCTGCACCGACGACGGCAGCTACGCCCGCAAGGCCCTGGTCACCGTGCCGCTCAAGGAGCTGCTCGAATCGGGCCGCGAGGTCGCCTGCATCTGGGGCATCGGCCCGGCCATCATGATGAAGTTCATCGCCCTGACGACGCAGCCCTTTGGCGTCAAGACCATCGTCAGCCTGAACTCGATCATGGTCGACGGCACGGGGATGTGCGGCGCGTGTCGCGTGTCGGTGGGCGGCAGGACGCGCTTTGCCTGCGTCGACGGCCCCGAGTTCGACGGCCACCAGGTCGACTGGGACCTCCTGCTGACCCGGCAGCGCATCTACCTGGACCTCGAGAAAAAGGCCATCGAGGCCTACGAGCAGCACCTCGCCAGCGTCGAGAGCTAGGAGTTCATACCATCATGCCAAAAGCCAACCGTGAGGTGATCGATCGCCAGGAGATGCCGACCCGGCCCGCTGAGGAGCGCAAGCAGTGCTTCAACGAGGTGGCGCTGGGCTATACAATGGAGATGGCCATCGCCGAGGCGAGTCGCTGCATCCAGTGCAAGAAGCCGCAGTGCGTTAGCGGTTGCCCCGTGCAGGTGCGCATCCCCGAGTTCATCCTCGCCCTGCGCGAGGGGCGCATGCGCGAGGCCGCCGATCTCTTGAAGGACAAAAACAGCCTCCCCGCCATCTGTGGGCGCGTCTGCCCGCAGGAGACCCAGTGTGAGGCCAAGTGCATCCTCGGGCGCCGCTGCGAGCCGGTGGCCATCGGCCGCCTGGAGCGCTTTGTCGCCGACTGGGAGCGCCGGGAGGGAATGACGGCGCCGGCCATCCCAGAGCCGACGGGCAAGCGCATCGCCGTCATCGGCGCGGGACCCGCCGGCCTGACCGTGGCGGGCGACCTCGCCAAGCTCGGCCACCATGTGGAGATCCTCGAGGCGCTACACGTTCCCGGCGGCGTGCTGATGTACGGCATCCCCGAGTTCCGTCTCCCCAAGGAGGTAGTGCAGGCCGAGATCAGCTATCTCCGCGAGCTGGGCGTCGAGATACGCACCAACGTCGTGATCGGCAAGCTGTACACCCTCGAGGAGCTTCTGGAGCAGTACGATGCCCTGTTCCTCGGCACGGGCGCCGGCCTGCCGATGATGATGAACATCCCCGGCGAGAACTATAACGGGGTCTACTCGGCAAACGAGCTGCTGACGCGCACGAACCTGATGAAGGGCTACCTCTTCCCGCAGTGGGATACCCCCGTCAAGGTGGGGAGTCGCGTGGCGGTGGTGGGGGCCGGCAACGTGGCCATGGATGCCGCGCGCTGCTCGCTGCGCCTGGGCGCCGCCGAGGTGCACATCGTGTACCGGCGTTCCCGCGATGAGGTGCCCGCTCGCGCCGAGGAAGTGCACCACGCCGAGGAGGAGGGGATCGTCTTTGACTTCCTCACCAACCCGGTGGAGGTCCTGGGCGATGAGAACGGCTGGGTGAGCGGCCTGCGCTGCATCCGGATGGAGCTAGGCGAGCCGGACGCCAGCGGGCGGCGCCGTCCCATCCCCATCGAGGGTTCCGAGTTCGACATGCCGATGGATACGGTGGTGATGGCGCTCGGCACGCAGCCCAACCCGCTCGTCTTTACCGAGGCGAACGGGCTCGAGCGGTCTCGCTGGGGCACGGCCGTAGCCGACGAGAGCACGGGCCGCACCAAGATGAGCAGGGTCTGGGCCGGCGGCGACATCGTCACCGGCGCGGCGACGGTCATCAGCGCCATGGGCGCCGGCCGCATCGCTGCCAACGATATCGACGTCTACCTCCACGACTCCTCAGGCCCCTGGTGGCCGAATGGCGAGGAACGCGAGTAGGGGCAGAGTAGAACGCGGATAGGACGGATTGACGCGGACTAACGCCAAACCGCCGAGACCGCAGAGGGTGCAGAAGAGGATCTGGACATCCCTTCTCTGCGCCCTCTGCGGTCTCGGCGGTTTCCACATGCCGGTCCCCGCGCGATTCACGTTTCTACCGTTTCTTCTGCAGCAGCCTTGACGCGGCTTGTGCAGAGGGTAGAATGGTGGTGATCCTTTGGGCGTCTTGGCAGATGGTGTGCCTGCAGGGCGTCCCGGCCCCGTTCCTTTGGTAGGAGGAGTGCTCATGGAGAAGCGGTTCCGCGTTCTCAGGTTCCTTGGCTTGATCTATCAAATCCTGGCCTGGATCGTGCTCGTGGCAGGCATCCTGTCGGCGATTGCGGTGGTGGTGTTGGGCGCCACGGCGGGCGAAGCGCTCGTGGTGCCGGGGATGCCCTTTGTGCCGGGTATGAACACCCTCATCGGAGCCATCATCGGCGGTGTGGCGCTTTTGTTGGGCTCTATCTTTTACTTTGTGCTCCTCTACGCCGCGGGCGAACTCATCTTTCTGGGCCTGGCCATCGAACAAAACACCCGCGAGACGGCCTACTATCTCCGCGGCGAATCCACCATCCCACCTCCTCCCGAACTCGCTGGCTGATTCGGGACGCAGATGAACGCGGATGAACGCAGATTCTGAGGTCTCGTGAATAGGTAGCAGAGAGCGCAGAGAGTATGCGTTGTTAGCTTCTCTCTGCGCTCTCTGCGGCCTCTGCGGTGAGTAGTCTATCTGCGTCTATCCGCGTTCATCTGCGTCCGATCTCTTCTACCGTGTGCTGGCCAGTCGGGGCTTGCAGATGATCTCCAGGACGCGCAGATCGAAAAAGTCCTGGGAGTTGGCTGCCCGGATGACTACGGCCGTGTCCGCGCCGCTCCCCGTGCCGCCGATGGCCACGATCTCTTGCCCCGCGGGCACCAGTCCGGCGTCCGCTGCCATCACCGTCAGCTCGCAGGCGACCTTGACCCCCTCGCAAAAGTTGCGCAGCACAAAGGCGATGATCTCGTCGAGTTGATAGGTGCCCAGCTTGCGGCGCACGGCGCGCCCCACGCCCCCCAGTGCGTGCTGCGTGGTGAGGATCCGGGCGTCGAGGGCCTCGATCGCCTCGCGATACTGGGGCTGAAGCCGCTGCTCGTTGGGCGCATGGAACCCCGTAGAGTGCGACACCACCACCACGTCGAGGTCGCGCATGATCTCGGCGGCGCGGGCGCCCGTCTTGCCCGAGGTGGAGGCCACGAGCACGTGCCGGATGCCGAGTTCCAGGGCCCGTTCGTAAGCCAGCTGCAGGGTACGCTCGGTGTTCTCGGGGCCCACACTACCATAGTAGACGCACTTGGCTTCACTGTCCGACACGATCGTCCTCCTCGGGATGGGTTGACGCCCGGGGCACGTCCTCGGGCGTGTCCGGCGCCTGCGCGCACCGCCTCGCTGCGTTCAGGATGCGGCGCTTGGCGCCGTGCGTGCTCGCCTCGACCTCGCGCAGCAGGTGGCGCGCCAGCGCGCGTCGCGACCGCGCGCCGTCAGGGCAGGGCTCTCCGGCGATGGGATACCCCGCCGCCCGGGCATAGGTCACGATGTCGCGCTCCTCGACGTAGGCCAGCGGGCGGATGAGCGTCAAGAGCCCACCGAACAGCGGCATGGCCGGTGCCATCGTCTCCAAGCGCGCGTTGTAGAACAGGTTCATGAGCGCCGTCTCGGCCAGGTCGTCGGCGTGGTGCCCCAGGGCCACCTTGCCGCAGCCCTGCTCTCGCGCCAACTCCAGGATCGCCTTGCGCCGCCGCCGTGCGCACAGGAAGCATGGCCCCGCGCCGCCCGGCCGCGCGGCGGCGATCTCGGCGGCGACGTGCATCGCGCCGATGACCAGGGCGATGTCCCGCGCCGCGCACCACGCCCGCAGCCACTCCTCGGACACGCAGCGCCCGCAGTGGTGATCGCTGCGCACCAGCCCCGCCACCAGGTCGTAGCGCTCGGGCGCCATGCGCCGCCGCCGGTGGAGCAGGTCCAGCAGGGTGAGGCTGTCCTTGCCGCCCGAGACGGCCACCAGCACGCTATCGCCGTCCGCGATCATGGCGCGATCGCGGACCGCCTTGTTGACGGCCTTGAGCATATAGAAGGCCAGGCGTTCGGCCCGCGCCGGATTTCCACTAGGCGGTAACGTAGTCATACGGAGCGCATCATACCACAGCGACACGGCATGCGCAACGGGCAGCGATACGAGGGTGTAAACTCGCGTCTTGACCGCTCGCAGCTTCCGTGCTATGATCGTCAGTAAATTGATCGACAACGTACATTTGCCAACCCACTCGAGGTCCACCATGAAAATCTCTACCAAGGGCGAGTACGGTATACGAGCGATGATCGAACTCGCCCACCGCTACGGCCAGGGCTATGTGCAGAGCGCCGAGATAGCCGCCGTACGCGACGTACCGGAGAACTATCTCTACCAACTCTTGATCACGCTCCGCAAAGCAGGGCTCGTCCGTAGCCGGCGTGGTCCCCAGGGAGGACACATGCTCTCTCGTCCGCCCAACCGGATCTCGCTTGCCGAGGTCGTGGTGGCCCTCGAGGGGCCCCTGGCGCCGGTGACGTGCGTCCAGGACGGGATCGTCCACGACTGTCTGTTCGCGGACACCTGTGTGGTGCGCGACGTGTGGCAACAGGTCACCGAGGCCACGCGCCAGATCCTCGAAGAGACCAACTTTGAGCAGCTCGTCGAGCGCGAGAAGGAGCGCCAGTCCGCGGCCGCAGCCGCCAGCTAGGCGTCCCCCTCGATCTCTCGTTCCAGGCGCTCAAAGAACGCCACCATGCACCGGTGGCGGCCCGCCGCCAACGCGCGGCCGGCACGAGTAAAGAGGCGATCGCGCACCCTGGCGAGCTTGAAGCGGAACTCGTGCACCGGCGTGTGCTCGGCGTTTCGCAGGTCGTTGCGCCCATCCTCCGGGCGCCGCTCGGCCACCTCCTGAGGAACCTCGGCCCAGAGATGTTGCCTTTGGGCTCCCGCGATGGCAAAGGCGCGCGCCACGCCCAGCGCGCCGATGGCGTCGAGCTTGTCCGCGTCGAACAGCACGCGCGCCTCGAGGCTCTCCGGGGGCAGGTCACCCCGATAGCGATGTCGGGCGATGGCGTCCGCCACGGCATCGATTCGCGCCGCAGGGATGCCCCGAGCACCCAGGATCTCGCGGGCCATGGCGGCGCTCACCTCCGCGTGGCAGGCGCCGGTGGCTTGTTCCGCGGGACGGCCCACATCATGCAGCAGGGCGGCGGCCTGAAGCACCTCAAGGTCGGCGCCCTCCTCTTTGCCGATGCGCATCGCCAGCCGCCACACCCGCACCACATGGTCGAACCCGTGGGCGGCGTCGTTCTCGCTATAGTAGCCGGCGGCCTCCTCAACGGATATCAAGCGAGTCCTCCCCTCAAAAGAGAGTAGTTAACCGCAGAGAACGCAGAGATCGAAGAGAACTCGGAAAAAACGACTGATGTCATCAGCGGTTGCGCTGCAAACAACTTGGCGTCGCCCGTGATGCCCGTGCGCGCTATGTCTCAAATCTCTGCGCTCTCTGCGCCGTCTGCGGTTGATCCCACTTACCGTAAGCGGCGCGCCACGATGAGGGCGATGGCCGCCTCGAGGCCGATGGCGGCGCCCATCTTCCAGACGGCGTCCATCCAGAAGTCGATCGGGTAGAGCTGGATCAGGGTGTCGCGATAGTCAAAGATCCAGGTGCCCGCCGTAAAGAATACCTGGTGAAACGCCGTAAAGAACGCGCCAAAGTCGAGCAGCGCGCTCACCACGACCAGGACGATCACGCCGCCGGCCAGGAATACTCCCGTCGTCAGTCCCGCCGATACCCGGGGGAGCGCGCCGATCCGCCAAAGCGCCAGCACGGAGAGCAAGCCCAGCACCGCGGCCACCCCGTGGACGAGCAGCATGGCGTCGATGACGCGCTTGACGTCGACCAGGTGCTCCACCTCGCGGGCTAGGAACGCCGTCTCCCCCTCCGCGGTGCGCAGCGATGCCAGCGCCTCACGGCTGACCGTTCCGCGCAGGTATCCCACCGCCGCGTCGGACAGGCGGAGCCGCTCCTGGGGTGCAAAGCGCTCCGCGGCGGGCACGTGGGGCTGGGCGTACTCGTGGCGCACAAAGGCGGGCGTCACAAAGGCGTACAGCGGCGTGAAGAATAGCACCACCGGCACGGCGATGACGATGATGCCCTGCAGCAGGGCGGCCAGCCACCTCGGCGCGTTCATGGGCGACCCTCCCGGGTTGCCTGGCAGGGCACGGGTGCCAGGCTCCAGAACGCCTCGGCGGGCCCGGAGCCACCCACGCGGCCGGCGTGCTCACGCAGCGCCCGGTGCATGGCGTCTACGCCCGACCAAAAGGTGCTGATTTGCGAGGCGTAGCGGGCGACGGCCTCCCCCTTGGCCGCCAGCGCCTCCTCGCTCAGAGGCGCGAGGCATCGGCGCCAGAGGCCGGCGCCCTCATCGAGCGCCCGCGCCACCGTCGCCTCGTCGCCGGCATAGGGCCAGTCCTCATAGAACGCCACTCCGAGGCCGTCCGCCAGGAGCCGCATCGCCGTCCGCCGGACGA
Organism: Anaerolineae bacterium; assembly: GCA_040768165.1. Taxonomy (GTDB): domain Bacteria; phylum Chloroflexota; class Anaerolineae; order UBA1429; family UBA1429; genus DUUT01. Next base: position 167,589 of record JAXGNH010000003.1, read on the forward strand.
TCTGGTGATCGACGTGGTGCCCCGCGCCCAGGGGAGCATAGACGGTCAGCGCGGGATGGGTACCGAGGCGGCCGCGCAGGTCGTCGTATAACGCGCCAGCGAGGGTTGCCTCGGCGGGGTGCAGCTCCGCAAAGATGTCGTCCACCGTGGGGTAGAGCGCCTCCCCGGTGACAGGGTGCTGACGGTAGACGCAATCCAGGTGGGGGAGGTGCAGCGCCTCGGCGCCCAGCGCGGCGAGGGCCGCGCGGTCCTCGGTCCGGCGGGCGGCCATGGGATCCTCGGCGGCGCCCCAGCGCTCCCACAACTCCCGGGTAAAGGGGGTGAGATCGTGGTTCGGCGGTGTGCCCGCGAACACGGTCACCACCAGGACGCGCTCGCCGCGCTGCGTCTGGGCGTGGATCGTCCCACCGCACGAAAGGACGGCGTCGTCGAGGTGTGGTGACAGGTAGACGTGGCTGCGAAGGGATGACATCATGCGTGTGAGTATAGCACGACGCCCGCCCCCCGGCGAGTAGCGGGTCGGCCCCAAGTGTGTCCCGGAGACGTGGGCGGACGCCGGGCCGGGTGGCAGGTGAGGGCGGGCGCCGGCCCGGGTGCCGAGCCGTAAACGGCCCGTCTGATCCGGGAAGCCCGCCGAGGCGGGCTCGGTGGCTCGTGTCGCGCTCTCCCGTCCAGGTGACGGGCTGGGCGGTGGGTGAGGGTGCGCGGAGGGGTCGTGCCCCCGCCACGGTACGCCGAGCCGTTAACGGCCCGTCTGATCCGGGAAGCCCGCCGAGGCGGGCTCAATCGGTCGGCGCGCGCCTCGCAGCGTGCCTTGGCGCGCTTTTGAGCCCAGTACTCTGGGCCGCCCAGTGCTCTGGGCCGCCTAGCCGCCGGCCTGGGCCGCGGGTGGGCGGGCTCGGTTGCCCTCGACGCGCTTCTCCGTCCAGGCGCCGGGCTGGGCCTGTGGAACGTTTTCCCGCTCCTCAGCGTCTCAGAGCCGAGGCACATGCACGAGTGCCCGCGCTACCGTCCTATCGCCCGCCGGGGAGGAGTTTGGCGCATGAAGACACTACGAGCCGCGATCGTGATGCTGGTGTTCATCGCCCTGTGCCTGGGGCAGGCGTTCCCCGTCGGCGCCGACGGCGTCATTATCCCGATCCTGCCGCCGCAGCCCCCCCATCCGCCGCACCCGCCCGCCCCGCCACCGCGCGCCCTAGCGATCAAGTACCACCACGTGACGGTGACCATCGAGGAGCAGGTGGCCACGACCCATGTGGATCAGGTGTTCCTCAACGAGAGTCCCTACGACATGGAGGGGGAGTACCTCTTTCCCCTGCCCGAGGGCGCGACCATCTCGCGATTCGCCATGTGGGTCGACGGGCGTCCAGTGGAGGCCCAGGTCCTCGACCGCGACGAGGCGCGGCGCGTCTATGAAGAGATCGTGCGTGAGCGGCGCGACCCGGCGCTGCTCGAGTACGTGGACCGCGGCGCCTTCCGGGCGCGCATTTACCCCATCCCCGCCTGGGGCGAGAAACGCGTCGAGATCGAGTACAGCGAGGTCCTTCCCGCCGACGCCGGCCTGGTGCGCTACGTGTATCCCCTCAGCACGGAAAAGTTCTCGTCGCGCCCGCTGGACGAGGTATCCGTCACCGTGCAGATCACGGCGAGCGAGGAGATCAGGACGCTCTATTCGCCGAGCCACCCCATCTCGGAGCGGCGCGATGGCGACCGCCACGCCGAGGTCGCCTACCACGAGACGCGCGTCGTGCCCTCCAAGGATTTCGTGCTCTACTATGGCACGGGGGATGACGCGCCCACCGCCAACCTGATCACCTATCGCGACGCCGGCGAGGACGGCTTTTTCCTGCTGCTGGTGGCGCCCGGGCGGCAGGCCGAGGCGGAGGAGGTGGTCCCGCGCGACGTGATCCTGGTGCTCGACACCTCGGGCAGCATGCGCGGCGACAAGCTCGACCAGGCCAAGGCGGCGGCGCGCTATGTGCTCGACAGCCTGAACGCCGACGATCGCTTTGGCATCGTCACCTTTGCCACCGCCACGCGCACCTATGCGCGCGACCTGCGCCCCCGCGACGAGGCGCGTCAGGCGGCCACGTTCATCAACGGTCTCAGCGCGGTGGGGGGCACGAACATCGGCCGCGCCTTTGAGGAGGCGTTGGCGCTGGCCGACCCGAGCCGCCAGCAGGTGATCCTCTTTCTCACCGACGGGCTCCCCACCGAGGGGGAGGTGCGCACCAGCGCCCTCATCGAGCAGATCGCCGAGGACGCCCCCGAGGACGTGCGCATCTTTTGCTTTGGCGTGGGATACGACGTCAACACCATTTTGCTGGACGTTGTGGCGCAGGATCACAACGGCACCAGCGCCTACGTGCTGCCCGATGAGGACATCGAGCGCGTGGTGTCGTCGCTCTATGAAAAGATCAGCCGGCCGGTGTTGACGGATGTGGCGCTGGAGTTCGGCCTGTATGCCGTCCAAGCCGACCCGATCATCGAGGAGGTCTATCCCCATCCACTACCCGACCTCTTTGCCGGCGGGCAACTCGTCGTCGTGGGGCGCTACCGCGTGCCCGGAGACGCCGACGGGGCGCCTGTGGACAGGGAGGCGATCGTTACGCTTCGTGGACGGGCCGACGACCGCGAGGAGAGCTATCGGTACACGGGCATGACTTTTGTGGGAGAGGGCGGGGCCGACTTTTTGCCGCGGGTCTGGGCGACGCGCAAGATCGGCTATCTCCTCACCCAGATCCGCCTCCATGGCGCGCAGCGCGAACTCGTGGACGAGATCGTTGAGCTGAGCGTGCGCTATGGCATCGTGACCCCCTACACCTCGTTCCTGATCGACGAGACGGAGGACGCCCTGTCGTCCGAGGGACGGAACGCCATCGCCGGGAGGCAGATGACCATCGTGCCGAGCGCGCCCTCGGCCGACCTCGGCAGGGGCGGCGCCGGCGGGCAGGCAGTGGGCGAGGCGGCGGTGCAGAGCAGCATCGCGCAGGAGACGATGCGCAAGGCGGACGCCGTAGCCGAGCCCGAGTCGGAGCGCGTACGGGCGGTGGGCGCCAAGGCGTTCGTCCAGCGTACTAGTGCCAGCGGCGACGTCTGGGTGGACACCACCTTTGACGAAGCCCGGATGACGCCGGAGCGCGTCGTCTTTGCCAGCGAGCGCTACTTTGAGCTGATGCGCGCCAACCCCGAGTGGGGGCGCTACCTGGCCATCGGCGAGCGGGTGATCCTGGTGTGGGAGGGGCGCGCCTATGAGTTCGGCGATACGGGCGAGGAGGCGCCGCGGCAGGAGCCCGCGACCACCGCGGCCCCGAACTCGGCGGCCACGCCTGCGGCGCCCATCGTGCGCGATGCCAAGGGCCTGCTGGACTGGTGGCGGGACGTAATCGGCCGTTAGGGGGGTGGCGTCTGAAGGAAAGGCGCCCAACCATCCCAACTATGTAATGGCTATTTTAGTCGTTTCTTCTGCATCACAGCATGAAGAACGAATAAATCCGTCACTACATAGGAAATGTGCCCACTATGTAGTGACGACTTTAGTCGTTTCTTCTACGCTAGGGCAGGCAGAACGAATAAATTCGTCACTACGTAGGGAAGGTGCCCGCCTATGTAGTAACGACTTCAGTCGTTTCTTTTGCGCTAGAGCGGGGAAACGAATGAATTCGTCACTACATAAGAAACGTGCCCAACTGCGTAGTAACGACTTCAGTCCTTTCTTCTATGCTAGGGCAGGCAGAACGAATAAATCCGTAACTACGTAGGCAAGGTGCCCGCCTATGTAGTGACGAATTCATTCGTTCCCCCCCACAGGCCAAGGGGGGCGAGCCTACTCGCTACTACCACTGTACTCTGCGGGAATCAGCGTCCCATCAGCGGAATCTGCGTACTATCCGCCATCGCATGCAGGCGCTCAGGCCGCGTCGCGCGGCGGCCGGGCAAAGAACAGCCTCCACAGCCGCCCTCGCAAGCGCCGCCAGGCGCCCTCGACGCGGTATCCCTCGGCGATGTCCATCTCGTGCTGGCTGTACCGGGCGCGCAGGTAGGCGCCGTTGATCAGCGCGATGTCCTGTGGCGCGGTGCTGTCGTGGCCGCTGCGGCGCTCCACCTCCCGGGAGAAGGCGCGCAGGTACTCCTGCGGCGTCTGTCCTCCACGAGGCGTCAGCCCGAGCCACCGGGCCGCGCGGAGCAGCCGCGCGTACACCGAACGCACCACGACCTGCGGATTGGAGCGCGAGCGGCGGAACCAGCGCGGCGGCCAGATAATGACAAAGAGCACCGCCAGCAAGAGCCCGCCGCCCCACAGCCAGAGGGTCGGGATGGCGGGGCTCTCCTCCTGCTGCGGCAGGGCGGCCAGGTTCAGTGGGCCCGACGGGCCGCCGGTGCGGTAGAACGTCGTCTGAATGGGGGTGGGCTCGAACTCGATCCACCCCAAGCCGGGAAAGTAGACCTCCGCCCAGGCGTGCGCGTCGTTCTCACGCACCACCCACGCGGCCTCACCATAGTCATAGTACCCCATGGCGTACCCCGAGGCGTAGCGCGCCGCCACCCCTAGCGAGCGTAGCATCACCACCATGGCGGTGGCGGAATAGTCGCAGTAGCCGCGCTGCGCCGTGAACAGGAAATAGTCGACGAAATCGGTGTCGAGGGGCGGCGGCTCCAGCTCCAGGTCGTAGGTGAACTGACGGATGTATGCCTCGATGGCGCGCGCCATGTCGTACCGCGTCTCGGCGCCGGCGCTCTCCACCACCTCCCGAGCCTGCTGCCTGACGCGCTCCGGTATGTCGGGGAGCGCCAGGAACCGTTGGGCAACCTCGTCTGGGTAGGGCCCCTCGGCGGCTCGCATCTCGTCCACCGTGGCCTGGGGGATGGCCGACACCACGGTGTACTCGGCGCCCTCGACGATCACGGCGGCGAGATCGTCCGGGCCGCGCACGATGGCCGTGTACGGCGCATCAAAGAGGAGCGGCTCGTTGGCGGCGTACGCCAGCCCGCCGGCGCTCGACGCCCATGCGGTGAATGTCTGGGTCAGCACGCTGTGCGGGTACGGGATCTCGGTCCATGGGGTCCCCTCGGAAAGGGCGACCTCCTGGCGCTCGCTGCTGTCCCAGCCGTGGCCGGTGTATGTGTCATACGTGCGTTGCCGCCAGTAGTGCTTGGGCACGATCTGGCTGACGTCGACGCTGCCGCCATAGATGGTGAAAAGCTCGTCCTCGGGCGGGGGGGCCGGATCGCTGGTGACCACCGTGAGCACCACGCTCTCGTCGAGCCCTCCGCCGGCGCGGATCTGGTGGCCGCCCAGACTGCGCGCATCGGGGCGCGGCGTGGGGACCGGGTTGCGCCCCGCAAAGGCGCGGTCGAGTTCCCCGTAGAAATCCTTGAACCGCGAGCCATAGTTATCCCAAAAGTACCATACGGCGCGGCTGTATACCGTGTAGGGCATCACCAGCGCCAGCACAAAAACGGCGCAGGAGAGGGCCGTCCCCGCGACCACTACGTCGCGCCGAATCTCGTCCGAGAAGTCGAGGCCGAGGCGCGCCCAGATGCGCTCCATGCGCGAGCCGTTGGCCCACACGAGGGTGAGCATGGTTAGCGCCAGGTAGACGTGCACATAGCCCATGCCGATATCGGTGAACGAGACGTTGGCCACCACGGCCACGCCCAGGGGCAGCAGGGCCGCGAAGGCGCGCCGCCGCCGGTACATCTCGAACGCGGCGTGCCAGCTCAGCAGCCACACGATTAGCGCCACCCCGATGACCATGGCGGTCGTGTCGCGCGTCGTCTCGCCGGCGCGCACGGCGGCGAGCCACGTGGCGATATTGGCCACCATGGTGCGCCCGCGCGCCATCAAGAGGGTGACCGACTCGAACTCGGGGATCGCGGCGGGCAGCGTCTGGTGGAACAGGAGGTCCCATGCGATTCGGAGCAGCCGGCCCGTATCGGCGAGCAGGGTGCCCAGCGAGGGGAGCAGTCTGCCGGCGAACTGGACGCTGAACTCGATCCCGAGGCCCGCGCCCAGCAGCCAGGCCATCCAATCGGGCAATGGGCTCTGGGCGATGAGTATACCCGCCAGGGCGCCCCACATCGCCGCCCAGATCAGGCGGTCGGCCTCCGGCGCCCAGCCGGTGGCGCGGATCACGCCGGGCAAGCACGCCACGGCGCCGAGGACGAGGACAAAGAGGAAGAGATCGAAACGCCTGCCGCGGACAAGGTGCGTCGAGGAGGGTCGTCGCGTCGCCATAGGCTAGCTCTCCCCCTGTCCGACGGGCATCCACTGCGCCTCTTCTTCACTGCCCGCCTTGGCGACTACCACGCGTCCCGTGCCGAGTACCTTGTACTCGGGCCGCTGCTGCCGGCGTTGCGTCAGGAGTTCAAAGTGGAATCCCTGGCGGATGATGTGTCCGGCCACGCCGAGGTCGGCGAGAGCGCCCAGCACACCCTGGGAGTTGGCGACGGACGGCCCCTGGCCGTCGAAGGAACTGGCGTCGAGCAGCAGCGCTGTGCAATGGATGCCGCGGCGCAGCAGCGTCGTGAGCCCCTTGATCCACTCCGGATCCGTCGACGGCGTGATGAGCGACACCGAGATGCCGCGGCCCACCAGGGGATCGACCTGATCGAGCACCTGGCCAAAGCTCGCCTCGCACACGGCGTGGGCGCCGGCCAACTCGCGCAGCAGCTCCCACAGCTGCTGCGGCCCCCGCGCCGGGCGGATCACGATCGGCTCGTGGCAGTAGAGGAACATCCCCACGGCGTGGTTGGCCCGCAGCATCTGGTTGGCCAGCGACGCCGCCAGGATCACGGCGTACTCTTCGGTGGACTCGGCGCCCTCCCCGACGTGCACCGCGCTGGCAAGGTCCACGATGATCCACAGGTCGCCCGAGGGTTCGAGGTCGTACTCTTTGACGTAGATGCTCTCTTGGTCGGCGATGGAGCGGCGCGCGGTGGTGCGCCAGTGAATGCGGTTGAGGGCGTCCCCCGGCACCCAGTTGCGCACCGACGAGGCGTTGGTGGTCATGTCGAGGCTGCGGACGTTGGTGCGGGCGGCGCCGCGCGCCAACCCATGGGGTTCGAGGAGCTGCGGCAGTGAGGCCACCGGCGGGTAGACGACGAAACTGTCGCTGTAGTTGTGGGTGAGGCGCACCTCAAAGAGGCCAAAGGGGTCGCCCACCAGCACCTCGAGGGGGCCGAGGGTGTAGATGCCGCGCTGCGAGCAGCGCCCCTCCGTCGTCCAGCGGACGGTGGATTGCGCCCCGATCCCCACGGCGCGGCCGGCCTGGTAGCCCGGAAGGTCGGAAAAGTCACGCACCTCGGCCCAGATGGCGGGCACCCAGGACTCGTTGTGCATGATAAAGCGTTCCTCGATGACGTCGCCCACCTGCGCCCAGCCGTAGCGCCGCTGCCGCTGCAGCGAGATGCCGTGGCTCAACTGCCGCGCCCACAGGTATGACACCGCCAACACGCCCACGACCGCGATCAGCACGAACTGGATGGCAGGGGCAGGCGAAAAGATCTGCAGCAGTAGCAGGATTCCCACCGCAACGAGCGGAACGCGCGACGTCAGCCTCAGCGATATCGCGACCATAGCCGATCGACGCCTCCTGCTCAAAGTATACCACGGCAGTCCGGTTTTCGCTACGGGTAGGGATCAAGATACACGGAATGTAGAGTGGGCACAAGTGATGGTGCGTGCGGGGCCGTGGCGGTAAGCCGTGAGGTATGTGCCCGGGCGGCGGGGCATGGGATGATGTGTCTCGAGGTCCCTCGCTGCGGCCAGGGCGACGGGCGCGGGCGCCCGCGGGCGCCCGCGCTCATGCCCGACGACTATTCGGCGGTCCCCCCGCTCTCGTCGCCGGGGAGCGTCTCGAGGCGATGTGTGCCGCCGCGCGATGCCTCCGCCGTGTCCCCCTCAGGGCGCGGCGGCAGGGGGGTGGGGATATAGGCTCGGGTCCCGAGGCGCGTCAGCACCACGGCGCCGAGCCCCCACGCCGCTACGAGCAGCGCCGCCAGCACCCCGAGGCATGGCAGCATCGCTACGAGGCTGATGAGCGCCACGCCCAACAGCGTCTCGGCTACTTGTGAGGTGAGGCGCAGGTTAGCGGCGCGGGCCACGCGCGCCCCCACCATCTGACCGGCGCCCGTCCACCCGAGGAGCACCGAGACCCCGAGGGCCACGAGGAGTACGATGGAGACGGGCAGTCCGATGCAGGTGATCGCCAGGACCGGCGCCAGGACGAGGGCCACCGCCCCCGTCAGGGCGCCCACGCCGGCCGACTGGAGCCAAGCCGTCGACATGGCACGGGTGACGCGGTTGAGGTGGTTGGGAAAGAGTACGGATACCAGCGCGGCGGCCGCCAGGGCCGTGCCGATGGCCAAGATCTGCCGGGCCAGCCTGCCGAACCAGGACCAGTCCTCGGAGGGACGGGCCTGCGCCGGCGTGCGAGGGGGCCGCGCCACGCGCCCATCGAACATGCGTGTCAGCCCGTCGAGGCGGCGCGCCGCATCAGGCCCGGTCACCAGGTCGCCGCGCACGGTGGCCTCGGCGTGGCGGCGCACGTTGCCAAAGGCCACCAGGTCACCCTCGATCTCGGCGCCGGCGCCCAGCTCCAGGCTCCCGCCGAGGGCCACCACGTCACCGCGCACCCGTCCCTCGATGACCGTCTCGCCGCCCATCACCGTGACGTTGCCGTCGACGATGCTGTCGGGCCGCAACTGGGCGGCGCCGCCCAGCACGACGAGATCACCGGCCAGGTGGTCGCCGTCGCCCAGGGTGTACTCCTGGCCAAAGACGGTGTGGCCGCCGCCCTGAGCGAGCGCCGGTTGCGCCGGCAGCAGGAGCGCCAGTGCGACGAGTAGTATCACCATCAAGCGGCGTGCCGTTGCCATACCTGCCTCCATCGGTCGTGGGTCGTCAAGCGATCACCAGGAGCGCTTGCGAATGGTGAGTGAGCCGGGCCCGGCTACCACGCGGACCCACCACAGCACGAGGGCGGCCGCTCCCAGGGCATACACGGCCACCGCAGCGATGCCGGGGCTGGCAACGAGCGCGCGCAGGACGAGGTACGCGGCCTGCAGCAGCGTCGACAGGATGCCGGCGATGCGGACGATGACGCCCACCAGGGCGCTCACCGTGGCAGGGCTGCTAGACACCGTCGCCACCGGCCCCGAGAAGGCCGCCATGGGGATGAGCACCATCCCCAGAATGATGACGATCGCCAGGGACAGGATCATCCCGCCCCGCAGCAGCGCCATCCAGGTGGCCCGGCGCTCTACCCTGGCCATGATCGCCCCTGCCAGCAGCGGGGACGGTGCGGCGAGGGTGACCCCCTGAAAGAAGGCGTCGGCGCGCTGCAACCCGACCCATTCGGCACGGCACTGCACGCAGCCGGCCAGGTGGCGCTGCAGCGTCTCCTCTTCCTCTCCACTCAGTTGGCAATCCAGGCGCGCGGACATGACGTCAGAAGCTATGTGACACTGCACTTGGCGATAGCCTCCTTTCCGCAGATTCGCCGGCGGCGTCTCCTCGGATGTCGGAGCCGTCTTCGGTCTCGAGCATCGACGCGACCACCTGACGCGCCCGGTGGAGGCGCGACTTGACCGCACTGACGGTGGATTCGGTCACGTCGGCTATTTCCTCATAGGACATGTCGTACCAGTAGCGCAGCACGATCACGAGCCGGTACTGGGCCGGCAACGCGTCGAGGATGCGTCGCATCTCGCGGCTTTTCTCCCGCGTGACGACGCGCTCCTCGGGCCGCGGCTTCTCGTCGGGCACCCAGCGCCACGCCATGATCTCTTCCATGGACACGGTGCTCTCGCGGCGTCGACGCAGCCGGTCGACGCAATGGTGCGAGGCGATGGACAGGATCCAGGAGGAGAGCTTGCGGGTGGGATCGTAGGTATCGAACCGCGTATAGACCCGCAAAAAGGTCTCCTGCGTGGCGTCCTCGGCCTCGGCGGTGCTGCCCAACATGCGATAGGCCAGGTTGTAGACGGGCACCTGATAGGCCTCCACCAGCTTGGCGAAGGCCTCCTGATTGCCCTGCCGCGCCTGTGCCACCCACAGGCTCTCCTGATCGGCTCCCACCCCACTACCGCCTCTCGTGTGGCGCTCTATCTTGCTAGATCATAAGCCTATACGGAGGCGGGGCCAAAATAGTTGCGCGCAGATGATCAGTAGATGAGCACCTCCAGCAGTAGGGCGCCGGTTGACACGGGCCGACAGCGGCCCTATGCTACCCGCGACGGAGCATCGCTGTACCAGCGCAGGAGGCGTCACCGTGCCGTCGGGACCCTACATCGCCATCGAGGGCGTCATCGGTGTGGGCAAGACCACCCTCGCCCGCCTGCTGCAGCCCGAACTGAACGCGCAGCTTCTCCTCGAAGTCTTTCAGGAGAACCCCTTCCTCAGCGACTTTTACGCCGATCGTGCCCGCTATGCGTTTCAGACGCAGATCTTTTTCCTGCTGAGCCGCTATCGCCAGCAGCACCAGGTGGTGGCGCGTCTTCTGGAGCGCGGCCCGGTGGTGTCCGACTATACCTTTGCCAAGGACCGGCTCTTTGCGCGGCAGAACCTCGCCGGCGACGAGCTGGAGACGTACGAGCGCCTCCACGCCGCCCTCGCCGAGAACGTGGTGGTGCCCGACCTGATCGTCTACCTCTATGCCGATCCACCGGTGCTCATGGAGCGCATCGCCGTGCGTGACCGGCCCTACGAGCGCGGCATGTCGCAGGAGTATATCGAGGGGCTGGTGGAGGCGTACGAGCAGTTCGCGAGCGAGTACACCGAGGCGCCCATCCTCAAGGTCGATACGAATACGTTGGACTATGTGCGGGACCGCGAGGACCTCGCCACCGTGGTGCAGCGCGTGCGGTCCGCCCTGGGCCAGGGCACGCACCAGCCCGAGCTGCCGCAGTTCGGCGCGGCGGAGGGGCGCGCCGCGGAGGTGCAGCGCGCCGCGATGCGCCGGCGCCTGACGGACCTCCAACGCCTGCGGCGCCTCACGGACGCCGCCACAGGCGCCGCCGCCAACCCCTACTATGGCCTGATGTTGCTTCAGGAGCGGGTGGGCCAGCTCTCCGGGCAGATGGCGCAGGTGTTGGCGCGCGAGGAGGCGACCCTCGACCGCTACGGCAACCGGCTGGAGGCGCAGCAGGAGGCGGTGGTCGAGTCGCAGCGCTCGCTACAGGAGGGGCTCGTCGACTGCCTCACCTACGTCCTCTCGCTGGCCAATCGGCTGGGGATCGACCTGGAGAGCGCCTACGTGCGGCGTTTCCAGGCCCCAGAGGCGGGCGATGGGACCGACGCCGGCAGTGAGGGGGCCTAGCGATGGACCGCTGCTTTATCGCCATCGCCGGCAACATCGGGGTCGGCAAGTCTACCCTCACCGACGTGCTGAGCCGGGAACTCGGTGCGCTCCCCTTCTTTGAGGCGGTGGACGCCAACCCCTATCTGGCCGACTTTTACCGCGACATGCGCACCTGGAGCTTTCACTCACAGGTGTTCTTTTTGTCTCAGCGGCTGCGTCGCCACTATGAGCTGATGCAGCACTCGGGCACGGTGATCCAGGACCGCACGGTGTACGAGGATGCCGAGGTGTTCGCCCGTAACCTGTACGACCAGGGGCTGATGAGCGAGCGCGACTATCGTGTCTATCGCCAGCTCTACGAGGTGATGCGCGACCTCGTGCCGCCGCCGACCCTCGTCGTCTACCTGCGAGCCTCCGTCGAGACGCTGCTGCGCCGCATCGCGCTGCGCGGGCGCCACTACGAGCACGAGATCGGCGCCGAGTACCTCGAACAGCTCAACGCGCTCTATGACGCCTGGGTGGCGGCGCTCACGCTCTGCCCCGTGCTGGTGATAGAGACCGACGACATCGATTTCGCGCATCGCGACGATGACGTCCATGTCGTGGCACGCCAGGTGCTGGCGCGCATCGACGCCATCGACGCGGCGCAATGTCCCTAGCCCGCCCTCTGAGGCGGCGCCATCGATGACTAGGAGGGAACCGTGACCGAGACCGCATCCGAGCGAATCCGCGTGGGCGTCCTTGGCGTGGGCCGCGGGCAGACCTTTGCGCGCCAGGCCGAGAGCGCCGGCATGGAGCTGGTGGCTTTGTGCGACACGTGGGAGGCCAAGCTGCGAGAGGTCGCCAAGAGCTATGACGTGGCGGCCTACACCGACTATGATCGCTTCCTCGAGCACGACATGGACGCGGTGGTGCTGGCCAACTACTTTCACGAGCACGCGCCGTTCGCCATCAGGGCCTTGAAGGCGGGCAAGCACGTGATGAGCGAGTGCGCCGCCTGCAGCACGCTCGCCGAGGGGGTGGCGCTCTGCCGCGCCGTGGAGGAATCGGGCAAGATCTATATGTTCGCCGAGAACTATCCCTACACGGCCTTTAACCAGGAGATGGCCCGCCTGTACCGTGAGGGGGAGATCGGGCGCGTCCTCTATGCCGAGGGGGAGTACAACCATCCCGGCCCGTTCGAGTGGTCCATGGGGATCTCGCCCGGCCTGCGGCACTGGCGCAACAACATCCCGAGCACCTACTATTGCACGCACGCCATGGCGCCGCTGATGGCCATCACCGACACCTGGCCGGTGCGAGTGAACGGCTACACCTCACCACTGCCGGAAGACAGCGCCAAGAAGAGACTATGGCGCCAGCGGGATGTGGGAGGCCTGATCATCGCGGTGATGGATAACGGCGCCGTCTTCAAGCTGCTGCAGGGGGGGCTCCCCGGGCACAGCATCTTTTACCGCTTGCACGGCGAGTGGGGGCTCATGGAGACGGGGCGTGGCCCCGGCTACTGGGGCCCGGGCAGCGTGCGCCTCGTCCACGACGAGTGGGACCTGAAGCCGGGGCAGGTGCCGGAAAAGGTCTACTACCCCCAGTTTCCCGAGTGGGCCAAGGGAGCGGCGAGCGCCGGGCACGGCGGCGGCGATTTCTTTACCAACCACTACTTTGCCGAGGCGATTCGCACCGGCGAGCAACCCTACCTGGACGTGTACCGCGGCGTGGCGATGTCGGTAATCGGCATCCTGGCGTGGAAGAGTGTGCTGGACAGCGGCAACAGCTACGCCGTGCCCGATTTCCGCTGCGAGGAATCGCGCCGGGCCTACGAGGACGACCACTGGCGCCCGATGGACCTGGACGACCCCAACGCCCCGCCCATCTCGTCGCGCGGCAAGGTGCGCGAGGTGATCCCCGAGCGTCTCGAGGAGGCGCGCGAGATTTGGAGGGAGATGGGCTACACGGGCAAGGACACATAAGTCGACGCAACAACACCTCTCGCAGGTGGTCGCGCGCATGGTCTGCCATATGGCGACAGCCCCATCGCGGCCACCTTCGAGAGGTGCGAAGGTCGCCTCTACCCCCGCAGCGCCATGATGCCCCGATCGACCTCGGCTACCCGCGCCTGCTCGGCGAGCCAGAACTCGGGATCGGCCAGCGCCGCGAGTTCCGCCTCGGTCTTGCCGAGCTGCTCCACCCAAGTATAGTATTTTAGGTGGTGCCAACGCCGGCGCATCGTGCTGGTCGCCTCGTGTACCCAGTCCGCCTTCTGACGATGAAAGATGCTCACCAGGCGAACCGCCGCCTCGACCTCATCCATGGGGCCGTTCTCGGCGGTGAGTTGCTCCATGGTCGAGCGGTAGCGGTCGATGGTGTCGGTGCACACCGTGACGACCAGGTCGTTGCCCGACAGGCGAAAGTGGCGCGCCGTCTTGATCGCCGCCAAGATGTTGCACACCCCCGAGATCCCCACGTAGGACGCGATGCGCCGCACGGCATCCTCGGGCACGCCATAGCGACGCGTCAGCACCTCCCAGCCCGTTTCCTCGGTGAGGAGCTGCAGCCCGAGGAGGCACTCACGGTCATCGACGGCCACCATGGCGTCCATGGCGTGCACGTGGTGGATCCAGGTGACGTGCTTGTCGCCGATCCCCTGGATCTGGTGGTCGCCGTAGCCGCCGGTGGAGAGGGTGGGGCACTGGATCGGCTCGACCCCCACGACGAGGGCATCGCCCCAGAGCTGTTTGAGGCGGTCGCCGGCGGCGATGGTGCCCCCCGAGCCCATGGCCGAGGCATACGCCGCCACGCGGCCGCGCCCCACACCGCGCGCGCCCAACTCGGCCGCCACCTGGGCGATGGTGTTGCCCGTGACATAGTAGTGGAAGCGATAGTTGCCAAAGGCGGCGAACTGGTTGAGCACCCGCATGCGCCCCGGGTCGGACGCCACTAGCCCCTGGCAGCGATCGTATACCTGACGCACGTTGCTCTCGCAGCCGGGGGTGGTGGCGATGCGCGAGCCGTAGCGCCGGAGGAGGGCAAAGCGCTCGGCGCTCATCGACTCGGGTAGCACGACGATGCTGTCGAAACCCAGCTGCGCCGCCACCCAGGCGCCGCCGATGCCATAGTTGCCGGTGGAGGGCCAGATGCAGGTGTGCCTGCCCGGCTCCAGTCCCTCGGCGACGACCGCCTCTGCCAGCACGGCGTACGCCGCCCCCACCTTGTGGCTGCCGGTGGGCATATCCCGGCCGTACAGCACGGCGATGGGCGCGTCGACACCCGTCAGTTCGGACGGCAGCACATCGACGTAGGCGCGCCCCTCGGCGTCGCGCCAGGCGATGTCAAAGAGCCGCGCGCCGCTCCGCTCACCCTCCTCGCGGGCCGGCCCCGACCGCAGGCCGGCCTCGATGCGCTGCGGGTGCAGCATCTCCTCGTAGGTCGGCCCCAGTTGCGTGGGTGCCATAACAACCTCCGATATGCTAGAACTCGATAATCTCGGCGCTGTCGCGGTCGGTGTCATAGACCGCGACGCTGCGCACCCCCAGCCTCCCCATGACCTCGCCCGGGTTGAGGAGTGTCGTGCGACCCACCTGGGTGATGCTGCGCTGGTGGTTGTGGCCGTGGCACACCAGGTCGTACGTCTCGCCGCGGGCCAGCGCCTGGCCGATGTTGGGATAGTGCGTCGTGGCGATGGACCTGCCACCCAGCTCGAGTTCGGCGAACTCGCCGTGAATGGTGACGTTGCCGGCCGCCTGAGCGTTGCGCGTGATGAGCAGCTTGTCGCCGTCGTTGTTGCCCCATACCAGGTGCACCTGTCCCGGGAACCGCTGCGCGATCTCGGTGATGGTAAAGGGGGCGCACAGGTCACCGAGACATAGCAGAGCCTCACACTCGCTCAGGCGCTGCAGCGCCTCGGGCAATGCCCAGATGTTGTCGTGGATGTCCGAAAGCACACCGATCTTCATGCGCGTCTCCTCTCTTGCTCGCACCCGTCTCGGCGGGCGGCGCCGCGTCATGACTGAGGGGGCGGGGGCCACTGGACCCCGCACGATGTACAGAAGCGCTGCGGCTCGGCGGCATATGCGCCGCAGGCGTGGCACACGCGCCCGGCGGCGACGGCCGGATCGCCCAGGGCCCGTCGCCTCTGCAGGATGCTGGCGCGCAGGGCGACGATATGCGCCATGCCATGGCCGCGCCCCTCGCCGAGGCGCGCGTACTGGTGCCGTTTGAGGGCCAGCTCGGTGGCGTCGCGCCGCAGCGCCCGCCATGGCCCGCTTTCGCCCGCGCGACGCTCGACGATGCCCTGGTACTGGGCCAGCGTCAGCGTTCCCAGGCGCACCTCATCGGCCAGCTCCTCACGGATCCAGTCACGCTCCTGCCGCCAGGCGAGCACGGCGATGGCGCCCACCACCAGAAGCCCCAGCCAATCGGCCGCCAGGCTGGCGAAGCACAGCCCGCCCGCCGAGAGGAACAGGTTGTGGAGCAGGTGCGTCCCGACGGCCGCGGCGAGCCCGGCCAAGGCATACCCCCAGCGCGCCGGCGCGTGGCGCTGCCCGCGTGCCATGCCCAGCCCGATTCCCGTAAACGCCGTAAACATGGCGTGGCTGAACCCGAACACCAGCGCCCGCCCCGCCACCACGACGCTCCAAGCCTCCAGTCCCCCCTCGCCCCAGGCGCTGAGGTAGTAGAGCAGATTCTCCGTCATGGCAAAGCCGAGGCCCACGATGGAGCCATAGATGATGCCGTCCAACACGCCGTCGAACTCGCTCGGGAAGAGTGCCATGACGCCTAGAACGGCCCCCGCCTTGACCGCCTCCTCCACGACGGGGGCGATCAGACTGGCGTCGAGGAGGTCGCTCAGCCCTTGAGAGAGTGTGACGACGGAGGCGATGGACGCGCCGGTGAGCATCTCGAGGACCACCGCCGCGATCACAGCGGGGAGCGCGCCCCAGACAAAGGCCGCTGCCAGGAGGCGCAGCGGCTCCTTCTCGTAGCGATCGAGCCACCAGACGGCCAGGACGTAGAGGGCGGTGGGTACGACGGCGGCGGCGATGGACGCCAGCAGCACCAGCAACCCCACCAGCGCGGGCATGGCGAGGGCTACCGCGAGATCGATAGGGCGGCCATGACGCTCTTGGCCACCCTGGCGTAAGTGCTGCCCAGGTGCACGAGGGGCGATGCGATGCGGCCAGAGAGGCGCGCGCGCCCGATGGCGTAGAGGAAATCCTGTGGCGTCGAGAAGGGGAGCATCTCGGTGTAGGCGCGACCCACCTCGGAGGCAGAGTGGGCGTCGCTGCCAGCGCCCTGCGCCAACCCGTGCTCCTCCGCGAACTCGGCCGCCAGGTGATTGTCGACGGCCAGCGTCACGCGGGCGTTGAACGCCTCGATCACATCCACTTGGTCGGCCACGTCGAGCAGGGCGTCGTAGGCCAACGCCGACCCACGCACGCGATCCATGGGGTGCGGCACATACACCAGGCCTCCCTGCTCGCGGATGCAGCGGATCGTCTCCAGGGGCGAGAGGCCGGCCGGAACCTCCTCGTGCAGGAACAGGCCGATGATCTCGCCCCGATCGGTCTTGATCTCTTCACCCACGATCACCGATGCGGGCCACAGACGGTGCATCTCGATGGCCGCACCGATGGTGTCGTGGTCGGTGATGGCGACCACATCGATGTCGTGACGCCGCGCCCAGCGCCGGATGTCGTTGGGCGTGGCCAACGAGTCGGGCGAATGGTTCGTATGGACGTGCAGGTCAACCTTGATCACGTTCCCCCTCGTCGCCTACTGACGCCGGTGCCCCACACAACACGCTGAGTATAGCCGCGTTCTGGTAGGGCGTCGAGCGCCGCAGTCCTAACATGAACACGGGCAACCGTGAGAAGGTTGCCCGTGAGGATGATGCCACAGAGGGCGGGGGCGCTACTCGCGCTGCGCCTCGCGCTTTTTCGCTTCCTCGACCACCTTCTCCACGATGTGCGCGGGGACGATGTCATAGTGCGAAAAACTCATGCGGTAGATGCCGCGTCCCTGGGTCATGGAGCGGAGGTCGGTGGCGTAGCGCTGAATCTCGGCCAGCGGCACCTGGGCCGTCACGATGCCGTTGCCGCGCGACTGCTCCATGCCGAGCACTCGGCCGCGCCGCGTGTTCATATCACCCAGGACGTCGCCCATGAACTCTTCCGGCACAGTCACGACGATGTCCATGATCGGCTCGAGCAGCACCGGCCCCGCCTCCGGGATGCCGTTGCGGAAACCGAGGTGCGCCGCGAGCTTGAACGCCATTTCCGACGAGTCCACCGAGTGGTACGAGCCGTCATAGATAACGCACTTGAAATCAACGGTGGGGTAGCCGGCGATGATGCCCGACTCGGCGATCTCGCGAATCCCCTTTTCCACGGCAGGGATATAGTTCCTGGGCACGGAGCCGCCAAAGATCTCGCTGGCGAACTCGAACCCGGCGCCACGCTCCAGCGGCTCGAAGCGCAGCCAGACGTCGCCGAACTGCCCGCGGCCGCCGGTCTGCTTCTTGTGGCGCCCCTGGGCTTGGGCCACCTTGGTGATCGTCTCGCGGTAGGGGATCGTGGGCACCTCGGTGACGATCTCGACGCCGAACTTTTGCGCCAGGCGCCGGGCGGCGATCTGGATGTGCGATTCGCCCATGCCCGAGAGGATCGTCTCGTTCGTCTCGCTGTTGCGCTCCACGCGCAGGGTGGGATCCTCCTCGATGAGGCGTGCCAGGCCGTTGCCGAGCTTGTCCAGGTCCGCCTTGGTCTTTGGCGAGACCGATACCGAGAAGAGCGGCTCGGGATAGGTGATGGGCGGGATCACCAGCGGGTTGCCGCGGTCGCAGAGCGTGTCGCTCGTGACGGTCACACCCAGTTTGGCGGTAACGCCGATATCGCCCGCGGTGATGCGGGGCACGGGCTGCTGCTCCTTGCCACGTGTAACAAAGAGCTGCCCCAGGCGCTCCTCCTCGTTCTTGGTGACGTTAAAGACGCGGGAATCCGAGGCGATGACGCCGCTGTACACCCGAAAGTAGGTGAGCTTGCCCACGAACGGGTCGGCCAGCGTCTTGAACACCTGCGCCACGAGGGGGGCGGACGGATCTGCCGTAAGGGTCACCTCGTCGTCGGTGACGGGGTTCTTGGCGGTACGTTCGACCCCCGAGGGGGCCGGCACATAGGCGGCGATGGCGTCGAGCAGACGGCGCACGCCGATGTTCTTGGTGGCCGAACCCGCCAGCACGAGGACGAACTGCCTCTGGGCCAAGCCCTTGGCCAGCGCACCATAGATCTCGTCGGTGGTGAGTTCCTCACCCTCGAGATACTTCATCATCAGCTCGTCATCGGCCTCGGCGGCGTACTCCATCATCTCGGTGCGCGCCGCCTCGACCTCATCGCGCATGGCCGCCGGGATCTCGCCCTCCTTGCCGTCAGCGCCCATGTGGGCCTTCATCGTGACGAGGTCGATGATGCCGGTAAAAGAGTCCTTGGAGCCGATGGGCAGCACGATAGGGATGAAGGTCACCTCGAACTTGGTGCGAAGCTGCTCCATGGTCCGCGAGAAACTGGCGTTGTCGCGGTCCATCTTGTTGACAAAGACCATACGAGGCAGGTTGGCCTCGTCGAGGAATTCCCAGTGGAGTTCGGCGCCCACCTCGACGCCCGAGGAGGCGCATACCACCAGCACGCCGCTGTCGACGGCGCGAATGGCGTTCTTGACCTCGCCGACGAAATCCATGTAGCCCGGCACGTCGAGGATGTTCAGCTTGCGGTTCTGCCACTCGGCCGGCAGCACCGAGGTGTTGACGGACAGGCCCCGTGCCTGCTCCTCCTCGTCATAGTCGGAGACGGTGTTGTGATCCTCGATTCGGCCCAAACGCGTCGTGGCGCCGGCGTCGAAGAGCATGGACTCACTGAGGGTCGTCTTGCCACAGCCGCCATGACCCAGCAGCGCCACGTTACGTAGGTCCTGCACCTTGTACTCTTTCATGAAGTGGGGTTCCTCCTGGCCAGTCAATCCTCTGACGGCTGATTATATCACAGCGACCGGTTATCAGCAAGCCTTGCGCTCGGCTGCTCCCCGTCTTTCCGAGGCCGCTGCCGCCGCGACAATGTGTCGTAGCGTCTTCCGAAGGCCCCCCGCCGCGACGTTGTGGGAGGTATGCAGGCGCAATGGGCACGGAAGCCATCTGAATGCAGTGCCTTGGTACCGTATACCTCCTTGCCCTCGCCGGTAGGTGTGCAGGCGACATAAGAGGTGTTCGTGCACATTCTTCCCACTTGCCCCTTGATTATAGAACGAATGTTCTATATAATGATGCCGAGGACCTTTTATGGCACAGGTGAGAAGAAACGCACGCCTCGAATCCACGATTGCCGCCTTGCAGCGGCGCTGGGGCACGCGGGCCATCTACCGGCCCGGGGACACCCCAGAGCCCGATGTGCCCATCTGTCCCACCGGCTTTGAGGCGCTGGACGATGCCCTGGGGATCGGGGGGCTGCCGCGGGGCAGGTTCAGTGAGCTGATCGGTTATGGCACGGCGGGACAATCCACCGTGGCGGCTCGCACGCTGGCCCGGGCCCAGAGCGGCGGCCAGCAGGTGGCCTATGTGGACGTCGGCGCCACCGTCGATATCGACAACCTGGTGCGCTGCGGCGTGCGGCTGGACGACTTGACGATCCTGCGGCCGCAGGGGTTCACCCACGCCCTGGCCATGACGGGCGACCTGCTGCGCGCCGGCGGGGTGGCGGCGGTGGTGTTCGATCGCGTCCACGACCTCTATCTGCTGGCCGACGGCGAGGCACACGCCGAGTTCCATCGCGCCGTGCGCGACTGGACCCCCGTGTTGGCCCACTCGCTGGGCACGTTTCTCTTTATCACCGAGGCGTCGGCGCCGGGAGTCTATCCGGAAGACCTGCCGCTGCCGCACATGGCCAGCGTGCGGCTGGCGTTCCGGCGGCGGCGCTGGCTGCTGCGCGGGACGCGCATCGTGGGGTACGCCTCCGAGGTCACGGTGCTCAAGAACCGCCACGGCCCCTCGCGCCAAAAGGTAACGCTCGCGGTCGTGATCGACGACGGTACATAGACCGGGGGGAAATGAACGCGGATCGAAAGAAATGGCCTCAGATCCGCGTAAATCCGTGTGATCCGCGTGCATCCGCGTTCCAACGGTTTCCAACGAGGGGGATGCCCATGAGAAGGCGCGAGGGGTGGCAGGGGCGTATCGGCTGCATCTGGGTGGCGCCCAGGCCGGCAGTGGAGGGATGGGAGAGGGGGCTGGCGGCGCTGGAGGCGCACAGCCCGGCCATCGAGGAGGGCCCTGTCGTGGCGGGGGGCGGCGCCCCCGAGGAGGAGGGCGCCGTGGCCTACCTCGACGCCCGGGGCGTCGTCCCCCGCTACGGCAGCGAGGACGCCTGGGGGCGCGCCGTGCTGGCCGAGATGCGACTGCACGTCGGGGATGGCGCGCGCCTGGGGGTGGCGGGGACCAAGTTCGCCGCCTGGATGGCCGCCTGCACGGCCGCCGCCGAGGCGGGCTATCAGATCGTCACGGGGGGCGACCGGGCGTTCCTGGCGCCGCTGCCGGTGCAGGTCATGCCGGTGATCCTGACGCGGGAGGCGTGGCGCCGGCTGCAGATCCTGGGGCTGCGCACCGTGGGACAGTTCGCCGCGCTCCCTGAGGCGTCGGTGGCGGAGCAGTTTGGCCCCGAGAGCGTCATCGCCCACCGCTGGGCCCGGGGGCTGGACGATCGCCCCGTGGTGGGGCGCCGGCGCCGCCTGGTCAAGGCGCGGCTCGAGTTCGACGTGCCCGAGGCGCGCCGCGAGGCGCTGGTCGAGACGGCCATGCGCCTTACCGCGCGCGCCATGGACGATCTCCCGCCCCCGAAGGAGGCGTGGGCCATCAAGCGCCTGCAGTTGGAGGCGCGCTTGGTCGACGGCACGGTGCAGCGCCACGCCACCTGGCTGGGCAGCTCTCCGGGACCGGAGACGGTGCGCGCCCTGTGGGGTCACCTGGTCGACCGCCTGGCGACCGCCAGGGATGGCGCGGTAAGGGATGGCGCGACCGCGGCGGGCATGTCCGTGTCGGAAGGTTCGGGCGTCAGGGGCGTGGCCGCCATCGGCGTGCGGCTGGTGGGCCTGGAGCCCACCGGCGGGAAGCAGCTCGATCTGTTCGTGCACACCCGCACGCGGCTGCAGCTCGATCAGACGCTGCGGCTGTTGGCGAAAAAGCATTCGCCGGCCTGCGTGGTGCGGGCCAGCCTGCTGGACGCGCGGGAGCCGCTGGTGGCACGGCGCTACGGGCTCCAGGAGTATCGCCCATGAGCCCCTTCTGGACGTCTGGCCAGCCGATCGAGGTGCTGGCCGCCGAGCCCCCCATCGAGTTCCGCTGGCACCACCACCTGCATCGCGTCCAGCAGGTGAGCGATCACTGGCGCATCCATCTCGATTGGTGGGAGGAGGAGGTGTGGCGCGATTACTGGGAGGTGACCACGGACAGCGGCCTCTGGTGCGTGCTCTACCGCGACCTGCTGGCGGACGGCTGGTACCTCGAGAGGATCTATGAGTGAGCCCTACGTGGAGCTTCACTGCCACTCGTGCTTCTCGCTGCTCGACGGCGGCTCGACGCCCGAGGCGCTCCTCGATCGGGCGACGGAACTCGAGATGCCCGCCCTGGCCCTCACCGACCACGACGGGCTGTACGCCGCCATCCGCTTCTCCCTGGCGGCCCGCCAGCGCGGGATCGCGCCCATCATCGGCGCCGAACTCACCCTCACCGGGGATCCCGCCCTGGCCCCCACGAGCCATCTCCTCCTGCTGGCCGAGGATCGGCGGGGCTACCGCAACCTCTCTCGCCTCATCAGCCGCGCGCAGCTCAATGGCGCCAAGGGGCAGCCGCTGCTGGCATTCGAGGAACTCGACGGCAACACGGCGGGGCTGATCGCCCTGACGGCCTGCCGCCAGGGGCGGGTGGCCGCCTCGCTGCAGGCCGGCGACGTCGCCGGCGCGCTGGCCGCCCTCCACGCGCTGAAGGACCTCTTTGGGCCGCAGGGCGTCTACGTCGAGCTGCAGCGCCACTACCACCCCGGCGACGAGGCGCTGGCCGAGGCCCTGGCGGAGTTGGCGCACCGGGCGGGCCTGCCGGTGGTGGCCACCAATGACGTCCACTATGCCCGGCGCGACGGCCGGCGGCTGCAGGACGTGCTGGTGGCCATCCGCCACAACATGCCGGTGCACGATTGCCGCACGCTGCTGCGCCCCAACTCGGAGTATTACCTGAAATCGGCGGCCGAGATGCGACCCTTGTTCGCCGCCCACCCCGGCGCCCTGGCGCGCACCGCCGAGATCGCCGAGCGCTGCCGCCTGGAGCTGTACTTTCGCGATGAGGCCGCCTCCCCGCCGGATACCGAGACCGACGAGTCCCCCGACGCGCGGCTGGCGATGCTCTGCCTGGCCCGGCTGCCGGCCCTCTATCCCCAGGGCGCCGCGCGCGCCGAGGCGCAGATGCGCCACGAGCTGGACGTCATCCGCCAGACCGACCTGGCCGGCTACTTTTTGCTGGTGTGGGACATCGTCCATCATGCCAAGCGGGAGGGGATCCAGGTGCGCGGGCGCGGGTCGGCGGCCAACTCCATCATCGCCTACCTGCTGGGGATCACCAACGTGGACCCCCTCGCCCATGGACTGCTGTTCGAGCGCTTTTTGAGCACCGAGGCGCGCGTCATGCCCGACATCGACCTCGACTTTTGCGCGCGGCGCCGCGAGGAGGTGATCCAGTACGTCTACCAAAAGTACGGCGAGGCGCACGTGGGGATGGTGTGCAACTATGTGACCTATCGCTCTCGCAGCGCCGTGCGCGATGTGGGCAAGGCGCTGGGGCTGCCGGCCGACCTCATCGACCGCCTCGCCAAGAGCCAGGGCAAGTGGGGCGTGCGCAGCGCGGGGTACGACCCGGAGGAGGAGGCGGAGCGCTATGGCGTGCCGCAGCACCTCTGGGAGCAGTTCGTGGACCTGCAGTCCGCCATCCAGGGGTATCCGCGCCACCTGAGCATCCACACCGGCGGCATGATCATCACCCGCTCGCGGCTGGACGAGGTGGTGCCCCTGGAGCGGGCCACCATGCCGGGGCGCGTCGTCGTCCAGTGGGACAAGGACAACGTCGAGGACGCCGGCCTCATCAAGCTGGACCTGCTATCGCTACGCACCCTCGCGGCGGTGGACGAGTGCCTGCGCACCATCGAGGAGACGCGGGGTGTGCGCATCGACCTGGACACCCTGCCCCTGGACGACCCGGCGGTGTACCGCCAGTTGCAGCGCGCCGACACCATCGGCGCCTTCCAGGTCGAGTCGCGGGCGCAGCAGCAGGCGCTGGTGCAGATGAAGCCGCGGGTGTTCGCCGACATCGTCGTCGAGGTGGCGCTCATCCGCCCGGGGCCGCTGCAGGGGAACATGGTGCACCCCTTCTTTCAGCGGCGCAACAACCGCCAGCCGGTGACTTATCCCCACCCGCTGCTGGAGCCGATCCTGGCCGAGACCCTGGGCGTCGTCGTGTTCCAGGAGCAGATCATCCGCATCGCCATGGTGATGGGCGGGTTCTCGGCGGGGGAGGCCGACATGCTGCGCCGGGCGATGTCGCGCCACCGCTCGGAGGACGAGATGGCGTCCTTCCGGCGGAGGTTCGTCAGCGGCGCCCTGGCCAAGGGGGTCGACGAGGAGGTGGCCGAGGACGTGTTCGGCAAGCTGATGGGGTTCGCCAGCTATGGGTTCTGCAAGTCCCACGCCGCGGCCTTTGCCAAGACGGCCTACGACACCCTCTACCTGCGGGCCTACTATCCGGCCGAGTACTATTGCGCTATCCTGAACAACGAGCCGATGGGGTTCTATGCGCCGCGGGTGGTGGTCAGCGACGCGCGGCACCACGGCGTGACGATCCTGCCCATCAACGTGAACCGCAGCGACGAGCCGTGCACCGTGGAGGGGGGCGGCATCCGCCTGGGGCTGCGCTACGTCGACGGCCTGGGGGAGGTGGGCGCCGGACGCGTCATCGACGCCCGTCCGCCCCACGGCTACGTCGGGCTGAACGACCTGTGCCGGCGCACGCGTCTCCCGCGGCGCCTGGTGGAGAACCTGATCCTGGCGGGGGCGCTGTCCGATTGGAGCCGCGACAAGCGCGCCCTGGCGTGGGAGCTAGGGCGGCTGCGCTACCGCGAGGACGAGTTGCCCATCCCCCTGGCGCCCGACGGTGTGACCCTGGAGGCCATGACCTACGCCGAGGAACTGATGAACGAGTACGCCGCCACGGGGGTGGCGGCGGAGGGGCACCTCATGGAGCTGTTCCGTGACCAACTGAGCCATGCCAACGTATGCACCAGCGCCGAGCTGGAGCGTGTCGCCGCCGGAAGGCGGGTGCGCACGGCGGGGATGGTGGCGGTGCGCCAGGCGCCGCCCACGGCCAAGGGGTTTGCCTTTTTCACGCTGGAGGACGAGTGGGGCATGATCAACGTCATCGTCAAGCCCGACATCTTTCAGGCGCAGCGCGAGACGTACGTCAGCGCCGGCGTGCTGATGGTGCAGGGGACGGTGCAGCGCGCCCACGGCCAGACGAACCTCATGGCCGAGCAGAGCTGGCGACTGCGGTGAGGGGGGAGGCCATGGCCCGCGAGGAGGGCGTCGCGCCCGACGCCGGCACCTATATCCTGCTCATCGCCGTGGAGCGGGCACTCACCCTCGATGTGGGGCGCCTGGGGGCGATGACGTTTCCGCCCGGCTACTATCTCTATGTGGGGAGCGCGCTGCGCAACCTCGGCCATCGCCTGGCGCGGCACCTGCGCCGGGAAAAGAGGGTGCATTGGCACGTCGACGTGCTGCTGGGGCAGGCGCGGATCGTGGAGATATGGTACCGGCCGGGGAGCGAGCGTCTGGAATGCGCCTGGGCCCGCGCCCTGGCTCATGCGCCGGGGCTGACGCCCTGGGGAAGGCGCTTTGGCTCGTCGGACTGCCGCTGCACGACGCACCTGTACTATGCGGAGGCGCGGCCGGAGCGAGAGGAGGTGTGGCGGGGGCTGCCGGGGGATGAGGGGATTGGGGTCTGGGGTGTGTCGGCCAGCGTTTGACACTCCCCCGCCCCCGTGCTACCCTCGCGCGGTTGTCCGAGTCCCACCATCGAGGAGCATCGCGCATCCATGTGGCATTCCGTGTGGCGAGGGCTGCGCGCCACCATTCCCGTGGCGCTGGGCGTGGCGCCCTTTGGCGTCGCCTATGGCACGGTGGCGGCGGCGAGCATGGCGCCGTGGCAGGCGCAGCTCATGTCCCTCACCGTGTTCGCCGGCACGGCGCAGTTCATCGCCGCCAGCATGCTGTCTGAGGGGGCGGCGTACTTGCCCGTGCTGCTGACGGGCGTGCTCATCAACCTGCGGCTGCTGCTGCTCAGCGCGGCGCTGGCGCCCCACGTGGCCAGCGCTCCCAGGGCGCTGCAGCCGGTGCTGGCGCAACTCCTCACCGATGAGAGTTTCGCCGTCAGCCTGGCCGAGTTCGAGGGACGCGGCTCCGACTGGCGCTTTTTCGTGGGCTCGGGGCTGGCCATTTTCGGCGTGTGGCAGGTGGCGACGGCGGTGGGAATGGCCTTTGGCGCCGCCATCCCCGCCGGCCTGGGGCTCGATTTCGCGCTGCCCGCCAGCCTGATCTGCCTGCTCTTCCTGCTGGTGCGGGGGAGCCGGGCGGTGTTGGTGGCGTTGGGCTCGGCGGCGCTGAGCGTGGCCCTCGTACTGGTGCTCCCCGGGACGTGGAACGTCATGGTTGCGACGTTACTGGCGGCGACGGTGGGGGCGGCATGGAAGCGATGATCGCGGCCGCCGGCCGGGCCGCCGCCGGCCAAACCTCCCCCCAGAGCGTCATCGGTCTGACGGCCACGATCCTCGCGCTCGCCGCGGGCACCTTCCTGCTGCGCATCGTGCCGCTGGCGGTGCTCACACGCGTGTCGTTTCCCGGATGGTTGGAGCGCTGGCTGCGCCTGGTGCCCGGCGCCGTGCTGGCCGCCTCTCTTGCCCAGGCGTTGCTGGTGCAGGAGGGGCGCATCGCCCTCAGCGCCACCAACGTGTCGCTCCTGGCCGCCGTGCCGGCGTTCGTCGTGGCGTGGCGCACCCGCAGCGTAGTCCTCACCATGCTCGCGGGGATGGCGGCATACGCCTTGCTGCAGAACCTCATGGCGTGATGGAGTGAGCGGCGCGCAGCGGCGTGTGCGCCCTACGCGTGTGGCGGGGGCCGCGTCGTTCGGCGCCGGGGCGTGCTCTGGTGGGCAACGGCGCGCAGCGGCGTGCGCGCCCTACACGCGTGGCGGGGATCCCATCGCGTGGCGGTAGGGCCGAACGCCATGCGGCCCGCGGTTGGCGGTGGTCGCGCGACGGCGCGCACCGGCGTGCGCGCCCTACGGGTGTGGCGGGGATCCCATCGCGTGGCGGTAGGGGCCGAACGCCATGCGGCCCGCGGTTGGCGGTGGTCGCGCGACGGCGCGCAGCGGCGTGCGCGCCCTACACATGTGGCGCGGCTCGCACCGCGTGGCGGTAGGGGCCGAACGCCGTTCGGCCCGCTGGTCCGCGCATTGTCACCCGTCCCGTTGGCGGCGTGAGTGGCTCAGCGGGAGCCATCCCAGCCCGCGACGGCGGGCTTTGCTCTCTTTGCGCCGGGCCTCGGCCCGCGGCGGACGCTCTCCCGCGTGATTTACGGCGCACCTACTCGCTACGGCGCCACCCACGTCCCATCGCCGCGCAACAAGCGGGGGTTGCCGGCCCACTCCATGAGCACGCCGCCGTCGAACTCTTGCGAGATGCCATCGACGGCCGTCTCGGATTCCGCAGCCCAGCCCACCGCCTCGCGCGCCTCGCCCACCAGGCACCAGATGCGGCCGAAACCCCGCACCGGCTGCAGCAGCCCCGCCGGCGGATCGGCCTCACAGCTCAGGTCGGGCATCCCCTCGTGCCAGTCGTCGGTGTACCCCCGCCAACCGCCCTCCTCCTCGAACACATAGATGACGCCGGACGACCCGTGCCACAGCATGTCGCCCCGCTCGAACGGCTGCCAGGCCCAGTCGCCGAACACGGCGTCGGCCCGCGGGCAGCCCATCGCATCCTCGCCAAACTGGTCGTACGCCTCCTGCAGGCGGGCGTCAACCGTCCTGCTGCAGGGGTCCTCGCGCGTGGGCGTGGGGCTCAGCACGGGCACCGGCGTCAGGGTGGGCGCCTCGGTGGAGGCCGGCCGGGTCGGCACGGCGGTGGCCGCGGCGTTGGCCGCAGCGGTGGGAGAAGTCTCGGGCTCTGCCGTGGCCGCCGGAGCGGGCGTCTGCAGGGTCGCGGGCTTGGGCGGGGCGGGCATGGCCACGTCTTGGACGATGACGATGTCACCCGTGCCGTCCACGCCGGCATAGACGAGGCCGGCCTCGGCGTCCACCGTCAGGGAGCGCACGCGCCCCGCGACGCTGACCTCGGCGGCGGTCCCCAGGTTGCGCGTGTCGATGGCCACGAGGTGCGTGTCGGCCTGCGCCGCGTCGTTGGGGGCGGGCAGCGCCAGCCAGAGGTGCTGCGTGCTGGCGTTGAGCGCCGCCGCGCTGGGACGCCGATCGAGCGGTAGGAAGGAGACTTCCTGGAGGGTCTTGGCGTCGCTCACCTGCAGGCCATAGTCGGTGAGGTGTGCGGTGGTGGCGTAAAAGCGGTCGGTGGCGGCGTCGTACACGAGTTGCCCGATGCCGAGGCGTCCCGGCGCCGCTGCGCCGAGGTCCGCTACGCCGTCGGCAAGGAGCCCGGCGACGGTGCCGCCATTGGTGCCGGGGACGCCATTGAACGCCAGGGCATAGGCGCGCTCCCGGCGGGTGTCGATGGTCACCCGCACCGGCGGCTCCGCCGAGCCCGTGATCGTCTCGGCGCTCACGGTCTCTGTCACGCCGGTCGCCAGGTCGACCAGCAGGTCGCCGGCATAGATGCGCCCCTGCGCCGCGTCCACCGTCAGGCCCATGGGGTTACGGCCGGTGGGGTAGCTGGCCGTCTCTTTGCCCTCGGGGTCCAGCAGCGCGAGGCGCGACTCGGCCTGCAGGAGCACCGCCAGGCCGCCGTCTGGGAGGGCGGCCACGCCGCCCGGATGCCGGCCGACGTACCACGCGCTCCGCAGACCGCCCTCGCCAAAGGCGAACACGCGGTCGCTGCTGCTCACGGCGGCATAGAGGGCGCCGTCGACGGGATCGACCGTCATCGCCTCCACGCGCGCCGACAGGGGGACGGTCTCTACCACCTCCAGGCGCTCGGCGTCGACCACCGCCACGCTGTCTCCCAACTGGTTGGCGATGTACAGCCGGCCGGAGGCCGGGTCGAGGGCCAGGTGGCGCGGGTCGAGGCCTACGGGGATGGTTGCCAGTAGCTCCCTGGCGGCCCCGTCGATGGCCAGCACCGCGTTCGCGTGCCCCGAGAGGAGATAGACATGGTCGCCCTTGGGTGCGGCGAGGGCGGCGGCCGGGTCGGGGGGCACGGGGAGGCGGTCCACCTCCTCGAGCGTGGCGGCATCGAGGGCGACCAGAGAGGACGCCCCCTCGTCGGCGTCGAAATCGTTCACGTACACCCGCGTCCCATCCGCTGACACGGCCAGAGTGGCATAGCTGTTCAGTTCGGCGTGGGCCACCTCGGCCAGGGTGGCGACGTCGAGGGCGGTGGTGCGGTTGTAGCTTGCGACGTACATGACCGCCTCGTCGGGCGAAGGGACCATGGCGAGAGCCGAGCTGCCCGTGTCGATGGTCGCCTCGCCCAGATGCGCGCCGTTGTCCAGGGCGAGCAGGTAGATGCGCCCCCCCTGCGCCGACCCCACCCACAGCCGCCCCCCGGCGACGGCCAGCGCGGTACACGCCTCGGGCAGTTCCCAGGTGGCGGCCACGCGCCCGCCGTCGATCACCGAGACGGTGCCGTCCCCCTGGTTCAGTACAAAGACACGGCCCGAGGCCGGGTCGGCCACGATGGGGCCGGGGGAGGTGCCCACCGGCAAGACGCGCTCCACCGCATCGCCGGCGATGATGGAGACGTTGTGCGTGTCCTGGTTGGCGACGTAGACGCGGCCGCCCAGGACGGTGATGCCGGCGGGGCGCTCGCCCCAGCCGGGCAGGTACGAGGTGACATAAGCGCCGACGACGGCGGGCTGCGTCAGCGGCGTCGCCGTGGGGTGCGGGGTCGGCTCCGCCGGGGACGCGGTGACCTGGGCGGCGGGCGTGGCGGCCGGCGTTGAGGTGGCAGTGGCGGCGGCGCTGGCGCTCCACCAGGTGGCGGTGGGGGCGGGGGCCTGGGCGGCGGGGCGGCCGCAGGCTGTCAGGAGCGCGACCATCGCGAGCAGCAGGAGGCGCGTCGTGCGGTGCGGCGATGTGGCCAACGGCGTTCTGTCCAACGTGCCCTCCGGGGATGGGGCGCCGCGGATGGGTTCAGGCGGGCGCGGCGTCCTCGTCGAGGCGCCGGGCAACGTCGAGCAGCCTGTCCACGCTGGCGCGGGTGATGGGGTTGGGCGGCAGGAAAGCGCACGGCGCCTGCGAGCGGGTCGATGTCTCGAACGTGCCGATGCGGCGCGCCAGGTCGACGATCTCACTCTTGTCCAGGCCGATCAACGGGCGCAGGATCGGCTTCTCGATGCCGTGGGAGATGACCTCCATGTTCGGCAGCGTCTGGCTGGCCACCTGCCCCAGGGCGTCGCCCATGACGATGCCGTGGGCGTCGTACTCGTACGCCACACTGACCGCCGCCTGTAGCAGCGCCCGCTTGCAGAAGAGGCAGGTCCAGCGCTCCTCGCCGATCTCGCGGAGGCGCTCGGCGATCGGGCCCACCGCCTCGGCGTGGCTGCGGATGACCGGCTTGAGCTGCCAGCCATATGAGTAGCGCGACAGCACGGCGACGTTGTCCATCACCTTGGCCGTCTCTTCGTCGTTGGTGGCGAAATGGAGCGGGATGATGCTGCAGCCGCGCTTCATCATCATCCACGCCGCCACGGGCGAATCGATGCCGCCGGACAGCAGCGCCACGACACGCCCCTCCGTACCCACGGGCAGCCCCCCTGGCGCCGTAATGACGCGGCCGTAGACCAGGGCGGCTTCCTGCCCCACCTCGACACCGATGGTGACGTCGGCGTTGTTCGACAGATCCACGCGCCCGTCGGTGGCGGCGATGACGGCCTCGCCCGCGATGCGGTCGATCTCGGGCGAGATGTGGGGAAAGGTCTTGTCGGAGCGGCGCGCCCGCACGCGGAACGATCGGTTCGGCCCGACGCCCGCCGCCCGCGCCTGGCACACGCATTCCTCCGCGATGGCGCCCATCTCGCGGGGTACCTCGGCGACCGGACTGAGCGACACCAGGCCAAAGACGCGGCTCAGCGGCTCGAGGGCGGCCTCTACGTCGTCGGTGCGCGCATAGACGCGGCTGCCCACGGAGCGCACCTCGGCGCGCACGCCGTGCGCCTTGAGGGCGGCGCGAATGTTGTGTCTGAGCTGTCGGACGAACACGCCGCGGTTGCGCCCCTTCAGGGCGATCTCGCCGTAGCGCAGGAGGATCAGACCCATGATATCCCCATTCCAGACCGGTTCACGGTGCTTACGATTATAGGGCTGAGGAGAGAGGGGGTCAACCGGAGACTCACCACCAAGACACCAAGGAGAGGCTGCTAGCTATTGGCTTTTGGCTGGTGGTCGCCCCACCAGCTCGCTTACGGCCAACAGCTAACAGCCAGTAGCCTTTCCTTGGTGAACCTTGGCGGTCTTGGTGCCTTGGTGGTTCGTCCCTTACGTGGCCGGCGCGCGGCGGCCGCTGAGGCGGCCGAGGGCAGTGCGCAGCTCGCCGCGCTCCCACACCACGAGGAGCGGCACGGCGAAAAAGAGGGACGAATAGGTGCCTGCCACCATGCCGATGGCCATGATGGTCATGAACTGGCGGATCGTCACGCCGCCAAAGAGGATGATCGCCACCATGATAAAGATGGCGTTGAGCTGCGTCGCCAGCGAGCGGTGCAGCGTCTCCAGCAGGCTGCGGTTGACGATGGTCTCGAAATCCTCGCCGCGGCGCCGGCCGATGTTCTCGCGGATGCGGTCAAAGACGACGATCACGTCCTGCACCGAGAAACCCACGACGGTCAGGATGGCGGTAAGAAAGAGCGAGTCCACCTCCCAGCCAGCCACGAGCCCAAGGATGCTGGCGACCCCCAGCAGCAGGACCACGTCGTGCAGCATCTTGGTGATGGCGCAGACACCAAAGCGTAACGCGTTGGGCACGTTGCGAAAGGCGATGGCGATGAACACCAGGATGGCGGCGGAGGTCGCCAGGATGGCCAAGCCGGCGGAGCGCGTCGTCTCCCGGCCGACGGTGGGGCCCACGCTCTCGAAGCGCAGTTCGGTCACCTCGCCAAAGCGCTCCTCGAGCGTCGCGACGATCGCCTCCTTGGTCTCGACCTCCATCGGCTTGGCCCGGATGACGACGTTCCTCTCGGACCCGATGGTCTGCACGGTGGTATCGGCGAACCCCGCGTCGGTAAACACCTCGCGCACGTCCTCGACCACCACGGGCTGCTGGAAGCTCAACTCCGTGAGCGAGCCGCCGGTGAAATCGATGCTGAGGCGCATCGGCGCGCCAAACGTGGCGGTGGAATAGATCATCGCCACCAGGCCCGGGATGATGAGCAGGGCGGAGATGAGGAAATACCAGCGACGCTTCTGAATCAGGGTGAACATGGAACCCTCCTCGCCTCCGCTAGATGCCCAGCAACCACTTTTTGTCGCGCAGGCCATCGCCCGCGACGGCCACGGTGGTACGCATAAAGGTGCGCGTGACGACCACGGCAGTGAACATGCTCACCAGCACGCCCAGCGCCAGGGTCAGCGCGAACCCCTTGACCATGCTGGCGCCAAAGCTGTTGCCAAAGATGAACAGGATGCCGCAGGTGATCCAGGTCGACACGTTCGAGTCCAGGATGGACGTCCAGGCCCGCCTAAAGCCCGACTCTACGGCGCGTCCCAGGGTGCGTCCCTGGCGCAATTCCTCGCGCATGCGCTCAAAGATGAGGATGTTGGCGTCCACCGCCATCCCCACCGACAGCAGGAATCCGGCGATGCCGGGCAGCGTCAGGGTCACGGGGATGAGCTTGAACAGCGCCAGCGTGAGGACGGCATAGATGAGCAGCGCCAGGTCGGCCAGCAGGCCGGGCAAACGGTAGTAGATCAGCATAAAGAGGAGCACGACGATCAGGCCGATGGTGCCCGCCTGGATGCTGCGCTGCACCGACTCTTGCCCCAGGGTGGGGCCCACGGCGCGCGTGTCGATGATCTTGAGCGGGATGGGCAGGGCGCCGTAACGCAACTGCAGCACTGTGGCCTTGGCCTCGTCCACGGAAAAGTTGCCGGTGATCTGTCCGCGTCCCTCGGGGATGGCGCCCTCGATGCGTGGGCAGGAGATGATCGTTTTGTCCAGGGCAATGGCCAGGTAGCGGCCGACGTTGTTCGCGGTGTGTTCCGCAAAGATGCGCGCCCCCTCGTCGTCCAGCTCAAAGGCGATGACGGGAAAGCCGGTCTGATCGAACTCGACCGTGGCGCCGCGCAAGTTCTTGCCGGTGAGCACCGTGCGGTACTCCGTCTCGGCAGACTCGGCCTCGGTGACCGTCTCGCCCGCTTCGGCGGAAGTTGCCATATCGGTCTTGACGACGGTCCCGGGTGGCAAGTACTGAGCGCCGGTGTCGACCCACTCCATGAGGCCGGTCTCGCGCAGGTTCGAGACCGCCTGCTCGGGGTCCTCGATACCGGGCAACTCGACGAGGATTCGCCGGCTGCCGATCCCCTGGACGACCGGCTCGGTGACGCCCAGGCCGTTCACGCGATTCTCGACGATCTTGCGCGCCGCGGCCATCGCCTCGGCGTCGATCGCTTGATCCTCCGGCAGGTCCGCCTCGAGCAGGACCTGCATACCACCCTGCAGGTCGAGGCCCTGGTGCACGCGGATGTCGCGGTCGATGGTGTTGTCGCCGATCTGCAGGTGGATGCCGGGGTTCGACGGCAGCGACGCCCAGATCGCTACGGCGGCGACCACCACGATAAGGATCAGCAACCGTATGTCGCGCTGTTGCATGCTTGTCTCCTATGGAACGGATGCCGACGCTGTCATGCGCCGACGGTGTCGCAGTGCGGGCCGGGAGCGGCCGCATCTCGCGCTCGCCCTGTGCCCTGGCAAACAAAAACACCCGCGTGGGTGTCTTGGCTGACTCCAGTCCCGGCGTGGCCGGGGGCACTCGTTGCAGTAGAGCAGCGTGCCCATGGCCCCATTATAAGTGGGCGTAACCCGGTGTCAAACACCCGGAACACCTCTGGGAGGTCGCCCCTCACGCTGTCACGAGCCAGCCCCGCGGCAAGAGAACCTTCCGATGGGGTCTCGGCACGATGGCGTGATCCCGAGGCCATCGAGGGCACGCACTACGCGCTCGAACACCTCCTGCTCGGAGAGGCCCTCGGTGGGCAGATACAGGTCGCAGTGTGCGCGGGCATGGCGCAGACGGTGGTGCTGCTCGTCCAGGTACTCCTGGGTAAAGTCGGTGCGGCGCCGCGCGAGGAGGGTGGGCAGCGACACGTCAAGATAAACGAGCGCCTCGGGACGGGCGAGGCGGCGCCACATGTCGGGCACGTACGAGTGTTCCTGCGCGGGCTGCCAGGCGTCATAGCCCGCCGCCCTGAGGCGGGCGACGAGCACGCTCTTGCCCGATGCGCACGGCCCCACGATGGCGACGCGCCCGGGGACGGACGCGTCCTCCGGTTCGGGGCTGCGCGCCGCTCCTGCTGGAGCTGCCGGCCCGCGGTGGGCCGGCGAATGGCCGGCCATGGGCGCCTCCCTCCGGGCCCTCTAGACGGGAAAGCTCACGGCGAAGCGACGCGCGCCGTGGGGGACGTCCTCGGGGAGCACGGCGGCCACCACCACCGAGACGTCGTCGCCCGGGCGATAGTCGTCCGCGGCCAGAGCAGCCTCCAGGATGCCATCGGCAATCGCCTGCGCCGGCAGGCGATGCGCCGCCAGCTTGGCCACCAGACCCGGCACGTCCATCGGTGCGCCCTGCCGAATGCCCGCCTCCATCACCCCATCGGAGGCGGCCACCACGTAGGTGTCGGGTTCGATCGGCAGCTCGACGATCACCGGCTTGGTATTGGCGTGGATGCCGATGGGCTCGCTCTCGGCGTCCAGCGCCCGCACCAAGCCACCGTGAGCGACAAAGCCGGGGCAGTGGGCGTTGCGCGAGACGACCAGCGTGCGGCTCGCCAGGTCTACCGAGATGATCTGTAACTCGGCCGAGACGCGGCCGCCGCGGTGCGTCCGCAGATAGTCGTGGGCGGCGCGGGCGGCGGCGCCGTCGCGCACCCCCTCGCCCAACAGCGAGATCGCCTTCCTCGCCACGATGTTGCTCACCACCTTGGCGCCGCGTCCGCTGCTCTGGCCGTCGACGAGCACCACCGAGAGGCCGCCATGGGGCCGCTCGATCACCTCGACGGTGTCGCCGCTCTCGCTCGTGGCGTACTTTTGTACCTTGGCTACGCCGATCTCGATGTGCACGGGTGCGTTGCTCCGGGAACAAGGGTCGAATTCCATGGACATTGTACCATAGGGCGCAAAGCGCAAGGAAATGAGATCTGAGGAGCGGCAGGAATGCCTTGACAGACGTGCTCCTCACCGTATAATCTGCTGCGAGTCGAGGCCCCCAGGCGAGCCGGTCACCATGCCCACAATCCTCTTCATCCGTGGATGGAGGCTCTTCTTCTACACGAACGAGCGGCACGAGCCGCCTCACGTGCATGCTCAGAGGGGCGACTCGGAGCGCAAGTACCGGCTGTATCCCGAGACATTCGATATCGAAGAGGTATACGCGTACCGGCTCGGCCCTGGTGAGAGGCGCGCGATTCGCCAAATCATCTTTGACCATTTTGACTACATCGTTGCCGATTACGCCAAGTTGCACTCACATGGGAGTGGCAGCAGATGAGTCGCAAGCATGACGTGTCGTCGATCCGGACAGATAGGGCCTACCTGTATCTGACCGTGGACGGTAAGCGCTATAGGATACCTTGGGGAGACTGCTCACCACGGCTAGTCCAGGCATCCTACCTGGAGCGAAGGCGGATCGAGGTCTCGCCCTCGGGCTATGGGTTGCGCTGGCCGCTGATCGATGAGGATCTGGCCATCGAGCCGCTGATCGCAGGGGCGGAAGAGATTCTCGCCGAGACCGCGTAAGGCGCCTGAGGCCGCTAGTCGGCACGCAACGAGGCACCTTCCGTCGATAGAGCCGAGTCTTACACAGGGAAGGATGAGGACATGAATACCAAGACGATCGGGTTCATCGGCCTGGGGATCATGGGTGGGCCCATGGCCGGGCATCTGATGAAGGCTGGGCACAAGGTAGTGGCCTATGATGTTGTGCCCGCCGCCATCGAGCGCGTGGTGGGGATGGGCGCTGCCGCTGGCGCGTCGCCCAAGGACGTGGCCGCCAAGGCGGAGGTGGTCATCTCTATGGTGCCCGATTCGCCCGACGTGGAAAAGGTCTATCTCGGCGAGGACGGGGTGCTGGCGGGCGCCAAGTCCGGCACGCTGCTGCTCGACATGTCGACCATCTCGCCCGTGACCGCGCAAAAGGTGGCGGAGGAGGCCGCGAAGAAGGGCTGCCCCATGCTCGATGCGCCGGTGAGTGGCGGCGAGGTGGGCGCCAAGGAGGCCACCCTGTCCATCATGGTGGGCGGCGACCCCCAGGTGTATGAGCAGGCGGTGCCGATCTTTCAGCTGATGGGCAAGCCCACCTACTGCGGCGTCTCCGGCGCGGGCCAGACGGTCAAGGCCTGCAACCAGATCCAGGTGGCCATGAACTTTATCGGCATGGCCGAGGCGCTGGTGCTGGGCGCCAAGGCGGGCGTCGATCCCGAGATCATCCTCAAGGTGCTCAGCGCGGGCTATGCCCAGACGCGCGTCATGGACGTGCGCGGGCCGCGGGCGCTCAAGGGGGACTATGCGCCTGGGTTCAAGGCGCGCTTTCACTACAAGGACCTGAACATCATCCGCGAGACGGCGCGCGCCTACGGCGCCAGCCTGCCGGCGTCGGCGCTGGCCCACGAGCTGTTCACGGCCATGATGGCCAACGGCTGGGGCGAGCTGGATCACTCGGCCGTGGTCAAGGTCATCGAAAAGCTGAGCAACGCCCAGGTGCCGGTGAAGGAATAGCGGCGGTACCTTGCGTATCGGCAAGAGGGGCCGGACCCCCATGGGTCCGGCCCCTCTTATGGTTGACAATATGATGTATAATATGATGTATAGAGTCATGCGAGGGGAGGACGAGATGGCGACCATGGTCCGGAAACAGGTGTATATCGAGGCTCGACAGGATGAGCTCCTCAAGCGCATCGCCAAGGCAACAGGGGTTTCCGAGGCGGAGATCATCCGTCAGGCCATCGACCAGTACGCGGCCCAGGCTATCGCGCATGAACGCAGGCTGGAGGCCTGGAAGCGGCAACGAGCTTTTCTCCAACAGCTCCTCGCTCAGGGCCCCATTGAGGGAGGCGGCCGGACGTGGCGCCGCAACGACGCATATGACGTCTAGTGTCCTCGTCGACACCAACGTGCTGGTGTACGCCTATGATCGCTCGGAGACGGTGAAGCAATCGCGCGCAATCGAGCTGCTAGATGCCCTCGCCCTAAGCGGTGAGGGCGTGCTAACGACGCAAGTGCTGGCCGAGTTCTTTGTGATCTCCACGCTACGGATTCGAGAGCCTCTGTCTGTCACAGTAGCACGCGAGCAGGTGGCCGCGTTCTGTGACGGTTGGCTCGTGCTCGATACCACTCCGATGGTCATACTCGAGGCGATCCGTGGCGTACACGACCATCGGCTACACTACTGGGATGCACAGCTCTGGGCGTCTGCCAAGCTGAATCAGGTCCCCTTCATCGTCACCGAAGATCTGCCATCAGCGGATAACATAGAGGGAGTGCGGTTCATCGACCCATTCGGTCCCTCCAACGGCACCGGCTGGCTGAACGCCCTTGTGCCGTAGCGCCGCCGCACGGGGGCTCGGTCCGGCCGCCGTGCGGTGAGACCCCCGCCACAGCGGGCGGGCCGAACAGCGTTCGGCCCCTACCGTGGGCGCGCCCCCACCGCGGGCGTGCAAGGATTCGGCAGCTGTAGGGCGCGCACGCCGGTGCGCGCCGCTGCCTCGGGAAGCGCGCTGCCCCGGCGGAGGCTTGCCCTCGCTCGGTGTTTCGCGCTTCATCCGATGTGCGTCGCCGCGCGCAGTGAGGCGATGTAACCCCTCAGCGCAGCCACCCCCTCGACCGCTTTCTCCACCACCGCGCTCCCCACGATGATGCCATCCGCCAGGGGGGCCAGGGCGCGCACCTGCTCGGGTTGCGCGATGCCAAAGCCCACCGCCACGGGGGTGCGGGCGTGTTGGCGCGCCGCCTCGAGTTGCCTTCGGATACCGTCGTCTACCGTCAGCGCCGCGCCGGTGGTGCCTAGGCGCGACACGAGGTACAGGAATCCTCGCGTCTCGGCGGCGATGCGCGCCACGCGGGCGGGCGGCGTCGTCGGGGCCACGAGGAACACGAGCGCCAGCCCCCGCTTGTCGCAAGCGGCGCGCAGGGGCAGCGCCTCCTCTGGCGGCAGGTCCGGCACGATGAGGCCGTCGACCCCCGCCTCGGCGCAGTCGGCCACCCACTCGTGCAGGCCGTAGGCGATGATCGGGTTGACGTAACCCATGAGCAACAGCGGCGCCGTCAGGCCGGCGTCGCGCAGGCGCGCCACCGCCTCGAGACAGGCGCGCGGGGTGGTGCCGGCCTGCAGCGCCGCATGCGTGGCGCGCTGGATGGTTGGGCCGTCGGCCACGGGATCGGAAAAGGGCACGCCCAACTCGATGATATCGGCGCCGCCCTCTTGTAGCGCCATCACCAGGTCGTGGGTGGCTGCCGGATTGGGCCAGCCGGCGGTGAGGTAAGTGATGAGGGCGCTGCGCCCCTCGGCGCCCGCCCGCCCAAAGGCGTCGGCAATGGCGGATGCCCCCGCCTCGAGGCGTGTCGTGGTGAAATGCAGGGCATCTGGCGTCATCGCGCTTCCTCCGTCTCGCTCAAGCGGCGTGATACGGTGTCCAGGTCCTTGTCTCCCCGTCCCGAGAGGTTCACCAGCAGGATCGCCTCCCGCGGCAGCGTCGGCGCCAGGCGCATCGCCTCCGCCACGGCGTGGGACGACTCGAGCGCTGGGATGATCCCCTCGCGGCGCGACAACGCTTGAAAGGCGGCCAGCGCCTCGGCATCGGTGGCGGTGGTATAGCGCACGCGCCCCAATTCGCGCAGGCAGGCGTGCTCGGGCCCCACGGAGGCATAGTCCAGCCCCGCCGAGATCGAGTGGGTCTCGGCGATCTGTCCGTGTTCGTCCTGCAACACGTAGGAACGTACGCCGTGGAGCACCCCTACGCGGCCGCGGCGCGGGTCGGAGAAACGCGCTGCGTGGCGGCCCGTCTCCACTCCCTCTCCCCCCGCCTCGACCCCCACCATCGCCACAGCGTCGCCGAGGAAGGGGTGAAACAGCCCGATGGCGTTGGAGCCCCCGCCCACGCAGGCGATGAGGGTGTCGGGGAGGCGTCCCGCCTGCTCCTGGATCTGCGACCGCGCCTCGCGCCCGATGACGCTCTGGAAATCGCGCACCATGCGTGGGTAGGGGTGAGGCCCCAGGGCTGAGCCCAGCAGATAGTGGCTATCGCCCAGGTTCAACGCCCAATCGCGCAGCGCCTCGTTGATGGCGTCCTTCAGGGTACGGCTACCGGCGTCCACCGGCCGCACCTCGGCGCCCAGGAGCCGCATGCGCAGGACGTTGGGCGCCTGGCGCTCCATGTCGTCGGTGCCCATGTAGACGATGCACGAGAGCCCCAGCAGCGCCGCGGCGGTGGCCGAGGCGACGCCGTGCTGCCCCGCGCCCGTCTCGGCGATCAGGCGCGTCTTGCCCATGCGCCGCGCCAGCAGCGCCTGCCCCAGGGCGTTGTTGATCTTGTGGGCGCCGGTGTGCGCCAGGTCCTCGCGTTTGAGCCAGACCTGCGCCCCGCCGCAGGCGGCGGTCAGGCCGCCGGCGTAGGTGAGGGGCGTGGGGCGCCCAACGTAGTGGCGCAACAGCTCGGTGTACTCGCGATCAAAGGACGCATCGGCCCGCGCCTCATCGTAGGCGCGCTCCAGCTCCTCCAAGGGCGCGATGAGCGTCTCGGGGACGTAGCGTCCCCCGTAGGCCCCATAGTAGCCGCGCTCGTCGGGCAGGCGGCCGATATCGGCATCGTTCAGGCTCACAGCCACAGCCTCATACTCCTTTCGCTCGTTCGATGAATTGCGTCACCCGCTGTGGGTCCTTGCGCCCCGGCGCCGCCTCCACCCCGGAGGAGACGTCGACGCCCCACGGCCGCGCCAGGCGTATCGCGTCGGCGACAGTGTCGGGCGTTAGCCCGCCGGCGACGAGGACGCGCCCCAGGCCCTCGGGACGGTCCGCCGCCAGCGCCCAGTCCCAGCCCCTACCGGTACCCCCCAGTCGGTGCGGATCGTACCCGTCCAGCACGTATCCCCACGCCCCATAGGCGGCCAGCGCGACCCAATCGGTGGCGCCTCGCACGCGCCGCGCGACGAGCACCGGCACGCCGAGGGCGTTCACAACGTCGGGAGATGGGTCGCCGTGAAGTTGCAGCAGGTCGAATCCACATCCCCACGCGACAGCCGCCACCGTAGGGCGCGCACGCCGGTGCGCGCCTTCCGACGCGCCCTCGGCCTCGCCGCCGCGCGGTGAGACTCCCGCCCCGGCGGGCGGGCCGAACAGCGTTCGGCCCCTACCGTGGGCGTGCAAGGGTTCGGCAGCTGTAGGGCGCGCACGCCGGTGCGCGCCGTGGCCCGGCGGCTCGCAGGCGAGCACGCCCACCATGGCCGACGCGCATCCCTCCTCGCGCAGGGCGCGCACCAACGACGCCGCGGCGGCGGGTTCGATGTAGCGCGGCGTGCCCGGGACAAGCACGAACCCCAGGAGGTCGGCGCCCGCACGCCAGGCGTGGCGCGCATCGTCGAGATTCGTCAGGCCGCATATCTTGACCGCCGGAGGGCGGTGTCCGTTCGCAAGCAGGTCCTCTAGCACCGCCCCGCCTCCAGGAACTCGGCGAGCCGCGCCGCCGGATCGGGCGCGGTCACCAGCGCCTCGCCCACCAGCACGGCGTCGACGCCCAGCCGCGCCAACTCTGCCATCTGCTCGGGAGTCTTGATGCCGCTCTCCGACACCACCACGATGCCGGGAGGCACGAGAGGGCGCAGGCGCCGCGTCGTGTCGAGATCCACGGTAAAGTCGGCCAGGTTGCGGTTGTTGATGCCAATCACCGGCGGTCGCAGCGGCAGCACGCGGCGCAGCTCGGCCTCATCGTGAACCTCCACCAGCGGCGTCAGGCCGAGGTCGAGCGCCTCGCGCAGCAGGCGCTCCAGCGCGGCGTCGTCCAGGATGGCGGCGATGAGCAGCGCCGCGTCGGCGCCGGCGACGCGCGCGTCGACGAGTTGGTATGGGTCGACGATGAAATCCTTGCGCAGCAGCGGCGTCTCTAGGCCCGCCTCCCTCAGCCCCCGGCGCGCCGCCGTCAGGTCGCCCAACGAACCTCGGAAGCGGCTCTCCTCCGTGAGCACCGAGACGGCCGCCGCGCCCGCCCGGGCGTAGCGCACCGCCATGGCCGCCGGGTCGAGGGCGACGTTCAGGTCGCCGCGGGACGGCGATGCGCGCTTGACCTCGGCGATGACGGCCAACCCGGTGGCCCGCCCCGAACCGGACGGCCGCAGTCGGGCGGCCATATCGATGGGAGCGGGGAGACCGGCCAACCGCTCGCGAAGCGACGCTTCCGGGAACGCCGTCCTGCGCCGCTCCAGTGCCGTGCAGGCGGCGGCCAGGAGATCATCGAGGATCATGCCTGCCCTCCCGAGAGCGCGATGACGCCGTCCAGCACACGCCGGGCGGCGCCGCTGTCCAGCGCCTCGGCGGCCCTGGCGATCCCCT
This sequence comes from Anaerolineae bacterium, assembly GCA_040768165.1. Taxonomy (GTDB): domain Bacteria; phylum Chloroflexota; class Anaerolineae; order UBA1429; family UBA1429; genus DUUT01. The sequence goes on from JAXGNH010000003.1 coordinate 208,937, forward strand.
CGGACAGGTCGTCGGCGGCGCCCGCCAGCGCGAGGGCCATGCCGGCGTTCAGCACCACCACGTCGCGCCGTGGGCCGCGCTCCCCCGCCAGGATGGCGCGCGCGATGGCGGCGTTGACGGCGGCGTCCCCGCCGCGCAGCGCCGCAGCCGGGCAGCGTTCCAGGCCCAGACCGGCCGGCTCGAGTTGCGAGAGCGAGACGATCCCCTCCCTGAGCATGGCCACGCGATTTGCTCCCTCGGCGGAGAGTTCATCCAGCCCGCCGGCGCTGTTGACGACGCAAGCCGCCTCGGCGCCCAGTTCCTGCAGCACGTGCGCCACCGGCGCGACGAGGTCCGGGCTGTACACGCCGACGATCTGCACGCCGGCGCCGGCCGGGTTCGTCAGCGGGCCCAGCAGGTTGAACACGGTGCGCACGCCCATCTCGCGTCGCGGGCCGATGGCGTGCTTCATAGCGGGGTGCAGGCGCGGCGCGTAGAGGAACCCGAAGCCGACCTCATCGATGCAGCGCCCCACCGCCTCCGGCTCCAACTCGACGTTCACGCCCAGCGCCTGCAGTACGTCGGCGCTGCCGCAGCGGCTCGACACCGAGCGATTACCGTGCTTGGCCACGGCTACGCCGGCGCCGGCCACCACCAGGGCGGCGACGGTGGAGACATTGAACGTATGCGCGCCGTCACCGCCGGTGCCGCAGGTGTCGACCAACGGGCGACGCGTGGTGGGGACGGGCGTGGCGTGGCGACGCATGGCGCGCACGAACCCCACGATCTCGGGCACCGTCTCTCCCTTGGCGCGGAGCGCCGCCAGCAGGGCGCCGATCTGCGCCTGGGTAACCTGCCCTTCCATGATGCGGCCCATGACCGCCTCCGCCTCCTCGGCGGTGAGGTGTTCGCCGTCCAGAATGCGGGTGAGCGCCGCCGGCAGGTCGAGGTCTGACGCGGTAGCATCGGCCGTCGTCCCCTGGGAGGGGGCGCCCAGCGTCAAAAAGTTGCGCAGCAGCCGCTTGCCGTGGGGCGACAGGATCGACTCGGGGTGGAACTGCACACCGTAGGTGGACGCCGTGCGGTGGCCGATGGCCATCAGTTCGCCATCGGCGGTGCGGGCCAGCGCCTGCAGCGCCTCCGGCAGCGGCTCCTCGACGACGAGCGAGTGGTAGCGCGTGGCCTCGAACGTCGTGGGGATGCCGGCAAACAGGGGGCTGCCGTGGTGGATGATGCGCGACGTCTTGCCGTGCATCAGACGGGGCGCCCGGCGCACCCTGCCCCCCTCGACGTGGGCGATGCACTGGTGCCCCAGGCAGACGCCGAGGATCGGCACCCGGCCGTGGAATTGGCGGATGACCTTGTTGCTGATGCCGGCGTCGCGCTCGGGCGTGCCGGGTCCCGGCGAGATGACGACGTGGGAGGGCGCCATGCTCTCCAGTTCACCCACCGTGACGCGATCGTTGCGAAAGACCCAGGGGTCGGCGCCCAACTCACCCAGATACTGCACCAGGTTGTAGGTGAACGAGTCATAGTTGTCGATCACGACGATCATGCCGTACCTCCCTTGTTCGCGATGGCCTCCTCGGCCAGGCTGAGCGCCCGGGTGAGCGCCCGCAGCTTGTTGGTCGTCTCTTCGTACTCGCGCGTCGGATCCGAGTCGGCCACGATGCCGGCGCCGGCCTGCAGGTAGACGCGGTCCCCCTGCATGACGATGGTGCGAATGGCGATGCAGGTATCCATGTTGCCCGAGTACCCGATATAGCCCACGGCGCCGGCATAAGGGCCGCGCCGCTCCGGCTCGAGTTCCTCGATGATCTCCATGGCGCGCACCTTGGGCGCGCCCGACACGGTGCCGGCCGGGAAGCAGGCGCGGAGCACGTCAATGGCGTCCTTGCCCGGTCGCAGCGTGCCCTGCACGTCGGACACGATGTGCATCACGTGGGAATAGCGCTCCACCTCCATGAGCGTGGGCGCGGACACGCTGCCGTACGCCGCGACGCGCCCCACGTCGTTGCGCGCCAGGTCCACGAGCATGACGTGCTCGGCGCGCTCCTTGGGGTCGGCGAGCAGCTCGGCGGCCAGGGCACGGTCCTGCTCGGGGTCGGCGTGCCGGGGGCGCGTGCCCGCCAGCGGGCGCGTCTCGATGACGTCCCCCTCCAGGCGCACCAGCACCTCGGGCGACGAGCCGATGAGGCGCAGGCCGTCGGGCAGCTCCAGGTAGAACATGTACGGGGAGGGGTTCACGCGGCGCAGGGCGCGATAGATGTCAAAGGGCTGGGCCGGCGTGCGGCGCACGCTGCGCCGCGAGAGCACCACCTGAAAGATGTCGCCGGCGGCGATGTACTCCTTGGCGCACCGCACCGATTCCTCGAAGGATGCCCGGCTCCACGCCGAGCCCAACTCCTCGGGGGGCGAGGGGGCCCGAGCGGGCTGCTGCGCGGGCACCGGCCGCCGCAGGCGCGCCACGATCTCGTCCATGGCGGCCTCCGCCTCGTCCATGGCGGGACGCTCGCCGTGTTCCGCGCGGGCGTGCGCCACCACCAGCAGGCTATGCTTCAGGTGGTCATAGATCACCAGGCGATCGCACAGCATGAACGCGGCCTCGGGCAGCGCGAGGGTGTCGGGCGAGGTCTCGGGGAGGCGCTCGAAGGAGCGCACCACGTCGTATCCCAGGTAGCCCACCGCGCCCCCCGTGAAGCGGGGCAGGCCGGCGGGCAGGGGCCCCTCGTAGCGCGGCAACCGCCGGCGCAGCACCTCGAGCACGTCCCCCTCTGTGGCGGGGAGTTCCTCCCAGCGTCCCTCGTCCTCGATCACCGTGCGGTCGCGCCACGAGCGGATGATGGCGCTGGGGTGCACGCCGATCATCGAATAGCGCGCCAGGCGCTCGCCCCCCTCAACGCTCTCCAGCAGGAACGACGGCCCCAGGGCGCGCAGTTTGAGGTACACGGAGATGGGCGTGTCGACGTCGGCGGGCAACTCACGCACCACGGGGTACAGGGTCACCTGACGCACGTCGGCCGCGGGGGTGGCCACATCGGTCCGGTTCATGGGAGTCCTCCCTCCATAGCATCCTCTGCCATTCGGAAACACAAAAAGCCCCTCGCCTCGCTCAGGAGCGGCCGTAACGGCCGTTCCAGCGGGACGAGGGGCTCACTTGCTCCCCGCGGTGCCACCCACCTTAGGCGGCGCCTCCGACAAAAAAAGACCCGTGGAGACGGGTCATGTCGTGCGCCAACCTCTCTCTACGAGTACGGGGCGTGAGGGCCATCCACGGCCGCGCCCGATACCCAGCGCTCAGATAACGGCAGCGTTTCCGGTGCGGACTACTCGGGGCGCAAAGCCCCTTTCGGCGCACGACTCGCGGGGCCATTCGGTCGCGCCGTCGGCGTCGGACTCTCACCTTGCTCCGACTCTCTGTGCCTCGCCACGCGACGTACTCTTCCCGGTCAACGTCGTTCATGCTGTGCGATTGTGGGCAGCATCATAGCATGGAATGGCGGTGCTGTCAACGCACTCGCTCTTGCCGAATGCGGGGTCGCAACCCCTCGCAGGGCTCCCCATCGAGCCGGTGCGAGGGGTTGTGCGACGTGTTGGCTGCCTAGCCCTTTACGGCGCCGGCGGTGAGGCCGGACACCACGAACCGCTGGCCCAGAACATAGAGCGCCAGCACCGGGATGCTCATCAGGAACGCGCCACTCATGATCTCGCCCCACAGGAACACGTCCCCGTACACGAGGCCGGCCAAACCCACCGGCAGCGTCCAGAGGTTCTCCGTGTTGTTAAAGATCATGGGTAGCATGTACTGGTTCCACGACAGGGTAAAGGTAAAGATAGCGCACGACACGATGCCCGGCCCCGCCAGGGGCAGGATCACCTTGTAGAGCGCCTGCAGCCGGTTGCAGCCGTCGATGAGAGCGGCGTTCTCCAGCTCCATGGGGATGGTGGAAAAGTACCCCTTGAGCATCCACACGGAGAAGGGGAGCGCCCCCGCCAGGTAGGCGATCACCAGGCAGTGCAGGCTGTTCAGCAGCCCCATGCGGGCGAGCATGACGTACAACGGGATGAGCGTCATGGTGCCGGGGATGAGGTAGGTAAAGAACACCGCGCTGGCCATGAAATCCCGGCCCGGGAACTCGAGGCGCGATAGGCTATAGCCCGCCAGTGCCGCCGCCACCACGGCGATGCTCACGGCGACAAAGGCCACCGTGATGCTGTTGCGCAACTGCGTGAGGAACGGCGTCACCTTCATCAGGTTGCGCGCGTTCTCGAGCGTCGGGTTGGCGGTGTAGAGCTTGATGGGCAGTTTATAGATCTCGTTCGAAGGCTTGAAGCCTGTGAGCAGCATCCAGTAGATTGGGAACAGCACCACCAGCAGCACGAGGCCCATCAGCAGGAGGCCGAACGTGTGGGAGATCCGTTGCTGAGTGCGAAAGCCGAGGTGCATCCTAGTCCTCCCTCCCCGAGACGGCCTTGACGAGCAGGACGATCAGCACCGAGAAGAACGGCATGAGCAGCACGGGTACCGCCGCCGCCTTGCCCATCTCGAGGCCGATGAAGGCCAACTCGTAGGTGACGATGGGGAACGTCTCGGTGGCCTGCGCCGGCCCACCGTGGGTGAGCACCCAGATACTGGTGAAATCGTTCGACGTCCAGATGAACGAGAGGAGCGTCACGATGAGCATCACCGTGCGAACGCCCGGAAGCGTCACGTTCCAGAACGCCTGCCAGCGGTTGGCGCCGTCCATGCTGGCCGCCTCATAGACCTCCTCGGGGATGGTCTGTAGGCCGGCCAGGAGGTTGATAGCAAAGAAGGGGAACCCTCGCCAGATGTTCACGAGGATGACCGAGGGAAAGGCCCACTTGGTGCCCAACCAGTTGATCGGGGAGCCGATGATGCCCGTCTTGAGTAGCACCGTGTTGAGCACGCCATAGATGTCGTTGAACATCCAGGTCCACAGGAGCACGGTGGCGATCTCGGGCAGCGACCAGGGGAGCAGGGTGATGCCGCGCGCCAGGCCGCGCCCGCGGAAGCGCATGTTCAGAAGCAGGGCGACGCCCATGCCGATGGCCAGCTTGACGGCGCACGAGATCGTGGCGTAGGAAAAACCACGCCCGATGGCCTTGAGCACCCGCGGGTCCTTGATGAGCGACACATAGTTGCCGAGCCCCACAAAGTGGTACTGCTCAAAGCCGAGCATCTTGCTGTTAAAGCTGTACCACACCCCAGCCAAGGCGGGGTAGCCAACCATGATCAAAAGGATGATGGCGGCCGGCGCGAGAAACAGGTAGCCGATAAACGTCTGTTCGCGGATGCGGAACCGGCGGCGCGGCAGCACGGCCGCTCCGCCGGCAGGCCCAGCCGCGCGATCGGTCGGTGTCATGCATTCTCTCCTTGAGCTGCACTGACCAAGGCCGAAAGGCAGCGGGGCGCCCATTCTGACGCCCCGCTGCCTATTCAGGATGCGCCTGGGCTAGATGTTCTCGTACTTGGCCTTCATCTCGGCCATCTCGGCCGCGGCCTCTTCCACGGCCTGCGCCGGGCTCATGCCCTGCAACGCGACCTTGGCGGCCATGCGGGAGTAGGTCCACTTGCCGCCGATCTCGTCGATCCAGGCGGCGAGGGGGCCGGGCTGGTGCGGGTACTGCGCGTACTGGACCATCTCGGCCGTCTGCTTGTTCCAGGCATCCTCCTGGAAGAAGGCGTCGCTCACATAGTTTTTGAGCACCGGATAGAACATGCCGCCGGCGCTGCGCAGGTTGTTCGGGTACCGCTCAGGGGAGAGGACGCCACGCAGGATCTCGGCGGCCTGCTCGTGCGACTTGGTGCCCTTCATGATGCCCGCGGTGGAGCCGCCCTGGTACGTCTTGGGGCCGGCGGGGCCGGCGGGCGTGGGGCCCACCACTACGTGCTCGGCAAACCCGGGGTCGTTGGTCCGCATGGCGTTCAGGATCGAGCCCGAGTTGTAGATGCAGGCGCACTGGCCGGCGAGCCAGCCCTTGTTGTTGCCCGTGTCGTCCCAGCCGGTGACGGCCTCGGGCATGACCTTGTGCTCTAGGTAGAGATCGGTGTACCAGGTGAGCGCGTCGATGCTCTCCTGGGAGTTAAAGACGATCTCACCGTTCTCGTCCTGCACCTTGCCGCCAAAGGCCCACAGGTATCCCCAAAAGATGTTGTTGCCGTCGGGGACGTCGGAGAAGGTGTTGCCAAAGCCATAGATACCGCTGGACGGATCGGTCACGGCGACGGTCGCCTCGACGAACTCGTCCATATCCTTCGGCGGGGCCTCAAAGCCGGCGGCCGAAAAGAGGTCGGAGCGGTAGTACATCACCTGCGGCTCGTTATGGAAGGGGATACCCACGGCCTTGCCGTCGATCTTGACGTTGGCCTCGTTCGCCTCGAACCAGCCGCCGCCGCTCTCACCGATCTCCCGGAAGAGATCGTCCACGTCCTCGAGGATGCCCATGGTGCTGTAGCGGGCGACGTTGATGCCGAGGATGATGTCGGGCAGCGTCTTGGCCTCGATGGCGGCGTTCTGCTTCTGCTGATAGTCGCCCCAGGGGAAGAGCTGCACCTCCGCCTCAAAGTTGTTGCGGGCGGCCGCCAGCAGCACCGAGTCGGTAAAGTAGTCGTTCTGCGCCTGGATAAAGTGCTTCGGCGCCCAGACGGTCATCTTGGGGCCGGGGTCGGCGGCCTTGACCACTTCTTGGGTGACGATCTTTTCGACCTCGACCTGAACTTCCTTCTCGACGATCTTCTCGACCTCGACCGTCCGCTCGACGACCTTCTCCACTACCTTGGGCTGGCAGGCAGCGGCCAGAATGCCCGTGGCCGCAATGAGAGATCCACGCAGAAACCGGCGACGAGAGAGCGCGTTCATTGTCACTCCTTGCTTGGCTTGATCGTTTCCGTGTGTTCCAATGCTGTCTACAATGACAAGGCAAAGACACAGTAATCCCAGGGGCATGCCTCCTACAGGGTGTGGTCCTCGAAGCGCAAGCGAACGGATCCCGATGCCGAGAGGGGGGAACCGGTTCCAGCGAGCCTCAGAGGTTGTGAAAGAGGTGCTGCAGGCGCACCACTGATACCGTATCATGGATGCAGCAGCATGTCAACCCCTTTATGACATGCTGCTGACGTCTTGGTGCCATCTGACAGCTCGCCTCGCCTAGCCCCTCCCTCGAACGGCGCCCGCCGTGAGGCCGGCGACCATGTGGCGTTGCCCGAGGGCGTACACGGCCAGCACCGGCACGGCCATGATGAGGGTGGCGGCCGAGAGTTCGCCCCACGGCAGCACGTCGCCAAAGATCATCTGGCCGAGGCCCAGGGGAAGGGTCATCATGGTCTCTGTAAAGATCAGGGTGTAGGCAAAGAGGAACTCGCCCCAGGCCTGGCTCATGGCGAATAGCAGCACCGCCACCAGCCCCGGCATGCTTAGGGGCAGGATGACGCGCAGAAAGGCCTGCAGGCGGTTGCAGCCGTCGATCATGGCGGCATCCTCCAGCTCGGCCGGGATGGAGCGGTAGTAGCCCATGAGCAGCCAGAGGGCGAAGGGCAGGGCAAAGGCGGGGTACGAGAGGATCAGCGAGAGGCGGGTGTTCACCAGGCCCAGCCGGGCAAAGAGGTGAAAGATCGGCATAACGATCATCACGGCCGGCATGAGGTACGATACCAGCGCCGCCTGCCCCAGGAGTGCGGCGCCGCGCCAGCGCAGGCGCGTGATGCCATAGGCCCCCATGGCGGCCGCGCCCGTCGATAGGAGAGCGCTGCCTGTCGACACGATCAGCGTATTCTGCAGCCACAACATAAAGCTGCGCCGCGGCCCCAGCAGGCGCTCGAACTGGATCGTCGTCCACGGTCTGGGCCAGAGGACCGACTCGAACAGGGTGATCTGTAGCTCGGCCTTGAAGGCGGTGACGAGCACCCAGTAAAAGGGCGCCAACTCGAAGGCCAGCACGGCAAGGGTGAGCAGGGCTGGCCCGGCGCGATGGACGATGCGCCCGCCGCGCGTGCCGGCGCCCAGGGGCCGGGCGATCGTGCCCCATGCCCTGGCGACGGCGGTCTCGATGACGTCGTGGGTGGCCCAGAGGAGGCGCATCCCGCGGGCCACCAGTCGGCGCGCGGGCCGCGTGAGGCGGCTCAGGGGGCCGGCGGCCGCGTCGGCCGCCACCTGCGTTCCCTCTCCCTCTACGATGGCCCGCCCGAGGATGGCGATGAGGGCGACGAACACCGGCGCCCCGGATAATGCCACGGCCACCCCCTTCCCCATCTGTCGTCGGGCCAGCTGATAGGCAAGCACCGAGTACACCTTGGTCACGTTCATCGGCCCGCCGCCGGTGAGCAAAAAGATGAGACTGAACTCGTTGAACGACCAGATGGCGCACAGCAGGAACGCCACGACGGCCGCGTGGCGCAGCCCGGGGAGGGTCACGTGGAGGAAGCGTCGCCACGCGCCGGCGCCGTCGATGGACGCCGCCTCGTACAGCTCGACGTCGATCCCCTTCAGCCCCGCCAGGAGGGTGATGGTGGCGAAGGGGATACGCTGCCAGACGTTGACCAGGATGACGCTCGGGAGGGCGGTGGTCAGGCTGCCAAAGAAGGGAAACCCCCTCTCGATGAGGCCGACGTCGATGAGGACGCGATTCACGCCGCCGTAGAGCGGGTCGAGGAGCGCCCGCCAGGTGAGGGCACGCACGATCTCGGGCATGACCCAGGGGAGGAGTACCAGGGCGGCCACGAGGCCGCCGCGCGTCCCCATGCGGTGGATGAGAAGCGCCGCCACGAGGGCAGCCGTCAGCGAGATGGCCACCGACCAGACGGTGTACTGGGCCGTCACGGCGACGGATTCGCGAAAGAAGCGATCCGCCCACAGGGCGCGATAGTTGGCCAGCCCCACAAAGGGGCCGATCTCCTGGCTGATGGTGCGCGTAAAGCTGATGTAGGTGGCGCGCGCAAAGGGATAGGCGATGAGCCCACCCATGATAGCAAAGGTGGGCAGCATAAAGAGGTATGCGGTCGCAAAGTCTGTCCCAAGCACTGCCCGCAGGCGTCGCTGCAGGGGGGTGACCTGGCGCCAGCGCTCGACGGGGCTCAGGCGGGTGGTGAAGCCGCGAGAATCAAGATCCATGCGCGAACTCGTTGCTCTCTCTACACGGTGTGGCCGCCGTAGCGCGGACGCATCGCGGGGCCGGCGGCGGAGCGTTCCCCCGCCAAGGGGCAGGGCAGGGGCGCTGGCCGGGGTTGCCCTGGCCTGACACGTTGGGAGGGAGAGGATGTCTCTCCCTCCCATGCGTGACTCCTCGTGACTCGGGGCGTGTGAAGGCTCACCCGCCGCCCTTGACGGCGCCCGCCGTGAGGCCGGCGACCATGAAGCGCTGGCCCAGCGAGTAGAGGATCAGCACCGGTACCGCCATCAACAGCGCCGCGGCCGACAGCTCACCCCACGGGAGCACGTCGCCGATGATCATCTGGGCCAAGCCCACGGGGATGGTCATCTTGCTCTCGCTCTGGATAAAGACGTAGGCGAATAGAAACTCGCTCCAGGCCTGGGTGACGCCAAAGAGGGCTACGGCCAATAGGGCTGGCTTGGTGAGAGGGAGCACCACCTTGAAGAAGGTCTGGAAACGGTTGCAGCCGTCGATCAGCGCCGCCGCCTCAAGCTCCTCGGGAATCGAGGAGTAGTATCCCATCATTAGCCAGATGGCAAAGGGCAACCCAAAGGTGGGATAGGATAGGATTAGCGTAAAGAGTGTGTTCGTAAGGTGCAACCAGGTAAAGAGGCCATACAAAGGGATTACCATCATGATCCCAGGCATGAGATAGGCTACCAGCACAGAGTTCGACAATGCGCCCGCCCCCTTCCATCGCAGGCGGGTCAGGGCGTAAGCGCTCAGAGAGGCGACGATCGTGGAAATCAGCGGGGTGATGCACGAGATCGTTACTGTGTTCCGTAGCCAGATCACAAAGTTGCGCGCCGGCCCAAGGAGCCTCTCGAACTGCTCGAGCGACCACGGTATCGGCCAGCCCACGTTCTCAAAGCGGGTGATCTGTAGCTCGGTCTTGAAGGCCGTCACGATCACCCAGTAGAAGGGTAACAGCTCGAATATCACGAGCAACACCAGTGCGACGATGGGCAACACCTGCCCAGACCGGCGGCGCCGATGGCGCCGCGCGACTGACGCGCTACCGTGGGGGGCTGAGGAGGCCCTGGCGAACAGATTGCCGAGAAGGCCAAGGAGCCACTCGACCAGGTCGTTGGCGAGCCAAAACAGGGCGAGCACGAGACGCAGGAGTTGCTGAAACGGCCACGCGATCACCGACAGGAGGTGCGACAGTGGACTTGGCCCTCGGCTCACGGACTCGGTGGCGTACAGGCGCCGGCCGCTCATCATATAGCGCCCCAGAATGATGATAAAGATCCCCAGAACGGGTGCCATGGTCATGGAGACGGCGATGCCCGGACCGTAGCGCAGGCCACCGATGGCATAGTTGTATGCCAGGATAGAGTATACCTTGGTGGCGTCCATGGGGCCGCCGCCGGTGAGCAGGAAGATCAGTCCAAAGGAGTTGAACGTCCAGATCGTCGAGAGGAGCGTCACGACGATGATGACGTAGCGAAGGCCGGGCAGGGTAATGTGCAGAAACTGCCGCCAGGCCGAGGCACCGTCGATGGCCGCCGCCTCATAGAGTTCCATGTCAATCGCCTTCAGGCCGGCCAGAAGGTTTATGGTAAAGAAGGGGATGCCCTGCCAGAGGTTCACCATGATCAAGGTGGGCAGGGCAGTGTCCACCCCCGTAAGGAATGGGAGAGGTTTGTCGACAAAGCCCAGGGTGATGAGCAGCCGGCTCACGCCCCCGTAGAGAGGGTCGAGCAGGCTCTTCCAGGTGATGGCGCGCACGACGTCGGGCATGATCCATGGGAGCAGGACGAGGCCCGTCCAGAATGAAGCCTTGTTGCCCAGACGGTTCAGCAGCACCGATGCCAGGATACCCACCGTGAGCTTGAGAAAGACCGCTGAGAGCGTGAACTTGGCCGTGATGACCACCGACCGCCGGAAAAAGATGTCGTTCCACAAGTTCTTGTAATTCAGCAGTCCGACAAACGGGCCGATATCGCGCGTGGTGGTGTTGGTGAAGCTGATGTACAGGGCACGAACAAAGGGATAGGCGATCAGCCCACCCATCAAGATAACCGTGGGTGCCATAAAGATGTAGGCCACGTTCCAGTCCTGGCCGAGGGTACGTTGCAGCCGTTTCGTTAGGGTCTGCTGCAGCACTGGCGTGGCGACGCGTGACTGGGTCGGCAGCACATCGGCCATGCGGCTCTTCTCCTCAAGTGGTAAGGCGCCCCTGGCGCGTAGCGATGTCGAGGCGCCTCCGCTCGATACCAAGGCTCACAAAAGACTGTTGAGGGCGTCGCCCTTCGAGGGACGACGCCCTCAACGTCTGGCGGGGCCTCTAGGTCCGCGTCAAAAGACGACGTTGATCGGCGCGACGCCCGCGCCGATCAGCTATGCCTTCTCGCCGGGCAGATCAAACTCCTTAAAGATCTGCACGTAGCGATCGTGGCAGGTCTTGACCGCCTCGGCCACCGGTGTGCCGCGCAGGATATCGGCTACCATGTCGTTCTGGATGCCGGCCGAGCCCGCCGCGGCCAGGGCTGGGTTGTGCGCGGGGCCGGGGTAGGTTTGGGGCACCTGATCGCCCGCGGGCGACATGGCCACCGTCTCCTGCTCCAAAGCGACCTGGTTCGTCGGGATATACTTGGACTCCCGCCACAGGTTCTCGTAGCAGGGTAGCGCGAAGCCTGGGGCGTTGGCATAGATGCCGTCCATCATGTCAAGGTCGAGCACAAAGTGACGCACCGCCTCGCGAGCGGCATCGGGGTTGCGGCCACCCTTCAGTAGCATAAAGTTGTTGTGCCCTAGGCTGTTGAACTCGGTGTGCACCGGGCCGCCCGGAGGCGCATGGAAACCGGTGTCGTCCTTGATGGGGTTGCTGTCCAGGATGGCCTTGCCGTATACCGTGCCGCCGTTGAAGGTGTAGGCCAGCAGCCCGGCGAGGTACGCCTCGTTGTTGCTCATGTCGGTCCATGCCAGGATGCCCGGCGGCAGCATCGGCGCCCACTTTTCGTCCATGTAGATGGAGGTCATCCAGGTCATCGCCTCGACCATCTCGGGCGAGTCAAAGGTCACGAACTGGCCCGTCTCGTCCTGGATGTAGGCGCCCCAGCCATGGGTGATGCGGTTGCGGAACCAGTTACCATCGTTGCTAGCATTGATGGTGACGCCCCATCCGTATAACTCGTTCGCGGGGTCCGACACCTCCAGACAGGCCTCCCACATGTCGGTGAAGAGGCGTATCTTGTGGATGTCGATCCCCTTTGCTTCCCAAGCGGAGCGCCGGAACCAGCCGCCATCGGAACGGGCAAAGTAGGGCACTGCCCACCACTGGTCGTCCAAGATATAGTCCATCTTGGCGCGGGCGTTCGTATCGCCCCACCTGGCGACCGCCTCCTCCACGAGATCGGTCACCGGGTCGAGCACCATCAGGCGCCGCAGGTTGGTGATACTCGAGTCGTGCATCAGGATATCAGCAGGAGTGCCGGCGGCCGCGGCGGCGGCCAGCTTTTCCTGGAACGGGGTGCCGACCGTATAGCCCGCCTCGTAGGTGATGTCGAGGGGCCAGCCGCGCTCCTTGCAGAAAGCGGTCATCTCGGCCCGCCACCAATCGTTCATGGCCGGGAAAAAGTCCTTCTTCTGCAGCACCCAGAAGGATCCCTGAACCCTGACCTCCGGCGCCTTCTCGACCTCGACGACGCGGGTCACCTCCTTCTCGACGACCTTTTCGACGACGGCCGTCTCTTTGACGACCTTTTCGACCTCGACCGTTTCCTTGACGACCTTCTCGACGACGGTCGTGACCTCGACGATCTTGGGCTGACATCCGGCGACGAGTAGGCCCGCTCCCATGGCGCTCAGGCGGAGCAGATCGCGTCGCGTCATGCCGGCCCTGAGGGTTTCGTCAGACATGCCTTTCCTCCAGTTATGCCAGAGCTTCCGCTCATCCTTGGGCGAGGGCGCGCCCTCGCGACACCTCGAGGCACTCACCGGATTCTGCTCGAATAGGCACCCTCCCCGAAAAACATGAGCCCGAGGCTAGAGCGCTCCCGGTTTGGCTGGGGGCTCTATCTCGGGCTGCTGGGCGCGGCGGAGACGCGCCGCGCGATGGATGGTGTGCTCTGCATGGCCTCCAACGATGGGCGAGGCCTGAGGGCTGGAGAGGACCGGCGCCGGCGATGCCGCCGCCCGGCGCCTCGTATCAGGGGTAAACGCAAACGCGCCGGCATCTGCCGGCGCGTCAAGATCGCAGTCAGTGTCCCACATCATGGCAGGGCCGTATAGGGCCCTTGGTGCCCAGGCAAGGCGATGTAGCGGCTTGGGGGGGCAGTCCGGTCGGGCAAGGCAACCACAACGCACGTGCATGCCTCCTGGCCAGAGAACGCTGCTACAAACCCAGGTCAATGATGTGAGCGCAGTTCGTCGATGCGTGCAAGGCGGCGAACGCAATGCTTTGTTAATGGTGGGACGCAAACCCGATGCAGTGCTTGGCAGCCGGTGGTCTGGCCGCGAAAACCGGAGCTTGCGGACACATTTGCATTATGAAGCAGGAAGCGATGCCTGTCAAGTGTTGTGGCGCCGGCGTCATGTACGTGTCAGGGGTATGTCAGGCCCGCGACGGCGCCGAACAGCGACACGCCCGCCGTAGCGACGGCGGGCGTGCCATGGGGCAGATATGGGTTCGGCGGGCGTCCCCTAACGGGCGTCGCCTAGACGTCGAGGTTCTCGACCTCCTTGGCGTGGGTGAGGATGAACTTGCGCCGCGGCGGCACGTCACCGCCCATGAGCATGTCAAAGGTCTGGTCAGCCAGGGCCGCGTCCTCCAGGCTGATCTGCAGGAGGGTGCGCCGCGCGGGGTCCATGGTCGTCTCCCAGAGCTGGTCGGGGTTCATCTCCCCCAGTCCCTTGTAGCGCTGGAGCGATATGCCGCGGGCGCTCAGCTTGCCCAGTACCTCCTCCTTCTCCTCCTCGGTGTACACGTACTGCGACTGGCGCCCGGCGGTGATGCGATACAGCGGCGGCTGCGCCAGATACAGATGCCCGCTGGTGATGAGGGGCTCCATGTACCGGTAAAAGAAGGTCAACAGCAGGGTGGTGATGTGGGCGCCGTCCACGTCGGCGTCGGTCATGATGACGATCTTGTTGTAGCGCAGGTTGTCGATGTTGAACTGGTCGCCCACGCCGGCGCCGATGGCCTGCACCAACGCCTTGATCTCGTTGCTCTTGAGGGCGTGATCCATGCGTGCCTTCTCGACGTTGAGGATCTTGCCACGCAGTGGGAGTACGGCCTGGAAGCGGCGGTCGCGCCCCTGCTTGGCCGATCCCCCGGCCGAGTCGCCCTCGACGATGTACAGCTCGGTGCGCGTCGCGTCGCGGTCGGAGCAGTCGGCGAGCTTGCCGGGCAGGGTGCTGGTCTCCAGCGCCGTCTTGCGGATGACCAGCTCACGCGCCTGCCGGGCGGCCGCTCGAGCGCGGGCGGCGGTGAGCGACTTGCGGATGATGGCGGTCGCTTCTCTGGGATTCTGCTCCAGCCAGGCGCTGAGCGCCTCGCCAAAGAGGCTGGCCACCTGGCCGGTGAGTTCGGCGTTGCCCAGCTTGGCCTTGGTCTGGCTCTCGAACTGGGGGTCGGCGAGCTTGACGCTGACGATGGCCGTGAGGCCCTCGCGCACGTCCTCGCCGGCAAAGTTCTCGTCCTTGTCCTTCAGGAGGCCCGCGCGCCGCGAGTAGTCGTTCAGCGAGCGTGTCAGCGCGCTGCGAAACCCCGTCACGTGGGTGCCACCGTCGACGGTGTTCACGTTGTTGGCAAAGGCGAACACCGACTCGGCATAGCCTTCGGTGTATTGGAGCGCCACCTCGATGGTCGAGCCCTCGATGGTGCCCTCGGTGTAGAACGGCTCGTGCATGCGCTTGCGGTTGCGGTTCAGGTAGCGCACGAATGACTGGATGCCGCCCTGAAAGTGGAACGTCTGCTCCGAGCCGTCGCGCCGGTCGAGAAAGTGGATCGTCAGGCCGCGCGTGAGGAACGCCATCTCTCGAAAGCGCTGGGCCAGCGTCTTGAAGCGATAGTCCAGCGTGCGGATGATCTCATCGTCAGGCAAGAAGCGGGTGCACGTGCCGTGCCCCTCTGCAGGGCCGTGGTCGACCACGGGGGTGACGGGGAGGCCGTGCTCGTAGCGCTGGGAGTAACGACGCCCCTCGTAGCGGACCTCCACCTCGAGCCAGCGGGAGAGGGCGTTCACGGCGGACACGCCCACGCCGTGGAGGCCGCTGGCCACCTTGTAGCCACCACCGCCGAACTTGCCGCCGGCATGGAGCACGGTGTGCACCACCTCGAGCGTGTTGCGGCCGGTGGTCTTTTCCTCGCCCACAGGGATGCCGCGCCCGTTGTCGGACACCATCACTGCGCCATCCTCTTCGATGACGACGTCGATGCGGTTGCATATCCCGGCCAGGGCTTCGTCGATCGAGTTGTCTACCACCTCGGTGACGAGGTGATGCAGGCCGCGAATGTCGGTGCTGCCGATGTACATGCCCGGCCTGCGGCGGACCGCATCCAGGCCCTCGAGGACCTGGATGTTGGCCGCCGTATAGCGAAGTGCCGTATCAGCCACGGGTGTCTGTACTCCTCTGCTGCTGCGAAATGCAGCGAAACGAACTGCGTTTCGTCATTTAGCCATCTCGCGCCACCTGGCCACGCGGTCACGGTAAAAGATAAAGGCCGCGGCCGTCAGCCCCGAGCCGATGTAGGCATTGCCCACGATGGCGATCACCGTGCCCGAGGGCATCTCCATGATGCTGCGCCATATCAGCGACAGGCCGCTGCCGATGAGCTTTGTCAACAGGATCAGCCCGAGCGCCGACCAGAAACTCGTTCGCACCACGACAAAGCTCGACCACAGGGCGCGCAAGGGGCTCTCCTCTGCCATGGTGACGGCCTGAGGCACGAAGAACAAATAGAGCAGCACCCACAACACCAGCGCCCAGACGATGAACGCCAGGGGGCCGAGAATGAGGCTGGCGGACAGTGCAAACATGAGCGCGATGCCCAGTGGCACGACGATGAGCAGCAGCCGGAGCCAGTAGCGCGGTACCGACTGCAGCAACGTGCTGATACGGATCCCCTCGCCGCGCACCTCCTGCCCCAACATGGCAAGAAAGACGCACGCCACGAGCAGGCCCACCAGCAGGATCGCCGCCTGCAGCCCGAACATCTGCCCGTAGCTGGTGACCTCGATGATGCGGTCCACCTCCGGGTTCACCGGGCGAAGCGCCGCGATGCTGGGCATCCCCAGGCGGCCCCAGGCCAACAGCGCCAGCAGGTTCGTCCTGCCCACCGTGGCCTGAATCTCCTCGGCCATCACCTGGAACGTTTCCGCCATGCCGGCGTCTAGGCCGCCCCCAGGCGCCATCATCCGCATGGTGGTCTGCAACGTCGCGAGCGCATCACGAATGACCGGGGCCACCGAGAGCTGGGCCTAACCAGAAGACGTCCAGCGCCACCGGTACGATAATGACCCAGAAGGCCTAGCGCTTGGTGACGGTGCCGAACCCCGCGGACAGCGTGTCGATGATGCTCAACGGTTCGATAACCTCCGATGGACGGTATTTTAGCACAAATGATCGGCATTCCCAAGCGCCCGGCACCGCCGGGTCTGGCTGCAGGTGACGGGTTATAGGCTTTAGCGCGCAGCCGCTGAAGCCTGAGACCTGTAACAGCCCTCGGCCGAGGCGTGGGGGTTGTACTCGAGACGCCGTGGCGCTGGTATACATGAGGGGTGATCCATGGGTAACGTGATCACGCTGACGACGGATTTTGGCGTTCACGATGGCTATGTGGCGGCCATGAAGGGCGTCATCCTGGGGATCGCGCCGGGCGTGAGCTGGTGGACGTCAGCCAGCGTAGCGCCGCAGGACATCGCGGGAGCGGCGTACCTCCTGGCGGGGGTCTACCGCTTCTTTCCGCCCGAGACGGTGCACCTCGTGGTCGTCGACCCGGGCGTTGGCGCACGCAACGGCGGGGCCTGGCGGTGCGCGCCGACGAGCAGCTGTTCGTCGCTCCCGATAATGGTGCACTGGCCTGGTGCTCGACGGCGACGCACATCGCGATCATCCTGCTCACCAACGCCCGCTATTGGCTGGGCGAGGTGAGCCACACCACCAGGCGCGACATCTTTGCACCCGTGGCGGCGCACCTCGCCCGCGGCGTGCCCCTCGAGGAGCTGCGCGGGGTCTCGATCGGCGATCCGGTACGCCTGGACCTGCCCGAGCCGCGGGTGAGGGGGGCCTCGTCGAGGGCACGGTGGTGTGGGTAGACCACTTTGGCAACATGGTGACCAACATCCCGGCGAGGGCGCTTCCCCCAGATGAGACCTACCGCGTCACGGTGGGGCACCTGACGGTGACCAGGGCTGTTCCTGGCTACGGACAGGTGCGCGCCAGGCGGCCCCTGGCCTACGTCGGCAACCACGGGTTCCTCGAGGTGGCCGTGCGCGAGGAAACGCCGCCGAGATGGCGGGCGCCGGCCAGGGCGCCATGGTGCGCGTCGATGGCGCGCCGCCGTCTTCCGCGCGCTGGCGCACGGCGAGGGCAACCCCGCCGCGCCGCTGGCCGATACAGCTGCGAGCGACGGCGCTAACCCGCCGGGGTCGGCGTCGCCGTGGCGGGCGCCTCGGTGGTCGCTGGCGTTGCCGTCGGTACCTCCGTGGGGGTCTCGGTGGGCACCTCCGTCGGCGTCGGCGTGGCCGCTTCGGTCGGCGTTCGTGTCGGCGTCTCCGTCGGCGCTATCATCCCAGCACCCTCCTCGGGCGGCCCCTGGAGATCGATGAGCAGATCGCGCAGGGCGACGAAAAAGGCGTCGAACGCCTCGACGCGATCCTGCACGTTGCCGACCGTCTCCTGCAGCGACTCGACCGTCCCTTCCAGGCTCGACAGCGACTGGTCGAGCGCGCTCACGCGCCGGTCCAGCGAGCGCAGCGAGACGCTCACCTGCTGACGAAGCGCATCCATCTCGCCGCGTACGGCCTCCACGTCTTCGGCCGCCTGACCCACTTTGGCCTCCAACGCGTCGATGCGGCCCACAGCCGTCTCCAGTTCACCGGCGCGCTGCTCCAGGTCCGCCGCCCGCTGCTCCAGCTCTCCGGCGCGCCCGGCCACGTCGTCGACGCGCCCGGCGATCTGCTGTTGATTGGTCGCCAGCGCATCGAGGTTGCTGCTCAGGGCGTCCACCTCGCGGCCAGAGGCAAAGTTGAGCGTGCCCGTGAGGAGCAATAGCAGGAGCAGGGTCAACAGGACGCCGGCAAGCCCTCCCAGCAGCGCCGCCAGGGCCAGGCTCCACGGCGACCGCCCGCCATCTCGGCGCTCGCGCGTCTCCCGCGGGCCCTCAGGTGGCGGCGGCGCGCCCGCGCCCGTGGCCCGCTCCGGCGGCGGGCCCTCGGCCGGAGGCTCCTCTACCGTGGGCGGTTGCTCCTCCACGGGAGGTGGCGGCTCCGCAGCCGCCCTTGGCGTCTCGACGGTGTCGGTCCAGGGCGCCGGCGGGCCGCCGGGGGTGGCGCGGTACGGAGGTCCGACGGGCTCCTCCGGCGCCTCCTCCGGCGCGCCGGCGACCTCTCCCTCCGGCATGGCGGGCTCGTCGGCTACCTGAGAGACCTCCGGCCCTTCCTCCATCTCACCCTCCGGCACGGCGGGTTCCCAGGCAACCTCGGGGGCCTCCTCTGGCCCCTCCTCGATCTCGCCCTCCGGCATGGGAGGCTCCACGGGGATGCGCTCCCCTTCCTCGGACGTAGGGGAGGCGGCCGGGGCCTCCTCAGCCTCGGGTTCGAGATCCTCTACCGGCGGGACCTCGGGGATGCGCTCCTCGCCACCCTCCTCGGGCCTCGGCGTGCCCGACTCGTCCTCATACGCGTTCGGCCGTTCGGTTCCCATAGCATACGATCCTTTCATCGGGGCGGTGTCCGGCGCCGCGGCGCCCGGCACGGCTATCGCTCCATACACCGAGTCGCCCGGCACCGACGGCGTGGCCGCGTCGGCGAGCGCTGGCGGCACCTCGATGGTCAGCTGTGGACCGATGCGCCGCAGCATGGCCGGCCCGATCCCCGGGACGGACGCCAGGTCCGCCAGGGACGCGAACGGGCCGTGCTCGTCGCGATAGGCGACGATGCGCCGGGCCAGCACCTCGCCCAGGCCGCGGACGCGCTGCAGCTCTGATGACGGGGCCTCGTTGAGGCGAATCGGAAACTGGGAGGACGTGCCCTCGGTAGCCATGGTTCCGGCCTCCTTTCGGCGAGTCGGGCGTGGGTTGCGGGTTCAGGGGTGATTTAGGGGTAGGTTCCGCTCTTGGTCGTTCTTGAGGACCATTGTAACACAGTTGGGAAGCTGCCGCTACTCCAAGCGGTGTAGCTTGGCGATGGCGTCTATCAGCGGGTTCACATCGGTCTCGGGTTCTCTAGCCGGACCGAGGGGATCGTCGCCGTCCTCATCCATCAGCGAGGCCAAGGTGCCGCGGACGCCGTGGGCGAGCACGGTGGCGTCATAGCCACCTTCGAGGGCGACGACGATGCGGCCCCGGCACAGCGCCCGCGCCAGCGCGGTGAGGTCATCCATCATGGCGCGGTACCCCGAGAGGGAGAGGAGCATCCACGACAGCGGATCGGCCCAATGAGCGTCGTAGCCGATGGACACGAGCAACAGCTCGGGCGCAAAGCGGCGCACGGCGGGCACGACCAGCCGCTCGAACGCCTGACGGTAGCCCACATCCCCCGTGTGCGGGGGTAGGGGGACGTTCAGCACCGTCCCCTCGCCGGCGCCCGAACCGATCTCGCGCCAGTGGCCGGTGCCGGGGAAGAGGGGGTACTGGTGCAGCGAGACATAGAGCACGCTGAGATCCGATGCGAACGCCTCGGCGGTGCCGTTCCCGTGGTGCACGTCGATATCGACGATGGCCAGCCGCTCGACGCCGGCGACCTCCAGCGCCCAACGGGCGGCCACGGCGACGTTGTTGAACAGGCAGAACCCCATGGCGCGCGCGGCCGTGGCGTGGTGGCCGGGCGGTCGCACGAGGGCGTACGCCGATGAGACCCTGCCGGCCAGCGTCGCATCCACAGCGGCGATGACGCCGCCGGCCGCCGACCGGGCTACCTCATAGCTCCGCGGGCCGATCACGGTGTCATAGTCCACCGCGCCGCCGCCCGCCTTGGCGATGCGCTGGACCGTGTCGATGAGGTGCGTCGTGTGCACGCGGCGCAGGTCGTCCACCGACGCCGGCTTGGCCTGCACCTGTACGAGGCGGTCCCACACGCCACTGGTGCGCAGATAGCTCGCCACAGCCTCGAGGCGTTGCGCGTTCTCGGGATGGTCGCCCGTGTCGTGTTCCAGATAAATGGCGTCATAAACGATGCCTACGGGCATGGGCTACTCCCTCGTGGGCAACAGAGACTCGCCGGCCGCGCGCCTGGGCGTGGCGCCTTGTCGCATGGATGATCGGTGGTATTATAACTCCTCAGCCATCATATGGCAGGCGCGGCGTGCAGCGCGTTTCACGCGGCCCGCACCGCGTTTCACGCGGCCCGCACCGCGTTGCACGCGGCACGCACCGATCGCGACTGCTCCGGGGAGCATACGCCTTGTCCACGCCGGTCGCTACCCGCGCCGCACGACCGCAGCGCGACCTGACCACCGGGAGCCTCGGGCGCCTGGTACTGCAACTCTCGCTTCCATCCGCCGCCGAGACCGCGCTGCTGCAGGTCGTCACGCTCCTGGATCTCGTCTGGTTGGGCAGGATTGGCGGGGCGGCGCTGCCGGCGGCGACGCTCGGCTACACGCTGCGACTGGTGCTCATCAGCCCCATGATGGGCCTCTCGGTGGGCGGCATGGCGCTGGTGGCGCGCCACCTGGGGGCGCGGAATCGCGAGCGCGCCGACCATGCTCTGACGCAGACGATGCTGCTGGTGATCGTCATCGTGCTGCCCCTGAGCGTCATCGGCCTGCTCTTTGCGCCCACCTTTCTGCGGTGGATGGGCGCCGAGGGGGCGCTGTTGACCGACGCCGTGGCCTACTGTCGCGTCATCTTTGCCGGGCTGCTCTTTATGGAGATGCTGCCCACCATGAACGGCGTGATCCGCGGGGCGGGCCATCCCGAGTACACGCTGCGCAGCAACATCGTGAACGTCGGAGTCATGGCGGTGGCCGAGCCGGTACTGGTGCTCGGTCTGGGGCCCTTCCCGGCCCTGGGCGTGGCGGGGGCGGGGTGGGCGGCGGTGATCGGGAGCGTGGCGGGTGTGGCGGCGCAGATGTTCGTCCTGGCACGCGGCAGCGCCGGCGTCACCGCTCGCCTGGCCGACGCGCGACCCGACCCTGGCACCATGCGACGCATCCTGAAGGTGGCCCTGCCCACGGCGGCGCAGCGTTTCTCCCCCAACCTGGCCAACGCCATCCTGATACGCCTCGTCGCCGGGCTGGGCACCGACGTGTTGAGCGCCTACAGCGTCGTCTCGCGACTGTTCGGGTTCCTGCAGTGCTCGAGCATGGGGATCGGCAATGCCGCGGCCACGATGATGGGGCAGAACCTGGGCGCCGGCAAGCCGACGCGCGCCGAGCGGGCGACCACCATCGGCATGTGGTCGTCGTTCGGGGTCTCGTTGGCGGCCTATTCGCTGCTCAACGTGGCGGCCGTCCCGGTGCTGGGGCTGTTCCTGCGGGATGCGGCCGTGATCGCCATCGGCGCGCAGGCCCTCCTCTTCACCATCCTGAGCGGCGTTGGTTTCGGATGGCTGCAGGTGGTGAGCTATGCGCTGTCGGGCGCCGGCGACGCCCTGTCGCCCATGGTGATCAACATGGCGGCGCTGTGGTTGGTGCAGCTGCCCGCCTGCTGGGCGCTCTCTGGCCCCGCGGGTCTGGGCGCCACGGGCGTCTGGGTGGGGCTGGCGGTGGGATACCTGGCCGGCGCGGCGGCCATCACCCTGCAATTCCGCAGGGGAAGGTGGAAGGAGCTGGCGCTGTAGCGTGGGGCGCCCGATCCCGCCCCTACTCGGGCGGCGCCGGACCGGGCAAGGAGGTCATGATGGCACGAGCGGTCACGCGACGATGGTGGCTGGTGGCGGCGCTCGCCGTCGCGCTGGTGGTCGGGGTGCTCTGGGTTACCGGACACGCCCCGCCGCGGCGCATCCCGGCGGCCTCCAGGATCCCCGACGATGGCGCCTTCCAGGAAGCGCGCCTACGGATGGTCTCAACGCAGATTCGCGACCTGGGAGTGGCGGATCCCGATGTGCTGAGCGCCATGGAGAACGTTCCCCGGCATGCCTTCGTACCGCCCGAGTACCTCGACCGGGCGTACGGCGACCATCCCCTCCCCATCGGCTACGGCCAGACCATCTCGCAGCCCTACATGGTGGCCGTCATGACCGAGCTGCTGGAGCCCGAGCCCGGCGACAGAGTGCTCGAGGTGGGCACCGGCTCCGGCTACCAGGCCGCCATCCTCGCGGAGCTAGTGAGTGAGGTCTACACCATCGAAATCGTCACCGCGCTGTGCGACGAGGCGCGCGAGCGGCTGGCAGGCCTCGGGTACGACAACATCCATATCACCTGCGGCGACGGCTACTATGGCTGGGAGGAGCCCGCGCCCTACGACGGCATCATCGTCACGTGCGCGCCCGACCACATCCCGCAACCCCTGGTGAACCAACTCGCCGACGGCGGGCGCATGGTGATCCCCGTGGGGCCGCCCGGCTCCTACCAAGTGCTGTGGCTCATCGAACGGGAAGGCGAGGAGATACGCTCCGAGCGCGTCATGGGCGTGGCGTTCGTGCCGCTCACGGGCGGCCCCCGGTGACGGCGCCCGTGGCCGCCGGCCCCGTCGCCTCCCGTGCCGCCGCCAGAGGCCACAGGGCCACCGCCGCCGCGAGGTAGCTGCCGGCCGCCAGCCAGAGCACAGCGCGGTAGCCCAGCGCCAGCGCTACCACCATGGCCAGGATGGCGCTGACCACCGAGGCCCCTCCGTTGACGGCCCAGATCCACGGCGTGAGGCCCGGCGCCAGCCGCTCGACGCGACGCAGGCCGCCGGCAAAGGGGACGCCCATCAGCACCCCCAACGGGAACAGGAGCGCGGCCGCCACCAGCGCCCGCACCGGCAGGGGGGCCGCCAGCGTGGCGGCCTCGATGCGGCTCAGCATCCACGGGTAGGTGAGTGCGAGGCCTACCAGGAGCGCCAGCGCCCCGCGGAGCGACACGCGGGGCGCCAGGGCGCTGCCGATCCCCGAGAAAGAGAGCAGCGCCGACAGGACTACGATAAAGGCGATGGCCGGCTGTCCCAGGTACAGGATAAAGCGCTGCATCAGCGGTACCTCGATGAGCATGAAGCCCAGGCCCAGCCCCGCAAAGTACGCCAGGATGCGCCCCCTCCCACGGACGGCGGTCGCCGCCCTCCCCGCGAGGACCGGCAGGGCCGCCAGTCCCACCGCGGCGACCACGGCCACCACCAGCAGCGCCAGTACCAGCAGGTAGCCGCTCCCCGCAAAGGGCTGCCAGGTGCGTCCCATGCGGGCCAGTACCTCCGGCGCCTGCCGCCACCGGAAATAGTGGCCGAAGAAGGGCCGATCGTCGGTGGGTGGTGACACGTCATAGGCCTGGGCGCGGTAGAACTCCTCGCGATCGCCGTATATGAGGTCATGGAAGGCGGCATAGTAGCTGTCCTGCGGCAGGACGTTGTGTCGGTTCGTCTGTGCCGGCGAGAGCCCCTGCAAGTGCACGGGGTCGTATCCCAGCGCCTCGCAGCTCGCCGCCACCCCGTCGATGTCCGCCTGTCCAAAGGGAGACGGGCTGGCCAGCAGCGTCATGGTGGACCAGGAGCGAAAGACGATGACGTGGCGGGCGGGATCGGCCGCGGCGCTGCGCTCCAGAGCGGCCACGATGGCGCCGGCCGCCCGCAGCGACTCGCTCGGTGGGTCCTGTAGCCAGCGCGTCACCACGAGGATGCCGTCTGGATTGAGGCAGCGCAGCGCCGCGGCCATCCCCTCCACGGTGTAGAGGTGGTTCTCGGCGAGGCTGTACGAGCCGGACGTGAGCGGATGGAACCCCTCGGCGAGGGACAACTGGACGACGTCGAACCCGCCCGGGGAGCGCTCCAGCGCCGCCCGCGGGTCCTCGATGGCGAGTGAGACCCGAGCGTCATCGTACAGGCCGCCCAGGTGGTCGGCGTAAGCGTCGCGCACCACCCGCGCGACGAGGGGGTTGTCCTCCACCACCGACACCCGTGTGGCGCCCATGTGCAGCGCCGTGGCCACGTCGGCGCCGCCCCGCGGGCGCAGGATCAGGGCGTGGGCGCCGGGGCGCAGGCGGTAGGCCACGCTGGTGGGCAGGTACGCCAGGTACCCGGCGTCCGCCGGCTCTGTGCGGCGCGAGAGGGGGCTGAGGTCGCCGCCGTCCACCATCAGGCCGTGCTGCGGCGGCAGACGTCCGCCGTAGCGGAGGCTGAGGCCGGGCGCCGCATGGATCTGGGCGCTCTCCACGACGTCGACGCGAGAGTAGGCGTTCCACGCCTGGAAACCGAGGCGCGCGTCGGGTGCCTGAAGGGCGTAGCTGAGGTCCTTGTACGGCGACAGGCGCAGGTCCAGCCAGGCCGGGTTCGCCGCCAGGATGAGCGCGCACCCGACCACTGCGGCCGCCGGAAGGCGCCAACCGGCGACCATCCGTGGCTCGCGCCGCGCGGCGGCCGCCATCGCCAGGCCGCCCAGCGCCGCCACCAGGGCGGCGGCGACGATGGCGCCTGGCGCGCCCGCGGCGGGGAGGATCGCCAGCAGGCTCAGCCCGCCGAGGGCGGAGCCGATGAGGTTCGCGGCGTACAGGCGGTGGCCGACCTCCGGCTGGGAGGCAAGCTCGGACGCGATGACCATGCCGCCCACGGCAAAGGGCACCACCAGGGCGGCATAGTAGACGAGGAGGTAGAGGTACTGCCGCGGGTCCAGCGCCAACTGGTAGGAGTCGAACGGCACGGTGTTGATCACCAGGTAGGCGCCCAGGATGGCAATGGACAGGGACGCGCCCAGCGTGGAGGCGCGCGGCACGCGCCGCGGCCGGAGGGAGAGAAGAGTGCCGCTGATGCCATAGCCCAGGAGCGCCACGCTGACGCTGAGAAAGGCCATATGGTACCACTCGGCCACAGCAAAGCAGCGGGTCAGGCTCAGTTCGAGCATCATGGCCGCCGCCGACAGCAGCCCGATCCCCAGGTACCGCGCCCACTGTTCGACCGTGTTCCCGGCAGATCTCCCACACGTGCCCGGTGCGCTGCGGGAGCGCGTCTGGGCGGCGCTTGGGGCGTTCGCGGTGGGGGTGCCCATGGTAGGGGCCCGGCGTCTAGGTCTGCCCGGCGCCGGCCAGGGCCTTGGTAAAGCCCCAGTAGGCGCGATGGATGCGCGCATCGACGGCGCGCGCGTAAAAGCCGATGGGGCCGGCCCAACCGATTTCGGCCATCACCTCGCCGCGGTCGCGCAGGCTGCGCAGGCACTCTTTCAGGAGCACCCCGCCGATGCCGCGCTGCCGATAAGCGGGGTCGGTGCCGGTGGGGCCAAAGCGGCCCGGGCCGGTGACGTCATAGGCGGCAAAGCTCACGACGCGGCCGCCATCGCGGCCGCCATCGCGGCCGCCACTGCGGCCGCCACTGCGGGCGTCGATGGCGATGAACAGCGGCGGCGGGTCGAATCGCGCCGCCTCGGACACCTCCGCCTCCCACGTGGCGCTGAACGTCTCCCTGGCCATGGCGGCGGTGGCGGCGATCTCGTCGCCATCGGCGCGCTTGATGACGATCCCCTCGTCGCCGAGACGCCGCGTCGCCTGGCGCGTATCGAGGTCAACGCGGTGGAGGGAGACGGCCATATCGACGTGGGCGTTGCGATCCGTCTGGTAGCCGCGCCGCGAGAGGAAGGCGATGGCGTCGGTATGGGTGAGTTCGACCCCGGGGAGCATATAGTTGGGTGCTACGGCCCCCACCCGCACGTCGGCGGCGCCGAGGGAGCAGAGCCGCTCCTCCAGCGCGCTCAAGAGGGCGGTGGCGATCCCTTGGCGGCGTCGGCGGGGGTCTACCCCAAAGACCTTGACCACGCCCCGCCCCTCGCGCAGGGCGCCGAAGCAGAACCCGACGAGGGCGCCGCCCGACTCGGCCACCAGCAGCAGTTCGGGCAGGCAGGTGGGGTCGTCGAGCGTCAGGCGCCGAAGCCAGGCCTCATCGAGGCGCACGCCGAGGTCGCATCCGCGCGCCAGGGCCGCGACCTCGCCGAGGCGTTCGGGCGTGAGGGAGGTGATCGTCAGGTTCATGGGTCCCTATCCCGCGCGCTCACGGGAGCGGCGAATCCATTTGGACAGCTCGACGATGATGAACACCAGTGCGCTAAGCAGGACCGAGATGCCCAGCTGTAGCGGCGTGAGGGCCACAGTGCCAAAGATCGGCTGTGCGAAGGGGAGATAGACGACGCCGAGCTGCAGCAGGGTGGTCAGCGCGATGGCGCCGAGCAGCGGCTTGTTGGTAAGGAACCCGATGCGGAACACCGACTCGCGATCCGACCGCACTGCCAGCGCGTTGCCCATCTGGGAGAGACTCAGCGTCGTAAAGACCATCGTCTGCCAGACGCCGCCGCCCATACCGTACCCCAGCCAGAGGGCGATGAGCGACAGGGTGCCCAGCAAGAGCCCCACCCACAGGATGTAGCTCCCCAGGCCCCGCGCCAGGACGCTTTCCCCCGGAGGGTTGGGCGGCCGCTCCATGGTATCGGGAGCCGCCGGCTCGATCCCCAGCGCCAAGGCGGGCAGGCCGTCGGTCACCAGGTTGATCCACAGGAGCTGCACCGGCGTGAGGGGCACCGGATAGTTCAGCAGCGGCGCCACGAGCATGATAAAGATCTCGCCCACGTTACACGAGATGATATAGCGCACGAACTTGCGAATGTTCTCATAGATGGTGCGCCCCTCCTCGATGGCGTGGACGATGGTGGCAAAGTTGTCGTCCAGCAGCACCATGTCGGCCGCTTCCTTGCTCACGTCGGTGCCGGTGATGCCCATCGCCACGCCGATGTCGGCGCGCTTGAGCGCCGGGGCGTCGTTCACGCCGTCGCCCGTCATGGCGACAAAGTGACCGCGGTCCCTCAGCGCCTCGACGATCTTGACCTTGTGCTCCGGGCTCACCCGGGCATAGACCGAGACGTCGCCCACCACCCCCTCGAGTTCCTCGACGCTCATCTCGGCGAGCTGCTGGCCGGTGATAACGTTGCGCTCGCCGTTCGTCACCGTGGCGATACCGAGTTCGCGGGCGATGTTGAGCGCCGTGAGGGGGTGGTCGCCGGTGATCATCACCGGGCGGATGCCGGCGGTGCGGCACTCGGCCACCGCCTGCCTGACCTCGGCGCGGGGCGGGTCGATCATGCCCGTCATGCCCACAAAGACGAGCTGCTGCTCCAGCGCCGCCTCGTCGGCGGTCGGGGGAAGCTCCTCCAGCGGCCGCATGGCGACGCCGAGGACGCGCACCCCCTCCTCGGCAAAGTGGTCGTTGGTGCTGGCGATGCGCTCGCGCCAGGCGTCATCCATCGGCTCGATGACGCCGTCGTTCCAGACGCGGTCGCTGATCTGCAGCAACCCGTCCACCGCACCCTTGGCAAAGGCGATGAAGGGCGTGTTAGGGAGGCAAGAGAGCACGTCCCCTAGGGCGCTGTCGCCGTCGGACTCGTGCCCGTTGGCCAGCTCGTGCACCGTCGTCATGCGCTTGCGCTCGGAGGAAAAGGGCGCCTCGAGGCGGCGCGGCATGGCGCGCTCCAACTCGTCCTTCCAGAGGCCGTGGCGCGCCGCGGCTACCACCATGGCGCCCTCGGTGGGATCGCCCACGGCATGAAAGCCGCCGCCGCCGTCGTCGTCGGGGGCCAGGGTGGCGTCGTTGGCCAGGGCGCCGCCGGCCAGCAGAATGGCCAGCGACGGATCTGGGCGCCCCAGCGGGGCCTCGTCGGGCGACATGAACGGGCCTGCGATGCGCAGCCGCTCGACGAGGTTGAGCGATTTGCCCGCTACGTCGAGGATGGTCACCGTCATGCGGTTCTCGGTGAGGGTGCCCGTCTTGTCGGAGCAGATGGTGGTGACGGAGCCCAACGTCTCCACGGCGGGGAGCTTGCGGATGAGGGCGTTGCGGCGCACCATGCGCTGGGCGCCGAGGGCGAGGGCGATGGTGACCACGGCGGGCAGCCCCTCGGGGACGGCGGCCACCGCCAGGCTCACGGCCACCAGGAACATGTCTGTGAGCGGCTCGCCCTGGAGGACCCCCTCCGCAAAGACGATGGCGACGATCACCAGGGCGCCGAGGGCCAGCCATTTGCCCAACTCGGCCATGCGCCGCTGCAGCGGCGTCTTTTCCTCCGAGACCGTCTGGAGCAGGTTGGCGATGTTGCCGAGTTCCGTCCGCATCCCCGTGTCGGTGACGATGGCCGTGCCGCGGCCATAGCTCACCACCGTGCCCATGTACAGCATGTTGCGCCGGTCACCGATAGGGATGTTGTCGCCCGAGATGGCGCGTGTGATCTTTTCCACCGGCACCGACTCGCCGGTGAGGGCGGCCTCCTCGACGCGCAGATTGGCCGACTCGAGCACGCGGGCGTCCGCCGGAACGCGCGCTCCCGCCTCGACCAGGACGATGTCGCCCGGGACGAGATGCGTCGCCTCCACCTCGCGCACCTGGTCACCGCGGCGCACGCGCACGGTCTGCACCGCGAGTTGCTTGAGCTTTTCCATGGCGCGTTCGGCGCGGTACTCCTGGGTAAAGCCCAGGACGGCGTTCAGCACCACGATCACCATGATCATGATGGCATCGGTGCCCTCGCCCACAAAGAGCGAGATCACTGCGGCCACCAACAGCACGATCACCATCACTTCGGTGAACTGCGCCGCAAGGACGGACCAAGGGCTGCGCAGACGGCGCTCCTCGAGCTGGTTCGGCCCGTACTGCTGCAGCCTCTCGGCGGCCTGTCGGTCGTCCAGGCCCTTCGGGCTCGAGTCGAGCTTTTCGACGACGGCGCCTTCATCCAGGAGGTACCATCGTTCCATGGGTGCTGGGGCTCCTTCCCTTGAGTGGGTATGACTTGCCAAAATCAGAGTCATTATAGCCAAGGGCACCATCGTCGTACAACGCCGCCACGATCGCTCGCGCGCCCGCCTCGCGGTTCGGTACCGCAGGGGCGACGTGTCCGCGTGATTGCCTGAGGCGGGTGGGGCGGGGGCCGCGATCAGTGCGGCTGCCCTGGCCAGAGGGCCTCGGCAAGGAGTGCCGCGATGTTCCAGGCGTCGTCGACACCTCGGTGGTGATGGCCCTCCAGGCGCAGGCCGGCGAGTTCGAGGGCGCGGGGAAGCTCTACCTCCTCGGGGAGACGATGGACCAGCGAGACCAGCGTCTTGACGTTGATGTGGCGCGTGCCAAAGGAATAGACCACCTGCTGCGAGCGGCACTGGCGCTCGAACTGTTGCCGGTCATAGTCGCCAAAGCTCGCCCAGACGCGCCG
Source organism: Anaerolineae bacterium (assembly GCA_040768165.1). Classification (GTDB taxonomy): domain Bacteria; phylum Chloroflexota; class Anaerolineae; order UBA1429; family UBA1429; genus DUUT01. The sequence goes on from JAXGNH010000003.1 coordinate 238,549, forward strand.
GCGCGCCCCATACTGCTCCCGGAGCAGGCGGCAGGCCTCGGCGAACGAGACGCCCGCCTCCACCTCCTCCTGGGTGAGGGTCGTGAGTTCCGTGCAGTAGGCGCTCACGGTCGAGCGCTCGGGGCGCACCACGATGCTGGTGTGCTCGCCCCGCATGCCGCTGGCTACATCGAGGAGGCACAGCCCGATCTCGATGATCTCTTTCTCCTGATCGGGGGGCGGATCGCCCTCCCAGCAGGTAGCTTCCAGATCGATGACGATGATCTGATCCAGGGGGTTGCCCATGCGAGGCGGGACTCCTTCGTAGGATGATCGAGCGCGACATCATGCGCGCGGGCGCGCGCGATCTCGCGAGACCGCGACGATTCGGTATCGGCATTCGCTACCACTCGAGGTGCGACCGGCCGATGTTCTCCAGGAACTCGCTGCGCGTCGACTGGTTGCGCTTGAAGGAGCCCAGCATGGCACTGGTGACCATGCGCGCGTTGTTCTTTTTCACGCCGCGCATGGCCGCGCAGAGGTGGTAGCCCTCGACGACGACGCCGACGCCCTGTGGCTTGAGGACGTCTAGCAAAAAGTGGGCGATCTGCTGCGTCATCTGCTCCTGGATTTGGAGACGGCGCGCATACATCTCCACCACGCGCGGGATCTTGCTCAATCCGATGACGCGGCCGTCGGGGATATAGCCCACGTGCGCCCTACCCATGAAGGGGAGCATGTGGTGCTCACAGAGGCTGTAATAGTCGATATCGCGCACGATCACCATCTCGTCGTAGGCGACTTCAAAGATGGCATCGTTAATGAGCTTGTCGGGGTCCACGTGGTAGCCCGCGGTGAGTTCCTGATACATGCGCGCGATGCGCTCGGGCGTGCGCACCAGGCCAGGACGGGTCACGTCCTCGCCGATGCTTTCCAGTATGGTGCGAACAGCGCACTCGATGTCGTCGGAGCACTCTTGTGGTGGCATGTCGGTCAGGTCGTTGCGGAAGGTATCAAAGCCCGACGGGTCTACGGTAAGTGGCGGCATGTGGTACCTTTCGTACAGCATACTTCAAGGAACACGGCACGCCCGCTCCTGGCAAAGCCACCGGCTCTGCTCAGCGAACGGGCCTGGCCCGTTCCCATAGATCGGCCTATCGTGGCCCAAGCGCCACATCGTCGCGTCGGGTGAGGCCGCTCCCGTTCACGCGACGGGCGATGGACGCCATCGTCTCTTCCCTCTCGGGGTGACGCAGCGCCGGCGCCAGATCGGCGAGGGGCACGGCCACGTGGGCATACGTGGCGATCCCCGGAGCCGGGACGTGCACCTCCCCGCTCGTCTGGACGCGGTCCCCGTACAGGATCAGGTCCAGATCGATGGTGCGAGCGGCAAAGGGATCCTCCGTGCGCACGCGCCCCAACTCGGCCTCGATGGCGCGCAGCACCCCCTCCTTGAACGCGCGCGGAGGGAGCGGCGTGACCGCCCGTGCCACGGCGTTAAGATAGCAGGGTTGGTCGGAGCCGTCAACGGGAGGGCTCTCGTACACGGGGGATACGGCGTCGACGCGACAGCGCGCGGCCAGGCGCGCGACCGCGAGAGGGAGGTGGCGCTCCGGCTCCAGGTTGGAGCCCAGGGCGACGTACACGGTGAAGGCGTGCTCCTGCCGCTCCTCCTGGGTGCGACTGACCTCGATACCCACGGACCGCGCAAAGCGCAGCGCCGTCGGCTTTTCCACCCTCACTGTGGCGCGGCGCACACGCTCGTCGTCCAGGCACAGCCAGGCGATCTCGCCGACCAGCTTCTCGATCAGGAAAAAGCGCGTGCCCTGGGCGAGGGCGATGATCTCGTGGGCGAGCGACGCATAGTTCACGGCGTCGTCGAGGGCGTCCGACGCCGCGGCCGGGCGCGTGTCCACCTCCAGCGTCGCATTGATGAGCACGTCCTGCCGGTTGGTGCGCTCGTCGGGGTTCACGCCGAGGATGGCGCGCACCAGCAGGTCGCGAATGACGATGCGGTCAGCCATGGCGACGGTCACCTCTCACAGATGCTGCCCTCCGGTGACATAGAGCACCTCGCCGGAGACGAAATCGGAGCGCAGCAGGTAGAGCAGCGCCTCCACTACGTCGGCCGGTGAGCCGCTGCGCCGCAGGGGGATGCTGGGGAGCAGTCGCTGCACGTACTCGTCCCCCTCACCCGGCGGCGGCAGGATAACGCCCGGGGCGATGGCGTTCACCTGGACGTTGGGCGCCAGCGCCTGGGCGAGGCTCTGGGTCATGGCGATGAGGCCGGCCTTGGTGAGCGTATAGGCGACGCGGCTGGCCGTGGGGCGCGTTCCGCGCCAGTCGGCGATGTTGACGATGTGGCCGCGGCGCTCGCCGAGCTGCGCCGCAAACGCCTGGCACAGGAAGAACGGCGCCTTCAGGTTGATGGCAAAGTGCCGGTCCCAGAGCGACTCGGTGGTGCCCGCCACGTCGGCGGGCTCATAGATCGAGGCGCTGTTGACGAGGGCGTCGACGCGGCCAAAGCGCTCCGCCGCTTGCCCCACGACGGCCCGGGCGGAGCCGGCGTCGAGGAAATCCGCCTGCACGGCCATCGCCTCGCCGCCCAAGCTCTTGATCTCGGCGACGGTGCGCCGGGCGGCCTCGGCCGAGTGGCCATAGTGCACCACCACCCGCGCGCCGGCGCCCGCCACGCCCAGAGCCATCGCCTTGCCGAGGCGCACGGCTCCCCCCGTCACGATCACCACCGCTCCCGCCAACTCCATGGGTACTCGGTCTCCCTCGTTGTGCTGCGTCCTTGACGCCGTGTTCGCTATGATCTTATATAATGCGAAAAACGACTGAAGTCGTCACTACATAGTAGGCCCCAAGAGGCAGCACAAGTAGGTGTCTGGTCCCCTTTGTAGTGGCGAATTCATTCGCTTCCTCCCGCGTACCATGGAGCAGCGCCTACCGACGTCATCACCGAGGGCGACACGTGCCCTCCGCTAGTCCTGATGGCCGTTGGTGATGTCGGCGCACTCGATGCGCTTGTCGGCGAGGGCGTCCTGCAAGGCGTCGAACGACTCGACGAACGCCGCGACGCCGTCGCTCTGCAGGCGCTCGCCCACCTCCGTGACCTCGATCCCCAGTTCGGCGAGGCGGGCCAGGTGGTTGCGCGCCTCATCCAGCCCGGCGGTGACGGTGGTGGCCACGGCGCCATGGTCCAGGAAGGCGTCCATGGTGGCCAGCGGCATGGTGTTCACCGTATCGGGGCCGATGAGGTTGTCCACGTACAGCGTGTCGGGATAGCGTGGGTTTTTGGTGCTGGTGCTCGCCCACAGGGGGCGCTGCATGCGGGCGCCGCGACGAGCCAGCTCCTGCCAGCGTTCGTCCTCGACTACGGCGCAATAGTGGGCGTACGCCACGCGCGCGCTGGCTATGGCGGCCTCGCCCTTTAGCTCGTCGTGCCCGAGTTCGTCGAGGGCGGCGTCCACGGCGGTGTCGATGCGGCTGACAAAGAAGGACGCCACCGACGCCACGGCGCTCACGTCGCCGCCGACGGCCGCCATGTCCTCCATGCCCGCCAGGTACGCCTCGAGTACGGCCTCGTACTGGGGCAACGAGAAGAGCAGCGTCACGTTCACGTTAACCCGGGCGCCGATGAGCGCCCGAATCGCCGGCAGTCCCTCGGCAGTGCCCGGCACCTTGATCATCACGTTGGGGCGACCCAGTGTGCTGTACAGGCGCTGCGCCTGGGCGATGGTTCCGCGCGTGTCGTGGGCGAGCCGCGGGCTCACTTCCAGGCTCACATAGCCGTCGGCGCCGCCCGTCTCGTCGTACAGGGGGCGGAGTTGATCCGCCGCCTGGCCGACGTCGTCCAGGATCAGCGCCTCATAGATCTGGTAGGCTGATTGGCCGATGCAGGCCAGCTCCTCGATCTGGCGGTCATACTCGGCGGAGCCGGCGATGGCGCGATGAAAGATGGATGGGTTCGATGTGACGCCCCGGACCCCCTGCGCGATGAGTTCCTTCAGGCGGCCGGACATGAGATACGAGCGGCGGATATCATCGAGCCAGACGCTCTGGCCGAGTTCCGTGAGGGAGTGCAGTTTGGTCATGCGTCGGGACCTCCGAGCGTGGCGCGGGCCGCGTTACCAATGCGCGGTACAGAGGCACAGGCCCGGCGCCCTATTCCTTACCTTCCTCCTATGATAACACAACAAAAAGGATTAGGAAAGCGCGGAATCGCCCCGAACACGGGATGCCGACGCGCCGCATGCTCGGTGCCATGGCTCTGGTCACTATCGTGGCCGTCACAGGTTGCAGGTGGCAGGTTACAGGCTTCAGGACGTGTCGACACTATGGCCTGTAACCTGCCACCTGCAACCTGTAACTCCCCTTACGACCGTGGTGGTGTGGCCGCTTCGAGTCCGACATGCGCCGCGCCGAGCAGGGCGACGTCGGGGTAGGTGATGACGTGCAGCGGGATGCGTGAGAGGAGGTCGCGCAGGCGCCCCTTGTCACGGAAGGCGTGCAGGAACGCCTCCTCCTGCAAGAGCGGCAGCAGGCGCGGCGGGATGCCGCCCCCGATGTAGACGCCGCCCGTGGCCAGCACCTTGAGCGCCAGGTTCCCCGCCTCGGCGCCCAGGATGGCCACAAAGGTGCGCAGCGTGGCCAGGCACAGGGCGCTGGGCTCCGCCACATCCAGCGCCCAGCGCGATATCACGGGCGTGGCGTCGCGGGCGGCGGCCACCTCGCGCGCCAGGTCGGGGTGCTCCGGGGCATAGCCCGAATCGCGCAGGTAGGCATAGATGCTGGGGATGGCCAACCCGGAGCAGACCCGCTCATAGCTGATGTGCCCCTGGCGCTCCGTCAGGTAGCGCAGCAGGCCGATCTGTAGCTCGCCGATGGGGCCGAAATCCGTGTGCCCCCCCTCGGACGGATGCGGCCGGTAGGCGCTCCCGTCCCAGCACAGGTAGCCCTCGCCCAAGCCAGTGCCCGGCGCGATGACGCCGATGGCGCCGCCCGGCATCGGCTCGCCCGCGTTGAGGGTGTGCACGTCCTCGGGCAGCAGCTCGAGCACCCCGTTGGACACCGCCTCCAGATCGTTGATGAGACGGAACGACTCCAGCCCGAGGTGGCTCGCCATGGCGTCGCCGTCCAGCAACCAGGGGAGGTTCGTCGTGGTGACCCTGTTATCGATCACCGGGCCCGCCGCGCCGACGCAGGCGCGCTCGATGCGGACACCCGTATCCTGGATGAATCGCCGGATGACGGCGTCCAGGCTCGGAAAATCGGCGCTGACGTACGTGGCGGCGATCACCGGGTCGCGAGGGCCGCGCTCCGCCGTGATGGCGGCAAGGCGCGTCTTGGTTCCACCGACGTCACCGGCGAGGAGCATGGGAGATGACCTCCTTTCTGGGCGGTCGGCGGTCGGCTTTCAGCTATCAGCGGTCGGCTGTCAGCCGTCGGACGTGGGCTCTTTGCTCCTGGCTGTTGGCTTCTGGCTGGCCCGAGACTTGGCGGGCATGCCCAAGAGCCAAGAGCTAATGGCCAACAGCCAACAGTTGACCGTTGAGCGCTGAGCGCCGACCGCCGATAGCTGATCGCTACTCCAACCCAAACACCTGCGCCATATTGCCGCCCATCACCTTGGCCTTGTCGGCCTCGCTCAGGTCCTGGTACCACACCTGGCGCAGGCCGAACTCGAAGCGGGTGGGGCAGAAGGGCGTGTCGCTGCCGTAGCAGACCCGCTCGGCGCCCAGGCGATCGAGGGCGACGAGCACCTTGCGGTAGTCGGCCTCCGAGTCGATGAGGTGCCAGTTGGGGTACTTGGCCGCGAACTCGATGACGGCATCGTGGAGCGTGGGCTGCCCCGAGCCGCCCATGTGCACCACCATGATGTGCAGGTCGGGGAACATGTCCGAGATCTTGGCGATGCGGAAGGGATGGGTCTTTTCAAAGTCGTTGGACCCACAGTGGAACGCCTGGACGATCCCCGCCTCGGCGATCATCTCCACCAGGGGCAGGCTGATCTTGGGGTCGTCGATGTAGTAGCCGTCGCGGGCGCCGTTCAGCTTGACGCCCTTGACGCCATACTCCTCGATGCAGCGCTTGAGTTCGTCGCGCGCCTGGTCAAAGCCGGTCAGCGGGTTCACGCCGCCAAAGGGGATGATGCGGTCCGGATGGGCCTTGTACCCCTCATAGATGGCTCGGTTGTCAGAGGCCATCTCCTTAGTGTACGACACCATCGGCCAGCACACGGCGCGATCCACGCCCAAGGCATCGAGCCGCCGCAACAACTCGTCGACATCGATCCCCTGTCCCGGAGCCCGAGAAGAGATATGGCAATCCGCGTCAATCCTCATGCTTACCCTCCAAAGGTAGTGATGGTGTATAGGCGAAACGATGGTACGCTGATTCCGCTGATGGAACGCAGGTTTACGCTGATTCTATGGGTCCTTATCGGTCATCGTACGACCGTGCTTCACTAGAGCCGGGCTGGGCGGCGCGGAGGCCTTGGCGATTCGCGCCGTCTGAAAGATCTTTCTCCGGACCTCAGCGCGAGGGCCAAAGTTCAGCAGGAGTCCGACCTCAAAGCACGATGCCTTGAGATAGTTCACGAGTTGCGCCTCGTGTTCGCGTGCCAAGCCTTCGACTGCCTTTAGCTCAACCACTACGGCGTCGTCTATCACCAGGTCGGCATAGTACTCCCCGGCGACAACACCATCATACATCACGCTGATCGCCGCCTGTTGCGAGACGGTGTGCCCACGTTTGCGCAGCTCGTGAGCCAGGGCGCTCTCATAGACCTTTTCCAGGAATCCACTCCCCAACGCGTTGTAGACGTCATAGAACGCCTCGATGATTGCGCCCGTGATGTCACTGTGCATGTATTGCATGATCGCTCTGGCCTCTGCGTGTTCGAGTGATCTAGTAAGCCTACGTTCGAGGCCGGACATGCCGATCTTGTTGCGGGTGCTCCCCGCAGTCTCGGAGCCGTATCCGAATGACCTGCGGAAACCAGCGTAGCATCAGCGGAATCAGCGTACCATCGGTCTCACTCAACGCGACGCCCCGCCTCAGAAGCGCGCCACGCGTGGTTGGCCGGGGTCGGTGGTTTGCATGGTGGCGTCAAAGAGGCGCTTCAGTAGGACAAAACGCCTCTCGGCGTGGGCCGGGTCGTCCCAGAGGTTGTGAAACTCGTTGGGATCCTCCTTCAGGTCGTACAGCTCGCCCATCGGCTGGCCGTGGTAGACGGCCAGCTTGTACCGGTCGTCGACGATCATGTTGGCGTGGCTGGCGTGCTCGAGCGCCAGGGCGTCGTGGTACTCGCAGCGCACGAAATCGCGGTGATACCCCGGATCGGCCCGGCCGCTGAGGATCGGCAGCAGCGAACGCCCCATCACCCGCTCGGGGATCGGCAGCCCCACGCATTCCAGCAGCGTCGGCATCACGTCGGTGAGTTCCACCAGCGCGTCGCTGCGCAGCCCCTCACCAAAGTGCCCGGGCCACGACATGATGAGGGGCACCCGCACCGCCCCCTCGTAGAAGCGGCACCCCTTGAGCAGCAGCCCGTGGTCGCCCAGCATCTCGCCGTGGTCGCTCATAAAGACCACGATGGTGGTCTCGCGCTGGCCGCTGGCCTCCAGCGCGTCGAGCATGCGCCCCACCTGGTCGTCGATCAGCTCGATTTGGGCATAGTACGCCGCCACCATGCGCCGCGCGTCATAATCCGTCGGCGAGCGCGGCGTCTCTGTCTGGTGGTCCACCTCGCGGAAATCGAGCTGACTCTCCAGCTCCTCGGAGCGAAAGAGCGGCTGCGGCATGGCGTCCACGTCCATGCGCGCCATGTACTCCGGCGGCGGGTCGAGGGGCGGATGGGGGTCGAAGGGGTTGACGCTCATCAGCCACGGCCCCTGTCGCGGTTCCGACAGGAAGGCGATCGCCTCGTTGGCGCACCACGTCATCTGGTGGTAGCGCGCGGCGATGCCGCAGGAATAGTCGTTCTGCACCTGGAACCCGGGCTGGCGATCTCCGCCGTACGCCTCGCGCCAGTCGACCCCCTGGTCGCGCAGCCAGCGCTGGTAGGCGTGATCTTCGGTGGGCCAGTACGGCTCAGGGCCGGGATGGTGGCTCCACAGGAACAGCCGGTAGCCGTCATCGGGGCGCACCTCGACGCGCCCCTCGGCGGCCGAGAGGTGCAGCTTGCCCGCCAGGCCGCAGTCGTACCCTTCGTCGGCCAGGGTGCGCGTGATGAGGCCGGTGCCCTCGGGATAGAAGGCGTTGCCGTTGCGGTTGACGTGCAGCGTGCTCGGGTACTGCCCCGTCAGGAACGAGGCGCGGCTGGGGGTGCAGATGGGGCTCTGGCAGTAGGCGCGCGTAAAGGCCACCCCCTCGGCGCAGAGCCGATCGAGATTGGGCGTGCGGATGTGCGCGTTCCCCAGCGCGTGGATGGTGTCCCAGCGCTGCTGGTCGGTGCAGATCCACAGGATGTTGGGACGCGCGTCGGGCATGGTTTATCCCTCTCGATATCGATGGTGTCAGCGCCAGTCGTCGATGCGCGCGCTACGCTGGTAGCTGCACCCCATGATGCGCCAGTAGCCGTTCGTCTCGCCGCCCACCACGATGACGTGGTAATCCTCCGGGCGGTACATGGGGATCATCTCATCCTCGGCGGCGGCCAGCCAGGTGGCGTACGGCTCCACCCCATTGAGCGCCCGCGGGTAGACGTAATTCTGGATCAGCTGATAGTCCCAGTAGACGGCAGCCGGCAGGGTGGCGTTCTCATAGAGCCAGTGGAGCAGCTTTTCCTTCGTGTCGAACCCGCCGCGATCGACGAACTGCCGGGCGGTGATGGGGTCGAGCAGCAACGTCGGGTGGCTGTGGGGGTCCATGCCCCGCAGCAGGTTGATGACGTGCTCGCGCCAGAACCGCTCTCGCAGGCCGAGGGTGAACGCCGTGGAGCGGCAGCCGGTAAAGGCGCTCACCACGCTCTCTTCCGGCTTGAAGCCGTGCTGCACGTGGAAGGGCGTCCACGGGCTGCGCTCCTCGTTCTCGGCGTAGGTGATGCTGTTGTAGGCATAGTTGTTGCCCTGCGAGCCGAGGTAGGTGAGCCCCGGCACCGAGCCGCCCTGCAGGTTCTGGGAGAGCAGGCCCCAGGCGCGCCCGATGGTGGCGTTGGCGTGGTTGTAGGGGCCCATGGCGCCGGTTCCCCAGTTCATGCCGATCTCCTTACGGATCGGGCCGTTCACCACCGCCATCGCCGCGGCGGAGGAGGTGGTGCTGCCCCGCGCCGAGACGCCGCTGGCCGCCAGCGCCAAGAGCACCGGCAGGTATTCGGGCCGGGCGCCCGCCATCACGGCGTTCACTGCGACCTTTTCCACGGTGAACTCCCACGCCTCGCGGGTGGACGTCGGTCGCAGCCGGCCAACTACCTCATCAGGGGCGTGGCTGGTTCCCTCGAGCATGGCCGCCACGCGCTCCTCGGTGGGGAGGACGATGGGCAGGCAGTCGGTCCAGTGGTTGTCCAGAAAGAGGCGCTGCAGGTTCTCCTCGCTGTCCGGCTCGACGAGGCGTGGCGTCGAGCGATCAAAGCTGACGCGCGCCTGGTCCTCGTCACTCAGCGGCTCGGTCAGCGCGTCGATGACCTCGCGCATCACCGGCTGGCCGGTGATGGGGTCGGTGCCGTCGACGTAGGCGCGCAGCTCCTGGGGAGATTTGCCCATCACGGGCTGGGGCACGAACACGAGGCGCTGTCGCGGCATCCCCTCAGTGTAGGCCACCGCCCGCAGTGCCTCCTCGAACGACTCGGTCTGGATGGAGGCCGTGGGTACCCCGTACTCGGCTTCCAGCGTAATGCAGTGCTCGGCGACCGCCGGCGCACAGGTGCTTCAATGCCCCACGCCGACGATGGCCGCGTCGGCGCGCTCCCGTATCTCGTTGAACAGCTCCGGGTCATCCTCGGTATAGACGCCCGACTTGTGCCGAAACACGGTGCGAACCGAGGGCATGTGCTCGCTGAACCAGGCCTCCATCTGATGCAGGAGGATGTCGCTGTCGTCGAAACGGCAGTCGACGAGGTAGACGGTCTTGCCCTCCAGCGTGGTGGGCCGGGGCGCCATCCCCTTCTGGACGATCTTGGGCGGGTAGCCCATCGGGTTGAGTACCACCATCTTGGCCGATCCTGACCCGCTCACGATGTGCCTCCTTCCATGGTGGTCGCGCCGTATCGGCGCGCCGTATCGACGCGCCGTGTCGGCGCGCTGAGACGGGCGACCTCGGGGTGAGAGCCTAGAGGATGACGCCGTCCTCGGCGAGTTGGCTGCGAAGCGCCGCCGGGTCTACCTGGCGTGGGGCGATCCCCAGGCGTGCGGCCATGGCGGCGGCCGTGCCGGCCGCCTGGCCCGTCACCATGGCCGGCGGGATGAGGCGGACCGCCTGCTGCGCCCACGAGTCGGCGCAGATGCAGCGCCCGGCCACCAGGAGCCCGTCGATTCGCTCCGGGACCAGGCTGCCGTAGGGGATCTGGTACTGCCCCACGTCGGAAAAGCCGAGGCCCGACAGGCCGATGGCGTCGTCGAAGCCGCGCTCCGAGAGCATGTCGTCGCGGCTCAACTGGTGCAGGCCGCTGATGCGCCGGCTATCGCGCACCCCGAGCTGCGAGGCAAAGGTCAGCAGGCGCGCGTTCTCAAAGCCGGGCACGCTGCTGCGGTACAGATCGATGGTCTCCACGAGCCCCTTGCGCAGCGCCACCTCGGCGAAGGTCATGTCCTCCACGTCCAAGGCGCTCAGGTTTCCCGCAAAGACCTCGTGCACCGAGCCGTCGTCCTGCCCGCCGCCGGACCGGTCCGCCAGCCCCAGGACGTTGATCCAGTAGACGCCGGCGTCGCTGTCGGGGGTGGTGTTGGGGCGCAGGGGAAAGCCGCCCATGGCGCGCACCCGCGCCCGCAGCGCGCGAGCCTCCTCGGGACGATCGCGCTCAAAGGCCAGGAAGCGCTCGCGATCGATGCCGCCCATCTTGAGGTTCAGGCCGATGCGCTGGTGGCCCAACGCGAAGGCGGCGCCCGCCAGGGCGGCCACGTCGCCGTCGCCGGTGGCATCGACGACCACGCGGGCGCGAATCGCCTGGCGCCCCGCCTTGGTCTCGGCGATCACGCCCTGCACACGGCCCTCCTCCACCCAGGCGTTGGCGACCCAGGAGTGCAGGCGCAGCTCGGCGCCCGCCCCGGTGCAGAGGGCGTCGGCCACCACCTTGAGCAACTCCGAGTCGACGTGGATGCGGGTGGGCGCGTCCAGGCCGAGGCCGTTCATGGCGCGCAGGCGCTCCATAGCCTCCCAGGGGATACCGCCCATGACGCGCTCGCCCGCCTTGTCGAACAGGCCGTCCATGTAGAGCACCAGGCCGCCGGTGGCCAGGCCGCCCAGGTAGCCGTAGCGCTCGATGAGCGCCACGCTGGCGCCCAGCCGCGCCGCCGCCGTGGCCGCGGCAAACCCCGCAGGGCCGCCGCCGGCGACGACGACGTCGACCTCACGCACGATGGGGATGTCCCGGGCCGGCTCTCGAACGGATGCCATAGGTGCGTCCTCCTCCGCTGCGATTCGGGGCCGCCGGCGCGGCCGTGGCAGCATTCTAGCATCCTCCCGCCGGCCCCGGCAAGCGCGCGCACCCGCCCTCGTTTGCCGTCCGGCCCCCCTGATGCTAGACTGCGCTCGCCCCGCTGCAGTGCCCATTCCCGCATCCCTGGTGGAGAGTGATGGCCATTCTGCCGCGCTTTGTGCGGCGCAGTCTGCGCGCCAAGATCATCGCCTGGTCCTTCTTTCCCACGGCCGCCGTCCTGGTAGTCGTGGCGCTCGTGCTGCTGTACGCCTATCAGCAGGTGACCGAGGACCTGGTGATGACGCGCGACTGGGAACTCACCCGTCTCACGGCGCAGCAGCTCGGGGATGAGCTGGAGACCTATGCAGATCGGCTGTCCACTGCGGCGCGTCCGGCAGGCGACGTCGACTCTGCCGTACTCGAGGAGGAGATCCTTGGCGGACGGGGGGGGCTGCTGAGCGTCTTTGACGCCGGTATCGTCGTGCTCGATGCGCACGGCGCGATCCTGGACGTTCGGCCCGAATCGGTCTACACCTCTCTCTCGCGGTGGCTGAGCGAGCAGGTGTTGCGCCAAGCCGCGCAGGGGGCGGAGCCGGCCTTTACCAATGCGCTGCCGGTCGCGCCCGACGACGCGGCGGTCGTGGCAGTAACGGTGCCCGTGCTGGTGGGCGGGGAGCCCGCCGGCGCCGTCATGGGGTTATTCCGGGTCGGGTCGGTGGGGGCAAGCCCCTTTTACGGCGACATCGAGCGCGGCGTGCGCAGGCGCTTTAACCTTCCCGAGGGGGTACTCTACACCGGCCGCTCGAGCGCCACGACGGAGGCGCGGCCTCAGGGGCTGGAGAGGCTGTTCGCATCGCCCCGCGACATCCTGACGCGGCTCGGCGGCGAGGGCAATACGTACATCGTCGACGGGAGCGGGCGGGTGCTCTATCACAGCGACGCTGCCTGGATCGGGCGCGACATGAGCAGTTCGTTGCCCGTGCGGCGGCTCATGGAGCAGCACTCGGGCGCGCTGCACACCCGCGACGCGCGGGGCCGCCGCATCTTGGCCACCTACGCCGCCATTCCCGGCACGCCATGGGGGCTCGTCACCGAGGAGAGTTGGGCAGCCCTGTTGGAGCCGGGGCGGCGCTACCAGCGCTTTCTCTGGGCGCTGTTGCTCCTGGGTGTGTTGGCGCCTGCCGCCGTGGTCACCATTGGCGTGAACCGCATCGTGCGGCCGATACGCTATCTCGCACAGGCCGCGGCCGAGGTGGCGGCCGGCGACTTTGACCAGCGTATCAGCGCGCCGACGGGGGACGAACTCGACGATCTGGCGCAGCAGTTCAACCGCATGGCGAAGGAGTTGGACGCCTCGTACGCCAACCTCGAGCGCCGCGTGGGCGACCGCACCCGCGAGTTGGCGGCTCTCAACGCCATCGCCACCGAGTTGGGGCGCTCCCTCGACCTCCAGCGGGTGGTGGAGGATGCTCTGGACCGCTCTATCGACGTCATCGGCGCCTTTGCGGGCGAGGTGTTCCGCCTGGCCGACGAAGGTGAGCCGCTCGAGCGGCTGGGGTACCGGGGCCTGCCCGTCGACGTCATCGCCGGCCGGGAGCGCCTGCCGCTCGACGCCTTTCCGCTGGCGCGCGTCGAGGGCGCCTGGCAGCCGGGGATCGCCGACATGCGCCAGGTCCCGGAGCGGCTGTGGCAGCAACTTGCGTGGCACCAGGGCCTGCGGCGGATGGTGACCGTGCCGCTCATCGCCCAGGAGCGCCTGGTGGGGGCGATGAACCTCTATCTGCGCGCCGATCGGGGGCCGAGCGCCGAGGAGGTCGAGCTGTTGGCGGCGGTCGGGCACCAGGTGGGCATGGCCATGGAAAACGCCCACCTCCACGCCCGCGCCCGGCAGCTTGCCGTGGCGGAGGAGCGCGGCCGGCTGTCGCGCGACCTGCACGATTCCGTCACGCAGACCCTGTACGGTGTCACGCTCTATGCCCAGGCGGCCTCGCGCCTGCTCAAGGCGAGCGACACCGCGCGCGCCGCGGAGCACCTCGAAGAACTCGAGCGCGGCGCAAGGCAGGCCCTCCAGGAGATGCGCCTCCTGGTGTTCCAGTTGCGGCCCCCGGTCCTGGAGAAGGAGGGGCTGGTGGCGGCGCTGCAGGCGCGCCTCGACGCGGTGGAGGGGCGGACTGGCGTGCAGGCCACTCTGCACGCCGAGTGCCCGGGTGACGACCTGGATCCCGCCATCGAGGAGGGGCTGTATTGGGTGGCACAGGAGGCGTTGAACAACGTCCTGCGGCATGCCTCCGCCCGTGGGGTGTGCGTGGCCCTGGAGTGTGACGCGGCGCGCATCGTGCTCGAGGTGCGCGATGCCGGCGCGGGATTCGACCCCCAGGCGGTCGCCGGCCGGGGCGGCGTGGGCTTGCCGGCGATGGCCGAGAGAACGGCACAGATGGGCGGAACGCTCACCATCGAGAGCGCGCCGGGGAAGGGGACGTGCGTGCGCGTGGAGGTGCCTGTATGATGGATGCCATACGTGTGCTGGTGGCGGACGATCACGCCATCGTGCGCAAGGGGATCGCGGCCCTGCTGGCGACGGTCGCGGACATTGAGGTGGCGGGCGAGGCGTGTGATGGAGCGCAGGCGATCGCCGAGGCGCGGCGGCTGGAGCCCGACGTCATCCTCATGGACCTGGTGATGCCGGGCGTCGATGGTATCAGCGCCATCCGCGAGATCACCCGTGTGCGTCCGGGGGCGCGCATCCTCGTCCTGACGAGCTTTGCCGCCGACGATAAGGTGTTCCCCGCCATAAAGGCGGGCGCCCTGGGGTACCTGCTCAAGGACTCGACCCCCGCGGAGCTGGAGCAGGCGATCCGCGACGTCCACCGCGGGATGTCGTCGCTGCACCCCACCATCGCGCGCAAGGTGTTGCAGGAACTCGCCAGGCCGGCCACGCGGCCCGACACCGGCGAGGCGTTGACGGAGCGCGAGTTGGAGGTGCTGCGCCTCGTGGCGCTGGGGCGCAGCAACCGCGCCATCGGCGAAGAGCTGGTGATCAGCGAGGCGACGGTGCGCACCCACGTGAGCAACATCCTCGCCAAGCTCCACCTGGCCAGCCGCACCCAGGCGGCGCTGTACGCCCTACGCGAGGGGTTGGCGCCGCTGCGCTCGCCCGACAGCGACCCGGAAGGGAGCGCCGGCCCGGAGTGAGGTCCACGGGCGAGCACCACATTTGGTGTAGGGCGCATACGCAACATGTTGTAGAGACCGCTTCGGCGGTCTCTCTCTTTGTGGACGATGGACGGGACGATTGCCCGATGGCGCGGCGTCCGCGGTGTGGTATGGTGGCACCATAGCGTCCGATGTACGGTCGGCGGGGCCGATCCCCAGGACCAGGACGATACGGACCGTGGCAACACACTCCTCCTCACACAGGGGCTCGGAGGCTGGACGGGAACAGCCCTCGAGCCCCATGTCTTCGGGGGAGCCTTTGCCTGGGCCGCCGAACCGACCCGACCGTCAACGTATCTGAGAGATGCATCCCGCGCCGGAGGAAGGAGAAGGACCGTGAACCACACATCGAGGCGGCTCATGCTGCTGGTGGCGCTGCTCATACTTGGCAGCCTGGCCCTGGCCGCCTGCGAGCCCAAGACCGAAATCGTCGAAAAGGTCGTCAAAGAGACCGTAGTTGAGAAGGAAGTGGTAAAGGAGGCCGCGCCCGAGGCCGTCACCGAGGCCCCGCCAGCGGCGGCTGAGGCAGAGAGCGCCCCGACCGCCGCGCCGCAAGGGAGCGCCGGGGGCGCCATCATCCGCGGCGACTTTGCCGATGCCGAGAGCCTCAATCCCATCCTGTTCACCGACAACGCGTCGGACATCGTCTGCCAGATGATGTACAACGCGCTGGTGCAGGTGAACCCCGACGACACCACCGTGATGCCCGACCTCGCCGAGCGCTGGGAGGTCAGCGACGACAACCTGACCTTCACCTACTATCTGCGCAAGGATGTCACCTGGCATGACGGCGAGCCGTTCACGGCGCACGACGTCAAGTTCACCTATGAGGCGATCCTCAATCCCGAGATCAACTCGCCGCGCCGGGCCGATTTCGTGGACCTGCTGAGCCCCGAGAACATCGTGGTGGTGGACGACCATACCATCCGCTTTACGCTCAACAGGATCGACGCCTCCTGGCTGTGCTGCAAGGACATCTATGGCATCCTGCCCAAGCACATCCTGGGCGACCTCACCCCGGCCGAGTTCAACGCGGCGGCGTTCAACACCTCCGAGCCGGTGGGCACGGGCCCCTACATGTTCCACGAGTGGGTCAAGGACGACCACGTGGCCCTAGTGTCGAACCCCAACTACTTTGACGGCGCGCCGCAGCCCGAGTACTGGTACTACAAGGTCGTCGAGAACGAGACGGTGGCCTTTGCCCAGTTGCAGACGGGCGAGGTGGACTATGCCGTCGTCTCGGCGGCCCTGTGGGAGCAGGCGCAGCAGGTGGAGCACCTGGATTGCACCAGCTATCCGCGCTTTGCGTTCACCTTCTACACCTACAACCTCGACCCGGAAAAGACGCCCCTCTTCCTGGACGTGCGCACGCGCCAGGCGCTGCTGTACGCCCTCGACCGCGAGGCGATGGTGGACAGCATCGTCTTTGGCCTGGGCGACGTGGCGCACTCGACGGTGCCGCCCGTCTCGTGGGCGCACAACCCGGACAACGAGCCGGTCTATCCCTACGACCCCGAGAGGGCCAAGAAGCTCCTCGACGAGGCGGGGTGGAAGGATGAGGACGACGACGGCGTCCGCGAGGCCCATGGCGTCGAGGGAGTGACCGATGGTACCAAGCTCTCGTTCGACCTGGAGACCAACGCCGGCAACCAAGAGCGCGAGCAGGTGATCCAGGCGATGCAGCACTACTGGGCGCAGATCGGTGTCGAAGCAAGGACGGCCGGCGTTGAGTGGAACGCCCTCCTGGCCAAGCTCACCGAGACGTTCGACTTTGACGTCATCGTCGTGGGGTTCAACTGGGACATCGATCCGGACCAGCGCACCATGTGGCACACCGACTCGTACCAGGCGGGTTTCAACGTGAACCGCTACTCGAACCCCCAGGTGGACGAGCACCTCGACGCGGCGCTGCAGACCGTCGACATGGAGGAGCGCAAGGTGCACTACTATGCCATGCAGCGCATCCTGGCGGAGGAGGCGCCGTCGCCCATCCTCTACTTCCGCCAGGGCACTGAGTGCTGGAACACGCGCCTGCACGAGTACCACGCCAACGACATCAACCCGTACTACAACGCCCATGAATGGTGGGTAGGCCGCTGAGAGATCCTGCCAACCGGGGGGCGGCGCCGCCCCCCGGTTGGCACACGCGCGCTACCTATGAGGCCCGTGCCTGGGAGGGCGATCTATGGGGCGAGTGTTGATTCGCCGCCTGCTGCAATCCATTCCCGTCTTTTTCGCCATCACCATGATCACCTTTGGCCTGATCCACGCGGTGCCGGGCGGCCCCACGGCGCGGCTGGAGTTGGACCCGGATATCAAGCCGGAGGACATTGCCCGGATCCGGGCCAACATGGGGCTGGACAAGCCCGTCTGGCTGCAGTACCTCATCTGGGTGGGGCTGGCGGAGGGCGGTGAGGGGAGGCGCTCGGGGCTGCTGCAGGGCGATCTGGGCATCTCGTACATCGACCAGACGCCGGTGGGGCGCAGCATCGTCGACCGGCTGCCCAATACGCTGCTACTCACCGCGACCTCGCTCGTGTTGAGCCTCCTCGTCGCCGTACCCCTGGGGGTGATCTCGGCCATCCGGCGCAACTCCTGGGTGGACAACGTCGCCACGGTGGCCAGCACGGCGGGGGTTTCGATCCCCAGCTTTTGGTTCGGGCTGGTTGCCATCCTCATCTTTTCGGTGCGCCTGCGCTGGCTGCCGTCGGGCGGCATGTACACCCTGGGGCAGGAGCGCAACGTCCTGGACCTGGCGCGGCACCTCATCCTGCCGGTGGCGATCCTTTCGATCCTCAACGTCGCGGGGTGGAACCGCTACGTACGGGGGAGCATGCTCGAGGTCGTCCGGCAGGACTATATCCGTACGGCGCGCGCCAAGGGGCTGAAAGAGCGCTATGTCATCGTGCGCCACGGCTTGCGCAACGCCCTGGTACCCGTGACTACGCTCATGGGGCTGTCGCTCCCCGGGCTGGTCGGCGGGGCGCTGGTGACCGAGACGATCTTTGGCTGGCCGGGGATGGGGCGCCTGGCGTACCACGCGGCGACCAAGCGCGACTATCCCGTCATCATGGGGGTGCTCGTCATGAGCGCGGTGCTGGTGCTCGTGGGGAACCTCCTGGCAGACCTGTCGTACGCCCTCCTGGACCCGCGCGTCAAGGCGGAGTGATGGCGCGAGGCACGCAGGCGCGTTCCTGCACGTCCGCCCACGCTCGGTCCCATCGATATCCGAGGCGAGCCCGCCCGTCAGTCCGCCCGAGCCGGAGAGATCGCCCATGACCGCGAACGACCGCGGCGTCAGCGCCGCCCACCGCAAACGCGCCGCCGAGGCACTCATCGATGCCGACGCCCATCCGCGTTCACCCGGGCCGCTGGAGATGGCCTGGCGGCGCTTCCGACGCGATCGCTTGGCCCTGACCGCGGGCGGCGTATTGCTGCTGCTGGCCCTCATCGCCGTGCTGGCGCCGCTGCTGTCGCGCCAGGTCATCGGCCTGACGCCCGAGCAGATCGAACTCGGCGCCACCCTCAAGGCGCCGGGATACCAGCGGACGGCCGACAGCGCGATGCACTACCTGGGCACCGACGAGTTGGGGCGCGACGTACTGACGCGCATCCTCTACGGGGGGCGCGTGTCGCTCTATATCGCCTTTCTCACCGTGCTCATCTCGCTGACCGTAGGGACCCTGGTGGGCGCCATCTCCGGCTACTATGGCGGGCTCATCGACGCGCTCCTGATGCGCTTCGTCGACGTGGTGCTGGCCATCCCGGCGCTGTTCCTGCTGATCCTCATCGCCGTCGTGTTCCGCCCCGGAGTCACTGGGCTGGCGGTTGTTCTGGCCGCCCTGGGCTGGACGGGTGTGGCGCGGCTGGTGCGCGGCGAGTTCCTGACGCTGAAGCAACGCGATTTCGTCGACGCCGCGCGGGTAGTGGGCGTGAAGGATGGGCGCATCATCCTCCGGCACATCTTGCCCAACGCCAGCTCACCCATCATCGTGGCGGCGAGCCTCTCGGTGGGCAACGTGATCCTCACCGAGACTGCCCTCAGCTATCTCGGGATGGGGGTGCAGCTGCCGCAGCCCAGCTGGGGCAATATGCTCACGAACTCGCAGCAATACCTCTATCGAGCCCCGTATTTGATCGTCATCCCCGGCTTTTTCATCTTTGTCACCGTGCTGGCCGCCAACCTCCTGGGAAACGGCCTGCGCGACGCCCTCGACCCCAAGGCCGGTGACTAGGGCAGGATCCATCGCCCGCCCCCTGTGAGCGCCTCCCTGCGCGGAAACGAATACCTCTGCTACGGCTCGCAGGGGTCGGCGCTGGGGGGCGTCGTACGGCCATACCCGACTCAGATTCTCTAGTTGCCCCGCATGATGACTCGTGATACACTCCGCGTGGTGTACGCTCGTCACGGCACCGTATGGCCCCTGATGGAGGTGGCGTTCGCTTTGCGCGGCGCGCCCTCCCCGCCGGCGGCAGGTGACGTTCGCTGGCGCGCGTCGCCATAGGACACAACGCACCTCGCCTCCGAGCCCGCGTCGGTAGCGGTGTGGTCCAGTCCGACAACATCAAAGGAGACGACATGGCCGAAAGGGCGGGGCGGGGGGCTGCGACGCGTCGGGAGCGCTGGGCCTGGTATCTGTACGATTTCGGCAACTCGGCCTATGCCGCGGTGGTACTGCTGGCGGTCTACTCGGCCTATTTCCAGGGCCAGGTGGTGGGCGGCGCTGAGGGCTCGCGGTTGTGGGGCATCTCGGTGGGCATCGCCATGCTGATGGTAGCCGTCACCTCGCCGGTGCTGGGCGCCATCGCGGACTATTCCGCGTCCAAGAAACGGTTCCTCTTGCTCTTTACCGTGATGGCGTGCGTCTTTACCGGCGCCCTCTTTTTCGTGCGCGAGGGCGACATCCTGGCCGGCATGGTGTTCTTTATCCTGGCCGAGATCGGCTATCGCAGCGCCCAGGTGTTCTACAATGGCCTTCTTCCCGAGATCGCCTCGCCCGAGGAGATGGGCCGCGTCTCGGGGAACGGCTGGGCCATCGGTTCGGCCGGTGGCATCCTCTGTCTGATCCTCATCCTGCCCATGATCGTCTTGGTGGGCGGGACGACGGTGGTCCGCCTCTCCTTGCTCATCACGGCGGCCTTTTTTGCCGTCTCGTCGATCCCCATCTTTTTGTGGCTGCCCGAGCGGGGCAAGCCCCAGCCCCTCCCCGAGGGGGAGAGTTACCTCTCGGTGGGCTTTGGCCGCATCTGGCGGACGGTCCGTTCGGCGCGCCAGTACCAGGAACTGGTCAAGTTCCTCGGGGCGTTCCTGGTGTATAACGATGGCGTCATCATGGCGCTCAATTTCGCCGCCATCATCGGCGCGGTGCTCTTTGGGCTGAACCAGCAGCAGCTCATCATTTTCGTCATCATCGTGCAGGTGACCAACGTGGCGGGGGCCTGGGCCTTTGGGGCGGTGGCGGATTCCACCGACTGCAAGCGCTCGCTGAGCGCCTCGATCCTGCTCCTCATCGGCTCAGTCGTTTGGATGTACCTCAGCCGGACGGTGGTCGAGTTCTTTATCATCGGCGCGGTGGCGGGCTTTGCCATGGCGGGGATCCAATCGGTGAGCCGCACCATGGTCGGCGTGATCACCCCTGCGCGCCAGAGTGCCCAGTTCTACGGCCTGTTCGCCGTAGCGGGGCGCACCTCATCCTTCATTGGCCCGGCGGTGTACGGCTGGGTGGCCGCAGAGGCGGCGCGGGTGTATCTAAATCAGGGGATGGCGCCCCTGGCGGCCGAGCAGGGCGGGCAGCGGCTGGCAATCCTGACCATCTGCCTGTTCCTGGCGGCGGGGCTCGGGCTGCTGTGGACGATGAACGAGGCGCGGGCGCGCGCCACGGTGCGCACGCTGGCGGTCGAGCCCGGGGAGTAGCCATCGCAGTGGTATCGTTCTGGTGATAGTATGCCGCTGGTGCGGCGTGCCCGCCGATACGCCGGTCGTGTCGGCGGGCTAGGGGAGTATCGATGGTCACTGCCGTAGCCCGCTATGTCTACCCTCGTCGTCGCGTGTTGCGGTGGGCGCTGCAGCGCGCCGCGTGGGCGGCCTTTGGCCTGTTGACGGACCTGAACGTCATCGGCCGTGAGAACTTGCCCAAGAGCGGCCCGCTCCTGGTAGTGGCCAACCACTTTTCCTTCGTCGACCCGGCGCTGATGGTTCGGGTGGCGCCCTGGCCGCTGGAGTTCGTCGGTGGATTCCGCATGCCCAACGCGCCGGCCCTCGCTACCCTCATCCCGAAACTGTGGGGGTTCTATGCCGTGCATCGGGGCGCCGCCTCGATGGAGGCACTGCGCGCCGGCGAGGCCGTCCTGACGCAGGGGGGCGTGCTGGGCATCTACCCCGAGGCGGGGAGCTGGGCCACGGTGCTGCGGCCCGCCCGTCCCGGCGCGGCGTTCCTGGCGGCGCGCACCGGGGTGCCCATCCTGCCCATGGGGTTTGACGGCGTGCCGAGCATCCTCCCGCGCCTGGTGCGTGGGGAGCGGGCGCCCGTGACCGTGCGCATCGGGCGTCCCTTCGGTCCCTTCCGGGCCACCGGCCGCGGCCGGGAGCGTCGCGAGCAGTTGGAACGGATAGGACACGAGATCATGGGGCGCATCGCCGAACTGCTGCCCGTCGAAAAGCGCGGGCGCTACTCGCCCGACCCGGGCGTGCGCGAGGCGGCCCGCGCGTTCGAGGCTTATCCGTGGGATGACGCGCCCGAAGTCTAGGGGCCTCGTCCCGTCGGTCGCCAGCCAAGAGCAGATCAGGATCCTGCGCCATGCCCGCTCTTGCCGCGATCGTCAAACGCATCGATCACATCGTGGTTCGGGTCGATGACCCCGAGCCGCTGTTCGATGTACTGGCGGGCTCATTGGGGCTCCCCATCTCCTGGCCGATCCAGAGTCGTGGCTGGTATGCCAGCGGCGGCATCTGTGCCGGCAACGTGTGTCTAGAGATCGCCCGCCTCGGCAGTGCTCGGGGCCGCGCCTCGGGCAGCGCTCGCCTCTTTGGGATCGCCCTCGAGCCCTATCCCCTCGAAGTGAGCTTGGGCGAGTTGGAGACGCGCGGCATCCCGCACAGCCTGCCGGTGCTGTCCTTCGGCGAGCGGCCCGATGGGACGCGAGGGATCTGCTGGACGAACGTGCTGCTGGGCGGGCTGGCAGGCGAGGGGCACGGGATGCTCCTGCGCAGCCGGTGGTGGGGCGTGGGTTCTGTTCCGCGGCGGGCGCTCTACCCCTTGGCGCGCATGCTGGCTGTGGGGCATTGGGCGCGCGCGGCATCTCCCCGTGCCGGGCGGCACATCGTGTACATGTGCGAACACGCGCGCGAGGTCGATGAGGTGCTGTCGGCCGGCCGGGCGGCTCTTGAAGAGCCGGGTGGGGGGCCGCTGGGACTGGTGAGCGTCGCGGAGATCATTCTCGGCGCCGTCAACCCGGAGCGGGCTCGCCAGCGCTGGCAGAACCTCCTCGCTCCGTTGTTGCCTGTGGAGCGCGGCTACTGGCAGCCCGCCTCGGGGCCCGGCATACGGATCGTGCCCCACGACGAGAGCACGCTGCTCGCCCTCGTATGGAGGGCGCGGTCGCTGGCGCGCGCCGAGGCCTGGCTGCGCGAGCGGCGCATGCTGGGGAGCGCGACACCGGCTCAGGTGACCATCGACCCAGTGGCGATTCACGGGCTGGACTTTCGCCTCGTGGAGTGACGGCCGTGGCCTGCCCGTTGGCATGCGGCCACGCGTGCTGCCCCTACCCCTCAGTACCGTCGCGCGATATCGTGGTCGGATTTGGCGGCCGGCGGGAATTGTGGTATGATTCCTCTCGTTGCGGAGGCGTGGTGTAGTGGCCTAACATGCTGCCCTGTCAAGGCAGAGATCGCGGGTTCGAATCCCGTCGCTTCCGCCAGAGAGTACGGGCCATGGCTAGCGAGCCATGGCCCGTTTTGCATGCCTGTGATTCGTGCGTGCCCTTTAGAGCGGTCAGGCCAGCATAGGCTGCCTTTCGGACGACAACAGTGCGGCCCGGGGATTCGGGCTACTGTGGAATCGAGAAGCCAGGGACGGTTTCGTACTGCGCAAAGTGGTACTCGGCCCCATGCTCGTCCATGACCTCATAGCGCGTCAGGCCTGAGGGCTCGACGCCCTCAGCGATCAGGGCGCGGTCGACCTCTGCTCAGACTGAAACCATGAGCTCGGCGTCATCGACCAACACCGTGCTGATCGTCTCGTCCTCCATCGCTACGTGGATGGTGAACCGTACGCCCCGCACGTTGGGGTAGCGCTCGGCGGCGTACTGCTCGACGAGGCGTGCGCCATCCTCTTGCCCGTACAGGAACCCTAGGTCGGCAAAGCCGGCGGCCCCGCGCAACCGATACCACTCGGGGTGCTCGAGCACATAGATCGCTTCGCCGTCACGCTCGCCGACGAACTCGGCCCGGTCAGAGTAGGTGAGCAGTGTCTGGTAGAGATCGCCGGCCAGCGGCTCGGTGCGCTCCAGGCTCGTCTCACCCTCTGCCCCGGCGCCTGAGGCCTCGACGAGTCGACTGTAGTACCTGCCGTTCCTCTGATACGTGTATGCTTCGACCGCGGCAAATGCTGCTTGTGGGTCGTACCGGTACTCGTGGCCAGCGCGGATTCTGAGGGCTGGGCGACCGATGAGGCCGTAGCGCGTGGTGAACTCGCCGTAGACGAGGCGGGTCTCCCCGTCGGGCTCGATGGCCCGGTAGGCTCTGACCTCGCGCGCCGTCAGGGAGAAGCTGGCGGCTTGCTGCAGTTATCGACCGCGCTTATGAGTAGCTGCCTGCGATCGGCCGGGGTGGGCGACGCAGGCGGTTCGGGGGTCGATTCTGGGGTCACTCGCCGCCCGGCCGCCGTGGGCTCTGCGATGGCGGCAACTGGAGAGGGAGGCACCGTCGCGCGCGGCGTGGCGACGGGCGGTGTCCGTCCGCGCGTGGCACAGCTCGTCACGAGCAGGGCCGCTAGAATGAGAGCCATGCATTCGGGCGCCCGAAGCGCAGCTCGACGTGTGCATTGCGGGCCTGGCGAGCCGACAGTCCCAGGAAGTTCAGCAATGTCTCATACCTCTCTATCTGCTGGGTGCGTTCGGGGGAACGGGCACATTTCGCCCTCGCGCGAGTTGCTCTATAATGGCTCCACCACAATGATGCATCTCCGGCGCAGGCCGGCCCATAGAGCGAGGTGAGCCTTGAGCGAAGAGATCAGCCCGCGCAAGCTCGAAATCGAGATCGTCCGCGCCGAGCGTCACTACTCGCGGCTGCGGCGCAAAGTGGCCGGCTGGCTGGAGCGGCGCCACGTGCGGCCGGCGGTGCGCGAGTACCTTTTACTCCTCCCGGATCTGTTCACGCTCGTCATTCGTTTGCTGCGCGACCCGCGCTTGAGCCCCGGGCTCAAGCTGCAGTTGCTCGGCGCGAGCGCCTACGTCATCACGCCCCTCGACTTCATCCCTGACTTTATCGTTCCCTTTGGCCTGACGGACGACACGGTGGCGCTGGCATTCATCCTGAGCCGCGTGGTCGGCCTGATGGGGGTCGCCGGGGAGAGGGTGCTGCGCGAGCACTGGGAGGGGCGCGGTGACGTCCTTCACCAGATCGAGTTGGTGCTGGCCGCCGCCGACGAGGTGCTGAACCGCCGCGTAGCGGGTTGGCTCTCCCGACGGTTCGGGCGCCCCCGGGAACGGGAGCTGTCCATCGAGGTGGGCCCGAGCAAGGAATAGCCCCGTTCGCCGACGCGCCTGGTCGCTCCAGGGCGCCCTCTATGTCCTGGGTGTGTCCAGGATTTCGGAAGAGCCCCCCGGGGGCAGACACGTCGATCTGCCCCTACACCTGCGCACGACCCGTAGGGGCGACCGGCCGGTCGCCCGCCGCACGCCCACTAAAAACCCTGGACAGACCCCTATGTCTCGATGCGCTGGCGGCCGCGCCCGGCTCCGGCCTATAATGTGTGTAACGAGCAGTCGCCGGGCCACCACGAGCCACTCCGTCCATCGGGCGCGGTCTCCCGCGCTCCCGCACCACCGCTTCGCACCCCACCCCCGGCCAAGTTTCCACAGGTACGGATGCCATGACACACTATGACCGCGACAGCGATGTGCTGACCGTGTCCCTGGCGCCGCGCAGCCGCGCGGTGAGCGAGTACGAGGGACAGGGGGTGGTTGCCGTCGTCAACGACGCCGGCCAGTTGGCGGAGGTGCGCATCGGCGCCGCGACGCGCTTCCTGGAGCAGGCGCTCGACGCCGGGGTACCCATGCCGCGGGTGCGGCGTCCCGGGGCGGAGCCGGAGCGCACGGTGTGGGTCCAGGCGGATTCCACCATGATCAGCGCCTTTGGCTACGATGAGGAGGCCCGCGCCCTCGAGGTGGTCTTTCGGCGCGGCGGCGCCTATCGCTATTATGATGTGCCCTCGGAGGTATTCCACGGGCTGCGCCTGGCCCCCTCCAAGGGGCGCTACATGCACGATCACATCATCGGCGTGTACCCCTGGGTGCGGCTCACGCGCGGCACGGCGCCGCTGGGGGAGAGATAGGCTTTTGGCGGTCGGCGGTCAGCTTTCGGCTGTTGGCCGTTGGCTGTTGGCCATTGGCTAATCGAGCGGGACTCGATGGCACGGAGAGAGCCAAGGGCTAACGGCCAAGCGCCTGTTGCACATCCTGTCTCCGCCGAGTGCCGACCGCCGACAGCTACCTCGACCGCGCGCGAGCTGCGGCGGGCCGCTGCAGGCTGTCACGGGCGTGCCCCGTGATGATGCTCAGCAGCAGGAAGCCAAAGGCAGCCGCGATCACCGTCGCGATGACAGTCGCGTTGTCCATGCCATAGTAATAGCTGGCGATGTTCACCCCCGGGAAGACGAGCAGCCAGACGAGCGCGCCGATGCCCACCGACCACGGCCAGATGGTGCCGAGTACGCGCCGCACGTTGGGAGAGGTGCAGTCACACCACCACCTCAGCGGCGCGTTGATGCGCGTGGCGGCGATGCCCAGGATGATGCCCAGGACGGGTGGGCCGAAACCTCCCCCCACCAGCAGCAACACGACGGATAAGGCCATGAGCACCAGCCCTCCGTGCTCTCGCTGGACGAACATGGTGGCCCACAGGAAAAAGGCCGCCGTCGCCAGGATGGCCAGGATGCCCGTGACGAGCAAGTTGGGGATGACCGTCATCGCCGGCTCGCCGCTCAGGGCACGGAAGAACGCCGAGTTCGGCCAAGACTGGATCACTACTCCCGGGGGCGCCGCGTTGCCCTGCAACACCTCGCCGATGCCGTGCTCCACGCCGGCGATCGCCGCTATCGTGCCGAACACCGCTACCGTAACCTTGGTCGCGCTCTTCATCCCTCACACCCCCTCTCGTACCGGCTCGGCGTGAAGCCGGGCCACGAGGCCGCCCGCCCAGGCACGGATCGCCTCCCAATCGCGCAGATCGGAGGCGGGCATCCCCTTGAGAGCCGGCAGCCAACTCCACGGGAAGCGCAGCGCGGTGGGGTCGAACCTGCCGCCGACCACCTCGACGGACACGGGCGAGAGCCAGGCGAACTTGGCCAGCTCTTTGTCTAGGCTGGCGCGTACCTCTCGCCATACTTCCTCGCCGGCCTCGCCATAGGGGCCACCGGCAAAGACGGCTACGGGCATCTCTTCCAGCGCCCGCCGATGGCGCGAGAGAAAGCGACGCGCGTCGGCGTGGAGGTGGAACATGTACAGCGGCGCCCCCAGCACCACGGCGGTATACTCATCCAGGGAGCGCACGCCCTTGACGGGCAGGGCGTCGGCCTCCAGCCCATCCGCGCGCAGCGACGCCGCCACCGCCTCGGCGATCTCGCGGGTTGCCCCATGACGGGTGGCGTAGGCTACCAGAACGGACACGAGCGTCTGCTTTCGGCGGTCGGCGGTCAGCAGTCGGCGGTCGGCTCTTGGCCGTTAGCTCTTGGCCATTGGCCATATGGCTGGTGCGCTGGCATGATGCGCCCGCCAAGCAGAGCCGACTGCCGACCACTGATCGCCGACTGCCGACCACTGATCCCTATGCCATCGCCACCAGCGCCGCCTCGAGCTGCTCCACCGCCCTCGCCTCTTTGGCGCCGGCGGCTCGGATGTGGACGGCGATGCCACGGCGCAGGGCCGGATCAGCCAGCGCCTGGCCGACCTCCGGGCCCATGCTGCCACCCCAGTGCCAGATCCCGGTGACGTCGGACACGGCCCGATAGAGGTCCGCCGCGGCGTGCAGCGGGGCGGCCGCTTCGGGAGCGATGCTGGCGGCGCGCCGCAGGTAGACGGCCGCGTTGGCGCGATCGCACAGCATGGTGGTCTGGTCGCCGTGCACCATCACGCGTATCCCCATGACCTGCGCATCGTCGGCCGGATAATCGGCGTCTACCTCCATGGCGTCGGCCCAGGCGTCGTAGGCCGCCAGCCCGCTGACGTGATCGGGCACTCCCGGTCGCTCGCGCGTCCGCGCCAGATCTACCGCCCACCGCAGCGTCGAGACGAGCAGCTCGCGCGGCGACGGCCCCGGCTCGGCACGCTTGTCGCCGATGACGATCAGCGCGTACGCGCCGCCGTCACCCTGCGTCTGAAACCAATCGTCGGATGAATAATACCCCGCAATGGCGCCATCTTGAAAGTAGGAGTAGCCGTAGAGCACCTCGCCGTCGCGGTCGTACCCCGCCACGATGCCCGCCTCCGGCGGCCCGATGATGCCGAAGGAGATCACAGGCCGCCCCCTGGCGATGCTCTCGCGGATGGCGGCCATCATCGCCGCCCTGTCCCAGGGCACAACGCGATACGCATAGTTCAGCGCCGCAAACGCCCGCCGGTCGGGCTCGGGCGCCAGGTACATCAGGTCGATGTTGCCGCCGTCGTCACGGTTCCAGAAACGGCGGAAGGCGCCGCCGGTGATGGCCATCAGGTCGTCATAACTGCAGGGGTCGCCGAGGTACTCCATGCAGGCGTAGAGTGCGCCGGGAAACGGGCACAGGTGCTTGTGATAGCCGATCTTGGGCACGCCCTCGAGGATGAGGCGGGGTGGATGCGAGGCGCTCATAGGGACCTCCTTTGCTTGGGCCGTCAGCTTTCTGCGGTCGGTTGTCGATGGTCAGGCGTTGGCGCAGAGCCGAACGATGATCCGACCTGACGAATAGCCCCACTCGGAGGCTGATAGGTTTGCGGGTGAGCGGCGAGTGGCGCGTCGATCATTCGATGCCTGGATCATCGCGCCGGGCCGCACGCCCGTGCGGCCCCGACAAGCGCCACGATGCTGGCGAGGCACGGTGGTGGCCTCAGGCGCTATGCGGCACGATGGGGATGTATACCGACACCGGGCTGTCATCGTGCCCGGGATGAAATTCGGCGCCATAGTACTCGAACTCGGGTCCGACGGCGCGGCGGTAGCCGGAGCGCGGCAGCCAGACGTGTTCAAGGTGATCGTACTCCTGTCTCAGCGTGGCGAGGGTGCAGGTGAAGACAGCATAGGCCTGCGCCGGGATGTCCCAACGCGCCATCCCCTCCGGCACGGGCGCCGTCGGGTTGGCCTCGACGCCGGCCAGGTAGTACCATGCGCCGGTGACGGGGTCGACCGGGCCCTCGACGCCATAGGCGCCCGGGCCGAGGGCGCGCACCTCGCCGCGCCGGGCGTTGAACCGGTCCCACAGCGCGGGGATGTCGCCCTGCTCGTGGCGGCTGTGAGATCCGATCCCGACTACCGTGAACGCAGGACGCGCGACGATCCGAGGCTCCACGCCGCGCCCCTCACCGCGCCCGCGCGGCGAGAAGGACCTCTCGCAGCCTGGTCCCCACCGCATGCACCTGCCATTCGTCGTCCAGCAGGAGCACGGCCACCGACACACCCTCGTCCGTCTCCCCGATCACGATGGACGGCTCGCCGGCCAACATGGCCTCCCTCACCTGGCGCCCGGTCAGCGGGAAATCCGGCGCCAAATCGACATACACCCGCGGCACCACGGGGCGCGCCCTGGGGTCGGCCACGAGAGTACGCGCGCAGACGCCGGGCACGCCATCGAGCATGGCCACGATCCGGTCGGCGCGCCGCTCGTACTCGGCCATCTCTTCGGCCTCGTCGCGAGCCACGAACGCCTCGATGGCGGCAACCAGGGCGGCAATGTCCTCCTTGCCCACTTTCATGGGACGCCCGATGGCGCTGTAGGGGTTGGCGTTCAGGCGGCAGGCCTCGATGAGGTCGCCCCGCCCCAGGATCAGGCCGGTCGCCTGCGGACCGCGAATCCCCTTGCCCCCGCTAAAGACGACCAGGTCGGCGCCATCGGCCAGCGGCTGGCAAAAGTTGCTGCGCGGCGGAAGTTCGGCCGCCGCATCGACGATGATGGGCACGCCGGCGCGCCGGGCGATGGGGGCAACCTCGCGAATCGGGGGCTGGCAGTGGATGTCGAGGTAGAGCATGATGGCCGCCGTCTTGTCCGAGAGTCCGCCCGCGATATCGTCGAGCGTCATCTGCTGCGGGCACCCTACCTCCACCAACCGGGCGCCCGTATGGCGCATCCCCTGGTAGACATAGTTGTGGCCGCTGCTGCGCTGGACGATGATCTCGTTGGCGCAATCGCCCGTATCGGGCAGGGCGCAGATGCGCTCCGTGTCGGTGCCGGTCAGACAGGCCGCCGCGGCCAGCACCATGCCGCCCGCCGCGCCGGAACAGATGTGGGCCGCCTCCACGCCGAGGAGTCGCGCGATGTACTGCCCGGCCTTCTCGTTGAGTTCGTTCAGCCAGACGTAGGATCGGCCTGCCTCTTCCATCGCCCGAAACGCCTCGGGCGGCATGAGCGAACCGCCCACCGTGGTGATGGTGCCCCAAGCGTTGATCACCTTGCGAACGCCCAAGCGGTCATAGATGTCCATAGCGACTCCTCGCGTGTAGTGTGGGCGTGCCATCGGGTTCGCCGAACCGACGAGACGGGCACGTCCGCGGCATCCTGCTCTAGCGGCAAAGCGCTGCCTCGATGTGCGCCGCCGCCTCGATGTCTCTCTCGCGCGCCTCCACGATGACCGTGGCGATGGCGCGGCGCACCTCGCCATCCGCCAGGTTGAGGTGCGCCTTGGGGCAGCGGTGGCCCCCGGCCAGCCCCCAGATGCGCCACATGAGATCGTGCTCGGCGCTGAAACAGGCGGCCGCCGCCAGGAGGTCGGGCGCCATGGCGGGCTCCTCCTTGGCCATCTCCGTAAGGAACTGGGAGGCGTACCAGCGCCCCTCGGCCACGGTCCCGACGGCGGCGTCGTGGACGCCGTGACGCCAGCGCAGTACGTCCGGCTCCTCGACGGGGAAATCGCCATCGCGGCGCAGGGCGTCGGCCCAGGCGGTGTAAGCGGCGTGGCCGCTGGGGCATCCCTGGACCGTCGGCCGCCGCATGACCTCCAGCGCCCAGCGAAGCGCCTTGCGGTTGGTCTCGCCCTGGGACGGCCGCGGGCGCTTGTCGCCAAAGACGATGAGCGCCTGCGTGTCGCGTGCCCAGTCGCGCCGGCGAAAGTAGCCGCTCCGCTCTCGACCGGACTCTTGCCCCCATTCGCCGTCGTCCTGAAAGAAGCTCCAGCCGATGACGACGTCGCCCTCCCCGTCATAGCCGGTGATGATGCAGCACTCCGGCAGGCCGAGCACGCCAAACGCCATCACGGGGCGTCCCCGCCGCACGCTCTCGGCGATGCGTCGCCGAATGAGCGCCCCGCGGTCGGAGCCATCTTGGGCGAGGACGATCTCGTAGCTGTAGCCGACGGCCTCGAAGGAGCGGTCGATGATCTCGGCAGGATCGTCGGCGATGCGCATCATGTCGACATTGTCCTCGTGCCAGCCGGGCCGCCAGAGGAGGCCGTACGCGATGCCAGAGATGGCCATGGCGTACACCGTGGCATCGTTGAGCCGCCAGGTACGGCCGTGGGCCTCGATGGGCAGGTAGGGATAGTCCTCTCCGAGGTGGCGCAAGCACGCGGCCAGGGAGCTGGGAAAGGGCGCGTCCTCGGGACACACGTCGCCACCCCGATAAAAGCCCACCCGCGGCACGCCTTGCAACACGTGGCGCACGCGCTCGGGAAAGCCCTCGTCCGGCGCATTCCCGTGGAGCGTCTCTTGCACGAGGTCCACCATGCGGTCGCGCATGTGTTTGCGGGCAGAATGCAGGCGGTTCTTGACCGTCGACACGGGCACATCGAGGAACTCGCCCACCTCGGCCAGGGAGTACCCATTGATGTAGAACAGGGCCGTGGCGGTGCGTTCGTGCTCGGGGAGGGCGTTGACGACGCCCAACACCGCCTCCTGCAGCTCCCTGCGCTGCACGGCCTCCTGCGGATCGTGCTGCGGATCGGCAATCTCCATCGTGGCCTCCAGGGAGAGCGTGGGGAGGCGCTTGCGGCGGGTTCTCCGGTCGCAGTACTTGAACACGATGCGCCGCAGCCATGAGGGGAACGCCTGAGGTTCGCGGAGTGTGCCCAGATCATAGTACGCCTGGACGAACGCCTCCTGGGCGGCGTCCTCGGCCAGGCAGAAGTCGCCCAGGACAGAGTAGGCGTACCCGACGGCCATATCCATGAACCGCCGCACCACGGCCTCAAAGGCGGCCAGGTCTCCCGCGCGAGCGTCGGCAACCAGCGCTCTCCAGTCGTCCACGCCGTAGACCTCCCGACGAAACGAACCTCTGTACTAGAGCCCCACCTGGAGGCTGAAAGGTTTGCGTTGGATGGAGAGCCGCGGGCGCGCAGGCATGTCGCGCGACGCCGGCTCGATGAGAGCACTCACTGAAGGAGACGAATAGCGCTGAGGGGAGGCGCCCAGCATACGTGCTGGGCGACGCCACGGACGACAGCATAGCGCGCGCGATGATGCGTCAATGCTAGCCGGCGGCGCCACCGTCGTCTCCGGCGTGCGGGGGAGTGGGTCTCAGCCCGCCGGGCCGCCCTCGCCTCCGCCGCCGGGGACGTCCTGCTCGCGCAACTCGTCGTACAGCGAGAACCACTCGGACAGCTCGGAGCGTCGCCGCTCGGCCTCGCGTCGGCGCTCCGCCTCGCGAAAGGCCTCGATGCGGCGAAAGATCTCGGCCTGAACCTCCCTGGGGCTCGGGACGCGATGGAAGGTGAACTCGCCGGCGCCGGCCGTCTGCACGAACACGTCACCATAGTTCAGCATCGCCGCCCAAAAGGTGGGCATGTGAAAGCGCACGTTCTGGATCATCCCCAGGCTCGCCTCGCGGCGCTGCTCGGAGAAAAAGAAGGGGCGCTTTTCCACGTCGATGATGCGCTCGTTGGTGACGGTGTACAGATCGTTCGACCAGTCGTCGGCCTGCCACCAGAACCAGCCCAGGCACACCACCAGGAGAAAGAGCGCCACAAAGGGAAAGGCGGGGATCAGCGCCGCTAACCCGCCCGACCACCCCCAGAAGCCGAGCAGAGACACCACCGCCAACGCCAGGCTCAGCGCCGCCGGCGTGGCGACGTCGGCCAGCAAAAAGATCCAGTGCTTGCGCCAGGTGACGGCGCCGTCGGTGACAATGCGCACCTGGGGCACGATGCCGCTGGCGGCCAGCCACGTCAGGAGCCGCACGAGCCGGCCCGAGACGACCTCTCGCGCGGGCAGGTCCTCGACATAATCGATGGGCCGCGCCGCCGAGGGGTCGGCCACCGGCAGCGGGCGATCGTGCTCCTCGTGCAAGCGCGAGCGAGTTCATCGCGGATCAGGTGTCGCTCCGCCGCCTGGCGCGTGGCGCGCACGCGAGAGAGCTGGGCAAAGATGATCTCGCGCAGCTCGTCGGGGTAGGGGAGCCGGTCGAAACGCAGGCTGCCCACGGCCGAGGCGGTCTCGATGGTGACCGTGCCGTACTTGCAGACTGAGCCCCAGAAGCGGCGCTGCACGTGGATGTTCTGGATGCGGTCCAGCGGCGCCTCGCTGCGCGACTCGTAGATGAACGCCACGCGCTCGTGGTGGGTGACGCGCCAGGTGGTGACGGCGATATAGTCGTTGGACCAATCGACCCAGCGCCACACCACCAGGCCGGCGGCGACGAGGAGCGCCACGGCGCTCCAGAGGGGCACGCTCACCGGCAGGGGGGTCAGGGCGTCCAGCGCCGCGACCACCGCCTCGATGGCCAGTCCCGCCAGGATGCCCCGAATGAGGCCCAACACCAGGCCGATCCAGTGGCGCCGCGAGTGGAACAGCACCACCTCGCCGGGCTCCATCCAGGCAAAGCGCGGAGCCTCGAGCCGGTCCAGGATCTCGGGAGGGATCCACAGCGCCGCCTCGAGGTCGGGGTGGCGCTCCAGGAGGTCCTCAAAGGCGGGGCGGGTGATGGTCCAGAGGTGCATGGGGGTGACGGCGGTGATGGAGGCGTCGCGGGGCTCACGCAGGAACAGCGACGTGACGCCGAACCACTCGCCCGCCCGCACCATCCCCACGGGCCGCTGCACGCCGCGCTCGTCGACGCGGTGGATGGTGGCCTCGCCGCCGCCGATGACGAACAGCGCACCTCCGAAATCCGCCTGGCGTGTCAGCCGCGTGCCCGACGGCACCTGGCGCTCGACGGCCGCGTCGGCCACCAGGTACAGGTGGTATTCTGAGAGGTTCTGGAACAGGGGCACGCGCCTGAGATGTTCGATGAGGTCCATGGGCGTCCCTTGGCGGCGCGGTGAAAACGGCGCGGCGCGATTACCATCGCGCTACGATTACCATCGCGCACGGTCACAACCGGGCGCCATTCTACCAGTGATTCCGTGCGTGGACAAGGGGAATGGAACGCGGATGCGCGGATCGGACGAATCAACGCGGATTTTCCGATTTGATCGCGGAAATCCGTTTGATCCGCGTCGATCCGCGTTCCCTCTAATGTGTGTATCGGCTGGCTATGGTTTGTGGGCGGAGGCGGGGCCGGTATAATGGCGGTGGAGGGAGCGAACGTGAGCATCTACGTCGACGTGTCCAGCGCCGTCGCGGGCCGGGCTCAAGCGCTATGCCGAGAGCCTCGTCCATGCGCTGCGCCCCTGTTAGGCGATCGGCTCAGGCTGTTCCAGAACGGCCTGGGCGCGCAGACCGCTGCCGGGTTTTGAGGACTGGCCCACGGCGAAGGTGCGCTGGGGCTACAAGCCGTGGCGTTCCCTCGTGGCGGCGGGGCAATGGCTGCGCCGCCGATGGACGGCCTCCTGCCCGGCGCGGCGCTGTTCCACGCCACGGAGCACCTCCTCCCGCCGCTGCGAGACATCCCCACCGTGCTCACGGTGCACGACCTCATCTTTGAGCACCTCCCCCAGCACCACAAGCTCCTCAACCGCGCGTTCCTCGGCGCGGCGATGCCGCTGTTCTGCCGGCGCGCATCGGCCATCATCGCCGTGTCCGAGGCCACCAAACGCGACCTGGTGGCGCTCTATGGGCTGCAGCCCGGGCGCATCACCGTCATCCCCGAGGCGGCCGATCCGCGCTTCCGGCCGCAGCCGGCGGAGGCTGTGGAGCGCGTGAGAAATCGCTATGGCCTGCCGCCCCGCTATGTGCTGGCGGTGGGCACCATCGAGCCCCGCAAGAACCTGTCGCGCCTGGTGGACGCCTGTGGCCCCCTGATGGACGAGGGGCTGCTCGACGGCCTGGTGCTGGTCGGCAGCCTGGGGTGGCTGTACGAGGGGTTCCTGCGCCACGTGGAGGCCTCGCCCTGGCGCGAGCGCGTCATCCGGCCGGGTACGTGCCCGACGAGGACCTGCCCGCCGTGTACGCCGGCGCGGTGGCCGCCGCGCAGCCCTCCCTCTATGAGGGGTTTGGCTTGCCCGCCGGTGTTGGAGGCGATGGCCAGCGGTTGCCCGGTGGTCGCCAGTGATGCCTCCAGCCTGCCGGAGGTGGGCGGCGACGCGGCGCTCTACTTTGACCCCAACGACACCGAGGCGATGACGGCGGCGCTGCGCGCCCTGGCCGCCGACGTCGACCTGCGGGCCGACATGGCGCGGCGCGGCCTCGAGCGCGCGGCGCGCTACTCTGGGAGCGCACGGCGTGTGAGACGCTCGCGCTGTACGAGAGGGTCATCACTGGCGGGACGCCCTAGAGAGGGGCTCCGGCGCCAGTACGCCGTCTGGCACGGGCAGTGCCCGCCGAGGCGGGCCTCGTCTCCTAGGAGCGCGCCAAGGCGCACTTGACGTGTACTAGACGTGGGCGTTGGCCCACGGTGCTAGCTGCGCCGCCACTCCATGCCGCCGGGCCACCAATGGCCGGGCTACGCCAAGGAATGCCTTCCAAGGCGGGCGCCCCGTCCGCTACGCGCCTCGGCGCGCTTGGGGTGCGTCAGCCGAGGGCCTCGGCCCCGGTGGGCGCTTGACGCCCCTCTCCCCCGCCGGTATCATGGCCCCGTTCTGCTCGTGCGGATGTTCGCTCGTACATCCCAGGAGGTACCGCAGCATGGCGCCAACGTATAGCGGCCAGGAACGTCGCCGCCACTATCGCATTCGCTACCCCATCATGCGCCGACCCTCGGTCGACGTGTGGGGCCGGCGCTACGAGGTCATCGACGTCTCGGAGGGAGGGGTGAGGTTCAGCTGCCCCGATTCGCACGACGTCGCGACGGGGGAGCCGGTGCAGGCGGTCATCACCTTCGATGACGCGGGCAGGGCCGATGTCGAGGGGACGGTGGTGCGCATCGAACGGCGCCGCGTGGCCGTCGCGCTGACCGTGGGCGTCCCGTACGCGCGCATCGTGCGGGAACAGCTGCACCTGCTGAGCCAAGCGGCGGTCCGTCCCCGCTAGCGTCTCCCCAGCACCGCGCGCCCAAGGGGCGACCGGTGCGCGGGCAGGGCGCATTCCCCGACGGTGTGGAAATCTCGCGGTGAATAACGGCGCGGCGCTCGGCGCCGCGCGTGTCTGCCGTGCCGCCCGTGGGCCATACGGGTCGGCCGGTGGCGCTTTGTGGTGGGTCAACGTTGAACGAAAGGGAGCAAAGCCATGCGTAAGGTTCGGCTGGGCAAGACGGGACTGATGGTGTCGGAGGTCGGGTTCGGGGGGATACCCATCCAGCGGCTCACCGACGACGACGCCGTCGCGTTGGTGCGACGCTGTACCGATCTGGGTGTCACCTTTATCGATACGGCCTATGGCTATGGCACCAGCGAGGAGCGCATCGGCCGGGCGATCCAGGGGCGGCGCGAGGGGCTGATCCTGGCGAGCAAGAGCCCGGCGCGCGACGCGGCCACCTTCAGTCAACACCTGGACCAGAGCCTGCGGCGGCTGGGGGTGGACCATATCGAGCTGTACCAGTTCCACAACGTGAGCACCCAGGAGCAGTTCGACCAGGTCGTCGGGCCCGGCGGCGCGCTGGAGGCCGCCCGCGAGGCGCAGGCGGCGGGCAAGATCGGCCACATCGGCGTCACTTCCCATTCGCGCGAGGCCGCCGTGATGATGGCGGGCTCTGGGCTGTTCGAGACGATGATGTTCCCGTTCAACTTTGTCACGTCCGAGCCGCTGGAGCGCCTCATCCCCATCTGCCGCCAGAACGACGTGGGCTTTATCGCCATGAAGCCCATGGCGGGGGGGATGCTGGAGAACGCCACCATCGCCTTCAAGTGGCTGCGTCAGTACCCGGACCTGGTGCCGATCCCAGGCATCGAGGCCCGGAAGAGATGGAAGAGATCGTGGCGCTGATGCAGGGACCGGCGGCGCTGTCCGACGCCGAGCGCGCCGAGATGCAGCGGCTGATGGACGAGCTGGGCACCGAGTTCTGCCGCCGCTGCGACTATTGCCAGCCCTGCCCGCAGAATATCCGCATCTCCACGCTGATGAACATGAAGAGCTTTTTGAAGCGCTTTCCGCCGGAGCGTTTCTTTGCCATGATGGGGGAGGTCGTTGCGCAAGCGGAAGAGTGCCAGGACTGTGGCGAGTGCGAGGCACGCTGCCCGTACCACCTGGCGATCCGCGCCGTCATGCACGAGAACATGGCGCTCTACGCCGAGCGACGCGCGCAGTATCGGCCGGCCTGACGCGGCGGAGCCGGAGCGGCGTCGCAGGTGACAGGTTACATGTGACAGGCTGTAGCAAGACCATCCGCTACAGCCTGTGCCTTGGAACCTGATACCTGCAACGCACCTAGCGCACGCGGCGCGCTAGTCTTCCTTCCCTGGCGGCGTCTCAAAGGGCCCCGGCTTGGTCCCGCCGCGTGACGAGGTGGTGAGGAGGCCACGCTTCACCAGGAGGTACACCCCGATGGCGATGAGGGCCAGCGACCAGAAGTAGCTCCTCAGCCCGCCGCCGCCGATGCCGATGATGACCTCAAAGAACACCGCCGCGGCGACGAAGATGATCAGCCCGACGAGCACCATCTGGCGCCCCTCGCGCACATCATGGGGCCTCTCATCCCACAGCCCCTTGATGATCAGCCCAATGCCGACGGAGGTGGGAAAGATCAGTGCCCACGCGTAGGCCCAGGTAGACCAGGCGTCAAAGGTGTTTTGATAGAGCAAGATGAGCCCGACGGTGGTGACGATGCTGCGGTATGGCGAGCCCTCCCGCCTTGCCCTTGCCCGAGGCCACCATCCCCGCAAAGAACATCAGGCCGGGGACGACGACAAAGAGGGGCCAGCCCAACGACCACAGGTTGATGCGCAGGAACTGGGCCACGAGAAAGAGCAGCCCCAGCCCCACCAGCACGATGCCCATGACCACGTTGGCCGCATTGCGCGAATCCCTGTTCATGTGAATCCTCCACGTGTACCGAGAGTGTCTACCTCTATTACGTCTCGGCGCGCCCCGTGTTGCGCGCCCGACCGCTCCATCGCCTTGGGTTGAGTATGCGCCTGTATCGCGCGAGGCGCATCGGGCGGAGGGGCGGCCTGCGCCCCCGCCGAGAGGCGGGATCGGGGACTGGTCGGAGGGATAGGACGAGTTCGCGCGCGAACTTGCGCGCGAGTTTTGCACGCCCCGGTTGACGCCGACTGTTGCTGCCGCTACAATGGGGCAGCCAACCATCCACCATGGGAGCTTGAGAGGAGTACACGGGTGGCGAAAGCGGCTCACAAGTGGGCAAGGAACGACGATAGGGTTCGAGGCGACCCTGCGTCGGTCGCGGGGGCGGCGCGGCGCCTCGAGTCCGCCGAGATGGCGCTCCGCAAGGGTGATCGGGAGACGTTGCGCCGCGCGCCGGCCGTGTACTTGAACGGTGAGGAGCTGGACCGGGGCACGCTGCGTCTCACGAACTATTCCCTGCGCTTCGACGGGTGGCAGGGCAGCATCGTGATCCCCCTTCCTGACATCCTGGACGTGCGCCTGGGCACCTCTGTGCTCCCCCGCCGCGCCGGTATCCCTCTGTTGGGCCGGATCTGGCCCGGAAAGCCCCGGTATGCAGAATCGATCCTCATCACCGTGCAGGCCGGCACCGCCAGGGAGCCCCGGGTCGCGACCATCGCCGACCTCCGGAACGGAATCCAGTGGCGCGATGTGATCTTGCGGGGCCGTGACGAGTTCGAGGCGTGGACCGAGGAGCGCTCTCGCCTCGTGGAGGGCATCGGGCAGGCCGAGGGTGACCTAGAGCAGGCGCGACAGGTCAGCGCCGGGATCGCAGTGGACGACCAAGCACGAGATACCGCCTAGGACGCACGACGCGTCCGGGCTCCATGGTCTATGGCGAGGGGCCAGTGCCGCAGCAGGGCGAGCGCGCGCATCATCACACTTTCAGACACACTGCAGCCATTGCGGGTATCCCCGCGATCCTGGGTTGTCGGCCGTGTTTGTGTGCCCGCTCTGCGGCGGCGCGCCCGGCGACACCCCCAGCCCTCCCGTGCTCGAACTGGTGGGGCCAGGACGCGTGCGGCGCTGGCTGAGCGGCGGCGGCGAGTCCGTGTGGTGTGCGCACTGCGGGCTGGGCCGCGACCCGCTGGAGCCCCCTGAACTCGCCTGCCGGGCGTGCGGCTCCCACGCTTGGACAGAGGATCCGCCGCCGGCCCTGCGCCTGCGCGCCACGCGACGGATATACTTTGCCACCGCGGGCGTCGTGCTGGGCTGGGCGGCGCTCATTTGGCTGCTGGCGAACCCCGCCACGGCGCAGCGATGGGCGACGGCGCTCGCCGAGCGCCCGGCGCCGGTGGCCGAGGCCACGCCGGCGACAGAACGGCCATCGCCCGTGGCGTTGGCGTCCACCCCCGAGGATACGCCCACGTCCGCCCCGCCACCGACTGAGGCGGCGAGCCCCACCCCGGTGCCGCCCACCGATACACCGGCGCCCCCGCCCACGGAGACGGAGCCGCCCGTGGCGCCTGCCACGGCACCTCTCCTTCGACCACCCACCGAAGCCCTCCCCGCCGACGCCGGAGGGCGAGGCGGAAGGCGACCGCCCCGCCCACGGCGCCGCCAACGCCGACGAGCGAGCCGACAGACACGCCCACGGCGGCACCTACGGCGACGAGCGAGCCCACGGCGACGCCGACGCCTCTACCCACGTCCACCGCGACGGCCACGCCGCCCCCACCCACGGCGATGCCGACGATGGAGCCGACCGCGACTCCTACAGCGGCGGCCACGACCGGCTCCGCGGCGACGCCGACGCCGGAGGCGACGGCTGCGGTCCCACCGACGGTTGCGGCCAGCCCGACGGAACCGCTCCCGACGGCTACCGCGCGGCCGTCACCCACCGGGCCGCCGACGGCCACGCCCACGCTGACGCCGGTGCCCACGCCATTACCGGTGACGGCCGAGTCACTACGGGTCGTACGAGTAGCGGTGGAGGGGGCCCTGGGGGAGAGCAACCGCCCGAATATCGCGCGGGTGCGTACCGTCGGCGCCCAAGGACGACCCGACGGCATGCTGCTGTTCGTGGACTGGGCCATCAACCGGGGGAGCACAGCTTGGCTGACCAGGACCGGCGCACAGATCGACGTCCTGCGCATCCTGCGCGCCGTGCAGGAGACGGGCATGATCGGGGACGTGCTGGCGGTGCAGGGCACCTACGCGGTGCTCGATCTGGAGGGCCAACCCCAGGAGACGATCGTGCTAGTGGCGCGCTACCCTCGCGACGTGGTGGTCGAGACCGACTGGGAGCGCGTGTCGTACGACGGCGTCGCGTCGCGCGCCACGATGTTCTGGCTGCACGAGACGCTCAGACCCTGAGGCCCGCCCCGGCAACGCTACAAAGGGCGGTTACAGGTGACAGGTGGCAGGTTACAGGCCCAAGCGAGTTGTCACGCTTGGGCCTGTAACCTGCTACCTGTAACTAGAGACCCCTTCGGGCCTACGACCCGCTGCCTACAACCTGTAACTGCCGCCCCCCCCCTCGCCGTTAGGACGCGGCGTCGTCCAGGGGGTGGAGCGTCCAGTCGACCGGCTCTTCGCAGTCGTTCTGGGGGCAAGGGTGCTCGTTCTCCTCGACGCGCGCGATGGAAGCGCCCAGGCTGCGCAACTTGGCGTCCATGTTCTCGTATCCCCGATCGATGTACACCACGTTGCCGATGTGCGTCGTCCCCTCGGCGGCCAGGCCGGCGAGCACCATGGCGGCGCCCGAGCGGATGTCCAGGGCGGTGACCGGCGTCCCGCGCAGCGGCGTGGGCCCGTGGATGATGGCCGTGCGCCCCGAGGAGAGGTCGATGCGCGCCCCCATGCGCCGCAACTCGGACACGTAGAGCAGGCGGCCGTCGAACATCGTCTCGTGGATGGCGCAGGCTCCTTGCGCCTGCGTCATGGCGGTGGCAAAGGGCGCCTGCAGATCGGTGGGAAAGCCGGGGTAGGGGTAGGTCTGTACGTCCACCCCCGTCAGCGGGCGCGTGACGCGCACGCGGTAGCGCTCACGGGTCGCCTCCACCTCGGCGCCGGCGTCGCGCATTTTGCTGGTGAGCGCGCCAAGGTACGGCGTCACAGCCCCATCCAGGGTGACATCGCCACCGGTGATCAGGGCGCCCAGCGCAAAGGTGCCGGCCTCCATGCGATCGGGCATCACGCGGTAGGCGGCGCCGTGGAGCCGATGTGTGCCCTCGACCTGGATCACGCTGGTGCCCGCCCCCGAGATGCGCGCCCCCATGGCACACAAAAAACTCGCCAGGTCCGCTACCTCAGGCTCCACCGAGGCGTTCTCGATGATGGTGGTCCCCTCGGCCAGGCACGCCGCCATGAGGAGGTTCTCGGTGCCGGTGTGGCTGGGGTAGTCGAGGATCAGGCGCTGCGCCTTGAGGCGTGGCGCCTTGATGGTGTACCCCTCCTCGCCGCTGGCGATGACGCCGCCCATGGACTGGAAGCCCGCCAGATCGACGCTCACCGGCCGGTTGCCGATGGCGCATCCCCCGGGGTGGGGCGCTTCGGCCTGGCCGAACCGCGCCAGCAGCGGGCCGGCGACAAGAAAACTGGCCCGCATCTTTTGGGCCAGTTCCTTCGAGATGTACGACTTGCTGATGCGGGTGGCCTTGATGCGGAGGCAGTTCGGCCCCTCGAAACGGGCCGCCACGCCTAGATGGTGCAGCACCCGCATCATGTTGCGGATATCTTCGATGTAAGGGACGTTCTCCAGCCAGCACTCGTCGGGGGTCAGGAGGGTGGCGGCCATGATCGGCAGGGCCGCGTTTTTCGCTCCGCCGATCTCGACCGCACCCACCAAGGGCCGTCGTCCCTCAATGACGATTGGCATGGCTCCACCCTATGCGCAGTGATGTATCAATTGGCGCCATATTACATCGTACGGTGCAAGAAGGCAACAGCGGCAGCGGTCAGTCGTCGGCGATCGGCTGTCAGTCGTCTGCGAACGGCGCTCAGTCAAGGGCTCTTGGCTGTTGGCCATTAGCTTCTGTCGCGATGCAGTGTACACCCATCACCGGGCATCAAGCCAACAGTCAACGGCTAACAGCCGACCGCTGAGAGCCGACCGCCGACGGCTACTTGGCCATATTCTTCAGCGCCGTATACGCCGGACGCGGCACGAACTCGGGGTAGCTCGGCTCGGTGATGGCCCACCAGTACTGCTCGTGCTCCGGCGTCCAGTCGGGATCGGCGATATAGATGAGGCTCATCAGCCCGATCCACGGCGACCAGTTCTCCTTCGCGAACTGGTAGGCGCGCACCAGGTACTCGGCCTTGATCTCCTCGCTCACGGCGTGCCAGTTGTAGGGCGACTCGGGGCGGGGATCGCTGGTCCAGCCAAACTCGAGCAGGGCGATCTGCTTGTCGGCATCGCCGTAGCGCACCATGATGTCGCGCAGGTCCTCGACGCGCCGGAAGGAGAAGGCGCGGTGGCCGCCCAGGTCGGGGTTGGCGGCGACCTCCGCCGGATCGCGCTCGGGCGGGCTCTTGTATCCCGCGCCGTGGGCGCCCAGCACGTCCAAGTAGCCGTCGCTGCTGTTGCCCATGGCGATGTACATGCTCTCCAGGTACCAGTCGTCGGGGCGCGATTCGTCGTTCCATGTACCCGTCGGCGAGAGGCCGGCGCTGATCACCATGGCGTTCGCGTCGGCGCGCTTGATGGCCGCGTACGAAAGGCGCAGCAACTCGGCGTACTTGCCCGGATCGGGGAGCTGTCCGCCCCACTCGCGGGCCAGGTTGGGCTCGTTCCACACCTCGTAGGCGCGGATGCGGCCCCGGTAGCGATCGGCCACGGCATAGAGGAAATCGGCCAGATCCTGATAGTCGTCGGGCGGGCCGTTCACGGGAAAGTTGCCGCCGGCCCACTGCGGCTGATGATCGATGCGGGCGACGATGTCGAGGCCCGTCTCGTTGGCGAGCTGGACGATGAGGTCGGTGCGCGACCAGTCAAAGGCGCCCTTGGCGGCACCCTCGATGTCGCGCCAGCCGAAACCCACCTTTACCCATCCGAACTCCGCATCGCGGATCACCTGCAGATCGCGGCTGGCCACCTCGGGTCGCCACCAGAGGAACGCCTGCATGCCGTACTCGGGCGACTCCATGCGCAGTGGCTTGGGGGCCGGCACCGTCGGCTCGACCGGCGCGTCGGTCGGTTCATCGGCGGGCTCCGCCTCTGGGGTGGCCGCGTCGGGCGCAACGGTCTCGCCCTCGGGCTGCGGCGTGATCGCCGGCGCCGCGGTGGGATCATCCTGCGCGGGCTCGGTCGGCTGGGGCGTAAAGGTCGGGCGGAGCGTGCGCGTCGGATCGCCCTCGGGCGAGCCCGCGGCGCCCGGCCCCGGCGCATTCGACGGTGTGACGGCCGGACTGCACGCCGCCAACACCACCATGATCAGGGCGAGAACGCCCATGAGGGTCCGTTGTGTGCGTGATGGCTGTATCAATGGCTGACTCCCATCCAGAGGATGTACCACATGGTAGAGACGCCGAAGCCGGCAGGGGGGTTCCCACAGAGTGGCCCGACGCCCAAAGAAAGCGACGTAGAGCACTCTCATTGTGCTCTACGTCGCGGCATTCTCCAAACGTTGGCTACTTGGGCATGTCGCGCAGCGCGGCATAGGCCGGGCGCTGGCTCCAGTCGCCGCGGACGATGCCAAAGGCGGAGCCCTCCCAGGCGTTGCCGGCCACCGGGGCAAAGTTCAGGTTCCAGAGGAACATGGGTCCCACCCTGCCAAAGTGCCCGGCGCGCGCGCGCTGGTAGGCCTCCACGATGAACTGCGCCTGCTCACCCTCGCTGTTGTCGGCGGCGTACTCGTACCCCGCCGCCGGCCCGACGCCGAGGTTCTCCACCGAGGCCCAGCCAAACTCGGTCACCCAGATCGGCTTGTTCGAGTCGCCGTTCTGGTTCATGATGGCGCGATAGCCGCCCATGGTGCCCTGGAACGCCCAGCTGTGGTGCCCGGCGCTGCCGCCATCAAAGG
This sequence comes from Anaerolineae bacterium, assembly GCA_040768165.1. Lineage (GTDB taxonomy): Bacteria > Chloroflexota > Anaerolineae > UBA1429 > UBA1429 > DUUT01. The sequence continues at coordinate 282,056 of JAXGNH010000003.1, forward strand.
GGCCGCGGAAGCCGGCATGGGGGTCGTTGTACCCGGGCCAGGGGGCGTTGGGCGGGACGTTGTACCCGCTGGGGTGCGCGCCCACGGCGTCGCAGTAGCTGCGCAGGCCGTGCGCGTACATCTGCCGCAGGTAGTCCAAGTCGTCGATGGCCCACGGGAGTGGCGCGCCGGTGGGGGTCAGCGCCCCGCTCACCACGATGGCGCCCGAGTCCGCGGCCTTGATAGCGCCGTAGGCCCGCTTGAGCAACTCCATGTAGCGCCCGGCGTCGATCTGCTCGTTGCCCCACTCATAGTGCAAGTTCTGCTCGTTCCAGATCTCGTACGCTTGCACTCTGCCCTTGAAGTGGGCGGCCATGGCGCCGATAAAGTCGGCGTACGTCTGGGGGTCGGCCGGCGGCCCCTCGACGCCAAAGTCGGTGTTGCCGGGGCGCGCCCAGTGCGGCGCCTTGACCACGCTGAACATCACCTTGATGCCGCGCGCGGCGGCGGCGTCGGCCACGGCGTCTAGCGAGCCCCAGTTGTACTGGCCGGGCGCCGGGTTGAAGCGGAACCACTCTACCTGCTGCTTGATCCAGCCGAACCCGATCCCCTGTACGTTGTCCAGGATCTGGCCGTGATTGCCCTGATCGACCATGTGCACCTGGATGCCATAGCCGAAGGAGCTGGGCGCCTGAGGACGAGCCGCCGGAGGCGGCGCCGCGGGCGGCGCTGTGGGCTCCGCTGCGGGCGGGGCGGCATCGCTCTGACCGGCCGGCGCCGGCGGCGCCGGGGTGTTGGTGGGCGCCGGCGTGTTCGTCGGCGCAGGCGTCGGCGTATTGGTTGGCAGCGGCGTGGGGGTGTTCGTCGGCGTCGGCGTCATGGTCGGCACCAGCATGGCCAGCTTGCCGTCGCCGCCGAGGTTCGTCTCGCCACCGTCATCCGACACGGCGGCGCTGATGACATAGTTGCCGGGAGCGCTGGGAGCCGTCCAGGTATAATTCGGGTCGGTGAGCGGCACCACCTGCTGCGCCAGGCGCTTGGAGGTCGCGTCCTCCACCGTCCACACCAGGGCGAACGTGGGTTCGGGGACGACGAGATCCGGACGGTAGCTGCGCGCCATGGCGGCGATATTCTGATCGTTCGCCGCGTCGAGGGCGCCGTCCAGCACCGCGCCGCCCAGGGCGTAGCGCGATGCGGCGGCCAGCTTGGTGGCCACGCTCGCGGCGGTCTCGAGATAGACCGTCTCCTGCGCGCCACCCTCGTCGATGGCGAACGAGTAGACGCGCGATTGCGCGTCGACGTCGATGGGCGTCGTGGCGAGATCGGGCAGCGACACCTTGACCGCCTGGCCGGGCAGCACGGGCTTGCCGGCGCGATCGGCCGAGATCTCTTGCGTGAGAAGGCCCAGCGCCTCGCGATAGGTGAGCGACGCGCTCTCTCCGCCGGCCTTGCGCCGGGCGTAGGTGTCGATGACCAGTTCCACCTTGCGGCGGTCCACCTCACGGGTGACCTGGCCGAGGAGCGCATCCATGGCGTCGGCGGTATGCGCCTCGGCGGAGGCGGGCACGCGCACCGCATCGGCCGCGGCGCCGATGGCGCGCCAGTCGTAGGCGCCCTGGCCCCAATCGAGTGCATCATCGGCGAGAGGCGCGATGCGCACGGCCAGCTGCTGGCCCGTGGCGTGCAGCGCCGCCGCCAGCTCTTGCACGAACGCCGTCAGATCATCGCGCGCGCTGGCACTCAGTCCCTCGTAAGCGATCTCGATGCCTGCACAGCCACCGGCGGCCGCCGCGGCGACAATGGCATCGGTATGGGCCTGGCGTGTCGCCCCGTCCGAGATGATGTTCTCGACCCAGTCGCTGCGGGCCACGCCGCCGACCACGTTCGAGATCGACAGGGAGTAGCCCTGCGCCAGGGAGGACAGAGCGTCGGCGGTGGGCAGGTCACCCACGAGGTTGCCGTCGCTGTCGATGACCAACCCGCGCAGCACCACCGGTGCCTCGGCGCTCGCGAGATCATTGGCCTCGGCTGCGAACGGGGCGCCAAAGGCGATACCGAGGTCGGCGGGCTGTGCCTCGACGAGGGCCAGCATGGAGGGCACGCTATCGAGTTGCGCGGCCATCTCGGTGCCGCCCGGCAGCACCTGCGCCGGCAGCCACCGCCACTGCGCGCCGTCCCAGCCATAGAGTTCGGCCATGGCCAGGGTAGAGAGGTCATAGGGGACCGGCAGTGTGATCGTCGCCTCGCTGGGCGGCTCTCCGAGGGCGTCGAGCCGGTACAGGGGGCCGTGGAGCGTCACGTCCGCCGGCAGGGCCTGGGCCGCGACGGCCTCGGGCCGATCCGGCTTGAGCGCGGCCACGTCGTCGGCCGTTAGGGCATCCATGCGCAGGCGCAGGCGCTTGGCCACGGCGCCCGCGGGCACCTCGAGACGCGCCCCTTCGGGGCCGGCGACCAGGCCGCCCTCGTTGGGGGTGACCTGCGGATAGTCTGTATGGAACAGGCGAGCGCCGAGGCTCGCGGGGGGAAGCCACAGTGCGTACAGCAAGAGGGCGGGGACGATGATGAGGTAGACGATGCGCTGCGTCCATTTGTTACGGACCAGCGCCGCGAGCCCACTCTGGGGCTGGCTTCCTTGATGCTCCATGACTGGCCTGTGCTCCTTTCGATGGATCCGCAAGTGGTGGTTTGGATGGTCCGAGCGATATTCACCAAGTGAAGCGTAGCCCGGTGGGGCGTCCCCAGGGGCGCCATCCGGCGAGGAGAGCGAGTGCGGCCGGTAGCTCAGGGGAGCAAAGTGGGCGGAGCAGCTTGTTAGCGCCCATTCTAGCATAGGAGGGGGCGTTTGACAATCGGGACCTGCGGGTCTGCGGGTTGTGGGTTGTGAGCTGCTGCGCCAGTCACAGGTTCCAGGTGACAGGTTACAGGCTACAGAGAATCATCACACCAGAGTCTGTAACCTGCCACCTGCAACCCGGAACCGCCGGGGGGACCGGCAACTCCTACCTTACAACCCATAACGCACAACGCGCACTGCCGATTGCCGCTGACGGCGTTCATCGGTATACTCTCACCCACTCGCGCCGATGCCACACCCAGGGGGAGCCGCCATGCACCGGACCTTTGCCACCACTACGATGCGCAGGCAGATCGATCTACAGGGTTGCTGGGACTGGCTGCCCGATCCGAACGACGCCGGTATCGCTGAGGAGTGGTACCGGCGCTTTCCTGCGCGCGGACAGCAGGTCTGGGTGCCGGGCGTGTGGAACACGTGTCGCGAGTACCTGCATTATGAGGGCGCGGCGTGGTACCGCACTCGCTTCACCAGCGGGCCATGCGCCGCGGCGGTGGTGCGTTTTTCGGCCGTCACCCACCAGGCCAACGTCTGGCTCGACGGCGAGCCGTTGGGCGAGCATTACGGCGCTTTCCTTCCCTTTTGCTTCCCCGTTCCGGCGCTCGAGTCTGGTGAGCATGAACTGGTGGTGCGGGTGGACAACACGCATGACATGACCAGCACCATCCCCTCGGCGAACCTCGATTGGTTCCGCTACGGCGGCATTCACCGGCCCGTGTGGGTGGAGGAGCTGCCGGGGCCGGGATACATCAGCTGCGTGCGATTGACGCCGGTGGTATCGGGAGCCAAGGCGACGCTGCGCGTGCGGGCGGAACTGACCAACGTAGGTGACCGCGTGATCGACGAGCGCTGGACCCTCTACCTCGACGGCCGGCCGGCCAAGCGGGGCCAGGTACGCCTCGACCCCGGCGATGCGCAGGTGCTCCTCTTTGCGGTGGACGTCCCCGACGCCCGGCTGTGGTCGCCCGGCGACCCGCAGCTCTATACGGTGCGCCTCGAGTTCGCGGGGGATGACGTCATCGATCGCACCGGCTTTCGCAGCCTCGTCGTGCGGGGCACCGACGTCCTGTTGAACGGCGAGCCGCTCCGCATTCGCGGGGTGAACCGCCACGAGGACCACCCCGACTGGGGGTTCGCCCTGCCGCCGCACCTGATGCTCAGAGACCTGGAGTTGCTGGCCGATCTCGGCGCTACGAGCATCCGCGGCGCCCACTATCCCAACGACCAGCGCTTGCTCGATCTGTGCGACGAGCGCGGCATCCTGTTCATGGAAGAGATCCCTTTGTGGGGGTTCAGCCGCGAGCAGATGGTGCAGGACGTCATCGCCAATCGCGCCTCGGCCATGGTGTGGGCGATGATCGAGCGCGACAGCAACCATCCCTGCATCTGGGCGTGGAGCGTGCTCAACGAGTGCGCCACCGACACCCCCGAGGGGCGGCTGGTGGTGGAGCGCCTGGTCGACACCGCTCGGGAGGCGGACCCCACCCGGCCCGTCACCTATGCCACCGACCGCCATCTGAACGATATCTGCCTCGACCTCGTGGACGTGGTGTGCGTCAACGCGTACCACGGCTGGTACACCCACGACCTCTCCTGGCCCGAGTTCCTGGACCGCATGCGCGCCAAGATCGGCGCCAAGCCGATGGTGGTGACCGAGTTCGGCGCCGGCGCGATCTATGGCAATCACGCCCTGGAGGACGGCGTCATCTGGTCGGAGGAGTACCAACGCCGGCTGCTGGCCGAGTGCGTGCAGCACCTGCACCAGCGGCGCGATCTGGCGGGCTACTATGTGTGGCAGTTCTGCGATACGCGCTCCGATGGCGGCGCGCGTGCCCTGCGACGCCCGCGTAGCTACAACAACAAGGGCCTGCTGGACGAGTATCGCCGGCCGAAGCTGGCGTACTATGCGTTGCGGGAACTCTTGCGCGACGAGGGGCGCCCGGATCGGCTATAGACGGCGCCCGGATCGGCAGGTAGGGGCCGCACGCCGTGCGGCCCCGCGCGCACAGCGTGCGCGCCCTACAGTGCGAGGGGCGCCCGGATCGGCAGGTAGGGGCCGCACGCCGTGCGGCCCGGCGCGCACAGCGGGCGCGCCCTACCGTGCGCGGGGCGCCGGGGCGGCGGGGTAGGGGCCGCACGCCGTGCGGCCCGGCGCGCACAGCGTGCGCGCCCTACATGCGAGGGGCGCCGGGGCGGCGGGTAGGGTCGCATGTCCACGCGGCCCGGCGCGCACAGCGTGCGCGCCCTACAGTGCGAAGGGCGCCGGGCCGACGAGGCGCCTTTCGCCCCTGTCGCGCTTTCGCGATCCAAACACCCGCGCGAGCCCGACGCTTACGCGCCCCGGATGCGCGCCTACGGCCTCGGCGAGGGCGCCCGGCGGTACACCAGCGGCAGGATGAGCCGGTGGATGTTCTGCGTTGCGCGCACGGCGGCGTAGGCGTCGACCCGACCATAGCCGTAGGTGTTGTCGGGGCCGGGGTCGCCGAGATCGACGGCCGTGTCGCGCAGGATGCTCTCGGTGGTGGTGATGGTCATGGTCGGCACGCCGAACGCCTGGCGGTCGGCCTGGAGCACGAGGGCCAACGTCCCTGCCGCGTGGGGCGCCGCCATAGACGTGCCGGAGAGGGTGGCGTACCCGCCTCCCGGTGCCGTCGAGACGATGGAGACGCCCGGTGCCACCACGTCCGGCTTGATGTGGCCCCAGGGCGAGGGACCGCGACTGCTGAACTCGGCGATGAGGTCGCCGGGGTTCGTGGCGCCGATGGCCAGCGTGTCCGTGTAGCTGGCGGGGGAGTCGATGGTGCCGACGCCGGGCCCCGAGTTGCCGGCAGAGAACACGGCCGCGATACCGGCGGCTCGCAGGGCCGCGACGCTGCGCGCAAAGGTCATCGATGTCCCCCCGTCCTCGTCGTCGCCCCAGGAGTTGCAGACGACGTCCGGGGCCTTCGAGGGGTCGGGGTTGCGGCCGTTCAGGTCTGTGGGCGCCAGCAGCCACTGGAACCCTGCCAGGAAAGCCTCTTCCGTGGCGGGCTGGCCGCCGTCGTCGAACACTTTGACAGCGATCCAGCGGGCATCGGGCGCGACGCCGGTGATGGTGGCGTCATCGGGCGATGAGCCGACCATGGTGCCCATCACGTGGGTGCCGTGCAGCTTGGCGACATAGTTGCCGGAGGTATCCCGCGGCCCCGGCGCGTCGGGGTAAGTGCCGGTGAGATCGACCCAGTTATAGTTGTGGTCCGACGCGGCGGGATTGGCGGCGTCAAAGCCGCGATACTTGCGCTGGAGGTCGGGATGCGTCCAGTCGACGCCCGAATCCATGTTGGCCACCACGATCCCCCGGCCCGTAATGGTGCTCTCGGTCCATACCCGCTCGGCGTCGATCCGATCGACGCCCCAGGCGATGTCGGGGGCGGCCTCCGATATCGTCTCCACGCGCGGCTGCGCCATGGGAATCGTGCGGTTCGGCGCGAGGGCCACGACCTCGGGGAGAAGCGCCAGCGCCACGGCGGCCTCCAGGCCGCCCTCGACGACCAGCGCGTTGGCGATCCAGTAGCTGTGGTAGCGGGCCACGCGCCCGGATGCCAGGCGAGTCTGCAGGGCGCCGAGAGCGCCGCGCTGCGTGTGCTCGGCGTGCTCCTGCAGCCGTGCTACCACCGCCCGCAGGCGCTCCACGCGGTCGCTGGGCAACGTGAGGTCGCCCAGGGGCGCCTCCTCCAGGTAGACGAGGTAGGTGACGGTGCCCTCCGCGGCGGGCTGCGCGTGCGGTTGCGGGGTGGACGGGCCAAGCGCATCGTGGGCCGCGAGGAGTGCATCGAGGAGGGCGGGATCGATCTTGGCCAACGCCTCAGGGGGGAGGTCAGTGGGATCGAGCATCATGGGGGTGGGGGAGGCGCCCTCGTCGCCCGCGCTTGAGGCCGCTGCTGGCTCAACCCCACCGATGGGCGCCATCAACACGACAACAATCAACACCATTAGGGCCACGCGCTGAACCACACGCCGCGCGGCCGCGCCATCTCGAACGAACGCTACCAAGCCGATAACCTCCTCACTGCAGGCAACGTGCGAAGCAGGCAACGTGCGTTGCAGGCGACGCACGCAGTGGCAGTCTGGAAATTGTACGCCGTGCCGCATGGAGGTGCAATTCCAGACGGCTTGGGTACCCGATAGAGCAATCAAGTCGACGTAACTTTACGCGATCTTTACATCTTCATGCGTAGAATATGCTAGAATTGGCTACACTGGAGAGGCAGCGCGGAACTCACCGCGTTCCGTGGCGGAGGGGACTTTGTTCCGCGTCGGAACCTAGTACGTGCCGTGGCGGGTTGAAACGCGTGCCGCGACATCGCTGAAGGAGCCCGTGAACGAATGGCCGCTAGCCCCAAAGTCTTGGTCGTCGATGATGATCCGGGGATCCGCGAAACCATGCTCGACATCCTCTCACTGGAGGGGTACGAGGTCGAGGTGGCCGACAGTGGCGAGCGCGCGGTCGAGCTATCTGCCAAGGGGCATTTCGATTTCGCCCTGCTGGATATCCGCATGCCGGGCATGAACGGCGTGCAGACGCTGCACGAACTCAAGCGCCTGGACGACGCCGTGCGCGTCATCATGATCACCGGCTATGACGAGGGTGATCTCGCCGCCAAGGCGATGGAGGCGGGGGCCGAGGCGGTGTTTCGCAAACCGCTGGACGTGGCCACGTTCCTGCCGCTGCTCATGTCGTCGCTGCCGGGGTGAGGGGGCGGCAGTCGGCGATCGGCTGTCCGCTCTCAGCTACTGTCGGACGCCGATCCACGAAAACGCGCCGCTCACCGAAGACCGATCACCGACCAGGTGCTGCCGACAGCCGATAGCCGACCGCCTCAATGCATGGGGGACAGCGTGACAGACTCTTTGACCATACTCGATACGCTGAATGCCGAATTCCAGCGGCTGCAGGAGCGGGGCACGCGATCTGCGCCTGGGATGCTCAAGCTCGTGGACGAGTTGCGCTGCGAGGTGGCCGATCTCCGCCAGCAGGGGAACGAACTCGCCTCGCTGTATGAGGTGGCGCAAGAACTCGCGGCGGCCTCCGAGCTGTCCGACCTCCTGGAATCGATTATCGATAAGGCCATCGTCCTCGTGGGGGCGGAGCGCGGTTTCGTGGCGCTGGCGCGGCCCGATGGTGGCTACTATACCGCCATCGCCCGCAGGTTCGGCGAGCGCGAGGTCGAACAGACGGACGAGGCCTTTAGCTCGAGCCTTGTGAACCGCGTCATGGAGCGGCGCGAGCCGATCCTTACCACCAACATCCAGGACGACGGGCGGTTCGAGCTGACGCAGAGCATCATCGTGCAGCACATCCGCTCGGTCCTAGCGGTGCCCCTCATTGCGCGGGGCGAACTGCAGGGCGCTATCTATGTGGATACCCGCATGAGCATGCGCCCCTTTGGCGAGGCCGAGCTGCGCCTGCTGCAGGCGATGGCCAGCCAGGCGGCCATGGCCATCCGCAGCGCGCGCCTGTACGACGACGTGCGCGCCAGCAACGCTCAGCTCAACCAAACCGTGACGGAACTGCGCGAGACGCAGGCGCAGCTCGTGCAGGCGGAGCGGTTGGCTGCGGTGGGGCGGCTGGCGGCCAGCGTGGCCCACGAGCTGCGCAACCCCCTCATGGTGATGCGCACCGCCGTCTACTTTCTCGACCGCCTAGTGGCGCAGGGCAAGGCGGCCGAGTCGGCCGACATGCTCAAGCGCTACTTGACCAAGATCGACCGCGAAATCGACCGTCAGTCCAAGATCATCAACGACCTGCTCTTTTTCTCTCGGAACAGGCCGCGCCAGCTGGGCGATGTGGACCTCAACGCCATCCTCGACGAGACGCTGATGCGCGTCATCATGCCCGAATCGGTGGAGGTGCGCCGCGAACTGGACCCTGCCCTCCCCTCCATACGGGCGGATGCCGACCAACTCCAGCAGGTGTTCGTCAACCTGGTGACCAATGCCGCCCAGGCCATGTCCGACGGTGGGGTGCTCTCCGTCCACAGCCACCGCGACGGCGACGACGTCGTGGCGGAGGTGTCCGACACGGGGACGGGCATCCCGGAGGAGAACATGGCGCGCCTCTTCCAGCCGTTCTTTACCACCAAGGAGAAGGGGATCGGCCTGGGGCTGGCGGTGACGCGGAGCCTGGTGGAGGGGCACCGCGGCGCCATCGACGCCACATCGCGCGAGGGCGTCGGCACCACCTTCACCGTGCGCTTGCCGGTCGAACTCGTCGGCTAGGGGCCACGGCGGACGTTCGCGACGGCATCGCGGGATCCCTGGCCCCCTGCCGGCCGCCTCATGCAGCGCCGGCGTCACAATCCACATTCGGTAGGCACGGGCCGACGGCCATCGTCGTAACGGCCTGCCCTGCCCCGCGCCACGGCGGTCACGCCGTGTGTCGCGGCTCGAGCATGACGCCATGATCGGACGGACTGTAGCGAACCTCGAAATCCTCGAGCTGGTGGGCCTGGGGGGCGCCGGCGAGGTCTACCGCGCCTACGACCCGAGTCGTAAGCGCGAAGTAGCCCTCAAGATCCTCTCCGAGCGCGCCGAGCCCGACATGGTGCTGCGCTTCGCTCGCGAGGCCCAGGCGCTGGCGATGCTGCGCCACCCCCACATTGTCGAGGTGTACGGCTCGGGGGTCGACCAGAGCCTGCGCTACATCGTCATGGAGCTGATGTCCGGCGTCTCGCTGCGGGAGCGGCTGCAGCAGACCGCGTTGCCCTGGCGTGAGGCGGTGAGCATCGCGCGGCAGGTGGCGTCGGCCCTGGCGCTCGCCCATGCTCGTGGTGTGGTACACCGCGACGTCAAGCCCGGCAACGTCATGTTCGATGCCGAGGGCAACGCCAAGCTCGCCGATTTCGGGCTGGCGCACCTCAGCGAGGCCTCGGCGATGACGCGCACCGGCACCGTCATGGGCACTGTGCTGTACCTCGCCCCCGAGCAGGCCGTGGGTAGGCCGGTGGACGCGCGCAGCGACCTCTATGCGCTGGGCGCCGTGCTTCACGAGATGGTTGCGGGCCAGCCGCCGTTCCCCGGCCCGACGGCCGTCAGCATCATCTACAAACACCTCAACGAGCAGCCGCCACGCCTGCGTGAGGTGGTCGCCTCGCTCCCACCGGCGCTGGACGCCATCGTCGAGCGCCTGCTGCAAAAGGACCCTGCGCGGCGGTTCCAGAGCGCCGACGAACTCGTGGCGGCCCTCGATCGCCTGCTGAGCGGCGAGACCGACGCGAACCTGCCGGCCGGCGCGGCGCCTGATGCCCTTTTGAGCGGCCCCGGCATCGACCCCGGCTCCCTCCCATTGGCGGGGCGCGACGCGGAACTCGGCGCCCTCACCGACGCCCTCGATCAGGCGGTTACCGGGCTCGGACGCACCGTCCTTCTGGCGGGTGAGGCGGGCATGGGCAAGACGCGCCTCGTGCGTGAACTGGCCCACGCGGCCGCCGGCCGCAACGCCCTGGTGCTGGCCGGCGAGTGCCTCTATGGCGACGCACCCAACCCCTACGCCCCCTTTGTCGAGATGGTGCGCGCTTACGACGAGCGGCGCCCGGTCTGGTCCGAGGGGGATGCGGAGGTCGAGGCGGCCTTCCAGGACGTCCGCGAGATCTGCGACGCCAGTGCCGCCCGCGTCGGCGCGGGGGGGCAGCCGAGCGAGCGCGCCCGGTGGCTGCGGAACGCGTCGCCCCAGGACGCCCAGGGGCAGGCGTTCGAACTCATCAGCCGCTTCTTCTACCAGGTCTCTCGGCGGCGCCCGCTGGTGCTGGTGCTGGACGACCTCCAGTGGGCCAGCCCCACCACGCTGCAGCTCTTTCACTACCTGGCGCGCGGCGTGCGCGGGACGCGCATCCTTCTGGTGGGCACCTATCGCCCGGAAGACATCCTCCCGGGCGCCTCCGGCGGGCGTCACCCGCTGCGCGAGGTGCTTCAGCGCATGGGGCGCGAGCACCTACATGCCGAGATCGCTCTCGATGCCGTGAGCGCCGAGGCGGTGGGCGAGCTGGCCGCCGCCATGATGAACGTCCCGGCGCTGGACGACGAGTTCTGCGCTCTGCTGCACCACGAATCGGCCGGCAACCCCTTCTACCTCCTGGAGACGCTGCAGCTGCTGCAGGCCGAGGGGATTCTCGAGCGCGTGGAGGACCACTGGGAGCTGGCGGCGGCGCTGGAAGATGTCGAGATACCGGGCAGCATCCTGGACGTCGTCATGCGGCGCGTGGAGCAGGCGGAGGACGACGATCGCGAGACGCTCGACTGGGCTGCCATCGTCGGCTATGACACGGTGACACGGCGCGGCTACGGTGGCGGCGTCGATCTGCCACACCGACACATCGACGCGCCACTGCTGGCGGCTGTGCTGGGGCGCTCGCGACTGGAGGTGATGCGGCGCCTGTTCGCCCTGGAACAGCGCCATGGCCTAGTCATCTCGGATGAGGCGGGGTTCAGCTTTGCCAACGCCAAGATCCGCGAGGTGCTCTACGATCAGATGCCCGAGGGGCTTCGGCGCGAGAGTCACCTCATGGCGGGCGAGGCGCTGGAAGAGCTGGTACGGGAGCAGGGCGTGGGGCACGAGGAGGGGCGCATCTATGACTTGGCGCACCACTTTGTGCGGGCGCGCCACGCGGAAAAGGGCTATCGGTATGCCCTGCGCGCGGCGGAGCGCGCCGAGGCCCACTTTGCGCCGGCGGAGGCGCTCGCCTTCCTCGATGACGCGCTGTCCCTCGTGGAGCGGCTCCCTGAGACGCGCGAGCTGGCCATCGAGCGCTTGGCGCTCGACCATCGCCGGGGCCACCTCCTCTCCACCGTCGGGCGCCTGGACGAGTCGGTGGCGGCGCTCGAGTCCGCCCTGGCGGCCAGCCGCACCCTCGGAGAGCGACACAATGAGGCCGAGATCCTCCTCGACCTCGGCTCGGTGCACGGGCGCTCGGGCTCCTGGGAGCGCGCCGTCGCGCTCGCGGGCGAGAGCCTGCAGCTGGCGGAGGAGTTGGGTGACGGCGAGCGGCGCGCCAGCGCACTGCTGAGCATGGCCTTTTTCGACTTTGAGCGCGGCGACTGGGAGGCGGCGGTGCGGCGACTCCAGGCGGCGCTGGACGTGGCGCAGACCGACGGGCTGGAGCTGCTGCAGGCGCGCATCCTGGGCAACATGGCCATCATGTACAACGCCCGCGGAGACCGCGCCAGAGCGGTGGAGCTGTACCAGGGCAGCATCGACACCTTTGAGCGCCTGGGCCAACCGCTCGACGTGGGGCGCGGCCTGAGCAACATGGGGTTCTCTTACTTTGGACTGAACGCCTACGACGAGGCGGTGACGTGCTACCGCCGGGCGCTGGAGCTGTTCGAGAAGGTGGGCGACGTGCGCGAACAGGGGCTCGTCCACCTGCACCTGGCGGAGGTGGCCCTGGCGAATGAGGCGCTGGACGAGGCGCGCGACCACTGCACCCGCGCCATGCGGCGTTTCTCGCGCCTGGGATTCGAGTTGGGCATGGCCGACGTCGACCGCATCTATGCCGGCATCGCGCGGCGCGAGGGGCGCTGGGCCGTCGCCGAGCGCTATCTCCGCGAGGCGCTGGCGGTCTATGACGACTATGGCGACCAGCTGAACCTGGCCGAGACGCATGAGGAGCTGGCCGGGCTGCTCGAGGAGAGGGGCGACGCGCTCAAGGCCGCCGAGGAGCTGGAGCGCTCGCGCATCATCTTGCACGCCCTCACAGGGGCAGCGGGTTCGGCGGGGGCGTGAGGGGCGTGCTTGTGTGAGTCCGATGGAACGCGGATTCCGCGGATCGTGCGTTGGGTAGAACGGGTGGGTCTCCGCGGATCATCTGGGCATGGGCCGTCCGTTGACGGTACCCGGCGCGCACCGGCGTGCGCGCCCTACACCGCCCCCTCGCCTTGCCCCGCGTTGGCGTGCGCGCCGCGCGCCGGGTGGATGGATGGAGGGGCGAACGCCTCGCCGGCCCGGCCCGTGTAGGGGCCGCACGCCGTGCGGCCCGCGGGCGCGTAGGGTCAGTCCGGCAGGCCCGGCGGGTAGGGGGCCACGTCGGGGGTGGGGCCGAGGTCGGCCAGGTGCTCTCGGACGGTGCGGCCGGTGACGGGATGCACGCGATCGGGGGCAATGTCGGCCAGCGGCACGAGCACCGTGGCGCGCTCCAGCATCCCCGGATGGGGGATGGAGAGTCGCTCGGTGTCGACGCGCACGTCGTCGTACATGAGGATATCGAGATCGATGGGCCGGGGGCCGTACGGCACGGTGCGCACCCGGCCCATGTCGCGCTCGATCGCCTGCAGGGCGTCGAGCAGGTCATGCGGCGGCAGGTCGGTCTCCACGGCGCAGGCGGCGTTGAGAAAGCGGGGCTGGTCGGTCACGCCCCACGGTTCCGTCTCGTAGAGGGGTGAGACGGCGACGAGCCGCATGCCGTGCGACGCCATGGCCTCCAGCGCCCCCTCGATCTGCGCGCGGCGATCCCCCAGGTTGGCCCCCAGGCCGATATAGGCGCGCGCCACGCTCACCCCGCCCGCAGGATGGCGTCGGTCATGCGCGCCACCCGCGCCATGACACGCACGTCGTGTACCCGCACGATGTCGGCGCCGCGGGCGACGGCCATGGCCACCGCGGCCGCCGTGCCCTCCGTCCGCTCCTCCGGCGGGAGGTCGAGGGTGTAGCCGATGAACGACTTGCGCGACGGCCCGGCGAGGATGGGCAGCCCCAGCACGCGCAGCGCGTCCAGGTGGTTCAGCAGGCGGAGGTTCTGTTCCACCGTCTTGCCGAACCCGATCCCGGGGTCGACGATGATGCGCTCCCGTGCCACGCCCGCCTCCTCGGCGGCCTCGATCAGCGCGCCGAGTTCCCGGATCACGTCGCCGAGCAGGTCGGTGTACTTGACCCCCACGTAACGCCCACCGAGGCGCGCCTCCTGGGCCGCGTCGCGGGGCTTGCTGCGGTTGTGCATGAGCACCACCGGCACGCCGCGCCGGGCCGCCAGCGGCGCCAGCTCGGGATCCATGGCCATGCCCCAGACGTCGTTGATCATATCGGCGCCGGCATCCAGCGCCTGGCGCGCCACGGACGCCTTGTAGGTATCGATGGAGATGGGGGCGTCCGTCTCGCGCCGCAACGCCTCGATGACGGGCAGGACCCGGGAGGCCTCGGCCTGGGCGTCCACCGGCTGCCCGCCGGGGCGCGTCGATTCGCCCCCCACATCGAGGATATCCGCGCCCTCATCGAGCATACGGAGCGCCTGCTGTACGGCGGCATCCACCACCGCCTCACCACCGGCGCCCGCCTCTCCGGCGCCGCCTAGCAGGCCGTCCCCCGAGAACGAGTCGGGAGTGACGTTCACGATCCCCATGATGTAGGCGCGCTCGCCCCACACGAACGCGCGCCGGCCGATGCGCAGGGCGACGCGCTCCGGGGCGAGGGCGTTGTCGAGCGCCCCCCGCGCCTCCTCGGCGAGGGCGCGCAACTCGGGCAGCGCCTCCTCACGGAGCGCGGCCAGCGTGCCGCGCACGGAGCGCTCGTTGCCCAGCAGGAGGAGGTCGGTGGTGGCCTCCATGCCCCGGTAGGCGCCCGCCGAGAGGGCGGCGTCGGCCTCCGAGGCGAGCATGTGCTCCTTGATGATGTGCGCCCCCGTGGCGCTCACGCCGTCGAGGCGGAGGAGCAGGAGGCGTCCCTTGGGCAGCATCGCCGCGACCCCCTCGGGATCGGCGCCCACCGCCACCAGCGCCGAACGAAGCTCCTCGGGGGTGTCACACCGCAGCAGCCGCGGGTTGTGGCGGCTCATTGTTTGGGCTCCAGCAGGACGAGGCGCGTCTCCTCGGGCAGGCTGCTCGCGGTGACGGTGAGGGTCTCCATGCGTTCCGGGCTCTCCACGGCCATCTCCTTGAGGAAGCGGTTGGCCGTCTCGATCTGCGCCTTTAGCCCGGGCACCTTGTAGTGCATGGGGATGACGATCTTGGGCTCCAGGAGCCCCACCACCTCTGCGGCGCGGGTGCCGGTGAGGGTGGATCGCCCCCCCACGGGCACGAACAGCACGTCGATGTCGCCGAGTTGCTCGACCTGTTCCTGGCTCAGGACGTGCCCCAGGTCCCCCAGGTGGCAGAGGGTGAGGTCCTCGAACTCGATGAGATAGGCCGTGTTGCGGCCCAACTCGCGCCCTCCCTTGTCGTCGTGCCAGGTGGCGACGCCGATGCAAAAGATCCCCTCAACCTCGTACTCGCCGGGGCCGCGGATCACAAAGGGGGAGCCCCGGACCGCGTCGACGTTGTTGTGATCCTCGTGCTCGTGGCTGACGGTGACGACGGTCGACGTGAGGCGCGGCAGCTTGAGTCCCGTGGAGGGGCTGTACGGGTCGGTGACCACAGAAAGGCCGCGGCTCCGCAAACGAAAACAGCTCTGGCCGTACCACGTAATCTCCATCTATCTCTCCTAAGGGCCATCGCGCCGGCGCATCTGCGTACCCAACGCCAGGATGCGTGTGGAGGCCCGACGCCGTCCGACCCGCCGGCGCGCAACGGTGGGCGCACCCTACAGCGCGCGGAGCGGCCTGTCATGGTAGGGGTCGAACGCCGTTCGACCCGGGCGGCGCGCAGCGGCGTGCGCGCCCTACGATACGCCGAGCGGCCTGGTATGGTAGGGGTCGAACGCCGTTCGACCCGGGCGGCGCAGCGATCCAAACCCCGGATCGTCGGCGTGCGCGCCCTACGATACGCCGAGCGGCCTGTCATGGTAGGGGTCGAACGCTGTTCGACCCGGGCGGCGCGCAGCGATCCAAACCCCGGATCGTCGGCGTGCGCGCCCTACATGGCGCGTTGGATGGTGGCGCTGGCGCGCTGGGCGGCCAGCCAATCATCAAAGCCGCGCTGTTGCACCACGGGCCACAGCTCGTCGGGCACGGCCAACGTCGGGTCCACCTCGACGAGCTGGATGACGTGGTAGCCGAACTCGCTCTGCACGACGTCGCTCACCTCCCCCGGCTGAAGGGCGTAGGCCGCCTCCTCAAAGGCGGGCGGCATGACGCCCTTGGGAAGGAACCCCAAATCCCCGCCGCTGTTGCGCGTGGTCTCGTCCTCCGACGTCTCTCGCGCCACGGTGATGAAATTCTCGCCGCCGCGGATGCGCGCCAGCGCCGCCTGCGCCGGCACCTCGTCCGAGACGAGGATATGGCGCACATGGTACTGCGCGACGTTGCGGGGAATCTGCGCGGTGACCAGATCGCGCACGGCGGCGGTCATCAGGTCGGCGCGCACCTGACCCCGCAACAGGTCCAGCGTCAGGCCGTTTGCGGTCAGCCAGGCATCAAAGCGGGCGGCGTCGCCCCCGCGCATCTGCGCGATCTGCGCCTCGATGTCCTCCGGCGTGACACGGATCCCGGCTTCGTGGGCGGCCTGTTCGATGAGCGCCTGATCGATCATCCAGTCCAGCACCTGCTCCTGGACCTGCCGCAGCGCTTCCTTCCCCGCCTCGGTGGTCAGGTCGGTGCCCGGCTGCTGCAGGAGGTACGCCTGGGCCTGGCCGACCTGTCGCTCCCATTCCTCGCGAGCGATGGGGGTGCCGTTCACCGTCGCTACCACCCCCGGCTCGAGTGCGGCGGACGCAGAGACCTCCTGGGGCGTTGCCTGCGAGACGGGCACCGGCGGCTCCGCGGGTGGGGTGTCGGTCCACAGTGGGACCGCCGTGGGCATCTCGGCGGGCGGAGCTACCGTGTCCTGGGGGGCGGCCGGCGCGGCGATAGTCGGCGCCTCGGCGACGCCGCCTGGCGGCTCCGGCGTGGTGATGGCGCAGCCGGCCAACAGCCAGGCACAGAACAACACGGTGACCACGGCGATCCGTCGTCTCATCAAAGAGCCTCCGCGGGCTGAATGTGTGCGGCGATCGACCATCGGTGTGACCGCCACGCCGGCCGGGGCACGGCCCAGGCCGTGGGGAGCGACGACCGAAGCGACGCGGCGCTCCGGCGCGGGCTCGGGGGACGAGGACACGGTTATCAAACAGGGTGTACTGCAATCCCCTGGACCGAAGTATAGAGGCGGGCGGGCGAACTGTCAACGACGTCCGGTGTGTCGTTGACGGTGTCCGGCGGCGTGCCTATAATGCCAGTAACCTGGCGGTGCAAAGGTGTTCCGGTGGCATCCTACGGCATAGCTCCCATGCGACGTACCACGCTGAACCGACGCATCACGCTCCTCGGCGCCGAGGTGTGGCGCGCCGTGGCATCGCGTCGCCTGGCGATCGTCGTCCTCGCGGTGGCGTTGGCGGTATCCGTGGCGGGCGTCGTCGCCTCCTCTAGGTTGACCGAGGCGGCGCGCGTGCCCGGGTACTATGGGGTGGCGCCGCCCCTGGCGATGCCGTGGGGTGAGGGCACGTCGCCGGGCTCGCGGCTGGCTGGGGTGGGGCTGGGGGCCATAGCCGCCCTATCCCTCGTGCGCCTCTTGCAGTCCTGGGTAGTGGGCTGGGGCGCCACCGCCCCACGGGGGGCGCAGGTGCGTCTCCACGAGGTCCCTTGGGGGGACGAAGAGACCTGGCGAGAGGTCGGCGCCGCCCTCTCGGCGACCGGGTTACGCCTGGAGAGCACCGGCGCCCGTGGTGACGCCCGGCTGGGGCTGGCGCGTCGGTCGGGCTTGGCCGGCCGCCTGAGCGGGGCGTTCTACCTCGGCGTGCTGCTGCTCCTGGCGGCGAGCCTCGTGGCGCAAGGGTGGGGGTGGGCCGGAGAGCCGGTGGAACTGGCCCTGGGCGAGACGCGCGCCTTTGGCGAATACGGCGAGGTGACGGCGCGCCTGGAGCAGATCGAGATCACCCCGACGAGCGACGACGGCATCCCCAGCCTGGCGAGCACGCTTCGCCTTTCGCGCGAGGGCACTGTGGCCGGCGATGTGCGGGTGAACACGCTGCGGCGGGCGAGCGCCGCGGGACTCGCACTGTATCAGCTCGGGTTTGGGCCGGCGGCGCGGGTGGCCGCCCGCGGCACGGATGGGGCCGCCCTGCGATTGCAGTCGATGGCACAGGATCCCGAGCCGCGCACTGTGGCGAGGATCAGCTTTTCCGGCAGGCAGCAGGAGCACCTCCTGGCGCTGCCCGAGGCGAACATGGTGGTGCGCATGGTGCACTATCCCTCGTTGGAGGCGCGGGGGATAGCGGGGCCTGTGCTGCACGTGCGCGTCGAGCGCGGCATCGACGGCCTGTCGCTGGCGGACGAGTTCCTCACCGAGGGGCGGCAACTCCGCATCAACGGCATCACGCTGGACATCGATTTCGAGTACTATGTGGTCGTGCGCGCGGCGCGCGAGCCGCACCTCCCGATTGCCGCCCTCGGGGCGACGATGGTGTTGCTGGGCATGATCGGCTTTGTGGCCTGGCCCGACCGCCGTGTCTGGGTCGCCGTGCGGGCGCGAGAGGGTGCGGAGACGCTGTGCCAGTTCGCGGTGGAGCCGCGCGAGGCGTCCGCGGGCTGGCTGGCGGGGGTCGAGGCCGTTCTGGTCGAGAGGGCGTGTGGCCGGCGTGATGGCGGGGGGAACTGAGTCGTTGGTGGTCGGGGTGGCTGCCGTCGCCATGGCGGTGGGCGCGCTGCAGATTGCGGCGCGTCGCCGGGCGGCGCAGGGCCGCTGGTTGCTCGCCGCGGGCGCGCTGGTGTGCCTGTTGGGCATGGTCGCGGCCACGGTGCACTGGGGCGAGGACGCCTTCCTCAGCACGGTGACGGCCGCGGCGGGGATGCTCACCTTTGCCGCCTTTTGGAGCGTGGCGCTGGTGCCGCCGATGCCGCGGGCGCAGGCGGGCTATGGGCTGCTGGCGGCCGGCGCGGTGGCGGGCTACCTCATGGCGCCCCGCTACTTGACGGCGACGGCGGTGCTCCACGACGTGTCGTACGGCCTGTCCGCCTGGGCGTACGTGGCGGGCGCCGGCGTCCTGGTGGCGGGCCTGGCGCACACCCCCCTGAGTGACGGATCCTCGGAAGACGGGGCGGCCAACCCCCACCTGTCGCTGGCGACGCTGTGTCTCACCGTGTCGCTGGCGGCGCAGGGCGCGGCCACCCAGTGGGCGTGGGGCAGCTACTGGGTGGGGGACCCGGCCGAGTATCTGCGGCTGTTGGGCTGGATCGGTGTCGCGCTGGGGTGGGTGGTTGCCGCCGAGTTCGGGCGGCACCGGCGCGCGGTGGCCTGGAGCCTGCGCGCGGCGGCGGGCGTCGTCATCGTGGTGTTGCTTGGGTCGATGGCTCTCATCCAGGCCCTCGGCCTTCCGAGTCTCTACCTGGCGGGCTGACCATGGTTCAGAGCCACGAACCGCATCGCCATCGGCCCCTGCTCATCGGCGTCGCGGGCGGCACCGGGGCCGGCAAGACGACCATCTCGCGGGCGATTCTGGACCACGTGGGCGCCGACCGCATCGCCTACATCCAGCACGACTCCTACTATCGCGACCTGAGTCACCTGCCGTTGGAGGAGCGGCGCCGCAGCAACTTTGACCACCCCGACGCCCTGGAGGACAGCCTCCTCCTGGAGCACCTCAAGAGCCTCCTGGCGTGGAACCCCGTGGCCGTGCCGGTGTACGATTTCACTCACTATGTGCGCCTGTCCGAGACGCGGCGCGTCGAGCCGCAACCCGTGATCCTGCTGGAGGGGATCCTCATCTTTGTGAACCCCGACCTGCGGCAAATGATGGACATCCGCA
Source organism: Anaerolineae bacterium (assembly GCA_040768165.1). Taxonomy (GTDB): domain Bacteria; phylum Chloroflexota; class Anaerolineae; order UBA1429; family UBA1429; genus DUUT01. The sequence goes on from JAXGNH010000003.1 coordinate 301,564, forward strand.
TCTATGTCGATACCGACGCCGACATCCGCCTGATCCGCCGGCTGAACCGCGACATCGGCGAGCGGGGGCGCAGCCTGCGATCCGTCATCGACCAGTACCTGGCGACCGTGCGGCCGATGCACCTGGAGTTCGTCGAGCCCAGCAAGCGCTACGCCGACGTCATCGTGCCCACGGGCGGGGAGAACGTCGTGGCGCTGGAGATGATCTGCGCGCGCATCGAGCGCATGTTGGGCGACGCCGACGCAGCGGAGGGCCGCTAGTGGTCGGCCCATCGGCGAGGTACCGCCCACGATGAGGGGTGATCCGTCGGTGGCGGTGGATGCGGCGGGGGCGGCCGCTCCGGAGGCGCCCCTCGCGTTTCGCGCCGTGCGCGGCGGGATGTGGGTGGCCCTCAGCTCCTGGTGGACGATCGTGGCCGGCTTTGCCGCCAACATCGTCCTCACGCGCCTGCTGGCGCCGGAGGCGTTCGGCGTGTTCGCCCTGGCCATGTTCTTTGCCCAGGCGCTGCGCGTGCAGCCCAGGCTGGGGCTGGGATACGCCTTTGGCCAGCACCCGCGCACCGACGGCGAGACGCTGGGTACCTTCCTGACCATGGACTTGAGCGCCGCCGCCGCCGGGCTGGCGCTCATCGTGGCGGCGATGCCTGTGCTGCTGGCGCTGGGCTATGGCGCCCTGACGGTGCAGGTGGCCGCCTTGCTGGGGCTAGCGGCCACCGTCGAGAGCGTGACGAGCACGGGCACTACCCTCCTGGAGAAGGAGCTGCGCTTCGGGCATGTGAGCGTCATCCAGGCGGTGGTCTTTCCCCTGTCGTATGCACCGGCGCTGTGGCTGGCGGCCCGCGGCGAGGGGGTGTGGAGCCTGGTCGCCCAGAACGTCACCTACAACGTCCTCTACCTGGTGGGCGTGGCGGCGCTCCTGGCGCGGGGTTGGGGTCGGCTGCGGGGCGTGGGCTGGAGCTTCAGCCGCGACCTGGCGCGGCGGTTCCTACGCTTCGGCGCCGGCGTGGGCCTAGGCCTGCTGGGCGTGACGCTGCTGATGCAGCTGGATAACCTCCTGGTGGGCAGCCTGGTGGGGGTAGCGGTCCTGGGCTATTATGACCGCGCCTACCGCACGGCGCAGTGGCCGGGAACGCTCCTCAACGCCCTCATCGCGCGCACCGGCTTTTATACCTACGCGCGTTTGCAGAACGATGCCGAGCGGCTGGGCCGTGCGCTGCGGATGATGGTGTGGCTCATCGCGGCACTGGCGCTGCCGGTGGCGCTGGCGGTGTTCGTCGCCGCGCCGGACCTGCTCGTCTTGCTGTACGGCGAGCGCTGGCTGCCCAGCGTGCCGTACCTGCGCGTCCTGGCGCTGGTGGCGGGAGCGCGGCCGCTGGTGGACAATGCCAACACGCTGTTCGCGGCGGTGGGCAAGCCCTGGCTGGCGGCGCGGCTCACCGGCGCGCAGGTAGCAGTCCTGGCGGCCGCCGGGTTGCCCCTCGTCTGGCGGTGGGGCGCCCTCGGCGCCTGCCTGGCGGTGGCGCTGGCCACCGGCGCGGGGCTGTTTCTCGTGCTGCGCCGGCTCGACGACGCCGTACCCGGCACGGCGCGGGAACTCGTGGCGCCGGCGCTGGCGGCGGTCGTGGCGTTGGCGGGCGGCCTGGCCATCGGCGGCCTCCCATTCGTGTCTGCGCTCGGGGTCGGGCTGCGGGTGGCGGTCAAGGCGGGGGGCGCCGCGACCCTCTTTGCTGTGGCCATTGTAGCGGTTCAGCCGCGCCAGGCGCGCGAGCGCGTTGCGTACGTCATGCGGCTGGCCAGGGCGGAGCGGGAGTAGACGTCGCCGATGCGCATCCTCTACATCGCCCGCTATCACACGGTGACCGCCGAGCGCAAGATCGCGCTGCTGGCCGCCGAGCAGGACATGGAGGTGTGGCTGGTGCGCCCACGGCGCTGGCGCGACGCCAATGGCGCGGTCAGCCTGCCCGTGCGCGCCGGCCTGGCGTACCGCACGGTGGCGGTGCCGATGGTCTTTCGGCCCGATGACCCGCATCGCTGCCTGTACGGCACCCTCTCGTTCGCCATGCTGGCCGCAAGACCCGACATCATCCACGTCGAGGAGGAGCCGGACAGCCTGGCGGCGCTCCAGGCGGCCGCGGCGCGGCGCGTCCTGGCGCCTCGCGCCAAGCTAGTGCTCAACACGTGGCAGAACGTGGATCGACCCAAACGGCGCGAGGTGTGGTGGGTGCTGCGGAAAACGCTGCGCCAGGCGGACGCCGTGTTGTGCGCCAATCGGCAGGCGGAGTTGCTGCTTGGGAGGTTCGGGTATCGCGGCGAGACACGCGTGCTGGCGCCGCAAGGGGTGGATCAGGAGGTCTTTTACCCGCGCCGCCGGGCCGCGCACCTCGACGACGAGCCGTTCATCGTGGCGTACGTGGGACGCCTGGTGCCCGAAAAGGGCGTCGATCTGCTCATCGATGCCCTGGCTGCGATGGAGGCGCCCGCCAGGCTGGTGCTCATCGGCGGGGGACCATGCCGGCCGTCGCTGGAGGCGCAGGTGCGCCGGTGTGGCCTGGAGGATCGCGTGCAGTTCGCCGGCGCCATGTCGCCCATGGAACTCGCCGAGTACCTGAGGCAGTCCCATGTCCTGACGCTGCCGTCGCGCTCCACGCCCGTGTGGCAGGAGCAGTTCGGCCGCGCCCTCGTGGAGGCGATGGCGTGCTCCCTGCCGGTGGTGGGGTCCGACTCGGGCGCCATCCCCGAGGTGGTGGGGGACGCCGGCCTGATCTTTCCCGAGGGGGACGCCGCGGCCCTGGCGGCCTGCCTCGATCGGTTGGCGGCTTCGCCCGACCTGCGCACCGACCTGGGTGAGCGAGGGCGGCTGCGCGTAGGCCGCATGTACAGCCAGGAGCGCGTGGCGGCGCGCACCGCCGCGTTCTATCGGCTGCTCGCCCAGCAGCGCGACCTGGAGGACTTGTAGACCGGTGGCGGGGCACGGCCACGACCATCTGTGTGGTAAGGGGTGACGGTGCGCATCTGCATCGACATGAGCCCGGCGGTGCACCAGCGGGGCGGGATCGGCCGCTATGCGCGCGAGATCGCCGCAGCGCTGCAGCGCGCCGACCCCGACGGCGAGTACGTTGGCCTCTGCGACCGCGGGGCGTACGGGCGGGGCGAGGCGCTTTCGGGTGGGATGGCGCCGGCCACCCATGGCCTGGTGGATCGCGCTTGGCGCCTCTACTCCCTGGGGAGCCACATCCTGAGCCGGCCCGCCGACGGCCTGCTGCCGGCGGCCGATCTCTTCCACGCCACAGACAATGTGCTGCCGCGCGTGGCGGGGATGCGCACGGTGATGACGCTGCACGACCTCGCCTTTCACATCTATCCGCAGACCCACCGGCGGCTGAACCGCTGGTACCTGCGGGTCGCCATGCCGCGTATGCTGCGCTCGGCGGACGCCGTCATCGCCGTCTCACACGCCACCGCCCAAGACGCAGTGCGGCTGTACGGCGTAGAGGAGGAGCGGCTGCGCGTCATCCATGAGGGGGTGGAGGCGCGTTTCAGGCCGGTGGGCGCCGATGACGTGGCGCGGGTGCGGGCGGCGTATGGCCTGCCCGAGCGGTACCTGCTGCACGTGGGCACCATCGAGCCGCGCAAGAACCTGCTGGCCCTCCTGGAGGCCTACCGGATGCTGCGCTCGCAGGGCGTGGATTGCCCGCTCGTCCTGGTGGGCCGGCGAGGGTGGCTGTCTGAGTCGTTCTTTGCGGCGCGTCGGGAGGCGGGGCTGGAGCGCCACGTGCGGGTGCTGGGGGCCGTCGCGGATGGCGACCTCGTGGCCCTCTATTCCGGCGCCGCCGCCTTTGTCTTTCCGTCACTGTACGAGGGGTTTGGCCTGCCGGTCCTCGAGGCCATGGCGTGCGGCGCGCCGGTGGTGTGTGCGGACAACTCGAGTCTGCCCGAGGTGGCGGGCGACGCCGCGCTGTTGGCGCCCGCCACCGATGCGGCCGGCCTCGCCGCCGCCGTTCGCCGGGTCCTGGACGATGATGTCCTCCGCCAAGACCTTTGCGCCAAAGGGCAGCGGCGCGCGGCCGGGTTCACCTGGGAGCGCGCTGCATACGAGACACTCCGCCTCTATCGCGATCTGCTTGGGTTGGGCTGAGGGAGGGCGCCGCATGCGCATCGGAATCGACGGACGCTACATTCAGGATCACTTTCCCGGCATCGGGCGCTACACCTATCACCTTGCCCGGAACCTGGCGGCCATCGCGCCGGACGATACCTTCTTCCTGTTCGTCGACCCCACGGCCGGCAACACGCGCTATGACCTGTCCCCCTTTGTCGAGGCGCCGAACGTCCGGCTGATCCCCGCGACGGTGGGGACCTTTACCTTTCGCCAGCAGACGGTCCTCCCCGCCCTGGCGCGGCAGCATCGCCTGGATCTCTACCACAACCCCTACTACCTCGTGCCCTACGCCATGCCGTGCCCCGTGGTGGCCACGCTGCACGACATGATTCCCATGCTCTATCCGGAATCGGTGCCGGGGGCGGCCCTCCCCACGGTGTTCCTCATGACGGTGCGGCTGACGGTGCTGCGCGCGCGGCGCATCATCGTCGTGTCCCAATCGACGCGGCGCGACCTCCTGCGCGTGGTGCCCTCTGCCGACGGGAAGGTGGCTGCGGTGCACAATGCCGTGGACGAGGGGTTTGCGCCGCAGCCCGAGGGGCGCGTGGCGGAGGGGCGGCGGCGCTACGGCCTCGATGCCCCCTACCTGTTCTACCTGGGCGCCAACAAGCCCCACAAGAACCTGGTGCGCCTTATTGAGGCGTGGGCGACCCTGCCCGACGAGGTGCGCGCCGGCACGGAGCTGGTTCTCGCCGGGCATGAGGACGAGCGTTACCCGCAGGTGTACGAGACCGTGACGCGGCTGGGGATGCTCAGCGTGCGCCTCCTGGGGGCGGTCCCCGATGATGACCTCGCCCCGCTCTACAGCGGCGCCACCGGCTTTGTCTTCCCCTCGCTGTACGAGGGGTTCGGCCTGCCCGTGCTCGAGGCGATGGCGTGCGGCGCCCCCGTGGCATGCTCCCACACCTCCTCCCTCCCCGAGATCGTGGGGAACGCCGCCATCACCTTTGACCCGCACAACGAGGCGGACATGGCCGCCGCCATGCGCCTGCTGCTGGAGGACGCCGAGTTGCGGCAGGATCTCGCCGAGGCGGGCCGGCAGCGCGCCGCCCTGTTTACCTGGCGGCGGTCCGCCGAGGAGACTCTGGCGGTGTACCGCGGCGCCGTGGCGGGGCGCTGAGGTGGCTATGCGGATACTGCACGTCTACAAGGACTACTTTCCCGTGCTCGGGGGGATCGAGAATCACGTGCGCCTGCTGGCCGAGGCGCAGGCGGCGCTGGGGCACGACGTGACCGTGCTGGTCACGAATTCCGGCCCCCACACGTGGCGCGGCGAGATGAACGGCGTGCGCGTGGTCAAGGCGGCGCGGCTGGCCACGGTGGCGTCGACGCCCCTCAGCCTGGCGCTGCCGCGCGCTCTGGCGCGCCAGGGCGCCGACATCACCCACCTGCACTATCCCTATCCGGTGGGCGAGGTGGCCCACCTCCTGGCGGGCGGGGGCAGGCGCGCCGTGCTCAGCTACCACAGCGATGTGGTGCGCCAGCGGCGCATCATGCGGCTCTATGCGCCCCTCATGGAGCGCGTGTTGCGCACCATCGACCGCATCCTGGTGGCGACGCCCAACTATCTCGAGAGTTCGCCCGTGCTTCGGTCGTTTCGGGACAAGTGCTACATCATCCCCTACGGCATCGACCGCCGCCGCTTTGTCGAGGCGGACATGGGCGAGGCACAGGCGCTGCGGCGTCGGCTGGGCGGCGGGCCGTTGCTCCTGTTTGTGGGGGTGCTGCGCTACTACAAGGGGCTGCGCTACCTGCTGGAGGCCATGGCGCGCCTCGGCGCGCGTCCCGATGCGCGGCTCCTCCTTGTGGGAGAGGGCCCGGAGGGGGAGGCCCTCCGGCGCCAGGCCGCCGCGCTGGGGCTCGCCGACCGCGTCCAGTTCGTCGGGCGCGTCCCCGACGACGTGCTCCCCCTCTACTATCGCGCGGCGGACCTGTTCGTGCTCCCCGCCAGTGAGCGCAGCGAGGCGTTCGGCCTGGTGCAGCTCGAGGCGATGAGTTCGGGGCTGCCCGTGATCTGCACCGAGCTGGGGACGGGCACCAGCTATGTGAACCGCCACGGCGAGTCGGGCTGGGTGGTGCCACCGCGGGACGCCGCGGCGCTGGCGCACGCCATCGACGTGCTCCTGGCGGACGACGTCCTCCGCCAACGCCTGGCGGCCGGCGCCCTGGCCCGCTCCGAGCAGTTCTCCGCCGAGGGGATGGTGCGCGAGATATTGGGGGTGTATCGCGAACTCGTCCCGGGCGTGGACGGGCGCGGTTGAACGACAGCTGGCGATGCGCGGTTACAGGTGGCAGGTTGCAGGTTACAGACACTAGCGGGAACACCCGCTCAAGCCTGTAACCTGCCACCCTGTAACCTGGAACGCATTTGGCGCGTTTGCCGCGGCGCGCGATGTGCGTTAGTATCGTTCTCTTGAGGCACGGCAGAGTTGAGGAGAGGGCATGCGAACCCGAGCGGCGGTACTGTGTGATCAAGTCATCGAGGCGGGGTGGCTCGTTGCCCTGATCGTCGTGCCGCTCTTTTTCAACGTCTACTCCAGCCGCGTGTTCGAGCCGGACAAGCTGGCGCTGCTGCGCTCCATCGCTACGCTGATGGTCGTGGCATGGATCATCAAGGCGATCGAGGAGGGGCTGCCGGAGGGCGCGCGCTGGCGCGGGGGCGGCTGGAGACAGGGGCTCGTCGCCGCGTTCAAGACGCCCCTGGTGGGTCCCACCCTGATCCTGGCGGGGGTCTATCTCCTGGCCACCGCGTTCTCGGTGGTGCCTCGCGTCAGCCTGTGGGGATCGTACCAGCGCCTGCAGGGCACCTACAGCACCCTGAGCTACATGGTCATCGCCCTGCTGATGATGGCGACGATGCGGCGCGGCGAGCAGCTGCGCCGCCTGGTGACGGTGGTCATCCTCACGAGCCTCCCCATCGCCCTATACGGCGTGGCCCAGCACTATCGCCTGGACCCCCTCCCCTGGGGTGGGGACGTGACGTCGCGCGTCGCCGCCAACATGGGGAACGCCATCTTTATCGCGGCGTACCTCATCATGGTGGTGCCCCTCACGCTGGCGCGCATCATCGAGCTGCAGGCGGCCATCCTCACCGGCCCGAGCGATGGCGAGGGACGGCGGCTTGGGCCTCACGCGGCGCATTGGCCTGGGCCTCCTCTTCTGGGTTGCGGTGGGGGTGCAGTTCCTCGCCTGGGCGGTGCTGGGGATGGAGCGTGGGCTGGCCGTGGGGCTGCTGATCATCGTGGGGTTGACCCTCGTGGCCGGCTACCTGCGTCGGCCGATGGCGCGGTTCGTGCTCCTGGGCGCCTACGCCCTCATCCTGTGCGCTCAGCTGGCCACCATCCTCTTCTCCCAGAGCCGTGGGCCGTGGCTGGGCCTGGTAGCGGGGCTGTTCTTCTTTGGTCTGGTCTACCTCTTTTCGCGGCGCTGGCGCGCTGCGGCGGTGGCGTTCGTCGGCCTGGCGGCCGCGCTGGTGGCCTTCTTGGTGGTCATCAACCTGCCAGGCACGCCCCTGTCCGCGGTGCGCGAGATGCCGTACGTGGGGCGCCTCGGGCAGGTGTTCGAGACCGAGACCGGCACGGGCAAGGTGCGCGTGCTCATCTGGGAGGGCGCCATCGACATGATCCGCGCCGACCCACTGCGCACCATCATCGGCTATGGCCCCGAGGCCATGTACGTGGCCTACAACCCCTTCTATCCCCCCGACCTGGCGCACTATGAGAGCCGCAGCGCCTCGCCGGACCGCTCGCACAACGAGACCTTTGACGCCCTGGTGATGACGGGGTTGGTGGGCTTTATCGCCTACATGCTGCTCTTTGGCAGCGTTTTCTACTATGGGTTGCGGTGGCTCGGCCTCATCCATGGGCGGGCGCAGTCGCGTCTCTTCCTGGCCCTGGGGGCGGCCGGGGCGGTGCTCGGCGTGGTGGTGCCCCTGGCGGTGGAGGGCACGCTGCGCTTTGCCGGCGCCGGGCTGCCGCTGGGGTTCGTGGCCGGCGTCGCGCTCTATATGGCGACCTCGGCCATCATGGCGATGATGGCCAGGCGCGGCGCGGCGCTCGGGCGCGAGGTCCCACCGGAGGAGCCCGAGTCGACGACGCGTCGCGAGCCGCGCCTCTCCGGCCCCGACCTCCTCCTCATGGTGGCGCTGCTGGCGGCGGTGGTGGCGCACTTTGTCGAGATCCACTTTGGCATCGCCATCGCGGCGACGCGTCTTTACTTTTGGTGCTACATCGCGCTCATGGCGCTGGTGGGTCGGCGCCGGCTGACGGTCGATGCGGCCACGGAAGAGGCGATGGGCGTCGAGCGTGTGATGGCTAGGTGACCGCCCCGAAGCGCGCCGCGGCGGACGCCGGCGCGACCGGCGGCGCCGCGGTGAGCGCTCCGCGGCCACGTCGAGGCCCTGAGGAGGACTGCCGCGCGGGTTGCTCGTCATGGGTCTGGCGGTCGGCCTCATCCTGGCGACGGTGGCCTGGGACTATACGACGAACCCCTCGGCCAGGGCAACCCCCTGGCGGTGCTCGTCACGGCGCTCACGACCATGGCTGCCAAGGGGCTGCCGAATCAGTGGAGCCTGGGCATCCTGTGGCTCGGCCTCGGCACGGCGTTGGTGGCGACGCTGGTGGCGGTTGCCGAGGCGGTGCGCGACGACGAGGCGGAGCGCGACGCCGCCTGGTGGGCGCGTTCGCTGGGCGCCTTTGCCGGCATCGCGCTGGGGAGCAGCGGGCTCTATGCCCTGATCCACGCCGCCCGGCTGGCGCCGGGGGTCAACACCGAGACGCTCATCTACGAGTACGCCATCGTGATGCTTGCCTTTTGGGGTGCCCTGGCGCTGGCGATGTACCGCGGGGAGGCCAGGCCGCAACAAGCCTCGCGCGGCGCCTGGGCCTCTGCCTACCCGATCCTCATCGTGGCGGCGCTCCTCTTTGCCAACGCTGCCAACCTGCGCATCGTCCGCGCCGATGTGCTGTACAAGCACGGGCTCAAGTTTGACGAGCAGGGCGACTGGGACAGCGCCATCCACTACTATCGGCGCGCCATCGATCTCACCCCTCGCGAGGACTTTTACTACCTCTTTCACGGGCGGGCGCTGCTCGAGCGCGGCAAGGGCGAGGCGGATCCGGCGCGCCGCCAGGCCCTCTTTGAGGAGTCGCTGGCCTCCCTGAACGCCGCCCGCGCGCTCAACCCGCTCAACACCGATCACACCGCCAACCTGGCGCGCCTGCACCGCACCTGGGCCGAGTTCTCTGCGGACGCGGCCGCGCGCCAGGAGCACCTGCGTCAGGCGCTCGCCTTCTACCAGGCCGCCACCGAGCTGAGCCCCCACAACGCGCAGCTCTACAACGAGTGGGGCCTGGTGCACTTTTTGCTGGGCGATCTCGATGCCGCCCTCGCCACCTATGACCGCTCCCTGGGACTCGATCGCGAGTTCCCGCAGACCTACATCCTGCGAAGCGACGTCCACATCGCCCGGGAGCACTGGCCGGCGGTGATCGACGAGTGCCGTCGGGCGGTCGAGGCGGAGCCGGACCTGGTGCAGGGGTGGAGCGCCATGGGGTATGCCTACTCCAAGATGGATGACTGGGAGAACGCCATCGCCGCGAACCTCAAGGTGCACGCGCTGGCGCCGGCCGACTATAACACGCTCAAGAACCTCGCCATCCTCTACGACCGCGCCGCGCAGCCGACCCAGGCGGTCGCCTATGCCGAGATGGCGATCGAGGCGGCGCCCGAGGGGGAGCGCTCGACCATGGAGGCGTTCCTGCAGGATCTGCGGGAGCGGAACGGGGAGGTCGAGTCCTAGATGGCGCGCTATCTGCTGATCCTCGCCAGCGCCTTTGCCCTCGCGACGATTGCGACGCCGCCGATGCGTCGGCTGGCGGTGCGGCTGGGCATCGTCGACCAGCCCAGTGCCCGCAAGATCCACGCGCGCCCTATGCCGCTGATGGGGGGCGTGGTCATCTACCTGGCGTTCATCGCGGCGCTGATCATCTGGGGCGACCGCTTTTACGTGCGCCAGGTGGTCGGCATCGTGTTGGGCGCCAGCCTCTGCTCGATGCTGGGGCTATGGGACGACCGCCGGAGCATCGGCGCCGGCCTCAAGTTGCTAGGCCAAATCGCGGCGGCCGTTATTCTCATCATCAGCGGCGTCCAGGTGCAGGTGCTGCCTTACCCGGCGATCAACGTAGCGCTGACGCTCCTCTGGGTGGTGGGTATCACCAACGCCATGAACCTGCTGGACAACATGGACGGCCTCTGCGGCGGGGTGGGCGCCATTGCGGCAGCCTTTTTCCTGCTGATGGCCGCCATGAGCGGCCAGTATCTGGTGGGCGCGCTGGCGGCGGCGCTGCTGGGGGCGTGTATCGGGTTCTTGGTGTACAATGTCAACCCGGCGTCGATCTTTATGGGGGACGCCGGCAGCCTCTTTCTGGGGTTCACCCTGGCCGCCGCAGGCATCAAGCTGCGCTTTCCCGACAACGTGGCCTTTGTCACCTGGATGGCGCCGGTGCTGGTGCTGGGGCTGCCCATCTTTGATACCACGCTGGTGATCATATCGCGGCTGCGGCGCGGGCTGAACCCGCTGACGCATCCTGGCAAGGATCACGTCTCGCACCGCCTGGAGCGTGGTGGACTGACCCGCCGCGAGGCGGTGCTCACCCTCTATCTCGTGTGCTGCGCGCTGGGCGTGCTGGCGATGTACGTGACGCAGGCGTCCATGGTCGAGAGCTATCTGGTCGGCGGGGCGGTGTTCGCCGTCGGGGTCTGGCAGCTCTGGCGCCTGGAGGCGGCCTACCGGGCGGGGCGCCCGGACGTTGCCACGCTCGAGGCGGTGGGGGCGCCGAGCGCCGATGGCGGCGGGCGGTCACGCGACTAATCTAGCAACCACTTGGGGGCGAAAATGGCCAAGAAGAGAGAAAAGATCAGGCGTCGACGCGAGGTAACCCGCGCACGACAGGGCGCTGAGCGCCCCGAGCGCAAGCCCTCTCGCCCGCCGGTGGCCCGGCAAGAGGAAAAGACGACCATGAAGGATGTCTGGATCGCCCTGGGCATCGTGGGCGGGATCGTCGTGCTGTTCGTCCTCCTCTACCAGTTCGCCGTGCGGCAGCCGCCATCGCGGGCAGAGCCCGAGCCGACGCCGGCGACTCCCGAGACCATGTCGTGGGAGCAGCCGCCAGCCATGGCGCTGGACACGGCCAAGTCGTACGAGGCCGTCCTTCACACCGAAAAGGGCGACGTGCGCCTGGAGCTGCACGATGACCTCGCGCCGATGACTGTGAACAATTTCGTCTTCCTGGCGCGGGAAGGGTTCTATGACGGCGTCACCTTCCATCGGGTGATCCCCGGGTTCATGGCGCAGACGGGCGATCCCACCGGCACGGGGAGCGGTGGCCCGGGGTACCGCTTTGACGACGAGTTCGACCCCTCGCTGCGGCATGACGCCGCCGGCGTCGTCTCCATGGCCAATGGGGGACCGAACACCAACGGCAGCCAGTTCTTTGTCACCTACGGGCCGGCGTCACACCTGGACGACGAGCACACTATCTTTGGACGGGTGATTGAGGGGATGGACGTGGTCGAGTCGCTGACGCCGCGCAACCCGCTAGAGGACCCCGACGCGCCGCCGGGCGATCGCATCCTCAGCGTCGACATCGTCGAGAGCTAGCCCATGGCCACCGGCGAGGGAGCGTGCGCCTTCTCACGCGTCTGGCAGCGCTATCGGAGCCATCTCGTCGCGCTGTTCGTCTCCTTGACGATCACGGCGCTCATTGTCATCTTTCGTCGCGAGTTGGCCGACCTCGCCGGCTATGGCTATGTGGGGGTGTTTCTCATCAGCCTGCTGGGGAACGCCACGGTGATCCTGCCGGTGCCGAGCCTGGCGGTAGTGTTCGCCGGCGGTAGCGTGCTGAACCCACTGCTGGTGGGCGTGGTGGCGGGCCTGGGCGAGCCGCTAGGCGAGCTGACGGGGTATATGGCGGGGTATGGCGGCAGCGCCGTGGTCGAGCAGCGCGAGCGCTTTCAGCGGGTGCAGGAGTGGATGGAGCAGCGCGGATTCCTCACCATCCTCGTACTGTCGGCCATCCCGAACCCGCTCTTTGACCTGGCCGGCATCTCGGCGGGGATGCTGCACTACCCCGTGACAAAGTTCTTGGTCGCCTGCTGGATCGGCAAGACGGCCAAGGCCATCGCCATCGCCTACCTTGGCTCTGGCCTCTTTGGCGCCGTCGCGCCTTGGTTTGGGTAACCGGAGCCCTACTCCCTGGCCCGATGGTGAAACGGGGCGCCGCGCTGCGCGAGGGTGCGCTCGAGTTCCGCGGTGGCGGCGGCGCCGTCGCGGTATTGGTACGGCCACATGCTCTTCAAGTGGAAAAAGGCCACCCGGTCGCCATCCCTCAGGGGCAACGCCAGGTCCGGTTGCAGGCCGGGGAGGGCGCTGAGGCAGCCGTTCACAAAGGTAATGCCCCGCTCTTCCGTGGGCAGGCCCAGACGCGCCAGGACGTCGCCGAGGGTGCTGCCCTCCTCGATCTCTAGCGCGACGTTGGCATGGGTCGGCCCGGCGTCGGGGCCGCCATAGCGCGCCAGGGGGCCGTAGAGCCATACATCCACCGCCATGCTCGCCACTCAGCCTCCTCCGATGGCCGGAAAGACGCCCACCTCGTCGTCTGGGGCCAGGGCGTGGTCCACGTCTCGGCTGATGCCGTTCACGAATGTGAGCCGCGCGCTCCCCTCGGGCAGCCCGAGGTGGGCCATCAGGTCGCCGACGGTGCTCCCCGCCGGAAGCCAGACCTCCAACGGGGAGGTGCCGGCCCGCGCGGCGGGCGCCGAGGCGAGGATCGCCTCGGACACCTTCTGCCGCAGGCCGGCGTACAGCCGGACGCATACCCTCATCGTCGCCTCGGCTACAGCCGCCCAAAGACCGCGTCCAGAGCCTCGTTCGGCACGTCCCACACCACGTTGTGGGGCGGGAGCGGCTCGTAGGTCATGAACTCGGGTATGCGGTCGTGCCGGGCGGTAAAGCCGGCCGCCTCATTGAAGGCTCGCTCCTTGCGCAGGACCTCGCTCCCCAACGAGACCACATCGTCGACGGTGTACTGCGTGCCCAGGACGGCGTTCACCTCGTCGACGACGCCCTCAAAGCCGGAGGCGATATCCAGGATGGCAAAGGCGATGAATAGGCAGTGGCCCGTCGAGTCGATAAAGGCGGTCGTGGCCTGGAAGGCGCGGCTCAGGTCCGCCTTGCCCTCGGGCGACAACGGGTCTACGGCGCCGCCCACCTTGAGGATCTCGGGGGCGATGGTATAGCCGGCGGTGTGGTCGGCGCCCATGGTGGTGGTGGCGTAGGTGATGCCGATCCCCTTGACGGCGCGCGGCTCGTAGGCCGGCATGCTCTGCCCCTTGACCACCGGCGCGCGGCGCACGCCGAGGACGCGGGCGGCGGTCTCTGTGCCGCTCCCCAAGATGCGGCCCAGGGGGGTGCCCCTGCCCATCTCGTGGATCATCTCAATGGCCCGCTTGCCGTCGCCAAAGGGGGCTACGCCACCCTCCATGGCCACCGCCAGGGTGGTGCCCGTCTCGATGGTGTCCAGGCCGTAGGCGTTGCAGAGCCGCACCATTTCGGCGATGTCATCGAGGTCGTCGATCTCGCAGTTGGCGCCCAGGGCCCAGTCCGACTCGTACTCGACGCACGAGGCAACCTCGGTCCCGTCCTCTGCGAACCAGGTGTTGGAACACTGGATGATGCAGCCCGGGCTGCAGGCGTGGTTGTACAGCTCGTGCTGTTGCCGCACCTTGACCGCCTCAAAGATCGCCTCGCCGGCGATCTTGGCCGCGCCATCAAAGCGTCCCCGAGAAAAGTTGCGCGTGGGCAGGCCGCCGGCCTCGTTCATGATGTTGATGAGCACGGCCGTGCCGTAGGAATTCAGGCTGCCCTTGGGCTTGGTGACGTCATGGCTCCGTATGGCAGCAGCCAGTTTGCGCTGCCCCTGTCTGAACAGCTCCGGATGGGCTACCGCGACCTCCGGGGCGCCGGTCGGGTCGAGCACCAGGAACTTGAGCCCCTTGCTGCCCATCACGGCGCCCAGGCCGCCGCGGCCCGAGTAGCGGTTCGGCCGGCCGTGGAGATCGGCGAACGCCACCCCCGAGTTGCCGTAGGCCAACTCGCCCGCCACGCCGATGCCGGCGATGTGGGCGCCGGCGCCGAACCGCTGCTGCACGAGGGGATAGACCTCAAAGAGGTCCTTGCCCACGTACTCATCCGCCGGGTAAAAGGCCGCCGTGGGTCGGCCCTGGCCCGCGTCCCAGGAGATGTGCGCCAGCCAGTAGCCGCCGGCGCCCTCCGGCTGCCCCTCCACGACGAGCGCCTGGATCCCCAGCTCCTGCGATCGCCTGCGCCCAGGCGCTGCCGGCGTTCGCTTTTGATGCCGCCGGTGAGCGGCGACTTGGCGCCCACCGACAGCCGTGCCGAACTGGGGCGTCGGTTCCCGTGAGGATGCCGGGTGCAAAGACGAGCTTGTTGTTGGGTCCGAGGGGATGGCACTGGGCGGGGACCTCGTCGTGGATGATGGTGGATGTAAGCCCGCGGCCCCCGAGCCGGGTGTATGCCTGGGGCACGTCCTCTAGCCGGTAATCGCGCGTGCGCATGTCGATACGTAGGATCCACATGGCTGTTCCACCTCCATTGGCGGAAATGGGTCGAGTGGACCCGACCGCGGCACAAAAGCACAGGAGGCAACGCATCCCTCAGTAGGGGTGCGTTGCCTCCTGTCGACACCCGATTCGCATCATGCGTCCTCGCGCGTCCAGACTGCCGGATGCGATGATGCACGATGGCGAGACCCGTAGGCTAGCGGCCCGACGGCACAGAACGAGCGGGGGACGTCGATCTCGGCCGAGGCGACCTCGCTGTCAAGGGAGCCGGCGGCCAGCGCGACATCTCTCCCTGCATCAGTATCTTACCATAACCCCAGAGCGGCGTCAATGCACTGTGTGGGTGGGGCGCCAGGCTTGGCTACAGCCCCAGCACCACCTGGGCGATGGAAAAGTAGATCAGCAGGCCGGTGGCGTCCACCAGCGTGCTCATCAGCGGGCCCGACACGAGGGCCGGGTCCACCTTGAAGCGGGCGGCCAGGAGCGGCAGGAGCGACCCCACGCCGTTCGCCCACAGCACGATGGCAAAGATGCTGCCCGAGACCACCGCCGCGACCAGGGGCGAGTCTACCCAGGTGACGGCGCGGATGAACGCCACGAGCGACAGGAGCGCGCCCAGGATCAGCGCGGTGCGGAACTCGTGCCACAGCACGGGGAGCGTGTCACGCAGGGTGATGTCGCCCACCCCCAGGGCGCGGATGATGGTGGTGGTCGTCTGCGTGCCGGCGTTACCGCCCGTGCCGATGAGCAGCGGGATGAACAGCGACAGGGCAACCACCCGATTGAGGTCATCCTGGAACAAGCTGATGACCGAGCCGGTGAGGGTGCCGGTGATAAAGAGCAGCAGCAGCCAGCCGATGCGCTTCCACGCCGTGGCGCGCACGCTCGAGTCGAGGTAGGGGCGGTCCAGCGGCTCGGCGCCGCCGATGCGCTGGATATCCTCGGTGGCCTCGTCCTCCAGCACCTCGATGAGGTCGTCCACGGTGATGACGCCCACCAGGCGCTCGTCGTCATCCACCACCGGCACGACCGGCAGGTCGTAGCGCGACATCAAGCGTGCGGCCGTCTCCTGATCGTCGCTCGCGTGGACGCGGAGCACGTCGGGCTCCATCAGTTCGCGCAGGCGCTGGGCCGGCTCGGCGCGGACCAGGCGCATCAGCCCTACCTGGCCAACCAGACGGCGGCCGCCGTTCACGACGAAAATGCGCGGCGTCTCGGGGCCCCTGGGCTCCCACTCGCGGATGGCGGCCATGGCCTGGCTGACCCGCATCGCCTGGGGGAAGGCCAGGTACTCGGACGTCATCAGCCCGCCCGCGGTCTGGTCCTGGTGCAGCAGCAGCGGGCGGACGTCGTCCGCCTCCTCCAGTTGGGCCAGCATCGCAGTGCTGAGGGTGGGGTCCAGGTCGCCCAACAGGTCGGCAACCTCATCGGGCTCCATCTCGGCGACGATCTGCGCGAGCGAGCCGCCGTCGAGCCTGGAGGCGAGGTCGGCGGCGTCGGCGTCGTCGAGTTCCTCCAGGATGTCGGCCGCGTCCTCGGCAGCGAGTTGGGGGAGCAGGATTTCCTGATGCTCCGGCTCTAGCTCCTCGAACACGTCGGCCTGGTCGGCCGGCAGCAGCGCCTCGATGATGCGAATCGCCTCGGGCACGTCGTTATGCTCCAGCGACTCGCGGACGTGCAGCAGGATGGTATCGACGGTCACGGTGTCCATGGGGCACCTCCATATACACGGCTGTAGCGCGTCGGTAGGCCCTCGACCTCCTGGGCCTACCCGCCCACAGCCCGCGTCGGAGGCGGGGTCAGCGGGGTGTCGGGGGGCTCGATCCAGGGGGCCGGGGCATCATACGTTTTTGCGGCCGACGGGCGCCGAACGGACAGCGTTCAGCGGGGTCGGCGTTCGCTTGCGATGCGTCTTCCATCTCGAACCGAATACTCCTCGTGTGGTTTTCGCCTCGAGCGGCGAGGTCCGGGCACAAAAAACGGGAGGGTCGGGAACCGATCCCGACCCTCCCGTGCATGCCACAAGGCATGACCGGTTGGCAACGGTCAATCGCTTCTCGTCCCAGGCACAGCCCTATTCCGATGTGATCCCGAGCTGGTACTCAAAGGATCGGTACTGATCATGGCGCGGCACTCACCTTTCATCGCCAGAATTGTACGCCCCAACCGTGGCGGTGTCAAGCATCACCATGGCCCCGCGCGCAGGGCTGTGACGCTACTCCCGGGGCGGGACGCATGGTGGCCGCCTCATCGATAGCGTTCAGCATCTCCGCCTCGGTCTCGGGCGTGACGAGGCGACGCCGCAGGGCGGCGGCCTCGTCCAGCGCCTGGACATAGCGCACGGCGTGCTTGCGGAACAGGGTGACGCCGATCTGCTCCCCATAGAAGGCCACCATCGCCGCCAGGTGTTGGCGCATCACCGCGGCGCGCTCCTCCGGCGGCACCGTCTCGACGTCTCGCCGCCGAAAGATCCACGGGTTCCCGACGCCGCCGCGGCCGATCATCACCGCCTGGCATCCGGTGGCGGCCTTGATGGCGTCGATGTCGGCTACCGTGCGCACGTCGCCGTTGGCGATCACGGGGATGCCGACCGACGCCCTGACCTCGGCGATGGCGGCCCAGTCGGCGCACCCACTGAAGCCCTGCTCGCGGGTACGTCCGTGCACGGCGATAGCGGCCACGCCGCTCTCCTCCAAGACGCGCGCCACCTCGAGATAGTTCCGCGAGGCGTCGTCCCAGCCGAGGCGGATCTTGACCGTTACAGGCACCGGCAACGCCTGCACCAGCGCCGCCGCCAGCCGACCGAGGCGTTCCGGCTCGAGGAGCAGGGCGGCGCCGCGCCCCTTACCCGCTACCTTGCGCACCGGGCAGCCGGCGTTGAGGTCGATGATGTCGGGCCGCTGCGCCATCAGCTTGTGCGCCGCGGCCAGCAGGCGCGGCTCTTCCTTGGCCAGCAACTGCATCGCCACCGGACGCTCATCATCCGAGAAGGCGGCGTTCCGCGCCGCGTGGCGCGGCGCATACACCACCGCGTCGTCAGGCAGCAGGGGGGTGTAGCTCAACGCCGAGCCGAAGGCGCGGCACAGCGAGCGGAACGGCACGTCCGAGTAGCCCGCCATGGGCGCCAGGATGAGGTCTCCGTGGACTGGGACGGAGCCGATCATCAACGTGGGAGGCGGTGGGTTCACAATGGATACGCTTTCCAGTTGCCAGTTCGGTGTTATGCGTTGTGCGTTCGGCATCACCGGCCGGCTAGAGGTAACAGATGGCAGGTCACAGGCTCAAGCACCACCGAACGCTCGAGCCTGTGACCTGCCACCTGAAACCTGACACGCGATGGGCCAGCAACGCACAACGCGCGAAGCGCCTAGCGGACGGTGCGGCGGCCGCCGCCCTCGACGTACGTCTTGAGCAGCGCCTGAACCTCGTCCTTGGTGACGATGGGCAGGTCGAACATGAGCGTCTGCTTCAGGCAGGTAAAGGCGTCGCCCACCAGCACGCCCTTGCGCAGCCCCTCGCCGGTGTTTTCGGCGGATAGCAGGCCATAGTAAAAGCCGGCGTTCCAGGTGTCGCCGCCACCCAGTCGGTCCCACAGCACGATGGACCGCACAGCGGGCGACCGGAAAAAGTTGCCGTCGACGTCCATGGCGGCCGATTCCCAGCGGTGCTGCTCAAAGCTGTCGGGGTAACGGATCGTCACCGCGACGACCTTGGTGTCGAACCGCTTGTGGATGTCGCCCATGAACGCCTTCAGGTCGTCGTCCTCGATGTGGCCGAAATCGCCCTTGACGATCTGGTCGGCGCTGTACTGCCCCGCGCCCATGCCGTACAGCTGGGCCATATCCTCGATGGTGGTGATGAGATAGTCCACGTGATCGTGGAGGATGGGCGTCATCGCCTCCACGGCCTGCGCCTGGGACCAGAGGGTGGAGCGGTAGTTAAAATCGAGGCCGACCATGCAGCCCTCGGGCTTGGCCGCCATCGCCTCGTAGAAGGCCTCCAGACAATAGTTCTTGTCGTAGCCGCTGTGGTTGAACAGGCCAAAGGTGATGCCGGAGGTGTGGAACAGGCGGGCGTCCTTCAGGGCGGCGGCCCAATCCACCATGCCCGTGCCCAGCTTGCTGGCGGCCGAGTACATGCGCTGGTACCACCCCGTGGTGGGGCGCGGCGTGCGGCCGAGTTCGTACAGGTAGCGGCCGATCGGCTCCGTCTTGGGCGCCCACACGATGTGGTCGGTGTTGATCCCCTGCTCGCGGGCGATGTCGCGCACCGCCCAGCCGTAGGGGTTGTTGGGCACACGGGTGATGAACGATGACGGGATGCCGAGGCGGCTCAGCCCCATGGCGAGGGTATACTCGCTCCCCGCCATAGAAAGACGAACGAGGCGCGTGCGCTCGATGCGCTCGTCGTCGGCGGGCGTGTCGCGCACCATCACTTCGCCAAAGGTCACAAAGGCGGGGCCCTTGCCTTCGAACGACGACAGATCGTCCGTTACGATGTTCAAAGGTGTACTTGCCATGGAACTCGTCCTCCTGCACAGGGTAAACGCTCATTCGCCAGTGTAGCCCGAGGACCCGGCGCGGTCAAGCGCGGTATTGCCGCCCATCATGTCACTCGAATGACGACTACTCACAGAACAAGCCCGCTGATTTCCAGCGGGCTTGTCTTTTCCAATCACAGACTAAGCGATTACCACATCAGCACTCACGCACAGCGACGGGTATGCTACTGGTGTGCGCCTTTGGGAATCTAGGCGAGCACGCATAATGCGTGATAGTTGCTCATCCTAGTGACTTTCGCATCACATACTTGTCTTCTGTCTCGTGACACACGACGAAACCGCTCTCTAGGTACAATGCAGCAGGGCCCATAAAGTCCTCGGCCGGATTCACGAATGCCTTGTTTGGGTAGGCTTCCACAAAATCAAAGCCGTCTTGCGCCGCATCTTGGCAGACGCGTTCCAGAAGCTGCTTGGCAACACCCTTTCTTCGCATCTGGGGTGCAATCGCAAAGCAGAATACGGACTTGACCTTTATGTCTGGAGTGGTCTGTTCTGTAGGGATCGAACTCATGAACCGGCGCCAGGAGTAGCAGTGCAAGCAGTCCGATTTCGTGTTGGCGTTACACCACCCCACAACCTCATCGTCACAGTAGGCAAGATACCCTTGTATGTTGTTGCCCTTGACATACTTGAGCGCGTAATCTCGCCTTTTTTGTGCTGATGAATAGTCCTTGCCCTCCGAATCATCATTGCACCAGCACACACAGTAGCATTTGTGATCATCTACGTTGTCAGAGTGTGGTGTCCTGTCAAAGAACCGAACATAGTCTTCCGCAAGGTCTGGCACCAGTCGGCGGATCTCGATGTGCATGGTTGTCACCCCCGTATGCCGGTTCGCCCTTCCCAGGGGCACAGAAACCACCGCTTGGGCGTCAGCTCCCCCTCCTGCCTTCTCCCCGCGGGGTACCGGGGAGAGGGCCGCGCGGCGCGGCGTGCCTGCTCTCTCTCCCGGTACTCCGAGGCCTCAGTACACTGAGGCAATGGTTCGAGGAAGGGGCTAGTCCTCTGGATCCGGACCACTCTCCGGCTGCGGCTCCGCCTGTCCGTTCGACACCTTGCCCAGGTACTCGGGCAACTCGAGTCCGGCGATCTTGGCCAGTTCGTGCATGGGCGGGATGATGCCCACAAAGCGCCGGCCCAGGTCGGCCAGGCCGCCGTTGCCGCTGCCGCCGTCCCAGACGATCACCTTCTCCAGCGGCAGCTTTTGGATGGCCTGCGCCTGCACGTTGGCCATCTCGACGAGCCGCTCGATCATCAGGAAGGAGGCCGCCTCGCTGGCGCTGTTGCACGCCTTGACGAGGTCCTGGTAGCCCCGCGCCTTGGCTTCGAGGATAGCGTGGGTGCCCTCCGCCTCGGCCTGCATCCGCGCCAGGATGGCCTGCGCCTCACCTTGAGCGATGCGCACCCGGCGCTCGCGCTCGGCGTCGGCGTCGATGAGGACCTGCTCCTTGGCGGCGCCGGCGGGCACCACCACCTCGGCCTGGAGTCGCGCCTGCTCGCGCTCGGCGCGGGCCAGTTCGGCGTCACGCTGGGCGCGCTCCTCGGCCACCCGGATGGCGCCGTCGGCTGTGCGGGCCGCCTCTTGCGCCTTCTGGCGGGCGTTCTCCTGGGCGACCTGCATGCTCGCCCGGTAGGCGGCCATCTTGGCCTCGTTCTCCGCCTCAGCCTCCACAGCTTGGGCATTGAGCTGCGAAACCATGCGGCGCTGGTCGCGGTCCGCCTCTTTCTCGCCGATGGTGGCGGCCGCCTCGGCCGCGGCCACGGACCGCCGTCGATCGCGCTCGCGCTCGGCGACGCCCGTCTTGCCGATGCGTTCCTGCTCGGCCACGTCTACCAGGGCCTGGTTCACCGCCTCGGCGGCCGCCTTCTTGCCGAGGGCCGCGATGTAGCCGCTCTCGTCCTCGATGTCGCGGATGTTCACGTTGATGGCTGTGAGGCCGACCTTTTCCAGCTCGGTGGAGACGGCCTCGTTCACCTTGCCCATGAACATCTGCCGGTCTCGGTTGATGTCCTCAATGGCCAGGGTGGCGATGACGGCGCGCATCTGGCCCAAGATGATGTCCTGCGCCTGACTCTTGATCTGCTCCGGAGACAGCCCCAGCAGGCGGATGGCGGCGTTCTGCATCAGGCCTGGTTCCGTCGAGATCGCCGCCGTGACGGTGGTGGGCACCGAGACGCGGATGTTCTCCTGGGAGAGGGCATTGCCCAGGTCGATGGGCACCACGAACGGCTCCAGGTCCAGGTAGTCATAGTCCTGCACCAGCGGCCACACGAAGGCGGCGCCGCCGTGGATCGTCTTGGCCGCCCCGGCGCCCGTCTTGCCATAGATCACCAGGATCTTGTTGGAGGGGCAGCGCTTGTAGCGGCCGACCAGCGTCATGAACAGGCCGATGACGATCAGCGCCAGGATGAAGGAAAGGACCAGTGTTGGGGGCATAGCGGGTTCTCCTCGTTCAGGCCTCGACCGGCTCGACCTCGATGGTGGAGCCGTCCAGCCTGCCAATGACGCGCACCCCCGTTCCGGCCGGCAGATAGCGGCCGTCGCGCGAGCGCGCCCGAACGAAACTCACGGTGCCACTCACGAGCACCTTCACCTGGCCGGCGCCGCCCTCCGCGATATCCAGGTAGACGGTGCCGACCTGGCCGACGGCGGTGTCGAGGTTGGCGGTGCCCTCCTCGGTAAGGCGCGGCAGGAGCCAGAAAAAGAGCGCCACCGTCACCATCCCCGCCAGGCCCCAGAGGAGGGCGCGAAGGAGGGCCAACCCGGGAAAGAGGGAGCGCTGCAGATAGAGCGCCCCCGCCCAGCTAAAGAGCGTGCCAAAGGCCAAGATGGAGCGGATCGACAGCAACCGGAACGTGGCGACGCTCTCCGAGTCCTGGTCAAAGTCGTCGCCGTCCACGTCGTCCACCCCGGCGTCGCCCTCCACCGCGTCCGGCGCGTCGACGTCGTCCACCGAGGCGTCGACATCGTCGATACCTGCCTCGGTCTCGCCCAGGGCGCTGAAGGAGGAGACCAACTGCCAGGCAAAGAGGGCGCTAAAGAACACCGCCAACGCATAGAACGTCTGGTTCAGCGACGACAAGCTCGCCCACCAGGCTGCCATGATGCTCCTCCTCTCAAGGTGCGGGCCGGGTCGCTACCATTGTAGCACGTCCCCGGCCCCATCGACGCACAACCGGATGACAGAACGCCAACGGATCGCTGACGCTCTCCTAACAGTACCGCGGCAGATAGTCGCCGTGCGCTTCGATGAGTTCGTCGCACAGCGATACGATCTGGTCGATGGTCAGTTCGGCGGCGGTGTGCGGGTCGAGCAGCGCCGCCTGGTAGATATGGTCCTTCTTGTGCGTGAGGGCCGCCTCGATGGTCAGTTCGTGCACGTTGACGTTGGTGCGGGTGAGCGCGGCGCACTGGGGCGGCAGATCGCCCACGTAGGTGGGGGTGACGCCGTTGCGATCGGCGATGCACATCACTTCGACACAGCAATCCGTCGGCAGGTTGGTGATGAGCCCCTTGTTGAGCACGTTGCCGCCAAAGGTGTAGGGCGTGCCGGTCAGTACCGCCTCAAAGATGTACGAGGCGTACTCGCGCCCGCGGGCGTGGTGCAGGGGCTTGTCCGCCAGCAGATCGGTCTTCATGGCGTTCCATCCGTCTATTTGACGGATGCAGCGGCGCGGATATTCGTCCAGCGGGATGTGAAAGCGCTCGATCAGCTCGGGGGCCGACGCCTTGATGAACCATGGGACGTACTCGGCGCTGTGCTCGCTCGACTCGGTGACATAATATCCGAACCGCTTCATCAGCTCGAACCGCACGGCGTCCTTGGCCTTGTACTCGGGTAGCTCTGCCCGGCGCTTGATCTCGGGGTAGAGGTCCTCGCCGTGTCGCGAGATCTCGAGCAGCCAGCCCTGATGGTTGATGCCGGCGATGCGCCACTGCAGGTCATCGTCGGGGAGGTCGAGTTCGCGGCACAGGTGGGTGGCGCACCCCTGCACGCTGTGGCACAGCCCCACGGTGCGGACGTCGGTCGCCTTGAGGATGGCGCCGGTCAGCATCGCCATGGGATTGCTGTAGTTGAGCAGCAGGGCCCCGGGTGCTACCTCCTCGAGGATGCGGCAGTAATCGAGCATCACCGGGATGGTGCGTAGGGCGCGAAAGATGCCGCCGATGCCTAGGGTGTCGGCGATGGTCTGGCGCAGGCCGTACTTTTTGGGCACCTCAAAGTCGATGACGGTGCTCGGCTCGTAGCCGCCCACCTGGATGGCGTTGACGACGAAATCGGCGTCCGCCAAGGCCGTGGCGGCGTCGTCCGCCAGGTAGGCGTCGATGCGGGCGTCGGCGCCGAGGGTGCGGTTGATGTTCTCCAGCATGACCTTGGAGACGTGCAGCCGCTCGGGGTCGATGTCGATGAGGCGGATGTGGGCGTCGCGCAGGCAGGGAACGTGGAGGCAGTCGCCCAGGACGTTTCGAGCAAAGATGGTGCTGCCGGCGCCGAGGAAGGCGATGTTGGCCATGGCAACCTCACAGTTGACTGGTGGGTGTAGACGGTAGTCGGCTCTCGGCCGTCGGCGGTCAGCCGTCGGCCGATGGCGTCGAGGCCATTCTAGCGGCGGGGGGAGCGGGCGTCAAAACCGAGTTGCGCCGTCTATCGAACGTTCCACGATGTACACGCTCCTAGGCTATCTCGATGCCATGGGGCGACGGCCGCGCTCAGGGGACTCGGTCGGCGGCCGCGGTAGCGAGTTCTCCGGACAGTGTGGCGGTCCGCTGCTGCCACGCCGCGGGGCGGAAGCGCCACCCGAGCAGGATACAGCGTACGAGCCAGTCGAGCATCATCGACGCCTGCACGCCGGCCAGCCCGAGGTCAAAGACGGTCACCGCCAGCACCGCCAGGGGCACGCGCACGCACCAGGAGCCGATGCCGGTGATGGTCATGGGCGAACGGGTGTCGCCGGCGCCGCGCAGCCCGCCCGACAAGCTGAACGCGATGGCCATGAGGGGCTGGGCAAAGGCCACCACCCTCAGCGGCGCGATCCCCTGCGCGATGACGTCGGGCTCCTGGGTAAAGCGCTCCAGCAGAAACCGCGGCATGGTGAATGAGAGGGTGGCGCAGACGGCGGCGAGGCAGAGGGCGAGTTGTAGGGAGGCGAACACGCTGCGCCGCGCCCGGGCAGGATCGCCGGCACCGATCGCCTGCCCGCTGAGAGTGGTCGAGGCGATGGCGAACCCCATGGCCGGCATCGAGTTGAGCGACTCGATGCGCTGCGCGATGATGTAGGCGGCATAGGCCACCGTGCCCAGGCTCGAGATGGAGCGCTGGTACGCCAGAAAGGCGCCGTGCATGAGTAAGCTCTCGCCGCCGGCAGGCAGCCCGATGCGGAGCAGGCTTGTCAGTACCTGGCGATCGGGGCGGTTGACCAGGCGGCTCAGCCGCAGGCCCGCTCTGCCGCTCAGCAACGCCGCCAGCACCACCATACCGCCGGCAGCGGTTGATGTCGCCGCAGCGACGCCTGCGCCCGTGACGCCGAGTTCCGGGAGGGGGCCCACCCCACGGATCAGGCCGTACGATAGCAACAGGTTCAGGAGGTTCACACCCGACATCACGATCATGGGGGAGCGCGTGTCGCCCGAGCCGCGCAGGGCGGCATTGCCAACGAACATGAGCACCGAGAAGGGGAGGCTCGCGGCGATGCAGCGCAGGTAGGTGGCGCCCATGCCGACGGTCGCGCCCTCGGCGCCCATCAGCACGAGGGCGCCCCGCGCCAGGGGAAACAGGATGATCGCCACGAGCAGGCCGAGGCCGAGCGCCACCATGACGGCCTGCTCCAAGAAGCGCTCCGCCAGTGGACGGTTGCCGGCGCCCACCGCCTGCGCCACCATTGCCGTGGTGCCGGTGCCCACTGCCGAGATAAAGATGTGCGCCATGCCCGCGATGGTGCTCGACAGCCCCACCGCCGTCAGCGCCTCAGCGCCCAGGTGCCCGACGAGCATGGTGTTTACGATGCCGACCATGAGGGTCAGCAGTTGCTCTCCTACAGCGGGGAGCGCCAGGCGCACGACCTGTCGCCGCAGCGTCCCCGCCGCCGATTCGCCAACCATAGAAGGTGGCACGCGCCGATACCTCCGGACTCAGACTGGAAACGCCGCCGTGACGCCGCGTTGCACGGCCTCGGCGATCTCGAGGGAGCGCAGCGACGCCGCCAGGTCGGGGGCGGTTTTTTCGCCGCGCTGTAGACGGTGCACGAAATGGGCGCTCTCGCCATAGAACCCGCCGAGCACCTCGCGAGGCTCGTCGACGTCGTTCTGGAGGTACAGCGCCTCGCGACCGGCATCGTAGCAGCGCAGGAACCCCGGGTAGCGGGTGAGCCACCCGATGACGCCGTCCACCATCACCGTGCGTTCGCCGGCATGGGCGGTGTAGCGCTCCGACTGCATCCCCACCTGGGGCAGCATCTCCATGACGGCCCGGGCGCCGTTGGTATACGTCAGCGTGACGAGGGCGCCGCCGGCGGGGCAGGGGCGCGTCTCCACGGCGCAGACCTCGCCGCTCCCGAGGAAGCGCAGGGCGTCGAGGCCGTGCAGGCCGGTGCCGTAGCCAAAGTCGGGCTCGCCGCGATGGTGGCGGTAGAACTGGCACGACAGGGCGGACGTCTCTCCCGCCTCGCGTAGCAGCGCCCTCATTCGCGCCAGGAGCGGCGCGTAGCGCCGGTTGAACGCCACCTGGTGCGGCGTGCCATGGGCTTGCGCGACCTCCAGCAGCGCGCGGGCTTGCGCGACGCTCGCCGCGGGAGGCTTTTCGATCATCGTTGGGACGCCCTGCGCCAGCAAGTAGGTCGCCGCCTCGGCGATGATCGCGGTGGGCAGGAGCAGCCACACGGCGTCGGGCGCCTCGCGGTCGAGCATCTCGCGATAGTCGGCGTAGCAGCGGCGGATGCCGTACTGCGCAGCCAAAGCCCCTGCCCGTCCCTCGTCGCAGTCGACGGCGGCCGCCAGCTCCACCGCCCCCTCGCGTTCCAGGCGCGCCAGGCTGGGCAGGTGGTACTCCCGGGCGATGAAACCCATCCCCACGACGGCGATGCGCAGCTTGTTCATGCTCCCCCTCTCGTGCGACGGCGTCATGCGCCGGCGCGGCGCAAACAGAGAGCATTCTAGCACCGGCGAGCCATTCGCGCCAACGGGAGCAGAGGGGCCACGAACGCCGCGCAACGAGATCCGGGACACATCCTATCCGATTCCCCCACAAGCTTGCGCCGAGCCGCGGCGGTGACTATGATAGGTGGCGTTCCGTAGCAATAGACAGGAGTGAGAGACGATGATGGCCACGCAATCACAGGACGCGTCCTATCGTGTGCGCGCCGTGCACTGCGATCACCGATCCGGCGACGAGGAGGTCTATGAGGCGCTCAAGCGGG
This sequence comes from Anaerolineae bacterium, assembly GCA_040768165.1. Lineage (GTDB taxonomy): Bacteria > Chloroflexota > Anaerolineae > UBA1429 > UBA1429 > DUUT01. The sequence goes on from JAXGNH010000003.1 coordinate 328,337, forward strand.
TCACCGCGCCCCTCGACCGCGCCTGGGAGAGGCTGCGCCGGGCGAACACCATCACGGTCAAGTTCAATCAGGCGTTCGTGCCGAGCCGGCTGGTGACCATCGGCGGCCAGCTGCAGGAGCTGGTCGACTACAAGGTCGCTCGCGCGCTGCTGCGCCTGCTCCGCGAGAATACCTCCGCCGAGATCCGCTGCGTCGAGATCAGCACCATGGCGCACCACAACGAGGCGCTGACGCCGGAGGAGACGATGACGCTCCTCCCCGTGCTGCGCGAGTTCGACGTCCCTTGTATCGACGGCGACCTGCCACCCCACAAGGTGTACGAGGTACCGGGCGGCGGCCTCATGTTCCGCCAGTACTGCCTTCCCGAGTCGGTGGGCGACACCGACGCCTTTATCTCGGTGCAAAAGATCAAGAACCACGCCTTCATGGGGGTGACCCTCTGCCTGAAGAACCTCTTTGGCCTGCCCCCCATGGAGCCCCACGGCCGGGCGCGGCAGTACTTTCACCACCTGGTGCGCCTCCCCTACGTGTTGGTCGACCTGGGGCGCATCATCCAGCCGACGCTCAACATCATCGACGCCCTGGTGGGGCAGTCGGGGCGCGAGTGGGGCGGTGAGGGGCGCATCTGCGACGCGCTCGTTGCCGGCGACCACGTGATCGCCACTGACGCTGTGGGCGCCCACCTCATGGGCCACGACCCGCTGGGCGACTGGCCCGATCCGCCCTTCCGCCGCGACCGCAACGCCATCGCCATCGCCCACGAGGACGGCTTTGGCACCGCGCGGCTGGACGCCATCGACTACCAGTCCGAGGTACAGGCGCCCCTGGCCTCCTTCGACTCGGTGCAGACCGACCCGCCCGAGCTGGTGGCCGCCTGGCGGCGCTCCACCTGCGAGCAGGCGCTCTACTACCGCGACCACCGCAAGCAGTTCGTCGATCGCTACGCCGGCGAATACATCTTGCTACAGGACAACGAGGTGGTGTGGCACGACACGCAGAGCGAGCTGCGTCGCAGCCGCCGCGAGCTGGCCGGCGCCCGCCAAGAGTCCGCCATGTGGCTCAAACTCGTCGACCCCGACGAGGCCGAGGGCGAGCACTATGAGGTGTACGAGAAGACGTTGGCGCGCTTGACGTAGCGATCGCCGATAGCCGATAGCTCATCCACAGAGGAGCATCCACCATGCGCCGCATCCCTCGCTCCCAGACCGTCCCCGTCGACAAGCGCTACCGCGTCTTTGAGCCGGTGGCGGAGGTCGATCTGGGTGAATCGGTCATCGTCGAGACGATCACCTTTCGCACGCCGATCATCTGCACGCCGGAGGACGCCAACCCGACGACTTTCCGTGAGCGCGAGGAGACGGGGCCGATCTACGTCCGAGGTGTAGCGCCTGGCGACGTGCTGGCGATCCACATCGAGGCCATCGAGCCGGTGGGGCACGCCAGCGGCGGGTGGTGGCGCGATCCGTCAGAGAACGCCTTCCTGGAGGTCGCGGGCGACCGAGTGCTCTTCCCCGGTGGGCTGTGGGCGCCGCTGCGCCCCATGATCGGCGACATCTATGTGACGCCCGAGGGCCACTGCCCGGCCAACCCCTGAGACAACGGCGGCAGCATGGATTTCAAGGACGTGGCGCCGGGGAACACGCTGTACCTGCGGGCGGAGCGTGAGGGCGGCTTGCTGGTGTTGGGCGACGTCCACGCCTGCCAGGGGGACGGCGAGATCCTCGGCCTGGGCGCCGAGTGCGCCGCCGACGTGACGATCCGCGTCACCAAGGACGACACCTACCTGCCGATGCGCCCGATGGTGCTCACAGAGGGCGGGTTCGTGTGCATCGCCAGCCGCCCCACGTACGCCGAGGCGCGAGACCTGGCCGCCAACGATGCCGCCGACATCCTGGCCCGCGTAGCCGGCGTCACACGCCAAGAGGCCTACCTGTATGTCACCACCGTAGGTGACCTGCGCAACGGCGCCGTATGGGTCCTCGGCCGCAACGATATCCCACCCACGGTGGGGCTGGAAGTGCCGCTGTATGCGCTCACGTAACGCGAAGAGACTCTGACCACGGGCTATTGGCCATTGACTCTTGGCTGTTGGCTGCTAGCCCCGGCCAAGAGCTAACAGCCAACAGCCCGTTGAGCGCCCATCACGATAGGAGAGACGAACCGTGCCCAACGACCGCCGCCCCAACATCCTCATCGTCATGACCGACCAGGAGCAGGGGGGAGTGCTCGATCCGGGGCATCCCTGCCGCACGCCCAACGCCGACCGGCTGGCGGCGGAGGGGCTGCGCTTCGACCGCACCTACACTACCACGGCCCACTGCTGCCCCTCGCGCGCCACGTTCATGACGGGGCTGTACCCCAGCCACCACGGCATCCATAACAACGTGCTGAACGATGCCGCGCAGCATGTGTCGCTCAAGCCGGGCGTGACTACCTTTAGCGAGGTGCTGCGCGATGCCGGCTATGCGCTGGGGTTCTCGGGCAAGTGGCACGTCTCGGCTACGGAGCAGCCCAAGGATCGGGGCTGGGAGCAGTACCATGCCACAGCGATCCAGGGAGAGTGGCACGGGATGCGCTGGGAGCGTTTCCGCGAACTCGCCCGTGAGTCCGAGTGCGACGCGCCGCGGGGGCGGGGCGAGCTGCTGCGCCCCGGCTGGGGCCGCTACCGCCTGTATGGCACGTCGGAGCCCAACCCCGAGGCGGACCCCTTTGTGCCGGGCGACCTCCACACGGTGCAGACGGGGATTCGCGCGCTGGGCGACCTGGCGCGCCAGGACAAGCCCTGGTGTCTCTTCGTGGGGACGGTGGGGCCGCACGACCCCTATATCATCCCCGAGCACTATGCCACCATGTACGACCCGGCCGACGTAGATCTGCCGCCGAGCTACCACGACACGCTGCTGGACAAGCCGCGCATCTACCAGCGGCAGCGGCGCTTTTGGTCGCAGCTGACTGAGGACGAGTATCGCGAGGCGATCGCCCACTATTGGGGCTACTGTACCATGCAGGACGATCTGCTGGGGAAGGTGCTCGAGGCGCTGGAGGCTAGCGGCCAGGCCGATGACACGCTGGTGATCTTTTGCTCGGACCACGGCGACTATGCCGGGGCGCACGGGCTGTTCATGAAGGGTGTGGCGGCATTCGACGAGTGCTACCGCGTCCCGTTCGTGGCGCGCTGGCCGCGCGGCATCGCCCGGCCGGGGCGGGTGGTGGAAGAGTTCGTCAGCCTGGCGGATTTCGCGCCCACCTTTGCCGATCTGGCGGGCGTCGAGATGCCGGCCACCAGCGGGGGGAGCCTGGTACCGTTCCTGCGCGACGAGCGCCCCGCCGACTGGCCCGACGCCATGTACAGCCAGTTCAACGGCGTTGAGTTGTACTACAGCCAGCGCTTTGTCCAGACGAAGGAATGGAAGTACGTCTACAACGGCTTTGACTTTGACGAGCTGTACCACCTGAGCGAGGATCCCCACTGCCTGCGCAACCTGGCGGAGGATCCTCGCTTTCGGCCCGTCGTCGAGGCGATGTGCCGTCGCATGTGGCGCCGTGGCTACGCGGAGCGCGACATCGACTGCAACCCCTACCCCACGGTGAGTATGGCGCCGTTCGGGCCGGCGGTGGGGTTGGAATAGCTGTCGGCGGTCGGCGGTCAGCTGTCAGCTGACGGGCTGTTGGCTGTGAGCATTTGGCTCGACCTGCCTTCCTCGAGGAGTCCAACGGCCAAGAGCCAAGCGCCAACCGCTAATAGCCAACACCCCGCCAACTGACGACTGATCACTGACAACTGACAGCCGACAGCCGACAGCTGACCGCCTTGATTACCACGGCAGCCGCCGCGCGTTGATGAACAGCCCGTCGTGGGGCAGCTCGCGCAGGAGATACTGCTCTTCCTCTTCCGAGAGCGGCCCGTACAGGATGAGCGCCTTCTTGCTCAGGATCTTTTGGAAGGCGGGCACCATCTGTTGCAGGGTCGGCGACCCGGCGCTCGTCTCCATGGTGATCTCGAACGCGTGCAGTGCGTCCATCTCGAGCAAGACGTCGATGGTGTGCAGCGACGTGGAGTGCAGGTGCATCAGGGCAACGTCCACGGAGCGGCAGATGCGCTCGTCGTAAGGCATGAACCACTCGGCGTACTGCCTCGGCGACAGGATCGCCGAGGCGTCGCACTGCGTGCGCACAACCGTGCCCGGCGCCCACACGCCATAGGCGCTGACATAGCCGCCCTCGACCTGAGGGATGCGCGCCAGCTGGGCGTGGAGCGCCTCGATAAAGACCTCCGTCACCTCCTCCAGGAAGGCGCGCAGGCGGTCGGGGTGGTCGTACATCGACAGGCACATGAGTTCCGGCCCCAGCACCGCCTCCGCCAGGTCCGTCGGGCCGCGCATCGTCGGCTGCACGATGGCATAGCGCCCTCCGCTGCGGGCCGCCATCGTCTCCACCAGGTGTACCAGCAGGTCGAACCACGCGGCGCTGCGGTGCACGGGCCGCTGTTCCCACTCCTCCCAGTTCTTGACCGAGGATTGGGAGCGCATGCTGCCCCCCTGGATCGTGGCGCGGATGGGGCAGCCCAGGATCGCCTCCACCCAGGGGACGCGGCCGTAGGGGGCGCGCACGCTCAAGCGGTCGCCGCGCACCTCCAGCGGCCCCGGATCGAGGGGCTCCCCCACCAGGCGCTCCACGTCCAGGATATCGGGCGTCACCGTCACGTCGCTCGTGGCGAGCGTGCCGTCGGCCAGGGGCAACCACAGATCGCCCAGCCGCTGCCCCGGCCCCGCCATGTGTAGCATCCCCTGTCGGCGCCACCAATCCTCGTGGCGTCGCTTGAGGTCGCGTCCGGCGTCATCGAGGTGTACCGCGACCATGATCTACTCGTCCCCCCACCAGGGCTCGCCCTCAGCCATGTGGGCCCTCATGTACTCCATGTCGAAATCGATCCCGAGCCCGGGCAGCATCGAGACCCTTTGCTTGCCATCCTTGATGATCGGCGTGTTGCTGGCCGCCTCGGCTACCTGGTCGGCCTCGCGCAGGCACTCGATCATGGGGCAGTTGAATATGGCGGCGGCGAACTGCTGCGACGCCTGGCCCAGCGCCCAGCTGCTGACGTTGTGCAGCGTGATGGGCGTGCGATAGGCCTCGGCCACGTCCACCATCTTTTTGCAGCCGGTGATGCCGCCGGCGTTCACCAGGTCGGGCTGCAGCACGTCCACCGCTTGATTGGTGAGGAAGGGCAGCACCTGCTCGGGGCCATAGAGGTTCTCACCCGTCATGATCGCCAGGCGCGTGGCGCGGCGCAGGGCCAGCCAGTTGTCCGAGTAGGGGATGTCCAGCGGGTCCTCATAGTATAGCGGGTCGATCGGCTCCACGGCGCGGGCCACGCGCACGGCGCTGGGCAGGTCCAGCTCGTCGTGGCAGTGGACGATGATGTCGATATCGTCGCCGAACGACTCGCGCGCCAGGGCGTACATGCGGGCTACGTTGCGCTCCTCGCGGGGGCCCAGGCTCGTCACCACCTGGCCGATGATGGCGCCAAAGGCGTGGTGGCTGTCCACCTTGAAGGCGCGGTAGCCGCGCGGGTCCTCCAGCAGCATCTGCGCCGTCTCGCGCCACCAGCCCGCGTCGAGGTAGCGCTCGGGCGGGGCGTCGGGGCAGTGGGAGTAGAGGGGGATCCACTCGCGGAAGGTGCCGCCCAGGAGCTTGCACACCGGCTGCCCCAGCAGCTTGCCGGCCAGGTCCCACAGGGCGATGTCGACGCCGCTGAGGATGCGCACCTGGTTGCCGCGCTGCGGGACCTCGCGGAACATGTTCTGATAGTGCAGCTCGATGGCCAGCGGATCCTTGCCGATGAGGCTGAGGTTCATGTGGCGGCCCCAGCCGGTATGCAGCCCGGCGATGACGTCGCGGGCCATGCGCCCCGAGCCCCCGCAGGGGCCATACCCCGAGACGCCGAGGTTGGTCTCGACCTTGATGAACGTGCGACGCGTGACGTTGCGCCCCTGCTTCTGGCCCACGGGATAGACCGTATCGAGGTGGGCGATCTCCATCGCCTTGATCGCCGTGATCTTGGCGTCGCTGACCTGTTCTGGCGAGAGCGTCATGACATCTCCTCAGTGCGTGAAATGAAAGCCAGAGGGATCATAGTCGGGCACCGGACAACCGTCAAAGCGGAGCAGGTGCCGCCGGTGGTCGCCACTGCCGTTGACGTCGCTGCTGCTGCCGCCTACAATGGACATAAGAGGCGGCGCGTGCGGAGTCGGGTCGGCCGGCGCCGGCGCCGCCGCCACCCACCGAATCGGAGCACGCCGATGACGCGCCGCGCCGCGTGGCTCAAGGTTCTCGGCTTTGGCGCCGGCCTGGCGGCGAGCTACGGCCTCTATCGCGCCGCGCGCCGCCTGCGCGCCGAGTGTCCGCCGGTGGCGCGCCCCATGTACGGTGACGCTCGCGCGATGGTGGCGGACCTGCGCCCCTACTGGCAGCGCCCCGCAGAGATGGCCGACCTCTATCGCAGCAGCTTGCTCGCCCATCCCTTTGCCGCCAAGGTCGCCCTCGCGGCGTTGGGAGACGGGGAGTGCCGTGTAAGCGTTCGCCTGGCATACCTGTATGGCGTGGTGCGGGGGCTGGGCATCACCGAGGTGCGCTCGCTCCTGGACGGCGAGACGCTACACGCCACGGCCGGCGAGATGCCGGCCCTCCTCTTTGCGCGCCACTATAGCCACACCGAGGGGATGCCCGATCCCCAGATGACCGTGGGCCTGATCGAGGCGTATGGCGAGCAGGGCGCCAACGACCTCCTCGGTTACCTGCGCGTGCTGCTGATCGTGCAGCGCATCGCCCGGTCGCTGGACGCCTTGATCAGCCGGTTGGTGGGCCGGCCCCGTCTCGATTCCACGCTCCGCGGCGAACTCGGGGTGGTGCTCGTGACGCTCCTGGGCGTCGCACCCCTCCTTCCCATCGTGCGCTGGCGCGCCCTCCGCACCGCCGCCGCGCGTCCGTCTCGCCCCCTGGAAACGCCCATCGAGTAGCGGCCAAAACATCCCGCCCGGGCGCGCGTCGACCGCCGGCGCTAATCCCCCGGCGTCCCACCCTCGTTCGCCCCTTGGTACTCCCACGCTGAGCCACCGCCGCGCCCCAGCATTGCTGTCACTCAGGAGGATGATCTATAGTATTCCTATTGACTTACTTGTTTATTCGACATACACTGGGGTATGGACATAGCGCATCCGAGCACCTATGTCATGAGATCACAAGGGGGCGTATCGATGGATACCGTAACCTCGAGAGATGGCACGACCATCGCGTTCGATCGCGCCGGCCAGGGTCCGACGCTCATCATCGTCGATGGGGCGCTGGGCCATCGCGCGGCGCCTTTCGAGACGGCGCGGCTGGCGGCGCTACCGCTCCTTCAGGAGCACTTGACCGTGATCTACTATGATCGGCGTGGACGAGGCGATAGCACCGACACCAAGCCGTACGCGATAGAGCGCGAGATCGAAGACATCGAAGCTCTGATTGATAGCGCGGGTGGTTCCGCGTTCCTGTTCGGTATCTCTTCCGGGGCGGCGTTGGCCCTCGAGGCGGCGCTGGCCCTGGGGGACAAGGTGAAGGGCTTGGCGCTCTACGAGGCGCCCTACGACGACGACGAGGAGGCGCGCCGCGCGTGGCGAGAGTACCGCAGCCGGCTAGACGCCTTGCTCGCCGCCGACCGCCGCGGCGAGGCGGTGGCGCTCTTTATGCTGCTGGTCGGGATGCCGGCTGAGGCACTGGACGGCGTGCGTCAGCACCCCATGTGGCCCATGTTCGAGGCGGTCGCGCCGACCCTCGCCTACGACGCCGCCGTCATGGGGGAGGAGGCCTCCGTGCCGGTGGAACGAGCGGCCGCCCTGCGCGTCCCGACGTTGGTGATGGACGGCGGGGCGACCGAGTGGCCGTTCATGCGCATAACGGCGGACGCGCTCGCGGCGGCCATCCCCAGTGCGCGCCGCCGCACCCTCGAAGGACAGACGCACGAGGTCGCCGCCGAGGCCATCGCACCGGCCCTGATCGCGTTCTTTCGGCCCGAGGTGACTGTGAAGGGAGACGGGCGTGAGGAGCATGGAGAGACAGAGGGAGACGACGATACACGTCGACGGGCTGAGGTTCCCGGAGAGCCCCAGGTGGCATGACGGCTCTCTGTGGTTCACCGATCTCTATACGCAGCGCGTGCTGCAGGCCGACCCGAACGGCAACGTGCGGACCGTGGCCGAGCTACCGGACGTCCCATCGGGCATTGGCTGGACGCCCGACGGACGCCTGCTGATCGTTCAGGCTACGTCGCGCCAGTTGCTCAGGTTGGATGATGACGCGCCGGTCGTCGTCGCCGACCTGAGCGCGCACGTGATGTATCCGTGCAACGACATGGTCGTCGACGGGCTGGGCAGAGCGTACATCGGCAACATGGGATTCGACTTTGGCAACCCGGAGGCCGTTCCTGGGCCGGGGCCGATTCTGTTGGTCACGCCGGAGGGGAGCGCGCGGATCGCGGCCGAGGGGCTGGCCTTCCCCAACGGCATGGCGATCACGCCCGACGGGCGGACGCTGATCGTGGCGGAAAGCTATGCCGCCCGCCTGACCGCCTTCGAGATCGCGCCCGATGGTTCGCTCTCGGGCGGGCGAGTCTGGGCGTCGCTCGAATCCGCCGGCGCCCCCGGCGGCGAGCAGGTCACCCCCGACGGGATCTCGCTGGACGCCGAAGGGGCGCTGTGGGTCGCCTCCCCCGGCACGCGCGATGTCCTGCGGGTGCGCGAGGGCGGAGAGATCACCGAGCGCATCCCGCTTGGCGCCATCCCGGTGGCCTGTATGCTGGGAGGGCCGAGACGCCGCACGCTGTTCATCGCCACCGCCGAGAGTCTGGATCCCGGCGACACGGGGGCCGTGGGCCGCATCGAGGCGATCGAGGTGGACGTACCGGGCGTCGGCTTGCCCTAGCGGGCGCGGACGACACACTGGCCACGGCACTGCGGCCCGACGCGGGGGCCGCGGGAGCGGCGTCGCCCGTCCAGTCATGAGACGCGATTGACGACGCGGCCTCGTGACCCTATACTCGCCGCTGCTTCAGGGCGGCCTGAAAGGCCCGCCGTAACGCGTAGACTCTTCGCGGAGATTGGATCGACTAGCAGTGGGAATGCATCAACCCCCAGGAGGACGCTGACGCCGCGCCCGGCGTAGCTGGGCACGGCGCCTCGAACAGGGTGCTTCAGGCCATTGACGTCGCGTCAACGGCCTGAAGCACCCTGTTCGAGACCCCGCTGGACCGGGGCCGGGTACAACGGCCCGTCCCGGCACGACCACGCCCGTACGGGGTGCGGGGACTGCGACGTTGAGCCCTCGTACCCGAATGCCCGCACCCGTCGGTACCTGCGCTTTCGGGGCATCCGCGTGATGATCCCCGGCGCAAGCCGCCCCACCGAAGGCGCTTCGGCCAGGCCACCTGATTGGGTGCCTCGTCGGCCGGCTGAGGCGGCCCAATCGTGTTGCTGCGCCCGACGTAGAGCGCGGCGCGAGCCAACCGAACGCGTGGGTGGCGGGCGTCGGCTACTCGCCTGGTTGATCATACTTTGGAGAGACTCTCCACCACAGGCTGCGTGCATATGAAAACCTTCCACAAGCTACTCGCCAACTCGATCATCGCCAACATCACCAACCTGACCGTCTGGTACGCGATGGTGTTCTTTGTATACCTCGAGACGCGATCCGTCATCGCGACGTCGATAACCTCAGGACTGTACTTTGTGGTGAGTTCACTATCCGGCTTCTGGTTCGGAAGCCTACTCGACCGGCACCCGAAAAAGGGCGTCATGCTCGCCTCCGGGCTGGCGTCCCTGGTCCTCTACATCGTCGGGTTCGCCCTGTACCTGATGGCGCCCGCCGACGCCTTCCGTGACGCCGGCAGCCTCGTCCTGTGGGTTTTCGTGCCGCTGTTGCTGCTAGGCGTCATCGCCGGCAACACGCGCTACATCGCATTGCCGGCCATCATCACCGTCCTCATGCCGGCGGACCGCAGGGACAGGGCCAACGGCCTCTCCGGCACGGCGACGGGGCTCGCCGCCCTCATCGTCTCGGCCATCAGCGGGTTGCTGGTGGGGCTGGCGGGGATGTACTGGGTGTTCATCCTGGTCATCGTGCTGACCGTCATCACGAGCGCACACCTCTACACCCTGTCCATCCCGGAGCCAGAGGCCGCTCCCACCGACGACCCTGCGCCCAGGCTCGATATCCGCGGCACGATGATGCACATCATGGCGGTGCCGGGCCTGATCGCCCTGATCCTGTTTACCACCCTGAACAACTTTTTGGGGGGCGTGTTCGCGGGGCTCCTCGACGCCTACGGGCTCTCGCTCGTCTCGGTGGAGGCGTGGGGGGTGCTGTGGATGATCCTCAGCTCCGGGTTCATCATCGGCGGGCTCGCCATCGCACGCTGGGGCCTGGGCCCGAATCCCTTGCGCGCCCTGTTTCTCGCCAACATCACCGGGTGGACGATCAGCAGCCTCTTTATGATCCGCCCGTCCATCCTGCTCCTGGCATCGGGCATGCTCCTCTACATGTGCATCGCGCCGTTCATCGAGGCGGCCGAGCAGACGATCATCCAAAGGGTGGTGCCGCCGGAGCGCCAGGGAAGGGTGTTCGGGTTTGCCCAGAGCGTCGAGACGGCCGCCACGCCGGTAACCACGTTCGCCATCGGGCCCATCGCCGAGCTGGTGTTCATCCCGTTCATGACCACCGGCGCCGGCGTCGACCTCATCGGCGGCTGGTTCGGCGTCGGCCCCGACCGAGGGATCGCCCTCCTCTTTACGCTCACCGGCATCATCGGCCTCATCGTGACCCTGATCGCCATGCGCACCAAGTACTACCGGCTGCTGTCCGAGAGGTATCAGGAGGGGTAGGGCCGGCGGCAGCGAGCATGTGGACGGCCGGAGGGGATGTAGAGCAGCGGTATCAGGTTGCAGGTTCCAGGTTACAGGCCCCGGTGACGCCACACGCTCAAGCCTGTAACCCGCAACCTGCAACCTGCAACTCCATAGCCGCTTGGATGTTGACAATGCACCCCTGCGGCGCTATAATTGAGTGAGCGCTCAAGTATACGAGGTGGGGTCTCATGGTTGCGAAGAACGGGAGTGGAGGGCGGCCGCCGGCGGCTCAACACGGCATCCTGTCGCAGGACGTCGCGGACGAGTTGGCCGGCGTGTTTCGTGCCCTGGCCGATGCCACGCGCGTGCGCATCGTGTCCGCGCTGGCGGAGGGAGAACTCCCCGTGAGCGAGTTGGCCGAGGCGTTGGGGATGACCCTTTCGGCCGTGTCGCACCAACTGAGCCTGCTGCGCGACCTGCGCGTGGTGCGGGCGCGCCGCGAGGGGCGGCGCGTGTTCTACTGCCTCGATGACGAGCACGTCTACTCATTGTATCGCCGGGCCCTGGAGCACGTCTCCCATGGCCAAGCCCGAGCCGGTTCGGCTCATAGCATCAACGGGTGTCGCGATGGAAACGAACGATAACAAACAAACAACCATACGTCTCGCCGTGCAGGGGCTGGACTGCCCCGATTGCGCCGCCAGCCTCGAGCGGGCGGTGCAGGGGCTTCCCGGAGTGCTCTCCGCGCAGCTCGTGTTCACCACCTCCCGCCTGTCGCTGACGGCCGAGTCGGAGGAGGTGCTCCCCGAGGTGGTGGAGCTGGCAGGGGCCATGGGGTACGAGGTGGCGCCGGAGGGGATGCCGCCGGTGCCGGCCCACCAGGGGTGGTGGGCATGGGTGGTGCGGCGGCGGCGCGAGCTTGCCACCTGGGTGGGCGGCGGCCTGCTGCTGCTCGCCTTTGCCCTCAGCCTGCTGGGCCTGCCGGAGGTGGTGTCGAACGCGCTCTATGCCGCTTCGATCGTCATAGGCGGCGTCTATGTGGCGCGCGCCGGGTGGGTGGGCATTCGCACCACCCACGCGCCCGATATGAACGCCCTCATGGCGGTGGCGGCGGTGGGCGCCATGATCGTCGGCGAGTTCGCCGAGGGCGCGCTGACCGTGTTCCTCTTTTCCCTGGGTGAGCTGCTGGAGAGCTATTCCATGGATCGGGCGCGGAACGCCATCCGCACGCTGATGAACCTCACCCCCGAGGAGGCGACGCTGCTCTCGGACGGCGAGGAGAGACGCGTGCACGTCACGGCCCTGGCGCCGGGCGATCGCGTCGTGGTGCGGCCGGGCGAGCGCATCCCCATGGACGGCGGCGTCCTGGAGGGCAGTTCCGCCGTGAACCAGGCGCCCATTACCGGCGAATCGATGCCGGTGGAAAAGGGCGTCGGCGACGAGGTCTTTGCCGGCACCATCAATGGCAACGGCGTGCTCGTCATGGAGGTGACGCGCCGTGCCGATGACACCACGTTGGCGCGCATCCTGCGCCTCGTGGAGGAGGCCCAGTCGCAGCGGGCGCCTGCCCAGCGCTTTGTCGACCGCTTTGCGCGAGTGTACACGCCCGCCGTCATCGGCCTGGCGGCGCTCATTGCCGTCGTGCCGCCCCTGCTCGGTTTTGGCGCCCTGAGCACCTGGTTCTACCGCGCGCTGGTGCTGCTGGTCATCGCCTGTCCCTGTGCGCTGGTCATCTCGACGCCGGTAACCATCGTCAGCGCGTTGGCCCGCGCCGCCCGTTCGGGGGTGCTCATCAAGGGCGGGCGCTACCTCGAGGCGATGGCGTCGTTGCGCGCCGTGGCGTTCGACAAGACGGGCACGCTGACGGTGGGCGAGCCTCACGTGGTGAACGCGGGGTGCGAGTTGCTGCCCGAGGGGGGGCGCTGCGAGAACTGCGGCGACCTCCTGGCCAAGGCCGCCGCCATCGAGGGGCGCTCGGAGCATGCCCTGGCGCGCGCCGTCACGCGCTACGCCGAGAGCGAGGGGGTCAGCGAGCGTTACGCCGCCGCCGAGGGCGTGCAAGCCCTGACGGGTCTGGGTATCGAGGGGCTCGTCTCGGGGCACATGGTCTCGGTGGGTAGCGTGGCGCTGTGTCGCCGCAACAACGGCCACAACGGTGGCCACAACGGTGATGGCGACGGTGAGGACGACTTGTGCCGCATCGCCACCGAGGAGGAGCGTAAGGGGTACACGGTGCTGGTGATCGAGGACGCCTGCTGCGGGTCGCGCTGCTTCCTGTCCGTCTCGGACGCCCTGCGCGACGGCGTGGCTGACGTCATCCACGGCATGCGCCGTGATGGAATCGAGCATACGGTGATGCTCACCGGCGACAACCCCCACATCGCGCGCACCATCGCGGCGGAGGCGGGCGTCGACGACGCCAAGGCGGGGTTGCTGCCCGACGACAAGGTGACGGCCGTGCGCGACCTGATGGCGCGCTACGGGCAGGTCGCCATGGTGGGCGACGGCGTGAACGACGCGCCGGCGCTGGCCACCGCCACCGTGGGGATCGCCATGGGCGCCGCCGGCACCGACACGGCGCTGGAGACGGCGGACGTGGCCCTCATGTCGGACGACCTGGCCAAGCTGCCGTTCGCCATCCGCCTCAGCCGGCGCGCGCTGAACACGGTGCGGGCGAACATCGCCTTTGCCCTCATCTTCAAGGCGGCGTTCCTGGCGCTGGCCGTGGCGGGGGTGGCGAACCTCTGGATGGCCGTCCTCGCCGACACCGGCGCCTCCCTCCTGGTAGCCCTCAACGGCCTCCGCCTCCTCCGCATGCGGGAGAGTCAACCACGGAGGCACGGAGGGCACTAGGGGAGACCTTCACAGAAACCGGGTGGCTACTGGTTACAGGTGACAGGTGGCAGGTTACAGGCTCAAGTGTGCTCACTCGCTCAAGCCTGTAACCTGCCACCTGGAACCTGCTACAGCCCCTCGATTCGGCTCGTAACCCGTAACTCGGAACCCGCCCAGCTACGTCCGCACATCCATCCCAAAGTATGTATAGGCCGACGTCACGACGGTGCCGAGCCATACCCAGGCGGCGTTGGACACCAGTTCGGGGACCACGGGGCGGGTGACGGCCAGGAGAAAGGCGCCTACGCCCACGACAAAGTAGACGCCGAAATACAACATCCCCACCCACAGCGCATAGCCCGGCGTCTGCGCCGGCGGCGGGTCGGCCGGCGCCGGCACATCGGAGAGGATCGTAGCGCCCACCCGCACGCGGACGCCGGTCATGGCGGCCACGCCCAGGAACTTGCTGCGGAAGCGGCTGGGCGGCTTGAGACTGTACCAGCCCGTGGGGGCGGCGCTCCCGCCGATGGGGTGCTGGGCGATGATGGGCGCCGCGGAGGGGCGGCGGCCGCGCGCGAACCCCGCCGCCACCACCGAGCCCACCAGCCCGCTGAGGATGCTGGCCATGCGTAGCGTCGCCTCGGAGAAGGCGGGGTCCCCCTCGATGGCCGTGCGGACGATGGCGCTCCCCAGCACCACGGCATAGAGGATGGCCGCCAGCACCGTCACGATGGCGCCCGAGATCCGCTGCAGCCACTCGGGGAGCGCGCCGCTGGGTATGTTGTCGTCCATGTTGGCCCCTCTTGCTGCGAACGGACGTCAGTCGTCCACAAGGTCACGCGTGCACAAGCGAAACCGATGGAACGCAGATTCCGCTGGTGGAGCGCTGATTTCCGCAGGCTGGACGCGGACGGTTGGCACACGCGTGATGCCGTCTTGATCTCGGCGGAATGCGATGGCCAACCATCTGCTGTCTGCGGAAACCAGCGGCCCATCCGCGTAAATCAGCGTACTATTGTCAGCCGCGGTGGGAGAGTCACTCCGCTACCACCACCCGATGGTAGCGCTTTTTGCCTGCTCGAAGGACGAGGGCGCCGTCCTGGAGGGCGTCGGCGGTGACCACGGCGTCGGGCGAATCCACCGGCTCGCCGTTGAGATACGCCCCGCCCTGCTGGATCAGCCGGCGCGCCTCGCTGCGCGAGTTCGCCAGCCCGACCTCGGCGAACAGCTCCGCGGCGGGTATGCCCGCCTGGAGACGCGACGCCTCAACCTCGGAGGTGGGCATCACCTCGCTGGCCTCCCCGGCGCCAAAGAGGCTGCGGCTGGCCTCGCGGGCCTTGTCCGCCTCCTCCGCGCCGTGGGTCAGGCGCGTCACCTCGTAGGCCAGCACCTCCTTGGCCTGCCGGATCTCGGCGCCCTGCAGCCGCCCCAGGCGCTCGATCTCTTCGAGGGGGAGGAAGGTGTATATCCTCAAGAATCGCTCGACGTCGGCGTCCTCGGTGTTGATCCAGAACTGGTAAAAGTCGTACGGCGAGAGCATCTCGGCGTCCAGCCACACGGCGCCCTGGGCGCTCTTGCCCATCTTGGCGCCGGAGGAGGTGGTGAGTAGGGGGAAGGTGAGGGCGAACGCCTCGCCGCCCTCCACGCGCCGGATCAACTCTACCCCCGCCAGGATGTTACCCCACTGGTCGTTGCCACCCATCTGCAGGACGCAGCCATGCTCGCGGTACAAGTGCAGAAAATCGTAGGCTTGCAAGAGCTGGTAGTTGAACTCGATAAAGCTGAGGCCCGCCTCGAGGCGCGTGCGGTACGCCTCTGCGGCGAGCATGCGGTTCACGGAAAAGTGTCGCCCGATGTCGCGCAGGAAGGCGATATAGTTCAACTCGAGGAGCCAGTCGGCGTTGTTGACCATCAAGCCGCGCCCCTCGCTGAGGTCGACGTAACGGCCGATCTGCCCCCGCAACGCCTGGAGGTTGCGCTGGATCTGCTCGGGCGCCAGCAA
Source organism: Anaerolineae bacterium (assembly GCA_040768165.1). Taxonomy (GTDB): domain Bacteria; phylum Chloroflexota; class Anaerolineae; order UBA1429; family UBA1429; genus DUUT01. Next base: position 344,051 of record JAXGNH010000003.1, read on the forward strand.
CTGGCGCATCTCGGTCTTGCCGGAAGGGTCCCCGATCATCCCCGTGCCGCCGCCCATCAGGGCGATGGGGCGATGGCCACAGCGCTGCATGTGAGCCATGGCCATGATGGTGAGGAGGTTCCCCACGTGAAAGCTCGTCGCGGTCGGGTCATAGCCGATGTAAAAGGTGGTCGGGCGCGACAACGTGGCGCGTAGGCCCTCTTCGTCCGAGACCTGCTCCACGAAACCCCGCGCCTTGAGAATATCGTAGGCGTTATCCATACAACCCCTCAACGGTGCTGTCCGCCCGAGAGGCTGACTTGACGCTGCCCCGGGCTCTGCATAGGATGGCTGAAGCAACTCATGGTATCTGGCGGCCCGGCCGCTGTCAAGTCGGCGGGGGGTGCCGCCGCGGCTCGAAAGAGGCCTCAAAGAGGTCACAGGTTCCGGGTGACAAGTTACAGGCTTTAGCGGGTGAACACCCTGAAGATTGCGGCTTGTCCCCTGGAACCTGTAACGCGTCCCCTTTGGCGTGAAAGGCGTGCGTTAGTGCCCGATCCCCTCGATACGAGTATCGCCCTGATGGCCGCCATCTCGGCGGCGGCCGGCCTGGTGGCCGGCATCACCGGCTTTGGCTCCGGCCTGGTCCTCATGGGCGTGCTGGTAGCCATCATCCCCGTGCAAGACGCCGCCGTCATCGCGGCCATCACCGCGCTGGTGTGCTCCCTCCTGAACCTCTGGACGGTGCGCGTCAGCATGCCCTGGCGCGAGACCTGGCCGATGTTCGCCATCTCGATCCCCGCCGTGGCAGCGGGCATCTATCTGTTGGCCAACCTCAGCCCTGACGCCTTGCGCGTCCTGGTGGCGGTGATGATCCTCTCGGGGTGCGCCGTGACCCTCTGGACGCCGCCGCAGGGGCTCATCGGCGCCGGGTTGGGGTGGTCGCTGGCGGCTGGTGCGCTGGGCGGACTGACGGGCGGCGCCACCAGCACGGGCGGCCCGCCTGTGGTGCTCTATACCCTGCTGCGCGGCTGGGACAAGGCGGTCGCCAAGGCGGTGATGTCGGCGTTCTTTGTTGTCATGGGGTTCTGGCGGCTCGCGCTGCTCATCGCGTCGGGCCTCGCCACGCCCAATAGCCTGCGACTGGGGGTGGTCCTGTTGGCGCCCACCCTCATCGCCCTCTATGCGGGGATGTGGATCTTTCGGCGGTTGAGCACCCAGGTATTTCGCTATGCGGCGATGGCGCTGCTCGGCATCATGGCGGCCAACCTTCTCATCAACTGAGCAGCCGTTTCGCGCGGCCCGGGCCACGAGACCGAGGGGGGCTGGTGGCCCGCTTCTATGTCCGGCGCCCGGCAGGTCGGCGCGAACCAGATTCCAGCCATCGATTGCGGAGGCTTTACGTGACGACGTTCGCTACCATCTTTATGAACAACATCCTGCCCGCGTTCCTCGTGATGGCGGCGGGTGTCATCCTCGATAGGTGCCTGCACGTCGACAAGCGCACCCTCTCGCGGACGGCGATCTATGTGCTCACCCCGTGCCTCGTGTTCTCCTCCATCGTCCAGTCCACCGTCGACCCCGGGCAGTTCGGGAGCATGATCGTGTTCGTGCTGGTGCTCACCGGGCTCCTGGTCGTGTTGGCGTTGGGCGTCGCCAAGGTGCTGGGATGGTCGCGGACCATGAGCGATGCCCTGGTCCTGAGCACGGCGTTCCTCAACGCGGGCAACTATGGGCTGCCGATCATCCTCTTCTCGTTCGGCGAGGAGGGGCTGGCGCTGGCCACGGTGCTGTTCGTCGGCTCGAACTTTTCGTGCAACTCGCTGGCGGCCTTTTTCGCGGCGCGGAGCAACGGCGGCGGACGCAAGGCGCTGCTGAGCGTGCTACGTCTGCCCGCGCCGTACGCCTTTGCCCTGGCCATGGGGCTGCGCCTGCTTCAGCTGCAGGTGCCGGGCCCGATCCTACAGCCGGTAGCGCTCATCGGACGCGCCACGGTGCCCGTCCTGCTGATGATGCTGGGACTGCAGCTCTCGCAGACGCGGGTCACCCGCCGCGTCGGCCAGGTGGCGGTGGGGGTCGTACTTCGCCTCGTGGTGGGGGCGGTGGTGGGAGTTGGGCTGGCGCTCGCTATGGGGCTGGAGGGACTGGCGCGCAATGTGGCCATCACCGAGGCCGCCACGCCCACGGCGGTGAGTTCCGCGCTCATGGCCATCGAGTTCGAGTCAGACGCCGACTATGTCACGAGCGTGATCTTTTGCTCGACGCTGTTCAGCGCGGTGACGCTGACCATCCTGCTGTCGTTCCTTGCCTGATCCACTGCCTTGCCCCCGCGGGTGCGCTGCATCGGGACGGTTACAGGCTGCAGGTGCGAGGTTACAGGCACCTGCGAGGGCGTCGCTCGAGCCTGTAACCTGCAACCTGCAACCTGCAACTTGTCACCCCTGAATGGCGTCGCCTCAGTCCGGCTGGAACGTCTTGCCGAGGCCTGCCGGCGGAGTGCCCCGCAGCAGGCCGGTGATGGTGCGCCGGAGGCGCACAGGGAGGAGCGCCGGCAGGCGCTGCCGCGCCGCGCCCTCGGTGGCCTCCCCGCTCACCAGCACCAACGCCACGATCATCAGGGCAAAGGGCGCCGCCTGGAACACCTGCGTCGGCACGTGGGGCATAGTCGGCTGCAGGATGCTGCCCAACGACTTGAGTGCGCCAAAGAGGTAGGCGCCGAGGGCCACGCGCAGCGGGCTCCAGCCGCCAAAGATGACGATGGCCAGGGCGATCCAGCCCATCCCCGACGTGTGGCCGTGGCTCCAGCCGATCTTGACGCTCAGGGAATAGGCGGCGCCCGCCAGTCCCACGAACGCCCCGCCGACGGCGGTGTAGACGTAGCGCAGGCGGTTGGCGTCGATCCCGCGGGCGTAGGCCGCCTCGGGCCGTTCGCCTACGGCGCGCAGCTGTAGCCCCGGCCGGGAGTGGGCCAGAAACCACCACGTCGCCACGACCACCACATAGCTGAGATAGACCATGGCGTTGTGGTTGAACAAGATGCGCCCGATGACGGGGATGTCAACCAACCCCGGGATGGGCCAGTGCGGCACGGTGGGGCCGGGAATGCGCACGAACGGCATGCCGAGGAAGGAGCTGAGGTCGGCGCACAACAGGGTGAGCACAAAGCCCACCGCCACCTGGTTCTGCCCCAGCGCGATGCTGCCGTAGGCCACGATGAGGGCCACCAGCGCCCCGACGGCCATGGCCGCCGCGACCCCCGCTAGGAGGCTCCCCGAGACGAACGCCACGGCAAAGCCCGCCATGGCCGCCAGCAGGATGGAGCCGTCGAGGGACAGGTTCACCACTCCGACGCGCTCGGTGAGCACCTCGCCGATGCCGGCGAACACCAGCGGCGACGAGGCCGCCACGAGCGATCCGATGGTGTCGATAACCAGGGGGCTGAGCACGGTCATTCCCTCCTGCGCTCGAGGCGGCGGCCGAGCCCGTTCACCAGCAGGAAGAACAGCACCAGGCTCGCCTGCAGCACACCGCCCAACGACGAGTCGACCTGCATGCGCAGCTCGAGCCGGGGGCTTCCCACCTGCACGACAGAGAAAAAGAAGACCACCAGCGGCACCCAGGCGGCCCGCAGCCCCGACAGGAGCACCACCAGCTGCGAAAGGTAGCCATAGCCGCCCGAGATCCCCGGGATGAGGCGGTGGTAGACGGCCGTCGCCTGCACGGCGCCCGCCAGCCCCGCGAGACCCCCACAGACGGCAAAGGCCACCAGCACGTGCAGTCGGTCGTTGATGCCCATGCGGCGGGCGGCCTGCCCGTTCAGCCCGATCGCCTTGAGCGTCAGGCCCCAGCGCGTGTCGCGCAGCATGACGTACACCGCTGCGATGGCGACGACGGCCAGGAGGAGGGGGATGGCGCTGGCGCGGGTTCCGGTGATGACGGGCATCCAGGCGGCCTCGGGGAAGGGGTCCGTCCCGCTCATGGTGGCGCCGTCGGGCGGCTTCCAGGGGCCAAAGATCAAATAGTTCGTCAGCGCCATGGAGACGAAATTCAGTCCCAGCCCGGCAAAGATCTCGTGCACGTGACCGTACGTCTTCAGGACGCCGGCCAACAGGCCCCACAGCGCTCCGCCGGCGAGGCCCGCCACGATGGTGAGCGGGATCATGACGCCGGCGGGGGCGGGCACGGCCAGGGCGGCCCAGGTGGCCGCCACCGCGCCGGCCACCATCTGCCCCTCCACCCCGATGTTCCATAGGCCTGCGGCAAAGGTCACCAGCATGCCGGCGGAACAGAGGAGCAGGGGGACGGCGGCCACGGCCACGTCGCCGAGCTTGCGCGGGCTCTCAAAGGCGCCGGTCAGCAGGTGGCCGAACGCCTCCAGCGGGTTGGCGCCCGCCAGAAGCAGGATGATGGTGGACGAGACGAACGTCAGTGCGATGGCGACCAGGGCGAGGAGCGCCCGACGGCCGGCAAGGTGTGCCTTCATGGGCGGCGCCCCCCGATGAGGTGGCCGAGTTCCTCGCAGGTGATGTCGCAGGCGTTCACCGGCTGCGACATGGCGCCGCCCGAAAAGACCACGATGCGGTCGCTGTTCTCCACGAGTTCGTCCAGGTCGGTGGAGGTAAAGATGATCGCCGTGCCCTGTTCGCGGCGCTGCAGCAGCCGCGACCAGACCCAGTCCGCCGACTCGATGTCCAGTCCGCGGGTGGGGTGTTCCATGAGGAGCAGGTTCAGGCGTTCGGGCAGCAGCGCCAGCAGCGCCCGCTGCTGGTTTCCTCCAGAGAGTTCGTGCACCGCCGTGTGGGGCGTGCCCACGATGTTGTAGGTGCGAATCATGTCGGCCGCCAGGGCGTCGGCGTGGGGCCACCGGATAAAGGGGCCGCCGCCGTCACCCAGCAGCGCCACGTGTTCGCGGACGGTGAGGCCCGACACCAGCCCCTCCTCGAGGCGCGCGGCAGGCACAAAGGCCACACCGGCCTCCAGGTAGCGGCGATAGGGTTGCCTAGTCATCTCACGGCCGGCCACCGTGATGGCGCCCGAGGCGATGGGCAGAATGCCGGCGCAGGCCTGTAGGAAGAGGCTCTGGCCGCTCCCCTCCAGCCCCGCCAGGCCAAGCACCTCCCCGGCACACACCGAGATCGACACGTCGTGCAGCGCGATGCGGTAGGTGCAGATCGACGCGTCGCGCAGCTCGACCGCCGGCGCGCCGAGGCAGGCGGGCTCCCGCGGCGAGCGCTCGAGGCACTGGTCGAACATGAGGGTGACGAGTTCGTCGGCGGTAAAGGGGGCGCGCACCTCGCCCGCCACCCGCCCCCGCCGCAGCACCGTGGCGCGCGAACACAACTGCCCGACCTCGTCGAGCTTGTGCGACACGAACACCACCGTGAGCCCCTCGCCGGCGAGGCGCTGCAGCGTCTCAAAGAGGAGCGCCTTCTGCGGCGCCGAGATCCCCGTGGTGGGCTCGTCGAGGATGATGGCCCGGATGCCCAGCGACAGGAGGCGCGCCAGCTCGAGCTGCTGGCGTTCACCCACGGTCAGCGCCCCGACGATGGCGTCGGGGTCGAGTGCAAAGCCAAAGCGCGCGCACAGCTCGCGCAGCGTCGCCCGCGCGGCCTCGCGTTGCAGGCGCCACCCGCCCTCGCGGCCCAACATAAAGTTGTCCAGCACCGAGAGCTGCGGGATGTCCAGCGGATCCTGGTGCAGCATGCCGATTCCGGCGGTGATCGCCTCGGCGGGGGAGCGCAGGCGCACGGCGCGCCCGTCCAGGAAGATGCTGCCGGCGTCGCACGACTGGTACCCCGACAGGATCTTCATCAGCGTCGTCTTGCCGGCGCCGTTCTCACCCAGCAAGCCATGGATGGTGCCGCCCTCGATGGTGACCGAGATGCCGTCATTGGCGACGACGGGGCCGAATCGCTTGGTGATGTCTCGCAGTTCGATCTTCATGTGTGACGGTGATCCCGTTCCCGCGGCACGCGACGGGCTGGATGGCGCACTCGGTTGGGCTTCCCACTGCCCAACCGAGTGCGGATTGTCCTGCTGAAGGAGCGCGACCCCGGCTCTCAAGACCAGGGCCCTCACTCCGGTGTACGCCGCGTTGGGCGTCAGGAGCTGGCGCCCTCCATCCCCTCGAGGAGTTGCGGCAGATTCCAGATGGCCATGTCGTCCGCCTGCTCGCCCTCGGCGAGGAACGGGGTGCCGTCCTGCAGGTTCAGCGGGCCGACGAACAGCTTGCCCTTGCCGTCGGCGAGCACCTTGACATAGTCCTCGACGTTCTTTGTGGCGTCCGCGCTCAGGGCCGGGCCGTAGGAAAAGCCCACCGGGCTGCTCTCGTGGTCGTTGATGCTCTTCCAGTTCGGGTCTTCCCACTCCCACCCCTGCTCGTGCTTGCCATCGCGCGCGGCGGTGATATAGCGCACATAGCCGGGGCCCCAGTTAAAGTACGGGGTGCCGAGGCAGACTTCCGACTTGATCTCGCAGGCGTTCTCAAAGTCGTAGGGGATCGCCCATACCTGCTCGCCCTTGTCGAAACGCTGGCCGGCCACGGCGATCGCCTCGGTGGTGTCGATGCCCGAGATGAGCACATCGACGCCCTGGTTGAACATGTCGTTGGCGACCTCGGTGGGATCGAGGGTGACGCCGGGAATGTTGAACCAGAAACCGATCCAGTTGACGACAAAGCGCAGGTCGTCGGGGTTGCCGCCCCGGTAGCGCTCGTAGCAGTCGCGCGCCCCGAGGTAGGCGGAGGCGGCCAGGCGGCGCGTCTCGCTATTGATCAGGGGACCGAGGTAGCCGATCTGGTTCGTCTCGGTGGTGAGGGCAGCGGCGCAGCCCGCCACGGCCTTCATATACTCCATGCGCCCCATATAGTTCGCCACGTTCTTGGGGGCCTTGCCCGTGAGGGCGTGGTCGCCCGAGATCATCAGGAACGGGATGTCGGGGTACTTGGCCGCGACGACGTCAGTGTCCGCGGCAAAGTCGTCGGACGTGGTGAGGATCATGTCGGCGCCCTGGGAGACCATGTCCTCTACGACCTGCTCCAGGGTGGTCCCCTGGCGGTCGGCCTGGTTCAGCTTGTCGAGGTAGATCATCTTGGTGCCCGGGAGCTTTTCCTCGACGTACTTGCCGGCCTGATAGTGGGCCTCGCTCCAGCCGTGGTCGTTATAGGGGCCGACCAGGACCACACCAAAGGTGAACTCGCCCTTCTTGGCGGACCCGGCGCACGACGTGAGCAGCATCGATGCCAGGACCAGGATGGCCATGGCCGTCCAGAGCGTTCGCCTCTTCAGCATCTCCTTCTGTTCCTCCTGACTCATGTGGGCTTGTGCCACGGCGAAAGTGTTGCGGCGATCGGCGATGTCGAGACAGGATCGCGCCAGTCACCTCCTTCCCTGGAGGATGACAAGCCGGCGGCGCGCCACCATCGGGCGCGCCGTTGCACACACAAGGAGACGACGACCCGCACCAGATGGGGGAGGTCGCCGTCGAACCACCGGCATTCTAGCACAGGACGGGGAAAAGTGGAAACAGGCGCGAGGGCCAACGACCAGCAGCTGCCCCCTCCCGACGGTGCCTTCGCGGCGAATCTGGTCGGCCCGAGGGTTGCTGCTGAGCACCCTCGGGCGGGGGGCGACGCCGGTATGCGCTCTTCGGATCACTTGACGCTGTCTCCAAGCGGTCCTATCCTACACCGGCATCTCGGAACACCATGAACGAGAAGGAGAGCCCACGATGAGCGGAACACTGCGCGCAGGTATCATCGGCGCCGGCTTTATCACGGTTCGCGGGCACGTTCCCGGTTACCGGGCCACCGGGTGCGTGGATGTCGCGGCACTGTGCGACGTGAACGAGCAGCGCGCGCGGACGGTGGCTCAGGAACTCGGCATCCCGCGTGTCTACACCAACTATCGCGCCATGCTGTCCGGGGAGGATCTGGACATCGTCAGCGTGTGCAGCCCCAACTGCTTCCACGCCCAGATGACCATCGACGCCCTGACGGCGGGCGCGCACGTTCTATGTGAGAAGCCCATGGCGCTCGCGTATGCCGATGCCTGCAGCATGATCGAGACGGCGCGAACGACGGGCCGCTCCCTGACGGTGGGCTTTCACAACCGCTTCCGGCCCGACATGGCCGCCGCCAAGGCGATCATCGACGAGGGCGTACTCGGCGATATCTACTATGTGCGCGCCAGCATGCTGCGGCGCAAGGGGATCCCGGGGTACGGGAGCTGGTTCACGAACAAGGACCTGGCCGGCGGCGGGGCGCTAATGGATATCGGCTGCCACATCACCGACCTGGCGCTGTGGTTCATGGGGCATCCCCAGCCCAAGACGGTGGTTGGCGCCATCTATGCCAATTTCGGGCCGCGCGGCAAGGGCCTGGGGACGTGGGGCTCCGATCACTATCCCGTGGGCGCGCGCTTTGACGTGGACGACCTCGCCACGGCGATGGTGCGGTTCGAGAGCGGCGCGACGTTGGCCGTGGAGGCCAGCTGGGCGGGGCATGGTACCGATGGCCAGCGTATCCAGGTGTTCGGCACCGAGGGGGGCGTCGAGTACAACGACAGGCTGTTCGGCTCCGAGAGCCCGGTGCGCTACTTTTCCGAGAACGGCGGCGAGCTGCGAGAGGAGCCCGTCGACGTGCTCAAGGTGAGCCGGACGGCGTACGAGAGTGAGGTGGTGGATTGGGTGCAGCGGCTCAAGGACGGGCGGCCCCCGTACACGACCCCGGAGCAGGCGGCCGTGGCCGTGCAGATCATCGAGGCGGTGTACAAATCGGCGGCGACGGGCCGAGAAGTGGTCCTTTCTTGATCTCTGCGGTGCGCCGGGGACGATCGCCCGGGCACCCACAGCTCTAGTGACGCGGACAGGGGAGCCATGCCGGCTCCCCTGTTGCTTTTCGGGCGCTGTCGAGGTGGAAGCGGGCCTGCCGCGGCGCCCGGTCGCCGATGGCCCCCGTGAGTGGGTTGGCGACGCACCCTGCTCCCTCCCTCTCGGCCGCCGACTGGTCCTGTTGCTGCTGTTATTCGGCGCCGCGGCGGAAATCTGCCTGTCTGATGGCTTTTGTGGGGCTCTAGGCCGTTCAGCAGCAGCACCCCGGTTACTTTCATTACGACTGTAGGTAGCCCTTCACTTTGTGTCCATAGTCACAACGAGGGCCATGGTCTGCCCCTCTTTCTTATACCCTACTCTATGTCCGGCTTTAATCGTTGACTTGTTTCAGGTTTTACTGTATAATGCTATCGGGGTAGTTGGTACGGCCAGGGTTCACTTGAGGCAAAGCATCGTCGTGGCCGTGTGTTGTGCCATCTTGGCGGCCATGCGCGTGATGCCGGACTCGAGTGGGCAGCGACGACAGCAGCGCCTTTTTTGTGATTCCCGGCTCGGGTCGGGCCAACGAACGCACTACTAGTGGGGGGGAGTTCGATGAGTTCAGAGACGCTTCTCAACGTCAAGCAGGTGGCGCAGTACTTGCAGCTGAAGGAATCCACCATCTACTCGTGGGCCCAGGATGGCAAGATCCCGGCCATCAAAATCGGGCGCACCTGGCGATTTCGTCGCTCGGATCTCGACTCGTGGTTGGAGCGACACCTGAAGGGCGAGGAAGACCTGATCGAGGAATCGGAGCAGGCCTAGTCCGCACCGGCGGGTTGGGTAGACAGGGAAGGGGGGTGGCGGGCCGCCGCGCTGGCGCGTCCCCTCCTTTCTTTCCTATCTGGCATCCGGGCCGATTCCCACGGGTCTTCCCGAGGCGAGTCCGACGGGACGGCGTGCTTCCGCGCGGAGGCCTGTGAGAGGGGCCGCCGGCGTCCACACCTGCGTTGACGGCCGCTTTCACCGGCGCTACAATCCACATCGGCTCGGCCTTGCGCGCCCCGCGCTATCCCCACGAGAGGTGGCTCCGGCATGGTGAGTTTCGCTCCGGCGGTCTATGACCGCGCCGGCCGCGATGGTGAGCGCCGGCTGCAGATCGTCCAGGTGCTCCAGGCGGCGCTCGATGCCGTCGATCCGGCCGCGGCGGTGAGGCGCCACGTGCAGCGCTGCGACGCGCAGCTACGGGTCGGCGGGATGGTCTATGACCTGGACGCCTACCGGCGCGTGCTGGTGGTTGGCGCCGGCAAGGCGGGCGCCCCCATGGCGCAGGCCGTGGAGGAGATCCTGGGCGACCGCATCGCCGCCGGGCAGGTCAACGTCAAGTACGGCCACGTCGCCCCGACGCGAACGGTGATCCTCACCGAGGCGGGGCACCCGATCCCCGACGAGGCCGGCGTGGCGGGCGCTCGGGCCATCGCGGCGCTCCTCGAGGAGGCGCGCGAGGATGACCTGGTGGTGTGCCTCATCTCGGGCGGCGGATCGGCGCTCATGACGTTGCCCGTGGACGGGGTGTCGCTGACGGACATGAAGGCGCTCACCGATGCCCTGCTACGGCGCGCCGCCACCATCAATGAGATCAACGCCATCCGCAAGCACCTCGACCAGTTGAAGGGCGGCAACCTCGCTCGTCTGGCCCACCCGGCGCGCGTGGTGTCGCTGCTGCTCTCGGATGTGGTGGGCAATCCCCTGGATGTCATCGCCTCCGGGCCCACGGTCCCCGACACCAGCACCTTTGCCGACGCCTGCGGCATCCTGGAGCGCTACGACCTGGTGGACGAGGCGCCGCAGGCGGTGGTGGAACACCTGCGCCGCGGCGCGCGCGGCGAGATGGCCGACACCCCCAAGCCGGGCGATCCGGTCTTTCGGCGGGCGCAGAACGTGGTGGTGGCGAGCAACGACCTGGCGGCCCGCGCCGCGGAACATGCCGCCATCGCCCTGGGCTTCAACCCGCTGCTGCTCTCGACCTACGTGGAGGGGGAGGCGCGCGAGGTCGCCAAGGTGCTCGTGGCCGTAGGGCGCGAGATCCTGGCCAGCGAGCGGCCTGCGCGGCGCCCCGCCTGTGTCATCGTGGGGGGAGAGACGACGGTGACGGTGCGCGGCGATGGCAAGGGAGGGCGAAACCAAGAGATGGCGCTCATGGCCGCCATCGGCCTGCAGGGGATCGACGATGTGGTCGTGGTGTGCCTCGCCACCGACGGCACCGATGGCCCCACGGACGCCTCGGGCGCCCTGGCCGATGGCGCCACCGTCGCCCGTGCGCGCGCCCTGGGCCTAGACCCCTGGGACTACCTGGCGCGCAACGACGCCTATCGCTTCTTTGCGCCGCTGGACGACTTGTTGCTCACCGGGCCCACCCACACCAACGTGAACGACCTGAGCTTTGTGTTCGTGTGGTAGCGCTCAGGGCGTCTGGAACACGGCCCTCACCCGGTCCTGGGCCTCGCCCAGGACCATGCGCGCGTCCCGATCCTCGACAACGATCTCCTGAACCGAGCGGATGAACTCACCGCCCACGCGCTCCAGGCTTGGCCCCGCCTGGGCCGGCAGGATGACGATCTGGCCCGCGGCAAGACTCGCCGCCACGTCCGCCACCTCGTTGCCGACGTACTCGCGGTACGCGTCCGACTCGGCCAGGGAGCGCCTCGGGGGCAGGCGCGTGCCGGCGGCCTCCCAGCGGTCCGACAGAAAGCGGACGAGTTCGATGGCCGCCTCGGGATGGGCGCAGGCGCTATGGATGAAGTACCCCTCCACGTTCCCGAGGTTGAGCGCGACGCTGTCCCTGGGAAGGGGCAGCATCTTCCACGCCACCGTCCACTGGAAGGGAAAGTCGAGTCCGCCGCGGTTGCTGTAGGCCCCGAACCAGACGCCGCAGGCACCCCGCACCTGCGCCTCATAGATGCCGCCCTGGCGAAAGGTCGTGCGGATCATCTCCGGGTCCGGCGCCACCCCGTAGCGGTTGAACAGGTCCGAGTACCACTGCACCGACTCCATGGTGAGGGGATCATCCAGCGTGGCCACCTGCGGGTTGGTGATGCTGTCGACGATGGTGCCGCCGTGTCGGTAGGCGACGATCACCGCGTCCATCCCGTCGGGCGCAGTACAGAAGCCGATGAGGTTACTCGTCTCCAGGTACGGCAGTCCCTGGGGATAGTTCATGGCGTCCGCCAGCTCCAGGAACTCGAACAGCGTCCACTCGGGGCCGGGGAGTTCGAGGTGTAGGGCGTTGGCGTGGTCGAGGTTCACGTACGTCACATAGGTATCGATGTTGGCGGGGATGCCCCACTGCTGCCCCTCGACGCGCAGGCTTTCCCAGGCGCCCGCATAGTAGTCGTCCATGATGGGCGCCCAATCGCCGAGTTGTAGGTCGTCCAGCGGCTTGAGGAGGCCCTGCTGTGCGTAGCCGACGGCATAGCTGCTCTCGATGAACATGTCCACCGCGTTGGAGCGGACCAGGGGCTCGATGCCGTTGGCAAAGCGGTCGGTCGCCACGAGTTCGACGCTGATCCAGGGGTTCTTTTCGTGGAACTCGTCCAGCAGGGGCTGGAGCTGCACCGTGTGCTCGCGGTACGCAAGGCGCAGCGTCACCGGCTCGGGGGTCGGGGTAGAGACGGCGCGGGGTCCGCAGCCGGCGGTACAGATCGCGGCCACCGTGAGGACGGCGATCGCCATGAGGATGGCGACCGCAAGGGACAGGTGATACCGAGACAACAACCGCCTTGTCATGGCTTCACCCCTCTCGAGCGAACCTGACGACAGGATACGGCGTAGGGATGGCCCTGTCAACCACCTCGCAACTGCCACACCACCCCTTTACACGTTCTGGGCACCATGCTAGAATACCGCCGGTCCGCGTGACCGACAACCGGCGGTATGGTCGCGGCGTGCGAGCGGTTTACCGAGACCCACCTCCCCTCCCAGTGATGTCGTGGCGGGCGGCCGCGCCGCGGACCACCGCGCATCCTCGGGAGAGGGCGCCGCATGCGTCGCGATGGGTGGTCTCACGGCCTACTTAGAGCTGGAGGGTCCAGGTGAACAAGAAGACGATCAAGGATGTAGAGTGGTCGGGCAAGCGCGCCCTGGTGCGCTGCGATTTTAACGTGCCCCTCGACGACAACCAGAACATCACCGACGACATCCGCATCCGCGAGGCGGTCCCGACGATCCAGTACCTGCTGGACCACGGGGCGTCCGTGGTGCTGTGTTCGCATCTGGGGCGCCCCAAGGGCAAAGTGGTCGACGACATGCGCCTGACCCCCGTCGCGGGGAGGCTGAGCGGGCTGCTGAACAAGCCCGTCACAAAGCTGGACGATTGCGTCGGCCCCGAGGTCGAGGCGGCCGTGGCGGCCATGAAGCCCGGGGACGTCGTCCTGCTGGAGAACCTGCGCTTTCACGCCGAAGAGGAAAAGAACGATCCGGCGTTCGCCAAGCAACTCGCCGCGCTGGGCGACGTGTTCGTGAACGACGCCTTTGGCACCGCGCACCGCGCCCATGCCTCCACGGCAGGGGTAGCCGACTATATGCCGGCCGTGGCGGGTTTCCTCATGCAGAAGGAGATCGACTTCCTGGGGAGCGCCGTCGAGAACCCGGGGCGCCCCTTCGTCGCCATCCTGGGCGGGGCCAAGATCTCGGACAAGATTGGTGTCATCGAGAACCTCCTCTCCAAGGCGGATGCCCTGCTCATCGGCGGTGGCATGGCCAACACCTTCCTCAAGGCCAAGGGCTGCGAGATGGGGGACTCGCTCGTGGAGGAGACGAGCCTGGACCAGGCGCGCGCGTTGATGGCCAAGGGTGGCGACAAGCTGGTGCTGCCCGTGGACGTGGTGGTGGCCGATGCCTTCTCGGCCGACGCCAACACCAAGCTGGTCCGCGCCGACGCGGTGCAGCCCGGCTGGCGTGTGCTGGACATCGGCCCGGAGACGGTCAAGCTCTTCTCCGACAAGGTCTCCGGCGCCAAGACGGTGGTCTGGAACGGCCCCATGGGGGTGTTCGAGATGGAGCCCTTTGCCAGGGGCACCTTTGACGTGGCCAAGGCGCTGGCCGGGTCCAAGGCCACAACGATCATCGGCGGCGGCGATTCCGCGGCGGCGGTGGAGCAGTCGGGTCTGGCGGATCGCATCACCCACATCTCCACCGGCGGCGGCGCCTCGCTCGAGTTCCTCGAGGGGATCGAGTTGCCGGGGATCGCCGTCCTGGATGACAAGTAGGGCGCCCGTGTCGGCGGGCTGTGTGGGGAGGCGGTAGCGATGGTGACTCGGGTGCGGCGCGTGGGCATCGTCACCAGTGGCGGCGACAGCCCCGGGTTCAACCCCTTTGTGCGGGCGGTGGTGCGCATGGCCCTCTACCACGGGTGGGAGCCATGGGGCATCCAGCGCGGCTACGTGGGCCTCATCGCCGGCGACATCGAGCCGCTGAACTCGCGCTCAGTGAGCGGCGTGATCGGCATGGGGGGCACCTTCCTCGGCTCGTCTCGGAGCGAGGCGTTCATGACGCCGCGTGGGCTTCGCGACGCGCTGCGGAACCTCAACGAGGTCGGGATCGACGCGCTGACCGTCATCGGAGGAGACGGCACCATGCGCGGCGCTCGCGCCCTGCAAGACGCCGGCATGCCCACCGTCGGCGCGCCCGGGACCATCGAGAACGACGTCTGTGGCACCGACGTCGCCATCGGCGTGGACACGGCGCTCAACACGGCCCTCCACGCCCTGGACCATATCCGCGACACGGCATCGTCGCACGAGCAGGTGTTCATCGTCGAGATGATGGGGGCCAAGTCGGGCTACCTCGCCCTGATGGCGGGGATCGCCGGTGGGGCCGAGATGGTGTGCATCCCGGAGGAGCCGTTCACCCTGGACGATGTGACGCGCGAGGTGGCCGACGCCTACATCCGCGGCAAGAAGCACTGCATCATCACCGTGGCCGAGGGGGCGCGGCCCAACGCCCGAGAGATCGCCGACCACCTGCACGCGCACGAGGCCGAGACGGGCTTTGGCGCCCGCCTGAGCATCCTCGGCCACATCCAGCGGGGCGGCTCGCCCTCGGCCTACGATCGCTTCCTGGCCACCCGCCTGGGGGCCGCCGCCGTCGAGCGCCTGCTGAACGGCGAGTCGGGGGTGATGGTGGGCACCATCGAGAACGTGGTGGTGGCCACGCCGCTGAACGAGGTGGCCGAATGCACGCGCCGCGTCGACGAGGCGGACCTCAGCCTGGCCAAGGTGCTGGCGCGGTAGCACGCGCCGAGTCCGGTGAACGAGGCACCATAGGGAAACGCGTCGTGGAGACTGCAACGATCTCCGCGACGCGTTCTTGTTGTCCAGGAGGGTGCCCCGACGTGGGGGGCTCGCTACCCTCTGGCCTGGTTGGCTACCGCCGCCGCCGCGCGCGCGGCCGCCTCGGGATCGCCCAGGTAGTAGTGGCGGATGGGGCGCAGGTCGTCGTCCAACTCGTACACCAGCGGGATGCCGGTGGGAATGTTCAGCTCGACGATCTCCTCCTCCGACACATCGTCCAGGTACTTGACCAGCGCGCGCAGGCTGTTGCCGTGGGCGGCAACGAGCACGCGCTTGCCCGCCCGCACGTCGGGGGCGATGGTCTCGTGCCAGTAGGGCAGCATGCGCGCCACCGTGTCCTTCAGGCTCTCGGTGCGCGGCAACTCCTCGGGGGTGAGGTCGACGTAGCGACGGTCGTGCCCCGGGTAGCGTTCATCGCTGGGGTCGAGTTCTGGGGGCGGGATGTCGTAGCTGCGCCGCCAGATCAGCACCTGCTGGTCGCCGTGGCGCTGGGCCGTCTCGGCCTTGTTCAGGCCCTGGAGGGCGCCGTAGTGGCGCTCGTTGAGGCGCCAGGAGCGGTACACGGGGATCCACATGAGGTCCATCTTGTCCAGCACAATCCACAGTGTGCGGATGGCGCGCTTGAGCACCGAGGTGTGGGCTACGTCAAAGGTATAGCCCCCCTCGCCCAGGAGATCACCGGCGGACATCGCCTCCTTGATGCCGTCCGGCGAGAGGTCGACGTCGGTCCAGCCGGTGA
The DNA here is from genome assembly GCA_040768165.1 of Anaerolineae bacterium. GTDB lineage: Bacteria > Chloroflexota > Anaerolineae > UBA1429 > UBA1429 > DUUT01. The sequence continues at coordinate 359,927 of JAXGNH010000003.1, forward strand.
ACCGATTCTCGAGGTTCCAGGTGCTCTGTCCGTGCCTGACGAGAACGAGTGTGTGCATAGGTCGACTCCGAGTAAGAATAGATCCAGCCGGCGCGATGCGGGTGCGAACGAGGGATGCAGCGGTGCGAGCCAGCTTCTCCTCATTGTGCCCCAGGTCCCGCCGGCCGTCAAGCGGGGCTGGCGGCTGAAATCCTGCTGTCGCGAGGGGCTTCCGGGGACCTCCGGTGAACCCGTCGGCTAGAGGACCGCGACACGGGGCGTGCGCCAAGTGCTTCTGCGGCCTCTAGGCCTGTGGGTGCCTTGCCATGGCGGAGCTGGTGGGTATAATGGGGTCACGTCTACCAGCGGCAAGGCGCGTTCACGGCGGCGCCGACCCGCGCCGAGCCCAAGATTGTGTTGGCATGAAGATTCTGAGCGTTAGTGACGTTGTCGTCGACCTCGTGCATAGTCCGGGCATGGCTCAGCGCTTCTCGGATATCGATCTCGTGCTGGCTTGTGGCGACCTGCCCTTCGACTATATGGAATACATCGTCACGATGCTCGGTCGGCCCCTGTACCACGTCTATGGCAACCACGCGCAGCACACGCGCGTCTCCGCCCACGGCACGACGACGGACCGCCACCCGGAGGGGTGCATCAATATCCACCGGCGCATCGTCAACTTCCGGGGCCTGTTGGTCGGTGGCCTCGAGGGCTCGATGCGCTATCGCGAGGGTGACCACCAGTACACGCAGCGCGAGATGTCTCTGCTGGCGGCCTCGATGGCGCCCGGGCTATGGCTGAACCGCCTGCGCTACGGCCGTGCCATCGACATCCTGATCACACACGCGCCGCCCTTTGGCATCCACGATGCCGACGACCTGTGCCATCAGGGCTTTTTCGCGCTGCTCTCGTTCATGGACTGCTACAAGCCTCGCTATCTGATCCACGGCCACACACACCTGTACCGTCAGGACGCCAAGCGCGTCACCCACTACAATGAGACCATGGTCCTGAACACCTACGGGTACCAGGTGATCGAGATCGACGAGACGACGCTGGGACGCGCGGGCGGGTCGTGACGCCGGTTCGCCACACGGGACCCTGCGCCCCTCACCCTCTCAAGGAGTGCCATGCCTACACCCGATCTCCTCGCCCTGGCCGAACTGGCCCGGGACCGCATCGTTGCCCTGGCGCAGGGGCTGGTACAGACCCCCAGCCTGACGGGCAAGGAGGGCAAGGCCGCGGCGCTGGTGGAGGGCGCCATGCGCGGCCTGCACTATGACGAGGTCCGCGTCGACGAGGTGGGCAACGTGCTCGGGCGGCTGGCCGGGGGCGGCGGGCGGTCGGTGTTGCTGCACGCCCATCTAGACATCGTCGATCCCGGCGACCCCGGCCCATGGCGTTTCCCGCCGTACGCGGGGAAGGTGGCCGAGGGCTTTCTGTGGGGGCGCGGCGCCAGCGAGACCGAGGCGTCGCTGGCCTCCCAGGTGATGGCCGTTGGCCTGCTCCGCGAGGCGGGCATCATGCCCCCGGGCGACGTGCACGTCGCGGCGGTGGTGGGGGAGGAGATCGGCGGGTATGGCACGCGGCACATGCTGCAGGGTTGGCGCCCCGACGTGGCGGTGATCGGCGAACCCTCCGGAAACACGTTGCGGCGCGGCCATCGCGGCCGTTTCGAGTTTCTGGTGACCTTTCACGGCCGTTCGGCCCACGCCAGCGCGCCCGGCCGCGGGCTGAACCCCCACCATAGCATGGCGCGCTTTGTGCTGGCGCTGCGGCAGGCGCCCATGGCGCGCGACGCTGTCTTTGGCGATACCACCGTCACGCCGACGCTGGCCTACGTGGATCAGACGAGCAGCAACGTCATCCCGGCGGCGCTCACCGTCCACCTGGATTGGCGCAACGCCCCGGCCGAGACTCCCGAGGAGGCCCAGGCCCTGCTGGAGCGCTTGGCGGGCGAGTCGGCCGAGGAGGGGTATACGGCCCGAGGTGCGCTCGCGGACGTGGACGGCCCGCGCCTACACCGGGCTCGAGCAACCCATCACCTTTGCCATGCCGGGCTGCCGGCTGGACGAGGACGCGCCCGAGTGGATTACGGCACAACGCGCTGTCACAGAGGCCCTCGGCCGTCCGGTGAGGTGGGGCTGTGGACCTTTGCCACCGACGGCGGGCGCCTCAACGCCGCCGGCGTGCGTGCGTCGGCTTTGGCCCGGGCGAGGAGGCGATGGCCCACGTGGTGGATGAGCGGGTGTCCATCGACCAGATGGTGGAGGCCACGGCCGCGTACATGGCGCTGGCGTTAGCGCTGGGCGCCCGGTGAGTTGCGTGTGACGGGGGCGCGTCTATAATCCCCGACGGCCGCCGCTAGAAGCACCGCTTGTAGCGGCATCCCATGGCGCGAGGCGAAAGACTACAATGACTATCGACGAACTCAAACGCGCTACCGGCCATCGCGCCGCGGAATACATTCGGTCCGGCATGGTGGTGGGCCTGGGCAGCGGTTCCACGGCACGCTACGCCACGCTACGTGTGGCGGAACGTCTCCGCCAGGGGGAGCTGCGCGACATCGCCGCTATCCCCACCTCTGATGAGACGGCCAGCCTGGCGGTCGCCGAGGGGATCCCCCTGTCCACCCTCGACGAGCACCCTCGCATCGACATAACCATCGACGGCGCCGATGAGGTGGACCCCCACCTGGACGTCATCAAGGGCCTGGGCGGGTTCTTGCTCCGGGAAAAGATCGTGGCGGCCGCCACGGACACCGAGGTGATCGTCGTGGACGACTCCAAGCTCGTCCAGCGCCTGGGGACGCGCTCTCCCGTGCCGGTGGAGGTGATCCGGTTCGGCTGGCAGAACACGCGCCGCGCGCTGGAGGCGACGGGCGCCGTCCGCACTGCCCTGCGCCTCGTCGGCGGCGCCCCCTATGTCACCGACGAGGGGAACTATACCGTCGACTGCACCTACGATGGCATCGACGACCCGCTGGGCCTCAGCCAGCGGCTAAACGCCATCCCGGGCGTGGTGGAGAACGGGCTCTTTATCGGCATCGCCAAGATCGTGGTAGTGGCGTCGGCGACGGGGATCCGGGTCCTGGAGCGTCGGTGATGGCCGGCGAGCACGTCCTGATCGTCGACGACGAGCCCAACATCCGCACGCTGCTGGCGCGCCTCTGTCGTCGCGAGGGGTACGACGCCGTGACGGCCGAGGACGGCGCCGCCGCGATGCGCTGCCTCGCGGTGCGCGAGCCCGATATCTGCATCGCCGACCTGCGCCTTCCCGACACCGACGGCCTGCAGATCCTGCGCCGCGTGAAGGAGCGCTACCCCGACTGCGAGGTGATCGTCCTCACAGCCTACGGCGACCTCTCCACCGCGGTGGGCGCCCTGCGCCTCGGGGCGTACGACTATCTGCAAAAGCCAGTGTCTGACCTGGAGGCCCTTGTCAACACCCTCTCGCGCGCCCTGGAGCGGCGGCGGCTGGCCCGCGACAACGTGCGCCTGCTGCGGGGGCTCCAGGAGGCCAACCGCGAACTGGAGCTGCGGCGTCGCCAGCAGCTCCAGTACATCGACTATATCGGGCAGGCGATGTCGTGCGCGCTGAACGGCCGCGAGGTGAGCCGGGTGTTCATCCGCGCCATCCTCGAGTCGGTGGACTGTGACGCCGCCGCGGTGCTGGTGCTGCGGCAAAATGGCGACGTGGCGCCGTGGGCGCTCATCGGCGGGCGGCGTAACCTCTCGGCAGGCGCCACGGGCCAACTCGTCGAGGCGCTGCTGGCCCCGCTCCCAGAACCCCTCCGCTGCACGCCTCAGGAGCTGCGGGTGGAGGTCCTTCCCGGCGAGGAGCGGGTCGATTCCGACCTGGGGGGATGGCCACTGACCGAGGCGGCCGTCCTCGAGGTGCGCGGCGACGCCGAGGGCGTGGCGGCGATGGCGCGACACGCGCAGCAACCCTGGGCGGACGAGGCGCTGGGGTTCTTTCACGTGCTGGCCACCCAGGGCGGCACCGCCCTCGCCAATGCGCGCCTCTTTGCGCGGACTCGTGAACTGGCCACCCGCGACGGGGTGACGGGCATCTACAACCATCGCCACTTTTTCGAGATGCTCGACCGAGATCAACCGCTCGAGGCAGCACAGACTCCTGGCCGTCATCATGCTGGATCTCCTCGACCGGCGACGCGGACGATAGGAACTTGGCCGCGGGTGGGGCTCAAGGCGATCAACGATGCCTTTGGGCACCAGGCGACCGCCTGCTGCGCGAGGTGGCCGCCTACCTGGAGGGCGCCGTCCGGCGCGCCGACACCATCGCGCGCTACGGCGGTGACGAGTTCGTCATCCTGGCGCCCAGACGGGGCGCGACGAGGCCCTGGCTCTGGCGGGCGCGTGCGGCAGCAACTCGCCAGGGCGGACTTTGACGTCGTGGGCAAGGGCGATCCGTCTCACGGCCAGCGTCCGGCGTGAGCGTCTTCCGGCGGGCGCCGGCGGCAGCGGGGCGGTGGTCAGCCGCGCCGACCAGGTTGTACCTGGCGAGGAGCGCGGCGGTGATCAGGGAATGCCTCGTCGAGGCCGCCGGCCAACTGCCCTTGCGCTGGCGCGACGGCGGCGTGTGCTATAATCTCCCGTTGGTACACCATTCCAGCTGCAGGAGAGCGAGCCGGTGATCGTACTGCGCCATCATGGCAGGCCGCCAAAGCGCCCGCTCATGTGGGCCCGGCTCCGCCTTCATGGGGGGCAAAGCTTTCTGATGCCAGCAGGGTCTTTTTTGCGCCCCTGAGGCGTGCGGGAATGTCGCTTGAGGCAAGCGCCGCGGGGCGCTCAGCCGCTGCAGGTCAGGGTGCTGACCGGCGCGGGTCAGCCAACAAGGGCGTTGGGAGCCGGCATTGCCAGCCAGGTCGCGGCCTGGCCAACGTATCGGTCCTCATCCACCGTCATCATCTGCTCCCGAAAGGAGAACACCGTGTCCGCCCAGACCACCGCCGCTCTGTTGCCGCAACCCAGGCGCCGTCTCCGGCGCCGTGTCGATATCTGCCCCAGGACCGTCCTCCCCTCGGCGCCATGATCACCTTGGGGTTGCAGCACGTGCTCACCATGTTTCCGGCCACGGTACTCGTCGCCATCCTGACGGGCTTTGACGTGGGCGTCACCCTCTTTGCCAGCGGCCTGGCGACCATCGTGGCGCTCCTCGGATCGGGGATGCGCATCCCGCTGTACTATGGCTCGAGCTTTTCCTACATCGCCGCCGTGGTCGGGGTGGTTGGTGCCGAGTGGGGGTGGCGGCCGCGTTGCTCAGGGCGGCATCGTGGCTACGAGGGGTTCGTCTCGGTGGCCGCCGGCCTGCTGATCCGCTGGGTGGGCAAGGAGGCGCTGGACAGGGTGCTGCCGCCCATCGTCACCGGCTCGGTAGCCATCGTCATCGGCATCTCTCTGGCCAAGACGGCCCTCGACATGGCCTCGGCGGGTTGGGGGATCGCCGTCTTTACGCTGGTGACTACGATCCTCTTCTCGGTCTATCTCCGCGGCAAGGGGCTGATCTCGATGTTGCCCGTGCTGCTGGGCTTTCAACCTCGGGTACCTGCTCTCGGTCGCGCTCGGGGCGGTGACGTTCGAGGCCGTGGCCGAGGCCAAGTGGATCAGCGTGCCCGCCGCCCACGACGCCTCTTCACGTGGCAGGCGATCCTGGCCATCGCGCCCATCGCCATCGCCACGATCCCCGAGTCGACGGCGCACCTGCCAAGATCGGCTTGTACATCGACCGCGTGGCGGACGACCTGCAGGCGGCGCGCTGCGCATCCAGCGCCTCATTGGCCTGAACTTGATCCTCGACGGCGTCGGCGACGCCATCAACGGACTCCTCGGCGGCTGCGCGGGGACGAACTATGGCGAGAACAACTCGCTCATGGCCATCACGCGCAACTATTCCTGCCCGGTGCTGGTGGCGGCGGGCGCCATCGCCATCCTGCTCAGCTTCATCGGGAAGCTGGGCGCCATCGTCTCGACGCTGCCCACCGCCGTGACGGGTGGGTTGGCGGTATTCCTGTTCGGCGTCATTGGCCTACAGGGCGTAGCCCTCATACAGTCGGAGAAGGTGGACCTGTTCGACCCGCGCCAGCTCGCTATCGGCGCCGTGATCTTGGTGGTGGGGATCGGCGGGTCAGTGTACGAGGGGGGGAACATTCCAATCCCCGTGCCCTGGCTGGGTGTCGCCTTTGCCGACGGGCTGCCTGCCATCGCCACGTCGGCGGTGCTGGGCATCGTGCTCAACGCCATCTTTCTGCTCGTGCCGCCCAAGGCGGCCACGCAGAGCTAGCGGCACCTGCGCGTCGACCACACGAGGGATCGGGCTCCGCGGGCCGATCCTGCGCGTCGGCCCGGCGGGCCACGCCTCCTCCAGGAAGGCCCCCGCCGTGAGACCCAGCGCGGGGCAATGTGCTGAGGACCCCGCAGAGGTGTTCTCGCGGCGCGTGTGGCCGTTGACAGTGCCCTGCGGCGGTGCTGGTCTGGCGAGCGCCGCTCACATCCTGGAAGAGCGAACGCTGACCATGACATCCACCCGACATCGCTTCCCACGGGCAAGCTCCCGCTGGAGTTGCTGCAGCAGCACTGGCGACTGCCACGGCGCACCGACGAGCGCCTGGTGGCGAGGCCGCGCGTGGGCGAGGACGTGGCCGTCGTGGACATGGGCGACCGCTACATGGTCATCAAGACCGACCCGATCACCTTTGCCACTGACGAAATCGGCTGGTACGCCGTACACGTCAACGCCAACGACATTGCCACCAGCGGGGCTACGCCGCGCTGGATGCTGGCCACCATCCTGCTCCTGACGACCACCACGCCGGCGTCGGTGGAGGCGATCTTTCGCCAACTCCACGCCGCGTGCGGCGACCTGGCGATCACCCTGGTGGGCAGGCACCGAGGTGACGCACGGCCTGAACCGGCCCATCGTCGTGGGGGTGATGGTGGGCGAGGTGGCCCGCGAGCGGTTGCTCACCACGGCCGGCGCGCGCGTCGGGGATCGCGTGCTGCTCGTCGAGGGGGTACCCATCGAGGCCACGGCCGTCATCGCCCACGAGGACGACCTGCGCCGGCGCGGCTACGATGAGGCCTTTCTGGCGCGCGCGCGGGGTTGCGCCTGAGGACCCCGGCATCAGCGTGGTGGCCGCCGCCGGCGCGCCGCCGACCATCGGCGTCCACGCCATGCACGATCCACCGAGGGGGGCTGGCGACGGGGCTGCACGAGCTGGCGCTCGCCGCCGAGGCGAGCCTTCGGCTGGACGTGGAGCGGGTGCCGATCTTGGCGGAGGGGCGGCGGCTGTGCGCCGCATACGGCCTCGACCCGTTGGGCGCCATCGCGTCGGGGGCGCTCATCGTGGCGGTGGACCCGGCCAACGCTGAGGCGTTGATCGAGGCCTACCGGCGGGACGGGACGCCGTGCGCCGATATCGGCGAGCTGACGCCCGCCGACGAGGGGATCACCATGGTGACGGGCGGCGAGCGACACCCTCTGCCGCGCTATGACAGCGACAGGGTCCACATCTTCTAGCTGTTGGCCTGGCCGTGCAAGCTGCGCACCAGGCTCCGGGCCAGCTCCAACTCCCCCTCGCCGGGGGTGATCTCGCGGTCGAGGAGCGCGTCGCGCACCCGCGCCAGGATCTCCCGTACACCGGGCCGGGCGGCACCCCCAGCGAGCGGAGCGTGTGCCCGTCGATGGTGGGGCGCACGGCGCTCCACTCGCGCTCGTAGAGGTCCAGCCGCTGGCGGACGCGCTCCGAGTCCGTCAGCACCGAGAGCACAAAGCGCGCCTCGCGCGAATAGGGGTGCAACAGGCGGTGGATGCCGCTGGGTAGCATCACCGGCGAGCGCAGCTCGGCCAGCGATTCGCGCAGGCGCACCACCTCGCGCAAGAGGTGCGCGTCGCTCTGGGGGATGCGCAGCCGCTCGACGAAGGCGTGCAGCGCCTCGCGGGAGAGAGAGCTGCCCAGCAGTGCCAGGTAGCACAGGCTGAGGGTCGGTGCCTTCTCGGCCTCGTCGCGTCCCTCAGCGTCTCCTTCCCTCGCCTGTAGCGGCGCCGCGCTGCCCGGGGTTCGGTGTGCGGCATCGCCCCGGCGCGCCTGTAGGGAGGGTCGGCCGGTGGCCCCCACGGGGGCGCCGGCACCCGTCCCCTCTACGCCATGGCCGGCCGGCGCCGCCACCTCCTCAAAGCGCCGGCGCAACCGGCCAAAGAGAGTCGCCATCTCGCCGTTGAAGCGCAGGTCGGGGTGTAGGCGGGCCAGGACGCCCATGCGGGCCAGCCGCTCCAGGCCGCCGCTCAGGTCGCTCTCGCGCAGAGGGCGTACAGCTCGTTGCGCAGTCGCTCGCCGCTCACGTGGTCGAGCAGCTCGATGGCATCGTCTACGATCAACTCGGCGTGCGCTCCTCGATGGTGAACCCCAGGCGCTGCTCGAGGCGCACCGCCGCCGGATACGCGTGGGGTCCTCGATAAAGCTGAGGTTGTGCAGCACGCGCACCAGCCCCTGGCGGACGTCGCGCTCGCCCCCATAGAAATCGAGCAGCTCGCCGTAGCGCTCGCACGATCGAGAACAGATAGCCATGGTGTTGATGGTGAAATCCAGCGCCGGTACAGGTCTTGCTTGATGGAGCTGCGCTCGACCTGGGGCAGCACCGTGGGGCGCTCGTAGAACTCGGTGCGCGCCGTGACGAAATCGAGGGTGGGCGGCACGCTATGATCGCGCTCCCCTCGAAGATGACCTTGGCGGTGCCGAAACGCGCGTGGCTGCGCACGCGGCGACAGTCGCCCAGCTCCTCCGCCAGCTGGCGCGCCATGCGAAATAGCGTCCCCTCCACCACCAGATCGAGATCGAGCGTCGGCGAGCCGAGAAGCAGGTCGCGGACGAATCCTCCCACGATGTAGAGCGAGTATCCCAAGTCGTTGGCCACGTCCCTGGCCCGCAGGAGGAGATCGCGCAGGCCCTGCGGCAGGGCCTCCTCCATCGCCCGCCGCACCATGTGCGCCTGGGCGGGATGCTGGTTGGGATACCAGAGCTTGATGAGGTCGGTGCGTGTGACGATCCCCAGGAGGCGGCCGTCCTCGACCACCGGCACCTGGCCGAGGTCGTTCTCGATCATCACGCGCTGCACCTCGTCGACCGGGTCGTGGGGTTGCACGAACACCGGGCCGGTGTGCATGAACCCGCGGACCGGCATGTCGCCCAGGCGGTGATGCAGGGCGCGGTCCACATCGCGCCGCGTGAGGATCCCCGCCAGGCGGTTGCCCTCCACCACCGGGAACCCCTCGTGGCCGTAGCGCTGCATGAGCTGGCTGGCCTCGCGCACCGAGGTGCCCGCCTCCACAGTCTGGACGTTCATCGACATAATCTCGCGCACGCGCACGGGCGGCACGACGTGGGGCTCCAGGGCGCGCACCAGGCGCGAGCGCACGTCGTCGAGGCGCGCCTCCTGCACCAGGGCGGCGGCCGCCTTGCTGTGCCCGCCGCCGCCGAACGCGCCCAACACCTTGGCGACGTCGATGGCGTCGGTGCTGCTGCGGGCGATGAGTTGTACGTCACCGGCGAACTCGGCCAGGAGGAAGCAGGCGTCCGGCTCGTAGAGGGCCATCAACTCGTGTACGAGGGTCGCCAGTTCGTCGACGGGCACCTCTAGCGCCACGCTCGCGATACAGATGCTGCGCCCCTGCACCGTCAGCATCGTGCTGGAGCGGGCCAACGCGGCCAGCGCGGTGCGCTGGTCGGGCGACAGTGGGCGGTGGAGGAACTCGTCCACCAGGGCGAGGTCCGCGCCAGCGTCCAGCAGCCAGGCGGCGGCGCCGAGGTCTCGGGAGGTGGTCGTCCGGTAGGCGAGCGAGCCCGTGTCCTCATAGATGCCCAGGAGCATGAGGCTGGCACCCAGCCGCGTGACGGGGATGCCGCGCTCGCGGATCTTTTCCACCAGCAGCGTGGTGGTGGCGCCTACCGTGTCCCCTTCAAAGGTAGTGTTGCGAGGCAGTGGCTCCTCGATGGGATGGTGATCGATGATGTGTGTGGTGGCGTGCGAGTCCATGCCGCGCAGCTGCGAGATCGCCTGCGTGTCGACGAGCACGAGGCGTGTGATCGGGCGTCGCGGCAGGTCCCGCCGCTCGATGAAGGGAAGCTCGTCGCGATAGAGGGCGAGGAACTCTTGTAGGTTACGGTTGAGCTTTTGCGGCAGAACGGCCTGGTGATCGGGATACACCAGGCTCGCGGCATAGACTGCCGCCAGGGCGTCCATATCGGTGCGTTCATGGCTCGTGATGACCTTCATGATGTCCCTCATCGACACACTTGACCCGCACATTATAGCCTTGCCGTCGCCGGGATGTCCAATGGGGGCGGGCGCGGCGCGCGGGTGTCTTCCGCCCGTGGACAGCTAGGGACCTGCCTCCCTCCGTTGACAGTGGCTGTACTTCACGATATACTGGGTTTGACTTGATCATCCGAGTCGCTCGGTCGACACGCCTCACCATGGCGGCTTCCCCTCGTCCCGTGTCCGGTCTGGCAACACCGGGCACAGCCCCATCCCACTTGCCCTGAACCTGGCCTGACGGGCCCATCTACGCCCATCGTCAAGGCCGAGTGCCAACGCTCCCACTCCAATGCGGCCGTATCTCGCGGTCGAGCGCTGCCTCGCCAAGGGCAGCCATGGCATGTCGCGTACGCCAGGCGTTCGGCCGCGGCTGGTTACCGGTGCCTACAGGAGGTGAGACGCGCAGGATCCTACAGCAGCGATCGGGCCGAACACGGTGTGATCGGCCCGCCGAGTACTCGACGCACCTGGCCAACAGGGAGGGCCAAAAGCGCCAAGGCGCGCCCCACGTCGATGCCACGCATTCCCGTTCATGACAGCAGGCCCCTCCAGAGACGCAGGAAAGGAGCTGTTCATGAGTTCGCGATGTGTGTTCCGCATCCTCGTGGCCCTGGCAATCGTGCTGCTGGGGGCCATGCCAGCCATCGGCCTCGAGGCGGTGCCCGCACCCGGCGCAGCGCCGGCGGCAGCGGTGCCCGCCCGCGAGGGCCTCACCCAGGCGCCTGAGGGCGTCGGGCGCCTGGCGTTCGTGCACGCGGCGCCCTTTGCCGAGACCATCACCGGTACGGTAGTCTCTATCGCGATCGATGGTACGGTGCAGCAGGGCGCTCTATCGTACGGTGACGTCACTCCCTATTTCGGGATGGAGGCGGGCACCTACGAGGTCGGCATCATTCCCTCCGGCATGATGGACCCGGTCGTCACGGCGACGGTCACCATCTCTGATGGACAGGACTATACCCTCGCAGTCGCCGGCGATGGCAGCAACCAGCCGTTGGAGGTGATCCAGGTCGAGGATCACTGGACCGTGCCGGCGCCCGGGATGGCCGCACTGCGTGTGGCGCACCTGGCGCCGTTCGCCGCCGACCTGGCCGGTACCCAGGTGGACGTGCGCACCGACATGGGTGACCTGGTCGGCGCGCTCGACGATGTCGCGTACGGCACGTTCAGTGGCTATCTCGAACTCCCCGCGGGCATCTACAACCTGATGTTGACGGATCCGGCCGACCCCGAGACCACGCTGCTCGATCTCCCGCCCATCATCCTCAAGGATGGCGACGTCATGACGCTCTTTGCCGTCGGCGGATCCAACGAGTGGCCACTGGAGCCTCTGACCGGCCTGCAGTTCCCGCAGGACCCGGCCCGCTTGCGCGTGGCGCATCTGGCGCCCTTTGCCGACAGCGTGGAAGCAACATCGGTGTCGGTGTACCTGGAGGGCACGGAGGTGGTGGGCGGCTTTACCTACGGCGCTGCCACCGACTATGTCGACGTCCCCGCGGGGATGTACACGGTGGCCATCGTGCCGACCGGCACGATGACGCCCGCCATCACCGGCACGGTGATGCTCGTGAGCGGCGTGGACTATACTGCGGCCGCCGTTGGGAACGCCACACTTCAGCCGCTAGAACTGCTCGTCAGCATGGACAGCAACATGGTGCCGACGCCGGCGATGGCCAGCCTGCGGGTGGTGCACGCGGCGCCCTTTGCGGCGGACGCCGCCCTCTCCCTGGTCGACGTGCGTGACGCAGAGGGCGAGGTCTTTGGTGGGCTGGAGGATGTGGCCTATGGCACCGTGAGCGACTATCTGGAGGTCGCTCCCGACACCTATGATCTGACGGTGACCACCCCGGGCGGCGCCACTGAGGTGCTGGACATCCCGCCGGTGTCGCTGGCGGCCGGCGAGGTGGCGACGCTGTACGTCGTGGGCGACGCGGTGAACCAGCCGCTCGATGTGTTGGTCGTCATGGGACAGATGCGCACGCCCACCAACCTCCAGATCGCGCACCTGGCGCCCTTTGCCGCCGACCCGGCAGATACGGCCGTGACGGTAGCGGTGGGCGGCAACGAGGTCGTCTCCGTGCTCATCTTCAGACAGACGACCCCCTTTGTCGGGCTCCCCGCTGGCATCTATGAGGTCACGGTCACGCCGGATGGGGCGGTGGACCCGGTGCTCGGCGGGGCGCTGTTCCTCACCTGGGAGAGGCGCTACATCGCCGCTGCCATCGGCGATGGCGTCAACTGGCCGCTAGACCTCTTTGTCCTGCGCGATGAGGCGCAGCCGGCGGACGGGATGGCCGGGCTGCGGATCGTGCACGTGGCGCCGTTCACCTCCACACTGGAGGCCACGGCGGTGAACGTGGTGGCCGAGGATGGCGAGCCGTTCGCCGACGTCGAGGGCCTCACCTACAAGGGTGTCACCGAGTTCCTGGACGTGTCGCCCGGCGTCTATGACCTGGCGGTCGCCGCCCCCGATGGGACGATGCTCCTCGACATCGCCCCCTTCCGCCTCATCGCGGGTCAGAGCGCAACGGTGTTCATCGTGGGCGACGTCACCAACCAGCCGCTCGGCGTGGTGACGTCGGGGCTCGAGCTGGGAACCGTCATCCGTATGCCGCTGATCTTTAGGAACGCCGAGTCGCCGCAGTAGCGTCTTTGGGCGGCGGGGGCGCCCTGGTGCGGCGCCCTCGCCGGTCTCCCGCGACCTCGCTCCGATCGTTATTGACACTCGCCGGGGCCGACCCTATAATGCCCCGGCTCAAAGCTGCTCCTTAGCACGGCAAGCGCAGAGGTCGTCCATGGCAACTCCTCGACGCGCGGGTCGACAGGTCTGGCGGCTGCGGCTGTACGCCCTGGCCGCCCTCCTGATCATCCTTACCGCGCTGCTCACCAATACGGTCCATGCGGACCTCATCGCCAGTCGCCGCGCCCATGTGGCTGGCGAAGCGCGGGCGATCCCCGATACGGACCTCAATCCCTACGGCGCCAACTTTTTCCTCACCCGTGAAGTCGAGCCCTGGAAGCGCGACAAGACGCTGCAGATGGCGGCCGACGCCGGCATCGGCTGGGTGAAGCAGCAGTTCGCCTGGGAGGAGGTCGAGCCGCGCCGCAAGGGCGAATACGTCGACCCCGTGAGCAAGGGGAGCAGTTGGGCCAAGTTCGACGAGATCGTGGCCGAGTGCGAGGCGCACGGCCTCGAGATCGTCGCCCGCCTCGACCGCCCACCTGACTGGAGCCGGCAGGACAATACCTACAAAGAGCGACCCCCAGACGACCCCGAGGACTATGGCGACTATGTCTACACCTTTGTGGAACGCTACCGGGGCCGCGTCAACTATGTCCAGATCTGGAACGAGCCCAACATCTTCCCCGAGTGGGGCAACCAGCCCGCCGATCCCGTGGCATACGTCGAACTGCTCCAGGTGGCCTACCGCCGCGCCAAGGAGGCCAACCCGCACGTGCGCGTCCTCTCGGCGCCCCTGGCGATCACCTTGGGCGAGCCTCACCCCGAGCCGGGGAAGTGGCGCTCCATGAGCGACCTGGAGTACCTCGAGGCGATGTACCGCGCCGGGGCCAAGGGTTTTTTCGACATCTATTCGGCGAACGCCTTTGGCATGGACCGCCCACCCGAGGATCCGCCCGATCCCGACGTGCTGAACTTTCAGCGTGTGGTGCTGCATCGTCGCATCATGGAGCGATACGGCGATGCGAACAAGGCGGTGTGGTTCAACGAGTTCGGCTGGAACGCCGCGCCCGCCACCGTGAGCCCGGAGCTGCTCGTCTGGCGTCGCGTGGACGAGGCCCAGCAGGCGGATTACGCCGTGCGCGCCATCGAGATAGCGCGCAGCGAGTGGCCCTGGGCCGGCGTGTTCATGATCTGGTATTTCCGCCAGGTGGGCAATATCCCGCCGGAGCGCGCCGACTATTACTTTCGCATGGTGGATACCGATTTCGCTCCCCGCCCGCTCTACACGGCGATCCAGGCCGCCGCACGACGCGTGCCGCCCCCCGGCCCCGGGCTCTACCAGGAGCTGAACCCCTCGGTGCAGACGGCGGGCGACTGGGGGCCGGTGCTCGACGCCGGCGCGTCGGCGGGTGGCCTCATCCGGTCGGCCACGCCGGGGGATCGTCTGTCGTTCGCGTTCGAGGGCACTGGGCTCGTGCTCCACGCGGTGCGATCGCCGGACGGCGGCCGGTTGCTGGCCACGGTGGACGGCAAGCCGGCCTCCGCGCTGCCGTCGGACCGTGGGGCCGCGGCCGGCACGGTGGACCTGTACGCGGCCGGCGGGCGCGAGTTTGTGCGGTTGACGCTGGCGCGCGACCTCAGCCCGGGTGTGCACCGGCTGGAACTGACGGTGGCGCCCGACCGTCACCCCGACTCGACGGGCAACGCCAGCGCCATCGATGCGCTGGAGGTGCTCTCTGAGGGGCACGGCCTGTCCGTGCTGCCGGTAACCGGCCTTGGCGTGGGCATCGTGCTCGACCTCTGGCTGCTGGCGCGTACCTGGCGCCGGGCGCGCTGGGTGATCCGCGCGCCCTGAGCCGCGCTCTCCCGCAGTCGCGCGGCGACGTCGTGACATCTCCGAGGCCGGACCCAGACGGGTCCGGCCTCGGTCTTGGTGCGCCATGGGAGGCTGCCACTGCTGTTGACGCGGCCCCCGCCGCGGTGGTATCCTGGCGCACGCAGGGCGCACCGTCAGGGCCCGAGGGTGGTGCGGCGCCCACGTTCGATAGACATCCGAGGAGCGGACATGAACACGATCAAGATCGATCCCGATCGCACCCTGGGAACGCTGGAGCGCAACGTGTTCGGGGGGTTCGCCGAGCATCTGGGGCGTTGCATCTATGGCGGCATCTATGACGAGGGCTCGCCCCTCGCAGACGCCGAGGGGTACCGGCGTGACGTGATCGCCGCCATAAAGCGCTTGCGCATGCCCGTGATCCGCTACCCCGGCGGCAACTTTGTCTCCGGGTACCGCTGGATGGACGGCATCGGCCCCAAGGACCGGCGCCCGCCGCGTGCCGAACTGGCGTGGCACACCGTGGAGAGCAACCGCTTTGGCACCGACGAGTTCGTACGCTGGTGTCGCCTGATCGGCGCCGAACCCTACCTGGCCGTCAACTGCGGTGACGGCGACATGCGCGAGGCGCGCGACTGGGTCGAGTACTGCAACGGCACCAGCGACACGGAACTTGTGCGCATGCGGCGGCGCAACGGCAGCGAGGAGCCGCATCGTGTGCGCTACTGGGGGATCGGCAACGAGGTGGACGGGCCCTGGCAGATGGGCATGAAGACCCCCGAGGAGTACGCCCGCGCCTACACCGAGTTCGGCAAGCTGATGCGCATGGTCGACCCCGACTTCCAGCTCATCGCCTCGTGGACCAGCGGCTGGTTCGACGACTGGGTGGAGCGCGGCCAGCTCCTGCTGGAGCAGGCGCCGCGGCTGGTGGACTATATGGCCATCCACTGGTACGTGGGCAACCGCGAGGATGACTTTGGCCGGTACATGGCCCTCTCCGAGCTGTTCGAGGACCGCCTGACCGCCGCCGAGGGGCTGATCGACGCCATGCGCGTCTGTCGCAAGCTGGAGCGCCCCGTGCACCTGGCGGTGGACGAGTGGAACGTGTGGTACCGCACGCGCGGCGACGACCGCCTGGAGGAGGTGTACAACCTGGAGGACGCGCTGGTGGTGGCGATGCAGCTCAACGCCTTCATCCGGCATGCGCGCAGCGTCAAGATGGCCAACCTGGCGCAGGTGGTCAACGTCATCGCCCCGATGATGACCTGGGAGGACGGCCTGGTGCTCCAGACCACCTTCCATCCCTTCGAGGTCTACAGCCGGCAGGCGGGCTCGGTGGCCCTCGACGCCTACTGGGAGGGGGAGACGTTCCAGGGCGGCGACCAGGCCGGGGTCCGCGTCCTCGACGTGTCGGCCACGCTGAACCCCGAGGCGCGCCAGGTCAGCGTGTTTGTGGTGAACCGCTCACTGGATGCCGGCGAGGTCGAGATCGTCCTGCAAGAGGGCGCTTGGGCCGGCGCTGGCGCCCGCTGGGTGGTGAACGGCCCCGACATCAAGGCCACCAACACGCGGGAGAACCCCGAGGCGGTGACGGCCGCCGAGGAGCGCGTCGAGGCGTCGGGCGCGCGCGTGCGCCTTGCCCTCGAGCCACACTCGGTCACCGCCCTGACGCTGCCCATCGCCTGAGCTGGGCGCGCCAACACCATCGTGGCGTGACGCCCGCGCGGCGCTGCAGAACCGGGCTTTGGTGCCGAAGGAATAAGGGTCTGATACCGTTCATGGCCGCCGGGCGTTGCGACGGGTGCTCGCGTCGTGGCGCTCGGCCACCGTCTCACATCATCCTCATACGGAGTCCCGTCCATGGCGAAACCCACCAAGCACGCGAGCAAGATCTGTCTGGCCTTCAGTGCCATCGCCGCCGTCGGTATCCTCATTGGCCTCCTCGTCGGGTCGCCGATGATCATTGTCGTGGCGCTCATCCCCTCGGTGGCGTACGAGGTGTACCGAACCGAGGGGCCGTCGACGCGTTGGGCGTCGTGGGCCCTGGCCATCGTGCTGGTCCTGCAGGCCCTGTTCATGGTGTTCGACGTGAGCCTGGACGTCGCGAGCCTGCTGGGCTATGCGTCGCGCGACGTGGCGGGGTACGAGGTACCCCTGGGCGATATCAAGGTGGTGGGGCCGGCGGTCATGGCCGTGCTGGCGCTCATCCTCATGAGCAGGACGCGCGGCCGCTACACCAAGTGGTTGGCGGTGAACATCATCGTGACCTCCTTTGCGCTGATCTATGTCCTCGACCACACCGTATTCGTGCGCTGGATCCAGCTCGCGGTGGACGTCCTGGCGGAGCGGGCAGGGTGAGGGCTGGGCTGTGCACTGGGGTTATGCACTCAGACGTTCGTGGTCTCTATGAGCGAGTGGAAACGAATGAATTCGTCACTACATAGACGGTCATCGTACTAACGAACTCATTCGTCTGCTATCTCTTCGACAAAAAAACGACCAGAGTCGCCACGACCGACACAGCGCTATGTAGTGACGAATTCATTCGTTCAATCTATCTTGGAGCGGTGATTAAGGACCACCGTCTTCATTAGCAAGACCAAACTATGTAGTAACGAATTCATTCGTTCATTCTATCTTGGAGCGATGAATAACGACCAGCGTCTTGCTTAGCACGACCAGACTATGTAGTAACGAATTCATTCGTTCACTGTATCTTGGAGTGATGAATAACGATCGGCGTCTTGATTAGCAGGACCGAGCTATGTAGTAACGAATTCATTCGTTCTTTGTCTCTAGGAGCGAAAAGACGACAAGTCGTCACTACCTAGAGACGCATCTCACCGTAGGGTTGCCGTGCTCACCGCCCTGCCTGCCGGATGCTCGCCTGCTGATCGCGCTATCTGAGGCCGGCCCGGGCGCCAGATTGCCCTGCCAGGCCACAGCACGCACCGTGAGCGTCGCCAATGCCCTACGCCTACCGACGCCTGACACCTTCCGAGCGCACCGAGGTGATCGAGGAGCGCCGCGTGCGGGGCTTTCCCTTGCACTCCCCGCCGCATGCCTACGATGAGGCGGGTTGCTTTCTCATCACCGCCGCCTGTTTTGGGCATGCCCCGATCATGGAGCTGCCCGAGCGGCGCACGTCTTTTCAGGACTGCCTGCTGAGCGCCCTGCAGGCGTCCAATGTCACGGTGCACGGGTGGGTGGTGCTGCCCAATCACTACCATATCCTGGTCGAGTCGATGCCCCTGGCTTTGGTTTCGACGGCCATCAAACGCGTGCACGGGTCTACGTCGCGTGACTGGAATGCGGCCGATGGCCTCACCGGGAGGCGGCGTGTCTGGTTCAGGTACTCGGATCGGCTGATCCGGAACGACGCGCACTACTATCGTGCCCTCAACTATGTGCACTATAACCCCGTCAAGCATGGCTACGTGGAGAGCCCGTACGCATGGGAGTGGTCGAGCCTGCCAGAGTACTTGGATCAGCGGGGGAGGGAGTGGCTGCGCGAAACGTGGCGCCGGCATGTGCCTGACAGCATGGGCAGGGGATGGGATGATGGATGAGGCGATGCCCGCAAGGGGATGCAACGCTGGCAAGGAAAACCAACGACTAAAGTCGTCACTACAAAGTAGTCAAGTGTAACATAAAAAAATACGATAGTCGGCATGTGTTGTGCAACCAGCAGCACATGCGCAATGGCGGGGGTATCGGAAGTGTCCCATGTATTTGGCCACACCTGGCTGGGAGGGCGTATGACCGTCTTGGAAAAGCTCAATCTCGGCATCGTCGGAGCGTGCAAGCGCGGGGGGAGCTTTGCCCGCGCCATCGAAGAGATGGGCGGCGCCCGCATCCACGCCGTGTGTGACACGGACGCCGTGCACCTGCCCGAGACGGCGGAGCGCATGGGCGCGGAGGAGGCGTACACCGACTATGACGAGATGCTCGATCGCTCGTCGGTGGACGCCGTGATCATCGGCACGCCCATGTACCTGCACGTCGCCCAGGCGGTGGCGGCGCTGCGGCGCGGCATCCACGTCTTTAGCGAGGTGACCGCTGCCGTCTCGTTGGAAGAGTGCCGGCAGCTCGTGGCGGCCTGCCGCGCGTCGACGGCCAGCTATATGATGGCCGAGAATTACATCTATACCCGCGCCAACGTGCTGGTGCGCGAGCTGGTGCGTCAGGGCCTCTTGGGCGAGACGTACTATGCCGAGGGGGAATACATCCACGAGCTGAAGGAACTCAACGAGACTACCCCGTGGCGCCGCGTCTGGCAGACGGGCGTGAACGGCGTGACCTATGGCACCCACAGCCTCGGGCCCATCCTGCAGTGGATGCCGGGCGACCGCGTCGTCTCGGTGTGTTGCGCCGGCAGCGGCCACCACTATCGCGATCCGCGGGGCGACCTCTATGAGAACGAGGACTCGTGCCTCATGCTGTGCAAGCTGCGCAGCGGCGGCCTGGCCAAGATCCGCGTCGACATGCTGTCCGACCGCCCGCACGCCATGAACAACCACCAGCTCCAGGGCACCGACGGCTGCTACGAGTCGCCGCGCGCCCCCGGCGAGCGGCACCGCATCTGGCTCAGGAGCAAGGCGCCGGACGCGAACACTTGGATCGACCTGGACGAGCTGGACGCCGACCTGCCGGCGCAGTACCGCGAGCTGGAGGACGTCGCCCGGGCGAGCGGCCACGGCGGCGGTGATTTCTATGCCGTGTGGGAGTTTGTCAACGCCGTGGTGAACGGCTGCCCGCCCCCCATCGGCATCCATGAGGCGATGGACATGACGCTGCCGGGCTTGATCAGCCAGCGGTCCATTGCGGAAGGTGGGCGCTGGCTGGAGGTCCCCGACAGCCGCGACTGGTAGGTGGTGCGAGTGCAGAGAGGGGAGAGGAGGCGCGCCATGGCCGAGCTGATGGCAGGGTTCGGGCGAGAGACGATCACCCCGCCCGCCGGGGTGCACATGATGGGCTATGCGAGCCGCACCGAGCCCGCCGCGGGCGCCCGCGACGACCTGTTCGCCAGCGCGGTGGCGCTCTCTGACGGCGGGCCGCCGGTCGTCGTGCTGGCGTTGGACGTGGCGGCCCTCGACCGCGACGAGGTGGCCGACCTCAAGGGGCGCGTCCAGCAGGCGGCCGGGGTCGCGCCCGAGCGCGTGCTCGTCAACACCTCGCACACCCACGCCGGCCCCATGGTGGCGCGCCGCCCGGGGCTGGCGTACGAGGCGAGCTATGTGGATGCCATGCTCGCCGCCGCTTCTCGGGCGGCCGCGACGGCCGTGAGCGACCTCGCCCCCGCCATGCTCCACGTGGGCTCGGCGCCCGTCGATATCGGCATGAACCGGCGCGAGAGGACGCCCGAGGGGGAGATCATCCTGGGCGTCAACCCCGAGGGACAGCGCCTCGCCGAGGCGACGGTGTGGCTTCTGGTACGCGCCCTGGCGCGCGATATCGTCCTCTTTTCCATCCCCATCCATGGGACGACCCTCGGCCCCGAGAACCTCCTCTTCTCTTCCGAATGGATGGGCGCCGCCGTGCGCGACCTGGAGGCGCACGATCCGGATCTGGCGGCCGTGTTCTTGCAGGGGTGCGCGGGCGACCAGAACCCCTACCGCGAGCAACGCTCCTTCGAGCAAGTGGACGCCCACGGCCGGGCGGCGGCTGAGGCGGTGCGAGCGGCCATTGCCTCGGCGCGTGAGATCGAGGGGACGCCGCTGCGCAACGTGGCGGCCGACGCCGACCTGCCGCTAGAGGACGGCGAGACGGCCCCCTGCGCGGTCCATGGCTTACGCGTCGGCGAGGCGGTGGTGCTGGGGGTGGGGGGCGAGGCGTTCGTCGAGTACGCCCTCTATGCGCAGCAGCAGGCCCGCGCGGAGAGCATCATGGTACTCGGGTACACCGACGGCTCGGTGGGCTATCTGCCCACCCAGGCCGCCTTTGCCGAGGGGGGCTATGAGGTGACGGCCAACCGCTACTTTGCCGTCGGCAGGCCCTGGGCGCCGCGCGTGGAGCGCGTGCTCAAGAGCGCCATGGACGAGGTGCTGGAGGCACTCGCGTAGGTTCGGCAAGACGACACGAACAGGGCGCTGATCCCCAAGCTCAGGTCCGAGCTTGGGGATCAGCGCCCTATCTGCGGAATCAGCGCACCAGTGGTCCTACACGTCCTCCGCCTGCCCCGACTTGTCCGACGCATAGCAGGCGTCGAGCATACGCATGGTGGCGTCCAGCAGCTCATCGCCGAACTTGGGCGGGTGCAGGCCGCGGATCGCCTCGCACATGTCCTGCACCTCCAGCACATAAGTGTTGGCGGGGGGCAGGACGATCTCCTCGGTGGTGTTGCCCACGGTCACGATCAGCGGGTCCTCGCGGTCGCGGCTGCCGGTGCCGTGGGGCGATTCCAGCCTCCCCTCGCTGCCCACCACCCGCAAAAAGCTGCCGCCGTGGGCCGTGAACCCCATGTCAAAGGTGCCGTACAGCCCCTCGCCATAGTCCAGCACGCCGGCGCCGCTCATGTCCACGCGAAAGCGTGGTGACCACTCGAGGGTGGCCCACGCCTTCCGCGGGTGACACCCCGCTAGCATGAGCTGATGGTTCAGCGCGTAGCACCCCACGTCATACAGGGCGCCGCCGCCGATGCCGGCCTGCAGCCGCACGTTGCTCGGGTCGGGGGTGATGGCAAAGGTGAGGGTCGTGTAGATGGTGCGCAGCTCCCCCAGCCGGCCCGAGGCGATGATGTCCCTGGCCGTCTGGATGACGGGCCCAAAGCGCGGCGCGAACGCCTCCAGCAGGTAAAGGCCCGTCTCCTCGCGGGCGGCCTGCATCTCGCGCGCCTCCTGGGCGTTCAGCGCCACCGGCTTTTCGCACAGCACGTGTTTGCCGGCGCGCACGGCGGCGATGGACCACGGCTTGTGGAGGTGGTTGGGCAGTGGGATATAGATCGCCTCCAGGTCCGGGTCGGCCAGCAGCTCCTCGTAGGAGCCGTAGGCGCGGGCGATGCCGAACTGCTTGGCCGTGTCCTGTGCCTTGGACAGGGTGCGGCTGGCGACGGCCTGGACCACGGCGCCCTCCGCCTGGATCATGGCCGGGATCAGTTGGTTGATGGCGATGCGGGCGCACCCCATCACGCCCCAGCGAACGGGTTCCATAGCGTCCTCCCTCTGTGTTGGCCGCCAAGAGGCTGCGGCCACGATGGTCAACTCAGCCGTACCGCCTGGCCCGAGCGATCCGAGGCAAAGCAGGCGTCGACAACGCGCATGTTGGCGTCCAGCGGCTCGAAGGCGATTTGCGTCGGCTCATCGCCGCGGATCGCCTGGCTCATCTCCTGCAGCTCGCTCGCATAGGGATTGATCGGCGGCATCATGATGCGGTCGATGTGGCCGTCGATGATCGTCAGGAGCCAGGCGTCGCGCTCCCTGCCCAGGAAGCCGTAGGGCGCCTGCATCTGTCCTCGTGTTCCTACGACCCGGAAAAAGGTGGTGCCCGGCGCATTGAAATTGGCGTTAAAGGTGCCGTACAGCTCCTGCCCAAAGTCGAGCAGTCCCGCGCCGGCCACGTCGACGTGGTACTTGGGCGACCACGAGAGCCGCGCACTGACGCTCACCGGTTCGCGTCCTGCCAGCGTGCGCAGCACGCTGATGCAGTAACAGCCGATGTCGTACAGCGCGCCGCCGCCCGCCTCGCGCTGCAGCCGCATGTCGTCCGGTCGGTCGTGGATGATGAAACTGAACGAGCTATGCAGCGTCTTCAAGTCGCCCAGCGCCCCGGAGCGCACGACCTCCAGCGCCCTCTGCATGAGAGGGCCGTGGCGATACGTGAACGCCTCCGCGAGAAGGCGACCGTGCTGCGCGGCGGCGGCCTGCATCTGGCGCGCTTCCTCGGCGTTCAGGGCGATCGGCTTTTCGCAGAGCACGTGCTTGCCTGCCCGCAGCGCGGCGATGGACCATGGCTTGTGCAGATGGTTGGGGAGGGGCACGTATACCGCCTCCACCTCGGGGTCGGCGATGAGCGCCTCATAGGAGCCGTAGGCGCGCGGGACGCCGAACTGCTGCGCCGCATGGCGGGCGCGGTCGAGGCGGCGACTGGCGATGGCCACGAGTTCCGCCCTGTCGGCCTCTCTGAAGGCCGGCAGCATCTGCTCGGTGGCGATGTGCGCGACCCCCAGGACGCCCCATCGCACGGGATCGGCTTGTGTCATGGCGCGGCTCCTCGGTCAGCGTGATGTCAGCCAGGCGATCGACTGCAGGACGAGGCGTTGATAAGGGGGGAGGCGCCACACCTCCGGCCCGTGGCCCATGGCGATGTGGGCGACCCGCCCCTGTCCCTGATCGCGCGTCCACACCATGGGGTATGCCACACCGCGGTCGATGGCCACCATGTGCACGTCGTCCGTCTCGTCATAATCCTGCACATAGAACTCGTCTTTGACGGCGAACGCCTCGATCCCCTCGGTGATGGGGTGGGGCCGGTACATGGGATAGACCATGAAACTGAACTGTGGCGGATGACTGACGAACACGCCCCCCATCAACGCGCGCATCTCGACGTTGGGCGTCCCGGACACGGTGGCGCCGTGCACCGCAAGGAGGGCGCCGCCGGTGTTCACCCAGTGCGTCAGGTTGCGCACCTGGTCTTCGGTGAGGGTCTCCGGGGTGGTATCCTGCTCTCCCTCCCGGTGCCGGGAGAGGCTGGTGTAGCTCATCACCAGGTCATAGTCGCTGCGGTCGAGCTGGTTGAGGAGGTCCAGGTCATAGGTGTCGGTTAGCGAATGCCCGGCCCCGTCGAGGAGAAGCCGCATCGCCGAGGCAAAACCGTCAAAATCGTGGTACATCCCACCCAGGACGAGTAGAACACGCTTGGCGCTCATCGTCCATTCTCCTTCCTCCCATATATGACGTCAGGATAGCCGAGAGGTGGGGGGATGTCAACGGCTGCCGGGGCCGGCGCTAACCCTTCGGAGCGACCGGCTGGCGGAGCACGGTGCGCAGTTTCTCCGGGGCGGAGCGGCGCGGGTCCCCGACATAGATCTCGTGGTGGAGCCCGCGAAGGGCATAGCCGTGCTCCTCGATGAAGGCGTGCAGACGCGCGACGGTGGGCGCCTCCGCGTCATAGGGGCCGAGGTGCATGATCTGCGCCGAGAGCCCCTCGTGAAACGCCTCAAATCGCATGGCGGCGAGGGCCGGCAGCCCCTTCTTGCGGTTCACCTCGTCGATAGCGCCTGCCACGTGCTCCTCGGTGACCGGCTCGGGCTGCATGATCATCAGGCGCCACAACCAATCGTCCTTGGCGCCTCCGGTGTAGGCGCTCATATCCTCCGCCCACCAGAGCCCCTCCAGCGCCATGACGGGGTAGTCGATCCCCTCCTGGCGCTTGATGGCGAACTTGCACGCGTACGAGACGGCATAGAGCGCCTCGGTGGCCTCCTGAAAGGCCTGCGACGTGTTGGGGTTGCCGGCGCCGTCCACCATCAAGAAGCGCATCGCGGGCACATCGACGATGCCGATCTCCTTGGCGGAGGGCGCGTACAGGTGCTTGAGCTGCTTCTTCAGATCGAGCCTGACAACCTCGGGCATCGTGGACCTCCTGATGTCTGGCCCGCGCGGCGACCGGGTTCGCGCCCCGCGCGGGTTCGGCTGACTGTATGATACCACAGCTTGGCGTCGCGTGGGTGATATGCGTAGAATGGGCAGCGTGACGTAACGAGCCGGTTGGCGAACCGCGGCACCATCAGAGAAAGGCACAACTCCATGGCGATCCTCAGGCTGGGGTACGTCGGCTGCGGCTTTATGGCGCAACGGGTGCACATCCCGAACTTTCAGCGCGTGCGTGACTGCCAGCTCGTGGCGCTGGCTGAGCTGCGCTGTGAGCTGGGCGAGCGGGTGCGCGCCCGCGAGGGGATCGAGCGGCTGTACGCCAGCCACCTCGAGCTGGCGGCGGACCCCGACATCGACGCCGTGGCGGTATCGGCGGGCTTTGCGGTGCAGGGCGACATCGCGCGCGACCTGCTACTGGCCGGCAAGCACGTCTTTATGGAAAAGCCGATGGCCGTGAGCGTGGCCCAGGCGGAGGAGATCGTGGCCGCCGCCGAGTCCACGGGTGCCAAGCTCATGGTGGGCTATATGAAGCGCTACGACGCGGGGAACGAGCTGGCCAAAGCCTCCATCGACCAGTTCCGCACCACGGGCGAACTTGGCCCCATCACCTATGCCCGCAACCACGGCTTTTGCGGGGATTGGGTCTGTGGGCTCGATACGCCCATGGAGCTGACCGACGAGCCGATGCCACCCGCGCCGCCGGCGCGTCTCCCCGAGTGGCTGCCCCAGGCGGTCGAGCGCCCCTATCTCGGCTACCTGCAGCAGTACACGCATAACGTCAACCTGTTGCGCTGGCTGCTGGACGCCGGTGACGACGCCCACGTGCGCGTGGTGGATCTGGACGACGACGGCTATACCGGCCTGGTGGTGCTCGATCTCGCCGGCGTGCGCGCCAGCATCGAGTCGGGGCGCCTCAGCTACTATGCCTGGGACGAGCACACGCAGGTATACTTTGCCGACGGATGGGTCAAGGCCTGGGCGCCGCCGCTGCTGCAGCGCAGCCGGCCCGCCGAGGTCGAGATCTATCGCGGGCGCGAGGGGCACAGCTTTACGCGGCCGCTCCCCGAGGATCGTTGGTCCTGGTCGTACCAGCGCGAGGCGGAGGCGTTCGTCCGCGCGGTGCTGGACGACACGCCGACGCGATCCTCGGGGCAGGACGCCCTGGCGGATGTGCGGTTGTTCGAGGAGATCTATCAGGCGTTCCTCACGCAGCGCGGCGTGCTCTAGACTGATCCGCTCAACGCAGAGGGAGACGGCCATGCAAGACAGCGATGTGCGTGCGGTGGTCGCCGAGCGCGACCTGGCGGCCGGCTTGCTGGAGCTGCGGCAGAACCTGTTGGCGCTCTTTGCCTCCGTACTGCCCTTCCTTGGATGGGCGTGGTTCTGCTATGGGCTGTTTCGCTCCTACCTTCCCGTCACCTACGCGGGCCCCTGGATCCTCTTGGGGGTCGGCGCGGCGGCATCGTACCACCTGAGGATCGCGCACTGCCGCCCGGCGTCGTGGATCTTGCTGCTGAGCATGCTCCTCTCTCTGGCGCTCATCACGTGGTCAGAGCCCGGCGTGTTGGCGGTGGCCAACGGCGTGCTCGTGGTGGCCACCGCCGGCGCCCTCCTGGGGCCGGCGACTGCCGCGGCCATGGCGGTGCTCACCTGGCTCGTCGAGGTGGGAGCGCTCTGGATGGTCACCGGCGCGCTGCTGGCGCCGACGGCGCTGCTGAGCACGTTCCTCCTGTACGCCCTCATGTGGGGGGCCGGCTACCTCACGGCCCGGCCCCTACGCGAGGCGCTCGACTGGGCCTTCTCCGGCTGGGGCCGCGCCCGCAAGCTGCTCCAGGAGACGCAGGCACGCCGCGCCGAGCTGTATCGCGCGGTGCGCGCCCTGGAGGAGGCCACCTACCGCATGGAGCGCATGAATAACGAGTTGGTGGTGGCGCAGCACGAGGCGCAGCAGGCACGCGCGCTCAAGGCGCGCTTTGCCGCCACCGTCAGCCACGAGTTGCGCTCGCCGCTGAACCTCATCCTTGGGTTCAGCAAACTGATGGCCCTCTCCCCCGAGAGCTATGGCGAGGCGCTGCCCCGCGCCTATCGCGCCGACGTCGACGCCATCTACCGCAACAGCCAGCACCTCGTGGCGCTGGTGGACGACATCCTGGACCTCTCGCAGATCGAAGCGCAGCGCCTCCCGCTGGTCAAGGACCGCGTCGAACTGGAGCAGGACGTGGTGCGCAAGGTGATCGATACGGTGCGGCCGCTGGCCGAACGCAAGGGCCTCTTTGTGCGTGAGGACGTGGAGCAGGGGCTCCCCTGGGTGCTCGCCGACTCGGTGCGCCTGCGCCAGGCGCTGCTGAACCTGCTCACCAACGCCATCCGCTTCACCGAGCGGGGCGGCATCACGGTGACCGCCCGCGTCTGCGACCGCTATGTCGAGATTAGCGTGCGCGACACGGGGCGCGGCATCGCGGCCGACGACATGCCGCGGCTCTTCCAAGAGTTTCGCCCCCTGCAGCCAACCTCCACCCGGGAGGGCGCCGGCAGCGGCCTGGGGCTGAGCATCAGTAAACACCTCGTCGAACTCCACGGCGGCCGCATTTGGGCCGAGAGCCAGGAGGGCGTGGGCACCACCCTCACCTTTGCCGTGCCGCTGCCCGAGTCCGAGGTGGTGGCCCTGGACGGGCTGCGCCGGGTGGCCGCCACGCTCCCCTCCGGCATTCACGACGTCTGCGTGGTGGTGCACGATGACCCCTACGTCGTGCGCCTGCTGGCGCGGCACGTGGAGGGATACACCGTGGTGGGGGTGCCCGAGGTCGAGAGGGCCGTTCACCTCATCGAGGAGTTGCACCCGCGCGCCATCGTCGCGCACAGCGATTTCGTCGCCGACATCGAGGCGCAGCTGGCGTGCCGTCCGTATGACGTGCCGGTGATCGGCTGCGGGCTCCCGAGGGTGTCGGAGGTGCCCGAGCTTCAGGGGGTGCGGGGATACCTCGTCAAGCCCGTATCGCAAGAGATGGTGCACGCCATGGTGGGGCAGGACGTGCGCAACGGCGAGGTGCGCGTGTTGCTGGTGGACGACGACCCCGACGCGGTGCGCCTGCTGGAGCGCATGCTCACGGCGCTGCCCCACAGCTACTCCATCTACAAGGCGTACGACGGCCTCAACGCGCTGGACATCGCCCTCGAGGTCGTCCCTCACATCGCTTTCATCGACCTGGTGATGCCGGGCCTCACGGGCGCCGAACTCATTGCCAAGCTCAGAGAGCAGCCGACCATGCGCGACATGGCCATCGTCATCGTGTCGGCGCAGGACTGGGCCGACCAGGAGGCCACTCTCGAGACGCCCCTGTGCGTGCGCTTTCGGCGGGGAGTGGGGATGGCGGAGGGCGCGACCTATCTCAAGAGCCTGCTGGACGTGCTGTCGCCCCGCTACCTGCAGCAGGAAGCGCCTGTCGAATCGCCATTACCAGCGCCTCACGACTGACCGGCTTTTGCAGCACGGCGGAGGCGCCCAGCGAGAGGGCCAGCTGGGGTTGGCTGAGTACGGAGCAGATGATCACCGGCGTGTTCGCCGTGGCGGGCGACGTGCGGAGCTGCTGCAGGATGTCCCAGCCGTCCTCCCGCGGCATCAGCACGTCCAGGAGGACGACGTCTGGGATGCCCGTCGCGAGAAAGGCCCCCGCCTCTTCGCCGCTCTGCGCCGTCCACAGGCGGAACCCCTCGCCGTCCAGATAGCGCTGAAAGAGGGCGATGGTATCCGCGTCGTCGTCGATGACCATCACCGTCGACACGGTGCAGGCCGGCAGCGTGAGGACGATACTGCCGCCGCCGGCGTCGCGTTCGAGGGACAGGCGGCCCCCGTAGACGGACAGCAACTCGCGGCTCATCGCCAGGTCCGCGGGACCGGCGGCCGCCGCGGGGGTCAGGCGCGACAAGTCGATGCCCGAGATGCGCCAGAGGGCCGAGCCGTCGTTCAGCTCGAGCGAGAGAAAGAGGGCGTCGCGCGCCACGCATTCGATGGCGGCAGTGAGCACGTTCAGCACCACCTGCCGCAGGAGGGCGGGGTCGCCCACGATGGCGGGAAGGTCGCCGGGGGCGTCGATGTGGAGCGCGATGCCGCGCCGGGCCATGAGCGGCCCGATGGTGCGCTGCACCCCCTCGACGATGTCGGCCATCGACACCGGGGTGCGACGCGCCGCCTGGGCCAGGCGCACCGCCTCGTCCGCCGCGGGGCTCGACCTCTCCTCCGGCACGCCGATGGCGTCCGCCGGCCGCTGTCGGATGAACCGCTCCCAGAGGATGCTGGTGATGGCCTCAAAGGCGTCACGATGATGGCGGTAGAACGAGGCGCGGCTGACGCCCAACTCGCGGCAGGTCTCGCCCTGGTCGAGACACTCGACGTAGCGCAGCCACATGGCCCGGTACCCCAGCCACTCGGGACGCCCAAAGGGGAGCGAGCCGTTGGGTTTCAGCGCCTCGAGCGCCTCACGCAGGATCTCGCGCAGGCACTGCCCCGTGGTGAGGGCTATGGGCTGATCCGTCAGCAGCAGCCGCGCCAGGGGATGCGTCTGAAGCTGCACGGGGTCATAGTAGTTGCACAGCGCGTCCTTGACATAGCGAGCAAAGAGATCGCGCGAGATCACCTGGCCACACCTCCTCCGCTGCCACATTGCAGCAGGTCCTGCATAGCGCCAGAGATGATGCAGAGACCGCGTTGGGATTAAGACCATTCTCACGGGGCGATCCCCGTGTTATGCTCATGGCGTCAGGGGCGCACCGGGCGCGCCCCGCAAGAGTAGCATATGCTCGCCGGATCGGCAAGATCGGGAAGGAGGTGCACACGATCGCCATTTGAACGCGCTGAGCGCTTGCATGTGGATCGAAGACGAAGGTGTCACAAGGAGAAGAAAGAATGCCAGCCATGCAGATGACTCGCCGTGCGTTGCTGCGCTATGCCGCCGCAGGCTCTGCTGTTCTCGCCCTCTCGGCCTGCGGGCCCAAGGAGGTGGAGGCTCCCGCCAAGGAAGAGGCCCCCAAGCCGGCCGCCGCCGAAAAAGCCCCCGAGGCCAAGCCCGCGGGCGACAAGGCCGTCATCACCCAGTGGTATCACGAGTATGGTGAGGCGGGTTGCCAGGAGGCCGTGTACCGCATCGCCGAAGAGTACTCCAACAGCCAGGACAAGGTCACCGTCGAGGTGGGCTGGTTCCCGGGCGACTATGTCCCCAAGGTGAACACCGCCCTGGCCGCCGGCGACGCCCCCGACTGCTTTGAGCATCACCTCGAGCTGGATTACGTGCGCACCGGTGTCGTGGCGCCGCTGGATGAGCTGCTCGACCCCGATACCAAGGCCGACTATCTCGAGGGCGTGATGGAAAAGCTGTGCTCCATCAAGGGCACCGTCTACGCCCTGCCGGTGGTGGTCGACTTTCAGGGGATGTACTACAACGACAAGCTCCTGAAGGAGGCCGGCATCGATCCCGACCCCGATGCCTGGGACTGGCACAAGGTCTTTGACGCCGCCGACAAGCTGACCAAGGACCGCATGAAGGGCCTCTTCCTCGGCAACGAGGGTGGCCAGGGCTGCATCGGCAACTATGGCGTCCACAACACCGGCCGGTGGCTGCTTGACCCCGAGTCGCTGGAACTCGACTTTAACAACGACACCATCTACCAGCTCTTTGACGAGTTCCGCGAGTACCAGAAAAAGGGCACGCTCCTGCAGGGCTCGCCCATGGACTGGTGGGATCCCTCGGCGATCAACCAGGGCCTGTGCGCCATGCAGTGGGGTGGCTTCTGGCAGATGCCGGGTACCGCCGCCGTCCTGGGGGAGGATTTCTCCTTCTCCGTGTTCCCGCCGCATCCGGCGGGGGGCGACAAGGCGCGCTACTACACCGAACTCGGCGGCTGGGTGGGGTCCGTCTACAGCAAGAGCAAGAACCTCGACCTGGCGCTCGAGTACACCAAGTGGCAGTGGATCGACAACGTCGACTGGCAGAACGAGTGGAGCACCGCCTACGGATTCCACATCCCGGCCCGCAAGAGCGCTGCCGCCGCTAACGCCAAGCTGCAGACCGGCCCGGGCGCGAAGGCCGTGGAGCAGGTCAACAAGTACGGCTATGCCCTGCACAAGCTCTGGAGCGGCCCCGTCCCCACGCCGTGGAACGACTCGCTGACCGAGATATTCAAGAACAACGCTGACATCAAGTCGCAGCTCCAAAAGACCTATGAGCTGTGCCAGAAGGAACTGGAGAGCCAGCGCGGGTTCTGGGACGAGCTGCCCGGGTAGAGACGCGCTCCCAGCCTCGGAACCCGGCTCAGCCGGAACGACCCAGGTTTGGCCCTCACACCCGGCCGATGCGACTGTGGCGCTGAGGGCCAAACCTCGTATAGAGCGTGCAACAAGGAGGCGTGTCCATGACCGCGCTCTCAACCAGGGGCCTACCACTCGCCCGAGCCCGGCGCGCCCTGATGACCAGGAGGTGGCGCAACAACCTGGTCTTCTGGGTGATGGTTGGCCCGCTCCTCATCGGCACCATCCTATTCTCTTTTGGCCCGCTGCTGTGGGGGGTGTTGGTCAGCCTGTTCGAGTCCAGGCTCCGCATCGACCTCGACCGCTTTGTCGGCCTCGAGAACTATCGTTACGTCCTCACCAACGAGGCCTTTTTGAAGGCGCTCTGGACGGTGGTCGTCTTTGCGGCGTTCATCGTCCCCACCACCTTCTGCCTCGCCATGCTGCTGGCGGTGCTGGTACAGAACGCCGCCTTTGGCAAGGCCTTTTTCCGCTCGGTGTTCTTTATCCCCACGGCCATCTCGTACGTCATCGCCTCGCTCATCTGGCGCATGTCGATCTTTTCCGGGCTCCCCTACGGCGTGGCCAACCAGGCGCTGTGGGTGTTCAAGGTGCAGCCCATCCCCTGGATCGGCCTGGCGCAGCCGCCCGTGTACTGGCTCGTGCTGGTCTCGGTGCGCCTGTGGCTGCAGCTCGGCTTCCAGATGATCCTGCTCCTGGCGGCCATGCAGGACATCCCCCAGGAGCTGTACGAGGCGGCGCGCGTCGATGGGGCCGAGAACAAGTGGCTGCTGTTCCGCAACATCACCTTTCCCCTCATCAGGAACACCTCCGTGTTCCTCATCATCATGAACATCATCCACGCGTTCAACGCCTTTGCCGAGTTCTTTAACATCCTCGGCGGCACCATGTCATCGGCGGGGATGCTCAGGCTGGCACGGCCGCCCCTCGTATGGCTCTATCAGGTGGCCATGAACGAGCAGCGCTATGGCATTGCCTCGGCCGGCGGAGTGATCGTGGGAGTGATGATCATCGTCATCACGGTCATTCAGACCAAGCTGTCCGGCGGGCTGGGGAGGGAGATATAGGCCATGCGCAAGCTAGAGACGATCGCCACCCATACGCTTCTCATCATCCTGGCGCTGCTCTTCCTGTTCCCCTTCTACATCATGATCCGCAACGCCCTGATGACCGACCCGCAGATGACGGGGTTCGACTGGATCTGGTTCCCCTCCCAGCCGCAATGGCGCAACTTTGTCGATCTGTTCGCCGATCCGCTGGTACCGATGGCCAACAGCTTTAGGAACTCGGCCCTCATCGCCGTCTCGCTGGCGGTGTTCGAGATCCTGGTGGCCATCATGGCGGGCTATGCCCTGGCGCGCATCCCCCATCCCAGCCGCAACCTGATCTTTGGCCTGTTGATCTCGACCCTGCTGATCCCGGGCACCGGAACCCTCATCCCCAAGTACGTGATGGTGGCCAAGATGGGGATGGTCAATACGCCCCAGGGGCTGGTCGTGCCCCAGATGTTCAGCGTGTTCTCGGCGTTCATGTTCCGGCAGTACTTTTTGAGCTTTCCGCGCGACCTGGAGGATGCGGGGCACGTGGACGGCCTGGGGTACTGGGGTGTGTTCTGGCGCATTGCCTTTCCCAACGCCTGGCCGGTGATCACCGCCCTGGGCTCGCTGGCCCTCATCAATGGCTGGAACGACTTTCTCTGGCCGTTGCTCATCGGCCAGAAGCGCACCTGGTGGACGGTGCAGATCTCGCTGTCGACCTACATCACGGCCCAGGTGGTGGTGCTGCGCCTGGCCTTTGCCGGCGCGCTCCTCGGCGCGCTGCCGATGCTGATCATCTTCCTGATCCTGCAGCGGCGCATCGCGCAGGGGTACACGCGCAGCGGCATCAAGGGCTAGGCCCTCTCTTACGGCGGTTTGCCCATCGCGGCCGCAAAGGGCGGCGAGAGCATGGCGCTCTCGCCGCCCTCCTTCATATACGACGGCGCACCGTGCCGATGGCGTCCCTCCCGCGCTTAGCGCCGTATGCAGGGCAGGCGCAGGCTGTAGCCGTCCGGCTCCGGTTCCGGCTCTGCGCGCACCGCGGCGCTGAACAGGCCCGAGCCGGAGGCCAGCAGCGCATCCTGAGGCGCCGGCGCCGACCGGAGCCCGGCGCTGCGCCGCGCCTCCAGCGGCGCAGGCGGTATCTCGATGTCGTTCACCGTAGTGCCAAAGTGCTTGGCCGCCATGGAGCGCGTGTCGTTCTGCACCGTCCACGTCGCCCCGCCGTCGGACGTGCTGATGATGTCGCCTCCCTGCCCCACCACGACGAGTTCCGCCGCGTTGGCGGCATCGATGGCGATAGCAGACACGTGGCGCATGCGCCAGGCCACCTCCTCTTCGACGTCGAGCGTCACCCCCTCAAAGGTGGCGCCGCCGTCGGTGGAGCGGAGCAGGCCGTTCTCGTGCACCCAATCGACAGGGGTTTCCGGAGGAACGATGTGCTCGCGCCCCGCCCAGACGACGCCCGAGGCGCAGTGGGCGCGGATCTCCAGGAGGTTGCCGCTGATGGGCGCGGTGACCGTGGCCGGGCCGCTGGCGGCGTTCTTTACCACCGCGATCCCCCCGTCGGAGCCGTTGTGCTCGCTCGCCCTGAGCGCGACCAAGAGCGTGTCGGCGACCGAGGGGTGGGAGCCCTCCGCCGGGCAGTAGGCCAACGCCGTCACCGCCCGGTCGATGACCTCCAGGCCGGCCGCCTCGATGGTGGGGGCGCCCGTGCCGTCGAGCCGCACCCGGCGGAGTGTGCCGGTGTACGTCTCCCCGTCCTGCAGCGTCATGCCGACAAAGGCCGTATCCTCGCCGGGGACGCCGGCTACGGCGCTGACGCTCACGCCGTACCCGTCGCGGCCCGGCGCCACCAGGTCGGCGGCGGTGGTATCCCGCAGCGCGGCCAGTATCGGCGTCTCGGGCAGCCCGACGGTGGTGGTCAGCGCCGCCAAGAGTTCGCCATCCCCGCCGCTTCCCGCCAGGATCCACGAGGCGCCCGGCTCGGCGCCCTGCCACCACGAGACGCTGGACGTGCCCTTCGGCTGGCCATCCACGTTATCCGGCATCCGCCACAGGAGGGTACTCCACGTCGCGCCCCCGTCGGTGGAGCCCAGCGTGCGGCCGTTGCCGGTGGCGGCCACCACCTCGTCCGCCGTGGCGCCATAGGCCACATCCAAGACGCGGGCCGCATCGAGGCCGTTGATCGAGATGCCGCCCGACTCGGGCGCCGTGCCCGCCGCGGCGATGGTGGGCCACGACGGAAACTCGGGACGCTGGCGCGCGTCGTCCATTCGCGCCGACTTGACGACGCCGAAATCCCCATCGCCCGAGATGAGCACGCGGTTGGCGTCGTTGTCATAGCCGGCGTCAAAGGCCACGCCGGTGTTGTTGTTGATGCCCGTCACCGGCCGGACGATCAGCTCCTCGTTCTCCTGGGTCACCCAGCACCTTCCGAGGGTGCCCGCTGCCCCCAGGGGCGACACCGACCCGATGGCGTTCGATTCGTCCGTGGCGGCGCATGCGCCGGTGAACGAGCCGGCGGGATCGACATCGTCGCTCCACTCCTGGCGGAACTCGGCGGTCGCGGCGACGACCCAACTGCCCTCGCCATAGGTCGACATGACGGCTGCCCCATCCCCTTCGGCAGAGTAGGCCAGCACGGTGCGCGGCATGTGGTTGCCCGAGTCACCCACGGTGGGGCCGTCAGCGGGGCCGCCCAACCGGATAAAGCGCGGCGCCGCCGCCGGCGCGTGGCCCGCCAGGGTGAGGCTTGGCGCCGTCTCGCGGTCGGGGGCGTCGGTCACGGTATAGAGGGTCACGTCGCCCCCCGCCGCGTCCGCCACGGCGACGATGGGCGCGTCGAAGCCGTTCACCAGGGTGACGCGGTCGCTGGCGTCGCGTTTGTACGAGTTGGCCATCTGCACCAGCTCCGGCTCACGGTCTGGAGCCGCGTCGGTGGGCATGAGCGCGTACCACATCTGGTCGCCGGGGCCGTCGGTGAACAGCACCGAGGTGTCACCCTCATGGCCCCACCATAGCTGGTCGCGCTGCCAGTGCTCGTCTGGCGGCATGGGGATGGTGGCGGTGATACACCGCCACGTCACGCCCAGGTCGCGCGAGTACCAGAGGCGTACCAGGTCGCCGGGATCGCCCTCGCGGTTGCTGGTGACGGCGGCCACCTCGCCGGGAAAGCCGCTGGTGGCCAGCACCCGTACCTCAGCCATAGCATCGATGCCGTGCTCGGCGTCGTCGTTGGCCATCGTCACGGGCGCCCACGTCCCGCCATAGTCACCGGTGCGGAACACGGAGGGCAGCGACTCGGTGCTGACGTAAAAGACGCCCGAGACGGCGTCGGCCACCACTGAGCGCACCGAGGCCCCATAGGCCCCCAGCCCGCGGAACTTGGACCCCGTCCGTTCGACGGTTACCGCGACGGGCTCACCCATGGGAACCGTCACGGCCACCTCGCCCACCGACGTCCCCGAGGCCGACGCCCGCACCACGTACTCGCCGCCGGGCACATCGTACAGCGCCAGCGCACCGCCGTCGTCGGTGACGCCGCCAAAGCGTCCGGACGCGCCGACCATGGCCACAAAGGCGCCCGGCACCGCCTCTCCCGAGGCGGTCACCGTAATGGTGACGGCGCCGTCCGCCGATGCCGGCATACCGGGAAGAAGGAGGGCGACCGCCATAGCGACCAACAGAACCACTCCGAACGCAGCGTAGACGATACACCGGCGGTTTACACACGCGAGACTCGGCATCACACCTTCCTCCAACGTTTTCTGACTAGCGACGAGAGCGTCTCGATGGCACAGGGAGACGCGCACCATCTCCGCTTTGGTTATCGACCTTTCGGGGCGCAACTCAAGGCAGAGGAGAGCATTCCGCATGACCTAGTGCCTGTCGAGGGGGAGGCGCGCCCGCCTAGCGCCATGCGACGCGGTGCCTTGGCACCGGATCAGGCGCTACCCTGGCGCACAATCTGGCGCCGACTTGTCGCGAAATCGCCGTCAGCCTGAGGCCGGAAGCATCATCATGCGGTTGACAAACTATCGCTTTACTGCTAAAGTAGTGCTAACGAACCGGCAAGGGTGCCCGTCAGGGCGCTCTTGTTGTTTTTGGGGTTTTGTGAGCTATGTCAGACTCGTTGTGCACGTTTGTCGCGCCTGTACGCACGGATCCCGAACCTAGGAGGCGATACGCCACACGGCGTCTCCTCCCGGGCTAGCCGCGTTGTCTGTCATAGTCGACGGACCAGCTACTCCAAATGGGGGGGCTGGTCTTTTTTGTACCCCACGCCCATCATAACGTGTAGCCCATAACCTGTAATGGTCGATCAGGCGCCGGCCTGGACATAAGGAGGGGATAATGCTCGAGTTCAGCAAGCGGACGAACACCCTGGAGCAGACCGAGTATGAATACACGCTGCAGGACGTGGAGGAGCCTCAGCTCTACCGGCTGCTCTACAACTATAGCGAGGTGCCCAAGATCCCGTTCAACCACCGGCACGTGCCCATGCACCCGCCCGACGAGATCTATATCACCGACACGACCTTTCGCGATGGCCAGCAGGCGCGCGAGCCCTATACCGTCGAGCAGATCGTGCAGCTTTACAAGTTCATGCACGAGCTGGGCGGGCCCAAGGGCGTCATCCGGCAGAGTGAGTTCTTTCTCTATAGCGACAAGGATCGACGCGCCGTGGAGGCGTGTCGCGCCCTCGGCTACCGCTACCCCGAGATCACCGGCTGGATTCGCGCCCGCAAGGAGGATTTCCGCCTCGTCAAGGAACTGGGTATCACCGAGACGGGCATCCTGGCCAGCTGCTCCGACTATCACATCTTTAAAAAGCTCCACATGACCCGACGCCAGGCCATGGACCAGTTCCTCGCCGTGGTCAAGGAGGCGCTGGCGGTGGGGGTGCGCCCACGGGTGCACCTGGAGGACATCACCCGCGCCGATTTCTATGGCTTTGTGATGCCCTTGGCGTCGGAGCTGAGCAAGCTCGCCCAAGAGAGCGGCATCCCCATCAAGATTCGCGCCTGCGACACCCTGGGCTATGGCGTGAGCTATCCGGGCGTGGCCCTGCCACGCAGCGTGCCCGGCATCGCCTACGGCCTCTGGCATTATGCCCGCTTCCCCAGCGATCTGCTCGAGTGGCACGGCCACAACGACTTTCACCGCGCCGTGGTCAACGCCGGCACGGCCTGGCTCTATGGCATCGGAGCCGCCAACTGCACCCTGCTGGGGATCGGCGAGCGCACGGGCAACACCCCCCTCGAGGCGATGGTGTTCGAGTACGCCGCGCTGCGCGGCACCACCGACGGCATGAACACCCGCATCATCACCGAGATCGCCGAATACTATCGGCGCGAACTCGGCTACGAGGTGCCGCCCATGACGCCCCTGGTGGGCGAGCACTTTACCACCACGCGGGCGGGCATCCACGCCGACGGGCTGCTCAAGGATGAAGAGATCTATAACATCTTTGACACCGGCACCCTGCTCAACCGCCCGGTGCGCGTGCTCATCAACCAGACGTCCGGGGCCGCCGGGCTGGTCCACTGGCTCAAGGCGCGCTACAACGGACACCTCAACGATCTCGACAAGCGCGACCCGCGCCTGGCGCCGGTACTAGCGTGGATCGCCGCCGAGTACGACCGTGGCCGCTCGACAGAGATCGGCGACGTGGAACTCGAGGCGCGCATCGCCGAGCTGAGCCCCGACCTCTATGCCGCGATCACCGGCGCCGCCGCCTGATCCGGCCATCCGGTCTATGACGCGATTCCGGCGAGCGGCGAGAGCGCCGCTCGCCGCTTCGTAGGCGCCCCGTTTGCACCCCTCACGGCTGTTGTGCTATCCTAGCCACGGCGTCGGCGCCCACCGTCTTCTACCATGCGCCGCGCAAGGAGCAGCCATGTCGACCCAGCCCCTCCCCTATGGCCTGTGGCCCAGCCCCATCACTCCGGGCTCCCTGGCCGAGGGTCGCCGCCTCAGCGACCTCTGGTGGGATGACGCCTCCGAGACGCTCGTCTGGCTCGAGGGACGCTCCGGCAAGGGCGTCCTGGTGAGTCTGCGCCTCGGTGACGATGCTCCGTCGTCCCCTGCCGCGATCGGGACGACTCGGTCTTGCGACGCTCCCCGCGATCTGACCGACGAACTCTCGGTGCGGGCGCGCGTCGGCTATGGCGGCGGTGACATGACCGTCGCCGGTGGCCACGCCTATTTCGTCTCCGAGGGGCGTCTGTACCGCCAGCCCCTCTCCCACGGCCCCGCCCGCCCCATCACCCCGCCGGGCGGCGAGGTAGCCTCCCCGGCCGTGTCGCCCGACGGCCGCTGGGTGGTGTACGTCTACTCCACCGAGGGGGCCGACGGCCTGGCGGTGGTCGACGTTGAGGGGCGTCTCTGGCCGCAAAAGCTCGCCTGGGGCGACGGTTTTTACATGCAACCCGCCTGGCATCCCGACGGCCGCCGGCTGGCGTGGGTGTCGTGGAATCATCCCGCCATGCCCTGGGACGCGACGCGCCTGCACCTCGCCTCCCTCGCGGTGGATGGCTCGGGATTGCCCCACGTCGCAGAGGACCGCGTCGTGGCCGGAGGCGATCCCGCCGAGTCGGTGGCCGTCTTTCAGCCCTCCTTCTCGCCCGACGGGCGCTACCTGGCCTACATCTCGGACGCCACCGGCTGGGACAATCTCTATCTGCTGGACCTCGAGACGGGCGCGGAGCGCGCCCTCGTCGCCGGCGACGTGGACCTCGGCAAGCCCGCCTGGGCGCAGGGGATGCGCGCCTACGGCTGGGCGCCCGACGGCGCTACCATCTACCATGAGCGCAACGAGCGCGGCGTCGTGCGGCTCTGGGCGGTGGATGTGGCCAGCGGCGAGGCGCGCCCCGTGGATGCACTCTCCGAGTACACCGACGTCTCGCAGGTGGCCGTGTCGCGCGCGGGGAGGGTGGCCCTCATCGCCTCTGCGTCGCACATCCCCACACGCATCGCGTGTTACGAGCCCGAGGGGGAGCGCGTCCGCGTCTGTGCGCGATCCGAGACCGAGACCGTGTCCCCAGAGGTCTTGAGCGCGCCGGACCCCATCTCTTGGGAATCGGAGGATGGCGACCAGGTGCATGGGCTCTACTATGCGCCCGACGCCACGCGGTTCCATGCCGAGGGCGCGCCCCCGCTCATCGTCATGGTGCACGGCGGTCCCACCGGCCAGGCCCGCGCCGGCTATGCGTCACGCGATGCGTTCTTTACCACGCGGGGATATGCCGTCCTCGAGGTGAACTATCGCGGGAGCTCGGGCTATGGCCGGCGCTATCGCAACTTGCTGCGCGAGCGCTGGGGCGTGTGCGACGTGGAGGACGCCGTGGGGGGCGCCCGTCACCTGGTGCGCCTCGGGTTGGCCGATCCGGAGCGGCTGGTGATCATGGGGGGCAGCGCCGGGGGGTACACCGTGCTGGAGGCGCTCATCCAGCATCCCGGGCTCTTCCGCGCCGGCATCTGCCTGTACGGCGTCACGAACCTCTTTACCCTGGCGTCGGATACCCACAAGTTCGAGCAGCGCTATTTGGATTCTATGGTCGGCCCCTTGCCCGCCACATGCGAACGCTATCGCGAGCGATCGCCCATCTTTTCCGCCGATCGTATCCGCGATGCCGTGGCCGTCTTTCAGGGCGAGGAGGACCGGGTGGTGCCCGTCGCGCAGGCGGAGGAGATCGTCGCCGCGCTGCGTCGCAACGGCGTGCCGCACGCGTACCACCTATACCCCGGTGAGGGCCACGGCTGGCGCAAGTCC
Organism: Anaerolineae bacterium; assembly: GCA_040768165.1. Lineage (GTDB taxonomy): Bacteria > Chloroflexota > Anaerolineae > UBA1429 > UBA1429 > DUUT01. The sequence continues at coordinate 399,468 of JAXGNH010000003.1, forward strand.
GAGACCATCAAGGCCTTCTACGAGGCGGTGCTGGCCTTTCTGAAGCAATACGTGCTCTTTCGCTGAACGCTCCACCCCACCGTAAGGGGCAGCCCCTTGTACCGTCGGCTCAATCGCATCACAATGGAACAGCAGGCCGAGTGCGGCGGCAAGGCCGCCCGCCTCGCTGAGGCGCTGCGCCTCGGCTGCCCCGTGCCCGATGGGGTCGTGCTGTTCACCGACCTGTACCGTCGCTTCATGCAGCAGGGGGGGCTCCACGGCGAGATCGCCTCGATCCTGGCATCCATGCAGCCCACCGCGATGCACCACTTTCACGCCGTCGAGTGGGCCGTCCATTCCGCATTTGCCGTTCGCCGGCTCCCCGACGACCTCCGGGAAGAGATCGTCGCGGCGTGGCACAGCATCGGCGGGGGCCCGGTGGCGGTGCGCTCGTCGGCCACGCGCGAGGACGGCCCGGAGCGCAGCTTTGCCGGCCAACACGCCACCAGCCTGGACATCGACGAGGCCGACGCGCTCGTGAACGCCGTGATCGGCTGCTGGATGTCGCTGTTTAGCGCCAAGGCCCTCTCCTATGCCCACCGCTTTGGCGTGGACCTCCTGAACTCGTCCATGGCCGTCATCCTGCAGCGCATGGTCGTGCCCAGCTGCCATGGCGTGCTCCTGACCGGCGACCCCATCACAGGCGATCCGGACGTCTTTGTGCTCGAGGTGAACGATGGCCCCCAGTCCGGCGTGCACCGGCTGGACCCCTACGAGCGGCAGCCCGGCGAGCCGCGCGACTGGACCCACCTGCGACGCCTCGGGCTGCTCCTGGACGAGCACTTTTGCGCGTATCAGACCATCGAGTGGGTGGTCGCCGGCGGCTCGGTGCAGTTGCTGCGAGTGCGCCCCGCCACGCGGGTCCCCCCCTATCTGCCGGTGGCGGTGCGCGACGTGGGCGCGGAGCATGGTCCGCTGGAACTGGTCCGGCCGGAGGGAGCGACGGCGCGGGCGCTGCGCCCCTATACCTGGTACCATCGCAGCCGCGGCCCCGCGATGGGCGCCGCCCATTTCCGGAACGTGCACCGGCTCTTCTCGGCCTACTCGGGGTGCGACGAGTTCTATATCCGCGGCTATCTCTACGCGCGCTGGCGCCGTTCTGCCTTTCCTGTCGCGGGCGAGGGAGAGACAGGGCTTAGGGGTGTCCTCTATGACGTGCAGCGCCTGCTGGCGGCGCGCACCCTCGACGCCGGCCTGCGCGCGCTGTGGCGCGCCGAGCGCTCGCGGCTGGACGAGTTGGACGCGGTGGACGTATCCACGCTCACCAACGCCGAGCTTGCCCGCCACCTCCGCGAGGTGATGGCGCTCAGCGAGGCGTTCGTTGAGGAGCGCGGCCACCTCGGGGATAGCCCCAGGGCGCTGGCCGATATCCTCATGCGCCTGCATCGGCGCTTTGGCGGTGACGCCGCCGATTTCGGGGCGCTCCTGTTGACCACCGACGACCAACTGGCTCGCCGCGACGAGGCGTTGTGCCGGCTCGCGCGCACCGCCTTCGAGGACGCGGAGGAGCGGGAGGCGGCCTTCCGGGCGTTCTTCCGGCAATTCCGCCACCTCTACCTGCGCGGCAACCCGCTGTCCGACGGGCAGGATATCTGCAGGTTGGAGCCCGATGAGGGCGCGGCCCGCCAGGCGCTGCAGGCGTTGGCGCAGGAGGATGGCGCGTCGTGCGACAGGCGCGGCGACCTCCTCGCGCGGCGTCGCGAGGCCGAGCAGCGCGTTATGGCCCACCTCGGGCGCCCGCGACGCACCGTGTACCGCCGTGTGCTCTGGCTCGCGCGGCAGTACGCGCCCTGGCGCGGCGACCGCGACGAGCCGGTGCTCCTCAGTTGGCTCATCGAGGGCGAGGTCGTCCGAGAGGTGGGGCGGCGCCTGCGGGCGGCGCGCCTGGCGACCAACGAGGACGACGGGGTGTACCTCGGCGCACGCGAGATCCTCGATTGGCTCGCGGGCACGGCCGACAACGACCGGCTGATCCGCGCCATCCTGGAGCGCAAGGACCTGGCGCGGCGCTGGCGGCGCTACGCCCCGCCCGATATCCTGGGGGGCGAGACGGCGCAGCCGGCCGTCGACATCGTGTACGGCGCCGATCCGGGCGACATCCTGCGGGGCCGCCCCATCTCGCCGGGCATCGCCGAGGGTAAGGCGCGTGTGGTGAGCAGCCTGGGCGAGGCCACCAGCGTGCTTCCCGGCGAGGTGCTCGTCTGTCGCCGGCCTGATTTCGAGCTAAGCCCCTTCTTTGGGATCGTGTCGGCGGTGATCTCGGAGGTGGGCGGGTTGCTCGACCATGCCGCCACCCTGGCGCGCGAGTATGGCGTGCCCACCGTCTTTGGTGTCGCCGACGCGACCAAGATCATTCGTACGGGCGACGACCTGCAGGTGGACGCTAACCGCGGTATCATCGTGCGGCGTATGCCCGAGGTGACCTGGGAGTTGCTCTAGGGAGGGCCCAAGGCGTGGAGGACGTATCGGCGCTCAAGCGCGAGGCGGAGGCGATCGTCGCGGAACTCGGTCTCCTCGACGTGACGGGGCGATACGGCCGGGCCGAGGTCGTCGGCAGCGTCGCGCTGGACCTCATCGTCAAGCTCGACATCGACATCCACCTGTTGGTCGACTCGCCCGACCTCCTGGCGATGACCGACCGCGTTTACCATGCCCTGCTCGATCACCCGCGCATCCGCGAGGTGCGCATCACCGACTATCGCGCCGAGGGCGGCGTCAAGATCGGCATCGACGCCCACCCGGCGCCGTCGGGCGTGTGGAGCATCGACATCTGGATCACCGACCGCGTCGAGACCACCGCGTTCGCGTATGTGCGCCGGCTGCTGCAGCGGCTCACGCCGGAGCATCGCGCCGCCATCCTGGCCATCAAGCGCGCCTACCACGCGCGCGGGGAGTTGCGCGACGGCATCAGCCGCCGCGTCTATGACGCCGTCGTCGACAAGGGGGTTCGCAGCGAGGACGAGTTCCGCCGCTACCTCGAGTGGGAGCGGCGAGGAAGCCTCGTGTAGCGCCAAGGGGGTCGTCTTCCGAGGGCGTCGTGCGGCGCTTGCGCCGCGATCCCCGGGAGGCTGCCCCGACAGGATCAGGGAGGTGTGCCATGACCGCGATGGTGGTCGCTCCTCAGCCGCTAGCGGTGGAGGCGGGGGCACGGGCGCTGATGGCCGGCGGCAACGCCGTGGACGCCGCCGTCACCTGCGCCTTGGTGCAGGGCGTGGTGAGCCCGCAGATGTGCGGCGTCGGGGGGTACGCCCTGCTGCAGATGCAGCGCGCCGACGGCGGTGTCGTGACCCTCGACGCGCCAGCCACGGCGGGAGCGCGCGTCCGGCCCGACATGTGGGAGAGCGCCCTCATCCGGCCGAACCCCGAGGGGTGGGGCTTTTTCCTGCAAGACAAGGTGAACGACCTGGGCTACACCTCGGTGTGCACGCCCGGCGCCGTCAAGGGGCTGGCCAGCATCCTGGAGCGCTGGGGCACCATCCCCTGGGCGCAGGCCCTCGAGCCCGCGGCGCGCATCGCCGACGAGGGGTTCAAGGTCGACAGCGTGCTGTCGGTCGGCTGGCTCGGTAGAGCTGCCTATCCGGAGGCGAGTTCGCTCCTCGACTATGTGCGCGGCAACGCCGAGGCGAGTCGCATCTACCTCAAGCCGGACGGCCGGCCCTACGCCGCCGGCGAGACCCTGCGCAACCCCGACCTGGCCCGCACCCTCCGACACCTGGCGGCGCGCGGCCCCGAGGATTTCTACCACGGCGAGCTGGCGGCGCGCATGTGCGACGACCTGGCCGCCAACGGTAGCTTTGTCACCGCCGAGGACCTGGCGTCGTACGCCATCCGCGACATGGCGCCGGCGGAGGGCGCTTATCGCGGTTACACCATCCGCTCGTCGCCGCCGCCCCACGGCGGCCCGACCCTTGTGGCCATCCTCAACATCCTTGAGGGGTACGACCTGGCGGCCATGGGCCACAACTCGCCCGAGTACATCTATACCGTCTCCATGGCGATGAAGGCGGCCTTTGCCGACCGCAATCCCCACCTCGGCGACCCGCTGTTCGTCGACGTGCCGCTCGCGTTGATGGTGTCCAAGGAGCGCGCCGCCGAATGGCGCCGGCGCATCGACGCGGGAGAAGAGATCGCCGCGGCGTTCGTGCCGCCCGAGCCGCCCGATACCACCCACGTGACCGTGGTGGACGGCGACGGCAACTGCGTGGCGCTGACCCACTCCCTCGGGTCGTCGTCGGGCGTCATCACCCCCGGCCTGGGGTTCATGTACAACAACTCCATGGTCAACTTTCATCCCATCGCCGGCCACCCGAACAGCATCGCCCCGGGCAAATCGCGCAGCACGGGCATGGCGCCCACGGTGGTGACGCGCGATGGGCGGCCGGTGCTGGTGTTGGGCGCCCCGGGCGCCACACGCATCATCACCTCCAACGTGCAGGTGATCTTGAACGTGCTCGATTTCGGCATGTCCATCACGGACGCCGTGCTCGCGCCGCGCTTTGATTGCGAGGTAGGCGCCATCCGCTGCCAGGCGCGCATCCCGGTATACGTGCTCGACGAGGTACGAACACGGCACCCCGTCGAGCGCCTGCCCCAGAGCCACGGCGGGCTGGCGCTGGTGCACGCCATCGCCATCGATCCGGAGACGGGCGCCCTGTCGGGCGCCGCCGATGCGGGCGCGGGGGGCATGGCCTTGGCGGTGTGAGGCGCGCGGCGCCTGCGCTCGACATATCAACCACCAACGAGAAGGGGAGCGACGATGCCGGTATACGGGGGGATCGAGGCGGGCGGCACCAAGTTCGTCTGTGCCATCGGTACGGGACCGGATGACGTGCGGGCGGAGGCGCGCTTTCCCACGGCGGCCCCCGACGAGACCATCGGCCGCGCCGTGGCGTTCATCCGCGAGCAGGTCGCCGCGGCGGGCGAGACCCTGGCGGCGGTGGGGATCGCGTCGTTCGGGCCCATCGACCCCGACCCGCGCTCCCCCTCCTTTGGCTATGTCACCACCACCCCCAAGCCCGGCTGGGCGCACACCGACCTGGCCGGCGCCGTCCGTCGCGCGCTGGGCGTGCCCGTGGGGTTCGACACCGACGTGAACACCGCGGCCCTAGGTGAGCACCGCTGGGGCGCCGCGCAGGGCCTCGACACCTTTATCTACCTCACCGTGGGCACGGGGCTGGGCGGCGGCGGCATGGTGAACGGCGAGCTGATCCACGGCATGATGCACCCCGAGATGGGCCACATCCGCGTCCCCCACGACTGGGCGGTCGACCCATACCCCGGGTTCTGCACCTACCACGGCGACTGCCTCGAGGGGCTGTGCTGCGGGCCCGCCATCGCCGAGCGCTGGGGCCAGCCCGGCGAGGACCTCCGCCCCGATCACCCCGCCTGGCAGCTGGAGGCGCGCTATCTGGCGCTGGGCCTGGTCAACTATATCTGCACGCTGTCGCCGCAGCGCATCATCATGGGGGGCGGCGTCATGGCGCGCCATTTCCTCTTTCCCATGGTCGGCCGGGAGGTGCAGGCGCTGCTCAACGGCTACGTCGGCACCCCCCAGATCCTGCACGACATAGACACATACATCGTGCCCCCAGCCCTGGGCCCCCGCGCCGGCGTGCTGGGCGCCATCGCCCTGGCGGAGCGCGCCGCCGGGCGCGGGCGTTAGCGCGTCCATGTTCAACGTCTGCCCACGCTGTGGCCGCTACGCGGAGGAGAAGGCGGTCGACCCGGCCGGGCCGTACGCCGTCTGCCCGCACTGCGGCTATGCCCATCCGTTCCGGCGCAGCCCGCTGTTCGTCGTCACGGGGGCCAGCGGCGCGGGCAAGTCGACCGTCTCCCTCCCCCTGGCGGGCACCCTGCCCGGCTGCGTGGTGTTCGAGACGGACATCCTCTGGTGCCCCGAACTGGACACCCCTGACGACGATTGGGAGCGATGGCGCATGCTCTGGGTGCGCATCGCCAAGAACGTCGCCCAGAGCGGCCTGGCGTCGGTATTGTGCGGCACCTTCCTGCCGCAGGGGATCGAGCCGCTGGCGGAGCGCCGCTTCCTTGGGACGGTGCACTATCTGGCGTTGGTGTGCGGCGATGCAGAGTTGGCCGACAGGTTGAGGGCGCGGCCAGCCTGGCGACAGTCGGGCGACGACGCCTTTGTGGAGCGGATGGTCGCCTTCAATGGGTGGCTGCGCGAACACGCGGCCACTACCGATCCACCCATGACGCTGCTCGACACCACGGGGCGGAGCGTCGAGGAGACGGTCTCCGCCGTGCGTTCCTGGGTCGTCGAGCGTCTCGGCGAAGGCGCGTAGGGCAATGGTATCCGGGCCGCCATGCGGCGAGACGATGGCGCTCATCGCGGGGCTCCGTCACATCATCGTAAGGAGGGGGGCATGTACGTAGCATCTCAAGAGGTGTACGACGACGACACGCTGCGCTTTCTCAAGCAGATGGGCGTCGACCACGTTGACACGTTGCCGAGTCGCGGCCTGGGGCTGGAGGAGGATGGCTACTGGCACGCCGACGCCCTGATGCGCGCGCGGGAGCACGTCGAGTCCTTGGGGCTGACGTTGGACGCCGTCCACTTTCCCCTGACCTCGGCGGGGATCGAGCGGCAGATCTGGCCCAACATCATGCTGGGCACCCCGGAGCGCGACCGCGACATCGAGAAGGCGTGCAAGAGTATCGAGGCGGCCGCCAAGGCGGGGATCCCGCTGCTCCTCTACAACCTGGCGATCCTGCCGGTGGTGCGCGGCCAGCGCGCCCCCGGGCGCGGCGGGGTAACCTACAGCCACTTTGTCTATGAGGAGATGAAGGACGACCCGCCGCTGCCCTACGCGCCGGTGACGGCGGACATGGCCTGGGAGCGCATCGAGTACTTTGTCGAGCGCGTCATCCCGGTGGCGGACGAGTTCGGCGTCAAGATGGGCTGCCACCAGCACGATCCCGGCATGCCCGCCGGCGTCGGCTACCGCGGCATCGAGCGCGTGTTGGGCAGCATCGAGGGGGTCAAGCGCTTCATCGCCCTCTCGGACAGCCCGTACCACGGGCTGAACTTTTGCCAGGGCACCATCTCGGAGATGTGCACCGCGCCGGAGCAGGTGTACGATGCCATCCGCTACTTTGGCAGCCGCCAGCGCATCTTTTGGGTGCATTTCCGCAACATCAGGGGAGGATTCCTAGACTTTGACGAGGTGTTCCCCGACGAGGGCGACATCGACATGATCAAGGCGCTGCGCACCTACAAGGAGGTGGGCTATGACGGCGCCATCATCCCCGACCACGTGCCCCAGTCGGACCTGGACACCCGCCACGGCCACCGCGCGCGGGCCTTCTGCTTCGGCTACATCAAGGCGGCCATCCAGGCAGTTGAATCTGAAACGTAAGGGAATGGTGCGCAGGTTCACGCAGATGGAACGCTGATCTGCGCTAATCAATCGGGCAATGATCGGCGGGCGCCGAGGCTTCGGAGTCCATGAGCCTATCTGGCCAAAACCAAGCCGTGCACAAATCCGCGGAAATCTGCGTCTCATCTGCGGAAATCCGCGTTCCATTAGGGGAGGGTGATTGTGAGGATCTTGGTGATTAGTGCGCATGTGGCTGACTTTTGCTCGCGGGCGGGAGGGACGCTGGCCAAGCATGTGCGTGACGGCGACGAGGCGCGCGTCATCGCGCTGACCTATGGCGAGCGCTCCGAGTCGGGCGGGCTATACGCGGGCGGGGCGCACCCCGCGCTGGAGGACGTCAAGGCGGTCCGTCGCGAGGAGGGGCTCGAGGCGGCGGGGATCCTGGGCGTCGAGATCGACTTCTGAGATTGGTCGGACCTGTGCTTCGAGTACACCCAAGAGCGCGCGCTGACCATCGCCCAGGAAATTCGCCGCTACCGGCCCGACGTGGTGCTCACGCACCATGGGCCCGACCCGGTGAGCGTCGACCACGACAGCGCCTATCGCCTGGCCACGCGCGCTGTGCAGTTGGCGGGCGCCCCCGGGCTCGAGTCGGAGCACCCGGCGGTGCGCCGGCCGGAGGTGTTCCTCTTTGAGGCCACCATCCCTCTCACCGAACTAGAGGGGTTCGCCCCCGACCTGTATGTCGACATCACCGACGTGTGGGAGACCAAGCTGCGGGCGCTCCAGGCCTTCCATCGCGCCCAGCAATTCCTGGAGCCGTGGTACACCGATCGCGCCAAGCTGCGGGCGTTCCAGGCGCAGCGCTACGGCCTGAGCGACTGCCAGTATGCCGAGGCGTTCGAGCGCACCACTCCCTGGGCCGGCGGACGCCTGCCGGTGCGAGGCGGCTGACCGGCCGCGAGGAACGGAAAAGGGGGGCGCCCCCCCGGCATCCCCCCTTTCCCGTGGTCACGAGCTATATCGCTCACGGCACCCCCGTGAAGGGGCACCGATCGACCCCTCTATCCGGCTGCTGTCGGCGTTGCCGTCGGCAGCGTGGCCGTCGGTGAGGGCATGGTCTCTGTGGGCGTCGGTACGGTCTCTGTCGGCGTCACCGTATCCGTCGCGGTGGGTGTTGCCGTTGGTACCGTGGCCGTCGGCGTCGGCATGGTGGCCGTCGGCGTCGGCATGGTGGCCGTAGGTGTCGGCATGGTGGCCGTAGGTGTCGGCATGGTGGCCGTCGGCGTCGGAAGCGTCGCCGTCGGGGTAGGCGTCAGCGTATCGTCGTCATCTGGCGCGTCGGGGGATCTGACGGTGATCTGGTAGGCGATGAACACCGGATTTCCCTCGTCATCCAACTCCACGCGACCATGTATCTGGACATAGGCGTCGGGATTGTCCCCCAACCACGCGCTGAGGCATTCCTGTGCCGTCAGTGGACACGCCTGCGCTCCACCCACCGTGATCAGACGAACTCGGGCGCTATCGCTCACCTCCAGCGGTGGATCGGAAGGAGCCAAGTCGCGCGCCAGGCGGTTGCCCTTTGAGAGGTCGACCGCGGCTAGATTCCCGTTCTCATCCAGCACGGGCTGTCCCCCCATCATGAAGGGCAGGGGATGTTTCTGCAGGACGCGCTGGTGAGCCCACAGGGCTCCGCGCAGTCCCTTGGCATCATCGTCGAGATCGTCGTCCGAGTCCTCGACATCGCCCTCGACATCGCCCTCGTCGCCATCGGTGTCGTCAGGGGATTCGGACTCGATCCTCAGCCGCAGTCGGTGCGCGTTCTCGGTAGTCTCGCCTTCATGAGTCATGCGGCTTCTGGCGGCCGTCGAGATGGCCTGGCCCGGAGGAGTCTCGGGGCGATTGCCGTTGCCCGGCCTGGGCGCCTGGTCGTCGCCCTCGGAATCGTCGTCGCGCGCAGATGCGCCGTTGCTGGTCGACTCGGCCCGCTCCCACTCCCTGGACTCCTTCGCTTCCTCTTTGGCCTCTTCTCGGGCGCGCTTGGCCTCTTCTCGGGCGCGCTTGGCCTCTTCTCGGGCGCGCTTGGCCTCCTCCTGGGTGTCCTGCTCGCGCTCCTGGTTCAAGCAGTCGTCACAGTCCTGGTCCCGGTCGCGCTGCTGCACCTCGTCTCCGGTGCGATCCTGCGCCTGATCCTGGTCCCGGTCCACGACACCCGACGGGCCTCGTGACTGGGACGGATTGCCGTTCCCCCCGCCGTTGCCACCGCGATCGGCGAGGACCATCGGTCCAAGCAGGGACACCATCAGCAAGAGCGCTGCGGTCACTGCGAGCGTGCGTTTCATCTAGGTCCTCCTCAAGGCTCGACTTTACGACACCTGAACGGCCGGCCGTTCACCAGGTATGACGATGGGGAGGTGGTGACGGTCACGAAAAAGGTAACGAATATTAGGATTGGTGATGCCACGCGACGCGCAACTCGTGGGGCGCTGCGTCGTATAGCGAGCAGAACGGCAGTCGATGCCATCGCTTGGCCGCCGTAGCGTGTTTGCATGTGGGGCTTGAGGTGGTGAAGCGCGAGAGGAGGTGCCACCGGTGCGTAGAGACAGGTTGCTCTGGGGCATCGTGCTCACGGCGTTGGGGATCGTACTGCTTCTGAGGCAATTGGGCATTCTTCCGGTGGCGATCCCGTGGGCCATCATCGGCCCGCTGCTCCTCATCGGGCTCGGCGCCTGGGTGCTGTGGGGGGCGGCGACGCGGCGCGAGCCGCCGACGGAGCGGCTGAACGTCCGCCTGGATGGCGTCGAGCGCGCCCGTCTCGTGCTCAAGCACGGAGCCGGGCGGCTATTCGTGGGCCCGGCGGCGGGGCCGAGTGAGCTGCTGTCGGGCACCTTTGTCGGCGGCGTCCGGCACCGTATCACGCGCGATGGGGGCCTGGCGGAACTCGAGCTGCGCATGCCAGAGGGGGCTGCGCCGTGGATGGGGTGGCCCGCCTGGGGCGGCTTCCAGGCGTTCACTTGGGAGGTCAATCTCAATCGCGAGGTGGCCATGGACCTTCGCGTGGAGACGGGCGCCAGCCAGAGCACCCTAGACCTGGTCGACCTGGAGGTCACCGACCTGCGCGTCGAGACGGGGGCCAGTTCCACGCACATCACATTGCCGGCCCACGCGGGGCGCGTGCGGGCGCGCATCGATTCGGGCGTGGCCTCCACCATCATCCGCGTGCCTGAAGGGGTCGCGGCGCGCATCCGCGTGGAGAACGGCCTGGGTGATGTGCGCGTGGATCGCGAGCGTTTCCCGCGCTCGGGCGGCGGCTACGAGTCGCCCGGCTATGTCGACGCCGTCGACGCGGTGGACCTCGACGTCCACAACGGCGTGGGTTCTGTTCGCATCGAGTGAGGCGGCGCCTCTGTTCCCTCTCCCTGTACTGGGCGTCCCAGCACTCGGGCAGAACCCCAGTACTCTGGGGCGAGGGTCAGGGTGAGGAGCATCTGACGCGCTCCGCTCGAGACGACGGTGCAAACGCGTTCCCTCGCCCCGCACCCGGGGAGAGGGCTAGGGTGAGGGGTCTCTGACGCGCGAGTCAAGGTCCCTCGCTCCGCTCGGGACGACGGCGGCGCAGTGGAGTTCCCTCGCCCCGTACCCGGGGAGAGGGTTAGGGTGAGGGGCGTGTCTCACCGCTCGCGACATATGCTCGGTTCAGGAGGTAGCGATGAATCGGACTCGGGGGGCGCAGGCCTGGGGGCTGCTGCTCGTTCTGGCGGGGATCCTGTTGCTGCTGGGCACGCTCGGCGTCCTGGGCCAAGTGGTGGCCTATATCTGGGGCCTGCTCTTTGCGGTGGCGGGCCTTGGTTTCCTGTACGTGTTCCTCAGCCGCCGCGACAATTGGTGGGCGGTGATCCCGGGTATGGCGCTCCTGGGCATCAGTGGCCTCATCATCGTCAATGAGGCGGCGCCGCGGTGGGGCGGCGCGTGGTCGGGTGCACTCTTTCTCGCGGCTCTGGCGCTGGCGTTCTGGATCATCTATCTGAACCAGCGCGCCAACTGGTGGGCGCTCATTCCCGCGGGCGTGCTCACCACCCTCGCGCTCGTGGCCGGGCTGAGCACCACGCTGCCGGGGCTGGAGACGGGTGGCATCTTTTTCCTCGGCCTCGGGCTTACCTTCTTGCTCCTCACCGTGGTGCGCACGCCCGAGGGGCGCCTCACATGGGCCATCATCCCGGCGGCTGTCCTGCTGGTGATGGGCGCGCTGCTGGTGGCCCAGTCGGTGCGCGCCTTTGCCTACGTATGGCCCATCGCCCTGGTGGTGGCCGGCGCCTACCTGCTGTTCCGCGCCGCCACGTCACGATCGACCGAGTAACACCAACGCCCTAGGTGACGCTGTGGGGTGTGCCCGCGCTAGGGGGCCACGATCTCAATCCCGGCCAGATCGAACGCCCCGACGCGACTTGCGTCGGGGCGTCGCTGCGGTATGATGGGGAGAGCGCCCGTCACGTCGCCGGGGCGCATCACATTACCGGGGGGTTGTGTTCGCTATGGTCGATATCTACCTGTTCCGACACTCGCATGTGGACTATGCGCAGCCGAACCGCATCACGGCGCACAACCCGCTGACCCCCCTGGGGCATCGCATGGCGGAGCGCCTGGCGCAGCGCTGCGACGGCTGGGACCTGCAGTACCTCTTTGTGAGCACCATGTTGCGGGCACAGCAGACCGCCGACGCCATCTCGGAGCGCTATCCTAGCCTCCCCCGCCAGGACCTGCCCGAGTTTGCCGAGTCGAGCATCGACGACTTGATCGCGTACGACGGCACACCGCCGCCCGAGGACATGCGCGAGTGGGAGGAGGAGCACTATGTGTACGCCAACGCCCGCCTGCTGGAGCGGGTGACGGTGGGCTTCGAAAAGGTGCAGCACGTCATCGCGACACGTGAGCTGGAGCGGGTCGCCATCGTGAGCCACGGCGGGCCGATCAACTTTCTGTTGCGGCACTTTCTCGGTGCGGTCGAGTCAGGGCCGATGCGCACCTGGTTCTCCCTGGACTGGGCGACCACCTGCTGCCTGCGCCTCTCCGAGGAGCGGCGCTGGGTGCGCTGGGTCAACGACGCGCGCCACATCGACGAACTGCGCCACCTCTTGCCGGACGAGGGGTAGGCGCCGCGCGGCGCGGCTGCCCGTCTGGGATCGGGCCTCCCGTTGATATGGACAACCGGCCGGAGGGCAACCTCCGGCCGGTCTGTCGTACCGATGCGCGGATGCCGATCAACGATCCTTGACCGGCAGGCCGTGCTGCCGGATCGAGAACGCCCCACTCATGCCGGTGTACGGGTTGTGATCCGAGATGGCGTTGAACGGCGTGACCAGGCCCGTCTCGTCGAGGTCGAGGACGTACCAGAACTGCCCCTCCTCGCCCGCGGGGATGCGGAACTCGAGCTGCAGGCCCTCGCCGTTGTAGACGTGCAGCCGCGCGCGCGAGGCCGAGATCGACGGCTCGGTCACCGTGTCCGTGGGGTCGTCGTAGCGGTGTACGCCCAGGGTATAGTACCCGCCGCCGCGCAGGTCGGTGATGGTGACCGTCTCGGGGCCATAACCGTCGCGACTGTCCTGCTCCAGGCATGCGCCCACCGGCGGAGTGGGGGGATTCGGGTCGCAATCGCCGCGCCCGCCCCAAAAGACCGCCGTCTCGTCGGGCAGCCACAGGAACAGGTCGAGGTCGGGGGGCTGGGCGTCCCACGTGAGGACAAAGCGCCACTGATCCGCCTGCAGGGGCGGCGAGAGCGCCAGGGTGCGGATGCGCGTCTCGCCGGCCACGACGTCAACGCGCGTCAGCAGCGTGTCATAGCCGGTGGCGGTTACGCGCAGGTTCGACGCCCCGACGGGAAGTCCTCCCAGACGGTACTCGCCGTTGCTGTTCGTCGTCGCGCAGGGCGATCCGTCGGCCCGGCACACCCAGGCGCCGGCGACGGGCGCATTGGTGGTGGCGTCCACGACCCATCCGGCCACGACCCCAACCCCGCCGGGCGGCATGCGCATGGCGAGGGGGAAACGCAGAGTGACGGCGGGCGTCGGCGTAGGTGGAGGCGGCGTGCTCTGGGCCAAGGGCGGCGCGGCGCCGGCGGCGCCCCCGAAAGCCAGGATCGCCGACAGGGCGATGGCCAGGAGCGCCAGGGCTGCGGCGCGACGGTTGAGAGCGTGCATCGACGCGTCCTTTCGATCGAGGGGATGGAAGCGTGCCCGCTGATGGTAGCCGAAGCGGGGCCGGTGTCAAGCGGCAGCTGCTAGCCGGCCAGCCCCGGGGCCGCCGACAGGTGGCTCAGCAGGATACGCAGGCCGATGCCGATGAGGATCACCCCACCGACGATCTCTACGCGGCCGTGAAAGATGTCGCCGCAGCGTTTGCCCAGGAACACGCCCGCCAGGGAGAGGCCAAAGGTCACGATGCCGATGACGGCCACGGGGCTGGCGATAGCCGTGTCCAGCACCGCCAAGCTGATCCCCACGGCCAGGGCGTCGATGCTGGTGGCCACCGACAGGACGAGCAGCATCCCGAGTTGCAGGGGATCGGGCGGGCACTCGTCGGGGCCGCGCCGCACCGCCTCGACGATCATCTTGCCGCCAATGGCGGCCAGCAGGCCAAAGGCCACCCAATGGTCGAACGCGGCGATGCGCTCCGCCAGCAGGGTGCCGCCGAGCCACCCGATCACGGGCATGCCCGCCTGAAAGGCCCCAAAGAACCCCGCCATGCGCAGAGCACCCTCCAGCCGCATCTGGCGGAAGCACATGCCGCTGCATACCGAGACGGAAAAGGCGTCCATGGCGAGGCCCACGGCGATGAATAGAACGGCAGCGAAATCCATCCGTACTCCTTGCCCCTTGGCCGCCGTCCGGCGAGCGCGAGAGGACCATGCGATGATGTGATCAGCTCGCCCGGACGAGCGCCTCGGGATAGGGGCGCAGATAGGTCTGCCGGGCGAGGTACGGCGCGCCGTAGCGGACAACCCACGAGGCGAGCAGGGCTCGGCAGGCGCTCAGTGGGACGTTCCCCCGACGGTAGCCGTCGAGCATCTCCAGGAAATCGGCCCTCTCGCGGCGCGTGAGCGACTCGCGCAAGTACCCCACGGCATGCATCAGCGCGTTGATCTGGGTGGATGCCCGCGCCGGCTCCGCCAGCGCGGCGTGCAGGTGTCCGGCATAGGCGTCCAGCGTCTCGGCCATCGGCCGCTCACGGGCGGCGGCCACCAGCCTGCCCATCGCTCCCAGGCGGTCCTTGTCGTAGCCCATGAGGAGCAGCTTGTTCTCCGTCTGATAGCGCACCAACGCCGCGGGCGAGCCCTCGGCCCGGGCGACGCGATAGCGCGCCAGCGCGAACAGCCGCGTCAAAAAGTGATCGCGGCGGCCGGGATCCCGCAGGCCGACCTCATCCTCCACCGCCAGGTGCGGCAGGTGGGCCAGCATCCCGGCGGCGAACAGGCCGCGGCTCGTCTCGTCGAGCGCCTCGTCGGCGGAGGCCGAGGCATAGACGCGCGTGTCATACAGCCCACAGGAGGGCGAGCGCCCCTTCAGGATCAGGCCGTCGGCCGGCGCCAGGTCGGCGGCGCAACGTCGCACGACGGACTCTATGGCCTCCGTCAGGTCGCGCCCCGGGGCGGGCTGCACCAGTCGGCGCACGCCCTGGACGGAGACGATGCGGATCGGGTCGCGCGGCACCCCCAGTCCCATCTCTACCTCGGGACAGATCGGCCGCAGCTCGACATAAGGCGCCAGTTCCGCTACCTCTGGGCTCAGGACGATGGCGCCGTCCCAGCGGCAAGGGGCGAACCCCAGACAGCGGCTGACGCCCATGAGGGGGCGGACGTCCTCTGTAGTCTGATCTCTTTCGTCCGGTTGCGACTCGGTCATCGATCGACGCCTCATGTGGGTTGGGCGCGACGCACTCTCTTCAGTATACCGGAGAGAGGGATGCGCGCAACATCAGTCTGCAAGCCTCCGCGAATCACCCCACATAGCCGGAATCCTGGGCAAACCCCTCAGTCGGTGACTCGAGTCGGTTCACGCGGCGACAGGCCGTCAGGGGCGTTGACCCGTGCCCCGGGAGGCGCGGGCACCGGGCCACGCAACAGGGGATCGTCGGTGGCGCGCATCCAACGGTCCAGGCGGGCGCGCATCTCCTCGAGCGCCGCGGCGGCCTCGGGCCGGCCGGCCAGGTTGCGCGCCTCGTTGGGGTCGAACACGAGGTCGTACAACTCCTCCTCGGCCAGCTCACGCTCGCGCCAGCCGTGCTGGAGCCACAGCGCCTTGCTGAGGCTGTCGTCGCAGTTGGGCAGCACCGGATGGAGGCGGCCGCGGGGTACCGCGGTGGGGCCGCCGGGTACGGCGGTACGGCCGCCGGGTACGGCGGTGGGGTCGCCGAACCGGCGGATGTACTTCCAGCGGCGCGTGCGCACGGCGCGCATCGGCTCGTAGGCGGCGTGGTACGTCACCTCGGCAAAGATAGCGTCGTTCACCTCCTCCGCCTCGCCGCGGATGAGGGGCAGGAGGGAGTGTCCCGCGAGCCACGCCGGACGCTCCACGTCCAGGAGGTCGCAGAGGGTGGGGTAGACGTCCACGTGCGACACCATGGCGTCGCAGACCCTGCCTCCCGTGAACCCGCCCGGCCCGCGCACGATGAGCATGACGCCGATGCCGTGGTCGGTGAGGTTGCACTTGGCGCCTGGGAAGGCGATGCCGTGGTCGGTGGTGCAGATGACGAGGGTGTTCGCCTCGAGGCCCGCCTCGCGCAGGGCATCGAGCACCATCCCCATGCCGGCGTCCAGCAGGCGCGCGCTGGCGTGAAATGCCGCCATGTCGGCGCGCACGGCGGGCGTATCGGGGAGCGTGGCCGGCGGACGCACATAGCGCGCGTCGGCATCGGGCTCGGGGAACTCGCGGTGCGTCTCGGAGAACCCCACGGAGAGGAAGAACGGCTCGGGCGGCGCGGCCCGCAGCCACGCGGCGGCGGCCGGCGCGACGTGCTCGGCGTGGTTGCTGGCCACGGGCACGATCTCGTCATAGCCGATGACCTCGGGCCTGGCCGCGACGTGTTGCACGCCGACGAGCGTCGACCGATACCCGGCATCGCGCAGCGTGTGCACCAGGTGCTGCCGATAGTCGTGCAGTGCGAATCCGCGGTGAGCGAGGCCGATCATGCCGCTGGCGTGGGCGCTCTGGCCGGTGAGCAGGCCGGCCCGGCTCGGTGAGCAGGTGGGCGCCACGCAGAACGCCTGGCGAAAGAGAACGCCCTCCTCGGCGAGGCGCTGCAGGTTGGGCGTGGCGACGTCGTACCCATAGGGCGCGATGCAGCGCCCCGTGTCGTGGGAGTGGAGGTAGAGGATGTTGGGTCGCGACATGACGTCCTCCCTTCGGCGTCTACAGCCAGCGGTCGAACCATCCATAGGAGCGCTCGCGCATGTCACGGCGGAAGGCGTGTCCCCCGGGGTATACGACCGTCTCGAACCGCTCGGACACCCCCAGATCAGCGAAGCGCTTGCGTGCTGCGGCGTACTTGGCCTCGCGCATCTCGGCCGGTATCCCCTGCTCCCCCTCAGTCTCGAGGAAAGGGCGTGGCGCCAGGCCGGCCAGCACCTGGTCGAGGTCGCCCCAGCGCAGGAACCCGGGGATTGCCAGGGCGCCGAAACCCGTGATCGGCTTGAGGGTTTGGCCGCCGAACAACCACCGTAGCAGGAAGGTGCCGCAGGAGGAGCAGCCGGCGCGAACGCGAGGGTCCAGGCACATGAGCAGCGCCGCATAGAACCCGCCCGCCGAATGGCCGATGGCGCCGAGCCGCCCCGGGTCGACGTCGGGAAGCCCCGCCAATACGTCCACCGCCCGCTCGAGTTCCAAGAGCGTCCGGCCCGCCAGCGACCAGCCGTGCACCAGCAGGGAGGCGGAGACGCATCCCAGGTACAGGTCCTCGGTCACATCGAGTTCTTGCTTCCCATAGCGGGCGCGCACGGCAAAGGCATCAAAGGTGGCCCGATGGGGCGACCGCGCCAGGGAGCGGCTCTCGAAGGGAAAGCGATCCGGGCAGATCACCGTGTAGCCGCGACGACACAGCTCCAGGCCGTACGGTAGCTCCGGATCGCCGTCCAGGCCGGCGGGCTCGCTCTTGCCGACCTCGTAGGGGCGACGCTCACCGTCCTGGTGGATGGCCAGGATGCCGGGCGTCGGGCCATCCACGCCCCGAGGCCGAAGCAGCCACGCCTGCACACGCTCTCCCATGGCCGTACCGTACTCGATCAGTGTGCGCGTGTGGTCGGCCTCCTCGGCCACGCTCAGCTCGGAGAGGTCGAGGGGGGCGACTGTCGGTGGTTGTCCCAGCAGCCCGCGCAACGTCTCGGGGGAGGGGGCGCTCTCAGGAGGCATCGCGCTACACTCCTTGTGCGAGAAGGCGCCCGCCGCTACGGCAGGCGCGGCTCCCAAGTAATGATGTCCGGCACCTGGAGGGTGAGCACGTAGGCGCGGCTCCCCTGCGTGGCGCGGGGATCGGCCGGCGTGGCGTTCACCAGCTTCCAGGCGAGGTCGAGGGCGATGTCGCGAACCCATACGCCGCGGGTGGCGTCGTCCAACCGCAGGCCGGCGGCTCCCGCGTCCCAGGCCGGCAGGCGTCTCTCGGCGCTGCGGGGCGCGGGCGTTGCCACGAGCAGCGCCTCCGCCGGACGGTAGGGCAAACCCGCCGCGCCGGCGCCGGACGACACATGCCGGTAGAGGTCGGCGAAGGCGTGGGGACCGGACCCGTCGCAGGCGCATACCTCATGGCTCGTGTCGAGCAGGTGCACGCAGAGGGAGCGGTCGTACGGGCCCTGCCGGGCGTCGGCCGGGTACCATCTCTGCATGCGAAAGAAGCCGGAACGCCGCACCTCATCCAGGAGTTGCGTCATCTCGCGCGGTTGCAGGTGGCCGATGCTGACCTTCCGGCCACCTCGGGGCCCGGCTTCGGTCCAGACGATGCGTCCGTCGCCCCACACGAGGGCGTCGGGTATGGCATTGAGGGCCAGAGCGGGCACGCTCTGCGGCCAGGCCGATGTCGCCTGTATGACGATGGCGGCCGGGTCGCGGTTCCAATCGATCTTGGTGGAGGGGCGGAGCAGGTCGTGCGTTGCCGAGACGATGTCGCGGAATACGGTCGATAGTGAGCGTGGCACGGGTCCCCCGATGCGGTGATATGAGTGGATAGGAAGGCAGTATAGATCAGAGCGGAGCGCAGCGCAAGACATGGTATAATGGGTTAGGTAGTATGTGCGTGCGGGGATGTGACGGATCGTCGGAAAGGAGTCACTCTGTCGGCGGGGGCGCCTGCTAGCGCGCGACGCACGGCAGGTATCCTCGGCGTGGGAGGGCGATGGTGGATCAGTGTGCCAGGCGCGTTGCGGTAAGGGTTGAAACCTGGGAGACGCGCAAGACCCCCGGCGATACCGTGGCGGCGGGGGAGACGCTGGGCTACTTTTCCCGGCGGCCCATCCGCGCGCCCTACAAGGCGGTGGTCGAGAACGTCGCCTACGAGCGCGAGACCCATACGTGGATCGTGACGCTCATCGAGCAGGTACGCTGCGCCTAGTCCGGACTGCGGGCTGGCGGCCAGCGCTCACCGAACACAAGCGCGTGCCGACCACGGGTATGCCCGGAACACCGGGTTCCTGGGTGTTCCCGGCGCTTCTCTTGTCATTCTGAACAAATCCGTCGACCACGTGCCCGTTGACGCCGCGGCGTGAACCGTCTAGAATGCGGATGAAAAGCCGTGACGGGGACATGCGGAGGGATGGCCGGCGACCAGAGAGCGGCGCCGCGGCGGGGGCAGGCCGCGGGTGCAAGCGCCGCCGTCAGGCGTCTCTCAGGCGACACCCCCGAGCCGACCGGCGAAGGGCTGCGGCGGGGACCGCCGCGCTCAGTAGTCGGCTCCGGATGGCGCCCGTTAGCGCGCTCGGCGCTGGGCCCCGCTGCGTTGCGCGGCACGGTGTCCGTCGAGGCCCTCCCATGGGGGGCGAAGAGTGGTGGTACCACGAGCAGGCCGCGCGGCCCTCGTCCACTGGTGTTAGTGGACGAGGGCCTTTTGTTTTGGCGCAGACGCCGTAGAGACATCGTTTGTAGCAACATCGCTTTCGTAGGAGGGGCTGCTATGGAGCGCGTTCGAACGAGCGACATCGGTGCGTACGTCGGCCGGCGCGTGCGTGTGCAGGGGTGGCTGCACGCGCTGCGCCTTCTGGGAGGAGTCAGCTTTATCGTGGTGCGCGACGGGTGGGGCATGGTGCAGGCGGTGACGGAGGACGCGGCGGACCTGGCGCCCCTCGACGAGGCCGGCGCGGGCCTCGAGACGGTGTTGGCCGTCGAGGGGCAGGTGGTGGCGATGCCCCAGGCGCCGGGCGGGGTGGAGCTGCACCATCCCGTCATCGAGGTGATCGCGCCGGTGCGCGACGAGCCGCCGGTGCCCCTCAGCAAGCGCGAGATGAAGGTTGCTCTCCCGACCCTCCTGGACCACGCCGTGGTGGCCAACCGCCATCCGGCGCGCCGGGCGGCGTTTCGCCTGGCCGCGGCAGCCATGGCCGGCTTTCGCGCCACGCTGCAGGCCGCCGGCTTTACCGAGATCCAGACGCCCAAGATCGTGGCCTCGGCCACCGAGAGCGGCGCCAACGTCTTTCGGCTCGACTATTTCGGGCGCGACGCGTTCCTGGCCCAGAGCCCCCAGTTCTACAAGCAGATCATGGTGGGGGTGTTCGAGCGCGTCTACGAGGTGGGGCCGGTCTTTCGCGCCGAGCCCCACGATACGGCGCGGCACATCAACGAGTACGTCAGCCTGGACGCCGAGATGGGCTTTATCCGCGACCACCTGGACGTGATGGCGCAGTGCCGCGACGTCATCGCCGGCATGCTCGCGGCGCTGGGCGAATCGTGCCGCGCCGAGCTGAACATGCTGGGCGTCGCCCTGCCCGCTGTGCCCGCCGAGATCCCGCGCATCCACTTTGCCGACGCGCAGGACCTGATCCTTGCGCGCCACGGCGTTGACGTGCGCGGCGAGCCGGACCTCTCACCTCAGGATGAGCGCTGGCTGGGAGAGTGGGCGCGGGAGGCGCACGGCAGCGATTTCGTCTTTGTGACCGGCTATCCCATGCGCAAGCGCCCCTTTTACACGCACCCGGATCCTCGGCGCCCCGAGTACTCGAACTCGTTCGATCTGCTGTTCCGCGGCACGGAACTGGTCACCGGCGGGCAGCGCCTGCATCGCTACGAGGACTATATCGCGGCGCTGAGCGCCGCCGGCATGTCGCCCGAGCCCTTTAGCCACTACCTGGAGGCGTTCCGCTTCGGCATGCCGCCCCATGGCGGGTTCGCCATCGGGCTGGAGCGCCTCCTCATGCAGCTGCTGGGGGCGTCCAACCTGCGGCTGGTGACGCTCTTCCCGCGCGACCTGAACCGCCTGGCGCCGTAGACGCCCTGCGCGACCCCGCCGTCGGTCCGAGCGGCGCGAGGAACCCTGTTGAGCTGGTCGAGGTCCCTCACTGCGTTCGGGACGACGGTGGCGCCGCCGCACCGTCGTTCCGAGCGGAGCGAGGAGCCCTGTTGAGCTAGTCGAGGTCCCTCACTGCGTTCGGGACGACGGTGGCGCCGCCGCACCGTCGTTCCGAGGGGAGCGAGGAGCCCTGTTGAGCTAGTCGAGGTCCCTCACTGCGTTCGGGACGACGGAACGGCGCCGCCGCACCGTCGCTCCGAGCGGCGCGAGGAGCCCTGTTGAGCTAGTCGAGGTCCCTCACTGCGTTCGGGACGACGGAACTGACAGCGCCCCACCGTCGCTCTGAGCGGAGCGAGGAGTCCTGTCGAGCTAGTCGGGACGACGGAACTGGACCTCGCTCTGAGCGGCGCGAGGAGCGAGTCGAGGTCCTCACTGCGTTCCGGTCGGGACGACGGGTGGCGGCCGCCCCACCGTCATTCCGAGCGGAGCGAGGAACCTTGATTTGCTCGGCGAGGCCCTTGCTCATACCGCGCGCCCTGCGGCGGCGACGCCGATCATGGATAGATCTGATTCCCCTCGTCATCCTCCAAAAAGATCGCCTGGGTGGGGCAGTTCTCGGCGGCCTCTCGGTACAGTGCGTCGGTGGCGGCCTCGGGGTTGACGACGTTGGACTTCATGTTGTCGTCCAACTCGAACACGTCGGGGGCGATGGATACGCAGATCCCCGACCCGATGCAGATGCTGTGGTCCACGCGTGCCTTCATCGTTCCCTCACTCTCTGGCTATTCGCGGTCCATGGACGACGCCCAAAGCCGCGGCATGGGGTGAAAGAACAGCCGCGGCAAGCTCGGGCGGTGTCAGCGCATGCTCTTCCCATCATAGGCCAGAACGTCCACGCCGTGGGTTGGGGCGGGGTTGAGTGAGGGTGTGAAAAGAGGGTGAGGTTGGTTGGAAGCGCCGCCGCGGCGCATAGTTCGTGCGCCGCGGCGGCGCTGCTCTCACGGCACGATCTTGATCGCCTCGAACAGCTCCAGGCGCGGGACGCGAACCGTCAGGCGGCCGTCGGCATAGTCCGTCTCGCACGCCGCGCCGGTCACCAAGCTGCTGACAGAGTGCGGCGCGGCGGCGCACGGCACCACCACGGTGAGGTCGGACATGACGGCGGGCGGGTAAAAGCTCACCCCGAAATGCCCCGAGCCGTTGACCATGTGCAGCAACTGGTGCGCGCCGTCCTTGCGCTGGAAGAGGGTCACCTCGACCATGGGCGAGAGGTTCCCGCCCACCGGCTCGATCCCCGCCACGCCCTCCAGCAGGTCCAGGCAGAAATCGAGGGTGTTGGTGTATCCCTGCCGGTAAAAGAGGGCGCCCGGCTCCCACGGCACGTGGATGGCGCGTCCCTCGCCGTAGCGGTTCACCACCAAGCCGGGCCGGTCGACGACGGTGGTATAGTAGCAGCGCTCGGGCGGGCCGAAGGGATGAGGCGGCACGAGCTTGAGTCGCCCCTCGGCGGACGCGGCATAGTGGGCGTAGACATAGTTGCCGTCCACGAACACGAGGTCGGTCTCGGCAAAGCGGCGCAGCCCCGTCTTGTCGTCGAGTTTAAGGTAGGTCGCCCGCATGTCCGACCGCACGGCCTGGACGCGCTCGATCCCCAAGCACTCGAGCGCCGGCGCCGAGCGCGGCTGGTAGTCCTCGTCGCGCATGGCGGCGCGCGACACGGCGATCACCGTGCCGCCCTGGGCGCAATAGGTGTCCAGCGCCTGGGCCAGGGCGTCGCTCACCGGCTGATAGTCGGGCAGGATGATGGCGCGGTACTTGGTCCAGGGCAGCTCGAGGGCGGTGTCCACCATGAGCGTGTCGAACAGGAAATGCCCCTCGGTGAGGACGCGGAACCAGCCGCGGAACTCGGCCTGGTTCGCCTCCGGCCCGTTGAGCAGCGCCACATTCGCCTGGGAGGTCAGGCCGACATAATCCTCGCCGTGGGCGGCGTGGTAGTGGAACATCTCGCGGATGCCGGCGTAACCGGAGCGGTCCTCGTGGTTGTCCAGCCGCCCGATGAGGTAATAGTCCAGTGCCCCGCCGTTGGCCAGGGCCTGCGCCAGGCGCAGCTTTTGCTGGTGGGGCGACACCGCCACGTGTCGGTAGGGAAAGTCGATGAAATCCACCGTCGTGTTGCTCGCCACCATGGACGGGTACGAGCTGGTCACCCACTTGGTGTTGTCCGAGGCGCTGTACTGCCAGTGGGGCAGCGGGCGGTCGATGGCGGTATTCGACTCTTGCCGGACGACGCCGCGACGGAACTCGGTATGATTGGCGATGCACAGGTCGGGGCGCAAGTCGTGGATAAACGTGTACACCCGCTCGTGGTGCTCGCGCAGGGTGCGCCTTTTGAACTGCACGTACTTATGGTACACCGGGTCGTCCATGTCCTCGGCCTGGGGGAGGGCGAGGCCGAACATGTCGGCGAAGCGCGCCTGGCACTGCGGGCAGTGGCAGATGCCATAGTAGTTGCCGGAATAGTCCCGCACCTGGTAGCCGCCCATGTTGAAAAAGATGCCGTCCACGTCGTACTCGGTGACCAACTCGCGGACGATCTCGAGCGCATAGTGCTGCTGATAGTCACCGTTGATGCATACGTGGATGTCCCCGTTATAGTCCACGATCTGGCCCTCGGGGCTGACGTAGGCCCACTCGGGGTGCATCTCATAGATGGGGCGGCGTACCTTGGAAAAGTCGGTGCGCGCCAGCAGGCGGATGCCGGCGCGATGGCACGCCTCGATGACGTCGCCGAGGCTATCCCCTTGCAGGAAGGGGCTTTGGTAGTGGTAGGGGAGCTTGGTCGGGTAGCTGGCGATGATGCCCGCCGTGTTGAATAGGACGGCGGTTGCCTTGAACGCCTGTAGCTCGGCGACATAGCGCTCCGCGTCCATGTCGATCATATCGATCTCGCGCAGGTTCGTCTGGATCATGCGCCAGGGGCGGTCAACCCACCAATCGGTCATTGCGTGTTCTCCTCGATGCTCGCTCGGTACTACGAAGGAGGGTGCTCTCCTATGTAGTGAAGAACTCGTTCGTTCCTCTACAGAGTGATAGGAGCGAATGAATTCGCAACTACAAAGGAGGATGCTGTCCTACGTAGTGACGAATTCATTCGTACGTTCCTCTGCAGAGTGAGAGGAGCGAATGAATTCGCAACTACGAAAGGAGGATGCTCTCCTACGTAGTGACGAATTCATTCGTTCGTTCCTCTGCAGAGTGAGAGGAGCGAATGAACTCGCAACTACAAAGGAGGATGCTCTCCTACGTAGTGATGAACTCATTCGTACGTTCCTCTGCAGAGTGAGAGGAGCGAATGAACTCGCAACTACAAAGGAGGATACTCTCCTACGTAGTGACGAATTCATTCGTTCGTTCCTCTGCAGAGTGATAGGAGCGAATGAACTCGCAACTACGAAGGAGGATACTCTCCTACGTAGTGACGAATTCATTCGTTTCTTCCCATGGACCGACAAGAACGCATGTATTCGTCACTACGATGGATTACTCTACCAAGGCGATCTCCATGGCATGAAGCATGTCGTTGTACGTAAAAGGTTTAGCCAGGAGGGCGGCGGCGCCCAGCGTCTTGAGCTGGTCGGGGCTGATGGTCTCTCCCCAGCCGGTGCTGAGGATGATGGGGAGGTCGGGCTGCGTGTCGTGGGCGCACCGCGCCACGAGGTGGCCCGAGACCTCGGGCATCCCGAGATCGGTGATCAGCAGGTCAAAGGGGTGGCTGCGCAGCAACTCCATCGCCTCCCTGCCGCCCGAGGCCTCGCGTACGATGTGGCCATCGCGCATCAGCAGGCGCGACAGGAGCAGGCGCACCGACGCCTCGTCGTCCACGATGAGCACCCGCAGCCCCGGCCGCACGCGCACCGCCCCCTCGGCGATGGGCTGAGGGGCGGGAGAGGTTCCCTCGTCGGCGGCCGGAAGACGTACCGTAAAGGTGGCGCCGCAGCCCAGGCCGCCATCGACGATGATCGCGCCGCCGTGTCGCACCACGATGTTCTGCGACACCGTGAGGCCGAGCCCGCTCCCCTTACCCACCTTGGTCGTGTAGAACGGCTCAAAGATGCGCGCCACCTGCTCGGCCGACATGCCTCCGCCCGAGTCGCTGACCCGCACATGACACCAGCCGTCCTCTTCGCCCGTGGTCACAGTGAGACGGCCGCCCACGGGCATGGCATCGATGGCGTTCATGATGAGGTTCGCCAGCACGCGCCGCAGCTCGCTGGCGTTCCCCAAGATGGGGGACGCGGCGCGCAGGTCGCGCACTACCTCGATGGTCAACCCCCGCGATTGGGGTTGATCCTTCCACTGGGGCTGGGTGAGCGCCAACGCCTCGGATACCAGGCGGTCAAGGTGCACCAGCGCAAAGTCGCTCGTGTCGTCGGCCTGGCGGTACAGCGACTGCAGCCGACGAATCGCTTCGGCGGCGTCCCCGGCGCCCGTGAGGATGTGCTCGATGTCGCTGCGGACGAGTTCGGGGTGGCTCGTCAGATCGAGCAGGGCGATATCGGCATAGCCGCGAATGCTCACGAGGATGTTGTTGAAATCGTGGGCGATGCCGGCCGCCATCTGCCCCAACACGTCGAGCTTTTCCGAGCGCACCAGCGCTTGCTGCGCGCGCACCTGCTCGCTCATGTCATGGAGCACCAGCAAGAGGCGCGAGCCGTCGTGGCGCGCCAAGATGGCGCCGTGTACCTCGACGGGCACCGCCTTGTCGTCGCGGCAGACGACCTCGGTCTCGATGTGCGCCTGCTCGCCGTCGGCGACCCCCTGGAGCAGCGCACGGTACTGGGCGCGCGCCTCGTCGCCGAACAGCGCCTCCGCCGACGTCTCCACGAGGGCGTCCCGCTCCCGCCCCACGAGCGAGCAGGCCGCCGGGTTGGCCTCGAAGATGGTGCCCCGCCCGTCCACCACCAGCAGGGCGTCGGTGGAGGCCTCGAAAATGCGGCGGTAGCGCTGCTCGCTCTCGCGGATGCGCTCCAGCAGCTGGGCGTTGCGCAGCGCGATAGAGGTCTGACTGGCAAAGAGGGCGATGGCCGGGACGCTGGCCGCGCGCAGCGATTCCCCCGCCACCGCCAGGACTCCCAGGACGCGGTCGTCGGCCACCAGGGGGGCGATGACGGCCCTCAGGCGGGGGAGCAGGCGTACGACGGCGCGGGCGAGCCCCTTGACCGGCGCCGGCAGCACCTCGGCGATGAACGCCTCATCCACCGACACGTTCGCCACCTCACGGCCACGAACCACCCGCCGGAAGGCGTGCACATTCTCCACGGGGATGGCCGCGCCCTCCATAGAGATGCCGGTGAGGCGCTCGGCCGTGCTTAGGGCCGCCTCGGGCCCCGCGATCCGGGCGAAGCGCACCGAGCTACCATCCTCCTCCAGCAGCCCGACCGCCACCGCCAGGTCGAGGGCCCGCAACTGGCTCACGACGCTCTCCAACACGCCGTCAGGGGTGACCGCGGCGCGCTGCACGACTTGGGCGGCGGCGTTCAGTGAAGCGATCATGCGCTCGTTCTGCACGCGGTCGCTGACGTCACGGGCCATGATCTGCAGGCTGGCGGCGCCGCCATCCTGGGCGATGGGGTTGATGGAGGTCTCCAGCCAGCGATACTCGTCGGCCCGGTCGCGGGCGCGCATGAGCAGGCGCTGCGGCTCATCGTCGCGCAGGGCGCGACGCAGGCCCTCTTGAATGGCGGCCAGGTCATCGGGGTGTACGAGTCGGTCCCAGAGCGAGGCGCCGAGGGCCTTTAACTCGTCGTGCATGTAGCCGAGGGTGCCCATGGTATCGCCCGCGACGCGCACGGGCGTGCCGGCGCTGTCCTGCACGATGAGGATATCCTGCAGGCTCTCCGCCAGGGCAAGGTACCGCCCCTCCGACTGGGCGATGGCCTGCGCATGGCTCGCTCGTGCCTGGTCCAGCTCGGCGCGCAGGCGATCGACGGTCGCCGCCAGGGATCTGGCGCGGTCCTGAGCGATCCAGTCTTCGGAGCGATCCTCCGGGCTAGCGAGGGCGCTATCGTCGGGCAAGCACGTCATGGGCCCGCACCTCTCTGGAGCCGATGGTGGTGTTCAACGCGGCGGACCGAATATACAATAACCGATAGCGCGCTGGGACGCAATCGCGCCCGCGCCATCGCTTGTATCAGGTTGCCGGCAGACCGGCCGGGAATACCTCGGCCCCCGCTCAGCGCAGATCCTGCGGCGTGACGAAAAAGCCAAGCTCGCCCACCGTCGACCCGTTGAGTTCTGACCAGTCGTCCACCGGCAGATCGACGCGCGCCAGGGCGGCGGTGGGCATGCCCACCACGGTCCCGGTTAGGTGAAACACCAGTTCCTCGACGGTGGGGTTGTGGCCCACCAGCAGCACGCACTGCACCGTCTGGTCCAGCGATGCCAGCACTTCGAGGAACGGCCTGAGCCCCTCAAAGTAAAAGCCGGCATGCAGTCTCACCTTGCCCTCGGCGCCGGACGCCCTGGTCACCCGCCGCGCGGTGCCGCGCGCCCGACGGGCGGTGGATGTGACGACGGCGTCGGGGATCAGGTCGAGAGCGCGCAGCTCCTCACCCATGCGCAGCGCGTCGCTCTTGCCGCGCGCGGTGAGCCTGCGGTCGTGATCCGATACGCCCAGATCGTCCCAACGCGACTTGCCGTGTCGCATGATGAGCACGGTACGAGTCATAGCCGCCCCCTCGAAATCGGAATCGTAGCACTCACTCTCGGGAGAGGGCGGTCCCCATCGCTTCGCCCAACGCCTCGAGGCCGGTCGCAACGTCGCCTTGGAGGTGCACTCGCACCACCCGGCGACCCGCGTCGCGCAGAGCGAGCAGGTCTCCCAGCGCCTGGGCTCGCTTCAGAATGCCAAAGGTGTAACCGGCGTCCGGCACGGCCACATCGTCGGCATCGGTATGTGTGATCTGGATAAAGAGGCCCGTGTCGGGCCCCCCTTTGTGGAGTTGGCCGGTGCTGTGCAGGAACCGCGGGCCGAATCCCACGGTGGTGGCCAGGCGCGTTCCCGTCGCGATGGTGTAGCGCAGCGACTGCAGCTGGCCGTCGTACGTTTCGTTGCGGTCGAGATAGGCCATGATGGCCACGTAATCGTGTTCGCCCGCCTGCGACAGGAAGCCACCGAGATAGTCAGACATGCTGGCGGCGTCCAGGCTCGGCCCATGGATCTGCAGGTCGCCCTCCTGGAGCACCGGCGCCTCCTCCGGCAGCGCTCGCTCCTCGGCGTAGCGCTCCAGCGCCTCACGGGCGCGCTCCTTGGCGGCCTCCACGTTGGGCTGATCGAAGGGGTTGATCCCCAGGCGCTGGCCGGCCACCGCGGTGGCGAACTCCCAGCGATAGAACTCGGCGCCCAGGTCGTACACATCGTCGAGGCGCAGCGCCACCACGGGATGGCCCGCCTCTGCCAGGGCGGCTGCGTGCGCGTCCAGCGCGCCGTTGTCGGCGCCCGTCAGGCGCAGGTAGACGAACAGCCGATCATCGCGGTAGGCGGAGGGCTCGAGCAGGGGCTCGCCTTCCACCGGTAGGATCCCCGCGCCACGCTTGCCGGTGCTCTCGGCGATGAGCTGCTCGACCCAGGGGCCGAACGCCTCGAGCCCGGGCGAGGCGAGCAACGTGAGCTTGTCGCGGCCGTGGCGCGCGCACTCGCCCATCGCCAGCCCAAGGCGTATTCCGGGGTTGTCCTCAGGCGGCACCGTCGAGCGGCATTGCCACGCCATCTGGCCGGCGCCCCCCAGCAACCGCTCCAGGTCGGCGCCGACGAGCGCCGCGGGCACGAGCCCAAAGAGGGACAGCGCGGAAAACCGCCCGCCGATGTCGCGCGGGTTGAGATAGACGGCGCGAAAACCCTCGGCGCGGGCCATCTTTTCCAGCGGCGTGCCGGGATCGGTGATGGCGACCATGTGCCGGCGCCAGTCGGCGACGCGCTGGCTCTCGCTCGCGTTCCCATTCGGCGCGAGCTGCTTGCCGGTGGACAACGCGTCGGCGAGGCGTCCGCTGAAGTAGCGATAGAGGGCATCGACCTCGGCCGTGGTGCCCGACTTGCTGGACACGATGAACAGGGTGCGGTCCAGCGGCCCCGCCTCGGCCACGCGTCGCACCTGTGCGGGATCGGTGCTGTCGAGCACGGTCAGCGAGAGATGATGGGGCGAGACGCCCAGCACCCGGGCCATCGTCTCGGCGGCCAGGCTGCTGCCCCCCATGCCCAGAAGCACGGCCCGCTCGATCCCCGCCGCCTCGACCTCGACAAAGAGCGCCTCCAGGCGTGGCACATCGACGCGCATGGCCGTCGGCAGCTCTAGCCAGCCCAGGCGGTCCTCGATCGCCGCGATCTCGGTGGGGCTGGAACTCCACAGGCCTCCGTCGCGCGCCCAGATGCGACGGCCGAACTCGATCTCCCGTAGGGCCTCGAGGCCGGCGTCCACGTGTTGCTGATAGGCGCCAAGGCTGAACCAGGCGGCTTCCTCCATCTGCACCAACGCATCCAACGCTTCTTGCATCGCTACAACACTCCAACTCGACTGACTGCAATCAAAGGCAGGGTACCCACAAGCGGGACGCCTGTCAAGCCATGTGGCGCCAAATCTTCGCCAGTGCGCGCCGCGGCCAGGGCCGGCGGCTGGCAGGCCCAGGGTATTGGGCGGCCCAGAGCCCTGGG
The DNA here is from genome assembly GCA_040768165.1 of Anaerolineae bacterium. Lineage (GTDB taxonomy): Bacteria > Chloroflexota > Anaerolineae > UBA1429 > UBA1429 > DUUT01. The sequence goes on from JAXGNH010000003.1 coordinate 429,030, forward strand.
CTGAAAAGCGCGCCGAGGCGCGCTCCCGCTCCTCTAGGCGCCCTGGCCCGCCATGGCGGGCCTCGTTGCGCCAGGCAGGGCTGCACCCGGCTCAACCTCCGCACGGCGGGTTCCCTGCTACTCTCTTGTCGGCCTCGGCGGTCAAAAGATGAGCCACCCTTGGCAGGTTCATAACCCACGGGTATACTGCCGGCGCCACACACACAATCGGAGGATCCATGAACTCGAGGGAGCGATTCCTGGCCTGCATGCGTTTTGAGCCGATGGATCGGGCGCCGGATTGGGAGATGGGCTACTGGGCCGGCACGCTCGATCGCTGGCACGACGAGGGGCTGCCCCGCCATCCACAGGGCCCCCAGGGCCTCGTGCCGGGCGCCGGCGTCAAGGGAGAGGGATTCCCCTGGCGGCGCGGCGAGCCGAAAGATTGGGCCGTGCACGATTACCTGGGGTTGGACAAGGGGATCGAAAAGATCGACGGCGAGTGGGGTGTCTATCCCCACTTCGAGCGGCGGGTGCTGGAGGAGGACGACGTCAACATCACCTACGTGGCCGCCGACGGCACGGTGGAGCAGGTGCGCAAGGACTCCTCGAGCCTGCCCCACGTCCTCGACTGGCCCGTCAAGGACCGCGCCAGCTGGGAGCAGCTCAAGGCCGAGCGGCTGCGCATCGATATCACCGGCCGCCTCTCCCCCGAGTGGCCGCAGCAGGTGGCCGAGTACCGCGAGCGCGACTGGCCGCTGGTCATCGGTGGCCCCTTCCTCGGGGTGTTCTCCTCACTGCGCACCCTGCTCGGTTTCGAGCGCATGATGTACGCCTTCTTTGACGAGCCGGAACTCGTGCGCGACATCCTGTCGCACCTCACCGAGCTATGGCTGAGCCTCTTTGAGGAGGTCCTCTCCCAGACGGACGTGGACTATGCCTACTTTTGGGAGGACATGAGCTTCAAGAGCGGCTCGATGGTGTCGCCGCGCATCTTTCGGGCGTTTCTGCTGCCGGTGTACCAGCGCATCAACGCCTTCTTCCGGGAGCACGGCATCGATGTCACGTTGCTGGACACGGACGGCAACGTCTGGGGCCTCATCCCCCTCTTTCTGGAGGGGGGCGTAACGGGCCTGTACCCCTTTGAGGTGCGCTCGGGGATGGACGTGGCCGAGGTCCGTGCCAAGTACCCGCGGCTGCAGATGCTCGGCGGGATCGACAAGAACGCCATGGTGGCCGGACCTGCCGCCATCGACGCCGAGCTGGCCCGCGTCGCGCCGGTGGTGCGCACCGGCGGCTACGTGCCGGGGTGCGACCATTACGTCCACCCCGACGTCCCCTGGGAGCACTTTGTCTACTACCGCCGACGTCTCAGGGAGATACTTTAGAACGCGGATGGAACGCGGATGAACACAGATCATACGGATTGACGCGGATCGGACGGAAACAACCGCAGAGATCACAGAGAAGGCAGAGAAAATGAGTCTGGGACTCCTCTCTGCGTTCTCTGTGTCTCTGGTAAATATCTCCTGATCCGCGTCAATCCGTTCAATCCGCGTTCATCCGCGTTCCATCCGCCTCCGCCTCGCGCTCGATGCGGGTGCGGTAGGCGGGCATGTCGATAAGCTTGCCCTCGAGGCGCGCCTCCTCGGCGGCAAAGGCCATCAGGTGGCTCTCCAGCGAGGCGCGGGCGTTGGTGAGGGGCGTCGGCCCCAGGCCCCGCAGCGCCGCCACAAAGGCGTTCATCACCCCCGTATCGCCGCCGCCGTGGCCCCCCTGCACCGCGGCGGGCGTGACCACCTCGCGATTGCCGGTGAGATGGTCATAGATGACGATCTCGTGCGCCCCTTCGCTGGCCCGCAGAGTGGCGCGCGTGCCGTCGTAGCGCATGGTGCGCACGTTGTCGTGCGAGTGCCCCTGCATGGTAAAGGTGAGCGTGGCGTCCCCCTCGAACTCCATGGTTACCACGTGGTGGTCGACCACGTCGTTATCGCAGTGATAGACGCAACGCCCGTACGGCCCCTCGCGCAGCGCCTTGAGCCTGCCCTCCATGGAGAGGTCCATCGAGATGACGTTCACGGGCCAGCCGGTGTCGGGGCGCAGGTAGAGGCGCGGCGCATAGTAGGGGCAGGTGTCCTGGGAGGGGCAGCCGTCGGTGCAGCGCTCCGGCGCGCCCGGCGGCGCCTGGTCGCGGCGGAAATGGCTGAGCCCCCCAAAAGCCGACAGCCGTCGCACCGGCGCGCCGAGGTTCCAATAGAGGATGTCCATGTCGTGGCAGCACTTGGCCAGGATCATCGGGGCGCTGGCCCCCTCGTTGCACCAGTTTCCTCGGACGAAAGAGTGGGCCTGGTGCCAGTAGGCCACGTTCTCGCGGTGATCGACGGTGATGACCCGGCCCAACCTCCCCGAGTCGAGGATATCGTGGAGGGTGCCCCAAAAAGCGGTGTAGCGCAACACGTGGCAGATCTGCAGCATGCGGCCGGCGCGCTCCGAGGCCTGCACGAGGCGCACGCAGTCGACGGGCGTGACGGCCATCGGCTTTTCCAGGAGCACGTGGTACCCCGCCTCCAACGCCGCCAGGGTCGACGGGACGTGGGTGCGGTCCATGGTGCAGTTCACCAGCGCCTCGGCGAGCTGGGGGCGCGCCAGCAGCTCCTCCCACGAGGCGAAGCAGCGCTCCGGCGGGATGCCATGCTCCGAGGCAAAGCGCTCGCGGCGCTTCGGATCGGGCTCGGCCACCGCCACCCAGCGCGCCAGGTGGGGATTGTGGATCGCATAGGGGCCGTAGGCATGGTACCCGCGGTGTCCCGCGCCAAGCAGAGCCAGTTCGATCGGGATGGGCATAGGGGGCCTCCTTCGCGTCTGTGTGGGTATCGCATCCTCCGTCATCGGCACACTCGCATGCTACTCAATCGGTACGCTCTACGGTCTTCTGTTCCTCAGATGGTTGTGTTTCCTCTAGTCCTCTTCCCACTGGACATGCAGCGATGTCGTCCAGGTAGAAGGTAGTCAGCCCCTCGGTCTGCGCGGCCGCGACCACTCTGACGCTCTGGCCGAGGTATGGGGTGACATCGATATCCCCTGAGGATCGCCACTCCCAGTCAGTCGGCGCATCTGTGTTGTCGTACTCCCCAAGCGAGGTGGGGAATGATGCGTCGCTTCGGGATAGCGTCAAGCTCAACCTGCTGTGTGCTTCACCGGTAGGCTCGGGGTTTGTGATCTTGACCCAGAATATGACAAACGCACGTTGTGCATCGGCCGGCATATCGACCTCCTGCACAATGCTATCCTCAGCACCCGCCCGCCCGCCGAGCTTGGCTCCCCAGCTTCCTGACGTACCCACACCTTCCTGAATGAGTTCTGCATCATCGCTCGGTTCGACCCAGTACACCGCCCCTTCCTCAAAGTCACCGTTGAGCAACAAGTCCTCGAGCACCGTCGCGGTGGACGTGCCGACTGGAATAGTCGTACGGCTCGGCGTGCTGGTAACCGTAGGTGTCGACGTCTGGGTCGGCGTCGCGGTAATCGTTGGGGTGTTGGTCGGCGCGGATGTATTCGTCAGCGTGGCCGTCGCTTCAGGCGTGGGCGTAGTGGTCCTCGTGCAGGTGGCGGTTGCCGTAGGCGTCCGCGTGCAGGAGGCGGTCGTGGTGGGCGTCTGCGTGCCCGTGATGCGCGGCATCGGCCCCGATCCTCCCCTGACGATGGGCAGAAGGAGGTCCGGCGGCGCCTGTGCCACGGACGAGGTCGAGACGATGACGGCTAGGCCGAGCGCCAGCAGGGGGAACATGCGGCGATGCATGGGCGAATCCTTTCACACCGATACGGAGAGGCGTGACGGCGATGCAGGACATCGTGCATGGATTATCCCCGTGGAACCCATCCATTCCCTCTGCGGCGATGATTGGCAGACCGCCACTCCCTGTCAACGGCTCCACACTGGAGGGCCGTGTTCAGAACTCCGGGGGGCCCGCGGGCGCTATACACTACTCGGCCGCGGCGCCGTCGTTGTGCCCAACGCAACGCTTCCCGCGCCCCGCCTTGGTGGGACGGACTGCCGGCACAACGCCGGAGCGCGCCCGGCGCGCTCCTAAGCCCAGTACCCTGGGCCTGCCAGCCGCCGGCCTTTGCCGCGGGTCGCGCCCGATCCGCCCCCTGATCGTCGGTGGACCCGCTAGCCGACCGTGCCCGTCCGAACCGGGCCCGCGCGGCGGTAGACGCTGTACACCACGCCCGAGCTGCTGACGCTGGAGCGCACCAGCGTCAGTGCGGCCGGCACGGTGCCGTCTCCAAAGAGCCGTTTCCCCGTCCCGAGGAGCACCGGAAAGGTGAACAGCCTGTACTCGTCGATGAGGTCATTGGCGATCAGCGTCTGGAGGAGGTTGCCGCTGCCATGCACCTGGACCTCGCGGGCGAAACGCTCTTTCAAGGCGGCGACCTCGCGCACCACATCCGCGATGTGCGAGGTTCCGCTCCAGTCGAACGAGGTACGTGTGCGCGACGCGACGAACTTGGGCAGGTTATTCAGACTCTTGGCCACGATCTCGTCCTGATTCGGGTACTGTGGCCAGTACGAGCTAAAGATGTCGTAGGTGGTACGCCCGAGGAGGAATGCATCGGCATGGCCAAAGTTCGCGTCGATGATCCTCCCCATGTCGTCATCAAAGTAGGGAGCGACCCAGCCGCCGTGTGCAAACCCTCCGCTGGGGTCCTCCGTCGGCCCGCCCGGCGCCTGCATGACGCCATCCAGCGTGAGAAAGGTCGTCACCGTCAACTCACCCATGATAACCTCCGCTCGCGAGCACGCCGGCGTGCCCGAAGCACTCCTACGCCGCCGGATCTCTTACCGGCGGTGGCGGTCACCACCAGAGACAGCGCGGACGCCGCCCGTCAGCACCATCTTGTATCGTGCGGCAACACCTGGCAAAGGCCCCCCGCATCAGGGCCGACGCAGCAGTGAGCCCTGGCCGGGAACCTGTTCGAGCGCGAGGCGCAGATTCCGCCCGCCGCACCATCACGGTGAGGTGGGTGTTGGCGTAGGACGACTCATAGCGCTGGCGTGAACGTCGGTGTTGGCGTGCTAGTGAATGGCGCGACCGTTGGTGTGAACGTCGGTGTTGGCGTGCTAGTGAATGGCGGGACCGTTGGCGTGAACGTCGGCCTTGCCGTGCGAGTGAGCGGTGGGAACGTTGGCGTGAAGGTCGGTGTTGCCGTGCTAGTGAGCGGTGGGAATGTTGGTGTGAAAGTCGGTGTGGTCGTGCTAGTGAGTGGCGTGAACGTGGGCGTGAACGTCGGCGTCGTCGTGGCCGTCAGGCTTGTTGGCGTGTGGGTTGGTGTGACGGTCTCCTCGGGCGTGGTCGTCGCAGTCGCTTCCGGCGTGATCGCAGCCGTCACTTTATTGGTGGGTGTAGCCATCGCTGTCGATCCGCCCCGAATAACCGGCAGGAAGAGGATTCCCGGTGCCTGTGCCACGGATAGAGTCGAGACGATCACAGCCAGACCGAATGCCACGGGAACACGAGTCCTGTGGTACACAGATGAATCCTTTCACCCTGGTGTTGTGACCCATCGTGGTGCGGTGCACAGTTGGGTGCATGGATTCACACAATGCTCATGATAAGGGGTTGTCGTCCCTTGTCAACAGGCCAACAGGCCCACTCGTCGATGGCGTCGTCGGCGGTCAGCGTCTGGAGGGGACGGCGGCTCCCACGCACCTGGGCCTCGCGGGGAAGGGCTTCTTCTGTGAGTCAAGGCCCCTCGCTTATGCTCGGGGCGACATCGCTTGAGTGCAAGGAGGGTTTCTCGGGCACGCCTTAGCGGCGATGGCGTCGGGGCAGGCGCGCCGCGACGATCGCCAGGCTGGCCGCCGCCACCCACGAGGCAGCCAGCAGGAGGGGGGACTCGGGGAAAAAGTTGGACGCGGTGGTGATGTAGCGATACTCGGATGGGGTGGCGAACAGATAGTGTGCCAGGGGGAGGAGCAGGTAGCTGATGGTCAGCCCCGCCAGGAGGATGGGCGCCGCCCCGTGGCGCGGCCGATGACGCCAGCTGCGGAGGAGCGTCATGAGGGCCAGCCAGGCGAGTGCGGCCACCAAGGAGCCGCCCGCCGCCGCAACGGCAAATGGCATCGCCAACAGGCCCTGCGCCGGCAGCTCGAGGACGCGCAGCAGCAGCAGCACCGGCGCCAGGCCGAGGCCGTCGGCCGCCAGCCAGGCGAGGTCTACGGGGCGCTCGGCGGCCCAGCGCGCCGGCGCTAGCGCCAACGCCAGCCCAGCGAGGAGGGCCGCCGTGACGCCCGCCGCCTGGCCGAGGGAGAGGGTCGGCGCGTTCACCGTCATGGTGACGGCGGGGACGAGCACGACCAGCGGCGCGGCGCTCAGCGCCCACACCCGTGCGGGATCGACGCCGCGATGGCGTCCCCCGCGTCGCCGCGTCCACCAGCCCATGAACGCCTGGAGCGGGGTGTGGAGGCAGGCCACCATCCCGCCCGCCACCAGGCTCGCCATCCAGTAGCGGCTGGTGGTGACGCGATCAAAGGGTCCTGCCCCCAGGTGGTCGTACAAAAAGACGGCGTAGCGATCGGCCACGCCGAACCAGTAGACGATCAAGGCGCCGACCACTGCGGCAATGGCGACGGCGTGCATCGCCGCGGGGATCAGCGCCCGATGCCACGGCCCTTCGGCGGCGCGCTGTGTGCTCATGGCGTCACTCCGTCGCCTGGCGGGCGCGCTGGCGCCGCAGCAGGATGGCATAGACGATCAGCCCCACCAGCACCAAAGCCAGCAGCGCGAACGCCACATAGCTCCCTACGCTCGAGCCCCCACCCACGGCCGGGGGCGTGGCGCGGTTGCGCGTCACGGCCGTGGCAATGGCTGCCGCCATGCCGTCATCCGTCGGCGTGGCGCTGGGGCCGGTGGTCGGAGACGGCGTGGCCGTCATCTCCGGGGTCGCCGTCGGCCGGGGCGTGCCGGTGGCCGTTGCTGTGGTCGTCGGCGTCGGTGAAGGGGCCTCGGGGGCCGTGGCCTCGGCCTCGGCGGTGGGCTCGCCCTCCTCCGTGGGGGCGGGCTCCGGCGTCGGCTCCTCTTCCCCCTCGGGCGTCGGCGTCTTTTCGCGGGGCACGACGGTGGGCGGCAAGATCTCGTCCTCCGTCGGCTCCGGCTCGGGCGTCGGCTCGGGTGGCTCCTCGTCGTTGGGCCCGGGGTAGGGGTTGTAGGTGGGCGCCGGCTCCGGCCCCGGATAGCCGTCCTGGCGCGCCGGCGCGCTGAGCTGCGCCGGCGCCGAGCAGGTCGAGGCATCGATGGCGGGGGGCGGGGTCTGGCCGTCGCCCCAGACCCACGCGTCCATGGCGCCGTCGCTCACGCGCCGCTGTGCCGCTCCCCGCTGCGAGAACACCCAGTCGCCGTCCTGCCAATACCAGTAGCTCCAGAAATCGCACGGCGTGCTCAGGCACTGGCAGAAGCAGTGTTCCCCGGGAAAGTCGCACCCCACGGCGTCGATCTTGCAGACCGAGTTGCCCAAGCCGCTGCTGCCCGCCTGGATCACGGCCAGGCCCGCGCGCTGCAGCAGGTCCATGCCGGTAATCTCGGCCTCGTCAAAGGTGATACACGAGGTCTGGACGTCATCCGGCCCGAACGCGAGCACCAACGTGGCGCGGGAGGGCTCGTCGGCCAGGACGCCGCCGGCCAACGCCAGCGTCAGGATGCCGAGCGCCAGCAGCGTAGCGATGGCGAGCAAGGATCGAGATCGCGTGTTCATAGCCCTCCCAGGGTGGTGCTGCCCGACCGACGTCGCGTCAGCGTGACAGCTCATAGCGCATCGTTACGCCGGCGAGATAGTTGTGCACCTGAACGAGGTACTCGCCCGCGGGCGCGGCGGCGAGGCGCGCCTCCCGTTCCCCGGGCGTGCCGGTGGGCACCGCCGCGATGGCGCGGCCCGACGGCCTATAGATGGTGAACCCGAGCCCCGCGCTCGTAGCGGGGTCGTCCGGGCTGAAGCGCAAGCGCAACGCCACATCCTCACCGGCGCCGACGACCAACCGGTAGCGCGCATAGGCGCCGCCGCGATCCCCGACCAGCGTCCCCGCTGCCTCGTCATCCAGCATGGGGGCGGCGTCGGGCTCGTCCACCGCGGGCTCCACCGTCGCGGCGGCGTTCGCCGTGGGCTCGGTCGCGGGCGTCGGAGCGCCCTCTTCCGTGTCGATGCCCGCGGCGCGGATGGTGTAGGCGAACGGCGTGCCGTCGATATAGCTGTATACCTGCACCGTCCACACGGCGGCCGCGTTCGAAGCGCCGCTGAAGCGCAGCACATGCTCCGGCGACGTGGATTCCACAGCGCCGCCGCCCAGTCGGCTGCCGCTGGCGTCATAGACGTTGAACCCGAACCCGATGAGCGTCAGCGGGTGCATGGCGGGTGTGCGCACCTCGATGGTCACCTCGCGGCCGCCGCCGGGGTGGGCCAGGCGATAGAGCGCCTGGGCGCCGGCGCGCCGCCCCACGAGGGTGTCCGAGGCCGCCTGCCCGTCCTGCAGGGCCACGGGGGCGGGTTCGGCCTCCTCGGGCGCGCGCAGCGGGTAGGTGGCCCGCGCCAGCGCCGGCACGGCCTGCGCCGTGGCCAGCAGGTTTGCGCCCTCGCCCGCCTGCCACTCGAAGGCGCCATCGGCGATCTGGAAGGCGAGCAGCGCGTCCCGCGGCGTCCGGTCAGACTGCGCCCACGATGCGGACGCGGGGTCCTCACCAAGCGCCAGCAGCCCCTGGATGCCGTAGGCCGTCGAGTTGGCGTCGGCGACGTCACCGAACGCCGCCGAATAGACGAACCCGCCGGCGGGCGCGAGCTGCGCGCGGAGGTACTCCCGCGCCTTGGACAGCGCCGCGGCGTCGGCCGGCACGCCGGCCGCCACCAGCGCCTGAGCCGCCAGGGCGGTGGTGTTCGAGTCGGTGCCCCAACCGGGGCCGCCCTCCCAGCCGCCGTCCGCCTGTTGGAAGGCGATGAGGGCGTCGGCGGCGCCCTGCGGCACGGGGCTCTCGGCGGCGGCCAGGCCGAGGATGCCCCAGGCCTGCGCCAGAGCGGTGGTGGAAAAGACCCCCTCACCGTCGTCGTAGCCGCGCAACCGCGCCACCAGGTCCACGTCGCCCGTCTGGCGCGGATCGAGGCCGGCGGCGGCCAGGGCCGTCACCAGCTTGCCGGTGGTGGCGGCGTCCACCGCATAGCCGTCGGCTTGCGCGGTGAGATAGTCGAAGATCGTGCGTCCGCCGGACGCCCGCCACATCGACAGGTCCTGGCCCGCCGCGGCGGCCGCCAGGGCGACCTCGGCGGTGTTGCCGACCGATCCGCCAAAGGAGCCGTCGGCCGCCTGCTGGTCCTGCAGCCACTGGACGGCGTCGGCGATGGCGCCCTCGCCGGAGGCGCCGACCGGCGCTTGCGCCGCGGACGGCGCTTGCGCCCCCAGAAAGACCAGGGAGACGACCAGTAAGATATTGACCACGATGGTGGTCGCGAAACGACGCGTTCGATGAGCCATGATCGGAACCCTCCTGACCTGGCGGGCCGCCCGCGGCCCGTCGGGATGGGGGCCACGCGGCAAGGGGGCAGGAGCGTGATACGAAAAACGCCCCTCCCAGATGTGGGAGGAGCGCACACGTTCCCCTTCCCAGCACCTCTCGCTCGAAGGCCCTGGAGAAACGAGCTGGTTCAGGCGACCTGGCTTCCCCTGGTGGGGTCACAGTTGCGGGACAGCGCCGGACTCGCACCGGCTTCCCCTGACGGACCAGCCCTCGATTGTTGGCCCCATTCTAGCACCATGAGGAGCAGCGGTCAAGCGATGTTGCGCGATAGAGCCCCTCACCCGAGCCGTTTCCCCGGGCAGAGGGAGAGCCCCTCACGCCAGCCGTCTACCCGGGCAGAGGGAGAGCCCCTCACGCCAGCCGTCTCCCTGGGCAGAGGGAGGGCCCCTCACGCCAGCCGTCTCCCTGGGCAGAGGGAGAGCCCCTCACGCCAGCCGTCTCCCTGGGCAGAGGGAGGGCCCCTCACCCCAACCCTCTCCCCGAGTACAGGGAGAGGGGGGATGCTGGCCGCTATGCAAAGCTGGGCACATGGACGCCCTCGCCACCGCGCATCGCCGACTCGTGGGCGCAGATGCCGGCGGCGCACCAATCGGCGGCGGTGACGGCGTCGACGGCGGGCGAGCGTCCCTCGACGATGCTCGACACGAACTCGTGCACCAGGTGCGGATGCGACCCGCCGTGTCCGCCCCCCTGGAGGAACGACAGGTGCGGGGCGCTCTCGTCGTACACGCCGCGCTGGGTGAAGCGCTGGATCTCCCGGGGCAGGCGATGGGCATAGTCGGGCACCGTCAGGCGCTCCGCCGTCGTGCGGCGGCCGCGCCTCCCGGCCTCATCGAGCGCCTCGATCCTGAAGAGCACCGGCCCCTCACCCTGTACCTGCGCCCACTCAAAGACCCCCTCATCGCCATAGACGTTGAACGCCTCCTGGTACTCGTGGGCCAGGTGAAAGAGGGAGCGGGTGGCCTCGGCGGCGACGTCGCTCCCCTCCAGCCGCAAGATGGCCGTCTCGATGGGGTAAGGGTTGCCGTACGGCCGCACCAGCTCCTCCCGCATGACGCCGCTTCCCAGGCAGTGCACCTCCCGCGCCCGGGTCTTGGCGAGGGCCAGCAGCGGCGCCAGGGCGTGTGTGCCGTACCAAAAGGGTGGCAGGCCCCTCCAGTACGGCGGCCAGCCCTCCATATCCTGATAGTGGCAGCCGCGCAGCAGCTGGATCCTGCCGATGACGCCCTGCGCGACGAGTTCCTGGGCATAGAGGAACTCGCGGCAATAGACGGCGGTCTCCATCATCATGTACTGCTTGCCCGAGCGGCGCTGGGCCGCCACGATGTCACGCAGATCCGCCAGGTCGGTGGCCATGGGTACGGTGCAGGCGCAGTGCTTGCCCGCCTCGAGGGCGGCAAGCGTCTGTTCGGCGTGCAAGGGGATGGGCGTGACGAGGTGGACGGCGTCGATCTCGGGGTCGGCCAGCAGCGCATCGAGGGCGGCCGTCCGCCGCTCCACCCCGTACAGGTCGCCCCACTTGGCCAGCCTCTCGGGATCGGGGTCGCACAGCGTGATGGTGGCGACATTGGGGTGGTTCAGGTAGATGGGTATGAACTCGGCACCGAAACCCAGCCCGACCAACCCCACGTTGATCCGGTCTGTCGACATCGTTTCCTCCTCGACGCGATGGTCGGTCACAGGCTCGCCCACACGGATAGCGAGCCGAAGGAGCCTCGAGCGCGCGTGGCGGCCCTGGGGCGCGCGACGACGCACGGGATGGCGCTAGTGCGGCGGATGCGCTCTCTCTGTCACCTTGCGCGCCAGCACCCCCCGGCCCGGGGCCAGCAGGAACGCCAAGCCGAATAGCGCCGTCGCCACCAGCACGATGGCCGCGCCCGAGGCGACGTTGGCATAGTACGACAGGTAGAGGCCCGCGATGGCCGACAGGGCGCCGATGCCGGCGCTCACCGCCATCATGGCGGGGAGCCGCCGCGTCAGCAGCAACGCCGTGGCCCCGGGTGTCACGAGCATGGCCACCATCAGCGCCACGCCCACCGTCTGCAGCGAGATCACCACCGTCACCGCCAGCATCACCAGCAAAAGGTAGTGGAAGAAACGCGTTGGCAGCCGCAGCGTCGCCGCGAGGATCGGGTCGAACGAGAGGACGAGGAACTCTTTGTAGAAGGCGAACACGATGAGCAGCACCAGCGCGCCGAACACGCCCGTCAGCACGAGATCGCGCGTCGCGACGCCCAGCACGTCGCCGAACAGAAAATGGGCCAGGTCCACCGAGTAGCTGCGCGCCGTGGAGATGATCGCCACGCCGAGGGCCAGCATGCCGGCGAAAATGACGCCAATGGCCGTGTCCTCCTTGATCTCGCCGCGCCGCGAGATAGCGCCGATCCCCAAAGCGGCGATCACGCCGGTGCCCATCGCCCACCAAAAGAGAGGGCCGCGCGCCCCCCCGCCGATGAGGTAGCCAACGGCCACCCCCGGCAGGATAGAGTGCGCCAGGGCGTCGCCGAGGAAGGCCATGCCGCGCAGCACGACATAGGTCCCGAGAATGGCGCACACCACGCCGACGAGGAGCGCCGCCACGAGGCCGCGCACCATAAAGGGGTGAGATAGGGGCTGCGCGACGAGGTCGATGAGGGCTGCCATATGCTAGTCGTGCCCTCCGTTGCAGCAGGTATCGCTCCAGATCAGGGCGCCGTCCGGCAACTCGGACATGCGCAGGCGATCGCCGTACGCCTGGCCCAGGAGTTCCGGCGTGAACACGTCCTTGGGCGAGCCAAAGCCGAGCAGCCGGCGATTCAGCAGCATGACGCGGTCGAAACAGCGCGCCGCCTGCCCGAGATCGTGGGTGGCGACGAGCACCGTCACGCCGCGGCCGCGCAGCTCGTCGAGGATGCCATAGATCTCTTCCTGCGAGTTCACGTCGAGCCCGTTGAGCGGCTCGTCCATGAGCATCAGCTGTGCTTCCTGCGCCAGCGCCCGGGCGATGAACACGCGTTGCTGCTGCCCGCCCGACAGCTCGCCGATGCGGCGCTCCGCCAGGTCGCTGACGTTCACCAGCGCCATGCATTCCTCCACGAGCCGCCGGTCGCGTCGCCGCGGCCAGCGTAGCAGCCCCAGCCTCCCGCTGCGGCCCATCATGACGACGTCGCGCACGTTCACGGGGAACTGGAGGTCTACCTGGGTGCGCTGGGGCACGAACGCTACGCAGATGTGGCGCTCGGGGGAGCCGCCGTAGAGGGTGATGCGCCCGCCGTTGAGTTGCAGGACGCCGGCGATGACCTTGAAGAGGGTGCTCTTGCCGGCGCCGTTGGGCCCCACCACGGCGACGCGCTCGCCGGGATCGACAGAGAACGTCACGTCGTCCAGCGCGCGGACGCCGTTATAGCGCACCACGAGGCCCTCAGCCGCGATGCTCGGCGCTCCGGCGTCGTGTTCGTGATACTGCTTTAGCAGGGTCTGCATCCTCGTCCACCCTCTCCAGGTCTGCTGCTATCGTTCGTGGAGGCTACCGCAGCGCCTGGACGATGGCATTCGTGTTATAGCGCGTATAGCCGATGTACGTCTCGGCGCCGCTGCCCGCCTCTCCCAGCGAGCCGGTGTACAGCGGCACCACCGCGATACCAAGATCCTCGGCAACCTGCTGTGCCAGCGCCGGGTTTACCGATGTCCCCACGAATACCGCCTTGACGTCGCGCTCGCGCATCGCCGTCTGCAGGTCGGCCAGGTCTCTCGCCGAGGGCTGCGCCGCTGACGTAAAGGCGGGGATGACGGCGCCGAGCTGCTCCAGCCCGTAGCGATCGGCATAGTAGCCGAACACGTCGTGGTCCGAGACCAGAATGCGGTCCTCCTCGGGGATGGTGGCGATCTGCTCCCGCACCCAGCGGTCGAGTTCGGCGAGTTCGGCGATATACGCCTCCGCGTTGGCCTGGTATGCCTCGGCGTTGGCGGGATCGAGCGTCGCCAGGGCCTCAGCAGCGTTGCGGGCAAAGACGATCACGCTGGCCGGGCTGGTCCAGGTGTGCGGGTCGATGCCCTCGTGGTCGTCGTCAGCATCGTCCTCGTGCGGCTCGAACTCTCGGAGCGCGATGCCGTCCGACAGGTACACCACGGGCACGCCCTCGCCGGCGCTGCTAATGTACGCTTCGAGGAACTCTTCCAGGCCGGCGCCGTTGGCCATAATGATGTCGGCGTCGCGCAGCATGGCCATATCGCGCGGGGCGGGGGTAAAGGCGTGAGGGTCGGCCCCGATGGGCAGCAGAGACGCGACCTCGGCCATTTCGCCGGCAACACTGGCGACCACGTCGGCGACGATGGTGGTGGTGGCCATGACGGTTAGGCGCGCCCCGTCGGCGCGCTCGATGGCGGTCAGCTCCGAACTCTCTCCCTCGACCCTCGGCGCGCCGACGGTGGTCGGCGCGGGAGAGGCGCAGGCCGCCAGGATGACTAACAGGGCCAACAGGGCGCTAACGATCGGCACAGGTCGCATGGTCCAGCCTCACAACGAGTCGGGCGCCCCGGCCAGCTCACGCTGGCAGTCCGGGCATAGTCCAAACATCTCGAGCCAATGGTCGGTGATCCGAAAGCCGGTCTGCAGGACCACGCTCTCCTCCAACTCGTGCAGCTCACATCCCTCGAACTCGACGGCGCGATGGCACCGCTCGCAGATGACGTGATGGCCGTGGGCGCACTGGGCCAGGGCGTAGGTGTGGCAGCCATCCTCCATGTGGATGCGCCGCACCAAGCCGAGGCCGGCGAGGATGTCCAGGGTGCGATACACGGTGACCAGCCCGAGGCGGGGGTGTGTTCCCTGCGCGCGCTCCAGGATGTCCGCCGCCGTCAAGCCCCCCGGCGCCCGGGCAACGACGTCGACAATGGCGCGTCGCGATCGGGTACTCGAGTAGCCCGCCTCCGCTAACGAGCGAAGCAGACGCTGTCTGTGGCTGGTGTGGAGCATGGTGCACCGTCCCCAAGAATGAAAAGCGCTTCCATTTTCCTCGTGAGTATAGCACCCGCGGGCCGCGCCGTCAAAGTGCGCGACGGTGGGCCTGTGTCCGCGAGATCGGAAGACTCGACGCCCCCACCATCCCCAACCGTTCTTGACCATGCCTCGCCCTGCGGCTAGACTGGCGCGAGCCACGCACGTATGGCCGCGCCAGAGGGAGGTGTGCCATGCACGGTGCCGACGATCGCCATCGTGTTCCGCCGGGAGACCCCATACATCTCGCCGACCACGCGCCCGACGATACCGGCGAGATGCGCAAATCGGAGGCCAAGAAGGAACTGGCCGAGCTACGCGACGAGATCGACACGCTGCAGCGCCTGCTATACGCCACCCAGCGACACGCCCTCCTCGTCATCCTCCAGGGGATGGACACCTCGGGCAAGGATGGCACCATTCGCAAGGTGCTGGGCGGGGTAAACCCCCAGGGGTGTCACGTCACCAGCTTCAAGGTGCCCACCGCTGAGGAGGCGAGTCACGACTTCCTGTGGCGCATTCACCGGGCGGTGCCGGGGCGTGGCATGATCGGCGTGTTCAACCGCTCCCACTATGAGGACGTGCTCGTGGTGCGGGTGGAGGGGCTGGCCCCCGAGGAGGAGTGGTGCCGGCGCTATGACGCCATCAATGCCTTTGAGCGCAACCTCGTCGAGAGCGGCGTGCACATCGTCAAGTGCTTTCTGCATATCTCCAAGGAGGAACAGCGCGAGCGCCTGCTGAATCGCCTGGAGGATCCCACGGATCAGTGGAAGTTCAGCGTGGGTGATCTGGCCCCCCGGGCCAGGTGGGACGCCTACATGGCCGCCTATGAGGATGCCGTGAACCGCTGCAGCACCGAATGGGCGCCCTGGTACGTCGTCCCGGCCGACAAAAAGTGGTACCGCAATCTGCTGGTGGCCCGACTGGTGGCACGCACGCTCCGGGGCCTGGCCATGGAGTGGCCGCCCCTCGAGGCGGAGGCGGTGGGGATCTCGATAGAATGACGCCCCGGGGACGAGGCTCCGACCACAGCCAGGGGCCTCGTCCCAGATGGACAAGATTCCTCGCTGCGCTCGGAATGACGGGATGGTGCGCGTTGAGCGCGAGAAGCAGCTCCGCGCCGGACGAGGTTGCTCGCCGCACTCGATATGACGGGACGGGATGCGTTGAGCGCGAGGCGCTGCAGCGCGCTGAGCGGGATTCTGCGCTGCGTTCGGGATGACCGGCATCGGGCGCGTCGTCCCGAACGGATGTGAGGGACCTCGACCAGCTAGACGAGATGCCTCGCCAAGCTGCTCTGGTAGCCCGCCGCGGCCGAGTTCGGCGCTAACGGCTTGGGAAAGCCCAATCTCGCCAAAGCCCACCCGCGTGGCCTGTTGTAGGGGCCGCACGGCGTG
>JAXGNH010000004.1:0-346022 GCA_040768165.1 Anaerolineae bacterium
CGATGGGCGGGTTGGATAGGACGTTGATGACGGTTGACACGTGCCGTCGCGGGGCGCCATGGACGAGGTCGGCGACACCCAGGTCGGCCAGGGCAGCGGCGTCGATGCGGGCCGTGGGGCGCCCCGGCGCCTCACCAGGCGAGGCGTCCGGCCACAAGAGGCTGACGGCGGGCATGGGATCCGGTGCATTCGTCACGGCTCGTCGGTGCTCCTCTCGGCGCCGTCGGCGGCTGTGCCCAGCGGGACGGCGTGGCGCGCGACATAATCCTCGACGGCGGTGGAGCGCTCCGCACCCTCGTGCAGGAAGGCCTCGGCGTAGGCGATTCCGTGGGCTTGGCCGAGGCGGCGATCCGCGTCGAGCAGAAAGAGGCGCACGTACGCCTCGTCGGCGGCATCGTCGTCGTTGCCCAACTCGGGGAGACGCAGGCCGCGGCGCGCCAGGTCGGCGCGCAGGCGACGGCCGTGGGCGCCTCCCGGCCCCTGGGCCTTGTTGGCGGCGATGGCGGCCACCTTGAGGTCAATGCATGAGCCGATGTCGACGACGCGGTTGTAGGGCTGGCCGGCGCGCGCCACCCAGTAGTAGCGCTCCGACACGGCGTGCGGCGCGATGCCGGCGGCCAGATGCTCGGGATAGTCCTTGTCCATGCCGGCCATCCAGGCCGCCTGCTCGACGGCCTGGCCCGTCACCCAGTGGTCGGGGTTCTCTTCTCCGTGCCCCCAGGGGTTAAAGGTGAACACCGTGTCCACCTTGAGGAGGCGAAAGAGAAAGATCAGGCGCGCCCGCAGCTCGATGGCGGGGATGGCATCCATCTCGTGGTTGCGATACCCCAGGAAAAAGACGCGCTGGAAGCCCAGAATGCGCGCCATGGCCTCGACCTCGCGCTCGTTGGCCAGAACGGTCTCGCCGATACTGGGCGTGGGGCCACACTTGTCGTCGTTGGTGGTCTGAATGAGATAGGCGGTGTAGCCCTGCCGGACAAAGCGGGCGACGGTCCCGGCGCAGAAAAAGGGGACGTCGTCGGCATGGGCCTGTACCGCCGCCAGGACCCTCCCGGCGTACGGCGTACCGCCCTCGTCGCGCTCGACGACGACGGAGTGGGACGAGCCTTGCAGCGAGGCGGGATAGGTGCTCATGTGGCGGCCCTCCGAATGCGCGGGGCCGAATCCGCCCCGCGGGCGACTGTGATGGCGTGGCGCGGAGATGTGATCGACTGATGACATATTCTACTCAATGCCGGGGCTTGTCTTCAAGGGCGGGCGATGGGCCGGGTCCGTCCAGGGTAACAGGCGAGCGACCGGCCGGTCGCCCCTATGGGTCGTGCGCAGGTGTAGGGGCACGCCGCCGTGTGTGCCCCCGGCGGGCTCTCTCGTAATCCTGGACACACCCCGGTGGGCCGTGGTGTGCCTGACATTGGGGAGACACACCAGCCAGCATCCGCGGCCAAGGCCGGCGGCTGGGAAGGGCGCCGAGGCGCGCTGAGCGAGCTGCCGGGGCAGCCCGCTTTGGCGGGCTTGGCGGATCAGACGGGCCGTCTACGGCTCGGCGGCTCCGACGTGTGGTCGTCGCCCTACGCGCCACCCGCGGCGCGCGATCCGCGGCGATGGCGCGTTGCGGTGAGGCGGCCCATGGTGGGGAGAGACCGGGCGATGCAGCAGGAACCCTAGGACGGGCTGTGCCGTCTCTAGAGGAGCAAGCTGGAGATGAGGCGGAGGGGCGGTGGAGAGGACGATGGACTCGGACGTTGAGGCGCGGTCTGGGACAAGGGCGCGGTACAGTGCGGCGGCATTCCTCGCCCCGCTGCTGGGGTTGGCCCTGGGGTTGGCGGCGCTCTATGGCCTGATGCGTGGCGTACAGGTGCGCTACGATGGGCGTATCTATCCGGGAGTGTCGGTGCAGGGGATCCCGCTGGGGGGGATGACGCCCGACGAGGCGCGCAGCGCCCTGCAGGGCTTGTTGGACCCAGGCGCCCCGGGGGAGGTGATGCTCACCGACGGGGAGGAGGAATGGCCGGCGCCCTGGACCACGCTGGGGATGGCGCCGGACGTGGAAGGGGCTGTGGCGGCCGCCTACGCCATCGGGCACGACACGGGCGAGGTAGCGCCGCGAGACTGGATTCGCGTCTGGCTCGCCGACCACGTGGTTCAGACGCCGCTGCTGGTCGACGCCGTGGCGGCGCGGGAGGCGCTGGCCTCGGCGGCGCCGGCGCTGTACCGCGCGCCGACGGCCGGAGCGCTACAACTGAGCGGCGATCGCGTGGTCTTGGCGCCGGGGATGGCCGGCCGCGAGCTGGACGTCGATGCCTCGCTGGAGGCGCTCCTGTTGGTGGCCCAGGGTGCGCCGGGCCCCGTGCGACTGGCGTTTCGCGAGGTGCCAGCGCCGATGCCTGACCCCGGGCCGCTCCAGGCGGAGGTCGACGACCTCGTGGTGCGGGTGGTCACTGTGTCTTCGCATGACCCGGTGGCCGATGCGTCGTTCTCCTGGGAACTCGGCCGAGAAGAGATCGCCTCGTGGCTGCGCCTGAGAGAGGGCGATGACGGAGGGGACGCGCGGGTGACGGTCGACGCGGCGGCGGTAGAGGCGACGCTGATGGGCATGGTCGACGGCCTGGGCGACGGGCGCGGGTTTCGGCTGGACGAGGCGTCAACCACCGTGATGAACACCCTCACGGCCGGAGGCGGCAGCATAACGCTGTACATGACGCACCCCGAGCGACGCTACACGGTGCAATCGGGGGATACGGCGCTGGTGGTGGCGGCGCGCCACGGCATGCCGCTGTGGACACTGGGGGAGGCCAACCCGGGATTGGACCTGGACGCCCTCTGGGTGGGGCAGGAGCTGGTCATCCCATCACAGGACGTGCTGTTGCCGAACCTGCCGGTGCCTAGCAAGCGCATCGTGATCGGCATCGACGAGGGGCGCATGCGGGTGTACGAGGGCGGCACGATGATCCACGATTGGCCGGTGGCGACGGGCCGCGACGGATCGCCGACGCACACGGGAGTGTTTCAAGTGCTCTCCAAGGAGGAGAGCGCCTATGCCAGCCTGTGGGACCTCGAGATGCCCCACTTTATCGGGATCTATGCCTCGGGGCCCGGGTTCACCAACGGCATTCACGCCCTGCCGATCCTTTCGAGCGGCCAGAGGCTATGGGAAGGGGCGTTGGGTACGCGCGCGTCCTACGGCTGCATCATCCTGGGCATCGCCGAGGCGGAGGAGCTGTTCGCATGGGCCGAGATCGGGGTCACGGTGGAGGTGCGGCCATGAGACACAAATACAGAGCCTCAAGTGACCTTTGAGTTTCCCTCTCACCTATTGCACCTTCCTACGGAGCCCAGAACCTTGTCTAAGGGTTCTCATCTCCGCGGATTCGAGTGGCTTACCTTCTCTCAGGCTTTCGCCTGAGGTACCGACTTGCCGGGCTCCTCGGTCACCCGTGCGGGTTGACCTTTCTTCCGGCTCACGCTTCATCGGGTGTTACCCCGAGTCTCCGCCTGCCACTCTACTCACTTTTTCAGGTGCTCGAGATGGGACTCATCAATCTCTCGAGGCTCTGTACAAGTATAGTAGCATAACCCGTCAACGATGTCAAGGGTTTTCCGACGCGAATTTCGGGCGTTCCTGACGATTCGTGGGCGTGCTGGATGGTCGCGAGGCGGGGTCTGCTCGCTGGAAGGGGCGTTGACAGGGCGCCGTCGGCGGGTATGATGGACGTCACACGCCCGGGCGAGGAGGGATCATGATCGTCGAGTGGAATGCCCACATGTTCAGCAGGGATATCGAGCGCTACCCGTTCTACCCCACGGCGGCGTACGTTCCGTCGGTGGAGCGGCTGTCAACCGATCCGGTGGGGGAATACCTGCGGCGCATGGAGGCGGTGGGGATCGACCGCGCGGTGCTGGTGCAGCCCGAGCCCTACGGCGACGACCATCGCCTGGTGCTCGACTGCCTGGCGCGTGATCCGGAGCGCCTCAAGGCCACATGCCTCTTTCTGCCCAAGGATCCTGACGCCGTGCACAAGATGGAGGCGCTGGTGGCGCGGGAGCCCCGCATCGTGGCGCAGCGGTTTCACGCCCACCGCGGCAAAGAGATGTACCTGGACCGCTTTTACGACGCGCCGGTGCGTGCGCTGTGGCGCCGCGCAGGCGAGCTGGGGCTGGTCATCGAGCTACACATCGGCCCCAACTATGCGCGGCAGACGTACGACCTGGCGCGCGAGTACGCCGACTATCCGGTGCTGATCGACCACCTGGCGGAGCCGCACATGGGCACCCCCGCCGAGTATGAGGACGTGCTGGCCATGGGCGCGCTACCCAACGTCACGATGAAGCTGTCGGGCCTGACGCACTTTTCCAAGGAGCCGGAGCCCCACGCCGATGCCCGCGACCTCGTGCGGCGGGTGGCGGACGCATTCGGGCCCGAGCGCCTGGCGTGGAGTTCCGGGTCGCCCGCCATCGTGGATGCGCTCCTCGACGATTGGCCGGAGGCTGACCGCGCCCGTGTCAAAGGGCTCAACCTGGCGCGCCTGGCGGGTTTCACGGCGTAAGGCGCGCTGCTATCAGGCGCCGGAGAGGGACGAGAGAGCCCTCGCTGCTGGTTGGGGCCGACGAGGGGTATGGCCGTTCAACGCCATACCCCTCGCTGATATCGTGCGATGCGATGCGATAGAGCGGCGCCTAGGCCCGTGCAAAGAGTGGCTGCAGCCCCACCGAGCGCGCGGAAATCTGCTTCTGTTCGTCGTCGCTCAGCGAGCAGTAGCGATCGGCGGCGTCACACATCCACCAAAGCAGCTCGGCGTGGCTGGGGCTAACGGCGGCGGTGACGTCGAGCGATAGCGTCCAGTTGAGCGCCATCTGCGCCTCGGCGGGGTCATCGACGGGCACATACCAGCACTTGGACCAGGTGCGTTCCTCCTCCTCGCGCAGCGGGCGCTTGGCGAGCGCCTTCAGCGCCAGGATGGCCGTTCCCGCCCTCTTGGCCGCGGCCATGGCGCGTGGGCCAAAGCCCCCCTGGTACCACGAGACCCAGTTGAACGGAAAGAGCATGGTGTCAAAACGAAAGCGTTGCAGCAGGGCTGCGGCAGCGTCGTCGTCGTGGGACGAGAATCCGATGAAGCGGATGAGCCCCTCTTCGCGGGCCTCGATGAGCGCCTCGATGGCGCCGCCGGGCGCCATCAGCTGCTCGACCTCATCCATAGTGGTCACGGCATGGAGCTGGTAGAGGTCGAACATGTCGGTTCGCAGGCGCTCGAGGGAGCGATGCAACTCCTCGCGGGCGCCCTGCGCGGTGCGCTCGCGGGTCTTGCACGCCAGGAACACGGAGCGACGGTAGGGGGCCAGGGCGGGGCCCAGGCGCTCCTCCGCGTTCCCGTACGTGGGGGCGACGTCAAAGTAGTTGATGCCGCGATCGATGGCCTGGACGACGAGGCGCGCCGCCTCGTCGGGCTGGACACCGTTGACTACCATGCCCCCAAAGCCTACCACCGAGAGACGCTCCCCGGTCTTGCCCAAGCGACGCGTATCCATGGCAGCCTCCCTCCAGAAACACAATGGCCGCCCCGAGTGCTGCGATGAGGCGGCCTGATGAACGCGTGCCCCCATTATGGCGCCTCAGGGACGGGCTGGCAAGGGGCGTTACATCTCCTCCTGGAAGCTGAAGCGGTAGCGGCGGCGGGCAGACAGCATGGCGCGCCGGATGATGTCGTGCACGCGTTCGGGGTGGCGCACGTTGCGCAGGGTGACAAGGGGATGGGAGGGATCAGAGCTGCGAACGTGTACGTCACCGATGCCCAGGATGCGCTCACCCAGGCCCTGGCGGTAGTCGATGTCCTGGATGCGCACGAGTTCGACGTTCTCGTTTTCCTTGGCGAGCAAGCCAGAGCGCACGCGCACACGCTCGGTGGTGACGCGGTACTGCTCCACCAGCGACATGAAGGGCCGGCCCGTCCAGAGAACGAGTTCGTCGGTCACCTCGGCGGTCGTATCCCAATCGAGGCCCGTCTCCGAGCTGAGACCTGCGAGGGTCTCGACGACGCCGTCGGACACGGCGTTGACGAGCGTCTCAAGCTGATCGCGAGGGATGGACGACAGCTCGACGTGGCTCTGGGCGATGGATTGCCAGATGCGGGCGGTGAGGCGCGACCTGAACTCGTTAGCGTCCATGGGCAAGTCTCCTTCGGGAGGCGGTGTGAGCTGAGTGGTGAGAGGATTTCTCCGTGCAACACGGCGCGAAGAATAGCGCCATTGGGGGCTGCCGTCAACGGTTGGATGGGCGAGGGCCTGTCCAGGATGCTGGGCGTTCAGCCGGGGCGAGCACGCCGCTGACCGAGGTCAGGCGCTAACATCGCAAAGCCCGCCTTCGCGGGCGGAAGAAAGTCCGCGCCGGAGGACTTACATGGCGCTCAGGGCTTCGCTTTGGAGCGGATAGCGCGGTTTCCGCCCGCGGCGGACGCTCGGCGGCGCGCCGCTCTCCCAGAGTTCTGGACACCCATGGGCCAGGGGGCGTCTCGCGTCACGCGAAGCGCCTCGGCAAGCAGCAGTGTGAAGGTCGGGGGTAGCTCGGGGCGCCGCCGGTAACGCTTTGGCGCCGGAGATGCGGCGCCCGCGTTGACCGGTGTAGCGCGGCGGCCTATACTGCCCTCCGCATAGGACGACTGGGTGAGAAGATGCACGCAGACGAGACCCTCGACGTGGAAAACGTGTTTGCTGTCACCCCGCACCGCTGGCGTGAGGCCTGGGCAGTGCGGCGCTGCCACCATCCCCCGACGATCACCTTTGACCGTCCCACGCGCACCCTGCCCGTGAGTGTCACGGGCTCGTACTGCGCGCTGCAGTGCGCCCACTGCGGCGGGCGCTACCTGCGGCACATGCGCCCCATCGACGATGCCGCGAAACCCGGCGCCCTGGACGGCGCCACGAGCCTCCTCGTCTCCGGCGGGTGTGACGCGGCGGGGCGCGTGCCCGTGTTGGAGCACCTGGAGACGCTGCGGCGCCTCGGCGATGGCAGGAGGCTCAACTGGCACCTGGGGCTGATCGACGAGGCCACCATGCGCGCCGTGGCGCCGTTGGCGGACGTGGTGTCGTTCGATGTGGTGGGCGACGCGGACACGGCCCGCGAGGTGTACGGGCTGGACGTGGGTCTCGACACGTACCTCGAGACGCTGCGTATGATGCGCCGCCACGCGCGGGTGGTGCCTCACATCACGGTGGGGCTGCGCGCCGGGCGGCTGAGCGGCGAGATGGCGGCGGTGTCGGCGCTGGCGGCGGAAGGGGTGGAGGCGCTCGTGTTCATCGTGCTGATCCCCACCGAGGGGACGGCCTTTGCGCGGTGTGCGCCGCCGGCCGTTGAGGACGTGGCGGACGTGCTGCTGGAGGCGAGGGTTCGGCTTCCGCAGGCGCGGCTGACGCTGGGGTGCATGCGCCCGCACGGCGCCTATCGCCAGGCGGTGGACGAGGTGGCGGTGCGGGCGGGGCTGAACGGCGTCGTGAACCCGACGCGTGTCGCGGAGCGCGTGGCGGAGGAGCTGGGACTGGCGATAGCGTGGGGGAACGAGTGTTGCGGGCTGGGCTAGAGGATCGCGACGACGGGGATGATCGAGGCGCCCACGCGGCGAGCGGTGCGCCCGAGGGCGATGCGTGTGGCGCGCAGTGGCGCGTGTCGTCCGGCAGCGCGGCGGTGTTGGGGCTGCGCCCTCTCGCAATGGACGCGGCGCCGACCACCGCCTACCTCATGGTGGGGGAGCGCTGTCGGCGCAACTGCGCCTTTTGCGCCCAGGCGCGGGAGAGCCACGCGCCGGTGGAGGCGCTCTCGCGGGTGACGTGGCCCGTCTTTGACGCCCATCACGTGGCCCAGGCGGTGGCGCGCGCCTACTCGAAGGGTCAGATCGCCCGGGCCTGCTTTCAGGTGACGGCCGGGGACGGCGCCTTGGAGGCGGTGGAGGAGGCCGTGGGGGCGTTGGCGGCCGAGACGACGGCTCCCATCTGCGTCTCGGCGGTGCCGCGCAACCTGGGCGATGTGGCGGATCTGTTGAAACTTGGTGCCGAGCGCGTGACGATGGCCCTGGACGCTGCCACCCCCGAGCTGTATCGCCGGGTAAAGGGAGGCTCCTGGGAGCGGACTTGGGAGTTGCTGCTGACGAGCGCGGCGCGGTATCCAGGGCGCATCGGAACGCACCTTATTGTAGGCCTGGGCGAGGCCGAGGCAGATATGGCGCGCCTCATGCAGCGGCTGGCCGACGCGCGGATCACCATTGGCCTGTTCGCCTTTACGCCCGTGCCGGGCACCGCGATGGCAGAGGTCGAGCCCCCAGCACTCGAGTGCTATCGCCGGGTGCAGGCGGCGCGCTGGCTGATGGTGCAGGGGCGCGTGCGCGCCGAGGGGTTCGCGTTCGACGGCGATGGCCGGCTGAGGTCGTACGGGTTGGATGAGTGCGCGCTGCGCGCCGCGTTGGAGGGGGGTGAGGCGTTCCGTACGGCGGGGTGTCCCGGGTGCAATCGCCCCTATTATAATGAGCGCCCCGGCGGGGTGATGTACAACTATGCCCGGCCGCTGACGGCGGCGGAGGCGGAGCGGGAGGTCGGCCTACTGGTGGCGTCGCTCGGAGGGCGGGCGTGACGCGGCGAACGGGTGTTGCCCGCGCCCTATGAGAGGATACCGAGCCGGAGACGGAGCGGGTGCTCCTCGATCTGCTGGCCAGGGCGCCGGCATGGCGTAAACTCCACATGGTGGGCGAGATGAACCGAACGGTGCGCGAACTCGCGCTCATCGGGCTGCGCCGCCGCTACCCCTACGATACGGAGGAACGGCTCAAGCGGCGCCTCGCCACGCTGCTGTTGGGGGATGACCTCGCGCGGAAAGCGTATGGGCCGGAGTCTGAGGGGTAGGGACATGCTACCCGAGCCAATGGCCGCAGCCCTACTGGTCGTTGACGCGCTGGATGCGCTGGCGTACCCAATTTCATCGGAGGCTCGCTAGCCAGCGCGGTACACGGGGTGGCGCGCGCTACGCTCGACGTCGATCTCGTCGCCGACCTCGATGAGAGTCACGCGGAGCCGCTAGCTGGCGCGCTGGAGGGGCGCTTCTACGTCGACGCGGCGGCGGTCCGCGAGGCCATACGCCATCGGCGGTCATTCAACGTGATCCACCTGGAGACGATGTTCAAGGTGGATGTCTTTGTGAGTCATCGAACCCCCTACGCGCGCGAGCAGTTCGGCAGGCGCGTGGCCGAGGTAGTGTCCGGCTAGCCCCCGCGGGCGGCCTGTTTCGCCAGCCGTAAGGATATCGTCCTTGCCAAGCTCGAGTGGTATCGGATGGGCGGCGGGGTCTCAGACAGGCAGTGGCAGGACACCCTTGGCGTCTTGCGGGCACATGGGGACCATCTTGGCATATCTGCGTCAGTGGGCCTTGCAGTTGGGCGTAGATGCGCTGTTGACAAGAGCACGCCAAGAGGCGGGCCTCGCATAGAACGCCCTATACGGCGTGAGGTGGAGGCCACAGCCACGTCGGGGAGGACGCTCGCCATCACGACGCAACAAGGAGCGGTACTATGGCAAAGCAGACTGCGCTGTACGATCGGCACGTGGCCTTGGGTGGAAGGATGGTCGAGTTTGCCGGCTATACGCTGCCGGTGCAGTATCCAACCGGGCCAAAGCAGGAGCACCTCCGCGTGCGCGAGGCCGCGGGGCTGTTCGACATCGACCACATGGGGCAGATCGTGGTCAAGGGCCCCGACGCGGTCCCCTTCCTGCAGCAGGTGATGACGGCCGACGTCAGCGCCTTCGAGGTGGGCGGCGCCTACTATGCGCTCATGTGCTACGATGACGGCGGAGTGGTGGATGATACCTTTGTCTACCGTCTGCCCGATCGCTATTTCGTCGTCGTGAATGCCGCCAACAACGCCAAGGACACGCGCTGGCTAGAGTACCATCGGGATGGGTTTGACGTGACGTTGGAGAACGTCTCGGACGCGACCTATATGTTGGCGCTGCAGGGCCCGCGCGCTGAGGCGATCCTGAACCCGCTCTGCGCAGCGGACCTGTCCACGCTGGCGTTCCATACGGTGGTAGAGACCGAGGTGGTGGGGACGCCCGCCCTGGTGGGGCGCACGGGCTACACCGGCGAGGACGGGTTCGAGCTGTTCTTCCCGGCGGAGAGGGCGGGCGAGGTCTGGGACCGCATCATGGAGAGCGGAGAGCCACACGGGCTGCTGCCCATCGGCTTGGCGGCGCGCGATTCGTTGCGTTTCGAGCCGTGTTTGCCGCTCTATGGCCAAGAGATCTCGCCCATGGTCGATCCCCTCGAATCGGGGCTAGGCTTTGCCGTGGCCCTGGAGAAGGGGCCGTTCGTGGGGCGCGAGGCGCTGCTCAAGACGCGTCTCGAGGGAGCGCCCAATCGGCTCGTGGGGCTGCGGATGACGCAGGGTGGCGTGCCGCGACACGGCTACGAGGTGGTGGCGGGAGACCTGGTGGTGGGCGAGGTGACCACGGGGATGTATGCGCCGACGGTGGACGCCTTTCTGGCGCTGGCCTTTGTGCCGGTGGAGTACGGCAAGCCGGGCACGGAGCTGGGAGTCGTCATTCGCGACAAGGTTCGATCGGCGGTGGTGGTCAGGAAACCGTTCTACAAGCCGGCGTACCGACGATAGGGCTCGTCGGGGCGCGACGCTCGGGCAGCATATTGCGCACGGGGAGACAACCCGCGACAGCGCGCTCGCATCGCGTGACACTGCGACACAACCCATACGCATCGCGTGCCGAAGGATTGGATGAGGGGCGACGGGGTCCGGCGGAGCCGGAACTCGAGCGCGGCCGGAGGTCTGGCCGGCATCGACGCCTCGCGACCGATCCTTCGCGTTTTCTAGAGAGTCGCCGCGACGCCGTGGGTGTGGGGGCGTGGGCGCATGGCGCGAGAGAGGGAGAGACGGGGCCGCGGGATCGCGCTGACCCTGGTAGTGGTCGTGGCAATCGCCGCGCTGGCGGGCCGGGGCGTGGCGCAGGACGAGGGCGAGGGATCGCCGGCGCTGGACCTGCCGGCGGGGGCGCGGATCGGCTACCACAACGAGACGGGAATGGTGCGGTTCGTCGGCGCGCCGGTGGGCCAGGCGCTGATGGATGGTCTCGACCTGTCGGCGGAGGCTGGCCCCGAGGAGGTGGCCGGGGCGTTCGTCGCGGCCCACGGCCACGCCTTTGGCGTGGAGGATGTGGGCCGTGACCTGGCGGCGCTGTCGACGCCGGAGGGCGCCTCGGGGCGGCGGGCGGTGCGCTACCAGCAGTATCACCAGGGCGTGCCGATCCTTGGAGGTGAGTTGGTGGTGCAGGTGGACGGCGGGGGGCGCGTCCTGGCCGCCGCCGGAGAGGCGCTTCCCGCGCTCGACGTGGACGTGACGCCGCGCGTGCCGCCGGAAGAGGCCTGCCGACGTGCCGTGGAGGCGGTGTCGCGCGGCGTCGAGATCGCCAGCGACGAGCTGTCGTGCTCCGAGCCGACGTTGTGGATCTATAACCCGGCCCTGTTGGGAGGGCCGGGGCTACGGCGCGACCGGCTCGTGTGGCGCCTCGAGGTGCAGCACGGCGAGCCGGCCTGGCTGCGCGAACTGGTGCTCGTGGACGCCCACGTGGGCGCCATCGCGTTGCGGTTCAGCCTCGTGACGAACGCTAGGGTGCGGCGAATCCACGACAACGGCAACAACGCGGCGCTGGGGCTCCCCGGCACTCTCGTGCGGGCCGAGGGGGCGCCGCCGACGGGGCTGGCGGACGCCGACGCCGCCTACGCTTTCCTGGGAGACGCCTACGACCTCTTCTTCCTCCTGCACGGCTACGATGGATGGGACGGCGCCGGGGCGCCGGTGGTCGCGACGACCCGCTATTGCCAGCCGGGCATGGACTGCCCCTATCCGAACGCCTTCTGGAACGGGGCCCAACTCGTGTTCGGCGAGGGGTATGCCTTGGCGGACGACGTGGTGGCCCACGAATTCACCCACGCCGTGACGGAGCACACCTCTCACCTGTTCTACTATATGCAGTCGGGCGCCATCAACGAGGCGTTCTCGGATATCTGGGGCGAGTTCATCGATCTGGCCAACGGGTTCGATGGGCGAGGAGGCCCGGCGCGTTGGCTGATGGGCGAGGACATGGCGGGCGGCGCCGCGCGCAGTCTCAGCGATCCTCCCGCCTACGGGTACACCCTCCCCGATACCGGGCAGCAGGCCTACGCCGACCGGATGACGCACCCGGGCTACTACTGCGGCGGGCTGGACAATGGCGGCGTGCACCTGAACTATGGCATCGGTGCCAAGGCGGCCTACCTGATGGCCGAGGGGGGCTCCTTCAACGGCTATACCGTCGCACCCTTGGGGATTCCCAAGACGGCGGCGCTCTTCTGGGAGGTCCAGACGCAGCTCCTCACCTCCGGAGCGGGGTACGCGGACCTGCACGACGCCCTCATTCAGGCGGCGCACAACCTCGTGGCGGACGGAGTGCTGACGTTGGCCGATGTGGCGCAGGTGCAGAGCGCCGTCGCGGCGGTAGAGATGGATCGCCAGCCGCCCGCCTGCGCCGCCGCCGAGGCCCCGGTGTGCACCGATGGCGCTCCGCTCGACGTATTCGCGGACGATCTGGAGAACCCTCGCAGCGGCACGTGGGCGGCGGCGAGCCTGAGCGGAACGTACAACACCTTTTACTACCCCCAGAACCCCAACGATCTCGGCATGGACGCCACCTATGCCCGAAGCGGGGTGACCAATATCTGGGGGTATGACCAGGAGTACGTCGCCGATTTCACCATGGCGATGACGCGCGACGTGATGTTGCCCCCGGGCGCCTTCCTGCGGTTCGATCATGCCCACTCGTTCGAGGCGATCTCGGCGTGGGGTCTGGTGATATACGCCGACGGCGGCGTGGTGGAGTACAGCACCGACAGGGGCGCCACCTGGCACGACGCCGGGCCCCTCTTTACTCACAACGGCTACTCCGGCGAACTCTCGACGGACTGGGGGAACCCTCTGGGAGGACGGCGCGCGTTCACCGCGGCGAGCCGTGGCTACGTGAGCAGCCGGCTCGACCTCGCGGCGCTGGCGGGCCAACCGTTCCGCCTGCGCTTTCGCATGGGCACCGACGACGGCGGCAATGGGCTTGGGTGGTTCATCGACGACATTCGGATATTCAGCTGCCGGGCGGGTTCACCGGGAGTGACGCCGTCGGTAGGGGTGACGCCCTCGGCGACGCGAGGAACACCGACATATGCGCCCCCGCGGAGCCCCACCCCTACCATCACGCCGACGGCGACGCCTCACCGGGTGAGGTTTCCAGCGGTGATGGCCCCGTGATCCGCGGCTCGTGTCGGGCAGGCCGTACTGCATTGACACCCGCGGTGGCGGGGGCTATTCTTGGGCTTGCGATCTCTGCGTGTGAGCGTTCACGCTACCAATGAGGAGGCAACACGTGCCGAAACCCAGGATCGCCGCCATCGTGACAGAGTATCGGCCGAACTCGCATGCCGACGTGATCGTGGGCAAGTTCCTGCGGGCGTTGCCCTGCGATGATGGTCTGCACGCGCCGCGGATCGAGATCGCCTCCCTCTATCTCGATCAGGTGAACCCCTCCGATACTGGGTTGGAGACGGCGCGCGCCTTTGGCGTGCCGGTGTTTCCCAGTGTCCGGGCCGCGGTGACCCTCGGCGGCGATGCGCCGGCCGTGGACGGCGTGCTCGTCATCGGCGAGCATGGCGATTACCCCCTGAACGAGAAGGGGCAAAAGCTGTACCCGCGGCGGCACCTGTTCGAGCAGGTGGCGGGGACGCTGGCGGGGGCCGGGAGGTCCGTGCCTGTCTTCGTAGACAAACACCTGTCGTACAACTGGCCGGACGCCCTGTGGATCGTCGAGCGGGCGCGCGAGCTGGGCATGCCGCTGATGGCGGGGTCGTCGCTGCCGGTATGCTGGCGGCGGCCCTGGCTGGAGACGCCGCCGGACGCGCGCCTCGAGACCGCGCTGGCCATTGGCTATGGCGACCTGGAGGCCTACGGCTTTCATGCCCTCGAGGTGCTGCAGTGCATGGTGGAACGTCGCGCGGGTGGAGAAAAGGGGGTGGCGCGCGTCCGATGCCTGGAGGGGGCGCAGGTCTGGGAGTGGCTGGTGGGCGACGGCGCCATGAGCGCGCTGGCCGAGGCGGCCGCCGGCGCCCTCTCAGAGCCGCGCGGCCCTTGGAGTGCGGCGCCACGGCTGGCGCCCGGCGCGGCGGCATTCGTGCTGGAGTATCGCGACGGGATGCGCGGCGCGGTGCTGATGCTCGAGGGCTACTGCCGATCCTTTGCCTACGCCGCGGTGGCGCACAATACTGTCAATGCATGCGAGTTTGTCTTGCAGGGCGGGGGACCGCACGCCCACTTTTCCTATCTGTGCCGCAACATCGAAGAGATGTTCCTGGAGGGGCGCCCGGCCTACCCCGTGGAGCGCACCCTACTGACAACGGGAGTGCTGGCGGCGGCGATGGATTCGCGGTACGCTGGGCACACATGGATCGAGACGCCTGACCTGGCGGTGCACTATACCCCCGACGAGGCGCCGCATCGACCCACGGGGCCGCGGCCGTCGGGCGTGACCCTGGCGCCATGGCCGCCGGACGGGATGTGACGGAGGGGCGGTCAGCCATCAGCTGTCGGCGGACGAGTCGCGGCCGGCGTTCTGCCCGCGTGACGCGCGGCGGGGCATGCCCCGGTGCTCTACCGTGTATCCGGCGGCAGATGACCTGATGCGTGGCTGGAAAGGTGCTCGGAGCGATTTGCGCCATTGAGCGGATTGATGCAAGATAGGCGCGACTTGTGAGCGACAGGGTGGGCTTTAGAATATCCCATTCAGACGCCAGCAGGACTAGAACACGGAGGGCCGCACATGCCAGTCAAGGTTGACAGTAGATGTCGGTACGCCAAGACGCACGAATGGGTTCGCGTCGAGGGGGACATGGGGTACGTCGGGATCACCGACTATGCTCAGCAGCAGCTGAGCGACGTCGTGTTCGTCGAGATGCCCGAGGTCGGGGACAGCTTTGAGAAGGGCGAGGCGTTCGGCGTGGTCGAGTCGGTCAAGGCGGCGTCGGACGTCTACCTACCGGTGGCCGGCGAGGTCGTGGAGCTGAACGAGGAACTCGAGGACAGCCCCGACCTGGTGAACCGCGATCCGTACGGCGACGGCTGGTTCGTCAAGTTCGTGATCGAGGACCACGACGAACTCGACTCCTTGATGGACGCCGAGGCCTACCAGCAGTTCGTGGAGCGCGTCAAGGATGAAGGGGGGCAGTAGATGACCTACGTCCCCCACACCGACGCCGACCGACGCGCCATGCTGGCGCGCATCGGCGTGGAGAGCGTCGAGGATCTGTTTGGCGATGTGCCGACCGGTTATCGCTTCCCCGGCCTCGATCTACCGGAACCGCTCTCGGAGCTGGAGGTGATGGCCGAATTGCGGGAGGCATCGGAGGCGAACGCCGACCTGCAGCACAACGCCTGCTTCCTCGGCGCGGGAGCCTACCATCACTTTGTGCCCAGCGTCGTGGACCACGTCATCAGCCGTTCCGAGTTCTATACCGCGTACACGCCGTACCAGCCCGAGATCAGCCAGGGGACGCTGCAGACCATCTTTGAGTATCAGACGATGATCTGCGAGCTGACGGGTATGGAGGTGAGCAACGCGTCGCACTATGACGGTGCGACGGCGCTCGCCGAGGCCGTGATCATGGCGCTGAGTGTGGGGCGCGGCAGACGGACCAAGGTGGTGATGGCGCCGTCCGTCCATCCCGAGTACCGCGCCACGGCGCGCACCTACGTGCAGGGGGCGGGCGTGCAGGTGGTGGGCGACGACCGCCTGGAGAACGACCTGCAGGCCCTTGTGGAGATGGTGGACGACGACACCGCTTGCCTGGTGGTGCAGTATCCCGACTTTTTCGGGCGCATCAGGGACCTGACGGGCGTGGCCGACGCCGTGCACGCGCGAGGCGCGCTGCTGGCGGTGGCGTGCAACCCCATCGCGCTGGGGCTGTTGAAGGCGCCGGGAGCGTTCGACGCCGACATCGCGCTGGGCGAGGGACAGCCGCTGGGCATCCCGCTGAGTTTCGGTGGGCCATACCTGGGGTTCTTTGCCTGCAAGGAGCAGTACGTGCGCCGCATGGCGGGGCGGCTGGTCGGGGAGACGGTCGACCTCGACGGCACGCGCGGGTACGTGCTGACGCTGTCCACGCGGGAGCAGCACATCCGCCGGCAGCGCGCCACATCCAACATCTGCACGAACCAGGGGCTCAACGTCTTGGCGGCCGCCGCGTACCTGGCCGGCATGGGGCGCTGCGGGCTGTCGCAGGTGGCCAAGCTGTGCTACCACCGGGCGCACTATGCCGCCGAGGCCATCTCGGTGCTGGATGACTACACCGTCGACCTGTCGCTGCCCTTCTTCCACGAGTTCGTCGTGGGGTGCCCGCGGCCGGTGCGTGAGATCAACGAGATCCTGTTGGACGAGTACGGCATCATCGGGGGATATGATCTGGCTCGGGACTATCCCGAACTCGAGAACCAGATGCTCGTCTGTGTCACCGAGATGAATTCGGCGGACGAGGTCGATGCCCTGGTGCAGGCGCTGGAGGAGTTGGGCTCATGAGCGCTGAACACATCGTCGCGACCGCCACGCTCAACCGGGCCGAGCCGATCATCTATGAACTCGGCGCGCCGGGGCGCTGCGCGGCCACGCTACCTGCCCTGGATGTGCCGGAGGCCGACCTGCCGCCGGCCAACCTCCTGCGCGAGGACCTCGATCTGCCCGAGGTCACAGAATCGGCCCTCATGCGACACTTTGTGCGGCTGTCGCAAAAGAACTGGGGCGTGGACGTCGGGTTTTACCCGCTGGGGTCCTGCACCATGAAGTACAACCCCAAGGTGAACGAGGATGCGGCGCGCCTGCCGGGGTTCGCCGAGACGCACCCCTATCAGTCCGAAGAGTCGGTGCAAGGTAACCTGCAGCTGATCCACGCCCTCCAGGAGTACCTCAAGGAGATCGGCGGCTTTGCGGCGGCGAGCCTCCAGCCGGCGGCGGGAGCCCATGGTGAGCTGACCGGCGTGCTCATCATGCGCGCCTACCACGAGGCGCGGGGAGACAGGGCGCGCAAGCGCATTCTCATCCCCGACTCGGCCCACGGGACGAACCCGGCCTCCACCGCGATGGCGGGGTTCGAGATGGTGGAGGTCACGTCGGACAGGCGGGGGAACGTCGATCTCCAGGACCTGCGCGCCAAGCTCGATGAGCGCGTCGTGGGGATGATGCTCACCAACCCCAACACGCTGGGGCTGTTCGACGAGAACCTGCTGGAGATCACGCGCCTGGTGCACGAGGCCGGCGGCCTGATGTATGGCGACGGGGCGAACCTCAATGCCCTGCTGGGTATCGCCAAACCCGGCGAGCTGGGCTTTGACGTCATGCACTATAACCTGCACAAGACGTTCGCGACGCCTCACGGCGGCGGAGGGCCCGGGGCGGGGCCGGTAGGGGTAACGGCGGCGCTGGCCGACTTTTTGCCGGGGCCCATCGTGACCGCCGAGGCCTGCATGATCGATACCGTCACGGGGATGAGGCTGCCCGAGGATGCGGCCGCCGCTTGGGCGGATGCCGAGGATGACTGGGACGACGCCTGTCGCGAGGGGCTCTGGTACCGGCTGGAGATGCCGGCGCGCTCCATCGGCCGTGTGAAGGCGTTCTACGGCCACTTTGGCATCATGGTGCGGGCCTACACCTACATCCGCATGCTGGGCGCGCGAGGCCTACGCGAGGTGAGCGAGGCAGCGGTACTCAACGCCAACTATCTCCAGGCGGTCCTGAAGGAGGTCTATCCCCTGTCGTATGACCGCACGTGCATGCACGAGTTCGTGCTGCAGGGCAAGGTGGAGGGGGCACCCGATGTCCATGCGCTGGACATCGCCAAGCGGCTGATCGACTATGGCGTGCACCCACCCACCAACTATTTTCCGCTCATCGTCCCCGAGGCGTTGTTGATCGAGCCGACCGAGACGGAGAGCAAGGACACCCTCGACTACTTTGTCGACGCGATGCAGCGCATCGCCGGGGAGGCGCGGGAGGAGCCCGAGACGCTGCACGAGGCGCCGGTGAACGCGCCCGTGCGCCGGCTGGATGAGGTCCGGGCGGCGCGCAACCCGGTGCTCCGCTGGCGGCGCGGCCGGCGCTGACGACACCGGTGGCGCGCGACAACTGACAGGGGCACGGGGAGCCGTGCCCCTGTTGCGTGATGGGGACGCGGGTCGGGTTGTGTGCTATGGGTTGTGCGTTGGTGAGCGGTTATAGGTGGCAGGTTGCAGGTCACAGGCGTTCGTGGGTTCACTTGCTGATGCCTGTAACCTGTGACCCGGAACCTGTAGCCGGCGTCGGCTTGGGTCACACCCAGGGGGAGTGTGGCCGATGGCCGACCGCTGAGCGCCGAAGGCCGACGGCAGACAGCCGAGTGTTGACAACGGAGGACATCATGGAACGTTCGCAGGTGAGGCCGGTGATGGGAATCCTCATGGGGGACCCCGCCGGCATCGGGCCGGAGGTGGCGCTCAAGAGCGCTGTAGATGAGTCGGTGCGCGAGGTGTGCCGGCCGTTATTGGTCGGCAGCTATGCCGTTTTCGAGGCGATGCGGCAGCAGCTGGGGCTGGACGCGCGCCTGGAGCGCGTGGCGGAGGACGAGATCGGCGATGTCGCGGCCATCTGGGCCGCGGCCCAGACGGGCGGCGCGCCGGCGATCCCCGTAGCGGATGTCGTGGGCGATGATGCGCCGGTGCCGATGGGCGCGGTGAGCAAGGAGGCCGGCGCGGTGGCGGCGCGGATGATCCGCGCGGCGTTCGATCTGGCCACGAGCGGGCGCGTAGACGCGCTGGCGATGGCACCCCTCACCAAAGAGTCGCTGGCGCTGGCGGAGGGGTACCCTTCCGAGTTCGAGCTGTTCGAGGCGATCACCGGGAGGGAGGACGTGCGTGCCGTGGTCAAGTGGGGCAACCTGCTGCGCACCACGGTGACGGAGCACACGGCGTTCCGCAACATCGTCTCGCGGCTTACGCCCGGCCGCATTGTGACGGCCACGGAGCAGCTCGTAGCGATGATGCGACGGCTCGGCATGGAGCAGCCGCGGGTGGCGGTGGCGGCGCTGAACCCCCACGGCGGCGAGGGGGGGCTCTTTGGCGATGAGGAGCGCACTATCATCACGCCCGCCATCGAGGCGTTGGCGGAGCGCGGCATCGTGGTGCGCGGGCCGGTGCCGGCGGATACGGTGTTCGTGCGCGCCATGCGCGGCGAGTTCGACGGCGTGACGTTCCTGTATCACGATCAGGGCAACATCGCCATGAAGACGGCGGCCTTTGGCGAGGGGGTGGTGATCTATGCGGGTTTGCCGCTCACCATCGTCACGCCGGGCCATGGCAGCGCGCTGGACATCGCCGGCAAGGGAATCGCCAACCCTGGGAACATGATCGAGGCGGTCAAGACGGCGGCGATGCTGGCTGGGCGGTAAGGGGGGCTATGCTGTACCTGGTGGCCACGCCGATCGGCAATCTGGGCGATATCACGCTGCGGGCGCTGGAGACGCTGCGTCAGGTGGACATGGTAGCCAGCGAGGACACGCGCAAGACGGGGCGCCTGCTCCAGCACTATGACATCCACAAGCCCCAGATGGCGTTCCACGAGCACAACGAGGCCGAGGCCGGGGCGCGGATCGTGGAGCTGCTCAAGGCGGGCGAGTCGGTGGCGGTGGTGACCAACGCCGGCACGCCGGGGATCTCGGATCCGGGGTACACACTGGTGCGCGCCGCGGTGGACCAGGGGCTGCCGGTGACAATGATCCCCGGACCGACGGCGCTGGTGATGGCGGTGGTGCTGTCGGGGCTGCCGGCGCACAGCTTTTGCTTTCGGGGGTTCACGCCACGCAGGTCGGCTGGCAGGCGGCGGTTCTATGCGGCAGACGCGGCGATCCCTTATACCCTGATCTACTACGAGAGCCCCTACCGGCTGATCGCGTCGCTGGAGGATGCGCTGGCAGTGTTCGGCGATCGCCGGGCGGCGGTGGCCAACGACCTCACCAAGATGTACGAGGCGGTGGAGCGTGGGACGCTGTCAGAGTTGATCGAGCGCCTGCGGGGTACGGCGATACGCGGCGAATACGTGCTGGTGGTTGAGGGGGCGCGAGACGATGGCGGCGCCGATGATGCATTGCGTGCGACGCGCTGATCGACGGGGATCGGGGGCGATCAACGAAGTTAGAGCCGGAATACGAGGAGCGAAGTAACGGCTCCAAACGTTTGCTCATCGGACAGACAGAGAAACGACTAAAGTCATCACTACATAGTCTATCAATCCAGCTCGAAACAAAAGCTAACGACTGGAGTCTTCACATCACTGGCTAAAAGGCTTTGTAGTGACGACTTCAGTCGTTTATCGTACTATACAATGAACCAAGCGACTGAGCAGGCTTTGTACCAAGGAACCTTGGTGCCAGCTGTTCTCCACCCGAAAACTAACCCACTTCTCCCTCCGTCACATACCGCCGCAGCTCGTCCACGTTGAGGTCCTCGATGCCCAACTTGTCGAGAGTGCGGCCGCGCCGCCAATAGTCCGTCTGGTGGATGATGCAGGCGAGGCAGATGATGCTGTCGATGGCCTCGACGGACACGCCGTAGCGACGCCCCAGCGCCGCGATGGGCACGAGGCTCATGGGGACATCCTCAAGGATGTAGCGATGGTTGAGCGTCGAGGGCGCCGTGATGCCGTGGTAGCCCGCCTGGTTCTGGATCGCCTCGTGGAGGGAGTCGCCGGAGGCGTCGTAGGCCATGCGCAGCCACTCCTGCGCCGTACGGGCGCGTATCCCAATGGCCGCCGCCACGGTGACGCGCTCGCGGTCCAGCACCTCGAGCACGCGCGAGACGGACGGGGTGGCGCCGTCGATGTAGAACTGGAAATGGCCGCCGGTGGATTCGATGTAGCCGGCATTGAGGATGGCTAGCGCCGGATGAAAGATGGCGCCCATGTTGTTCAGCCCGGTGTGCAGCACGCTGTCCCCGTCGATGAACTGGGGGTACGCCTTGCAGAGGACGTCGAGCACGCGCGACGTCTCCGTAGCGGGCAGGGCCGCCAGCGGCACGGCCTCCTTGATGCGAAAGATGCGCGCCTGAGCGGGGCCATCGGAGCGACAAGCGTAGATGAGGGTCTCCGCCTCGGCGATGGTGACGTTGGCCCGGCAGCCGGCCTCGCGCAGGGCGCGCCGAAACTCGAGCGCTCCGCCGGTACGGCCGGGGTGGAGCACGACGATCTGGTCGTCGCGCAGGTGGGGAGCGCAATTCGCGGCGACCTCGGCATGGGCGCTGGACGGCACCACCACCATGACGACGTCGGCCTCCGCCAGGGCGCCGTTGATGGTGGAGGTGACGGCGGTGATGCGGGCAAAGCCACGGGGGCCACCCTCGTAACTCTCCAGCTCGATGCCGCCTCGCCTGCGGATGGCCTCCACGTGGGCGGCGGTACGGTTGAACAGAGTCACGGTATAGCCCATCACCGCTAGGTGGGCGGCCATTGACTTGCCGCCGTGCCCGGCGCCGATAACGGCATAGTGGGTGGAGGGCATGGTGCGGTCCTTTCTATGGTGCGACGGACGGTAGGTGTCTTGCGGCCGGGCTGTTGGGCTTTGGCTCTCGGCGTTCGGCCAACGGCCAAGAGCTGACAGCTAACAGCCCGTACGGTGCACGTGTCCAGCCGATGCGACGATGCTACAGCGCAGCCAGGCGTTGCCGCTCGGCTAGGGGTTGGCCCGAGGCCGGATCGACGGCCACGCAGGCGCCGCGGGAGTCGATGCGGGAGACGATCTCGCCCCGAGCGAAGGCGTTGTTGCGCAGGTGCGGGGCGTCGAGGATGCCGGTGGTTACGGCGCGCGCTAGCGTGGCGGGATCGGTGAGGGGATCGGCGACGTCACCGGCCGCCAGGCCACGGATGGCGTCCACCAGCACCATCGCCTCACTGACTAGCTCCTCGGCGCGCTCCTGGACGGCTGCGTCGGCGAGCATGTTGGGCTGGCCTCGGACGGCGTTGTCGATGGCGCGGCGCGCCAGGGCGCACGCCTCGATGACGTCATCGGCGGTGGCGGCGTGGTGGGCCTCGGTGTGGGCCACTACGTGCACGATGTGCGGCCGGAGCGCCATCTGGAGATAGACGCTGGCCGCCAGATGAGCGCGCGCCGCGTCGGGCTGTACGGGATAGCTGAGCAAGCCGGTGCGCGTCTGTCGCCAGATGCGGAACTCGGGCCCTTCGAGGGGCGCGATGACGCGCAGCATGGCGTGCATCTTGGCGAGATCCATGGCGTCGGACAGGCCGGGCGGGCTGTTGAACATGAGCTGGGCGATATAGTCGCGCACGCCGGCAGCGCGGGCGTTGTAGGCCGAGAGGTAGGCGGACGCGACACAGATGGCATCGGGAGCCTCGCGAAGGCCCCAGTGGTGGGGCTCGTTGAGTTCCACCGGTATGTCGCGCTCTCCGTGCCAGGCCATGAGGCGCTGGTGCTCGCGGATCGAGCCCTCGAGATCCCACGGGCCGCGGCCGTCCATGCGGTTGAACCAGTAGATGGGCACGGCGCACCAGGCGTTGTGGATCGTCTCGGCGTACATTTCAGCCAGGGGCACGAAATCGTCGCAGCCGGAATAGGTGCGCAGCAACGGAAAGTTGCCCCGACGGCTGGCAGCATAGAGGGCGCGATAGTCGTCGGCTGAGCGTACGGGGACGCCTCCGGCGCCGGTGCGACGCGGGTCCTGGCGCTCCGGATGGAAAAAGTTGGCCTGGGCGTCCTGATCGGTGCCCAACGAGATCACGTCGAGGGCGTGGGCGTCGGCTATGCGGGCGATGCCGTCGATGGTGGCCTCCATGGTGGGCAGGCCAAAGTGGTGGCGCAGGATGGGATAGGGCGCCTTCCAGCCGACACGGGCGACGACCGTCTGTGGAATGTCCTCCTCGGCGGGGTTGACGCCCGACTGCCCGCGAAGGTAGGCGAGGGCGGCGTCGGGCGGCTCGGAGCCATCGAACATGCGCTCAAAGAAGCCGAGCGAGCGCGCCCGATCGGCGACGGGCGGGGTGCCGCCGAAGGCAAAGCGCACGCCGGCGGCGTGCAGGTCATCGGCGGCCTCGGCAAACTCACCCAGCAGGCGGGCGCCGTTCTCCGGCGTGAGCCGGTACGAGACGGCCACGAGATCGGCGTTTTCGCGGCGGGCGGCGGCCACCACCTCGGGGACGGGCGTAGCGGGACCAAGGAATATGGTACGCCAGCCCGCGGCCTCGGCGAGCCTCAGGAAGCTAAGCACTCCTGCGATGTGCACGCATTCCCCGAGAGCTGCTGCGACGACGGTCTTCATGGCCGACTCCTTTCCGAGGGAACACGAGACAACACCAAGAAACAGGGGAGCACCCCGAGGCGGCGCCAGGGTCGAATGGGCGAACACTAGAGAACCAACGGGCCGAGTGGGCTACAACGCGATGCGCGATGGCGGACCGAGCGAGCCACGCAGGGGCAGGACTGAGACCGAGGCCGTGCGAGCGCCCCTGTGGCCGGGGCGCCGCACCTGACAACGGATATTCTAGCACATTCGGGGGGGGCGTCAAGGCGCGCAGGAGCGAGCTTGACGCCCCGGTTATGGCAGCCGTAAGATGAGAGGGAGGCCCGGATAGGTGTGCCCTGCCGCGCGGCGGCGCGGGGCGCAGCGTCAGAGGTAGGGGGAGATGGTCGAGTTTCGCGGGATTTGGCCCGCCCTGGTGACGCCCCTGGACCCCAAGGGCAGGGTCGATATCGAGGCGACGGAGAGGCTGGTCGGCGCACTGCTCGAGGCGACGATCGGCGGGTTCTATGTGTTGGGCGGAGCGGGCGAGGGTGTGCTCTTGTCTCGGGGCGTGCGCCACGAGATGGCCGAGGTCGTCATGGCGGCGGTAGGTGGCCGAGCGCCGGTGATGGTGCACGTGGGAGCGCTGGCCACAGACACGGCGGTGGAACTGACGCAGCACGCCAACCTGGCGGGGGTGGACGCCATCAGCGCCGTGTTGCCCTTTTACTATGACTATCCGTTACCAGCGATCCTGGGGCACTATCGCGCCATCTGCGCGGAATCGCAGGTGCCGGTGCTTGTGCACCACGCGCCCATGGCGGCCGCGGCAACGATCCGGCCGGAGCAACTGCTGGAGATCTGTGCGCTGCAGGGGGTGGCAGGTTTCCTGCACGTGTCCCGCGACATCCACTTTCTCTCGCGGGTGATGGCGCTACGCGACGCCGGCGTGGCGGCGCTCTCGGGGACGGACGAACTTCTCCTGCCAAGCCTGGCTCTGGGGGTGGATGGGGCGATCGGGATCACGGCCAACCTGTTGCCCCGCCTGTTCGTGGATATGGCCGAGGCGTTCGCGCACGGCGAGGTGGGCGCCGCGCGCAGCCTGCAGTTCGCGGCGAACCGCATCATCACCGCGATGCAACCCTACGGCCTGGTGCCCGCGGTGAAGGCGGCGCTCACGAGCGTGGGAATCCGCGTGAGCGGGGCCAAATCGCCCATGCCCATCGTGGAAGGGGACAAGGCGCGCCGGCTGCGCCGTGAACTCGACGAGGCCGGTCTTCCCGATCTGCTGCGGCGCAGGGCGCTCTACGGGCGAGAGGGAGATCCGTTGCGGGGGAAGCTGGGGTAAGGGCGACGCCGTGCGGGTTCGGGATTAACGGTGGCAGGGCACAGGTTGCAGGGCGCGGGCGGTTGCGGGTGGCGGGTTCTGAGCTGCTATTGGAGGGGGCGGCACCCACTGGGTGATTCCGGTGCGCGCATGCCCCTCTGCTATGAGGCGTCACCGCGGTGGGGGGATGGCAGAGTCGGCGTATAGGCCTGCTCGGAGTGCGGCCAGGTAGCCGCAGCGCTCGAGGCCCTTGAGGGAAAAGACGGCGTGGCCGGGCGCACCGAGGGCGCGGGCGGTGGCGATCTGCCCGGCGATGCTGTCGAACGGCACGCATGCGCCGGCGTTCGTCTCTATCCCCACGCCGGGAAGCACCCAGTTCCCTCCCGCGTTTGCCAGATAATCGGCCACGATCAACCCCCAAGTGTCCACGTCAGAGAACAGGCTCGAGCCATAGATCATGGGCGCGATGGCGTCGACGGCGCCCTGCTGCACCCACGCCTGGGAGTCCTGATAGTAGTCCGAGTAGCCCTGGCTGGTGGACGGCCAGCCGGGGCGCGACATGTACACCGGCCACACAGCGGCCGAGACGAGGGCGCCCGGCCGGATGGCGTGGCTTTGCTGTGTGATGCGGGCCACGAGTTCCGTCACCTGGCGCCGCTGATAGTCGGCCCGCCAGCCGTCGGACGTGAGAGCGTCGCAGGCCGGATCGGCGTCGCAGGCGGCCTGCGCAAAGGGGTCGAGGGAGTACTGCCTGCCGGGATAGCGCACGTTATCCAGATGGATGCCGTCGACGGGATAGCGCGTCAGGACGTCGGCGGCGGTAGCGGCGAGGTGGTCGCGCACCTGGGGGCAGGCGGGGCTGGCCCAGGTGTACTGATTCCACGCGATGGGCATGTGTCCGCCCTCGTCGTACACGCGCCAGGTATAGCCGAGGCCATAGCCGCCGTTGTTGTGATAGGTATAACGGTTCAAAGCCTGGGGTGGCCAAACGCCGTCGACGGCCGGGACGAGGCTGCCCATGCTCTCCGACGGGGGCGCCTGCCAGGCGGGGTAGACGTTCAGCCAGGCGTGGACCTGAAGGCCGGCGGCGTGGGCGCGGGAAATGACCTCGGCGAGCGGATCCCAACCGGGATGCACACCCAGCGTCGGGCCGAGGGTGCCGGTGAGGCGCGGCGACCAGGGCTCGAGGCCGGGCGTGTAGTAGGCGTCGCCGGCGGCGCGCACCTGAAAGATGATGGCGTTGAACCCGGCCGACGCCGCCTGGTCGACGACGCGCTGAATGTCGCCGGGGGCTGCGGCGACGCCATAGGAGGTCCAGTCGTAGCGGCTCACCCAGACGGCGCGCAACTCGCGCCCGGGCTCGGGGATGGGGGTGGGCTCCGGCGTGGGCTCCGGGGTGGCCTCGACCGTCGGCTCTGGGGTGGGCGTGACGTCGGTGCGGATGGCCGGCAGGTAGAGCTGGCCGACGCCGGATCGGCTCAGGTCGCGCATCGGCGTCGCGCCGCGGCGTGCGGCGATGGCGGCGGCCAGGATCAGCAGGAGGACGCAGCCCAGGGCGATGAGCGCCCGCGTGCGTGGGTGTGTGCTTTCATTGGATGGGGGCGTCGAGCCGCCGCCGGACGTCGTGGTCATGGGATGGGTTCTGATTGTCGAGCGATTGGCGGATTTGCGCGGTCACGAGGCTGACAAGTTGGAACAGGCCTATGGTTCCTGCCGATGAATGCCCGGCAGGAGGTCAATGCTATGATCGTAGCTGACGATTGTGTCGATGGCCAGGCGCTCCATGTGGGCAGCGGCAAGCGCGTCGGCGAAATCAATGCTGTAGGCGGCATAGAGCGTGAGCGCTCGTAGGTACGTGTCCCGGTATTCGAGCCTAAGGCCTCGCATGTACAGGATCGGCTCTAGCAGTTCCTTGATCCTTTGTCGCGGCAGGGCGTAGAGGCGCGGCGAGGAGAGCACATAGACGAGTTCTGCGACCGTCGATTCGGAGGTCGTGACCTCTACCTCACCAGCGTCCACACGCCGTAACAGCTCCCGACAGCGCTCCGCTTCTTCCGGGAGGTCACGGGTGAGGACTCGCAAGACGATGTTCGTGTCAAGGAACATCATCGTCGGGCTCCGTATCGCGCACGATGTCGCCGACATAGTCCTCGATGGCGGTATCCC
Organism: Anaerolineae bacterium; assembly: GCA_040768165.1. Taxonomy (GTDB): domain Bacteria; phylum Chloroflexota; class Anaerolineae; order UBA1429; family UBA1429; genus DUUT01. The sequence goes on from JAXGNH010000004.1 coordinate 26,854, forward strand.
GGAGTCGCTGAAAGTCCTCGGGTCGCTGAATCGGCTCGATCGCGCCAAAGATGGTCTCTATAGACTCTGCGATGGGCTCGATGCACACGCGGTCCTGGTCGATGATGAAGGTGACGCGGTCGTTGGCCTTGATCCCCAAGGCGCGTCGTATCTCGACCGGTATGGTGACTTGGCCCTTTTGAGTGACCACGGACGTGTACAACTTGGTCATCGTACACCTCGTTGCTACACCAACGACAGCAACGTAATACTACGACCGCAAGTCATACCTGTCAAGCGATGTAAGACAAACGGGTCTATTCAGAGTGCCGGGAGGCGTTGGCAAGGAGGATCTAGGTCGGCACCCTACAGCGGACCTAGCGCCGTGTCGAGCCGCGGGTCGCGCGGGAAAGCGTCATAGCCTGCGGCGGGCACGGACTCGGTGGCGTGGGCCCATGGGAGGTCCAGGTCCGAGAACAGGACGCCGGCGGCATAGGCCTGAGACAGGGCGTCTTCCATCCCCTCCACGGCGACGAGTTCTCCTCCCGAAGGCGTCCGCGCGCGGCTGAGCAGATCGGCAGGGATGCCGCGCACGCCAAGGGAGGACTCGAACGCCAGGTTGATCGCCAGGACGTGGGGGCCCCCCTCGGCGAGGCCGCAGAGGGGCGCGGGGTCCTCTCCGGACGCGACGCGCGCCGTCTGCTCGAGGGGCAGGGCGTGGACGCGCTCCGGCGCGGGGTTCGCGTAGTGCTCCCGCCGCCCGTCGGAGTAGCGGATGCCAGCCACATCGCCGGCGCCCGTCCAGTCCAGTATGCCACCCTCGCACTGTAGGTGGATGACGGGGTCGCTCTGACGCGACACGGCGTGACTGACGTAGTGCAGCACCCGCGCGCCCCCAGGCATACGCACCTCGATGCAGGAGGTATCGTATGAGGGGATCGCCCTGGCGCGATACAGCTCGGCGCGCACCGCCTCGATGGCGATGGGCCGGCCCTGCCCGGCGGCCACGTAGTAGAGGAGCTGCGTGAGATAGTGCGCCGTGGCGTTGGTGGCGGGGCCGTCGAGGATCCAGCGGTCACCGTCACGCAGCTGGCCCGCCCAGGCGTTTCGACCATAGTAGACGCTGTCGCGGGGCCAGGCGATCATGGCGCGCGCCTCGCGCACGCGCCCGAGAGCGCCCGTGGTCAGGCGCGAGACGATCCAGCGGGCGGTCGGGCTGTGCAACCACTGGTAGCCGACGGCGCACCAACGCCCGGTGCGCAGCTCGACCTCCTGGAGGCGCCGCACCTCTTGCACGGTGCCCGCCACGGGCTTTTCGATGAGCACATTGTAGCCGGCCTCCATGGCGCGTGTGGCCATGGGCTCGTGGTGGGCGATGCCCGTGGGTACGCCGATCACGTCGAGGGAATCGCGCCCGGCGGCCAGCATCGTCCCCAGGTCGGGGTAGATGGCACAGCCGGCGGCTCGCAGCCGCTCGACGCGCTCGCGATAGTGGTCGGGGCGGCGCACGACGGCGGCGGCCAGTCGCGCGATCTCCTCGCGCTCCAACTCCTCCAGGCAGCGAACCCAGGTGGCGGCAAAGCCGCCGATGCCGACGATGCCGTAGCGGATCATGGGGGGTGCCTCCTCATGGTGTCGGAGCCCGGGCGCGGCACGTGCGTTCGGCGCTATGGTTCGGGAGATTCGACGTCAGGCGGGGCTGTGTCGTCGGGCGCGTTGCCCTCGTCGCTCGGGGGCTGGAGGGGCGCGGGGCCGGGGCGCGGCGGCTTGGGCGGGCGGGGCCCCACCACCGGCGGCTGATCGCCCCCCTCGAACTCGCGCAGCGACCGGACATCGTTCCACCGATCCTGCGGGACGATGAGCGCCTCGGCAAAGAACTGGACGATGTGTCGCCGGCCGTCGACGTCGATGGGCGTCTCGTCGGTGATGGCGCCTACCAAGCCGCGCGCGGCGCCGGACGCGGCGAGGGCCGCACCCGGGTTGGCGGGCACGAGCTTGCCCTGCGAGGCAAGATGGGCCGTCAGGCGCTCACGCAGCGTCGCGGGATGCGTGCGGCGGTACTCTTCGATCCAGGCCGCGACCTGGGGGATGACCCAGCTCTTTTGCACCGCCCAGCCGGGGCAGCTCTTGTACGAGACGTCGCGGTGGAACCAGAGCTGCTGGATATCGAGGCCGAGCTTGATGTGGAGGATCCCCAGGGCGGCCACCGTGTTCGCCCAGGTGGGGCCAGAAGGGAGGGCGTTGTCATAATCGCCCACCATCTCCAGGTGGCGCGTGCCGGTGTTGTGCCCCAGGGCGCCCACGCCGTCGTAGCGCAGGTCACTGAACAGCCAGATGCCGTCGTCGGCGACAAAAAGGTGGGGCCCGGCGTTCCATCCCTCGTGGGTGAGGCCCTCCTCGTCCACCCAGAGCTGCTTCTCATAGTAGGCCTTCATGGCCAGGATCGAGCTGTAGCCCTGCCATGTCTCGCGGGTGGGTTTCCAGGTGTGGTGGAGAAAGACGCGGTCCGGGAGGGGCGACGGGAACTGGAGCCCCTCCACGTAGGCCACGAACTGGGCGATGGTCATGCAGCGCCCATCGATCTCCATGGGGGGTTCCTTGATCACGTCGGGAGGCGTCTGGCGGGTGGACATATGCGGCTCCTGGACGGCCATCGAGGGCAGCGAAAGGTCACCGGGCGAGCGTCACTGGTTCCAGGTTGCAGGTTACAGGCTTGAGCGCCCAGTCACTCCAAAGCCTGGAACCTGGAACCTGTCACCCATGTCACGTGCACATTCGCCAGCTACAAGCGTCGAGTCTGGGTTGGGAGGCGACAGCCGTCACCGCAAGAAGCGCACATCACCGGCTCGGCGCGTCACGCGGCGACGGTCGAGTTCCTCCAACAGGCTGAGGGCATAGCGGCGGCTGGTGTCCAATAGGTCGCGTATCTGGGCTACGGTGGCGCCGTCTGGCTGCTGGCGAAGGAACGCCACGACGCGCTTCTGCATGTCAGCCAGGCCCTCGGCGTCAAAGAGCACCTCGTCGGATACCTTGACGAGGCGTCCTTCCTCGATGAGGTACTGCAACAGGTCGGGGCCCAGCGCTTCCTCGACCTGTGAATAGGTGGGCGGCGAGGCGGGGCTGGCGCGGAAGGCGGCCAGCATCCGATCGACGGCGCGCTGCTGCTCGGGCGATAGCGACACGGTGAAGGAGGGCAGGCGCACGAGGGTGGCGGTAGAGGCCAGGCGCCCCTCGCGGACGGCGTGATCGATGAGCTGGTTGGCCATAGAGGCGTCGAGGCCCAGACGACTGCGCAGCTCCTCCCGCGGCATGCCTGCCCGCAGCGGGGCGCGCCGATGGTAGGCGGACAGGGCCTCGGTGGCGCGGTCCATAAGCCGATTCCAAGCTTCGATGGTAAGCAGGCCGGTGGCGCTGCGGGCGAGGCTGGCCGGATCGCGGGCATCGCCGAGGAGGATGACGCGCCCCTGCTCGAGGAGGGACGCGAGAGCCGCGGCCGCTTCCTCGGCGGGCAGGTTGCTGCGCCGCACCAACTCGCGCGCCTCGATGGGGCCCTGGCGGGCAAGGGCCTGCAGCAGGACGTCGTCGGGCGCGCCACGGGACAGGGCCTCGAGCTGGGCGATGACGTCGGGCCGAAAGCGCCGGTGGCGACGCCCCGGGTGGGGCTGGACGATGCGCCCGCCGCCCAGCGTGATGCTGGGGGACGCGAGGCGCACCACATAGTGATCGCCGCGCACGAGGGCCATGGGCTCTGCGAGGCGAAACTGCACCCACCCGGAGGAGCCCGGAGCCATCTCTTCGGCATCCAGCAGCCGGACGTTGGCCTCGACGCGCGCCGCACCGCTATAGACGTCTACGAGGGCGTTGTGCTTCAGAGGCCACGGCGCGTCGGGCAGCAGGCGGAGGCGCGCGTCGACAAGGCGCGTGGGCTCGAGCCAGCCGGGGCGCGTAAGCACCTGGCCGCGGCTCAGGTCGTCCACGGTGATGCCGCTGAGATTCGCGGCCACCCGCTGGCCCGGCGTGGCGGTGGTCTCGCGCACCTTGTGCGTCTGGAGGCCCCGTACGCGGGCGGAGAGGCCGCCCGGAATGACGGCCACCTCCTCACCCACCGAGAGGCTGCCGTCGACGAGAGTGCCCGTGACGACGGTGCCAAAGCCGGCGACGGTAAAGACGCGGTCGATGGGCAGGCGGGGCCGGCCGATGTCGGGCCGTGGCTGCGCCTGGTCGAGCAGGCGATCCAGTTCGGCGAGCAGCTCGGGCAGGCCGCGACCTGTGAGGGCCGATACGGGGACGATACTCGCCTTCTCCAGGACGGTGCCGGCCAGCTCGTCGCGCACGTCCTCCTGGACGAGTTCCAGCCACTCGGCGTCGTCGATGAGGTCCGCCTTGGTGAGGGCGACGACGCCCTGGGGCACCTCGAGCAGGTCGATGATGGCGAGGTGTTCGCGCGTCTGGGGCATGACGGCCTCGTCGGCGGCGACGACAAACAGCGCCAGGTCGATTCCGCCGACGCCGGCCAGCATGTTCTTGATGAAATCCTCGTGGCCGGGGACGTCGACAATGCTGATCTCCCGGCCAGACGGCAGGGTCAGCCAGGCGAAGCCCAGGTCGATGGTCATCTCCCGCTCCTGCTCCTCGCGAAGCCGGTCGGGGTTGATGCCACTCAGTGCCCGGACGAGGGTGGACTTGCCATGATCGACGTGCCCCGCGGTACCAACGACAAACACGGTCGCTACTCGGTTTCTTCCTCAAAGTAGCCGCGGGTCTCGGCAAAGAGTTCCTGGGCGGCCTTGGCCTGCAACTGCAGCACGCGGAACTGCTCGCGCTTGAGGCGGCCGAACTCGGCCGACACGCGGGACCCGACCGCGATGAGGCGCTCGTCGAGGGCTGCTACGGTCTTGAGCAGAGACTGACGCGCCTGCTCGAGTTCTTCGAGCTTCTGATCCTGGGCGTTGTCGCGATGGATCTGCCCCTCGAGCAGTCGCTCGCGGCGTTCGGTTTCCTGCGCCCAGCGGCGCTCGCTCTCACTGTGCCACTCGCGCAGGTCGTGGCGCAACTGGTCCTCGGCGATGCGCTGAATCTGGCGGAGTTGGTCCTGCTGCTGACTCACCTGGTGGGCGAGTTCCTGCACCTCGCGGAGCACACGCCGGTTCTTGTCGTGCTGGTCGGTGTAGTAACGCAACTGCTCGGCCCACGTCTCGAGCTGGTGCGTAAAACCCTCCATCTTGCGCGCCCACTCGGTGAGCACCTGCGCGCGCTCACGGTCGCTGCGCCGCTGGCTCTCGCTCAGCTCGGACTGCTGTTTGGTGAGGTCCTCACGCAAGTTGTGCATCTCGGTCATCTGCTGCGTGATGCGCGACAGCTCGGTCTCCAAGAGCATGATGCGGGACAGGTACTCGGGCTGGTCCTTCTGCGCGTCACCGACCGCGAGTTCCACTTGGCCGACCCGCACCACGGCCTGCTCCAGCCGATCGGCCAACTGGCGGAACGTCTCCTCGCGCTGCCCGAGGCGCTTGACTGTGTCCTCGTGGGCCTGCTGGAGACGGAGGATCATCTCATTCAGGCGCCTCTCCTCGGCCTGGCGCGCGGCGATGGACTGCTCGAGCGGTTCAAAGCGCTCCACCTGCACCTGGATCTCTTGGATGACGCGCAGGTCCTGCTCGTGCTCCGTCTGGCGGTTGCGCCAGAACTCGGTCTCGCGCTTTTGCACGTCCTGCCGCAGCTCGGACAGCATCAGCACGATCTCGTCCCGGGTGTGTCGCAGGGCCTCCTCGACGTCGGGGATACGCAGCAGCTGGGCTTGCTGCTTGGTGAGGCGGTCCTCCAGCGAGACGAGCCGCTGGGCCTGATCGGCCATCACGACCTGCTGCTTGTCCACGAGGTCGCGGAGTTCGGCGACGACGGCGCGCGTGCGGCGTAGTTCCTGGTCGAGCCAAGAGATGTTGGGGCTGTCTTGCGTCGTGGTGGTCGGGTTCTTCATGCGATGTTCCTCTAGGCGCTTGCCGTGTGATGTACGACAGTGATTGGCGGTCGGCTCTCGGCGGTCGGCTATGGGCCGCCACTACCGGCTCTTGGCTATTGGCGGTTAGCCAGACTCCTCGAAGACAGGGCCACGTGCTAAAGGCGAATGGCAGCTGAGCGCCGAGGGCCGACCACTGAGAGCGGCTCCTGAGCGCGTCAGCGCCTCACGAATACGACGGTGCCCACCTCTACCCACTCGTAGAGCCAGATGGCGTCCGGCGTGTCCAGCACGATACAGCCGTAGGAGCAAGGACTGCCCAGCCGGTCGTGCCAGACGGTGACCCCGGCGCGGGTGACGGGCAGCCCGTGGAAGCCGTTCTCGGAGCCGCCGGCCCAGTAGATGCCGAGCCACCAGGGCATAAAGATGTCCCACTTGCTGCCGTAGGCGTTGGGGATCTTGTCCAGAACCTCGTACCTGCCGGGGGTGGTCGGCGCGCTGGCGCGGCCGGTGCACACGGTGAATACCCTGATCGGCTCGTGGTTCTCATAGACCGTGACGAGCTGATCCGACAGGCTGACCTCAATGCGCCGCGGCGGCGTGATGGCGTCCAGCACCTCGGCGAGGCGTGTCTGCGCCTCGGGGTGCTCGGGGAGCAGTTCCAGCGACTTTTCCAGGCAGTTCTTGGACTCGTCCCAGCGGCGCTCCTCCTGCAACTCGACGCCGTAGCCATAGTATGCCTGGCCCAGCATCACGCGCGCGTCGCGAAAGTCGGGATCGATGGCATAGACGCGCTTCAGGGTCTCGACGCTGCGGGCCCAGTCACGCACCCAGTAGGCATCGAGACCGTCCATGTACATGGCGACCTTGCGGCGCGCCTTTTGGAGGTCGCTGTTGCCGGCGTCCAGGCGGATGGCGGCATCGAGGCGGGCCTTGGCTTGCTCCATTTCGTTGGCGTTCACCAACTGCAGGCCGTCGTGGTAGCAGGCCTCGGCGAGGCGCTGACGGGCCTCGCCGTTGCGCGGGTCGATCTCACGGATGCGCTCGAGGGCGGCGATGGCGTCGGACCACGCCTGCCGATTCCATGCCACCTCGACCTGCACCCAGAGGGGCCGCAAGCGCTCCTCGGTGGTGGGCGTCGGCGTGGCGTCGACGGCCGGCGGGGGCAGCTCGTCGGCATGGACGGCGCCGCCGCCGCTCCGGGCCTGCGTGATGCCGAGGATGACGAATGCCAGCATGGCGACGGTGGCCACCACCGATGCTACCGGCACTGCTGAGGAGCGGAGCCGATGGCGAATGGGGTCGGCGATGGTGGCGGATGCCGGCACGCGCGACTTGATCTCGCCCAGGGCGTGCGCCATGCCCTGCCCGGCGCGCTGAGCGACGCCGCCGAGGCGCGCCGCGTCGATGGCGGGTCGGGCGACGGTCAGGGGGCGCCGGGGTGCGTCGGCGGCCTCGTGCGACTGTGGCGCGGGCCTAGGAGACGGCGCAGTGGCGACCGGGCACCGCTCCGTAACGTGGCCTGCGGCGGGGCGTTCGGGTCTGGCGGGCACATCGGGCTTCAGCCGGCGGACGATCCCCTGCAGCCGGGCGGCCAGAGGGGGTCCCGAGGCGCGCTCTCCGACGGCATCGAGGCCGAGTTCAGAGCGGGCCCAGCGGGTGGCCTCGGCGATGCGGCTGCTCTCGGGCAGGAGCGCGGCGGCCTCTTGCAGGTAGCGCAGGCTGTGCTCGCGATCCTCGGCGACCCACGCCAACCACAGCCAGGCGTCCTCATCGTACGGGTCGCTGTGGATCATGCGCCGAAAGACGGCGCGCGCCAGGACGTGGTCGCCGGCACGGGCGAGGGAGATGCCCTGCTCGAGGGGCGTCGCGTGACTGGGACGCTGCCGGTCGGCGTTCGGTTCGATGGTGCTGGTCACTTGCCCGCCTCCGATGGACGCTCGAACAAGCGCGAATGAGGGTCGAGCGCGCTACCCAGCGGCGATGGACTGGTGTAGGCGACGCGGTGAGTATGGTGGGCGACGGATCACCCGGAAACGGTGGGCAACTGCACGGTCAGCTTCACCGGCGGATTATACCACCGATAGGAAGGGGGTGCAACGACGAGCGCGCCTTCGAGGAGGGGTCACAGGCTGCAGGGGTTACAGGTGGGTGCGCTTCGGTTTGAGCGCTGGGGGCCGTGGCATGGAGGTTGAGGGTTGGGCGGGGGCGTGGTACACTGGCGACGTTGTCGCGGCTGCGAACGGCGCGGCCGAGCCGGACGGGTGTTCTGAGCCTACCAATCGTCGCGTGAGGAGTAACAAGGTGCGCAAGAGACAGGTCACCATCGTGTATACGAGCCGCGTCACCGTGCCGGGGACGCTGGAGTTGGCGGACGAGATCCTGAAGGACTATCGCGTCGTCAACATCATTGACGACAGCCTGCTGGACGATGTCCTGACGGCGGGCGAACTGACGCGGGACGTGACCCGGCGCATGGTGCAGTATTGCCTGGCCGCCGAGGACGGGGGCGCCGACGTCATCCTGAGTCAGTGCTCGTCGGTAGGGGAGGCGGTGGATGTGGCGCGCACGATGGTGCGGGTGCCCATCGTCAAGATCGATGAACCGATGGCCGAGGAGGCGGTTCGGCTCGGACCGCGGGTCGCCGTGGCGGCCACCCTGCCGACGACGCTCGACCCCACCTGCCGGCTTATCGAGCGCACGGCCGCTGTCATGGGCAAGCAGGTGAGCATCAGCCGCGTGCTGGCCGAGGGGGCGTTCGACAAGCTGCGCGCCGGCGATACGGCGACCCACAACCGCATGGTGATGGCCAAGCTCGACGAGGTGCGCGAGCAGGTGGACGTGATCGTCCTGGCGCAGGGGAGTATGGCCGTGCTAGTGCCCGAGCTGCAGGATTGGGGCAAACCGGTGCTCACCAGCCCGCGCCTCGGGATCGAGCGCGTCAAGCAGGTGCTCGAGTCGCAATAGGAGCGACCCTGACAGCGGCCGTCCTTCGGGATCGAGGGATGGCCGCCCGAGTAGGCGCCGTCCACCGACGTTCCACCTCCACGCTCACCCACTCTCCGGGGGACCGGGCCTGAAGGTTCGAGCGACGAGAGGAGGGGACGTGGACTGGACGACGCTGATCTGGATCGTGTTGCTGCTACTGTTCGTGGCGCCGATGGTGCGGCTGTGGCTGGTGCAGAGGGCGCGCGCCCGGGCGATACGGCGCCTCGAGCGGCTGCGGCGCAGCCGCGTGATCGTGCTCATCCATCGGGCCGAGATCCTGGCGCTGCTGGGGTTGCCGATCTGGCGCTACATCGATATCGATGATTCCGAGTCGGTGTTGCGGGCAATCAAGCTTACTGACTCCGACGTGCCCATCGATCTGGTCCTCCACACTCCTGGCGGGCTGGTGCTGGCGGCGGAGCTGATCGCCAACGCCCTCTGTTGCCGCCAGGCGCCCACCACCGTGTTCGTGCCGCACTATGCCATGTCCGGCGGGACGCTCATCGCGCTGGCGGCCAACCAGATCGTGATGGACCCCAACGCGGTGCTGGGGCCGGTGGACCCACAGGTCGGGCGCTACCCGGCAGCCTCGGTGCTGACGGCGGTGGCGCGCAAGAGCGCCAACGAGGTGGACGACGAGACGCTCATCCTGGCGGACATTGCCGAGAAGGCGCTGCGGCAGATGCGTGCCACGGTGACGCGCATCGCCTCACAACGCATGGGGCGCGAGAACGCCGAGGCGCTGGCGGGGGCGTTGGCCACGGGCCTCTGGACGCATGACTATCCCATCGGCGTGGAGGAGGCGCGCAACATGGGCCTGTCGGTGAGTACCGACATGCCCCAGGAGGTCTATGACCTGATGAGCCTCTACCCGCAGTCGGCGGCGCGGCGGCCGTCGGTGGGCTACATTCCCGTGCCTTATCGGCGGCGGCGCGACGGCGACCAGGGCGAGGAGCGCCAGAGATAGAGGGTGGAGGGCGCATGACGCGGCGCGTATTGCTGGCGGCCCTGGTGGCGGTGGGCGTCATCGTCACCTTGGGTCTGGCGCTGTGGGTGCAGGCAGGAGACCTGTACCTGCCGGCCCTGCTCCGCCGCAGCGCGCAGCCGGTGGAGTATGGCTTTGAGGTGGTGGCGCGGTATCCGCACGATGCCGAAGCCTTTACCCAGGGCCTGGTCTATCACGAGGATGGCATCCTGTACGAGGGGACGGGGCTGTGGGGAGAATCGTCCTTGCGCAGGGTGGACCTGGCGACCGGCGCCGTGCTGCAGCGGCGGGACCTGGCGCCGCAGTACTTTGGCGAGGGGATCGTCGTGGTGGGCGACAGGATCGTGCAGCTCACCTGGAAGGCCGGCGTGGCCCTCGTCTATGACCGTGACACGTTCGAACCGCTGGGCGAATACCGCTATCCCGGCGAGGGATGGGGGCTGACGTACGACGGCGAGCGCCTCATCATGAGCGACGGCACGTCGCGTCTGCGCTTCTGGGACCCCGACACGCTGGCGGAGATCGGGAGCGTGGAGGTCGTCGATGGCGAGGAGCCGGTGGACGACCTGAACGAACTCGAGTTCGTCGACGGCGAGGTGTGGGCCAACGTGTGGCAGACGGACCGCATCGCGCGCATCGACCTGGACTCGGGCCGGGTGGTGGGGTGGATCGACCTCACCGGGCTGCTGACGGAGGAGGATCGCGGCGGGAGGCAGGTGGACGTGCTGAACGGGATCGCCTACGACGCCGAGGGGGGGCGGGTGTTCGTGACGGGCAAGTGGTGGCCAATGTTGTACGAGATCCGCGTGGTGCGAAGGGGGTAGGACCCCTCACCCTAGCCCTCTCCCCGAGTACAGGGAGAGGGAACCGGCGGCGCAGCGGGTGGGAGCCCTCGCCCCCAACCTTCGCCCCAGAGTACTGGGCTTGTCCCCGAGTACAGGGAGAGGGAACTGGCGGCGCGGGGGGCGGGAGCCCTCACCCTAGCCCTCTCCCCGAGTAGGGAGTGTTGCAGGGATCGGTTTTCGGCTGACGACACCACAACCTGTGGGACGGGCTGGCGAGACACATACTACGGGCTGTGGTCTGCATTGGGTGTTTGGTATTCGTGCAACACTCTCAGTACAGGGAGAGGGAACACCGAGCCAGGGGGAAGTAGATTTACCCAGGAGTCTTGACACCTTACGCCCGGCACGTATGATGGGCGCGCATGCGGTTATCGTGCGCTGACCCACCAACAACGAACATCGAGGTCAATACCATGCCATCGTTCCCCATTACCCACATCGAGGATCTGGAACTCTCGCGGCTCATCGTCGGCAGCAACTGGTTTATGGGGTATTCCCACTTTTCGTCGGCCAAGGACAAGTGGATCAAGGCGAACATGACGCCGGAGCGCATCGCCGAGGTGATGAACGTGTTCGCGCGCAACGGCGTGAACGCCGTCATGTCGATGCAGAACCCCACGATGGCCGAGGCGATTCGCATCGTGCGGGAAGAGACGGGCGTCCAGATGCACTGGATCTGCACGCCCAACGGCGAACACGTGGAGGATCTGCTCCCCGGGATCGAGGAGAGCGCCGAGTACGGGGCGCGCATCTGCATGCCGCACCAGCACTGGACGGACGGCAACATGCTGGTGAACGACCGGGTGATCGTGGGCCTGGAAAAGGTCACCGAGCGCATCCGCTCGCTGGGGATGATCCCGGGGCTGTCGACCCACCGGCCCGAGACGGTGGTGCTGTGCGACAAGGCGGGCTACGACGTCGCCACGTACATCCAGATCTATAACGCCATCGGGTTCCTCTGCCAGGTGGAGACGGACTGGGTGGCGCGCATCATCAACGGCACACCCAAGCCGGTGATGTGCATCAAGCCGCTGGCGGCGGGGCGCGTGCTGCCGCCGACGGGATTCAGTTTCGTGTTCAACTCGATCAAGCCCGTCGATATGGTATGCGTCGGCACGATGAGCACCTTTGAGGCGGAGGACGACATTCGCATCTGCCGGGATCTCATCGAAAAGGGCGCGGCGATGCCCACCGAGTTCACCTTCTCGCGGAGCAAGTCGGCGCTGGTGTAGCGGCAGGGGATGCGCTCGGCGGGCCACCACCAATGGAGGAAGGGTATCATGGGAATGCGTGAGGCCGTGCCGTACGACCACAAGCTGAGCAAGACGCTGGCCCTGCTGGCGAGGCCGGGGCTGCTGCTTGCCGCCACGCGGCGCAGCGGCGCGTCGAACGTGATGGTGATCGGTTGGGGCACGGTGGGGATCGTGTGGGGGCAACCGATCTTTCAGGTGCTGGTGCGCCCGTCGCGCTACACCTACGAGCTGCTGGAGGAATCGGGCGAGTTCACGGTGAACGCGCCCACCGAGGCGATGGGCGACTGGGTGTCGGTGTGCGGCACCCGCAGCGGGCGCGACATCGACAAGATCGGCGCCTATGGCGTGGCCGTGTCGCGCGGCAAAAAGGTGTCGACCATCACCCTCGACGAGAGCCCCATGGTGTACGAGTGCCGCGTAGTGCACCACAACGACGTGTTACCGCCGAATCTCCAGCCGGACATCAATGCCAGGGCGTACGCCAACCGCGACTATCATCGCATCTACTGGGGCGAGATCGTGGGGACGTACGCGGCGGCGGACTACTGAAGCGATCCGGCGTGACGGCGAGCACCCGAGCGCCGGTGACAGGTTGCAGGTCTCAGGTTACAGGTTCCAGCGCGACCAGCCGCTAGACCCTGTAACCTGTCACCTGAAACCTGTGACTGTCGGCACTTGTCACCTGTGGGCCGTAACACACAACCCACAACTCCCAACCCTACTCGGACTTGAGATCGGCGCCCGTGGCGTCGGTGTAGAGTTCGGCGATGCCGATGGCGTTGAGGTCGCCCTTGCCCAGACCCATGGCGAGGGTATAGAGCTGGTGGGAGAGGGCGGTGCTGAACATGGGTACGTCCAGGGCCTTGCCATAGTCGAGCGCCAGGCCCATGTCCTTGCGCATCAGCGACAGCCTGAATCCGGGGCGCAGGTCGCCGGCGAGCAAGCTCGCCTTGATGCCGTCCAGCTGACGGCTGCCGGCGGTGGCGTTCACGAGGATGCTGTGCGCCAGGCCGGGCTCGACCCCCGCTTTGGCCACCATGGTGAACGCCTCCGAGATGGCGACCTGGGCGGCCGCCACGATGAGGTTGTTGGCGAGTTTCACCGCCAGCGCCGCCCCGTTCTTTCCCACATAGGTGATGCTCTTGCCCATGGCCTCGAGGAGAGGCAAAACGCGGTCGTAGGCCTCGCGGGGGCCGCCCACCATGATGGCGAGCGTGCCGGCGATGGCGCCGTTCTGACCGCCGCTGATGGGCGCGTCGAGGAGCGTCACGCCGCGCGCCGCGAGGTCGTCGGCCAGGCGCTGCGACGTGAGTGGCGAGATGGTGCTGGTATCGATGACGATCAGCCCCTCCTGGGCGCCCTCGGCGATGCCGGCCGGGCCGGTGAGCACCTGCTCGACGGCGGCGTCATCGGAGACGCAGGTGACGGCAGCTTGCACGCGCTCGGCCATCTCGGCCGCCGTCGCGGCCTCGGTGGCCCCCTGGGCGACGAGGCGCTCCACAGGGGCGCGGTTGCGGTGTGCAACCACGGTCACCTCGAACCCCGCTTTGAGCAGGTTGGCGGCCATGGGCTCGCCCATCGTGCCGACGCCGACAAAGCCGACGCGCGTTACCTTGTCTGCCATGAGTCTGTCCTCCCTATGGTGAGTTTAGGGGCCTCGGCGCCCCCTCCGGGGCCCTGAACGCGTCCCGCCCGGTGGCCACTATGTTGGCCGGAGGAGGGGCCCGCTGTCAAGCGCGTGCGGTGATGTGATTCTGTGCCTTTCTTGTCAATTCTGGCGCGTTTGCACTTGACAAGCTCTGCAGGCATGGTAAGCTTCCTAAGCAACTTGTTTGGGAAAAGGCCGCGGTCTCGATATGCGCGAGAAGGGAGGGGCGGGCTACGTCAGGGGATGGCCTCCCGCCCGGCGGGCCACGCAGGGCCCGTCCGGATGCATGGAGCGATGCTGACTCGTCGTGCTATTCTGCGAGTCCGGCGCCACAGCCAGGTGGGGCCGGGGATCCACAAGACAACGGGCTCGCACCACCGACTATAGAAGGCTGGTTTTCCGGTAACCCGGACGGTACGACGACATCCTCCAATATGAATACATCGAGGGACTCTCTGCCCCGTCACGTTGCCGTGATGGGGCGCTTTGATATCCGGGCAGCCTGGAACCCTGGGTGACCCCGCTTCTCCGGGTCAACCTCGACAACCGGGCACGTCCGGGCGCGCATCTGGCCCGACGCGTGCACGATGCAAAGGGAGATGGGGATGGATTACCCCAGAGCGAACAGCCCTACACGCCTGAGAGAGTACGTGAACCATCAGCGCATACGCGATGTACAGGAGGCAATGGCCATTGTGCATCGCGCGGGACGGCTGGACCTTGCCGAGTCTCTGCGCGCCTGGGCGGAGCGCCTGGCGGAGGCGTTGGCGATGGACGACAGCCCGCCGGAGACGTGGCTGGGCTAGGATGGTCCCCCGCGTCGCGCGGACTCGGATGGGGCGGCAGCCGGCTCGGCGGCAGCACGCATGCCGCAGTCTCATGTTCGATGCGTCAGGCACATGGACGCTGCCTGGCGATACCAGATAAAGGAGACCATGACATGGGTGTGTTAAAGGTTTCGGCCCACTCCAAATGCACCGCCGTGGCGGGCGCAATCGCCGGCGTGGTTCGCGACAGCGGACGGGCTGAGGTGCAGGCGATCGGCGCCGGCGCGGTCAATCAGGCAGCCAAGGCAGTAGCTATCGCGCGGTCATACCTGGCGCTCGACGGACTCGATGTTGTGTTGGTTCCGTCCTTTACGGAGGTGAGCATCGCCGACCAAGTACGAACGGCGCTGAAACTGGTGGTCGAGTGTCGCCAGCCGATGGGGTTTGCCGTGCCCGCGGTGGAGCGTCGGGGCAGCAGGCAGTTCCTCGAGAGCGTCGTGGGCGGGCAGCTCGACGGACAGGATCCGGGAATCGCTCAGGCGGCCGCCCGCAACGGCCATACCGGGGCCGATGTCCAGGCGGAGTGAGGGCCCATGCAGAAAAGCATCTGCAGGAACACTTGACAATGTTACTCTAATATGGTAGTATACTTATGCAGGGTTCCGAGGGGCTGAGTGACCCTCGTGCGGAAAGACTGTCACCGAACTGGCAAGCGGCTTGGTCGAGGGCAACCTCGATGGAACGGTGAGTTGGTCGAAAGGAAGCGGGAAACCGCAACCGGGAAGCCAACACGGGAGTACCGGCGCGAGTCGGGAAGACGGGCCAAGCGGTGATAGGTCCCGACCGGACGGGGAGACCAAGGTCAGTCGGGGCCCTGCTTTCCTCCTGTGGTTACCATAAACGAGGGGCGACACGCGGCCGGGACATCCGCAGTGTCGCCCCTCGTTTGTTTATGCACCTCGAACGCCAACCCCTCACGGACCGGAAGTGGCTACCAGCGCCCCCGATGGATCAACTGCTCCTTGGGCTTGCGCAACTTGGCGGGCGCCGAGTCCGCCGGGTAGCCCAGCGGTGTCAGCACGATGGGCTCGACCCCCTCGGGTAGGCCAAAGACCTCGCGGGCCGCCACGGGGTCAAAGGCGCCGATCCAGCATGTGCCTAACCCCTCGTTGGCGGCCGCCAGGATGAGGTGGTCCATGGCGATGGTGCAATCCACATCGGCATAGTTCTTGCCGTCGCGACGGCGCCAAGCCGCCTCGGGGACGGCGCAGGCGCACACCACCAACGGCGGCTGTTTGGCGAACCATTCGGCGTGGTAGACGCGATGGAGATCCTGCTCACGCCCCTCCGTCTCGACGACGACGAGCCCGATGGGCTGCCGGTTTGCCGCGGTGGGGGCGATGACGAAGGCGTCGAGGACGCGTTCCAGCACGTCGTCGGGAATGGGGGTGCTGCGGTACGAGCGCACGCTGTAACGACGGCGGACGAGTTCATCGAACTGCACGTGGCACCTCCTGACCTGCGGTCGACCTAGATACCTCATGATAGCGCGGCAGGGCGCCCCTCGCAAGGCGAACGTACAACCCATGCCTCGCGCTGCCCGCGAGTGATTGTTGGCCGCGTCGGCGCGGGGTATAATGGCGCGCGTTGTGTCCCGCGACGCACCCGACACGCCCCACATCATCGAGGAGAGAGACGATGGCCGACGTGAACGAGTTGTTGCAGCGCCACACCGCGTTCTGGAACCACGAGCGCCAGGGCGAGCCGCTGATGCGGCTCCGTCCGATGCACTACCGCACTCCGTTCGACAACCTGGACGTGACGCCCGACATGCTGGACGTCGATGCTCTCACCCCCGAGGTGGGCTCGCGTGACTGGCGCAAGTGTCTGGTTCAGGGGGATCTCTTTCACGGCGAGCATCCCTTCTCGCGTATCCCGTGGATGGAAGCTCTGGTTGGCTGTGGGATCCACTCGGGCACCGACGAGGCGATGTGGCCGCGCCCAGCGCTGGGCCCCGAGTTCGAGGGGATGGACAACATCGTGCCGGCGGACGATAACCCCTGGTTGCGCAAACTGCTGGCGCTGACGCAGGCGCTGGTGGACGCCAACGACGGCTCGTACCTGGTGACGCACACCCTCATGCGCGGGCCCAGCGACCTCCTCTCGGCGCTGCTGGGGGACGAGCGCATGGGACTGGCGCTGTATGACGCCCCCGATACGGTGCGCGATATCCTGTCGCGGGCGCGCGAGGCGTTCGTCAAGGTGGCGAGGGCGCAGTATGCCCTGATTCCCGCGTTCCACGATGGCTGGTCGTGCTGGGCATATGGGCTGTGGGCGCCCGGATCGATCATCCGCTTCCAGTCGGACTCGTCGAGCCAACTCTCGCCGCGCAGCTATCGCGAGCACATCCTGCCGCACGATCGCGCTATCATGCAGGCGTTCGACCATTCGATCATCGACCTGCATTCGGGCGGCACGTTGCACATCCACAAGGTGCTGATGGAGACGCCCGAGCTGAATGCCATCTCGGTGACCATGGACCCGTATGCCAACGCTCCGCGGCTCGAGGACCTGTTGCCGACGTTCGCCGAGATCTTGGAAGCCAAGAGCCTGTTGGTGACCGGTGAGCTGACCATGGCGGAGGTCGAGCGCCTGCGCCAGGCCCTGCCGACGCCAAGCCTGGCCATCAACGCGCACCTGACGGACAAGCTGTTGTACGAGCGGCCCATCTAGACGAGCGGGCTTGGATGGAGGTTGTGGGTTGTGCGTTGTGAGTTCGCCGTGTAGTCGCAGGAGGTAGGTTGCAGGTTACAGGCTCTTGTGCATCCATCCCCTTGAGCCTGTAACCTGTCACCTGCAATCTGCAACTCTGCTCACCACGAGCCCATGACTCGCAACCCACAACGTTCGTTTACCGATGCTGCTGATTGGGGTGTGTCGATGCGCGTGACGGTGTTGGGTTCGGGCACGTCGCATGGCGTGCCCATGCTGGACTGCATGCTGAACAACTATGCGCGGTGCCCGCACATGGTGTGCCTGAAGGCGCGCACCGACGCGCGCTACCGCCGCACGCGGGCGTCGATCCTCGTCGAGGTGGACGGCGCCAGTATCCTCGTCGATACGTCGCAGGACTTTCGCGAACAGATGCTGGCCAACAGCGTGCGGCGCATCGACGCCGTCGTCTTTACCCACGGCCACGCCGACCACATCTATGGCCTGGCGGACATCCGCTCCTATTGCCGCCATCAGGGCGGGCCCATCCCCATCTATGGCTCGGACGAGACGCTGCAGTGCCTTCGCGGCGCGTTCGACTATGTGTTCAACCCGCCGGCGCTCGTTGGGGGCGGCATCCCCTCGGTAGAGACGCACGTCCTGGAGGGTCCGATGCTCGTGGCGGGGGTCATGGTGGCGCCGGTGCCGGTGGAGCACGGGCCCCTCAACGGCTGTCTGGGCCTGCGCATCGGTGATATGGCCTACATCCCTGACGTCAAGCGCATCCCCGAGACATCTATGGCGCTCCTGCAGGGGCTCGATCTCCTCATCCTCAACTGCCTGCGGCTGCGTCCCCACAGCAGCCACCTGACGCTGGAAGACAGCTTGCGGTACATCAAGGAACTGGGGCCGCGGCGTGCGCTGCTGACCCACCTGAACCACGACATCGACGCGGACGTGGAGGGCTGGCTGCTGCCGACCGGGGTGGCGTTCGCGCGAGACGGTCTGGTGGTGGATTGTGCCTGAGGCGGCCGAACGGGCGCCAGGCGTGGGCTCGAGGACGACGATCGTCGCCCGAGACAAGTGTGCGCTGCGATGGGTGCAACTCCTCTTCCTGGCCATCTATGGCGCCTACGGCACTACCGCTCTGTTTCGCGTGTTGTACTACCGACGGGTGGGGCTGACGAGCGCTCAGATCGGGCTCCTCATCGCCATGGAGCCGATGGTGATGCTCGTCTCGGGCCCCCTGTGGAGCATGGTGGCGGACCGCACCGGCCTGCGCGGGCGGCTGCTGACGCTGGTCACCGGCATGAGCATCGTGCCCCTCATGGCGATGATCTGGCTGCAGAGCTGGGGCGCGCTGGCGCTGCTCACCGCGCTCCACGCCATGTTCCTCGGCCCCATCCAGCCCCTGTCCGATAGCTCTGCCCTGTCCGCCCTGGGCTCGAAGCGGGCGGAGTACAGCCGCGTGCGAGCGCTGGGCTCGCTGAGCTATGCCATCGTAGTGTGGGGGACGGGGGTGCTCCTGCAAGGACGCGATCTGCGCTGGGTTTTCCCCGGGTTCGCGCTCCTCATGGGGAGCGCCTGCCTCATCTCCACGCGCGTGCGCACGGACCAGCCCTCCCTGGCGGTGAGCCTTGGCTCGGGGCTGGGCACGCTGCTGCGCGACCGCGCCTGGGTCACCTTTATGGTGGCGCTGTTCCTCTCCATGGTGATGCAGACGGTGACGTTCGGATACAGCGCGCTCTACCTCGACGCGCTGGGGGCGTCGGAGGGGGTGGTAGGGTTTTCGGGCGCGCTGGGCTCGTTTGGCCAGACGCTGCTCATGCTGTTCGTCATCCCGGGGATGCTGCGGCGCTGGGGGAGCGAGCGGCTGCTCCTGCTGGCGTTGGGGGTGTATGCAGTGCGGCTGGGGATGTGGAGCCTGATCCCCCAGGTATGGGCGGTGGTGGCGAGCATGGCGGTGATGGGGTTCACCTTTGGCACCGCGCTGGTGGCGGCGGTGGACTTTGCCGACCGGCACGCGCCACCGGGGCTGGCGGCCACCTCCCAGGCGCTGGCCACCGGTCTCGTCTCGGGGATGGGGCGCTCGGCTGGCGGCATCCTGGCCGGATCGCTGTACGACGGCATCGGGCCCCAAGCGACGTTCGGCGTCTTTACGGTGATATCGCTTGCGGCGCTGGCGGCTTTTGCCGTGGTGTGGCGGCGGCGCGTGGTGCCGATACCCGCCGGCGCCCGCGAGTGACCTCGTTCGAGGCGGCGGGGCCTGCCGGCGGAGAAGAGGCGACATAAAGCTGCTAATGGACGTCGCAAACGCGACGTCCATGTTTTGTGGCCGATAGCGGTTTGTGTTATAGTTTAGTTACGGTCTGGACGGATGATGCCCCTCGCCCTAGACCTCGTCCCAGGGTACTGGGGTTGCCCCAGGGTACTGGGGTTGCCCCAGGGTACTGGGGTTGCCCCAGGGTACTGGGGTTGCCCCAGCGCATTGGCGAGGCGACCAGCGGCAGGGGGCGTGTAGTGATTATTAGGAACGTTCGATGGACACGGGACGACGTCTGATTCACAAGCTGCCGGAGACGCTGACACCGGAGCAGTCGCAGGTGGTGGCGCATCCGCGCACGGGGCGCACCACGCTGTGCCTGAACGGCGTGCCGGGCACCGGCAAGACGACGGCGCTCATGGCGCGGTTGGCGGCGCTGGTGCGCGAGGGGGCGCGCCCCCATGAGATCATGGTGCTCGTGCCGCAGCGCGCTCAGGTGAACGAATACGAGCGGCTGCTGGCGGGGCTCGACGCCCCCACGCGGGGTGGGGTGGACGTGACCACGTTCTACAGCCTGGCGCAGCGCGTGGTGGCGCTCTTTTGGCCCGCCATCGCGCGCGAGGCGGGGTTCGCCGAGCCGGACAAGGAGCCCGTCTTTTTGACCATCGAGACGGCGCAGTATTTCATGTGGCGCGTGGTCGAGCCGCTGGTGACGAACCAGGGGTACTTTCGCGACCTGGCGGTACGGCGCGGGCGGCTGCTGGCGCAGATCATCGATAACCTGAACAAGTCTGCGCTGGTGGGGTTCGACCATACCGACATCTATCCCCGACTGAGCGGCGCCTGGACGGGGACCGCCGAGCGCGTCAACAGCTACTGGCAGGCGCAGGACTGTGCCATGCGCTTCCGCCAGTATTGCCTGGCGCACAACCTGGTGGACTTTTCGCTGCTCATCGAGCTATTCCACCGGCACGTGATGCCGAGCGAGGCGTTCCGCGACTATTTCCGATCGCGCTACCGGCACCTGTTGGTGGACAACCTGGAAGAGAACGTGCCCGTGGCGCTGGACTGGCTGCGATGGGCCGGCGAGCAGTGCGAGACGACGGTGCTGGCGTTCGATGTCGGCGGCGGCTACCGCCTCTTTCTGGGCGCCGACGTCAAGGCCGCCGAGGAGCTAGGCGACTGCTGCGACGTAACCCTCTCCTTTGGGAAGCTCGCCGAGCCGACCGCCGACGCCCTGTCGCTGGCCGGCGCGATCCGTCGTGCGCTGGACCTCCCCGAAGTGACGCCCGAGTCGCTGGGCATGGGGCCGCTGGAGAGCGCCGGTGAGACGCCCGGCGACCCGCGGAGCGCCATCGCCGACCAGGGGGGCGGGCGCTACTGGGTCAGCATGGTGAATTGGATCATCGAGCGCGTGGTGGCGCTGGTGGAGGACGGCACCTCGCCCAGCGACATCGCCATCATCGCGCCATACGTGAGCGAGGTGATGCGCTTCGCCATCGAGGATGGGCTGCGCCAGCACGATATCGCCATCTATCTGTTGCGCCCCTCCACCATGATGCGCGACGACCCGGTGGTGCGGGCGTTGCTGGTGCTGGCGTTACTGGCACATCCCGACTGGGAGATCGAGGTGGGGGCCGAGCCCTATATGCTCTCGGAGGGGGACGTGGCGCTGGCGCTGGAGGTGGCGCTGGGCGGGCTCGACCCGATTCGGGCGCGACACCTGGCGCAGGCGGCGGTGCCCATGGGCGAACGGACGCTGGCGGACCTGAGCGGCGAGGACGCCGATCAGCGCGGGCAGCGCGCCATCGGGCGGCTCTGGGAGCAGGTGGGCTACCAGGCGCGGGAGCGCTATCAAGAGCTGTACGACTGGCTCGTCGGCTACCGGGCGGGTGAGCCCGAGCCGCTCGACATCATGCTGTCGCGGCTGTTCGGCGACCTCCTCTCGCGGCGGGGCTATGGGTTCTATGAGGATACCGAGCGGGGCCGGGCGTACGGCCGCCTGGTAGAGTCGGCGACCAAGTTCGGGCAGGCGGTGCGGCTGGGCGAGTCGCTCACCGAGCAGCAGATGTGGCGCGATTACGTGCAGCTCTTGCTGGGTGGCATCACCAGCGCGCAGTACCTGCTCGACTGGCCCGAGCCGGAGGGTGAGGCGGTGATCCTGGCCACGGCGTACGGCTACCTCACCCGCGACCTGCGCTCCAAGTACCAGTTCTGGACGGCGCTGGGCGATGGAGGCTGGCTGAGCCGCCCCAACCAGCCGCTGACGCACCCCTATGTGCTGCGCCGCGACTGGCCCGTGGGGCAGCCATGGAGTGACGTGGAAGACCTGGAGGCGAACCGCGAGGCGCTGGGTCGGGTGATCCAGGGGCTGGCGGCGCGTTGCACGGGCAAGGTGTACCTGGCCTACAGCGAACTCGGCATCGGCGGTGAGGAACAGACCGGCGAGCTGCTGCACGCGCTGATGCGGGCCCTGACGGTGGCGAGCCATGCCTGATACGACGTTGTTCGGCTATCGACTGCGGCCGGATCAGGCGGACGTGCTGGATTACCAGGGGGGCCTGGCGGCGGTATCGGCGGTGCCGGGTAGCGGCAAGACGCTGACGCTGTCGTTGCTGGCGGCGCGCCTGATTGTCGAGGGACGCATCGGCAACCAGGGCGAGGTGCTGGTGGTCACGGTGCAGAACTCGGCGGTGGACAACATCGGGCAGCGCATCCGCGGCATCCTGGAGGAGCAGGGGCTGCCGCCGGTGGGCTTTCGCGTGTGCACCCTGCACAAGCTGGCGGCCGACATCCTGAGGCAGCGACTGGACCTGGCGGGCGTGGAGGAGGGGTTCGCCATCATCGACGAGGTGGAGGCGCGTCGCGCGATGCACAACGCCGCCGACGTGTGGATCAGCCAACACCGCGGGTGGTGGCTGAGCTTTCTCGACGATGGTTCCGGAGACCCGGTGCGTGCCGGCGTCGAGGAGCGCTGGCGTGGCGAGACCGAGCGCGTGGGGCGCGAGGTGACCAAGCTCTCCAAGCACCTGCGTTTGACGCCCGAGGCGGCGCAGCGGCTGTTGCCTGGCTCGGAGAGCGAGGACGCCTTCGCCGCCATGGGGCTGGAGCTCTATGCCCAGTACGCGCGCTATCTGCAGGTGCGCACCGGCCTCGATTTCGACGACCTCATCTGGCGGGCGCTGGACATGCTCGATCAGGACCCGAGCTTTCTCGAGAACCTGCGGGCGCGGTGGCCGTTCATCCTGGAGGACGAGGCGCAGGACAGCTCGCCGCTGCAGGAGCGCATCCTGGAGCGGCTGGCGGGGCCGACCGGCAACTGGGTGCGCGTCGGCGACCCGAACCAGTCGATCAACAGCACCTTTACCGCGGCGGACCCGCGCTACTTTCGGCGATTCTTTGCCCGCGACGACGTGGCCTCACAGGTGCTGCCCGAGTCGGGGCGCAGCGGGGCGCCCATCATCGACCTGGCGAACAGCCTGGTGCGCTGGACGCGGGCGGCGCACCCCGAGCCGGCCATCCGCGATATGGCGTTCATGGGGCAGGACATCGAGCCCACCGGGCCGGGCGACGCTCAGCCGAACCCACCCGCGGAAGAGTGCCACATCCATGTGGTCGACCAGCCGTATCCTAGCGTCGACGTGGAGGCGAGCAAAGTGGCGGTGTGGGCGGCCAGCTACGCCAGGCGCTATCCGGAGCGCACCGTGGCGGTGCTGGTTCCCTCTGGCTGGCAGGGGGGCGTGGTGGTGGACGCCCTGCAGCGCATGCCGGGGGAGGTGCCGTTCGATGACTTGCTGCGCTCAACGCCCGAGACGCGCAGCGCCGCCAAGGTGATGGCCGCGGTGAGCCGCTATTTGGGCAGGCCGACGGTGCGCCGTGCCCTGGCGCGACTGTTCGGGATCCTGCACCAAGAGGGGCACCTGGAGATGGAGCTGCCGGCGGAGCGGATGCGCGTGGTCCAAGCCGTGCTCGACAGTATCGCGCCCCAGGATCTTCTGTTCCCGAACGCGTTCGCGGCGGTGGAGGAGTTGCTGCCCGAGCGGGTGGCGCTGTACAGCAACGAGGTGGAACTCGTGCAGGGCTTTGCTCGGCTCGTGGGACGCTGGGTGCGGGCGTCGTCGCTGCCCATCGACCAGCTGCTGTTGACGGTGGCCCAGGACCTCTACCAGAGCGAGCCGGACCTGGCGATCTGCCACAGCCTGGCGACGGGCCTGCGGGGCGCCAGCGAGATGCACCCCAACTGGCGGCTGACCGACTTTGCCTCCGAACTGGACGAGGTGGCGGGCAACCGGCGGTCTCTCGGCGGGCTGTCGCTGGCCGACGTCGGGTATTCGACGCGGCCCGGGCGCATCGTCGTCACGACGATGCACAAGGCCAAGGGCCTGGAGTGGGACGCCGTCTATATGATGTGCGTCGATAACTTGGAGTTCCCCGACACGTGCGACGACGCCTTTCGCGACGAGCCCTTTTTCATGCCAGGGCGCGCTCCGGCCGTGGAGGCGCGCAAGCGGCTGGCGGCGCTGGGCGGCGAGACGTTCGCCGGCGAGGAGGGGCGGACGCCGGTGGACCAGGCGCGGCTGGAAGTCATCGCCGAGCGGCTGCGGCTGCTCTACGTTGGCATCACCCGCGCGCGCCGCGACCTGGCGATTACCTACAGCGAGACGAACGGCCGGCGGCGCGTCGGCCCCTCGGCGGCGCTCATGGCGCTCGTCTCGGGCGTGGCGCAAGCAGTGACGGCGGTGTCGTAAGGGTTGTGGGTTGTACGTTGGGGGTGAGTGGTTGCTGTGACAGGTTACAGGCTGCAGGTTACAGGCTTCAGAAAGATCATTGCCCAAAGTTTGCACCCTGCAACCTGTAACCTGCGACTGCCGACCAACGCAGAACCCACAACCCCACAACGCACAACCCACAACGCACAACCCACAACCGACTGTGCTAAAGCGCCCGCACGTACGCAAGGTTGCGCTCCAGCTTTTCCTTAGTGTTGCCCGAGTCGGAGAAATCCTCAAAGGAGCACCAGCCGTCGTAGCCGACGGCGCGCAGGTCGTCGATGAAGCGGCGCACGTCGACGATCCCCTGGTCGATGGCGGCGGCGGAGGGCTGCCAGTCGGTCTCGCCGGTGGGCTTGTCACCGACGTGCTGCCACTGGGTGTTCTTTAGGTGCACGTGGGCCAGATATGGGCCCAGCAGCTCCATCCCCATGCGCCAGTCCTCATATCCCTCGTAGACCATGTTCCCCGGATCGAGGATCGCCCCGATGTAGCGCGGGTCAAAGTGGCTCACCAGGCGGTGGGCCAGGCTCGGGCTGCTGCAGATGTTGCCCATATGGATCTCGAGGCACGCCTGCACGCCGTGGCGGCGCGCCAGGCGCTCCACATCGATGTATGCGGCCAGCGCCTCGGCAAACAGGCGCGGGTAGCCGATGGCGCGGTCGTAGCGCGGCGGGGAGACGCGGATGCGCGGGCAGCCCATCTCGCGCGCGGCGCGCATGGCGCGATCGATGTCGTCGCGGTCGGTGATGGCCATGTAGGTGCCCAGGGCGGGAACCTGGAGTCCGGCGTCAGCTGTCAGGCGCGCCAGGGCGGCGGCCTGCGCGTCGACCATGTCGACGTCGATGGTGCAGCGGTTGTTCTGCCAGTAGCTCGGGGGCGCCGCAGGGTCCAGCGCGCGGCGCGTGACGCGCCACTCCACCCCTTCGTAGCCGACCTCCTTGAGGAGCGAGACGGCCTCCTCGGGCTCGTACTCGGGCATCATGACGGAAAAGACAGAGAACTTCATGGCAATCCCTCCATTGGGTGAGCGTGGGCGCAACGGCGCGAACGCGTCGAGTGTAGCGCTACACGACGTGCGAGGGCAAGCGGCGGCGGGACACGGCAAGGGTTCCGAGTTCCGGGTTACGAACTCAGCCGCCGAGTCTGCCGTTACAGGTTGCAGGAGTTGCAGGTTACAGGCTCCAGTGTGATCATGTGCTAGAGCCTGTAACCTGCAACCTGTCACCTGGAACTCGACACGCGCACCGCGTGAATGGCCCGGAACCCGCAACCCGGACCCCGAACCCCATTGCCCACCACCGGCGGCCACTGGTGGATGACACGCGACAAAGGGTTGTGCTAGAATGCACGCGGCTGCCGGCGCTGCCGGTTGGTGGCGCGGCACACAACCTAGCTATCCAAGGGGGCCCCATGATCGAGATTGCACCCGAACGCCTGCGGGACGTCGTGCGCGACGTGTTCGTCGCTGCTGGGACGCCGGAGGGCGCCGCATGTCAGGTGGCGATGTCGCTGGTGGAAAACAACCTGATGGGCCACGACTCGCATGGGGTGCTGCGAGTGGGGTGGTACGTGGACAGTATCCTCACCGGACGAGTCGACCCAAAGGCCGAGATCACCATCGAGCGCCAGTCGGCGACGACGGCGCTAGTGGACGGCGGCAACAACTTTGGCCAGCTCGTGGCGCGACAGGCGATGGACATCGCCATGTCCAAGGCGCGAGAGCACGACCTGGGGCTCGTGGCGAGCCACCACTGCGGGCACACCGGGCGCATGGGCGAGTACGCCGTACAGGCCGCCGAGCAGGGGTTCGTCGGGATGGTGTTTGGCAGCGGGTCGGCCAAGGGCGGCATCGTGGCGCCGTACCTGGGCACGGGTCGCTTCCTCAACACGAACCCCACCGCCTGGGCGGTGCCGGCCGCCAAGCACCCGCCGGTGTTCCTCGATTTTGCTACCTCGGTCGTGGCGCAGGGCAAGGTGCAGGCGGCCATCGACAAGGGGGTGACGATCCCCGAGGACTGGCTGCTGGACGCCGACGGTCGACCGACCACCGACCCTAACGATCAGCGCAATGGCGGCGTGCTGATGCCCTTTGGCCGACACAAGGGGTACTGCATGTCGTTCCTCGTCGAGATCCTGTGCGGCGGGCTGTCGGGCGCGCTGTGCGGGTCGCTGGCCACCTACTGCCCCGACTATGCCACGCTATTCCTGGCAATCAACATCGAGGCGTTCCAGCCGCTGGACGAGTTCCGCCAGATGGTGGATGAGATGGTGGCGGAGGTCAAGAAGGTGCGCAAGGCCGCGGGGGTGGAGGAGATCCTGGTGCCGGGCGAGCCGGAGTGGCGCACCAAGGAGCAGCGCCTGCGCGAGGGCCTGCATCTGCCCGATGCGACATGGGAGCGCATCGTCGAGTCTGGCGCCAAGTGCGGCCTGACGGTGACGGTCTGATGGCCGGCGCGCGGCGGTCCGGCATCGCGGCGGCCGTCTCGCTGGGTGACGTGCGATTGACGCTGCTGCTCGATGCGCGGGGCACCATTGGCGGCGGCCGGGTGTTCAGCCCGGCGTCGCGCGAGGAGTGGAGTCCCGGCCTGCGCGTGCTGCGGGGCGGCGAGGTGCCCATCCAGTGCACCTGCTTGCTGATCCAGGCGGGAGAACACAACACCCTCGTGGACACGGGCTTTGGCGACGCCATGCGCACCGAGCGGCGCGAGAGCGTGCTCCAGAGCCTGGCGGAGGCGGGGGTTCAGCCCAAGGCGATCCAGCGGGTGATCCTCACCCACGCCCACGGCGATCATGCCGCCGGGAACACGCTCCACCCGGGGGGCGCCTGGGTGCCCGCCTTTCCGCTGGCAGAGTACGTGGTGCAGGAGCGCGAGGTGAGCGCCATGCGCGACGCCGGCGATGCCTTCTGGAGGACGCGGTTCCAGCCGCTGGCGGACCGCGGCCAGTTGCGATTGATCGACGGCGATCTGGCGCTGGACGGCTATGTGTCGTGTCGGCTCACCCGAGGGCACACGCGTGGGCACCAGTCGGTGGTGATCTCGGCGCCCGAGGGCGAGGCCGTCTTTTTGGGCGACCTGGCGGTGCTGGCGCGGAATCTGGAACGGCCCGAGTGGAACCCGAACTGGGCGTGGTCGATGGAAGAGGACGTGGCCAGCCGGAGGGCGATGATCGACTGGGCGGCGCGCACCGGCGCCCTCGTCATCATCGGCCACGATCCCGAGCGGCCGTTCGTGCGTATCGCCAACGCGGGTGGCGGGGTGCAGGTCGTAGACGTGGGCATTGGCATCTGACGCGCTGTGGGGCGTCCGCGTGTGCGGGTAACAGGTCACAGGTCCCAGGTTACAGGCGTGAGCGTTACCGTTCGCCATCGCTTGTGACCTGCAACCTGCGACCTGCAACTTCGCCAACCCACAACCCACAACGCACAACCAATGAAGGAGCTGCCGATGAAGGTGTACATCCTGACTGACCTGGAGGGCGTCGCTGGTGTGGCGCGGTGGGACCAGACGGGGCGCGACGCGCCCGGCTACCCGCAGGCGGTGCGGCTGATGACGGAGGAACTGCGCGCCTGCGTGGCGGGGATCCAGGCGGCGGCGCTCGGCGCCGAAATCTGGGTGTGGGACGCCCACGGACCCGGCTCCATTGACGTGGAGCGCTTTCCGCGCGGCGCCAAGCTGCTGAACAACGGTCCCGTGCCCACCTCCGGGTTCATGGACGCCACGTTCGACGCGCTGTTCTTCCTGGGCCAACACGCCAAGGCGGGGACGCGCAACGGGAACCTGGCGCACTCTTATTCGTCGCAGAGTATCGAGCGTCTGTGCATCAACGGGATCGAGATGGGCGAGTTCGGCTGTCGGGCGGCATATGCGGGCACGTTCGGTGTGCCGACGGTGTTTGTGAGCGGCGACGACACGATGATGGCGGAGGCCAGGGAGCTAGTGCCGGGGATCTATGGCGCCCAGGTCAAGGTCGGGCTCGGGCCACAAGTGGCGCTGCACCTGGCGCCGGAGGACGCGCGGGACCTGATTCGATCGGTGGCGGAGGAGGCGACGGGGCACGCCGGCGACGTCGCACCGTACACCATCCCCGGGCCGCCGTTCGAGCAAGAGATCATCATCTGGGCGCGCACCGATCCCGCGGGGTACCTGTCGCGGGGGTTCGAGCAGACGGGGGCGCGGACGTTCGTCAAGCGGGCGGATCGACTCGACGCGTTGATGATCTAATCAGGTCAGAGTGATGGTTTGGAGTAGCACTCTGGAGGAACGGCTGAGGTAACGCCTGTGAGAATCTCGGTGCTGGGCGCGAGCGGCAGGACGGGGCGCCAGGTGGTGGAGCAGGCGCTGGAGGCGGGACACGAGGTCGTGGCGTTCGTGCGCCGCCCGGAGGCGCTGGACGCGCTATGCGAGCGGCTGACGGTGGTTCAGGGCGACGTCCTCGACGCGGAGCGCGTGTCCGAGGCGGTGGCGGGGGCGGACGCCGTCGTCAGTGCGCTGGGCCCACGCCGCGACTCGCCGGAGGCGATGCTCACGCGAGGGATGGCCAACGTGGTGGCGGCGATGAAGGAGCACGGCGTGCGCCGCCTCATCGTGCTAACGGGGGCGGGGGTGCGCCTCGAGAACGACCCGACCTCCCCGGGCCGCAGCATCATGCTGGGGCTGTTGGGCCTGCTTGCCCCCAGCGCTCTGCGGGACTCTCAAGGCGCCGTGGAGGTGATTCGCGCCAGCGGGCTCGCCTGGACGGTGATACGCGTGCCGCGCCTCTCCGACGGCCGCAAGACGGGGCGGGTTCGCAGCGGGGCGCTGCGGCTGGGGCCGGGGCACGCCATCTCGCGTGCGGACGTGGCGGCGTTCGTGCTGGAGCAACTCGCCGACGACCGCTTTATGCAGCAGGCCCCCATGGTGGCGCCGGCGGGACGCTAGTAGTCCAGCTCCTGTACCTGCTCCAGCTCGATCGCTAGGTCTATCTCCTCATCGAGCCAGTCCACGGCATCGATGGCAGCGGAGGCCGCCCCCTCGGCGTCCGCTCCTCTAACGGCGGCTTCACGATGGCAGAGGGTGGCATAGTTGCAGCGCGCGCAATGGCGCTCATCCTCGGTGAGGGCAAAGGCGGCGCGCGGCAGGTTCGTGACCTCTCCGATCAGATCCTCCAGCATCTCCCCATCGCGGCAGTACTCGGCCTCCGAGTAGTAGACGGTGGCCGTTTCCTCGGGATAATTGGCGAACCAGTAGAGCATCGAGGCGCGGTCCGGGTCGACGGGCGTCCCGCCCGCCAGCACGCGACCGGCGGCTACCAGCGCATAGAGGTAGAGGCGCGTCTGCATGCGGTCGCGGAGGGTGCGCTGCGCCGGGCGCCGCTCCAACGTCTTCCAGTCCACGACCACGGCGTCGCCGCCCACGTCGAGCGCCAGAAGGTCAAAGCGTGCATAGAGGCGGTATTCACCGACGGGCACGACGACGGGGAGTTCCGCCTCCCGCAGGCCACACGGGAGTGAGTCCCAGTCAAAGCGCTCGACGGCGCACCACCAGCGGCGCAGGTCGGCGTCCTCGTGGGCGTGGACGATGGGACCCATATCGATCCCCAGGTGCCGGCGGGCGAGCCAGTGATGAAAGATGCGCCCGCGCTCCAGGTGCTGGCGATAGGGGAGCGGGTCGCGATCCTCCAGGCACGGCCAGGGCTGTCGATCGACGTACTTTAACAGGAAGCGCCGCTTGCAGCGGCGATAGGTGCCGAGGCTGTGCTGGCTAAAGAGATAGCCGGGCTCGATGACCGGCGATGAGAGCATGCTGTGCCTCCCGGGCCCGTGGCCCGTGTGTTGTAGGGCGAACCTCACTTCTAGAGTAGGCAGCTCAACACAGAGGACGCAGAGAACACAGAGACCACAGAGACCAGAGTTAAAGAATAGCGGCGTCGTGGTCCATCTGTATGCGTTCACTGCTCCTTTGTGGTCTCGGTATCCTCCGTGTTCTCCGTGTGCTCTGTGTCCTCTGTGGTTGATCTTCTTTAGCTATGGAGGAAGCGGGCGGCGATGGGCATGCGGCGGCCCACGCCGAAGGCTTTCGACGTGACCCGTATGCCGGGGGCGGCCTGCTTGCGCTTGTACTCGTTGCGGTCCACTGTGCGCACTACCCAACGCACCGTCTCTGGGTCGAACCCCTGCGCCACTATCTCGTCGACGGAGCGCAGCTCCTCGATGTACTGGTACAGGATGGCGTCGAGCACCGGATACGGCGGCAGGGTATCCTGGTCCGTCTGGTTGGGGCGCAGTTCGGCCGAGGGCGGCTTGGTAATGCTCGCCGGCGGGATGATCTCGCGCTCGCGGTTCATGTAGCGGGCAAGCTCATAGACCATCGTCTTGGGCACGTCCGAGATGACCGCCAGGCCGCCGCTCATGTCGCCGTAGAGGGTGCAATAGCCGACGGCCAGCTCGCTCTTGTTGCCCGTGGAGAGCACCATATGGCCGAGCTTGTTCGAGAGGGCCATGAGATAGTTGCCGCGAATGCGCGCCTGGATGTTCTCCTCGGTGGCGTCGGGGGCGCGCCCCTCAAAGTGCGGCGCGAGGGCCTCCAGGTACGCTCGGTACACTTCCATGATCGGGATGACCTTGTAGTCGATGCCCAGGTTGCGGGCGAGGCGTTCGGCGTCGTCGAGGCTGCCCTGGGAGGAGTACCGGGACGGCATACCCACGCCGAGAACGTTCTCGCGCCCGAGGGCGGCCACGGCCAGGGCACAGGTTACGGCGGAATCGATGCCGCCCGAGAGCCCGATGACGACCCGGGTGAAGCCGACCTTGCGCACATAGTCCTTGAGCCCCAGTACGAGGGCGTCGTGGACGGAGGCGATCTCTTCCTGCGGGGTGTACGCACCGAGGGGCTGCGCCGCGGCGGTATCGACGGTGACGATCTGCTCGGTGAAGGGATGCAGGACGGCGATGGGCTCCCCACGCCCGTTCACGGCGACGCTGCGCCCATCGAACACCAGGTCGTCGTTGCCGCCGATCTGGTTGACGTAAAAGAAGGGAATGCCATGGCGTCGCGCGTGGCCGCTGATGAGGCTGTAGCGCGTCATCTCTTTGCCCACGCTAAAGGGCGACGCCGAGACGTTGATCAGGATCGTCGCCCCCTGCCGCGCCAACTCGGCCACGGGATCCAGATCGTACGGGGGGCGCTTGGGCCACATCGCCGAGTCCATCCAGGCGTCTTCGCAGACGTGGATGCCGAGCGACTCGCCCTTGAAGGGCACCGGCTCGACGCTTCTCGCGGCGTCAAAGTAGCGATCCTCGTCAAAGACGTCGTAGGTTGGGAGGAGCGCCTTGTACCGCGTGGCCACGATCTCGCCGTGGTATAGCAGCATGGCGGCGTTATGAAGGCCCTTGCCGTTGGGGCGGCCGGTGGGCAGCGGGGCGCCGAGAAGGATGCCCGTCTCGGGATAGCCGCGGGAGACCTCGCGGACGCGTTGGATGCCGTCCAGCACCTGGCGGACGAACCAGTCGCGCTCCAGGAGGTCCTTGGGCGGGTAGCCGACGATGAACATCTCGGGAAAGACGACGAGGTCGGGAGGGCGCCGGCCATGGCTGGCCGCCATGGCGTGGACCAGCTTGCCAGTATTACCCTCGATGTCGCCGACGGTAGGGTTCAGCTGCGCGATGGTGATTCGCATGGGGTCCTGATTTCCAGATCACAGGGATGTTGCCTGTGAGTATAAGCGATGGCGGTAGAAGATGCTAGCGGCCGGGCGGCGGAGTGGCGGGTTGCCGTTGACAGGTGGGGCACGCGGCTCTAGACTGCGGGCCATCTTCTTCAGGAGGAAGGGATGGACCGCGTCTGGGAGCGCGTGACGGCGGTGGAACCATCGACCGCGCTGCGACAGGCCGTCGGCGGGCACCCGCTGGTGGCGACGCTGCTGGCGCAGCGGGGTTTCGTGGAACCCGACGAGGCGCTGCCGCACCTGAACTCCGATCTGTACCGGCCGGCCCCGCCGTGGGAGCTGCCCGGCGTGGCGGAGGCGGTGGCCCTGCTGCGGGCCGCCATTAGCCGGGGCGAGCGGGTGCGTGTTTGGGGCGATTTCGACGCCGACGGGCAGACGTCGACGGCGCTGCTGGCGGAGGCACTGACGGCTGCAGGCGCGCGGGTCGATTATGACCTACCCAGACGTAGTGAGGGGCACGGCCTTTCGATGCGGGCCGTCGAGGAGGCGACGCGGGACGGCGTGGGCGTGCTGATCACGTGTGACACGGGCATCGGCGACGCCGACGTGGTGGCCGAGGGGGTGCGCCGCGGCCTGACGGTGATCGTCACCGACCACCACGACCTCCCGGCGACCCTGCCTCGCGCCCACGCAATCGTGAACCCCAAACTGTTGGCGGAGGACCACGCCCTCCGCGAGTTGGCGGGGGTTGGCGTGGCCTATGAGGTGGCTTTGGCTCTGCTCGGAGAGGGCGACGGGGCGGCGGGCGGTGATGGGACGGCCGTCCATGACTGGGCGACCGGCCGGTCGCCCCTACTGGATTTGGTGGCGCTGGGGCTGGTGGCGGACGTGGCGCGCCAGGTGAAGGACGTGCGCTACCTGGTGCAGCGCGGATTGGCGGTGATGCGCTCCGGCGGCCGCCTGGGTATTCGCGCCTTGGCGGAGGCGGCGGGCCTGGCGGTGGAGGCCCTGGATGAGGATGACATCGGGTTCCAGCTGGGGCCGCGGCTCAACGCGGCGGGCCGTCTGGATGATGCTCGCAAGGCGGTGCGGCTACTGCTCACGCGCGATGTCGACGAGGCGGCGGCCATCGCTCAGGAACTCGAGGCGCTGAACCAAGACCGAAGGGCGCGCACCGAGGCGGCCCTTGCAATGGCGGAGGATGCGCTGCGGCGGGAGCCTGGGGCCCTGCGCGAGCCGCTGCTCGTGGTGGAGGGGGCCAACTGGGAGCCGGGCGTGCTGGGGCTGGTGGCGGGCGAGCTGGTGCGGCGCTACGGCAAGCCGGCCATCGTCATCGGACATCGCGATGGCGAGGCGAGCGTGGGCTCGGCGCGGTCTGTGGAGGGGATCGACATCCACCAGGCCATCGCCTCGCAGGCCCCGCTGTTGCTGCGGGAGGGCGGGCATCCCATGGCGGCTGGGCTGAGCCTCCAGCGCGACAAGACGCCCGCCTTTCGCCGTGGGGTGATCGATTGGGTGCGCAAGCTCGGCCCGACGGAGGCGGAGCCGCTGGCCGTGGATGCCGACGTCCCCTGGACTGAGGCCGGCCTGGACCTGGCACGGGAGTTGCGCCGGTTGGGTCCGTTTGGCGCCGGCAACCCCCGGCCGGTGCTCGTGGCGCGGGGCGGGGTGCTGGTGCGCAGCGACGATGTGAGCCGACGCCGCGAGACGAACCATCGGCACCTGTACCTGGAGGGAACCGAGTCCGCCACCCTGCGGGTGACCTGGTTCAACGCCGGTGATCTGCCGCAGCCCGGCGAACGGGTGGACGTCGCCTTTCACCTGGGTGTGAATCGGTGGCGCGGGGAGGAGCGCGCGCAGCTCGAATTGGTGGATTGGCGGCCCGCCGCACCGGCGCCGCGCGAGGTGGTGGCGACGTTGGTGGCGGGGCGCGACGTGGTGGACTGGCGCGACGTCCGTGACGCCGAGGCGCGCCTCGAGAAGTTGCGGGCGAGGCTTGGTAAGGGCCTCGCGGTGTGGGCCGAGGGGGTGACGCCCCCGCCCGAGGGGGCGGTCACGCGGCGCGAGTTCCTTCAGGGGACGTGTCGACCCATCGCGCTGGCCCTGCTGACCGCGCCCCCCTCTGGGGAGGCGTTGCGCGCCATGCTGGCGGCGGCGCGCCCACAGAGCGTCTATCTCCTGCCGCCGGCGCGCGTGGTTACACCGACTCCTGGAGAGTTCATGCGACAGGTGGCGGGGATGCTGCGTGTGGCGCTGCGGGCGCACGGCGGGGTGCTCGACGTGTCGCGCATGGCGGCGCGCGTGGCCGCGCGTGATGAGGCCATCATGGCGGCGCTGCGCGCCCTCGAGTTGGGCGGGGCCGTGGAACTGCGCCGCGAGGATGGCCTCCTCCGCGGCTATGCCCCCGGGTTGGCGCCGGAGGAGGACGAGCCCGAGAAAAACCTTCCAGAGTCTCCGGCGGAGCGCGAGGCGCGTCTCGATGCGGCGCGCGACCAGGTCCGGCACGCCCTCGCGTACCTGTTGTGCGAGACGGAGGCGTTCCGCCGCGCATACCGCACCCTGGCGGTGGAGGCGCTGCTGGGCGCCGACTGAGAGTTTGGGGCCGACCGACATGCGCGCGGACGCATCTTTTTGCAGTGGCAGCTTGACACGGTTATGATGGCGCCCATCGCATCTACTTCCGCGTCCCTGGGAGGACACATGGCAAACAAGGTTCGCATTGGGTTCATCGGCGCCGGCGGGATCGCCCGAGCGCACATCAAGCGCCTCATGGACATCCCCGAGGCTGAGGTGGTGGCATTCGCCGATCCGAGTGAGGCGTCGGTTGGTCGCATGAAGGAAGAGCATCCCCATACGGCGGCAATCCCCTTCTTTGCCGACTATCGCGACATGCTGGCGAGAGTGCCCTTGGATGCCGTCGAGATCCACACGCCGCACACGCAGCATTTCGAGCAGGGGATGGCCGTGTTCGCGGCAGGCAAGCACCTCCTCATGGAAAAGCCGATGGTGTGCACCGTGCCCCACGCCCACCAGCTCATGGAGGCGGGCAAGGGCAAGGTGTTCATGGTCTCGTACCAGCGCCACTTTCAGGGGTCGTATGCCTGCGTGCGCGACCTGATCCAGAGCGGCGCCCTGGGCAAGGTGCAGTACGTGGCGGCGCTCCAGTCGCAGGGGTGGCTGAGGGGCACGCGGGGCACCTGGCGCCAGTGCAAGGCGCTGAGCGGCGGCGGCCAGCTCAACGACTCGGGCAGCCACCTGATCGATGTCCTCCTGTGGGCGACGGGGCTGGCGGCGGACACGGTCTTTGCCACCTGCTGCAACTATGACAGCGAGGTGGATATCGACTCGGCGGTGGCGCTGCGCTTCACCAACGGGGCGCAGGGGACGCTGTCGGTGATCGGTGATAGCCCCATGTGGTGGGAAGAGTTCTCGGTGTGGGGCAGCGAGGGGGCCGTGCTGTACCGCAACGGCACTGTGCTGGCGCGGCGCTATGGTGAGACCGAGATGAGGGAGGTGACAGACCTGCCCCCCGATTCCACGCCCGACCGTAACTTTATCGATGCCATCCTGAGGCGCGATGAGGTGCGGGTGCCGCCCGAGTGTGGCCTGCGCGTCATCGAGCTGACGGAGGCGGCGTGGCGGTCGGCGGAAGAGTGTCGCCCTGTGCGGGTGTCCGAACTGGCTTAGAGGGAGAGGGAGCGCGGATGAACGCGGATTGAACGGATTCCCGCGGTTTCATCAAGATGGTCCGCATCGATCCGCCAAATCCGCGTTCATCCGCGTTCCCGTTTGCCAACGTGGGAGGTGAGGATGAACGCACGAGAGCGCGTGCTGAGCGCACTGGAGCGCAATGGGTACGACCGCATTCCGGTGCATCACGAGGGGACACCCGAGGTGGACGCCTTGCTGCGCGAGCACCTCGGGGTGGCCGACGACCTGGCGCTGGCCGAGGCCTTGGGCGATGACTGGCGTTACGTGGAGCCGACCTACATCGGGCCGGAGCTGCGCACCCACGAGGATGGCAGCATCGATGGGTTGTGGGGGGAGCGCTACGCCAACGTGCCGTACGGCGACAACATCGGCACGTACCCCGAGGCGGTGTATCTGCCATTCGCCGAGATCGACGATCCGTCGCAGCTCGACGGCTATCCCTTTCCTTCCGCCGACTGGTATGATTACACCACCATCGCCGAGCAGGCGGAGCGCTGGGGCGACTATGCCGTATTCTTTGGCTCGGCGGGCCACCTCGATTTCATGAACGGCATCGCGCGGTGCCGCGGCGTGGAGCGCGTGCTGTTCGACGTGGGCTCCGAGGACCCGGTGTACAAGCGCCTCGTGGAGGAGCGGTTTCGCTTCTTCTATGAGGTGACGGAGCGGGTGCTGCAGGCGGCGGGTGGCAAGATCGATATCGTGCACTGCGGCGAGGACCTGGGCACGCAGCGCGGGCCGATCATCTCGTTGCGGTCGTTCGAGCGGCTGTTCGAGCCGTACTATGCGCGTTACTTCCAGTTGGTGCATCGGTATGGAGCGCGGGTGCTGATGCACTCGTGCGGCAGCGTGCGGCACTTTGTCCCCAAGCTGATCGGCTTGGGGTTGGATATCCTCGACGTGGTACAAGTGGCGGCGGCGGGGATGGACCTGGAGGGGCTAAAGCGCGACTTTGGGGCGTACCTCAGCTTTAGCGGGACGATGTGCGTGCAGTCGATCCTGCCCTTCGGGACGGTGGAGGACGTGGAGCGCGAGGTGCGCAAGCGCATCGAGCTATTCCCCGATGGTGGCCTGATCCTCGGCCCCACCCACGCCATCCAAGTCTTTACGCCGCTGGAGAACATCCTGGCGATGTACCGAACCGCTGGCAGCTTGCAGAGGGGATAACCACGAAGGCACCAAGGACACCAAGGGACACAAAGTGCCGAACTCGTGTCCCTTGGTGCTAGGTCCGCCGCACAGCATCACACAACCAGGCGGCGGATGCCATCCTTCATCAGAGCCACGTTAAAGTTGAGGAGGAGGCCCAACCGTTTCCCACTGAGTCTGAGCTGAGTCAGAAGCTGTGCTTGGTGGACGGGCTGGAGTGACTCTACTGCCTTCAACTCGCATATCACCAGGTTGTTGACCAATAGATCTAGGCGCAGTCCCTCGCGCAGGGTTATCCCATCGTACACGATCGGAACAGCAACCTGGCGCTCGACGCGCAACCCCCGCTGTAGCAGCTCGTGATAGAGGCACGCCTCATACACGCTCTCCAGTAGCCCCGGCCCAAGCGTCTTGTGTACCTTGATTGCAGCATCCACGATGGCGCGCGCCGTCGCGTCCACCTCGCTGGAGACCGGTACATGGGTCATCTTGGTGCCTTGGTGTCTTTGTGGTTAGTCTCTGGCGGTCACTGTCGCAGGAGTGCGACGAACTCGTCGACGCTCAGGCTCGCCTGGCGGATGATGGCTCGGAGCGTGCCGCGATCGAGCATGGCGTGGTTGGGCACAACCACCTGACAGAACGGATCGTCCCGCCGAAGGATGATGTGACTGCCGGTCTGCCGGCGCCGCACAAAGCCGGCTCTCTCCAGGGCGGCGATGCACTCCCTGCCTGATATGTGGGGCAAGCCGCTCATACGGCTACGAGGAGAGCATCAAAGCGCTCGGGAGGGACGGGAAGGCCGTCCTCCTCCAACGCCTCGATGTAGGCCTGTATGGCCTCCTTGACGTTGGCCAGAGCCTCAGCCTTGGTCTCGCCTTGACTGACGCATCCTGGGAGGCTCGGTACCTCGGCCACCCAGAAGCCGTCCTCGCCTGGGTACAGGATGACCTGCCTCATCGTCACCTCGCTTCGCACAAACGCTGTATCCATATGATACAGCCTTCCCACTCGGTGACCAAGCCTACCATCGTAGGCCCACAATCCATAACGCACTCACGATGGGTCGACACCGAGGTATTCCAGAATCGTGGCGATGAATACCTTCGTAGTGCGAACGATGTTCGGTACGTCGACCCACTCGAGGTCGGCGTGGGCGGTGGTGGAGCCTGTTCCGTGGGCCACGGCCGGGATGCCCCCCTCGCGGGCGATGACGTTTACGTCGCAGACGCTCAGGCTGCCGACGAGCGGAAGCTCGTTCCCCACGACGGTGCGGTAGGCGCCCTGGAGCGCCTTGACGATGCCGGCGTCGGGCGAGACATCGTAGCCCAGGCCGTTGCCGAACAGCTTGCGCGTCACCTTGACGTCGGCGGGCCAGTCCACGGCGGCGATCTGGTCGTCGATCTCGCGGTAGACGGCGGGCCAGTCCTTGTCGGGCAGGTAACGGTAGTTACCGTTCAAAAAGACCCGCGTCGGGACGCGGTTGTAGAAATCGCCGCCATGGATCTGCCCGAGAAAGTAGGTCTCGGGGCCGATGAGGGCATCGTCATGGGCGCTCAGCTCAACGTGACGCTGCAGCATGCGATGCGCCAAGCGGGTGGCCGGCTCGAGGGGGTTGGAGATGCCCAGAGGGCGGGCGGCGTTCTCGTGGAGCACCTCGCCGTCGCGGGTGATCTCGATCTCGAACAGGCACTGCCCCTTGCCACGGATGGGGAGGGCGTCAAAGGCCCCCTCGGCGACGATGGCGGCGTCCACGAACACGTCGCCTCGGGCGATGAGCGCCTTGAGCCCCTCCATGTGGCCGATGGGCGCCTCGTGGAGGGAGTGCGTCGCCAGGATGAGGTTGCCCCCGAGGCGAACGCCGCTCTCTAGGAGCACGCGGGTGGCCTCGATCATGGCGGCGACGCCCGACTTCATGTCGCCGGCGCCCCGACCATAGATGCGCTCCCCCTCGATGTAGGGCGGCACGTGGGAGGCGTGGATGGTGTCCAGGTGGCCGTCCATCGTGAGGGTAGGGCGGCCGGGCTCATTCCCCCAGCGGGCCACGGTGGAGGGGCTCTTGGCGAAGTCGGTCAGCACCTCCACGGGCAGGCCGAGACCGCGCACCGTCTCGGCATAGAACGCGGTGACGTCGGCCGCATCACCGGTTGGGCTGGGGATGCGCACCATCTCCAGCGTCAGATCGCGCAGCCGTTCAGGGCTCACGCGGGCGGTGAGCTGATCGAGTAGCGTGGACATGGA
Organism: Anaerolineae bacterium; assembly: GCA_040768165.1. Lineage (GTDB taxonomy): Bacteria > Chloroflexota > Anaerolineae > UBA1429 > UBA1429 > DUUT01. Next base: position 65,761 of record JAXGNH010000004.1, read on the forward strand.
ATCCCCCTTTTGCGTTGTGCTGGTGGGCAAGAGGTGCGGGCTATGGGTTATGGGTTGTGAGTTGGACTTGGCCCTCATTCGTAGCGACCAACCCACAGCGCACAACCCACAACCGCCCGCAACCTACACCCGACTGAGCGCGGCGTCGATGCTCTCCTCGAGGATGTCGCACATGGCGTCGAGTTCCTCGTCGGTGGTGATGAGGGGTGGCGCCAGGGCGATCCAGTCCGGGTCGTGGCGGATAATGAGCCCCCGCTCCTCGGCCTCGGCGCCGATGCGCTTGCCGACGCGTACGTCCGCCGGGAAGGGCTCGCGCGTGGCGGTGTCCTTGACGAGTTCCACGCCCCACAGAAGCCCCTTGCCGCGCACCTCGCCAAAGATGCCACACTCGGCCATGCGCAGCAGGCGCGCCTGCAGGCGCGCTCCCTGGCGTTGGGCGGCGCCCACCAGGTCGCGCTCCAAGATCTCGCTGACGGCGGCGAGCCCCGCGGTGGCGGACAGGGGGTTGCCTGCGAAGGTGTGGCCGTGGCCGAACTCGATGCCGGCCTCCTCGGGCCCCCAGAAGGCGCTCTGGATGCGGTCGGACCAGATGGTGGCCGCCAGGGGGGCGTAGCCGCTGGAGAGCCCCTTGCCGAGGCAGAGGATGTCGGGAGTGACGTCGAACGTCTCGGCGGCGAACATGCGGCCGGTGCGCCCCATGCCGGTGATCATCTCGTCGAAAATCAGCAGGACGTTGAACTCGTCGCAGATCTCGCGCAGGACGCGCAGATACTCGGGGGGCGGCACGAGGATGCCGCCGGTGTTGCCGATGGGCTCGACCATCACGCCGGCGACGGTCTCGGGGCCCTCCAGAGCAATGACCTGGCGGAGGAACTCGGCGCAGAACACGCCGCACTCCGGGTACGCGCGTCCGTAGGGGCAGCGGTAGCAGTGCACCGTAGGGATGTGGATGTAGCCCGCCGGCAAGGGCTCGAAAGGCATGCGACGCTTGGGCGTGCCGGTGGCGGCCAACGCGCCCTGGGTGGCGCCGTGGTAGCCCCAGTAGCGCGTGATGAATTTATACTTGGTGGGGCAGCCGGCCTGCTTCCAGTACTGCTTGGCCAGCTTCATGGCCGTCTCGGTGGCCTCGGAGCCGCTGGAGAGGAGCTTGACGGTGTTGAGATCGCCGGGGGCGAGGCCTGCCAGGGTGTCGGCGAACTCGACGGCGGGGGCGTTCGTGCCGTGGAGCGGCGGCGCGAAGCAGAGGCGCTCCATTTGCGCCTTCATGGCGTCGATCACGCGGCGATTGCCGTGCCCGACGGCCACAACAAAGATCCCCGAGAGCCCGTCATAGTAGTGCTTGCCGTGGATGTCCCAGTAGTGGACGCCCTCGGCGCGCTCCATGATGAGCGGGTTCTGCACAAAGGCGCTCATCTGGCGAAAGTCGAGCACACTGTGCTTCAGGACGTCGGGGTCGGTGAGCCGCTCGCGGTCGTACATGGCATCTGTCCTCCGTTGTTGGGTCGGGCCGATGGTAGCACTACCGCGGAGGCGCGTCAACGCGCGAGAGGGGTTGAGGAGTTGTGGGTTGTGCGTTTTGGGCTGGTGAAGCGAGTTGAAAGTCACAGGCTACAGGCCTCAGTGGGATGACCCCGCTGAGGCCTGTAACCTGCAACCTGCTACCTGTCACCCGCCATTACGCGGGAACTCACAACCCATCACCCACAACCGCGCCTACGCCGTCATCGACGCGACGTCCTGCTCGACGGTGGTGGTCGGCTTGATATCGAACGTCTTGACCAGGAGGTCGAGCACGTTGGGCGAGACGAACGCAGGCAGCGTGGGGCCGAGGCGGATGTGCTTGACGCCCAGGGAGAGGAGGGCGAGGAGCACGAGGACGGCCTTTTGCTCGTACCAGGCGATGTCGTACTCGATGGGCAGGTCGTTCACGTCCTCGATGCCCAGCGCCTCGGCGAGTCTGAGGGCGATGACGACCAGGGAGTACGAGTCGTTGCACTGGCCGGCGTCGAGGACGCGCGGGATGCCGCCGATCTCACCGAGGCCGAGCTTGTTGTAGCGATACTTGGCGCAGCCTGCCGTGAGGATGATGCTGTCCTCGGGGAGGGACTGGGCGACATCCGTAAAGTACTGGCGCTCCTTGTGGCGCCCGTCGCATCCCGCCATGACGACAAAGCGCTTCACGGCGCCGGACTGGATCGCCTCAATGACCTTGTCGGCCACCGAGAGCACGGCGTTGTGGGCGAACCCGATGGGAATGGTGCCCGTCTCGAGTTCCTTGGGCGAGCCGCACTCTAGCGCCTTGGTGATGACGGGCGAAAAGTCCTTCTGGCCACCCTCGGGTCGCTCAGCGATGTGCTGGACGCCGGGCCACCCGACGACGCTGGTGGTAAAGATCCGGTCGCGGTAGCTGTCCTTCGGTTCCACAAGGCAGTTCGTCGTCATGAGGATGGCGCCGCCAAAGGCCTCGAACTCGTCCCGCTGGTGCCACCACGAGCCGCCATAGTTGCCCACTAGATGTGGGTACTTTTTCAAGGCCGGATAGGCGTTGGCCGGCAGCATCTCGCCGTGGGTATAGACGTTGATCCCCTTGCCCTCGGTCTGCTGCAGCAGCTCGTCCAGGTCGCGCAAGTCATGCCCGGAGATGAGGATGGCCGGCCCCTCGCGAACGCCGAGGTTCACCATCGTGGGCTCGGGATGGCCGTAGGCTGAGGTGTTGGCCTCGTCCAGGAGGGCCATGGTCTGGACGCCCACCTGGCCGCAGCGCATCACCATCGCTACCAGGTCGTCCACGCTGGCATCGTCATTGATGGTAATCGCCAGCGCCTCCTGGGCAAAGGCCAGGATGTCGTCGTTCGTGTGCTCCAGTACGTAGGCGTGCTCGGCATAGGCCGCCAGCCCTTTCAGGCCGTAGATCAGGAGGGAGCGCAACGAGCGCACATCCTCGTTCAGCTCGGGCTCGGCCATGATCCCCACCTCGACCGCCTTGCCAAAGAGGGTGATGCGATCGTCGTTCTCAGGCGACCAGATGGCGGCGTCGGGCAGGTCTGCCTTGGAGGTGATGCCTCCTGCGGCCCAGTAGCGAGCGGCGAGGTCGTCGCGGCGCCGGAGCGCCTCATGCACCAGGTCGATGAAGTGGTCGGCGTCAAAGTTGACGTTCGTGACGGTGGAGAAGAGCCCCTGCAACACAAAGCGGTCGGTCTCGGGGGCGGTCACGCCCAACTCGCGGGCGCGCACGCCATAGTACGAGATCCCCTGGAGGACGTATAGCAAGAGGTCTTGCAGCGCGGCGACGTCCTGTGGCTTGCCGCAGACGCCTCGCACGGTGCATCCCTTCCCTCGGGCGGTTTCCTGGCACTGGTAGCAGAACATATCCATCGGGTACGGCTCCTTTCGTGGCCCACGCGAGCGGGCTGCGAGTGTTCTCGGGTGCAGAATACCACGAGATGCCGGGGCGATATGTGACCTGGGTTACACTTGTGAGACGGCATGCAGATCTCGCTGATGCCGAGCTGGTTGCTGCTGGTTCATGGGTCCAGGGTATTGGTCACACGTAGGCATGCCAGCAGCGTTTCGGCGCGCCTTCTCGCTACCACCATGGGAATCAGCGTGGGCGGGCTGCGAAAGGGCCCGGTGGCCAGCGGGTCCTCCTATCGGTCGCGACCGAGCACGAGGCCAACGAAATCGACGACGAGCGCGATACCAAGGCCGAACATGCCGACCAGGAGGGCGAGGCGGGCGAGGTCATTGAACTGCGCCTGCCCGAAATCGAAAGGAAAGACGCGGTGCAGGTTGTAGAACACCACCAACGAGAGCGCGTTGAGTAACACCTGCACGCCGTGGCGGAACCACCGCGGGTCGTAGGCCAAGAAGATGAGATTCGCGACGATGGTGGCCTGCAGGGAGAGGTTCACGATCCAGAGGACGTCCGGCCAGTCGTTGGTGATGAACGGCACGTCCCAGTTCGGCACGCCGTTGGCGAGGTATAGGAGCACCAGGTTCACGGCGATGGCGATAAGGTATCCGAAGCGGCGCACGCCGACGCCGGGGCGCGACGGACCCGCGCGTCGTTCGGGTTCGGCGCGCTCGGCGATGCTGGGGTCGGGTCGATCATCGGTCATGATGTACCTCCGTTGAGGGCGGTAGCAGGGTCGTGGGGATACGGGGTGGCTAGGGCCGCACCCCGGCCCGCGCGAGGCGGGCATAGCGCAGGGCGAGCGGCACCATGGCCATGGGAGGGTGACGCGCCAGATAACCAGGGCGACGAATGTCAGCGTCAAATAGCCGGTGGCTCCCACGAGAAAGCCGGCGAAACCGGCGATCCCGTTGGCAACGAGCAGCCAGCGGATCGCCCGCGCCTGGCGGTCACCGTGGCCGTCGAAGGATAACCCCGTGAACAGCGTGGCGAGGCCCATGGCACCGTAGCCGAGGCCCTCCAGGGCGCCGGCCACCGAAAGCGGATTGCCGATAGCGAACCACGACAGTCCGGCGAACTCGCGCGCCATGAGCGCCGGCATGACGACGGCGTACTGCAGCCAGTAGTTGGTGGTCAGGATGGCGGCATAGAGGAGCCCCAAGATCAGCCCCATGCGGCTCCACGCGCGGCGGCCCGAGTCTGTGCCAAGGTCGACGATGGCCACGAGGGCTACAAAGGTGGGTGGGAGCAGCAGGCACGGGATCACCCAGGCGAGGAACGCCCCCGGGTCAAAGGCGGCGGCGTACGCCTCGATGCCGGCCCAGGCGGCAAGACGCGACATCCAGAGCGCGAACGTGGGCGTGAACCAGACGGTCCAGATGAGGGTGAGGGTGGCTGCCACGGCTCCCACCCAGGCCGTGGCGCGATTCATGGTGGCCACGCCCCCCACCTCGATCGCGGGGGCAACCGTTGCCGGGCTGGAACGCGCGGCCGCGGCACGCTGGGCCTGAGCAGGCTGCTGTGCCTTGGGGCGCTGAGCCGACGGACGGCGTGACGGCGAGCGCTTGTGCGCGGCGCGCGCTGAGGAAGCGGGCATACGTACCCTCCTTGTGTCATCAGCCGATGACAACGGCTCTGATGCGACCATAGACGACGCCAACGACCGAGGTTGTAGCGCGTCCGGCCGGCCGCTTGCGGCGCAGGCTGACAAGCGTACTCCACCTGTCAAGCCGTCAAGGCGAGGCTGCCTCTACTGGGCAGCCAGATCGGTGCTCTCGGCGGCATGTGCTGCGGCGTACGCCGTAGCGCCTGGATTCGTCGTGTGCAGTAGCGACTGGACCCAATCGCGGCGGTCCCACAGGGCGCAGCCGCCCTGCGTCTCACCCAGGTGCTCGTCGCTGAGGCGGATGGTCTCCAGGAACCTGGAGCGCAGCGCCTCGCGCAACGTAACATCCTCCAGCGAGACGTCCGAATAGGGCGCAAAGGGGCACGGCTCGAGCCGACCCGATGGGCTGACGTGCACGAATCCTCGCCCCGCGGCGAGGCAGCCGCCGTACATCTCTTCATCGCCGGGAAAGGCGACAAAGAGCCCCGGCAGGTCCTCGCGGTAGGCCGCCAGACGGCGCGCCTCCTCGTCACGCTGCTCCTGGGTGAGTGTCAGCCCCTCGGTGCCGGGCTGCACGGGCACATAGTCGACGAAGAAAAAGAGGCGGCAACCGGTCTCCAACATACGTTCCACGAAAGGTCGACCGGTGACCAGATCGTGATTCTGGCGCGTTACGGTGAGCGACGCCCCAAAAAAGACGCCCGCCTCGCGCAGCCGGCGCATCGTCTCCAGGACATGGGCATGGACGCCCTCGCCACGACGCAGGTCGGTCTCGCTCTGGTGCCCCTCGATGCTGAGCACGGGGACGATGTTGCGATGGCGGCGCAGGTGGTCGAGCACGGCATCATCGATGAGGATGCCGTTGGTAAAGAGGGGAAAGACGATGCCCGGATGCTCGGCGGCGATGCCGAGGACCTCGCGGCGGGTCAGGGGCTCACCGCCGGCGATCATCACGATGGAGACGCCCAGCGCCTCGGCCTCGGCGATTACCGAGCGCAGCTTATCCGGCGCCATCTCGGCCTCGCCGTGAGGATGCTGGGCACGCGCGTAGCATCCCTTGCAGGCCAGATTGCAGCGATGGGTGACACTGACGATCATAAAGGCGGGCACGTGGACGCCAGCGGCCTCGCAGTCGCGACGCACCCGGGCGGCGCGGCGCTGATGGCGCAGTGCGCGCGTCACAAAGAGGGCCATGCGGGGGTCGTGCAGGCTGATGAGGAGCGCATCGCCGAAAAAGGTCTGGATGTTGCGATCGAACAGCCGCGTGTAGGTCTCACTCATGGTGTCCCCACTCCCGATGCCGGACTCGTCATGCTGTGCTTGGCGTTCAGTATAGTGGAGTGGGGAGCGCGTTGCGCCCCCCAGAGCGCCAGACGTCGGCCGTACGGCTGGACAGAAGCGCACCTGGCCGCCTGGGCAGTCGAGACGGACCAGATACAGCGCCCCACCGCCCTCGGCGGCGGGGCGCTGTTCATCGACGCGCCCCCGCGAAGGTGAGCGGGCGATCCTGCTACCAGGAGACGGTGTAGCTGACGGGTGTCCCGTCGGTGTAGTTATAGAGCTGCACGGTGTACGTGCCGGCGACGTCGGAGGAGAAGGTGGCCTGGCGCCGCCCGGGGGTGGATCGCGTGGTGCCTTCGGCGATCAGTCGCCCGTTCGGTGCATAGACGTTGAACCCCACGGCGCTGGCGAGCACGGGATCATCCGGCGCCAGCGTCGCCTCGACGGTGACGTCCGACCCGTCGCCAGAGTAAGGGATCTCAAAGATCGCGAAAGCCCCGCCTAGCGAGCCGACGAGGGTCCCGCTGGTGGGCGGGCCGGTCTCGGGAAGGATCTCCGGCGGCGCCGGCGACGGCACGGGTGTAACGGCGGGCGCCGGTGCAGCCTCGGTGAACCCGGTGGCGACAATAGAGTAGTTGATGGTCGTGGTCAGGGTATAGTTGAACAGCTGGATGAGGAGCCGCGCCGCGTCGGGATCGCTGTAGCGGAACTCGCGCACGCTGGGGTCGCCCTCCGTCGGGGTGCGCGACGACCCGATGAGGCCGTCGGGTCCATAGACGTTGAAGGCGATCTGTGCGGCGACCGAAGGATCAGCCGGGCGGGGCGTCATGCGGATGACGAGTTCCTGCTCGCCGCCTGGGTAGGCTATGGAAAAGTAGGCGAAAGAGCCCGCCGGGGCGCCCGGGATCGTCCCGGTGCGCTCCTCACCTGGACGTAGCGGCTCGGGGTTGCTGGGGTCCTGGCTGCGCGCCAAGACCGTGGCCGGAAGGCCCACGACAACTGCCAGTGCCAAAAGCACGATGCCTAGCGTCCGAATGCGCATGAAAACACCTCCACAAAGCACTCTCGCGCCGCGGATCGATCGCGGCGCATCACGTCTGCACGCCAGTGCCTCCGCCGATGCCGCATGGGGAGGATTTAGTGGCTAGAGTTGGCGCCCGAGGGCCACCGCACGGCGCAGGACGGACTGCGGGACGTCGTGCTGCCCATGCGCGCAGGGGTAGATGATGGTCCCCACGATGCGGTACCCGGCGGACGCCAGAACGGTTCGCACGGCTCGGATGGCGCCCCCGCCCGAGGAGGAGAGCTGACTGGTGGGCCAGGTGGAGTCGCACGTGGCGACGATAGCGGCCGTCTTGCCCCGCTGCCGCGGCTGCGCGCCGTCCTCGCCGAGTAGGACCGGCACGTTGCGGTCAAAGAGGAGCTTGAGCGGGCCCGTCATGTTCCCCCAGTAGGTGGGCGTGCCGATGACAAGGCTCTCCGCCTCCTGGATGCGTCGTCCGATGCGATGGGCGTCATCCTCCGGCTGGATGCATTCTCCATCGGGACGGCACTGCATGCAGCCCAGGCAGGGGAGCATGTCGAGATGGTTCACGTCGACCCATTCCACCTGGCGGCCATCCTTGGCGGCGGACTCGATGGCATGGAGGATGACGGCGCAGGGGCCATGGGGGTGCGGGCTCGCATTGAGGACGAGGATTGACACGGGTTCCTCCTGGCGCGACTACAGGCTGGAGCATCAGCGATAGACGGAGGGGGGCCGATGATTAGCAGACATAAGTATACCAAGAGACGGGCGAGCGTGTCAACGGTCAGACGGCTGAGAAATCGGGGCTTACCATCGAATGACGGGCAGGTACGTCGCGCCGGCGAGAAGGTAGACCGCCCCACGGTAGTCCACGACGTAGAGACGGCCAGCCTCGTCCTCGCCAAAGGACGAGATGGACAAGTCCGTGTCGCGTAGGAGAGTGTTGACCCAGGTGTCGCCCGAGCGCTGCAGCGCCCAGATGCGGCCGGAGCCAAAGTCGCCATAGAAGTAGAGCCCCTGCCATGCCGTCCGCCCGGGGCCGCGGTACACGTGGCCGCCGGTGATGCTGATGCCCAGGTCGCGGCCATACTCGGTCACCGGCAGCGTCAGCCCTTGCGTGTCGCACGTCTCGGCCTGGAAGCAGGTCGAACCCTCCATGATGTTCCAGCCATAGTTCTCGCCCCCGCCAGCGGAGGGTTGGTGGTTCACCTCCTCGCGCGTGCTCTGGCCGACATCGGCGATATAGAGATCGCCGGTAGCGCGGTCGAAGGAAAAGCGCCAGGGATTGCGCAATCCCAGCGCCCAGATCTCGGGACGAAAGCCCACCGTGTCGGCAAACGGGTTTGTGGCGGGGACGGCGTAGGGCGCATCCGGAGGCGCGGACTCTACATCGATACGCAGGATCTTGCCGAGGAGCGTGTTCCCGTTCTGCGCGTTGCCCAGAGGGTCGCCGCCGGAGCCACCATCGCCCGTGCCGATGTACAGGTAGCCGTCGGGGCCGAAGGCGAGTTGGCCGCCGTTGTGGTTGGCGAAGGGCTGTTCGATGGTGAAAATGACCTCTTCGCTACCCGGGTCGGCGCGGTTGGCGTCCTCGGACGATACTTCCAGGCGTGACACGACGCTGTCGCCATCGGGGATGGAGGTATAGTTGACGAAAAAGTGATCGGGAGTCCCCTGGCCGGGCGGGAAGGCGACGCTGAGCAGGCCCTGCTCGGCGCCGCTGGACAAGACCCGGTCGGTGAGGTCGAGAAACGGCGTGGGCAGGAGGGCGCCGTCCTGCAGAACGCGGACGGTGCCCGGCTTTTCCACGACAAACAGGCGGCCGGTGCCGTCGCCGGCGTGGGTCAAGTGGGTGGGGCGGTCGAGTCCGCTAGCGACGGGCAGCAGGTGGAGTGTGGGAATCGCTGGGCCCTGTGCGTGGGCGGGGATGGCGGTGAGTAGCAGAGAAAGGAGGAGCGCGAGCGCCACGAGTGAACGCCACATGGTACGCCTCCGTCCGGCGAGTTGCTGCCGGCGGTTAGTTTAGGAATCGGATATGAAAACGGTTCTATTTCAGTGTAGCATCGGGGGGCGGTGCGGTCAATGGGTGTGGAATGCTTCGGACGGCGCCTGCGTACAGACGCTGACCAATCTACTGCGTAGCGACGCATCTGGCCCCTGAAACCACGAAAGGGCTCGCCGCTCGCAGGGCAGTCCTGCGTCACAGGAGCCCGCCGGCCAGTTCCTGCGCCCTGGTTTTTGTCATCGGAGGGCCGACGGCCTGGCTGGCCGTCGGTTCTCCGCCGCGCCGAACGCATGGGCGAGGGACTCTGACCTCCATCAGAGCTACGCCTACTCCCGTGGCGAGCCCTTTCGCCCGTCTCGCGTTTTCGCGATCCAGAGACTCAAGCGTGACGGGGGTGCTGTCGCTGAGGGCAGCGCCGCGTAAGTCGAGATCCCTCGCTGCGCTCGGGATGACGGATGCGGCGGGTAGGGGGCGTAGTGTGACGACATTCGCTGCGCTCGCGATGACAGACCTCGGGATGACGGATGCGGCGGGTGGGGGCATAGTGTGACGACATTCGCTGCGCTCGCGATGACAGAACTCGAGATGACAGACCTGACGGTGAGGGAGGGCTGCGACAGAGCTCGAGATGACAGGCTTGGCGGTGAGGGCGGGCTGCGTGCGTGAAGTCGGTGGGGAGGGCTAGGACTGATCGTAGCAGCAGCGCGCGATGGCGGCACTGAGGTGGGCGCCAAAAAGGGTTACCCAGCCGGCGAGATAGATCCAGAAGAGGAGGGCAACGACCGAACCCAGGGAGCCGTAGACGATCTGATAGCGCGACATGCCGCTGCGCAGGTAGAGCCCAAAGGCTGCGGTGGCGAGGCGCATGAGCACGGTGGCCACCATAGCGCCGATGACGGCCTCGCGCCATCGCACCCGCACGCGAGGCACCAGGCTGTAGAGCGTCAAAAAGAGGCCAAACGTGACGACCCAGGGCAAGACCTGCGACAGGAGGGCGTCCACGAGGGGGCTGTAGAAGGCGATCAGGTTCGCCAGCGGCTGACTGATCGAAGCGATGACCTGCAAGAGGGCATTGTACACCGTAATGACGAGGAGCACCAGGACCAGGATGCCTACCATGATGACCGCCACCAGGCGGCCGTGGATCGGTCCGCGCACCTGGGCGCCGGGCCAGGCGTCATTGATATAGTGAGCCAGGATGGTGAAAAAGCCGGATCCCGACCAGAGGAGGCTCACGGCGGCGATCACCGTGGCCGGGCCACGCAGCTCCAGCACAAAATCGAGGTTCTCGATGATGAGGTCCTGCGACGTGGGAAAGAACTGGACGATCAGTTCCTCGACCTGGCTGCGCACCGCCTCGGCCTGCAGAACAAAGCCGAGCGCGCTGATGAGGAACAGGAGCAGCGGGAACATGGAAAAGAGGGCATAGTAGGCCAGGCTCGCGGCAACCTGGGCGCCGCGGCTCGCCGAAAAGCTGTCGATAGCCATCACGGCGATGCGATAGACGAGGGGCGGAGGGCGGTTGAGGATGCGCTCGATCCAAGGCGGCAAGCCCGGCCAATGGGGCGGGCGCTCGCGCTCCTCGGGACTCACGATGCCACCTACCTTTGTGGTGTGACCGCGCCGGACCCACTTGTGCTCGGGCCCTGGCCCGGGATCACATGGCGGGGTCAGCGGGCACGTCGCGGGCGCGGTCGATGACCTCCTGCAGCGGGACGCCATGCTCCCGCGCCAGGCGCGCACAGTCCTCGAACTCGGGCTTGACGCTCACGACGCGGCCCGCGAGGCGCTTGAGCTTGCGCCGCACCGGGCCCCAGGGGGTGTCGACGCGGTCGGCGCTGCGCTCAGCGACCTCGCGCTCCATGGGGCGCCAGCGCACGCCGAGGGTGGTGGTCTCGCGTAGCACCATCGCACGGAGCGCGGGGGCCTCCTCGGGGCGGCAGAGGACGGAAAAGAGGACGGCGGGGCGCCCCTTCTTCATGGTGATGGGCGTGAACCAGGCGTCCAGGGCGCCGGCGTCGAGCAGGCACTCGAGGGCGTAGGCGAGCGCCTCGCCGGTCATGTCATCGAGGTTGCACTCCAGGAGCACGACCTGGGAGGGGGTCACATCCTGGCGCGCCGCTTCCGTGGACACCTCACCCCTCTCCCCGGCGGGCGCGCGCCGCGCGGTTGGCGATGATGCCGGCCATGGCAGCGGCGCCCACGCCGTTGTCGATATTGACCACCGCCAGGCCCGGCGAGCAGGTCTGCAGCATGGAGAGGAGCGCGGCCTCGCCCTTGCCGCCCATGCCATAGCCTACCGACGTGGGCAGGCCGATGACGGGCACGTCCACCAGGCCGGAGACGACCGATGGCAAGGCGCCGTCCATGCCGGCAGCGACGATGATGACGTCGATGCCGGCATTGAGGTACTCCTCCAATGGCTCAAAGAGGCGATGCAGGCCGGCGACTCCGACATCAAAGGCGGTATAGACGGTGCAGCCCATCTCGCGACAGATGATGGCGGCCTCCTCGGCGATGGCCTGATCCGAGGTGCCGGCGGTGATCACGCCAACGCGACCGTCGGTGGGAGGAGGCGTGGTGCCGTCGCGGCGGACGATGGCCAGGCGCGGGTTGGGATACCACTCAAAGCCCTCGCGCCCGTACTCCAGGCAGAGCGTCTCCTCGAGTTCCGGCGAGACGCGGCTCAGGATGGCGCGGCCGGTGCGCTCCAGGAAGGCGTGGGCGATGGCCAGCGACTGCTCGGGCGTCTTGCTGTTCGTGAGGATGACCTCGGGCACGCCCTTGCGCTGCTGGCGGTGGAAATCGGGACGGGCAAAGGCTGTGGCGCTGAGGCGGCTATCGGCCAGGCTCTTCGATTCCTTCATTCAGGCTCCCCATGCGGTAACCAAGCAGGTCCAGTGTCACGTAACGGTAGCCGGCGGCGACGATGGCGTCATGGATGCGGCGGCGCAGATCGGGCGCGGCGAGGCGGGCGATCTCTTGCGGCGGCGCCTCGATGCGGGCGACGGGGTAGTGATCGCGCACGCGCACCTGACGCAACCCGGCCACCGTCTGAAGCGCGCTCTCGGCCCTCTCCACGCGCTCCAACCCCTCGCGGGTGAGGGGCGTGCCGTAGGGAAAGCGCGAGGCGAGACACGCCGCCGGCGGATGATCCCAGGTGGGCAGCCCGCGACGCCGCGACAGCGCCCGGATGTCGGCCTTGGAGAGGACGGCCTCGACTAGGGGGGCGCGCACACCCAGCTCCCTGGCGGCGACGGCGCCCGGACGGAAATCATCGGCGTCATCGACGTTCTCGCCGTGGACGAGTACGGCCTCGCCGCCCGAAGCCTCGGCCGCCTCGCGCACCAGGGCGCGCAACGCCTCGAACCGAGCGCGCTTGCAGTAGTAGCAGCGCTGCGGCGAGTTCTCGACGACGCCGGCGATCGCCAGGTCGTCGAAGGGGATAAGGCGATGGTCGGCCCCCAGCAGGCGAGCTACCTCCACCGCCGTGTCCCTCTCGGCCCTCGGCAGCAGCGGCGAATCGGCGGTCAGCGCGACGACACGCTCCCGGCCGAGGGCATCGAGGGCCGCGGCCAGGAGGTAGCTGCTGTCCACCCCGCCGCTGAACGCTACGGCGACGCGCCCCAGGCCCGCAAGCAGCTCGAGAAGCTGGCGCTCGCGCGTTTCCAGCGTGGAGGCGTGGGCTGCGGAGGTATCAGTGGTTGTCGGCTCGGGCATGGCGTGCTCGCATTCGTTCTGTGGCGGCCTTGCCGCGCGCGTCGCGTCAGATGCGCTCGCGCGGCATGCTGCAGCGCCCCCACGGGGCGCGAACAATGGGCGTATGATAGTGGATGGACAGGGCGCGGTCAAACAGGGACGTACGTTGACACTCGCCGGTCGCACTCCTATACTCGTTTGTGAGGTCGATTCGCCCAGTGCGGCGATGCCTGTGGGAGCAGACGGGGCGTTGTGGCGATGACGTGCGGTGAGGGAGGGCGTCGGTGGTGGGAGTATTGGTCGTCTCGCACGGTAATCTGGCCGGCGCGTTGCTGCGCACGGCGGAGTCGATCGCGGGGGAGTGCCCCTACGCCTGGGCGGTGGAGCTGGGGATGGACGAGGCGCCGGAGGCGTTTCGAGAGCGCCTGCTCGCGGCGATGCGGCGGACGGATGAGGGCGCGCCCGACGAGTGGCTGTTGCTGACGGACCTTCTGGGGGGGACGCCCCACCGCGCGGCGACCATATTGTGCGATGACCTGCCGCGCCCCAAGACGTGCGCCGTGGTGAGTGGTGTGAATCTCGCGATGGTGGTCGATGCGCTGCTGGCGTGCCAGGAAGCGTCGGATGCGGCGAGTCTGGCGCTCCATGTGGCGTCCACAGGGCTACAGCAGGTGCGCGGGGCCGTGCGCGACGATCTGGCGGAGTAGGGTCAGGGATGGCATCACCGCCGGGTGCCGGCGCTGTGCCGGACTGGTCGCGGCTCGCGCTGGTGCGCATCGACGACCGTTTGCTGCACGGGCAGGTGGTGCTGAACTGGGCACGGGCGCTGCGTCCGGCGCGCATTGTCGTCGCCGATGATGCTCTGGCGGGCGACGACCTCGGCCGGGCGGCGATTTTGGCCGCGGCGCCTGCTGACACTGAGGTGTGGATCGGCTCGGTGGCGGAGGCCGCGCGGGCGCTGCGGAACGGGACAATGGGTGCCGGCGGGACGATGGTGCTGCTGCGCGACCCGGAGGCGGCGCGGCGGCTGTTCGATGCCGGCGTGCACTATCATCGCCTGAACGTCGGCGCGGTGGGCGCATCGCCGGGCCGGGTGCGTGTCGGGCCGCAGGTGAGCCTGGGGCGTGACGAGTGGGAGGCGCTGCGATATCTGGAGCAGGCGGGCGTGGACGTGACGCTGCAGGCCCTGCCATCGGATCGCGCCGTAACGCTGGCGAGGGCACGCCGACCCCGCGCGTGGGGGCGGCCGAAGGGGTGAGGGCGGCGATCGGGCTCGGCCTGATCACCGCCTTGTTGTTGCTGGGCGCGGGCGGCGTCCCGCCCATCGCAGCCGGTGGAACGCCCGTGACGCTCGAGGCGGCGGCGCTCATCGGGCTCTGCTACTACCTGTCGCAGAGCGCCTGGCTGGCGGGGACGGGCTATTGGACGCTGTACCGCCCCCTGGTGGCGGGGCTGCTGGCCGGCGCCATCCTGGGGGATCCGTGGACGGGCGCCACAGTTGGGGCGCTGGTGAATATCGCCTTTCTGGGATTCCTGGGGACGGGGGCCGCGCTGCCGACGGACATGGCGCTGGTGGGGTACGCGAGCGCCGCCATCGCGCTGGCGACGGGGCTGGGCGCTACGGCGTCGTTAGCGCTGGGTGCGCCCTTGGGGCTTTTGGGCTACGGGCTTTATCGCGTCAGGCTGCGGTGGTGCAACGCGACGGCGCGCCGGGCGGTGCGCTATGCGCGGCGCGGCGACGTGCGAGGCGTTGGGCGCTGCAATGTGCTGGCGCCGCAGTCGATGCTGCTGTTCCTGGCCTGGGCGCCGGCGACGGTGGCCGTCTACCTGGCGGCGATGGCGGCCCGCGGCGTGACCGCCGCGGCGTCCTCCTGGGTGATAGCCTGGCTCCACCTGACGGGCGTGCTCCTGGTAGCCCTGGGGGCAGCGTCGGGGCTGGCGCTGCTGTGGACGCGGCGGACGTCAGCCTGCTACCTCGGCGGGTTCGTGGCCGCCATCGCCGCCACGGGGCCCGAGACGGCGCTCCTCGCCGGGCTGTTGGGCGCCGCGGGCGCAGCGTCGCTCCCCTGGCTCGCGCGAGAGCGCCCCATGGCGGAGGAGCGCCCGGTGGGAGGCCGACCACAGGCCGCACTACGGCAGGGCGGCCAGCCGCGCGGCGAGGCAGTGCGGGGTGCGCCGGTGCGGGCGCGTGACCGACTGGCGATCCTGCTGCGGTGGGTGTTCTTCTCCCACGCCGGCTATAGCGAGGACCGCCTGCAGGGCGTCGGGTTGGCCCATGCCATGGCGCCGATCCTCCATCGGCTGTACCCCACCCGTTCAGAGTTGGCGAGCGCTCTTGGGCGCTATATGGCGCCGTTCAACGTCGAGCCCAACCTTGGGAGCGCGGTGCTCGGGGTGCTGGCGCATCAGGAGGAGGCACTGGCTCGGGGACAGACTGCTCCCAGCGCCCCCGAGGAGACGCGGGCGCGGCTGGCGGGACCCGTCTCGGGCGTGGGCGACACGGTGATCCACGGTGCCATCGGGACGGTGGCCATGGCCGTGGGCGTGGCCGTGACGTCGGTGGTCGGGCCGGCCGGCGCGGTGGCGTATGCCGCGCTCATGGCGGCGACGGTGTGGGGCGTGAGCGCCTGGGCATACCGGCGCGGCTACCGCGGGGGGTTCCCGGGGGTGTTGGAGGTGCTGCGCAGCTCGGCCTGGCGGCGCGTGGTGGTGGGCGCCGAGTGCGCCGGCTCTATCATCTTTGGGGTGCTGACGGCCGGGCCCATTGCCGGGCTCCTGGCGGGAGCGGCCGGCGGCATTGGCGATGGCACGTGGATGGTTCGGGCGCTGGCGGCGCTGCCGGCCATGGCGCTGGTGGGGGCATTCTTGGCGCTCCAGAGGTGGGGCGTGCGCCAGGCGTGGGCGACGGTAGGATGCTATGGGATCGGGTTGGTCGTGGCGCTGTTGCGCCTGATGTGACTGCCCGTGGCGGGGGGATGAAGCGTAGCGTGGCGGAGCGGTGGGTGACGGTCTCGGCGCCGGGGGGGCTGCACGCGCGCCTGGCTGCCCGCATGGTGCGGGCGGCGCGCGGCGTGGCGGCGCGGGTGACCGTCGCGCACGGTGGGCGCGTCGGCGACGCTACCAGCCTGACCTCGCTGCTGGCGCTGGGTGCGGACGTGGGGAGCCGGGTGCGGGTGACGGCCCAAGGCGACGACGCCGAGACGGCGCTGAACCTCGTGGCGGCGCTGCTGAGCGGCGAGGATGCGGGCGGGACCCACATGGGCAGGGGGGTGTCGCCCGGCGTGGGCGTGGGATGGGCCGTGCTGACCGTCGAGGCGTCCGAGCTGGCGCCCGATGATGCTCCCGTGGAGCGCGACGCCGAGCTGCGGATGCTTCACCTCGCTTTGGATGAGGCGCGGGCGCAGCTCGCGGCCCTCGAGGTGTGGGCGGAGCGCGAGATCGGCGGCGCCAGCCAGGTGTTGCGGGCCGAACGGGAGCTGCTGGACGACGCCAAGTGGCTCGGGCTGATCGAGGAACGCATTCGCGACGGGGGCGCCTCGGCGCGGGCGGCGGTGCACTCGGTGACCCACTCGCCTGGCCTGGCCCCGAGGGAGGGCGAGGGTGGGCCGCCGGACGGACTGCGCGAGGTGCTGCGTGATGTGGGCGCACGTCTAGAGCGCATCCTGACGCACCGCGCGGCAGAGACTCCTGACATCAGGGACGACGCCCTGATCCTCGTGGCGCGACAGATTTCGCCATCCGAACTTCTCGAGTGGCCGCGGGAGCGTCTGGCCGGCGTGGCGGCGTTCAGGGGAAGCGCTCAGTCGCACGCCGCGCTGGTGGCGCGGGCGCTACGGGTGCCGATGGTGGTCGGCGTAGGAGAGGGGTTGCTGGCCACTCTGAGCAAGGCGGCTGCCAAGGGCGGCGCCATGCCGCTCCTGCGCGTCGATGGCGACGGCGGCCTGGTGGTGATCGGGCTACAAGGAGCCGAGGCCGTCCTCGGGGTGCAGGCAAGGCGCGCCATCACGGGCCCGCGGTCGCCGCGCGTGGCGAGGGGGCAACCGCGGGTGCTCGCCAACGCCGATACCGTCGATGAGGTGCGGCAGGCGCTCGATGCCGGCGCGGAGGGGATCGGCCTCGTGCGGACGGAGCGGCTCTTCCTCGGGCGCGACGTGCCGCCCGACGAGGAGGAGCAATACCGGGCCTTGGGCGCCATGGCGGCGGCGTGTGGTGGGCGGCCGGTGACGTTCCGCCTGGCCGATCTCGGGGGTGACAAGATGCCGCTGTACCTCGTGCCGCTGTTGGGGCGTGACGGTGTCGCCTGGCGGGGAGCGGCGCTCCTGGCGCGCTACCCGGCGCTCGCTCGACCCCATCTGCGCGCCATGGCTCGCGTTGTGCGCGAGTACGGGGCACGGTTCGGAATGGCAAACGAGGGCGAGTCGATCGTCACCGTAATGGTGCCCATGGTGGCCACAACGACAGAGTGGGCGGCGACGCTGGCGCTGTGGCGCGAGGCGGCCGATGCCGTGGGAGCCGCGGCACGGCTGAGCCTGCTGGTGGAAACGCCGGCGGCGGCGCTGGACGTGGCGCGGTTCCTGCCGGAGGCGGACGAGGTCGCCATCGGCACCAACGACCTGACGGCGCTGCTGTTCGGCGCGGACCGCGAGCGCGGGCCGAGCGTGCGCGTGCCGCCCCTGCAGCCCGTGACGCTGCGCCTTCTGGCGCAGGTCGTGCGCGATGCCCACCACGCGGGAAAGCCGGTGACAGTCTGTGGGGAGGCGGCCGGGCATGTTCCTGACGCATTGGTGTTGTGGGGGCTGGGGGTGGATGCACTGAGCGTGGCCCCCGAGCCGGTGACGGCGCTGGCGCGGGCGATGGGCGCGGTCGACACCGATGAGGTGCAGCGTCTGTCCGACGCTCTGGTAGGCCTTCGGGAAGTGACGGGGGTGTTGGCGCTTTTGGAGAGGTGGCGTCGCGATCTAGCGTCGCGCGGCATCACGATACCTGGCTGGCACGAGCGATGGGAGGATGATGGGGTTGCGTACAACGGAGACGACCAAGGCAGCAGGCACGGCGCGACCAAGCGCGACGATCTCGGTGGTGGGCTGGCATAACGTCGGCAAAACGGCCTTTGTCGAGCGACTGATCGCGACGCTCAAGGCGCGAGGGGTGCGGGTGGCGACGATCAAGCACTCTCGGGGCGATTTTGACATCGACCGCCAGGGCACCGACACTTGGCGTTACCGGCAGGCGGGAAGCGATGTGGTGGTCATCTCGGCGCCGGGGCGTATGGCGATGATCGAGGAGCGGGAGGACGAGGCGAGCCTGGAGGAACTCATCGGTCGCCTGCCTCAGGGGATCGATCTGGTGATCACGGAGGGGTTCAAGCGCGTGCCGACGCCCAAGATCGAGGTGACGACGCGCGCGGCGTGGGAGGCGGATGGGCGCATCACACCGGAGGGGTTGCTGCTGGCGCTGGTGAGCGACGACGAGGGCGTTGCGGTGGACGGGGTGCCGCTGTTCCGGCGAGACGACAGCGCCGGGGTGGTGGCGTTGCTGGAGCGGCTGGGCATCATCGAGTCAGTGCGCTAAGGGCCGGCAGGCGAACTCGTCGCTCGCGGCGCTGCGCGCCAAGCGGGGTGGAATGCCACTCGGCAGCAGGTAGGTGGGCGAACAGCGCGTCGCGATCGAGAGTGATAGCTGTCGAACGTGGGGTGTCGAGCTACTGCTCGACACCCCGCTTGCATATTGGATACGCGCGCCGACGCCGGGGCGTACGTCTCAGACGGCGTGCGCTCGACCGTCGCGTTCACAGTTGTAATCACTTCGCATAGTGATAAGGAGTCGAAACACCGGACCATCTACGGCCGTCTTGCTGAAATGACATAACCACACTATGCGAAGTCCGGCCGCGCCCGGGGGACGTCGATCTAGCCAGGGGAGAGAGCGGTCAGTCGCCCGCGGGGGTGACGTCGCCGGTGCGGCGTCGGAGGACGACGAGCAGGGCCAGGATCATCAGCCCCACCAGCACCATCACGCCCAGCTTGAGCAGCCGGGAGGAGATGAGGAGGGCGGCCGACCCGAGAGCGGCGGTGATGGCATAGTAGAGGAGCACGATCTGCGGAGAGGACCACCCCATGTCCTGGAGCCGAAAGTGAAGGTGGCCGCGATCGCCCAGACTGACGTTCTGGCCGCGCCGCAGGCGGCAGTACACTTGCCAGACGATGTCGAGGAGCGGCATCCACACCACCAGCAGGGCAGTGGCTACCTTGGCGCCCGCCACGATGGAGAGGGCGCCAAGCGCATAGCCCAGCACGAACGCACCGCCACCCAGGATGATGCGCGCGTGGTAAAAGTTGTAGGGAAGAAACCCGATACAGCAACCCAAGAGGGCCAAGGGGAGCAGCGCCACGGTGTACTGCTCGAGGCGCACCATGTGGATGCAGAGGATGAGCGCGGCGATGGCCGTCACGCCCGTCGCCAACCCGTCGACGCCGTCGACGATGTTGACCGTGCTCGACATACCCACCAGCCACGCGATGGTAAGGGGCACCATCAGGTACCAGTCGACCTTGATTTGCAGGTCGGTGAAGGGGTTGTTGAACACCTCGACGAACACCTTGAAGGCGATGGCGACGAGGGAGGCCATCGCCAGTGCGATGATGTGAGACCAGCCGGGGAGGCGATGGCGGTCGTCGAGGAGGCCATAGACCCACACCATCCCGAGCGAGAGGAGCACGCCGGTGATGCGCGTCACCTCCAGCGGGTCCCGGCGCGGCAGCCCCAGGGTAAAGAGGACGGCGATGGCAAAGGCGGGGTACAGGGCAAGCCCACCGATGCGCACCAACCTCCCGCGGTGTCGGCGGCGCCCACCGGGTACGTCCACCAGATTCCAGCGGCGCCCGAGGTGGATGGCCAGAGGCGTGAGAACATACGTCAGGCCGGCAGAGAGTAGCAGGACGATGATCGCGTGCGTCGTGGGCATATTAGCGGCTCTCAGCTGTCAGCCATCAGCAGTCAGCTAACGCCATAGCTGCCGGTACCGGCTGCGCTAGGCAGCCGATTGCCGACGGCTGACGGCTGACAGCCCTTGTCATCCCGTGCCGAACTGGCGGTCGCCCGCGTCGCCCAGGCCGGGCACGATATAGCCCTCCGGGGGGTCGGCGGGGCCGCTGGGAGGCGGCGTCAGGCGCTCGTCGATGGCGGCCACATGGATGTCGACGTCGGGGTGTGCCTCGGACAGGGCCTCGATCCCCTCGGGAGCGGCAATGATGCCCACGAACTTGATGCGGCGGGCGCCCCACGCCTTGAGGATGCTCGCCGTCGCGACGGCGGAGCCGCCCGTGGCGAGCATGGGGTCGAGGACGAGGCAGACCTGCACCGTGGGGGTGACCGGCAACTTGTTATAGTACTGCACCGGCTGCAAGGTCTTGTGGTCGCGATAGAGGCCTATGTGCCACACCTCGGCGCTGGGCATGAGTTCCCAGATGCCGTCGACCATGCCTAGGCCCGCCCGCAAGATGGGCACCAAGCCGATCTTTTCCCGGAGCTGGTAGCCCTGCGTCTCAGAGAGGGGCGTCGCCACCGTACGTGGGTCGGTGGCCAGGTCGGCGGTGGCCTCGTATGCAAGGAGCATCGCCAGTTCGCGCACCAGTTCCCTGAACTTTTTCGGTTCGGTGTTGACGTCACGCAGCAACGTGAGTTTGTGCCGGATTAGTGGGTGTCCAGAGACGTGCACGCGTGGGTTGGGGTTCATGGCGCATCTCCTGTGGAGATCAGCGGTCGGCGGTTGGCTCCGGTGACCAGTCTTCAGCTGCCAGTGGTCGGTCAACAACCGCCCACTGGCAGCTGAGCGTTGAGCACCAACAGCTACTCTGCCGAGCAAGCCTCGTCCTTCAGGAGCTGCTCCCACTCCTGGTCGATCTTGGCCTGGATCTCCTCCAGCAGCCCGGCGTTCGCCGGACGGAAGAGGTGGCGGAAGCGGCCCTGAGTCTTGAACCACTCGGAGACGGGCAGCTTCTCTCGCGGCTTGTAGTTGACCGTGGTCACGATGTGCCCATCGCCGCCGT
The DNA here is from genome assembly GCA_040768165.1 of Anaerolineae bacterium. Lineage (GTDB taxonomy): Bacteria > Chloroflexota > Anaerolineae > UBA1429 > UBA1429 > DUUT01. The sequence continues at coordinate 86,839 of JAXGNH010000004.1, forward strand.
TCTCGACCTCGTACAGCGGCCAGTAGCAGGTATCTGCCGCCAGTTTGGCCACCGACATGGTCTCGTCACTGCCATGACGCCAGCCGCGAGGGCAGGGAGCCAGGACGTTCAGCACCGCGGGCCCGTCGGCGGCAAAGGCCTTTTTGGCCTTCATCATGAGATCGCGATAGTTGTGCGGCGAGGTCTGCGCCACGTAAGGAATGTCGTGGGCGGCCATGATCTTGGTGAAGGGCTTGCGCCACTGCGTCTTGCCCTGGATCACCTCGCCGACGGGAGAGGTGGTCGTGTGCGCGCCGCGCGGCGTGGCGCCGGAGCGCTGGATGCCCGTGTTCATGTAGGCCTCGTTGTTCAGGCAGACGTACACGAACTTGTGGCCACGCTCGAGCGCGCCCGAGATGAACTGGAAGCCGATATCGTAGCTGGCGCCGTCGCCGCCAATGGCCAGGAACTTGATGACCTGGTCCTCGGGGATCTTGCCAGCGCGCTGCAGCGCCTTGTAGGCAGCCTCGACGCCCGAGATAGTGGTGGCGGCATTCTCAAATGCGCTGTGGACCCAGGGGGTGCGCCACGCCGTGAAGGGATAGACCGTCGTCGAGACCTCCATGCAGCCAGTCGCCGTGGCGATAACCACCGGCTCGTCGATGGCGTGCAGGATCTGGCGGACGACAGTGGGTTCGGCGCAGCCCGCGCAGAGGCGATGGCCCGGCGCCAGGCGGTCCTCATTGTTGATGATATCGCGGAGGTTGACGCGAATTCGCTCAGCCATTGTGGTGTGTTCTCCTTCGGATGGGGTCGATCCGCAGCAGCCGCCCTAGGCCTCGCGGAGACCCAGGTAGCGTACCTTACGACCGCCGTCGCCCGCGTCGCTGACCTGCTCCAGATCGGCGTACGCCGACTCGATGTGCGCGGGTAGCGTATCCCGGCCGCCAAGGCCGTAGATATAGTTGACGATCTTGAGCCCGCTGACGCCCTCGTTGTACAGCGCCGAGGTGATCTCGGTAAAGAGCGGGCCCATGCCTTGCGGAGCGCCGAAAGAGATGGCGCGATCTAGCACGGCGACCGCCTTGCGGCCCTTGAGTGCCTCGGCGATCTGCGCCGAGGGGAAGGGGCGGAAGACGCGCGGCTTGAGCACGCCGACCTTCTGGCCCTTGGCGCGTAGTTCGCGGGCCACGGCGCGCGAGGTACCGGCGGTGGAGCTAAGCACCACGATGACGTATTCGGCATCGTCCATGCCGTACATGTCGAGGATCGGCTGCGGCCGCCCAGACAGCTTGGCGTACTCGTCGCTCACCGCCTCGATGATGGGCATGGCGTTGTTGATCGCCTCGCTCTGCTGGCGCTTGTGCTCAAAGTAATAGTCGGTAAAGTCCCAGGCGCCCATGGTGGTGGGGTTGTCCACGTCCAGCAACGAGGCCTTGGGGCTATAGCACCCGACGAATTCCTTGACGACTTCATCGGGCAGCAACCCGACGCGCTCGACGCCGTGGCCGGTGATGAAGCCGTCTTGGCAGCTCATCACCGGGGTCAGCAGGTCGGGATGCTCGGCGATGCGCATGGCCTGCAGGGTGTTATCATAGGCCTCTTGGCCGGTCTCTGCGTAGAGCTGAATCCAGCCCGAGTCGCGAGCGCCCATGCTGTCCGAGTGGTCGCAGTGGATGTTCAGGGGGCTGGACAACGCGCGGTTGACTACCGTCAGGACGATGGGCAGGCGCATGCCGGAGGCGATGTAGAGCATCTCCCACATGAGCGCCAGGCCGTTCGCGCTGGTGGCGGTCATGACGCGGGCGCCGGCGGCTGAGGCGCCCACACAGGCGCTCATGGCGGCGTGCTCGCTCTCCACCGGCACAAACTCGGTGTGCACGATGCCGTCCGCAACGTACTGCGAAAAGTTCTGCACGACGGCGGTCTGCGGCGTGATCGGGTAGGCCGCCACAACGTCGGGGTCGATCTGGCGCATTGCCTGCGAGACGGAGTTGGCACCGTCGAGAGGCATGTACTTGCTTGGCGTTGGCTTCAACGCAACCATTCTGATTTCCTCCAGCGGGTTTGACGGACTCGCGCTGTCCGACGGATGTGCCCCGTCGAGATGGGCGGCATCTCGATGGGCGCTATCCGAGGGATCGGTCGCGTCCGGTGCCTATTCGTCTTCCGACTCGATCTCCGGCATCATCTGGATGACCTTGCCCATCTCGCCCGTCACCGCGTGCGGCTTCTTGATGTTGACGGGGCACTGATCGGCGCAGATCCCACAGCCCTTGCAGTGCTCATAGTCAAAGCTGGCCACCTTGCCGTCCTCGACGGTAATCGCGGAATCCGGGCACATGATCCAGCAGATCAGGCACTGGGTGCACTGTTCCATGTCGCGGACGGGCCGCATGGTGCGCCACGTGCCGGTGATATAGGTCACTGAGTTGCCCGGCGCCTGCACCACGCCACCGGGACTCACCTCGGTCCAGGGGCGATCGAGCCGAGGAGCCTCGTATTGCTTGCTCATGAAATGTCCTCCGATGTATGGGCTGTCAGCTGTCAGCTATCGGCGTTCGGTTGCGGTCGCATACGTCGGTGCCGTCGCCTGAAAGCTGATCGCCGAACGCTGACCGCGGGTTATCCCTCGGCGCACTCGTCATAAGCGCGCTGCAGGGTGCGCACGTTCGCCTCGACGACCTCGGGCCGCAGCTTGCCGCCGAGCTTTTCACGCGTCAGTTCGATGGCGGCATCGAGGTGAATGACGCCCGTGGCGCGGGCCACCAGTGAGAGCATCATGGTGCTGGGGATGTCGCGCTTGAACTCCTCGACGGCGATTTTGGTCGCGTCGACACACCACACCTTGCCGGTCGTGCGCTTGAGGCGCTTGCGGATCTCGTCCGGCGTCTGGGGCGTGTTGATGAGGATGATGCCGTCAGGCTTGAGGCCCTCGGTGAGGTCCAGATCCTTCACCGCCAAGAGGTTCGGGTTCACCACGATGACTACATCAGGCTCGAGGATCGGGCAGTGGAACTCGATGGGCGTGTCACTGATACGGGTGTACGACTTGATGGGAGCGCCCATGCGCTCGGAACCATACTCTGGGAAGGCCTGGAAGTACTTGCCCTCCTCCATGGCCGCCTCGGCCAACAGCTCGCCAGCGGTCACCACTCCTTGACCGGCGCGGCCGTGCCACCGAAACTCGGTCATCTGGCTCATCCCTGTACCTCCTGAATGGTATGTGAGACGATCGTCAGGCACTACGCGGTGGGCGCTTCTGGCATGCGACGCTGACGCCCCGAGCGCCGGTCGGCGCGGCACAGAAAAACGCCAGGCCGTGCGTAACTAGCGCGCCGCACAGGCGCTGGCAGCCGCTCTCGCGAGCGTTGGTCGAGGACCCCGGACGGCGGACCGTTCTCGCCGCTACCGACCACAACCGCGTGGCGCGAGGTTCCTGCAAAAGCGGATGAACACGGATGGTTCGCCCGATGCGACGCCGACGTTCCACGATAGGCGGGCGCCCCCGCGAGACACGAGACTCGAAACTGGTCTATTCTAGAACGGAGCAGCCCCCTTGTCAAAAGGGGGCTGCTCGTAGAGTGCACAGAACTGCTGCGGCGCCGGCGCTCGGGCGCTGCACGATGACTCGGCTCAGACGTCGTCGTCCGAATCGTCGATCTCTTCCTCGAACTCTTCATCGAACAGGTCCACGGCCTGAGGCGCGCTCGCCAGGATCTGGTGGCGGCGGATGCCCTGTTCCAGCTTGCTGGCGCAGCTCACGCACAGCGTCGTCTCGGGCATGATCTCCAGGCGTTCGGCGGGAATCTCGGTGCCGCATAACTCGCAGATGCCATAGGCGCCCCGAGCGGCGACACTGATAGCATGGTCGACGGCGTGGAGCTTGGTTTCCATGCTCTGAATGAGCGAGATGATCTTGCTCCGCTCATAGATGTCGGCCGCAACGTCGGCCGAATCATCGTCTGTTGCCGAGGCGGGCTCTATCTCGGCGTGAAGCTCATCCCTGAGTCGCCCGATGTCGTTGAGAGTGCGTATACGCAGGCGCTGCAGTTCCTCCAGCTTGGCGTCCTGATCTATCATCTTTCTGTCTCCTGATTGCCCCGACAACCCGGCCGATCCGATATGCGCTGATCAGACGGGTAACTACGGGGCCGAGTCGTTCGAGGCAGCGACACGCCCAACGCGGCGCCAAAGTCGCGTCAGGCGCGACCTTGGGGACCTTGGTCGTGCCTCAGAATCTGATCAGCGAAAACACCTCGTAACCTTCCAGTTTTTTGGCGCCCTGCAGTGATTCCAGTTCAATGAGAAATGCTGCTCCGACGACGACGCCGCCGAGACGCTCCACCAACTCGATGGCGGCCCTCGCCGAGCCCCCGGTGGCCAAGAGGTCGTCCACTAGGAGAACCTTCTGGCCGGGCTCGATGGCATCCACGTGCACCTCGAGGGTGTTCGTCCCGTACTCGAGGCTGTACTCCACCGAGATCGTCTTGGCGGGTAGCTTGCCCGGCTTGCGCACGGGGACGAACCCCGCTTTCAGCTTGTATGCCAGCGGTGCGCCGAACACGAATCCACGAGACTCGATCGCCACGACCTGGTCGACGCCCCTGTCCGCAAAGCGGCCTGCCAGCGCATCCACGGCCTCACGAAAGGCATCGGGGCGCTGGAGCAGCGTGGTGATGTCCTTGAAAAGGATCCCCTCCACAGGGAAATCCGGGACGTCGCGCACCAGTTTGGCAAGATCCATGACGGGCAGGTCTCCTTGATCTACATTGAGCGAGCGCGTTGTGCCGCGGGAGGCCATATGAACGCCAAGGCCGCCCGCGGCGCGCAACGTCGAGCGTGATGCGCACCACAGACCGCCTTTCGTCCAGACATTCTAGCATCCATTGTCGTACATGTCAAGCTTTTTTCTGTCGCGTACACTAACGTGCAGCTAGCCTCGCACGCCTCGTGCGGCTGCCGCCTCTAGTCCGCGCGGCGGCACGCGCCCATATCGATGCCTCTCGGGTTTTCCCATGATGCGGGCGTTCTGTGCTATAATAGTGCCACGGTTCACGCCATGCCCCGATGGTGGTGGCGTTTCGTCATGCATCATTGCAGGGCCTGGCAAGGTGGAGGCGGATGTGTACTCTGGCGTAGGGCGTTCCTCGCGGCCAAGAGAAGGCAGAGGGGTGTTGGTGGGCCCGCTGGCGCTGGCGCTCGTCCTGCTTCTCTGGCAGGGGGGGTGTTCGTTCCTGACGCCCGAGGCACCGCCGGTGCCTCCCTCCTCCGAGACGCCGACGCGGGCGCCGCGCCCCACGTCGAACGCCACTCCCCAGCCGCCTCCGGCCACGCGCGTGAACCCCAACGCGCCCATCACCCTCACCCTGTGGCTGCCCCCGGAGATGGCCCTGGTCGGGGAGGAGAACCCCGGCCGGCCTGTCATGTCGGATTGGAATGCCGAGTTCCTGGCGGCGCGCTCGCGGGTGCGCATCGAGATCGTCCCGAAGGCGGCCTACGGCCCCGGCGGGATCGTCAGTATGGCTCTGGCAACGCACCCTGTGGTGCCTGCTCGGCTGCCCGACGTGATCGCGTTCGACACCGCCGAGCTGCCGCGCCTGGCGCGGGCCGGCCTGCTCCAGCCGCTGGACGATGCGCTGCCTGCCGCCCTGTGGCAGGGGATGTACCCTTTTGCGGTGGACGCGGTGACCGTAGATGGGCGGCGGTTGGCTGCCCCATACCAGGCCGACATCGACCTGCTGGTGTATGACCGCGAGGCGCTCGAGGAGCCCCCCCAGGCGTGGGAGACCCTGCTGAGCGCGCGCGTGGAGGGGGAGGGACCGCCGCTCACGTACATCTTTCCCACCGCCGGCAGCGATGGGTCCGCGGCGGATGCCTTCATGGTGCACTACCTGGCGCTCGGGGGGCGGTTGACCGAGGAAAACGGCCGTCCCTACCTCGACTCGGGCATCGTGGCGCGGGTACTGCGCAGCTATCGTGGTGCCATGGACGCCGGTGTGGTGCCCGACGCGGTGCGGCGCATGCGCACACGCGAGGACTGCTGGGCGTCGTATCTTGGTGGTGAGGCGCAGTTGGTGAACGTCACCACCCACCTCTATCATTGGGACGAGGCCTCGTTGGAGGGGAGCGGGTACGCCCGCCTGCCGACGGTCGGGGGGAACCCCACGACGGTGGCACGCTCGTGGGCCTGGGGCGTGATCACCGATGACCCGACGCGGCGCGACCTGGCGGTGCAGTATATCGCTACGGCGCTGGAGCCGGAGCGGGCAACGGCGTGGGGCGTGGCGACGGGTTACCTGCCCACCCAGCGCGACGTGCTGCCCGCCATCATTGAGGACGCGCCGTACAGACGTTTTCTGGACGACCAGCTGGCGCATGCGCAGGCGTACCCGAGTCTTGCTGATTACGGCGCCATACAGGCCGCCATCGTGCGCGCTATCGAGGACGTGTTGGACGGCCTGGCCACGCCGGAGCGTGCGGCGGTCGCGGCCGCGGCCACGGTCGTTCGCCTGAGGTGAAGGAGACTATGTCAGAGGGACGCAGCGGCATCCTCATGTACGAAAGCGCGCTGGGTGACGATGCCCAGCGGCGGTTGAGGGAAATCGGGCGCGCCGATGTGGTGGTGGGGATACCCAGCCATCGGAACGCGCGCACCATCGGGGAGGTGGTGCGCGCCGTGGCTGAGGGCGTCACCGTGTACCTGCCCAATCAGCGCGTTGTGCTGATGAACGCGGACGGCGGCTCCTCAGACAACACCTCGCGCTACCTGACGGACGCCACCGTAGGTCCCAACGTGGAACGGCTCGTGACGGTGTACGAAGGCGGCATGGGCAAGGGCGTGGCCATCCGTTCCATCTTTGAGGCCTCGGCGATCGTCGATGCCAAGGTGTGCGTGGTGATCGAGGCACGCGCGCCGGGCATCGTCCCCGAGTGGGTACCCGCGTTGGTGAATCCGGTGATGAGCGGCAACGATATCGCCCTGGGGTGCTATCGGCGCAGCGCCTACGCGGCGGCGCTGACGGACAACCTGGCGTATCCGTTCCTGCGCACCTATTTCAATGCCGACATCCGCGAGCCCCTGGCCAGTGAGTTTGCGCTCTCGGGCGCTATGGCGGGTGAACTGGCGAATCGTGACGTGTGGGAGACGGATGTGGCGCGCTTTGGCATCAACATCTGGCTCACGATCCAGGGATTGGTGGAAGAGCGCCGCATCGCGCAGGTGGACCTGGGATACCGGGGCGAGGGGAGCGGCGAGCCCGGAGCGCCGGGCGACGCCCGCTTTGGCCACATGGTGGGCACGCTGTTCCGCACCCTCACCGTGCACCGCCGCATCTGGCAGCGTAACCTCCCACCGCGTCGGCCATCGTTTCACGGTGGGCGCAGCCCCGACGTGTCGGCGCCGTGCAGTGACTGCGCCACGGCCCTGGTGGAGGCCATGTTCACGGCGCGCAAAGACTATACTCCCCAGTGGGAGCAGTCCCTCTCGCCGGCCGCGATGGCGGCCGTGAACGCGCTGTTCGAGCAGCCGATCGACGCCTTCGGGTTCCCTATCGACCTGTGGGCCAGGGTGGTGGCCGACTTTGGTCTGAGCTACAACAAGGGGGATGGCGACCCGGACAAGGTGGGGGATGCGCTGTTACCCCTCTTCTACGGGCGCGCGGGGTCGTACGTGCGCGAGACCGAGGCGATGACGGTGGTGGAGCGCGAGGCGGTGGTGCAGCGCATCGTGCGGGCCTTTGAGGCAGTCAAGCCCTACTTTGTGGAGCAGTGGGACGATTACCAGCCCTGGGTCGACTCCCTCGGGTACGGCTTGGGGCTATGACGCGACCCACCGGATCGTCACAACCGGAGCCGGCCCCGCTCATTCTACTGACCAACGACGACGGGATCGCCTCGCCGGGGTTGCGCGCCCTGGTGGAGGCGGTCGCCGACCTTGGCGAGGTCCTCGTGGTGGCCCCCCGCGACCAGCAGTCCTCCACGGGACGCGCCCTGGGGCGCGTCGGTCCGCTACAGCGCGAGGCGCTGGCGGCCAACGGACATCGCGTCATGGCGTACTCGGTGGAGGCCACGCCCGCCTCGGCGGTGCGCGCCGGCATCCTGCTGGCAGCGCGTCGGCCCGTGTCTCTCGTGATCGCCGGCATCAACTATGGTGAGAACATGGGCACGGGCGTGACGGTCTCGGGGACGGTGGGTTGCGCCATCGAGGCCGCGAGCTATGGAATCCCCTCCATCGCCATCTCGCTAGAGACCGACGCCGAGCATCACTTTTCCTACAGTGAAGTCGTTGACTTTACCGTCGCCGCGGCCGTCGCTTGCCGCCTAGCCCGGCACGCCCTGAGCCATCCATTCCCCGGCGGAGCCGACGTGCTCAAGGTGGATGTGCCCAGCGATGCCGCCCTCGATACCCCCTGGCGGTTGACGCGGCTGACGCGTCAGCGCTATTATGAGCCTGCCGTAACCGCAGGCCCCGACGGGCTGCCTCGCCTCAGCGGCTACTATCGTCACGTAGACGCTACCACACTCGAACTAGACAGCGACGCCCAGGCGCTCCTCGTCGACCGCGTCGTGTCCGTGTGCCCCCTGACCATCGATCTCTCCGCGGGTTTCACCCGCGAGGGGGCAGACGGCTGGTTGGACCTCTGAGGGCTGGCCCTCCCGTGCCGGCGCCGTTCCATACCGTGGAGGATGAGACATGGTGCCGATACACTCCATTCGGCCGCACCTGCCGCTTGGCCGGGCGCAGTGGCGCGCGCTCGGGCACACGTTGGCGCGATGCTTCGCGGCGCTCGTATGGCTCCTCTCCCCGCTAGTCATCGACGCAAGCCCAGGGCCGGCGTCGCTCGCGACGCGGCATGCCGTGGCGTCCCTCGCCACGCAAGACAATGAGGCGCGGCGCGTCATCGTGCAGCTCGATGAGCCCGCCGCCGCCGTCGCCCTTGGGCCCGAGCTGGCGGCCGATGGGGGGCCCGGGCTCTCCGCCGAGATGAGCGCCTATCTGGCGACGCTGGATGCGGCGCACGAGTCGGTGGGCGCGTCGATTTCCGCGGCCGTGCCCGGCGCCGAGACGGTGGAGCGCTACCGGTGGGCGCTCAACGGCCTGGCGGTGCGCCTGCCGGAGGACCTCAGTGGAGTGGAAGAAGCGCTGCGCACGATCCCCGGCGTGCGCGCCGTGTTCGAGGAGGTCATCTATCGCCCGGCGCTTTTTTCCAGCCTGGAGGCGCTCGGCGCGCCGGCGCTGTGGCCCACCTTGGGGGGCCGGGCGGCGGCGGGGCAGGGGGTGCGCATCGCGGTGCTGGACAACGGCATCGACGTTAGCCATCCCATGTTCGCCCCGGGGGCGTTCGCCTATCCCGAGGGGTATCCCCTGGGCGATGGGCGCTACACCACGCCCAAGGTGCTCGTCGCTCGGGCATACTTTCGACCCACCGACCCGCCGCTAGCGGGCGAGGATTCGCCGCTGCCCGGCCCCAGCGCGTCGGGGCACGGCACGCACGTGGCCGCTGTGGCCGCCGGCAATCCCGTGACGGCGACGGTCAACGGGCTCACCCTGGAGCTATCGGGGGTGGCGCCGGGCGCACAGCTGATGAACTATCGCGTCTTTTACCCCGGCGAGCGTACCGAGGTGGAGGAGGCGCGCTCCGCTGAAGTCCTCAAGGCGCTAGACGACGCCATCGCCGACGGCGCAGATGTGATCCTCAGCAGCTGGGTGAGCGCGTCGCCGCGGCTGCCGTTCGCCACCGCCGAGGCGTCGGCGGTGCAGGCGGCTATCGACGCGGGGATCGTGGTGGTGTCGGCGGCGGGCAACGACGGGCCGGCGTATGGCTCCGCGAGCCGGCTGCTGGGGGGCTATGACCCCACCATCGCCGTGGGGGCGGTGACCAAAAGCCCCATCCTGGCGCGCAACCACCTGGACGTCACCGGGCCGGGCGAAGTGCCCGACTTTTTGCAGAATCTCCCCCTGGGGCTGGCGCTGTTCGGTGCGCCCCTCGATGCGGTGTTCGGGCCGGCGCCCTATGTCAGCGTGGCGAGCATCCAGGGCGGCCCCTTTCGCTTCGCCTGTGAGCCCCTGCCGGCCGGCAGCCTCGAGGGCCAGATCGCCCTGATCGAGCGCGGCGAGTGCGCCTTCGCTGATAAGGTATTCTACGCCCAGCAGGCGGGCGCCGTGGCGGCGATCATCCAAAACACCGATGAGACGGTGATGGAATTCGCCTGCTCCGGCGACTTTTGCGGCCCCGGCGAGATCGGCATTCCGGCGGTGATGGTCACGAAGAGCGCCGGTGAGGCCCTGGCGTCGTGGCGCACCCTGTATCCCGCCGCCACCCTACAACTCGACCCACGCGCGCGCCTGGCGGAGACGGCCGAGGGTGTGATCTGGGAGAACAGCGCGCGGGGGCCGGCGTTCATGCGCTACCTCAAGCCCGACGTGCTGGCGCCCGGCGTATCGGTGCTGGCGGCCACGCACGACCCAGCCGCGGCGCAGCCGCAGTACGCGCAAATGACGGGCACGAGCGTCGCGGCGGCGCACGTGGCGGGAGCGGCGGCCCTGCTGCTGCAGGCCAACCCCTCCTGGGGGCACGACGAGGTCAAGGCCGCCTTGATGGGCAGCGCGAGCATCGAGGGATTGGCGGTGGATGCGGAGGCATCGAGTCCCGCGGGGGTGCTGGATCGTGGCGCCGGCCTCATCGACGTGGCCGCGGCGGCGTCCGCGCCGCTGCTGGTCGACCCACCCAGCATCGCGCTTCCCGAGCTGCGCGCCGGCCAGACCTACACCGTGCCCCTCGTCCTGACCGACACCCGCGCCTCGGGTGAGGAGATCGTCTATACGCCGTCGGTGAGCGTCACGGGGATGATCTCGGTGGCGGTGCTTGACGATATTTCCCTCGCGCCGGGCGGCACGGCGACCGCGTCGATCCGACTGACGGTCAACACCGGCGCGGGCACGGGGGACGCCAGTGCGGACCTCTTTTTGGCGGGAGGGGGGCAGGACGCCCATGTGCCGTTGTGGGCGCATCTGGCGCCGGCCACCGAGGCGGCCGATATCCTGCTGATCGACAACGACTTTTCCAACTTTGACACCTTTACCGACTATGCGCGGGTCATCACGCCAGCCCTCGACGCTCTGCCGTATAGCTATACCTACTGGGACGCCGACCTGCGCTTCGACGGCCCCCAGACCATCCCCGACCTGGCGACGCTGCAGCGCTATCCCACCATCATCTGGCTGACGGGCGACAACAAGAGCCCCTTCGGGACCTTTGTGGTCGATACGCCGCTGACACCCATCGACCTGCAGCTGTTGGCGGATTACCTGGACGGCGGAGGACGCCTTCTGGCCATCGGCCAGAACCTGGCCGAGGCGAGCGACGTGAACCCCAACCCGGACCCGACCTTTGGCCGCGCCGACCTCTACCACTACTACCTGGGCGCCCGCTGGCTGCAGGGGAACGTGTTCGCGCCGAACGATGGCGCGACGCGCCCGCCGTCCAACGAAATCGCCGTGGTAGGCGTGGCCGGCACGGCCATGAGCCACGTGGCGCTCGACCTGGGCCTCGAGGGGGACGGCGAGGGGAACCAGACCTCTATCGACGAGGTGGCCCCGGGAGGGGTGCCCGACGGTTCGGACTTGGACCTGGTGCAGCCGGTGCTGCAAGCGGTGAACGCCCGGCCGGTGGGGGCGGGGTTCGTAGGAGTCGCCAAGTGGGACGACCCGACCATCGAGGAACGCGCGATGGACATCGCCTATCGCAGTATGTACCTCGCGTTCGGCGTAGAGGGGGTCAACAACCGCGAGGGGGTGACGTCGCGCGCCCAACTCTTGCGGCGCGCCCTGGACTGGCTGAACGACGAGGTCACGGTAGAGTTGCTGCCCACGGCCGCCGGGTTGGTCGACCTCACGCGCCTAGAGGCCAGCGCATCGTCGTCGGTGCGGTCGCCCATCACGCGCTATCGCTGGCTCGTGACGTCGGGTGACGAGGTGGTGACCGAGGCAACCAGCGAGGAGCCTGTCATCCACGTGGCGTTCCCCGAGGCAGGTGAGTACCTCGTCACGGTGGAAGCGACGGACGCGCTGGGGCATACGGCCGTGACCGAGGAGGTGGTGACCGCGGTGCCGGGCGGCGGCTCGACGTTGTCCGTGGACCGGACCGAGGCGATGCCGGGAGACACGCTGGTCTACCGCACCGTGCTACAGAATACCGGCGACGTGACGACGACCGTGGCCTTCTCGCTGAGCGTGCCCGCCGGCACAACCTACGTCTCACACACCGGCGCCGGCGCCACGTTCGACGCCAACACGGGGACCGTGACGTTCGCGGGGACGTTGACGCCGAACGCCATGGTCGACGTGCGTCTGACGGTGCGCGTCGACGAGGACGTGGCGACCGGAACCATCATCACCGCCATCGGACGCTATGCCGCCGACTCGCAGACCTATGAGCGTGTGGTGCGCACACGCGTGCTGGGGCGCACCTGGTTCCCGATCGTGGCCAACGCCGCGGCGAACATGCCCGGCTGATCATCATCCTAGGAGAGACGTCATGGAACTCACCACCTACTGCTTTGAGCAACCCGGGCCAGAGAACACCGATCTCACGCTGCGCATGGCGCTGGAGCGTGCGCGGGCGCTGGGCATTCGCCAGGCGGTGGTCGCCTCGTCGCACGGCGACACCGCGCGCCGGGCGCAGGCGATGTTCAGCCCGCACGACATCCGCGTCGTGGCGGTAACCATCGGCCACGGCTGGGAGGCCAACGGCTGGTGCATGGACCGCGAGACCAAGGAGGCGCTGCGCGCCGAGGGGATCGCCGTGGTCACAGGTATCCATGCCCTGGGCGATGGGGTGGGATCGGCGTTCACCGGCAAATACGGCGGCAGAGCCGCCGACGAGATCGTGCGCGACACGCTGTACCGCTTTTGCCAGGGGATGAAAGTGGCGGTCGAGTGCGCCGTCATGGCGGCCGAGGCGGGGGAGTTGAGCGTGGACGAGGAGGCGATCGCCATCGCCGGCTCGAGCACCGGCGCCGACACGGCCATCGTCATCAAGCCCGCCTACGCCCGCCTCGTTTCTCGACCTGGAGATCCGCGAGATCCTGGCCAAGCCACGCAGTGCGCCTTAGGATGGAACGCGGATGAACGCGGATTGAGGCGGATTCTCGCAGATCCTGACCGGTAGATCAGGTGATCCGTGAAATCCGTGTTCAACCGCGTTCTGTTATGGAAACCACTCCAGCGGCACGGCGATGGCGATGAGGTTCTCCAGCGGGGTATGCAGCGGGATGGCGCACTCGGGCCCGATGACGCGGACGCCCGCCTCGACGGCATGGCGGCGCGCCTCCGCGGCGGCATCCTCAGGCGTACCCGCAGCAGCGTCTCCGGGTTGTTGACGTTCCCCACCAGCGACAGCCGCGTCCCCACGGCGCGCACGGCGTCGGCGCATCCACCTTGGAGTCAAGGTGAAACGCGTCGAAGCCGGCGTCGGCGATGTAGCCGAGGCGATCAGGGTATCCTCGCAGATGTGTAGCACCGTAGGACCGCCCAGCTCGCGCACGAGGCGGCGATGGATGGGCAGCAGCAGGTCCCGGTACATGCTCGCGCGCACCAGATCGCCCGTGGCGTGGTCGGCGAGGCACAGAGGTCGGCGCCGGCGGCGTCTGCGCGCGTCCGAAGGCCAGCGGAACGGCCCGAGAGGGCATCCAGGAAGCCGCGGACGCGCTCGGGCGCCAGGAGAGTATCGGACAAGAACTCTTGCAGGCCGTAGACGTGGTAGGCCAGCGTCCAGGGGCCATCACCTTTGCCGATGATGGCCACGCGGTGGCCGTATTCGCCGCGCAGCATTCGGATGGCGTCGAGCACGGCGCGGAGCGGCGGGCGCTCGAGAGGGTCGGCGGGCAGGCGCACCTGATCGGGCTCGGTCAAGGAGGGCGCCTGCACCGTGGGCATGGTATCCAGCGCGCCCCAGTCCACCGGGCACCCCAGGGCGGCGGCCTCCTGCACGACGCTGAACACCGGCATGATGGCGTCATAGCCGAGGATATCGCAGGCCCCGGCTGCCAGGCGCGCCATGGCGCGGCCGTGAAGGTGAACCTCGGGGAAGCTGGCGCCGGTGGCCTCCATCTGTTCCACGGTAGCGACGGAGGTAGGGCTGCCGACGGCAGGGCGATCCACCCGGCCGCCGAGGATCGCCGCCAGGAAGCGCCGGCGAGACGACATAACCGCTGGCACGCCGACCATCACGCTCGCCCCTGCGACGAGGCGATGCGCCGCGCAGCCTCGCGCACCGAGACGCAGGCCCTCCTCCGGCGGAGGATCGGCCAGCTCGTACTCCAGCGCCAAGTCGCCGCGGTACCCCAGGTCGTCCAGCGCGTCTGGCCACGGCACGTCGATCATCGCCCTCGCCGAGCATGGTGAGGCCGGGCGCTTCGTCGCATAGTAGCGTCCTTGATATGAACGTGGACGATGTGATCGCCCATGGTATCCAACGCCCGGCGGTAGTCGACGCCCGCCTTCATCACGTTGCAGGGGTCGTAGAGCACGCCAAAGGCGAGCGAGCCCACGGCGCGGGCGAGCGCCACGCACTGCTTCGGATCACCGGAGATGCCCCCGCCATGGGTCTCGAAGCCCATGGCGATGCCGCGACGCGCGGCGTACTCGGCGGCGCGCCGGAACCAGGGCGCCATGCGATCGATGTGGGCCGGATTGTCGTCGCCCGGAGACACGCGGATGGAGCGGGCGCCGAAAAGGGCCGCCAGGTCGACGGCGCGCCGCGTTTGGGCCAGCTCCTCCTCACAGACGGCGGCATCGTCGCTCGCGAATGCCTTACCTACGTAGGTGCCCAAGTTGGCGATGCGCAGCCCCAGCTCGCCGGCGCGGGCCAGCACGGCGCGGGGATCGCACTCTGCCGGGTCGAGGGAGAGGTGCGGCGCGCGGCCGAGGAGATCGACCCGGGCAAAGCCGGCCGCGGCGATGACCGCCAGGGCCTCCTCGGGGCAGGTGCCGCACGGCGCAGCTGCAAGCCGATACGCGCGTCATATCCATGGCGACCTCCTTGGCCTCGGCGATACTGAGCGCATGATAGGCCACGGCCAGAGGCGGCGTCAAGCGGTTCTGTCGCAGGTGTACAAAACACTTGACATAGCGACAGTGTCGGTGTACGATAGAGTCGCCTCGTCCGCTCCCTTGTGCTACCGGTTGCCCTGTCGTTGGATGCCCGCTCCGGGCGTATGGAGGTGGCTCCCGCGGTAGGCCCCCCCCGCAATCTCCCCTCATACATTGGCTGCGCGGCCATGCCGATGGCGTCCACCTCCGCAACGGATGAGAGGAGGACCGAACGATGATCGATTCCCGCCACGAGTTCGTCGTTGTAGGCTCCGGGGCCGGCGGCGCTACGCTGGCCAGGGAACTCGCTAGACGAGGCAGGGATGTACTCATCATCGAGCGAGGCAAGCCCGAGGCAAAGGTCGGCTCCTTTCGTGACTGCCTCCGTTACTTTGCCACCACGCCCGCCCGCATGCCCACGAGGTCGCAGGAGGGCGTTATCCTCTGGCGGACCTTTATGGCGGGGGGCGCGACGGTTGTATCGTGCGGCAACGGTGTGCGCTGCCTGGAGAAGGAACTCGGCGAGCGCGGTATCACGCTGGACACCGAGTTCGTCGAGGCTGAGGGGGAGCTGGGATGCGCCCCCATCGATGAGCGACTCCTCTCCGAGGGATCGCTCGCCCTGCGTGGCGCCGCCGCAGACCTCGGGCTCCACATGGAGCCCATGCCCAAGTTCATTGACCCGGTGAGGTGCGCCAAGTGCGGCCAGTGTGTGTTGGGATGCGCCCACGGCGGCAAGTGGACGGCGCTGGAGTACCTGCGGGAGGCCGAGACGCAGGGCGCCCTCACCATGTACGGTGCGCGTGTCGATCGCGTGCAGATCTCCAACGGCAAAGCGCGAGGCGTTACCGTCATCGGTCCCGAGGGGAGGCGCGAGGTTGCCGCCGACGCGGTAGTCCTGGCAGCGGGAGGCCTGGGCACGCCCGTGATCCTCCAGCGATCAGGGATCTCGGAGGCCGGGCAGGGCTTCTTCGTCGATCTCTTCGTGAACACCTACGGGATGACCAAGGGACTGAACCAGATACACGAGCCTACGATGGCGCTGGTCGATCTCGAGTTCCACGAGAGCCAGGGGTTCATCCTATCGCCCATGGTAAACCACCCGCGGGCGGTGCGAGCCATGGAGTTGGGGCCCAGCGCACTGACGACCTCGAGCAAGAACCTGCTGGGCATCATGGCCAAGATCACCGACGAACCGGCGGGGCGCGTCTACCCCAACGGGCATGTCTCCAAGCCGGTCACGGCCGAGGACTGGACCAAGCTGCGAGAGGGCGCGCGCATTTCTGGCGAGATCCTCGTCAAGGCGGGCGTCGAGCCCGGATCGGTGCTGACCTCGTGCCCGCAGGGGGCGCATCCCGGCGGCACGGCGGCCGTCGGCAAGGTGGTCGATGCCGATCTGCAGACCAAGGTAGATGGCCTGTTCGTCTGTGACGCCAGTGTGCTGCCAGAGGCGCCGGGCCTGCCGCCGATCCTCACCATCGTGGCGCTGGCGAAGCGCCTCGCCGGTGCGCTGACAGGGCGGCCCACGGCGAGATAGACTGGGCAGGGGTTCGCTGCCGCCGGCTATGCAGGCGGCATGCCGCCCACTCCCATTGTGCCCTGACAAGCGATTTGGGTAGCTCTGCCGTCCCTGTTCGTGCCGGTCTTCTGCTACCGGAAAGGGGGGCTCCCAATGGCCGAGTTGCTCTTTATCAGCGGATCATTCGGTTTGGGGCACGTGTTTCGTGACCTCGCCATCGCCAACGAAATCTGTCGTCTCCGGCCCGATACGCGCATCTCGTGGATGGCCGGGGACCGAGCACGCCAGGTGCTCGCCGACGCCAGCGAGACACTCCTCCCCGAAGCCGCGCAGTACGCCTCTGACAG
Source organism: Anaerolineae bacterium (assembly GCA_040768165.1). Taxonomy (GTDB): domain Bacteria; phylum Chloroflexota; class Anaerolineae; order UBA1429; family UBA1429; genus DUUT01. The sequence continues at coordinate 103,778 of JAXGNH010000004.1, forward strand.
CGACCCCGCAGACGCCATCGCCCAGAACATGCACGCCAGTCGTGGCTCCAGAATGTGCGGCTCTTTCGCCTGGCGGCCGCTGACCTCGCCATCGTCCACGGCGGGGGCTCGATCACGCTCGAACTTACGGCGCTGCGCACGCCGTTCCTCTTTTTCCCCGTGGAAGGGCATAGCGAACAGGAGGTCTCGGTGGCCACGCGCATCGCGCGCCACGGTGCCGGAGTCCGCATGGCCTACTCGCAGACCACGCCGGAAGCGCTGGCGGAGGCCGCCCGCGCCCAGATGGGACGAGAGGTGACCTATCCCCCGATCCCTACCGACGGGGCGCGCGTCGCAGCCGAGCTGATCGTTCAGCAACTTGCTGCGTGATGCGGCCCCGCACGCTAGGGCCGTCGGCGGGCAGGCAGGCCTGACAATGCACGACGCGACTCCGGATGACTGGAGTCGCGTCGCTGTGTCGGCGCTGGGCGCCCTAGGTGGAGATGGCGGGAATCGAACCCGCGTCCAGAAAGTTCGACCAGAGATATACTACAGGCATAGTCGGTCATTGATTTCTCGTAGCCCGGCCCTCGCCCGACAAAGGCTCCGGACTACCAGCCGATGCATCTTTGGGCAACGGTATCGGCGTCGCGCCACCCGCATCCCGAATTAGTCGACGCCCGTTCTCCGGCTCTCGGGCAAAGCCAGGAGGCGGACGCGGCCGACTCTGTCGGCCGGTGGCTTATGATGACCGCTTACGCGGCGAGTGCATAAGCCGGAGCGTAAGTGTTGTTGGCACTTGTCATTTTGCCCCTGATTAGCGAGGGTGAGGCACCTCGGCCTGCAATCGCTGACCAGCCCTCCCTGTCGAAGCCTGTCATCCCCAGACAGGAATATTGTACCACACGTAGACGCGAATTGCCAGAACAGAGCGATCGGCGATCAGCAGTCAGCTGTCGGCAGCGCGTCGCGAAACCGCGACCACAGACATGCTTGTCTGAACAAGGAACACCGGTGACCGACCCATGCGACCTCATATGCCCAGCACCAGGCGCGCGATGGTAAAGTAGATCAGCAGGCCGGTCACGTCGATGATGGTAGTGAGGAGCGGTCCCGACACCAGGGCGGGGTCCTGGCCGATGCGCACCGCAAATAGGGGCAAGACCGCGCCGAGGAGGTTCGCCCACGTAATGACTGCCCCGACGCTGAGACCTACGGTGAGTGCCACGAGGCCGGGGCTCCACACGAGCGCGATGACATAGGCGCAGATGCCCAGCACGAGACCAAGGACCAAACCGGCGCGGGACTCGCGCGCCAGCACCTTCAGGGCATCACCCAGGGTGATATCGCCCACAGCCAGGGCGCGGATGACGTTGGCGATGGTCTGCGAGCCGGCGTTTCCGCCCGCATCCATGAGCATGGGTATAAAGAAAGCCAGAATGATCACCTCCTGGAGCTGCTCCTCATAGAGGCTCATGATAGTGCCGGCGAGGGCAGTCGTGACCAGCAGCAGGACGAGCCACCCTAGGCGAGCGCGGATGGCTGACCAGATGCTCGAGCCTAGATAGGAGGCCCCCAGCGGCTCCGATCCGCCGATGCGCTGGATGTCCTCGGTGGCCTCTTCCTCCAGCACCTCGACAAGGTCATCGCCGGTTATCACGCCCACGAGGCACCCTTCCGCGTCGACCACGGGAACCACGGGTAGGTCGTAGTGCAGCATGAGGCGCGCCGCGATCTCCTGGTCGTCTTCCGGGTGGACGGTGGCGATCTCGCGGTCCATGAGATCGCCGAGCGTCGTGCTCGCGTCGGCGCGCAGGAGGGCGTATAGGTCCACCGCGCCCACCAGGCGCCCCTCCGTATCGGCCACAAAGAGGCGCGGCACCTCGAGGATGTGGTCCTCCGTCCGGCGCATGGCCAGGAGCGCCTGACGGACGGTCATGCTCTCGCGAAAGGCAAGGAACTCGGTGGTCATGCGCCCGCCGGCGCTCTCGTCGGGGTGCACGAGCAGCGGGCGCACCTCGTCAGCCTCCTCCATGCGCGCGAGGACGGCGCTGCTCAGGGTCGCATCGAGGTCTCCCAGCAGGTCGGCGGCCTCGTCCGGCTCCATCTGGTCGAGGATGCGGGCCAGCGCGGCGGGCGACAGACGCCTGGCGAGGAGAGCGGCGTACTCGTCCTCGAGTTCCTCCAGGAGATCGGCGGCCTCGGGCAGGCGCAGCCTGGGGAGGAGAACGCGCTGCTCGTCGAGTTCCAGCTCCTCAAAGACGTCGGCCTGGTCGGGCGGGAGGAGCCCGTGGAGGAGGCGCACCGCCCGCGTGATATCACGCTCGTCCAACGCCTGCCGCACGTCCTGTAGCGTGGTCTCGACGATGTCCGCATCCATCAGCCCGCCTCCTCGGCCGTGAGTCCGTGGGTGGTGGCCTCGAGGGCCGCAAGGGACTCTGGCACCGTCATGGCATGCCAGGCGCGACTGCTATCCATAGGGGTCCTCCGATAGGTGCGGCCCGACGGGCGTCGAGCCGGGTCTGGCACGATGCAGCATTCGACGGCGGCTGGGTATTGCTGCCATGCCGCCGTTGGCCGATGCAGCGCTGAGGCAGAGGGAATGGGTAGGGGGTGTGCCCTGATGGCGCCGCCACAACCGCGCGACGTCGCGGGTCGTTCCAGAGTCTCACTCGGTCCCTGGGGGGAGTGCCGGGGCCGGGCCAAGTCAATTCGGATCGAGGCTCCACGCGAGCCAGCCGTGGTCCGTGCGTTCGAGTATCGATCCCGACGATGTGATGCGTTACTCAGCGGTATTGTAGTGCACCCGCTCGACCGTGCCAAGCGCGACGAGAGAACACGCATGCCTTGTCAATCGCCTGAGGCGCATCTATAATCGACCGGACGACAGCATACCTGTGAAGGAGTGAGACGATGCCAGAGGCCAGCGTCGGCGTCATCGGTGGGAGCGGACTGTACGATATCGAGGCATTGACCGACATCGAGTTGGTGGATATCGACACCCCCTTTGGCAAGCCCAGCGACACCATCACCGTGGGGACGTTGGCGGGGGTGCGCGTGGCGTTCCTGCCACGGCACGGCAAGGGGCACCGCGTCAGTCCGAGCGAGTTGCCGTCGCAGGCCAACGTGTGGGCGATGAAAGCGGTGGGGGTCACGCATCTGCTCTCCTTCAGCGCGGTGGGGAGCCTGCGTGAGGCGCTGGCGCCCCGCGACGTGGTCATCCCTGATCAGATCCTTGACCGGACCAAAGGGATCCGGCCAGCCACCTTTTTTGGGGGCGGCATGGTGGTGCACATCTCTTTCGCCGCGCCGTACTGCCCCGAGCTGCGTCGGGTGATGGTGGAGGCGGCCGCCGAGGGGGGGGCTACGGTACACGACGGCGGGACGATGGTGGTGATGGAGGGGCCCCAGTTCTCCACGCGCGCCGAGTCCAACTTTTACCGGCAGATCGGCGGCGACCTCATCGGGATGACGGCGCTGCCGGAGGCCAAGCTGGCGCGCGAGGCCGAGATGCACTACTGCACCGTCGCCACAGTGACGGACTATGACTGCTGGCGCGACGCAGAGGAGAGCGTCACGGTGGATATGGTGGTGGCGAACCTGCTGGCGAACGTGGACACGTCCAAGGCGATCCTGCGCGCTGCGCTACCACGCATCGTGGCGCTTCCTCAACTCTGCCCATGCGACAGCGCCCTGGCCGACGCCTTGATCACGCAGCGCGACGCTATCCCGCCCGAACGGGTCGGCGAACTGGAGCTTCTCGTGGGCAAGTATCTCAGGTAACGGCAGGTTAGGCGTTGTGCGCTGTGGGTGGTGCGTTTGGTCTGGACGCATCCTTGCGGCAGCCTGTCACCTGGAACCTGTCACCCGCCACCCGTGGGGGCGCCAACACACAGCCCACACCCTGCACCCCACAACCCTCACCCCCGGTGCGCATCCTTGATGGCGCGCTCGATGGCGCGGTCGGCGTCGCGCTGGGCGATGGTCTCGCGCTTGTCATACTGACGCTTGCCGCGGGCAAGGCCGATCTCGACCTTGGCGCGGCCGTCCTTGAGGTACAGCTTGAGCGGGATGATGGTATAGCCCTTCTGGTCGACGCGCTGGCGCAGGCGAACGATCTCGCGGCGGTGCAGCAAAAGCTTGCGGTCGCGACGGGGCTCGTGGTCCTGGTAGCTGGCCTGGGCATAGCCGGCGATGTGGCTGCCGATGAGCCATGCCTCCCCGTCACGGATGGCGACATAACTGTCGCGAAGGTTCACCTTGCCGGCGCGGATCGACTTGATCTCCGACCCCATGAGGACCATGCCGGCCTCAACGCTCTCGTCGATGAAATAGTCGTGATACGCCTTGCGGTTGCTGGAGATCAGGCGGTCGCCCCCGCGAGCGGGCGCCCCAGCCCCTCTGCTCTTCTGGGCCACGATGCTCTACTCCCCGTTGATGAGAAAGGCCACAGCCCGGTCAAGTTGCGGGTCCGCTCCCGACCGCACCTCGTCAGGCGAGGGCGCCACCTCGATATGGGGCACGATGCCGCTGCCGTCGAGGTTGTCGCCGTTGGGCAGGTACCAGCGGGCGATGGTCACCCGGAGACTCGACCCATCGGTCAGGCGATGGGGGTTCTGCACCGATCCCTTGCCGTAGGTCGTCTCGCCGATCAGCGTGCCGCGGCCATGGTCGCGAATGGCGCCGGCAACGATCTCGGAAGCGCTGGCGCTGCCGCCGTTCACCAGCACCACCAGCGGAATCTCGGTGGCCAGGCCCCGGCCGCGCACGTGGTACTCCCTGGGTTCGCGACCCCTCTCGTTCTCGGTGAGCACCAGGGTGCCGCGCGGCAAGAACTCGCCCGCCACGTCCACCGCCATATCGAGGTAGCCGCCGGGGTTTCCGCGGAGGTCAAAGACCAGCCCATTGGGGTTCTGACTGGCAACCTCCTGCAGGGCCTCGCGTAGCCGGTCGCGGGCGATGGCGTTGAACTCGGTCAAGCGCACGTAGGCGATCCCGCCGTCGAGCATGCGGTACTCGACGGTGAGCAACTCGACCTTGTCGCGCGTCACCGGGACCACAAAGGGCTCGTCCACCCCCTCGCGCTGGATGAGGAGGCGCACCGTGGAGCCCTGCGGCCCACGGATCATGGTGATGGCCTCCAGCAGCGACTTGCCCTCCAGGGACTCGCCATCCACCCCCAGGATGATGTCGCCCGCCTCGATGCCTGCGGCCAGGGCCGGGCTGTTGGGGAGGGGGCGCACGATAACCACCTTGCCATCGATCATGTCGACGGAGGCGCCGATGCCCTCGAAGGAACCCTGCATGTCCTGGTCCATGATCTCGGCCGAGATGGGCTCCACAAAGACGGTGTGCGGGTCGCCCACGGCGCCCACCATGCCGGACGCGGCGCCGTGCACCAGTTCTTGCGGCTGCAGCTCGTCGGGGTCGACGTACTCCTTGTGAAGGATGCTCCATACCTCGTCGAGAAGCTCCAGGCTCCCCTCGGGTGGGGCCACGACGGCGGGCGCCGCGGGGCCGGGCACCAGCGTGGAGACGGCGCGCTGCAGGTCGGCACCGGCGAACCACATGGCGCCAACGCCGGCGCCAAAGCCGATCATCAGGAGGAGTAGTCCGCCCATCACCAGCGACAGGATGCGCAGACACCGGAACGATCGCGGTCCCGGATCCTCGAACCTACCATACGACATGGCACATATCCCTCAACCAAGGCGGCGCAGACGGGAGGCGCATCGCCTGACTAATCTTGAATACAGGGGTCAAGAACGGATTATAACACCCCACGTGGAGGCCGCCAACTATGGACAGAACACCTCCCGGAGGTCACCGCGTAACGAACCCGGTACGCGCAAGGGTTCGCTGTGGGGGATCTCGAGGAGGTGTTCGTTGAGCGAGGCGCCCACTTACAGAACGCCCATGACCTCGGCGATGGCGCGTGCCTCGGCGCGCAGCCGGGGGGCGCCGTCATAGACGGCAACGCCTCGCATGTCGGCCTCGATGGCATCCTCGTCCACCGCCATCACGTCCACCGCGGCAGCGGTGCCACGCCCGAGGTGCTCGAGGCCGGCGACCATATCCATGATGACGGTCTCGGGCTCGCGAAGCAAGAGATGCGTCACTAGGGCGCGCAGCATGGTGTTCTCGGGGCAGGCACAGCCCATCCCCGCCCCCCGGATGGTGCCCATCTGCATGAGGTGAATGCCGCGGTGCTCGACGGAAAAGCGCGCGGGGATGTCGTCGACGCGCGGGTTGAGGGTAAAGTAGCCGCTACCTCGCCGGGCCGCGCGCCGGTCCGCTCGGCGAGGAGGTCCTCCATGGCGATGATGGGGGTGAGCCGCGCTACGCTCTCGGGAGGAAAGCCGAGGGCCTGTGCCAGGGTCGGGTTGGGATCCGCATCGATGGCATAGACGGTCTGACCCGTCTCGGCCATCAAGTACGCCAGCAGGCTGGCAAGGGTGGTCTTGCCCACGCCCCCCTTGCCCGAGATCGCTATCTTGTGCACTGCGCTATGCTCCCTCTAGTCGCCGGCGGGCTCGGACAGGATGTGGCCGTCGTCCCCGTCCCGTCCGTCATCGGGCGCCGCGGGGCTCTCTCCATCGAGCATGGCACGCACGCGCGCCGCGAGGTCGCCCAAGCGCAGCGGCTTGGGCAGCCACTCTACATGGTCCCCCGCCAGAACCTCTTCCACGTCCATGTCGAGCGGATAGCCGCTCATGACGATCACCTTCAGGCCGGGGTCGCGCTCCCGCAGCGACATGAGCAGGTCACGCCCCCCCATGTTGGGCATCACCAGGTCCATCAGCACCAGGTCGACGCGATCCGGGTGGCGATCAAAGAGCTGAAGCGCCTCGACGCCATCGGAGGAGACGAGCACATTATACCCCAAGCTCTCGAGGGTGCGAGCGCTGACCTGTCGCACCGCGTCCTCATCCTCCACCACGAGGATCGTCGTCTCCTGGCTGCCACGGGGGAGAGCGTTCGCTTGTCCGTCGGGCGGAGGGGGCTCGAGTTGCGGCGCGACCTGCGCGGGAAGGTACATGGTGACGGTGGTGCCCTCACCCGGCCGGCTATGTACCCCGATGAAGCCGTTGTGCTGCTTGATGATGCCGTACACCTGGGCGAGACCGAGCCCGGTGCCCTGGTTCGGTCCCTTGGTGGTGAAAAAGGGCTCGAACAGGTGGGGCATGACCTCGTCCGGAATACCCGAGCCGGTGTCGGCGACCGTCAGGCACACCCAGTGGCCGGGCGGCATCCACGCGATGGGGGGCTCTTTGCCGGCGCGCAGCTGTTGGCGCGCCAGAGTAAAGGTCAGTGTGCCCCCGTCGGACATGGCGTCCCGCGCGTTGATGGCCAGGTTGGTGATGGCCTGCTGCATCTGGGTGATGTCGGCCCGCACGGTATAGTCCTCCTCCCGAGCGAACCTCAACACGATGCCCACATTCTCGGGGAGGGTGCGTTGGAGCAGCTTGACCGTCTCGCGCAGGAAGGGCGCCAGGTCCAGCGCCTGCTGACGACTGATGGACTTGCGGGAAAAGTCGAGGATCTGGCGCACCAGGTCGGCGGCGCGCTTGCCCTGGCGGGTGATCACGTCCATGTCGTCGCGGAACCCCTCGGGGAGTTCGGGGTCGGTCGCGGCGAGTTCAGCATAGCCAAGGATCGATGTGAGCAGGTTGTTAAAGTCGTGGGCGATGCCGGCCGCCAGCTGGCCAACGGCGGCCAGGCGCGCCTGCTGCTGCATGCGATCCTGCACGCTCCGCTCCTCGGTGACATCGCGCAGCACCAGCACCCAGCTGCGGATGGCGCCGCGACCTCCATCGTCGCCAGCCAGCAGCGGCCGGGCGACGGCCTCAAAGATGCGACGCGGCGTCCCCTCAGCGAGCAGCTCGTACGGCTGGCGGTCATCGGCACGGTGTAGGATTGGGGCAAGCGCCTTACCGCCGAGTTGCGACAGAGCGCCGTCGCGCATCACGCCACCCAGGGCGGCAAGATAGTTGCGCGCAGCCGGATTCACCAGCAAGGGCTTCAGGTCGCCATCGAGGAGGAGCACCCCCTCGGGAAGGTTCTCCACGAGGCTCTCGAGGCGCTCCTGCTGCGCCGCCAGCAGAGCCCGCATGCGCTGCAAGGCGGACGAGGCCTGGCTGGCCATGGTGTAGATGAGGCGCATCTGATCCTCATTGAACGCACCGACCTCTTCGGCGGCCACCACCAGCAGCCCCACGACCTCGCGCGTCTCGGAGCCGGTGATGGGCACTTGAGCCGAGGAGGCGCCGTCGAGGACATCCGGCGGAACCTCGTTGGGCATGAGGCGCCGCGTGAACACCAGGGGGACCTGAAAGACGGAGCCCAGTTCCGGCAAGGGCACAGAGTCTGACTGGGGGCCCTGTTGGTGCAGATAGTGGATGCGGGCGCGGGAGGCGTCCAGGTCCTGGCCGCTGACGCGACCATAGTTCGCGATCAGGCAGTCGATGAGTTGACGCTCGCTATAGTGGGTGAGTTCGCGCGCCGGCCGGACAAAGATGTTACAGCGGTCGCCCGCAGAGAGGAGTACGCCGGCCACATCGTAGGGCACGACGCGACGCGCGTGCTGCAGCGTCAGGCGGAACAGCTCGTCGTCTCGCAGCCCAAAGCCGATCTGCTGTGACAACTCGTAGAGCACCTGCACCTCGAAGGTGCGCTGCCGCACGCGATCCTCGAGGGTGGCGGCAAGCTCCTGTAGCGCCTCCTCGGCGCGGCGCCGCTCCGTCACGTCGCGCGTGGCGCTGAGGATGGCACGTGGCTGTCCGGCGGCATCGTGGATAACGGTAGAACGCACCTCGCCCACAAAGGTGCTGCCATCGCGCCTCAGGAGGGTGTACTCGATGGTGATCGGCGGGCCACCGCCAACGGGGTGCAGCAGCTGTTCGTGGGCGCGAGCCCGGTCGCCCGGCGTTACGAGGTCCACGATGTTCATGCCGACGAGTTCCTCCGCATCGGCATGGCCGTGCCATTCGACGGTACGCCGCGACACGCTGAGGATCAGGCCGTTGAGGTCGGTCATGACCACCGAGTCGGGCGACGTCTCGACGAGTGTCTTGTAGAGTTCCTCCGAGTCGCGTAGGGCCATCTCGGCCCGCTGACGCTCGCCCAGCTCGGTCTGCAGCTCGCGGTTCACCGTCACCAGTTCGGTGGTGCGATCGCGCACCATCTGAGCCAAGTACTCTTGGCGAGTGACGATGACGCCTACGAGCCCCACCGCTAGGGCGACGATGGCGAGTCCCGCCACCTGCAGGGCCTGCAACGTGCCGCGGATCGACGCCGACCACCCTCCGGTGGGAATACCGGCGAGTTCCCAGTAGCCATCGGGCAACTCGATGCGGTGGGTGACGGGCTGCGACTGAAAGACATAGCTGGGGCCAACAAGCACCATGCCGGTGTGGTCGCGCAGCGCCAAGTCGAGCCCCGAGGGTTGTGCCTGGATGCCCGCCTCGTAGAGGATCGGGCTGACCTCCAGCACCATACCCACCAGCCCCCAGAGGGACTCCCCATCGAGCACCGCGAGGTGAGCGGCGAGGCGCTGGCTATCCCGGCATCCCTCGCGCAGCCAGCCCACGGCCATCTCGTGTGTGGTAAGGGCGCGGCGCGCGTTGGCGCGCAGATCTGCGCAGGGGTCGTTGAGCAGATCCGCGTCTAACAAGTCCTCGTTGGCGGTCAGGGGATAGATGTACCGCTGGCGCGCGCCGGGGGCGACGGAAAAGTAGCTCACGCCGGTGGTGCCGACGCTGAGGCCGGACGCAAAGCTGTCAAAGCGGACGCCGAACGCCGCGCCGGGCTCGGAGGCCGCGCCCTCCCGCTCGGAGCGCACATACGCTCGCAGGCTCTGCAGGAGGCCCAGGCGCCGATAGAGCGCCGACGCCAGGGCGTTACCATGGGAGCCCAGCTTGGTGGCAACCTCGACCCGCGCCTCGCCCAGCAGCCATTCCTGGGCGCGCAAGGATAGCTGCAGGTAGAAGGGCAAGAGGACGAGCAGCGTCACGAGGGCGCCGACGAGCGCCCGTCTGCCCGGCATGCGCGGGCAAAGTCGGCGCAGGCGGCTTTGCACGATGGCGAGGCGACGGTGCGAACGGGCGTTATCGATGGGATGCTCGCCAGCCGGCCGGTGCGGGCCGCCCGGCGGATGGGCGTCATCCTCGGAGTGTTGGTCATCCGTTGGCCGGTTGCTCACCCAGGCTCCTCCGCGGCCGATGTGCTCCTCGATGTGTAGTCGGCGGGAGCGATATGTGTGACGATCTCGACGACGTGCGGCGGGCGTCCGCGGTGCTCCTAGAGTACAACGAAAGTGACCTGAGCGCAAGGGGTCCGATGAGGCTACTCGTAACGAAGGGCCTCAACCGGGCTCAGCCTGGTAGCGCGCGACGCAGGATAGAGCCCTCCAACTACGCCGAGCACCACGCAGACCACTATCGCCTGGGCGATGGTGCTTGGCGCGATGACAAAGATGTCGCGTAGCAGCCCCGCGCTCGGGATGGCCTGGATGATCCAGACGATGACCGCCGCCGCTGCCAACCCCGCCACGCCGCTGACGAGCGTCAGGAGCACCGCCTCGACCATTACCTGGCGCAAGACCATCACGGGCCGCCAGCCCACCGCTCGCAGCACGCCGATCTCGCGGATGCGTTCGAACACGCTCATCAGCATGGTGTTCATCATGCCCACGCCGCCTACCAGCGCCGCGATCATGGCGACGCCCCAGGCATAGACGTCTAGCATCTCGAGCATCTTGCGGCGCCACAGGTTGCGGATGACCATGCGATGCCTGCTTCCTGGGCTTTTGGCTATCAGCCGTCAGCGCCTAGTATGCTATCGGCTGTTTGCCGAGCGCCGATAGCCGATCGCCAGTAGCCCGTGCTCACGCCCGCAAGTCGCTCAGTACCTCGGCCAACGCCTCGGCCGTGGTGGTGAGGCGGCCATCACGGACCAGAGGCAGCCCCTGAAGGGCGGCATAGTCCCGGGCGATGAGACGCGCGCCCAGGTCCGACTGTGCCAGGGCGCGCAGGTCCTCGGTGAGCGGGGCTTGCACTACGTGCTCGCGCACGATCTTGCCGTCCATCATGTTCAGGATGCGGCCCGTGGCACGCGCCACCCGGCTGTCGTGCGTCACGAGGATCACGGTGGTTGCCTGGTCGCGGTTCAGCGCGCAGAGCAGCTCGATGACCTCCTGGCCGCTCACGCTATCCAGGTTACCGGTGGGCTCGTCGGCTAGGATGAGCCGCGGGTCGTTGGCCAGGGCACGGGCGATGGCGACGGCGGACTCGGCGGTGAACACCTGGCCCTCGGCCGACTCGTAGCTGCCGGGCTGATAGGTCTCGGGCGCACGATCGCGCAGCCCACCCAGCGCGTCGCGCTGGCCCTGGGCGGCATAACGCTGCGCCTTGGCCTGCTCCACCTGCTGGCGCGCCACCTCGAGTTCGTCCTCGGTGGGGCCCGTCCGTAAGCGACGCAGGCTTGATTGCGCAGCCGCGACGGCGGCCTCCGCGGCGGCGGCGTTGGCCTGCGCCACCTCCACCGCCACCTGCACTGCGTCGGCGGCATTCTGGGCAGTGCGCACGGCAGCCTCGGCCACTGCGATATCGACGGCGCGCGCCCCGGCCTCCAGTTGGGCGAGCTGAGCGCGGGCCGTGGTGAGGGCGGCCTCGGCCTGCGCCACGCCGGCCTCCAACTCGGCCGCGTCCAGTCGCGCCAGGACCTGCCCGGCGTCGACGCGATCTCCCTCGGAGATGAGGATCTCGTGGACCATCCCCGGCGTGGCTAAGGCCAGCTCGGCCCAAGTCACGGGCACGACCCTGCCCGTGGCGGACACGACCGCCTCGGGCAGAAACGCCTCATCGACGTCAGGCACGGGCGTGGGCTGCCGCGCGCCGCAGGCGGCAGCTGCGGCCGCGATCCCCAGCAAGAGGGCGAGGCAGAGAGCCATGCGCGTCCGGTGACCGCGATGATCGTTGCGAGGGTACATGGGCATCATCCTCACCACATACTGGTTGGCCACCCATACATGACATAACCACTGCGGTGCATCGCAAAACCCAGAGATTGCACACCCGACCATAGTGGACGGCAACTCGCGGCATCCTCGCACGATCTCGCGTTTGGCCTGGGCCCCGGGTACGCCACTCCGCGCCGGCGGCAGGGAAGCGAGCACGGGGGAGGCGGCACGGAACTCTGCGAGAAGGCGCCTCCACACACCACAGTGCGGGCGAGTCAGCCGCCTGTCAAGGGGATGATAGGGGGGATAGGGGGCTGGCGCATCATTCCTTGCGCCGGTGTGGGCGGGGTGGTAGAATCGACAGCATCCAGGTTCCGGGGCGTCCCGGGGCAAGTAGTGCTGCGGAAGTGACACCATGACGCGAGACGGGAGAGAGCCGATCTCCGAGGGCCCGGAGGAGCTACGTCCAACGCCGACGGTAGAGGACTATCTCGGCGTCATCTATGTGCTGAACCGCGACGGCGAGACCGTTATCGGGCGAAAGCTGGCCGAATGGATGGAGGTCTCTCCGCCCACGGTGACCGCCACGGTTCAGCGCATGGTGCGTGACGGCTGGGTGACCATGGCGGATGACAAGAGCATCCATCTGACCGACGCAGGGCGCAAGGCGGCGGCCTCGGTGGTGCGGCGGCATATGCTCACCGAGTTGCTGCTGGCGCGCGTGCTGGGCGTGCCCTGGTCGCGCGTGCATGAAGAGGCGCACAAGCTGGAGCACAACCTGACGGCCGAGACGACGGCCCGCGTGGCCGAGGTGGTGAGCGAGTCTGCTGTGTGCCCGCACGGCAATCCGCTGCCGGGATTCGAGGCCGTCACCGAGGAACTCGTGCCCCTCCTGGCCGCCGAGCCGGGGCAGCGCTATGTGCTGGCGCGCGTCCACGAAGAGATCGAGCGTGATCCACGCGTGATGGCGTTCCTCGAGGAGCGCTGCCTGGTGCCCGGGGCCGAGATCGAGGTAGTGGCCGTCCTGCCGTTCAACGAGACGGTCTCGGTGCGCACCGCCGGGCGTGAGGTGGTGCTGGGGCTTGCGGTGGCCACGCACATGTGGGTAGCGCCGCGCTAGACGACAGGCGGCTGTCTGCCGACGCATGCGGTGATTACGAGTCGCGAATTGCAGTCGTCGGCTCAGTGGGGGGTGTTGCAGGTCTCAGGTTGCAGGTTACAGACGCTGAGCGGGCGCACTCCACAGGACTCTGTAACCTGTGACCTGGAACCTGCCACGCGCGAGCGAGGCACGACCCACAGCGTGCAACCCGACTATCCGACTACTCCGACGGCGCCGCCTCCGTCGGCTTTTTCCCAAAGGTGGCCACCATGTCGGCCAAGCGCTCCTCGTCCGTCTCCCAGGCATAGACCACGCGGGTGGTGTCGGGGTGCTCGTGCCCGAGGAGAGCGGCCACCCATTCCAGCGGCATTCCCTCGTCGAGAAGGTCCTGAGCGCGCCGGTGCCGCAGCGAGTGGGGCGACGTGTTCTCGTACAGCCCCTCCGCTTTGGCGGCGTCCTTCACGATGCGCCAGGCGTGGGCAGGCGTGATAGCCGACACACCCTTCCGGCTCGCATCCGCGGATGGGCGTGAGGCCACCGCGGGCGCCTTGGCGCCGCTCCGGCCGTGAGAGAGGAAAAGGGGGCCGTAGACGTCGTCGCTCGGGATGGCGTGCTCGCGCTCGCGCACGTACTCACCGATGAGGCGCCGCGTCTCGTCCCCCAGGAACACGGTGCGGGGCTTGCCGTTCTTGGTGCGCGTGAGGCGCACCTTCTGGGCGCGGCCGTCCAGCACATCCTCGCGCGACAGCGCCAGTGCCTCGCTGATGCGCATTCCCGTGTCGTAGAGCAGCGCCATGAGGACGCGGTTCCGCAGGATCACCAGACGACGCGCACCGCGATCGGGCAGCTTCTGGCGCATATAATGTGTCAAGACGCGCATCACGTCGGGGTCGACGCGGCGCTGGGGGTAGCCCTGGCGCCGGTGTCCGCGGCCCGCATCGATGCGACGCGCCATGCGCTCGTACGACACCCCCTGGGGGAGCAGGTCGCGCAGGTCGAGATAGTTCATCAGGCGCCGGGCCGCCACCATGTAGGTGCGCGCCGTGCGCGTGGGGCCCAGATCCTCGCCGCGGCGAGCCCGGGGGTCGGGATAGGCCTCGCGCAGCCAACGCGCGAACCCCGCCAGCGTCTCCTCATCGATCCACGCGATGGGGCAGGGGGCCAGCGCGTCGGCCCCTTCATAATCCTCGCGGGCGACGTGCAGATACCGGATCAGCGCGTTCAGGCCGTGACGGTAGGTCGTCTTGGTGAGCGGGCTGAGTTCCAGATCAGCCAACATCGCCTCGGACGCGTCATTCACCGTGCCGAGGACTAGGCTGTTTCCGGCTTCAGAAGGGGGGTCATCTGGCGGCGACTTGGTGTCTGCTGCGATGAGAGGCCTCCGTTTTCGCGGTAGTATGTTACTTAATGATGAATAAGTCACATAGGGTACAATACCGGCAAAGGCGCGCCTCCACGCCGCAGCGCGCCTTTGCGGGTTCCAGGTGCCAGGTTGCAGGTTACAGACGTTGAGTGTGCACGTGTAGCTTGGTACTGTAACCTGGAACCACGCACGCCATACCACAACACCTATAGCGCCGCCCCCACGTCATACGCCCGCTGCATGATCGCGCCGTCCTCCGCGAGCGACGTGCCGCCGGTGGCGATCAGCATGTCGACGAGCACCATGTCGCGATTCTCAAAGTCGCGCAGGAACCACTCATAGTTGCGCTGGCTCGTCTCGTTGATCGTCGGGGCGCCCTGGGAAAAGACGCCCACCAGCTTGATGCCGGGATGGATGCGCGGCTTGCGGTCGGCGCCGATGAGGCAGTAGTGCCGGTTCATGTACGTGATCATGGGCCCGCTCACCTGCGAGCAGTAGTTCGGCGCGCTGACCACGAGCGCCCCGCATTCGTGGAGGTCCTGCCAGTACGGCTTGAGGTCGTCCTCGAGGCGGCAGTCCACGCCGTTCTCCTTGCAGTAGCGACATCCCTGGCAGCCGCGCACATCCATGGCGTTCAGCTCATACTCGACGACCTCGTGTCCGGCGGCGCGGGCCCCGTCGAGCACGCGCCGCGCGACGGTGGATGAGACGCCCTGCGAGTGCGGGCTCCCGAGCATCGCGACGACTTTCATGACGCACCCCCTAGATTGAGAGCTGTATTTTGCGCTGCTAAGCGCTCTTTCCGCAACCTTTACGTGCAAGGCGATTATAGCAACTCCCCGGGACTGCTGTCAAGCGGCATCGCTTCGCCGCTTCGCGGCTCGCGTGTCTGTAACCCCCCGGCGAATAACATAGTGACAGATCGATCCTGTCTCCTGTCGGAAGCGAATCACAAGCGAGAGACCATCCCATGCCCGATACTGACGAGGCCTTGGTGCAGGCCGCGCGCCGCGGCGACCGGACGGCGCTCAGCGCGCTCTACCGGCGCCATTGCGACGCGATCTATCGCTATGCCCTGGCGCGTATGGGCACGCGGCAACACGCCGAGGATCTCACCGCCGAGGTGTTCACCCGCGTGGTCGAGTCGCTGCCACAATACGATGCCTCGCGGGGAGGTTTTCGCTCCTGGCTGTACGGCATCGCCCGGCACGCCTGCGCCGACTTTTGGCGACGACACGACGACGTCCTCGAGCTGCCCCTGGACGACCTGCTGCCGGCGCACGCGCCGCCAGAACGCGAGGCTGCAGCCGCGGATGGGAGCCTTAGCGAGTGGACTCTATCCCTCCTGACCGCCCTGCCCCACCAGTACCGGCGCGTGCTGGAGTTGCGCATCCTTGAGGGGCGTTCCGTAGCGGATACTGCCGAGGCCATGGGTATCACAGGCAATTATGTCAAGGTACTGCAACACCGCGCCCTCCGTAGGGCTGCTACACTGGCGGAGGATGGCGTGAAAGAAAGGAACAGGGACCATGAGAGGTGATCGTCTAGAGGTGACCGATGCCGCCATCGAGGCATTGCGCAGCGGCCGGGCTCCCGATGGGCCCCCTCTGCGCGGGCAAGAGGATACCGACACCAATGCCGTGCGCGTGGCCACGCTGTTGGCGCTGGGGGCCGGACGGGGCCCGCGCCCCGATCCCGCCTTCGTGGCCCGGCTGGAGAGTGATCTGCTGGCGCGACAGACGGCGTGGGCCACCGGGAGCGCGGCACGGCGCCGCCCCACTCTCTTTTCCGGATGGCCCCGCCTCGGGCGGAGGTTCGGTGCTGCGCTGGCGCTGCCGGCGGTACTAGCCGTCGCGCTGCTGATCGTGCGCGGGCCGCGACAGGCCCTGGCCGACGTACAGCGCCTGCTTGGCTACGTCCCGGGCCTGGGATTCGTCGCCACACAGGATGTGCGCGTACTGGTGGAGCCCGTGGCGATCACGCGCGAGGGTGCCACGGTGGGCGTAGAGCAGGTCATCGCTGGGGCTCGCGACACGCGCATCGTGCTGTCCGTGGACACGACGGTAGCCGCCCGGAACGGAGAGGACCAGCTGACGAGGGTGCCCGAGGCGGGTGTCACGCTGCGCACCCTCGCGGGAGAGGAGATTGCCCTGACCGCCTGGAGCCAGAGCACCGAGGGGGCCGTCCTCACCTTCGGCCCCCTGCCGGTGGAGGCAGACACGGCCGTGCTGGCCATGCGCGTGCCGCCAGGACTACCTGCGCGCGCGGAGGCGTCAGAGGAGTGGGTCTTTCACCTCTCGCTCCGGCGCGAGGACGTAACGTCGAACGGTGCCCGCCTTATAGCGACCTACGACCCGGGCACTCCCGTACGCGAACACCACGGCATCGCGCTACGGGTGCTCGATGTGGCCCATACCGCTGACGAGACCGTAGTGCGGGTCGGCATCGTCGACTACCCGGCCCTGGAGGCGTCACCGCCTCCCCATCTCAGCGGCCGGCTCCGGCCCACCCTGCGCGACGATGCCGGGCGCTCGTACGCCGCCCGCCGATCCCCCGGCGTCGGCTTTGAGGGCGGAATGGTCGCCGCCCAGGCAGGAGGCGCCTCCGCCCAAGAGTCCGCACGCCATGAGGTGCTCGCTTTTGAGCCCCTGCATCCCGAGGCGCGCGAGCTGACGCTGACCGTGGACGGTGTGTACCTGAACGTGCCCGCCAGTGGCGCGCTCCAGGTGGACCTGGGGGATGCTCCCCAGATCGGTGACGTCTTTCCGGTAGACGCGGAGCTGGAGATCGCCGGAGCCACAGTGCACCTCACCGGCGCACGCCTCGTGCACGAAGAACTGGAGATGCGCGACGGGATCATGGAGCGCACGCTTCTGCGATTCGATGCCAGGCAGGTCACGCCCCAGGACCCTGTGATCGTGACCCATGTAGGCCTGGTGGGCGACCGGTCGATCGTGAGCGGCAGCTCATCGAGTGGTGGCCAAGATGGGATCTATGCGGTTGGAGTCGAGTTCCGTGACGGCCGCATCCCAACCGGTCTCCTGACGCTCTCGCTGGAAGAGGCTGCCGTCGTCTACACAGGGCCGTGGGAACTCACCTGGAGCGTGCCGCCCACCGCAGGAGCGCAATAGGGTCAGCGCCGCGGTGGACAGCGTGCCCCCTCCCCCGCACCGTACAGCCCCATGGTGCGGGGGAGGGTTATGTCGAGCGCCCTGTTCACCATCGTTCTCTGCGGCCCGTCGCGATGGCCGCGGCCAGGCATCTTATCCTCCAGCCCCGTTCCTCCCCTACGCGCCGCACAGCGGACAAAGCCCATGGCGCCCCGCCCCGCGTTCCCACCTGCACCGCACAGCTGCCGACAAAAGCGCCCGGCCCTTCGCATAGTGTCACTATGCCCTTCCAAGCAAACTGAGCCCGGGTGTGGGTAGTTTCGGGTTTGGCGTGACTATGCGAAGTCACTAGACCTTCCATATGAGGCGTGCTTGGGACCACACGACCGCGACGTGACAGCTACTGCCATGGCGGTGTCTATGTGGCCGCAATGCGGCTGGCACACTTCAGTGGGCCTTCTCCATTAGCACGGGCTTGAGCGTCCTGCCACACGCCGATGCACCTCCCTCTCGGGGCTTTCCATTTCGCGCTTTCGTATTCAGAGACCCGGCGCCCGGCGAGTGCATGCCGCATCGGGTACTTTCAGCATCCGTGGATGACGGCGGCGCGCCCTGATGATCTCCTTTGACTTGCTTTGTCCCCCTGGGGTATAATGTCATACCCTCTCTTTGTGTTCGCTCCTACCGCGTCCCGTCCGGCGACGCCGGATCGGCGTACTCCATAGTAGAATCGGATGTCTCATGGCAACCAAGATGCGCTGTCCCAAGTGTGGGCAGCTCAACGAAGCCGGCGCCTCGCGATGCGGTCAATGCCGCGCGCCTCTGACGCAAACCTGTCCCCGCTGCGGCCACGTGCGCCCCTGGTACGTCCAGCGTTGTCCGCAATGCGATGTGCCGGTGGACGACGCCGCCGTCTTTACGGGGCTCTTTCGCGAGGGGCCCGAAAGGCGCCTTCAGGGTCGCTACCTGCTGCGTGAGGTTCTCTCCCGCGGCGCTGTGAGCGCGCGCTATCGCGCTGAGGACCTGCGCGATCCGGGAACCTTCTACGCCATCCAGGAGCTGTCCACCGTGGCGCTATTCCGCGCCGACGAGCGCCGCCAAGCTGAGGCCGCCCTCAGCGCCGCGGTGGCACGATGGTCCGCCGTCGAGCATCCCGCGGTGCCCGCCGTGGTGGAGGCGTTCCGGGCCGGCGAAACGCACTATGTCGTCACCGAGTGGGTGTCCGGGGTCGATCTGGCCGCCTTGATGGAGCGCGAGGGTCTCAGGGCCACACCGGACCTGGCGCGCAACTGGGGCGCCCAACTCGCGGACCTGCTGTCCACGCTGCATAGCCAGGACCCGCCCCTCTACGCCCCCTTCCTCTCCCCCGGCCGCGTGGCCGTGGACGACGACGGGCGGCTGCACCTCATCGACCTGGGTTTGGCCGACCTCTTTTCGCCGGCAGGCGACGGCGCATATGGCGCGGTGCGCGGCTACGCCGCCCCCGAGCTGGAGGGTGGCCCCCCGACGCCTCAAAGCGACATCTTTGCGCTGGGGCGCCTTCTCTACGCGCTCCTCGTGGGCCGCCTCCTGGAGCGGGGACTGAGGCGCCAGCTGCCGCTGCGCCAGGCGGTCCCGGGGATCGCCATGCCCTTGGTGAAAACGATCGCTCGCGCAGCCCACCGCGACCCGCGCCAGCGGTACGCCAGCGCCGCCGAGCTGCGCGACGTACTGTGGGACGCGTCGGCGGGCTCGCTGGCGCCCATCGGGGCGTGGCGCGACCTGGCGGTGCCCATTTTGGGGCAGGCCACACGGGCAACGCCACCACGTGCTGGGCGCGACGCGCGCCGGCAGCCCACGGTTGGCGGCAGCACCACCGATTCGATGGAGGCGTTGGGGTTCGAGCGCGATCCGCGCTACGGCCCGGCTGGGGCGGCGGCCCTAGGCCGGGCAGAGCCCACCATGGCGTCCGCGGAACCCGCTGCCGGACCCGCGACGGCGACCGGCGAAGCGCGCCTGGCGGTGCAGCCCCGCCAAATCAAGGCCACGGAGCTGAGCCCCGGCGATACGCGCCGCGTCGTCTTGTCGCTGCACAACACCGGTGCCGTGGAAGTGAGCGGCCGCGTGACGAGCCATGTGGACTGGATCAGCGCTCCCAAGTCGCCCTTCCGGCTCCCCGTCGGCAAGCAAGCCAAGGTGATCCTCACGGTGCGTTCCGCCAGACTCACGTCGCCGCAAGCGAGCGAGGCCCAGGCGATCTCGGTAGACACCAACGCCGGCAGACACTGGGTGGCCGCCACAGTGCAGGTCGTGACCACGCCGCTCCTCCAGGTGGAGCCGACGCTCCTCGACTGGGGCGCCCTCCAGGGTGAGCCGAGCGGGGTTCAACACCTGACCATCACCAACGCCGGCGGTCAGCCCATGTTGGGGAGCGTGGCGGCGCGCGTCCCGTGGCTGCGCGTCAGCGCCCCCGAGTTCCGTTGCGCGCCGGGGCGGTCGATACAGGTACCGGTGCAACTCGTGACAGATCAGCTGCCGGCCGGCGACACGCAGGCCGCTGACGCCATCGTGGTCGACAGCGATGGCGGCCAGGAGCGGGTCGCGGCGCGGGTGCGGCGGCTGACTCCCGTGCTCGACCTGGGCGTGACGCACATCGACCTGGGCAGCCTTCCCGCAGAGCCCGCCGAGCGCTATCTCTATGTGGGCAACACGGGCGACGGCGTCTTGGAGGGCACCGCGCGCCCGCTCGTGCCCTGGCTGCGCATCGACCCCCAGGAGTTCCGCTGCCAGCCGGGCGACATGGTGCAGCTGGCGTTGACGGCCGACCTCGGCGCCCTAGGGGACGGCGCCATCGAGGTGCCCCAGGCGGTACGGGTGCGCACCAACGGTGGTGTGGAGACGCTGTCGCTGCGCGTGCAGGTGGTGGCCCCGCGGCTGGTGCTGGGAGGCGGTGACCTGGCGTTCGGTCAGACCCGTCTGGGCGACGTGCTCAGTCGAGACATTACCATCGCCAATACGGGCTCAGCGCCGCTCTATGCCACGGTACAGCCACTCGTCGACTGGCTCTCCGCCTCACCCGGCAGCATCACCTGTGCGCCCGGAGAGGAGCGCCAGGTCGAGGTAGTCGCCGACACCACGCGCTTTCCCAAGGGGGATGTGCTGGACGTGGTCGCCGCCCTGCGTATCGATGCCGGAACGCTGGCCGTTACCCTGCCGGCCAGCATCGAGGTGCTGCAGCCTGCGTTACGCGTCGACCCGCAGGAACTCGACTTTGGCTACGCAGAGCGCACCCACCCCGAGTCGCGCACTCTCACGTTGGCCAACGAAGGCAACGCCCCCCTGGCCTGGAACACTCAGACGGACGTAGCCTGGGTCGAGATTCAGCCCACCTCGGGCGTGTGTCGGCCCGGCGGCGCACAGGAGGTTGCCGTCACGGCGTACGGCTTGGCGGCCGACCCGGAGGCCGAGGTCGTGGTCGGCACGCTCGTAGTCAACACCGACGCCGGGCGGGCCAAGGTACCATTGCGCCTGGCGTTCGCGGCGCCGCTGCTGGCCAGCGATACCACCGACCTTGACCTGGGGGTCAGCGTGAACCTCCGCGACGTGTCCAGCAGCCTGCGGCTGTTCAATCACGGCCTGGGGCCGCTCCGCGGGCGCATCACTACCGATCACACCTGGCTGGTCGTCGATCGTGCCTCGTTCGAGTGCGCCATGGGCCGCTCCATCGAGGTGCGCGTCAGCACCGATCTGGAGGAGCTGCCGCCGGGCACCGACCGCGCCGCCGGTGCGGTGCTCGTCGAGAGCAACGGCGGAGACCTCGCCATCGACGTGACGCTGTCGGTGGCGTACGCCCCGGCCATCGAGCCTCCCGAGACGCTCGTGCTGGAGCGGGCCGATCCGGCAGGCCAGCCCCAGGGACGCCTCGCCCTCCGCAACACGGGGCTCGCGACGGCACACGCCGAGCTGCGGCCCAGCGCCCCGCAACTGGTGCTGTCGCGCAACCTGCTCGACATCAAGCCCGGCAAGAGCGTCCGCATCGCCGTCAGGTGGCAAGGGGTCTCAAGCGCCGAGGCCGAGCCCCCCTACATCGAAGTGCTCTCCGGCGGCGAGGCCATGCGGGTACCCGTCGTCCTGGCAGACGCGTCGGCCTAGCAGGCGAGCCGCAGTACGACGGGAATGCCTGCGTACCAGCAACGAACGCGCCGACTACTGCCAAATGCCCTTTACGCGCCCTCAATACCATGGTATATTGGGGTTACTGAGGCGTATCAGGCGTATTCAGCGGCGACGCCGGCAGCGATGCCAGTGGCGAACGTGGCATCTCTTGCCGATCCCGTCCCGTTGCACATCGTCAGGACCAGCCCTGCGACGGCGCGACGTAGCGCCGGCACGGCGCCAGCACCAGCGGCATTCCAACCACCCGATCAAGGAAAGGGGCAGCTTCATGAAGCTGATTCTGGCCATCGTGCGGGACGACTGTGCCGCCGATATCACCGGTGCGCTGAACGAGGAGGGCTATCGCGTCACGCGCGTCAGCTCTACCGGGGGCTTTTGGAGACGGGGTAACGTGACGCTCCTCATCGGTGTGGAAGAGCACGAGGTGGAGCCCGTGTTGTCGCTCATCGACAACTACTCGGGCCCCTGTCAGGGCGGTGAGGGCCCGTCGGACGAGGCGCACCCGCCCCATCGCTCGACGGTGTTCGTCCTGCCGGTGCACCGCTACGCACACTACTGACTGGCGGCGCACCTCGATCGATTGAAACGCCCAGCCGCAGAGGCTGGGCGTTGTCGTGTCATCGGCCGGCAGATGTGGTTCGCGCCGCCGCGAGCCTACCCCCCGACGAGTTTCACGCCGTACCCCAGTTCCTGCAGCGTCTGAGCGACGCGGTCTCGGATATCGCCCTGGACCTCGATGACGCCGTCCTTGACCGTCCCGCCCGTGCCACAGCGCTGTCTCACGGTGCGCGCCAGGTCCCGCAGCCCGGCATCGTCGAGTTCCAACCCCTCGATGGTGACCACCGTCTTGCCGGCGCGGCCCTTGCGTGAGCGCGTGAGCCGCGCCGTCTGCTTCTCAGGTGGAGGGTGCGCGGCCGACCGAGAGGCACGTTCCGGCCGCTGCGGACGATCGCCGTGCCGCTGCTCCTCCGGCTCGCTGGACCACACCAGCCCGCCGCGCCACTTGCTCATGGCATCACCCCTCCGTGAAGGGCGAAATCCAGGCGCCGGCCGCATCCAGGGGAAGCGCGCCCGGCGCGCTCAGAACGTCCAGGTCTCGGCGCGCCTCGGAGTCGCTCAGGAGCGGCTCGGACACCAGCAGCTCGCGCAGATGGAGCGTGTCGCGGATGGCGACAAACCGTAGCTCCTCGACCGGCGTCTGCCGCTCGCGAAAGGCAGCCGTCTCCAGCGCCTCGCGATCGGTATCGTACACAAAAGGAAGCTTGGCCCGCTCGAGGTTGCCAGAGGTGAGCACGTTCTTTTGCGTGATCGCCCAATCGATCTTGTCCGCCAGGCGTCGCGTAGTAAAGTCGGCCAGCCCCACCCCCACGGCATTCCCGTGACTGGCGGGCGTTACGTCGAGTACAACCAGCGACCGCAGGGTGGGCGCCTCAGGCCACTCGGACTCGCCGATGATGCGACGCCGCCCGATGACGTAGCAGTCCATGCCGGTGCCGCTGATCTCCTTCCCCATGCGCTCCACGAGGGCGACATCCACCTCGCGGAAGGGTATCTTGGCCGATAGTGCTTTGGCGCGCTGCAAGAGTTCGGGCTCGCAGTCGACTATCTCGCCCGGCGCCATGCCTACGAGGTCCGCCACGCCGCCCCAGGCGTTCTCGATGATGGCCAGCCCGCCGAGGACGGGCGCCGTCTCCAAGACGACGCGCGCCACCTCGGGGATGTACTCGCGCAGGCCATAGTTGCCGTACTGGTGCACCGCCACTGCCTGGGTGTGCTTGCCCATGCCGATGACGGCCATCTTGCATAGGCCGCTCTCAATGGGGCCGTCAAAGTTGGTATGCTTTTTGACGCGGTTCACCAGAATGATGCCGTCGGCGCGCGTCGCGTGGGCGTCCAAGTACACGGGAATGCCTCGGGGCGTCGTGCCCAGGCGTACCACTTCCATCGAGGAGCGAATGGGGGCGCCCATGGTCTCCTCGTTGATCCCGAGTTCGGCCAGCAGAGCGCGCTGCCCCTCGGCGGTGCCCCCACCGTGGCTGCCCATGGCAGGAAAGATGAATGGGCTACCGCCGCGCTCGCGCACCGCGCCGACGACGGCCCGCAGGATCCGCGGAACCGAGGCGATGCCGCGGCTGCCCGCCGTGATGGCAATCTCTTGACCAGAAGAGATCCTCGCCAATGCGCCGCACCGCTCCAGCGCCGCCAGCGTGGCCGCCTCGAGGTCACCGATGTCGGGTTGCTCCCAACGCTGGCGCACCCGCACCACGCGCAGAGTCGATAGGTCGCGGCGCATCGCGATGACGCCTCGCTCGGACATGAGTCGCTCCTCCCGGTGGTCGTCTGTATGGTCCGAGTATAGCGCAGGGCGGGCGACGCGCCAACCGGTGCGCCGGGGCAAGGCGGTCACGCGTGCGCCGGCGATCGCCGAGCCGTAAACGGCCCGTCTGAGCCCCCAAGCCCGCCGAGGCGGGCTGTCCACCGGCGTCGGGTCGGAGCGCGCCTTGGAGCGCTCTTGCGCCCAGTACCCTGGGCCCGCCAGCCGCCGGCCTTGGCCGCGGATGGGGCACGCGGTGCCGCGAACGCCGAGCCGTGAACTGCCCGTCTGGGCCCCCAAGCCCGCCGAGGCGGGCTGCCTCTCAGCCGGTCGGGCGCGCCTTGGGGCGCAGCGCGTCCCTGGGCCGCACCGAGCGCCTGGCCGGGATGGAGCACGCCCGCGAACGCCGAGCCGTAACGGCCCGTCTGCCCCAAGCCCGCCGAGGCGGGCTGCCTCTCAGCCATGGTCGGAGCGCGCCTCGGCACGCTTTTGCGCCCAGTGCCCTGGGCCCGCCAGCCGCCGGCCTTGGCCGCGGATGGGGCACGCGGCGGCGCGAACGCCGAGCCGTAAACGGCCCGCCTGGGCCCCAAGCCCGCCGAGGCGGGCTGCCTCTCAGCCATGAATCGGAGCGCGCCTCGGCGGGCTTGCCCGATCCAGCCGCCGGCCTCGACCGCGGATGGCGCGCGCATGCGCTTGCGCCGGCGCTCGACGGCGCTATACTCGTGCCAATGATCCGGCCCACAGCCCGCCAGGGGGCGCGAGATGCATAGTGACCAAGAGAAACGGGCGCGTCGTCTTCCGAGCCGACCGGGGCGATGGCTCCTGGGCTATCGCAAGCTTGGCATGCGTGTCCAGGAAGGCGATGGTCACCTCTACGTCCTCCTCGTGGTGCACGAGGACACGGGCGCCATTCGCGCCACCGAGCTGCTGGCGACCGCGCCGGACAGCCGCCGACTCACCGACCTGCTCTACGACGCCCTGTTACGCCCGGCGCAGGGTTCTGGTCAGCCATATCGCCCCACCGAGTTGGTCATGGACGATGCCGGACTGTACCAGGAACTCGGCCCGCTCCTGGAACGGCTCGGCGCACAACCCGTCTGGGAGCGCTCCCTGGCCGTCCTGGACGAGATGGCGCGCCACCTGGAGGGGATCATGCGTCGCGGCGCCAGGCCGCTGGCCCTGGTGCGATCCCGCGGAACAACGAGCGCCCAACGCGCCGCGTTCTACGCCGCGGCGGGCGAGTTCTATGCCGCGGCGGCCGCATTCTACGATGCGGATCCCTGGGAGTGGCTCGGGAGCGCCGATCCCATCGCCGTGCGCTATCCCCATGACGCCGAACCGATCTTTGTGATGCTGGTGGCGGGTAGCACCGACCAGCCCGGGATAAACGTCTGTCTGACGCGCGAAGGCCTGGAACTCTACATGGGCGGCGACGAGGACGAGCTGGAGAAAGACGCTGAGGAGCAACCCCCAGAAGTGCCGGTGTTGATCATGTACTACTCCGATGCTTCCGCCATGGCGCCCGACGATCTCGCCGCGATCCGGAAGCACGGCTGGACCATCCGCAGCGAAGAAGCATACCCGCTGTTCTTTCGCGTCGAGCCGCCACACGATTACGCTCCACCCGCCGTTGACGACATCTGGCGTGTCTCCGCCATCCTGCGAACGCTGCCCGCGTTCATCACCACCGTGGGGTTCGACAAGGGTTGGGTGCGCGATACGCACATGATCTATGACCTTCCCGACATCTACCCCGAGCGCACCGTCGCCCTCACCTACCCCTACGACCTCGTCCCCGGCCTCTATACGCCCATCGAGCCGTACGAGACGCTGGCCCGTTCCTGGTGCGCCGACCCCTCCCGAGAGTCTCTCGGTTTAGCGATGGCCACATTCATGTTCCCTCTCCTACAGGTCATGAGAGCCGAGGGGTATGCCGAATCCACCATCGATCTGTACGCCAAGGCCTTCGACGACATCGGCTGGCTGCAGTGCCGGTTTGGACCGCACGACACCTTTAGCACCGCCATCTTTGTCGGCGATGCCCCGTTGGAGGACGCCTTCCGCGAGCAGATCAGCCCCTCCAAGACCGCACTCGAGCGCTATCGTCGCGCGTGGCGCAGGCTCGTCGAGTGGGCACGCCTGCTGGAGACACTCCCTGCCGAACCCCCTCCAGGCGACGCGGAGCCGCGTTGACGTTCGCGCCCCGTATCCCTAGAACCTCCCGAGGGCGCCCCCGCCCTGAACGTGACACGCGGCGGAGCTACTCCAGCGGCGCCTTTGGGAGATGCGACGCGCGGCGCTCGCTACTCTGGCCGCAGCCCACCCTCCAGGTGTATAATAAAGAGGATAGCGTCGCAATTGCGATATATGCAGGCGGGGTCCCACTGCTCCATGACCCCGCATTGTGAGAGGAGTTGTACCATGGCCCTACAATCCCATAGTGCGTTGTTGGTCGTCGACATGCAGCGCGATTTCATGCCCGGTGGCGCCCTGCCCGTCCCCGATGGGGACGCGATCATCCCCAAGGTGAACGCCTACATCGCCCAATTCCGCATGGCGGGCGCCCCCATTTTCGCCTCCCGCGACTGGCACCCCCCCGAGACCACGCACTTTCAGGCGCAGGGAGGCCCCTGGCCGCCCCACTGCATCCAGGGCACACCTGGCGCCGAGTTCCACCCGCAGCTCAAGCTGCCGGAGAACGTAGTGATCGTGTCGAAGGGTATGGATCCCGAGGAGGACGCCTACTCGGCGTTCCAGGCGCGGGGTCTCGAGGAGGATAGGGCGCTCGATGCGTATCTGAAGGCGCATGGCGTGGAGCACCTGTACGTCCTCGGCCTGGCGTTGGATTACTGCGTCAAGTGGTCGGCGCTGGATGCCGTGCGAGACGGCCTGGAGGTGACGGTGCTCATCGACGCCACGCGCGCCGTGAACGTCGCCCCGCACGACGCGGAGGAGACGATCGAGACGCTCGTGCGCGCCGGCGTACATCTCGAGACGATCGAGACGCTGTGGGTTACCTGCAAGGCGTGCGAGGAGATGGGCGTCGCCACGGGCGCCACCGGTGTCGCCGCGGCAGAGGAGGCCCTGCGCCCCCGCGAGGCCAGAGCACAGGAGGTCCAACCGTAACCATGAGCCCACGCCGCTTTCACATCGCCACGGACGACGAGATCGCATCGGGGATCGTCACGGACGTCTACTTTCAGCGCACCGAGGAGGCACTCCGCGCCCGACAGGCCGACAAACGCGTCGTCGGCGAGATGCGCGCGTCGTCGCTGCCGAGCGGATGGCCGTGGGCGGTGCTCGCGGGGGTCGAGGAGGTGGCGCGCCTCTTCGAGGGGCTGCCCGTCAACGTCTGGATGCCGCCCGAAGGTACCGTGTTCCGCGCCGGCGAGCCGGTGCTCACCATCGAGGGCGACTATCTCGCGTTCGGCAGGTTCGAGACGAGCTTTCTCGGCCTGACCTGCCAGGCCAGCGGCATCGCCACGCGGGCGGCTAGGTGTCGCATCGCCGCCGAGGACCGCGTCTTGCTCAGCTTTGGCGCGCGACGGATGCACCCCGCCATCGCGCCGATGATCGAACGCGCCTGCTACGTGGGCGGCTGCGACGGCGTGTCGACCATCCTGGCCGCCGACGTGATCGGCATCCCTCCCACCGGCACGATGCCCCACGCCCTAGTGCTCATGCTTGGCGATACGGTGGAGGCGGCGTGGGCATTCCACGAGGCGGTGGATCCCGACGTCAAGCGCATCGTGCTCATCGACACGTTCAACGATGAAAAGTTTGAGACGCTGCGGGTCGCCGAGTCGCTCGGCCATACGCTGCACGGCGTGCGATTCGACACGCCCGGCTCGCGTCGCGGCAACCTCCGCCAGATCATGGCCGAGGCGCGCTGGGAACTGGACTTGCGCGGCTACGAGCACGTCAAGCTCTACGCCAGCGGCGGGCTGGACGAGTACAGCATCTCGACCCTGAACCCGGTGTGCGACGGCTATGGCGTGGGCACGTCGTTGGCCGACGCCCCCACCATCAACCTGGCCTTTGACATCGTCGAGATCGAGAGCACGCCCAAGGCGAAACGCGGCAAAGAGTCTGGCGCCAAGTTCGTGGCCCACTGCCCCGCCTGCGGCGAACGGGAGATCATCTACTGGAAGCGCGCCCCCGGCCACTGCCACTGCGGCGCTGAGCGCCAGATCCTGAATCGGCCACTCTTGGAGAATGGCCGCATCGTCGCCGACCTACCCTCGGCGACAGAGATACGCCAGTACGTGCTCGACCAGATCCGGGGGCGGACGATGGAGGCCTAGCCGCCCGTGCGGCCCAAGCGCCGAGGAGGCTCCATGGACGATCTCGGCGACATCGTCGCCTACTATGATGTCTATGACGAGCCAGGGCGGCTGGATCGGCACCGCCTCGAATTCGACCTCACCTGGCGCTATCTGGAGCGTTACCTGCCGCCGGGCGCAGACCTCCTGGAGCTGGGCGCCGCGGCGGGTCGGTACACCGTCCCACTGGCCCAACGCGGCCATCGGGTGACGGCGGTGGACCTATCCGAGCGCCTCACCGGGATCGCGCGCGACCGGGCGCAACAGGCCGGCGTCGCGGCGCGCATCGTGCATCTGGTGGCCGACGCGCGTGACCTCGGCGCGCTGGCGGGCCGGCGATACGACGCCGCCCTCATCATGGGGCCACTGTATCACCTCGTGGAGGAGGCCGACCGCCGGCTGGTATTGCGCCAGGTGCGCGGTCTCCTGGTTCATGAAGGTCTGGTGTTCTCTGCCTTTATCAGCCGCTTCGGAGCGCTCGGCGACGTCATGACCAAGGTGCCCGAGGCGGTCACGCGCAGCGAGGAGCTGAAGTGGCTGATGCTGCACGGGCGCGATCCCGAGACAACGCCACACGAGGGATTCCGCGGCTACTTTGCGCGGGCAGAAGAGATCGCCCCCCTCTACGCCTCGGAGGGGTTCAACGAGGTCACGCTGGTTGGCGTCGAGCCGTGCATCGGGCCGTACGATGAGGCCCATAATCGCCTGGACGAGCCCCTTCGCGCCGCCTGGCTCGAGGTACTGCTCGCCGTGAGCGCCGAACCCAGCATCATCGGGGCGTCGCGGCACCTGCTGTACATCGGGCGCCGGCGATAGCGCGCCCGCACGGGAGCGAGGAGACCCCTTTGTGTCCGAGATCATGGACCACATCCTGGCCCGCCGGAGCATCCGTCGCTTCACCGACGAGCCGGTGAGTCCCGACGACATCAGACGGCTCCTGGAGGCTGCCATGGCGGCGCCCACGGCCAGCAACCGCCGGCCGTGGGCGTTCATGGTGATCACAGATCCCGACGTGCTGAACCGACTGCGCGTAGGCCTGGTTCTTGGCCGCTATCGCGCCCCCCTATCCATCGTCGTGTGCGGGGACATGCATCGCGCCTGGCCGGGCCCAGGACGCGATTTCTGGGTGCAGGACTGCTCGGCGGCCACGCAGAACATCCTGCTGGCGGCAACCGGCCTGGGCCTGGGAGCTGTCTGGATCGGTGTGCATCCCATCGCTCCGCTTCGCTGGCATGTGGCACGAGTACTCGGCTTGCCGCGTCACCTTCGCCCGCTGGCGGTGGTGCATGTGGGCCATCCCGCGGAGGCTAGACCCCCGCGCACCCAATACAACGACAACGTCGTGCACTGGCAGAGGTATGCGGAGAGCGTTCCAACATCGCCTGCGGCGGAGCCACCAGACGAGTGATCGGCCCCGAGCGGCCATGGCAACCCCGCTGTGCCCGCGCAGGCAAAGCTTGCGAATCGTAGCGGATAGGCCTATCATAGGGGTGGTGAAGTTGCGCACGCAGTGTGCGCCAGACCGATCGTAGAAGAGGTGCATTTCTACACGATGTCCAAAGAGCCGGACCCTGACCCTAGTAGTCACCGCAGCATAGTCACCCACAGCCTGTTGGCCCTGGTACGGGCCAACCGCTGCCCTCGTTGTCCCTCCAGAGCGGACGAGCCCTCCCCGTGAGTTCACACGTTCCCGACGCTCAGGTCTGAGCGACGACTTGCGATCCAGGTCATCGAGGCGGAAGTCACCCAGCGCATCGGCGCTAAGCCGCACGAACGGACCACCGAGCGCGTCACACAGCGCAACGGCTACCGCGAACGGCCCTACGAGACGCGCGTGGGCGAGGTGACGCTGTTGGTGCCCAAGCTGCGGGAGGGCAGCTACTTCCTTCCTGGAGCCGCGGCGCCGAGCGGAGAAGGCGCTGTTGGCCGTGGTGCAGAGCGCCTACGTCGAGGGGGTGAGCACCCGAGGTGGACCCCTGCTGCAGAGCCTGGGGCTCACCGGCATCGACAAGGCGCGGGTGAGCCGGGTGTGTCAGGCGCTCGATGAGCCGGTGCAAGCCTTCCGGAGCGGCCGTTGGAGGGGACTACCCTACGTGGTGGCTGACGCCACCTACCTCGAAGTGCGCCAGAACCACCGCGTCGAGCATGGCCGGGGTCGTCGCCATCGGGGTGCGGGCGACGGGGAGCGCGAAGTGCTGGGCTTTGCGGTGGGGGCCAGCGCGAAGAAGCATCCTTTTGGCTCGAGTTCCTGCGCAGCCTGGTACACCGCGGGCTGCGGTGCAGCTGGCCATCAGCGACGCCCACGAGGGGCTCAAGGCGGCCCTGGGCCAGGTGCTGAGTGGCGCGAGCTGCGGCAACGCTGCCGGGTGGCACTTTATGCGTAACGTCCTGGCGCACGTCAACAAGGCGGATCGCTCGGTGGTGGCCGCGGCGCTGCGCACGATCTTCGCCCAGCCTGATCGTCCCTCGGCGGGCCAGCAACTGGCGTTGGTGGCAGAGAAGATGGCGCCGCGCTGGCCCAAGGCGGCGGAGCTGCTGCGGGCGGCGGAGGAGGAAGTGCTGGCCTACATGGCCTCCTCGAGGCGCACTGGACGCGGCTACTCCACGAACCCGTTGGAGCGGCTGGAATAAGGAGGATCAAACGCCGCACCAACGTGGTGGGGATCGCTTCCCGATGTGGCCGCGGTGGAACGCCTGGTGGGGGCGGTGCTGATGGACATCGACGACGAATGGCAGGTGGACCGGCACTACTTTAGCCAGGAGTCGATGCACGCCCTGTACGCCCCGGAGGAGCAGCAGCGCCTCAGCGCCTCGCTGCATCTGGAGCCGATTCACTAGACAGTATCCGACGCCCTGCAAGGGGCACACCTACACCACTTGACGAGACGCAAACCGTGGACCTGCGTCCAGCCCGCGAAGGCGGGCTTCGCGATGTTAGCGCCTGGCCTCGGTCAGCGGCGTGTACGCCCGGCCGAACGCCTAGAATCCTGGACATACCCGGGCTAAGGTTGCGAATCCTGACGGATTGGCCTATCATAAGGGTGGTGAAGTAGCGTACACGGTGTGCGCCAAACCGATCGCAGAAGAGGTGCATTTCCACACGATGTCCAAAGAGCCGGACCCTGACCCTAGTAGTCGCCGCATCATAACCACCCACAGTCTGTTGGCCCTCGTACGGGCCAACCGCTGCCCTCGTTGTCCCTCCAGAGCGGACGAGCCCTCCACGTGAGTTCACACGTTCCCGACGCTCAGGTCTGAGCGAAAACCCAAGATGATAGGGCTGCAACGCGAACCGGGAATCACTCGCCAACAAGCGACCAGTGCCGCCACAAGCCTGTCCGCGTCGCCCGCCGGAGATTTGATTGCCGGCGGTATCCGCGCGTCCACAGGTGGCCTCGGTTCGCGCCCCGGCGCCCGCGTGTCGGCGTGCTGGCCCGCCCAGCGCCCTACATGCCCGGCGCATCGGCGTGTAAACAGCAGCCCCAGTGGACGTGTCTTCGTCCGGTGCCCGATGGGAGTTACCTGATATGCCACAATGGACAACCGAGGCGTTCCTCATCCTGCTATTGATCATCGCTAACGGCGTCTTTGCCATGTCCGAGATCGCCATCATCTCCTCGCGCAAGATGCGGCTGGAGCAGCGCGCCGCCGAGGGAGATCGCGGCTCGGAGGTCGCCCTGCGCCTATCTGAAACGCCAAATCGCTTCCTTTCGACGGTGCAGGTCGGGATCACACTCATCGGCATCCTGGCCGGCGCCCTGGGAGGTGCCACCCTCGCCGTCTCCCTGGCTGACGTGCTGCGCGAGATCGGGCCCCTGGCGCCCTTTGCCGGTGGCCTGGCCGTCACGCTGGTCGTGCTCGCCATCACCTATCTGTCGCTGATCATTGGTGAACTCGTCCCCAAGCGGGTGGCACTGAACGACCCCGAGGGGATCGCGCGCGTCGTCTCGCGGCCCATGAGCCTGCTGGCCACGGTCGCAGCGCCGTTGGTACGTCTGCTGAGCGTGTCCACCGATCTCGTTCTGCGACTGATCGGCGTACACCCGACCGAGGAGCCACCGGTGACCGAAGAGGAGATACGCGGGCTCTTTGCACAGGGCACCGAAGCCGGCGTATTCGAGGAGGCCGAGCAGGAACTGGTCGAGCAAGTGCTCCTCCTCAACGATCGCCGCGTCAGCGCCCTGATGACGCCCCGCCCGGAGATGACGTGGCTAGACCTGGAGGCGCCCGTCGAGGATACGATGCGCGCCATCGTCGAGAGCCCGTACTCGCGGTTTCCCGTGGCACGCAGCAGCCTGGACGAACTCGTGGGCGAGGTGCAGGCCAAGGATATCCTGTCGCACATGCTGAGCGGCAACCCGTTCGCCATCGAGCCGAACGTTCAGACGCCACTCTACGTCCCCGAGGTGATGCCCGCCCTCCAGGCTCTGGAGGCCTTCAAGCAATCCGGCCGCCCGACGGCGCTGGTGATCGACGAGTACGGCTCGGTGACGGGATACGTTACGCTCACGGACATCCTGGAAGCGATCGTGGGCGATATCCCTTCGATCGACGAAGAGGAAGAGCCCGAGGTCGTGCAGCGCGAGGACGGTACCTGGCTGGTGGACGGCATGCTGCCCATCGGCGAGTTCCGCGAGCTGTTCGGGCTGGACGAACTGCCGGGGGAGGAACAGGGCCTCTACCAGACCCTGGCAGGGTTCATCACGAGCCTCATCGGCCGCATCCCGGCGCCCGCCGACTACTTTCAGTGGGCCAATCTGCGGTTCGAGGTGATGGACATGGATGGCAATCGGGTGGACAAGGTGCTGGTGGCGCGCATCCCCGACGCCATGTCCGAGCCACCCGAGACGGAAGAGGCCGGCGCCGGATGAAGCGAAGGCCGGCCGTGGCCGGTCATCCTTCGTCCTCCCCGCTCGGGCGCGGGCCCCTTTCGGCAGGCCCTCAGCGTCCGACCCTCGCTGAACGATGGAGAGAACCCATGAAACTCGTAACGACACGCCCGTTTGCCGCGAGGGTCGAAGAGCGGCTGCGCGCCATCGCGCCCGACCTGCAGATCGTCACAGCAGAGAGCCAGGACGCGCTCCTAGCAGAGGTGGCGGACGCCGATATCCTGATGGGGTCCTTTGGGGGTGGCTCGGGTGATGCCTTTCGGCGCGTTCTGGAGGCGGCCCCCAAGGTGCGCTGGGTGCACACCAGTAGCGCCGGCGTCGACGACCTGATGGGCCCACACGTCCTGGAGCGGGATTTCGTCTTTACCTGCGGCAAGGGCGAGAGCGTCGCGAGCTTGCTAGCGGAACACGCCTTCGCCCTGCTCTTGTCGGTCACGCGCGGCATCGTAGCCGCGGCGCGCTTTGACAGCTGGCGCCGGGAGGCCTTTGGCAACCTCATGGAGGTGCGCGGCCTCACCATGGGCATCGTGGGGTTTGGCGCCGTCGGACGCGCGCTGGCAACACGCGCCAACGCCTTTGGGATGCGCGTCGTCGGGGTCAGGGCTCACCCCGATACGCCCCCCGAAGGGGTCGACGCCGTGTGGGGTCCCGAAATGCTGCCACACCTGCTAGAGCAGTCGGACGTGGTGGTGCTCATCCTGCCTCACACGCCCGAAACGCGCGGCTCTTTCGGAGAACGAGAACTGCGCCGCATGAAGCAGTCGGCGATCCTCATCAACGTGGGACGCGGCCAGGTCGTGGATGGGCCGGCGCTGGAGCGTGCCCTGGTGGAGGGATGGATCGCCGGCGCGGGCCTGGACGTCATGCCGGAGGAGCCGTGGCCATCCGCCAGCCCCCTATGGCGCATGGACAACGTCATCGTGACACCCCACACCGCCGGCAATTCTCCGAATCGCGCCGGGCGCGACATGGATGTCTTTGTGGAGAACATGGCGCGCTTTGTCCGTGGCGAGCCGCTCCTCAACACCGTGGACCGGAGGGCAGCGTATTAGCGTCCGTGGAGCACGCGCTGCGGCCCGTGTTCGCCCTGGCTCGCGGCTCATCGTTTGACACCCGTAATAGACGAGAGTTAGAGTAGAGCCGGTACGTCGGTTCGCATTCCTGATCGGCCCCTCTGCGAGGCTGATCACCCCATTATGACGAGTTGGAGGCATTGTGAACGAGGCGCGAGCGCGGGTTTCACTACATCGTTGGACCGAACTGGGAGACGTCGACACCGTGCTGTCGTCGTGTCTGGCCGACCTGGGGGGCATGGAGGCCTTTGTGCAGCCCGGGCAGACCGTGGTGATCAAGCCCAACATCACCGCGAACGCCCCATCGCATACCGGCGGCACAACGCACAGGGAACTGGTGGAGGCTATCATCACGCAGGTCCAGCGCTGCGGCGCCGGCCGGATTGTGGTCGCCGAGGGCACCGGTAGGTTCGGCACCAGCCACGAGACCGCCTTCCCCACCGGTGGGTGGCGCGAGATGGCCGAGCGCATGGGCGTCGAGCTGTGGAACCTGGATGCCGGGCCGTTCGTCGAGATCGAGCTGGACAAGCCGCGCTATACCATGGGCGCCATCCCCTTCTCGCAACTCCTCTACGACGCGGACGTTTTCATCAGCGTGCCCTGCCTAAAGACGCACCTGAACACGGACTATACTGTGGTGCTCAAGAACGCGTACGGGCAGACGCCTCAGTGGAAGCGCTCCGAGATCCACCGCCAGTACCTGCTCGAGCAGGCGCTCGTGGACCTGAACCGCATTCGCAAGCCGGACCTCAGCGTGGTGGACGGGTTCGACGGCGCCGAGGGGATCGCCGGCGGCACGGATTTCGACCGCCCGGGTGGCGCTCGGCTGATGCTCGTGGGCGCCGACCCTGTGGCGGTGGACGCCATCTCGCGCGATCTGATGTGCTTTACCGCGCGCACGCGGTACCTCAACTGGGCCATCGAGGATGGCATCGGGATCGGCGACCGGGAGCGCATCGACGTCCTTGGTGAGCGGGTACAAGATCATCAGCGCCACTTTATGACGCCGAGCGAAGAGTTCTGCATCGCCCTGCCGGGTCTCACGCTGCATGACCTCGACGCCTGCAGTGGCTGCCGCACCTTTGCTCAGTCGGCGCTGCAGCGCTTTCGATTCCAGAAGCTACTGAAGCCGGTGGATTTCATCTACGGTGGCTTGGGCGAGCGCCCCGAGCCCAAGGGTGAGACGTTCGTGATCGGCAACTGCGCCGAGCGGTACGCCGAACTCGGCACTTTTGTCGGCGGGTGTCCCGCGCCCGTGGATCAGATCCTGAAGGCACTGGAGGCGTCGGGAGTGGTGTGCGACACCTGCCGCGGCCTCGCTTCGCAGGCCTTGCAGGGGCTGGCGGACGAGTTCCTGGCACACCTCCGCGTCGTCGCCGCGGGCGCCGAGGCGTTCTGTGGTGACAAGGTCGAGCGGGGCACGTGGCACCTCGAGCTGCTGGTGGGAGACTGCATGCAGCGCTATGCCTTCGCTGTGAAGGAGCGCGCCTCCTCGTTCGGCCTGGAGTGGGATCGCGACATCATCTGGCTGCGCGGCTGCCCCGTCGAGCAGGAGGCCATCACAGATGCGTTGGCAAGCCTGCATGCGACCTTCAGAAAGCACTCGACGCGCTGATCCTTGCTCTACTTGACCCTGCCGCTGAGCCATGGTACAATCGGCACGTTTGAGGTCTGGCCCCCATCGTCTAGAGGCCTAGGACACAGCCCTTTCAAGGCTGCGACCGGGATTCGAATTCCCGTGGGGGCATCACACGGAGCCCGACCGCTCGACCAGGAAACGAACCCCCCCCGCATATGCCGGGGGGTTCTGCTTGCTTCCGCCAGGGCGCGCCCACCGCGCTCGCGCCGCGCATCGTGTGACCGTTGCGGCGCTCATCATAGTATGATACAATGGGTGTAGCGTTAGGTTGTTCCTCCTCGCGACTCGCTGAGCAAGAGTCACCGACATTCACCCCGCGCTTACCCCGCACCCAGTTCTCTCCCGTCGCCCCAGACAGGATCATCCATCACCACGCAACCCGTGAGCATCGCGCCCGTGGCGCTCCTATGCCCACGCTAGCGTGTGCCGCCTTGGGTTGGTATACCGCCACCTTCGGTTGGTGTGTCGCCACGCGAGTCGCGACGGTGATCCGAGGAGGGATCGATGGACGGTAAGCAGACGGGTTATGCCTACGGCACCGGCCGCCCCCCCACCATCACCAGCCAGGACATGATCGCGACCTCCCACTATCTGGCCAGCGCCAGCGGCCTGGATATCCTCTCCCGAGGTGGCTCGGCCGTCGACGCCTGCATCGCGGCGAATGCGACGCTGGCGGTGGTCTATGATCACATGGCGGGCCTCGGCGGCGATCTGTTCGCTCAAGTGTGGGATCCGGGCGAGGGGAGCGTGCGTGCCCTCAACGGCTCGGGGCGATCGGGCGAGCGCGCCACGATCGACGCCTACCGCGCCAAGGGGTGGAGCGAGATCGAGCCCCGCGGGCCCCTCGCCGCCAACACCGTGCCCGGGGTGGTCGATGCCTGGCACCAGCTCCACCAGCGATATGGCAAGCTCGACTGGTCAGCGCTGTTTCAGCACGCCATCGTCTACGCCGGCGATGGCTTTCCCGTGTCACGCAAGTTCCGTGACTATATCGCAGAATACGCCGACACGCTGCGCCGCTACCGCGAGACGGAGCGCACCTTCTTTCGCAACGGCCTCCCGCCCGCCACCGGCGCCATTTTCCGGCAACCCGACCTGGCGCAGTCGCTGCGAGCCATCGCCGAACAGGGCGCCCAGAGCTTTTACCAGGGCGAGCTGATGCACCGCATCGTCTCGGGGTTGCAGGACCAGGGGGGCCTCCTCACCGAGGAAGATTTCGCCTCCCACACCTCGGACTGGGTAGAGCCGCTGCGCACCACTTACCACGGCTACGAGGTGACGGAGTTGCCGCCCAACACCCAGGGGATCGCCACCCTGATGTTGCTCAACATCATCGAGGGGATGGATCTGCCATCCATGGGCGATGGCGCCGCCGACTACTACCACCTGATGACCGAGGCGGTCAAGCTGGCCTTTGCCGACCGCGATCGCTGGGTCACCGACCCGACGACCATCGACATTCCCTTCGGCCAACTCCTGTCCAAGGACTATGCCGCGGAGCGCCGGCGCGCGATCGACATGATGCACGCGCGCCCCGCAAAAGAGATTGAGGCGGGCGTCCACGCCGTCTCGGCGCCCGGCGGCGACACCGTCTATATGGCCGCCGTCGACCGAGACGGGCAGACCTGCTCCCTCATCCAGAGCGTCTATTTCGAGTTCGGGTCAGCATTCATTCCCGCGGGCACCGGCATCCTGCTACAGAACCGCGGCTCCTTCTTCCAGCTCGATCCCGATCACCCCAACGCCCTGGCGCCCCACAAGCGCACGTTCCACACCATCATCCCCGCCATGGCGCTCCACGACGGACGCCCGTCGCTGCTGTTCGGCAGCATGGGCGGCGAGGGGCAGCCCCAGACGCAGGCTGCGATGCTCACGCGCATGCTCGATTTCGGCTACAACCCGCAGGAGGCCATCGAGGCGCCGCGCTGGCTCTATGGGCGCACCTGGGGCGAGGAGAGTCGTTCCCTGAAGCTCGAGGGACGTGTCCCCGACGGCGTCGCCACCGAGCTGCGGCGTCGCGGGCACGATGTGACGATGCTGGAGGATTGGTCGGACAAGATGGGGCACGCCCAGGCGATCCTCATCGACCGAACCGAGGGCTCCCTGCACGGGGGCGCGGACCCGCGAGGCGACGGCGTGGCCATCGGGCACTGAGGCCGGTGGGGCGTACGTCGCACGCCAAGGCGTGGAGAGAGTACGCGTGCCAACCGAAGAGATACCGGTCAGCCTTGGATTGTGGCTCGTCGCGTTCCTGCCGCTGGCCGCGATTCTGGTCCTCCTGGTGGGGCTCCGCTGGAAGGCCGCTACGGCTGCGCCCGTGGGCTACCTCCTAGCGGTGGTGGCGGCATTTCTCGTTTTCCGAACCCCTGCCCGGATCGTGGCGCTCCAGACAGTCAAGGGCATCTGGGATGCGGCGTTCATCCTCTATGTCATCGTCCCCGCCCTGTTTCTGTACGAGGTTTCCGATGAGGCCGGCGCCTTCGACACTCTTCGGATCGGCATCGAGTCCTACACGCCAAACAACCTGCTCCACATTCTGGCATTCGGCTGGGTGTTCGCCAGCTTTTTGCAGAGCATCACAGGCTTTGGGGCGCCCATCGCCGTGACCGCTCCCCTGCTGGTGGCGGTGGGGGTACGCCCGCTGTGGGCCGTGGTCATCCCGCTCATCGGGCACGCATGGGCCAACACCTTTGGCACCCTCGCGGTGGCATGGGAGGGGTTGGTGCTCGTCACCGAGATGGAGAGCCCCGCTGTGGCGGCGCGCATCGCGGCGGTGATGCTGCTGCTGGCCAACCTGGCGGCCGGGTTCATCATCGCATGGTTGTACGGTCGCGGCAAGGGGGTGCGCGAGGCATTGCCAGCCATCCTGATCGTGGGCGCCATTCACGGCGTCGGGCAGCTGATTCTCGCGCCGCTATTGCCGACGGTGGCCGCTTTCATCCCCGCCACGGTAGCCGTCGGAGTGACCCTCTGGCTAGCCCGTACCAGCTGGTACAGCGGTCCGTCGGAGGTGGCGGAGAGCCAGGTGATGGAGCCGGGCGAACAGGAGGAGCAAGGGCGCGCTGCGGAAGAGAGGGAGGAGATGCACATGCCCCTGTGGCTGGCGTTCGTGCCCTACATCTCGCTGGTCGTGCTCATCGTGGTGGTGCTTCTCATCCCGCCGGTCCGCTCAGCGCTAGAGACCTTTCAGATCGGGCTCCCCTTCCCTCGCCTCGAGACAGGATACGGCGTCGTGACCGAGGCGGACGAGAGCTACTCTGCGTTCTCTCCGCTCACCCACCCGGGCACGTTCCTGTTGGCCTCGGGCGTCATCGCCTACATCATGTTGCGCATCTGGGGGGGGCTCTCGCGTGACCGGCTGGACGAGATCCTCGAGGACACCATCCGCACGAGCATCCCGTCGGCGATGGCGCTCTTGGCCCTCGTGCCGCTTGCCACGGTGATGAGCGGATCGGGCCAGGTGCGCGAGCTGGCGCTCGGCATCGCGGCCGTCGCCACCGGTCCAGTCTATGCGCTCCTTGCGCCGGTCGTCGGCGCACTGGGCGCCTTTATGACCTCGAGCAACCTCTCCTCGAACATCCTCTTTGGCGCCCTCCAGCAACAGACCGCTACAGCGCTCAACCTCTCCGCCGCCGTGGTTCTGGCTGCCCAGACGGTGGGCGCCGCCGTCACCAATAGCATCGCGCCGGGCAACGTCCTCCTGGGGACGGGTTCCGTTGGCCTTCCCGGACACACCGGAGACGTAATCCGCAAGACGATCATCTATACCGCCATCTCTGTGGCATTGGCCGGCGTCGTTTCGTTGGTGGTCATCCTCGGGTTCGCGGGGCTGGGCGGGGGCTGAGGCGCGATGGAGTGGTTGCGAGAAAGCGTGTGGCAGCTTGGTATCGCCGTCATCCTAATACTGCTGGGCGCCGTCCTGCTCTATGTGAGCGCCACTGACGAGGTGAATGCCACGCTCATGTGGCTCGGGCTCGGCCTGGTGCTCGTGGCGATGCTCATTCCGTTGGCATCCAGGCTGTACCAGGCGGCACAGGACGAGCCTGGCGAGAAGGGCGAGACATAGGGTGGCGGTGAACGTCATGATGGAGCAGCAGCTCGCGCCCGACCTTCCCGTCACGCTCCTGCGATGGCTGGCGTCGTTCGCACCCATCGCCATCCTCCTCCTGCTGCTCGTCTGGCGGCGCTGGTCGACCTCCTCAGCGGCGCCGGTGGCGCTAGCGGCGGCCGTGGCCACCGCTCTGCTCCTGATGCGCACGCCCCTCACGGCCCTCGGGGTAGCCACGGGCAAGGGAATCTGGGACGCCATCTTTGTGCTATACGTGATCTGGCCATCCCTCATCCTGTACAACGTCGCCGCCGACGCGCGCGCCTTTGAGGCGATCCAGGAGGGGGTGCGCCGCATCATGCCCGACCGCCTGCTCGTGGTGTTGGCCTTTTCCTGGATCCTGGCGTCGTTCATCCAGGCCATCGCCGGCTTTGGCACGCCGCTGGCGGTGACGGTGCCCCTCCTCATCGGGCTTGGGGTGCGCCCGGTCTATGCCGTGGCGCTGCCGATGATCGGCGCCGCCTGGGTCAACCCCTTTGGCTCCCTCGGCGCCACCTGGCTGGCCACCCTGACGGTGGTGGATCTGCCCAACGAGGCGGCGGCGCTGCGTTACGCCGCCACCCTGCTGTGGGTGCCGAACCTGGCGGGGGGGCTGTTTATCGCCTGGGCCTACGGGCGATGGTGGGCGCTCAAACGCGCCGGGCCCGCCATCGTGGTGATCTCGGCCATCCACGGAGGGCTGCAGTATCTGCTCGTACCACTCCTCCCCACCATCGGGGCGTTTCTGGCGACCAGCGCCGCGCTGGCTGTGACGTTTGGGCTAAATCGTTGGAGTTACTACCGCCAGCATGACGTGGACGAACCCAACCTCATTTTCGAAGAGTGGGCCCACATCGGTGGAGAGGAGGAGGAAGAGGCTGCCTCGGAGGAGCAGCCTCGCGGAGAGGATGCCCCGCCGATGTCGCTGGCGCTGGCGTTCGCGCCCTATGCCATCCTCGGCGTGCTGGCCATCGTGGCACTGATCATCCAACCGGTGCGCGAGGTGCTGGAGCAGGTGCGCGTGGGCATCCCCTTCCCCGCGACCACGACCGGCTACACTATCGAACGCGCCGCCACCGGCGCGTATGCGGCGTTCACGCCGCTGACGCACCCCGGGACGCTGCTGCTGGTCTCTGCCGCGGCCAGCTATCTTCTCTATCGCGCCCGCGGCCTATTCAGGAGCGAGACGAGCATCGGATCGGTGATCGGGGAGGCCGCCGAGGACGCCCTGCCGGCGACCACCGCCATCACCGCGCTGCTGGTGATCAGCAAGGTCATGGACCACTCGGGGCAGATCACGGTACTGGCATTGGGCGTCACGGCGGTGGCGGGTTCGCTGGTGTTTCTCGCGTCCAGCATCCTCATCGGAACGCTGGGATCGCTCATCACGTCGTCGAACACGGCCTCGAACGTGCTCTTTGCGCCGCTGCAGGCCACCGCCGCCGAGGTGGAGGGGCTCTCGGTGGACCTAGTGGTCGCGGCGCAGACGGCCGGGGGCGCCATCGGCAACGCCGTCTCTCCGGGAGATGCCCTTCTCGGGGCCACCGTCGCGGGGATCACCGCCCAGCTGGGCGCCGTATTGCAGCGTGCCATCCCCTGGGTGCTGGTCGTAGGACTGATCACCGCAGGCGCGACGGTGGCCATCCACCTACTCCTCGTGTGAGGCCGGCCATGACCATGCAGAGGCTACACGCCATCGCCGCGGTGCTGATCGTGGTGAGCCTGGCGCTCATCGCCATCGGCGTGCAAGGCCCCGCCTTGTTGTGGCAGGCCGGCCTCGCCACCTTTTCCCTGGCAATGATCGTCTCATTCGCCACGCATTGGGCACGCTCGGGCAAGGAATCCTGAGGCGACGCCTAACCCTCCGTCGTCCGGGCGATGATTCCCCGCGCGGCAATCTCGCCCGTGGCCGCGGCGCCTCCGATGCCCCGCGCCACGCCGGCGCCGTCTCCCGCCACGTAGAGGCCCTCGATACTCGTCTGCAGGTGGCGATCCGTCTGCACCCGCGTGGCATAGCGTTTCAGTTCGAGGGCATACAGGAGGGTACGGTCGGCATCCAGCCCGGGAATCACGCCGGCCAGCATCTCTAGCCCCTCGACGAGGTCGGTGACGATGCGGTGCGGCAGCGCCATGCTGATATCGCCAGGGGCAACGTCCGTCAGGGTGGGCACCACGTCGCCCGGGCTCTTTTGCAGGCGGCCCCACGTCGAGCGCCGGTGACGGCGCAGGTCGCCCATGCTCTGGAGGATCGGTTTCCCGCCGCCGATGGTGGTGGCCAGTCGCGCGATCGATACGCCATAGTCGGCCGTGCTCTCCACCGGCTCCGTAAGGTTGATGCTCGTCAACAAGGCAAAGTTCGTGTTGCCCGACTGCTTGTCGCGCAACGCGTGGCCGTTCACGCCCACCGCCCCCTCCTCGCGGTAAACCTCCTTGACGACGAATCCCTCGGGCGAGACGCAGAACGTGCGTACGCGATCGTCGTAGGTGGGGGCGCGCATATAGAACTTGGGGTCATAGCTGACCGAGATGATGTCCTCCATGACGATATCGGGCACCTCGACGCGCACGCCAACGTCCACGGGGTTATGTGAGATGGGGAGCCCCAGGCCCTGCACCACGCGCCGCACCCATTCGCTGCCCACGCGACCGGGTGCCAGGATCACGGCATCCGCCGCGATGAACCCGCCGTCCGCCAGCGTCAGCCCCGTTACCCGGTCATCCTCACATGCCACGTCCTCGACGCGCGTCTGCAGGCGGTACGTCACGCCCTGTCGCGCGAGATCGTCGCCAAACGCCTCGATGAACGCCGTGAGGTGGTCGGAGCCGATGTGGGCCTGGCGGATGGGCAGGAAACGCACGCCACACTTGGCGGCGCGCTTTTCCAGGTCCCGTGTGCGCTCGTCGTCCGTGGACATCACGCGCACGTCGTAGCGCGCAAAGATCTCCTCGATGTTTTTGACCAACGCCCAGGCGGCGTCGATGCGCAAAAACTGGTAGAGGTCTCCGCCCACCTGGGTGTGAAAGTTGATCTTGCCGTCGGAAAACGTGCCCGACCCTCCCATACCGTGCAGCAGGTCAAAGGGTTCGCTGCGCGAGCGGTCCGACACGGCCTTGCCCATGTCCACCACGACAACTTCCAGGCCGTGTTGCACCAGCTCGTGCGCGGCAAACAGGCCCGCAGGCCCGGCCCCTACGATGGCCACCTTACGCATGTGACGTTCCTCCCGTTCGTGAATTGGGCACGCCGCCCGCGCTATCGATGCCTGGAGACAGGTGGCAAGTTACCGGTTGCAGAGGCCCGGCAACTCGAGTCTGTAACGTGTAACCTGCCACCCCTCACTCGTCGCCTGCAAGTGCAGCCGGCGAGAGAAGTGACGCCGATTCCTCGTCGAGATAGAGGTACACCTCGCCGTGGCGTCGCAGCACGGAGGCGGGGCAGTCGGGCGAGATCGGCCCCTCCAGCGCGTCCCGCATGGCCGCCGCCTTGCGCCGCTCGGGCGCCACGCAGCTGATGACTCTGGCGGAGAGGATGGCGGGAATGCTGAGGGAAAGGGCGCGCTCCGGCACGTCGTCCAGCGATCGAAAGTGCCCCTCCCCCACCTGCTGCATCCGGCAGACGCGATCCAGCGTCACGATGTTGACCAGGCGGTCGGTATCAAAATCGGCAGGGGGATCGTTGAACGCCAGGTGGCCGTTCTCGCCGACGCCGATGCACGCCACATCGATGGTAGCGCTGCGCAGCAGCGCCTCGTAGCGAGCAGCCTCGGCGGAAGCGTCGGCGGCATCGCCCTGCAGCAGGTGTACGGCAGCGAACGGCATATCAAAGATCCGCTCGCGGAGGTACCGTCGAAAGCTGGCGGGGTGATCGTCCGGCAGGCCAAGGTACTCATCCAGGTGAAAGGCGGTCACACGATCCCATGGGATGTCCATGGCGCGAAGGGC
This sequence comes from Anaerolineae bacterium, assembly GCA_040768165.1. Classification (GTDB taxonomy): domain Bacteria; phylum Chloroflexota; class Anaerolineae; order UBA1429; family UBA1429; genus DUUT01. The sequence continues at coordinate 147,712 of JAXGNH010000004.1, forward strand.
AGAGAGAAAGTGGTACTGGGACACGCCCGTGGCAAAGATGACGTTGGCCGCGCCCCGAGCCGCCACGGCATCCGAGATGATACCGGCAACTCGTCGGGCCGCCTCGCGCCCGAGGCTCGCCCTGTCCGCGAACAAAAGGATCCGCAGGCCGCCACGCGTCACACGGCGAGGATGGTGCTCTCCCATGAGTGCCTCCTTTAGTGGGTTGTGGGCTATCTCAAGCTCCCTCGTGCCGCCCAGGATACCACACTCGCGGATCGAGCGAAAGGCCCGAGGCACTACGAGGGGTCACGGGGAGGTGAGTACGAGTAATGCCCCCAGACACAGAGCAGGCCGCGGGTGCGCGCCCCCCCAGGCGACACACTCGCGGCCTGCTCCCGAAACTAGCCCGGCTTGGGTGCGCGGTCCCCCACGCAAACAACCGGCACAAGGGATACGGATCACCCCTAATCCGTCGCGCCCACCTCCCCACGCCCCAATGTGAGCCCCACGACGCTGATCACGTGAGAACTCGCGACGAAGGGACAGGGGATAGCGGGCGCCTTCCGCTCGCGCCGCTGCCGGGTTGGGCGCGCGCGAGTTCTGTCCAACACTCGCGGTTCCGCGCCCGCAGCCTGACAACCCCAGTGTAGCACGAATCGTGGCTGCCGGCGTGTGCCCCGTGTGAGGGATGCGTTAGGGTTCCGTTGGCATCTGGGGCTCGGTGCCCGCGTCACGCGGGGGGGCACGCATCGAGAATGTAGCCGCGGCGGGGAACTGTCCGCAGGTAGGTCGGCCGGCGGGGATCGTCCTCCAGCTTGGCGCGCAGGTTCTTGACGTGCCACCGAACCAAGCTACCATCGCCGGTGCCCGGCGGGTAGCCCCACACCTGCTCCAGGAGTCCTCGGGGGCTGTGTACCTGCCCCGGGTGGGCCATGAGGTAGCGAAGGAGATCGAACTCGGCTGGCGTGAGGTGCACCCTGCGCCCGCCCACCGTGGCGCTGCCGCTGACTAGCTCCAGCGACAGATCGCGCACCGTGAGGCGTTCCCCGTAGCCGGCGCCCGGTTCTCTCAGCGTGTGGGCGCGCCGCAGTAGGGCCTGCACGCGGGCACTCAGCTCCCGCAGATCGAAGGGCTTGGTGAGATAGTCGTCGCCCCCCTCGGTCAACCCGAGTACGCGTTCCTCGATCGTGGCCCGCGCCGTAAGAAACAGCACCGGCACGGAGCCAAAGCGGGGGTCGCGCCGGATAGCCCGACACACGGACAGGCCGTCCATCTCGGGCATCACGATGTCGAGAATCACCAGATCGGGGCGGCGCTGCTGGGCGAGCCGGAGCGCCTCGCTCCCATCGTAGGCCACCACCACATCGTGCCCGTCGTCGGCGAGACTGTACTGCATCGCCCACACCAGATCCCGCTCATCATCCGCTACTAGAATCAGCGCCATCGCCATCTCCCTGCCGTCCGTTCGCCGCCGGAAGCCTCACCGTCACGCGCGTACCGCGACCAGGCTGACTCTCTAGCGCTATCTTGCCGCCGTGCCGCTCCACGATGCTGTACGAGATCGTGAGCCCCAAGCCCGTGCCCTTTCCTACCGGCATGGTGGTGAAAAAGGGGTCGAACACCCGAGGCAGGTCCCCGGGGGCGATCCCCACGCCGGTATCGGTCAGCGTCACCTCCACCCAGCCGTCAGCCGCGACACCCGTAGTAACGCCGAGGGTGCCGCCGTCGGGCATGGCGTTGCAGGCGTTGAGCGCGAGGTTCGCAAAGACCTGCGCCAACATGCCCGCGTTCCCGAGGACGTCGGGTAGCTCGCGGGCGTGTGCCGGTACGACGCGCACCCCCGCGCTGGCGAGGCGATGCGCGACCAGTTCCAGGGCATCGTCGAGGGCATGGCGCACGTCGAGCGCGCGCATCCCCGCATCGCCGGGCCGCGCGAAGGTGAGTAGTCCATCGATGATCTGAGATGCGCGCCGGCTGGCGGCCAGTATCCGTTCGACCCCCTCCGCGTGCAAGAGCCCGTCGTCCGGCTTGTCGCGCAGCAGTTGTGCGGCGGCATAGATCACCCCCAGGGGATTGCGCAGTTCGTGCGCGATCCCACCGGCCATGAGGCCGAGGGAGGCCATCTTGGCGGATTGCACGAGCTGCTCCTCGGTGCGCCGTCGCTCCAGGGCGTTCGCCAGGATCTCTCCCACGGTGCGAAGCGCCGTGGTATCGGTGTCGGACCACGTCTTGGGCGTAGAGCTATGCAGCGTGAGGGCGCCCATGAGCCTCCCCTGGTACTTCAGTGGAACCGTCATGACGGCGCGCACCCCAAGGTTCCGTAACGTGCGCTGCTCGTCTTGGGCCTCCGGCGGCATGCGCTCAATATCCGGCACATAGGGCGTGCGCCCGGATCGCATATGGTGCATGAACCAGGAAAAGTCGGCGCAGCGCAGATCGCGCAACATGGCGCTGCGAGGCTCCACGCCGGGCGCGCACCACTCGTGCGTCGCCCCCATCCACACCTGGGTGGGATCGACCTGGAACAGGAGGCTGCGGTCGGTGCCCGCGAAGGTGCCGATGGCCCGCAGCGCCGCTCCAAGCGCCGCGTCCACGTCGGTGTGCGGCGAGCTGACAAACAGCGACGACACGTGGGCGACGAGATTCGCGAGCCCCACGTGATGGCGCAAGTCGCGCTCGGCGCGGCGCCGCTCGGTAACGTCGCGGCAGTTCAGCACGATCCCACGCACCGCGGGGGCGTCCAGGCGATTCAAGCCCGTGCCCTCGATATCGCGCCAACTCCCGTCGCGATGGGGCACCCTCGCCGCGAATGACTGCGTGTCGCCCGGCTGGTGGAGGCAGGCGGCCAGCGCAGCTTTGACCTCCTGGACGTCGTCGGGGTGTACATAGTTCATCACCTGGTGCCCGAGGTAGTCGACGGAGTTGTATCCGAGCAGGCGCTCCACGGAGCCGCTGAGGAACTGTATCGTGCCATCACCGTCCAGGACGATGATCATGTCGGCGATGTTCGCGATCAGCGCCCGAAGCCGCGCCTCGCTCTCACGCAGGGCGACCTCCACCTGCGCCTTGGCGGCCAGCAGCCGCTGTCGCTCGACGACGGCCTCGATGCGCGCCACCACCTCGTTGACCCCGGCCGGCTTGGTAACGTAGGCGTCGGCCCCCTCATCCAGCGCCCGCACGGCGCTATCCAACGCGGCGTGCCCGGTCACGATGATGATCCCCACGTCGGGGTTCAACGCGCGGAGCGGCGCGATGCGTTCGGTCCCATCACCGTCGGGCAGACGGAGATCGAGGAGCACGACGTCGTAAGGCGCGGCGCGCATGGCATCGAGCGCCTCCAGGCCACACCCGACGGCATGCGTCGTCATCCCGCGGTGGCTCAGAAGGAGCGCCAGCGCGGTGCGCGCGACGACGTCATCATCTACGATCAGAACAAAGGTCATGGTTCACCCTTGCTAGCGTGGCTGCGGCGACGCCTGAGCCGAGATCGCGTCGCCGGTGAGCGGCCGCAGTATACGGCGCCCCCCCAGAAGGGTCAACGTTACGCCGGACGTCGAGATAATACGTGTACAGTCGCTGCACGTTGACCTCATCGTTATGCCATGGTATAATGACAACGGTAAACGTAAGCGAGCCCGCCGATACTGGAAAGGTGTGAGCGCACGCAATGCGGTCACATGGGATCCTGAGTGTTGTGATCCACTCGGATAGGACTCGAAGCCTCCGGCAGGCCCGACCGCCGCGTCGGCTGCAGTAACCAACCGGTTTGTGAGCACCTCTCACCAGCAAGCCCACTGACCTGTGGCCCGGCCGCGCGGTCCCACCGTCGTCGGTTTCGGGCATCCCGACCCCGATTCGGTCGCACTGCTTTGCACGAGTGCCGCCCGCGTCCTGCTGCGTCGTCGGTCACGTCGTTCCGCACGCGGGGTGACGCGCGTTTTGCCTTTCATCGTACGGAGCGGTGACCCACCCGCCGTGGGGCGTCAGGTCACGCCGATCATCAAGAGGAGGACAGAGTACCGAATGAGCGTTCAGACCCATGGTGAGGCCCAGCAGCAGGATTTCGCCGCGCTGATCAGCGGCGAATACGACTACACGCGACCCCGGCGCGGTGAGGTCCGCGAGGCGACCATCCTGGAAATCGGTTCGAACGACATCATCGTGAACTTGGGAGCCAAGCGCGACGGCATCGTCATCCCGCGCGACCTGCAGAACATCGATGACGAGCGTCTCGAGAAATTGCGGGTGGGCGACCGTATTCCGGTGGTTATCCTGCGTGATCTGGGCGATCACGATGGCATCCCCGTATCGTACAGCCGGGGGCTGCAGCAGGAGGACTGGCTGCGCGCCGAGGAGCTGGTCGAGACGGAGGAAGTGATCAAGGCTACGGTGGTCGAGGAGAACCGCGGGGGCCTGCTGGCCGAGTTCGGGCATTTACGAGGGTTCATCCCCAACTCGCACTTGAGCCTGGCCGCGGGGATGCACCCCGGGCGCATCCAGGAGGCCAAGGCGGCCTTGGTTGGCCAGGAGCTGGAACTGGTCGTGATCGAGGTGAACCAGCGCCGGAGGCGTCTGATCCTCTCCAAGCGAGCCGTCGATCGGCGCCGACGTGGCGAACTCATCAAGGGGCTGAAGGCGGGCGAGGTGCGGCGAGGAATCGTTCGCAGCATCGTCGATTTCGGCGCCTTCGTGGACCTCGGCGGCATCGATGGGCTGGTACACATCTCGGAGTTGGCCCACCACCACGTGGCCCATCCCTCCGAGGTACTGTCGGTGGGCGACGAGGTCGAGGTGCACGTGCTCGATGTAGACGAGGAGCGCGAGCGCATCTCGCTCAGCCGCAAGCGCGTGCTGCCCGACCCGTGGGATGAGGTGACCGAGTCGCTTCAGCCCGGCGATGTGGTGAACGGCACCGCGACCAACATCGTCTCGTTCGGCGCCTTTGTCGATATCGGCAAGGGAGTCGAAGGGCTGGTGCACAGCAGTGAGATCCCCGAACTCGAGGTGGCCGCCGGCGAACTCGTGACGGGCTCGCCGGTGCTGGTGCGCGTCCTGGACGTGGATCACAACCGCAAGCGCATCTCGCTCCGCCTAGAACAGGCCTGGCCGGCCGGCTCTGGGGAGGCTCCCGACGAGACCGCCGAGGCGACAGAGCCCGAGGTGGAGGCCGAGGCGAAGGCTGAGATCGAGGCGAACGCTGAGACCGAGGTGGAAGCTGAGATCGAGGTGGAAGCCGAGATCGAAGTAGAGGCTGAGACCGAGAGCTAACTCGCCCTCGATCGGAGACATGACAGAGCGCGCCCGCGGTGGGCGCGCTCTTTGCTTTGCACGCATTATCGAGGCCGAACGCGGCCGATGCCGTTACCGCCTCGATCGGGGCGCAACCCCGTCGTAACGGCCCCCGTCGTTCGATGGGCGATGCCGGAAGGGCGACTGGACTCGACAGCACGAGGGTTCGCGGCGTTAGGCGTCCCTGCGCGCCTGGTGGCGGAGTTGCTCAGCGAGATCCGCCACCCGCTCCGGGTTCACCTGGTCGGCAAAGCCGTCGAACGTCAGGCTGATCCACGGCTTGTGGCCGTACTCTCGCGAGATCTGCTCAGAGAGGGCGGCCACGATACCGCCCGGCATACAGCCGTGGGGCATCACCGAGATCACGCCGGCATAGCGAGGATCGCGCATCTGGAGCAGGCCGCTCCCCAGCGAGAGGACGGCCTCGCTGCCGTTGCGGCTGGGGAGGTAGCAGCCCGACGCCCGCAGCAGCGCCTCGGTGCTCGGTTCGCGGTGTTGTATGGCGACCCGCGCAGCAGAGGCTATCCGCACCTCGGCGCGCGCCATTACCACACGCCGCAGCAATGCCTTTACCAAACCCTTCAGTTCGCGGTTCGTCCAGGCATCCTCCGCGCGCCGGAAGGCGGTGTACTTGAACCACTCGGCGAGAGGCGCCACCTCCACTTCCAGCCCGTGGGCCTCGCACAGCCGCACCACATCGTGGTTGGCAAAGGCGTTGGCCCGCAGATAGATCTCGCCATTGATGCCCACCAGCGGCCGCGACGGCATGGCCACGTCGCGCAGCGCCAGGAAGGTATCTGTGGCCCGCAGCAGGATCGGGAGCAGGGGCCGCCGAAAGTCGGCCGCCTCGGTGGCCTCGGTGAGGTAGTGGCGATAGGCGCGATCCGCCCCCCCCACGCTCCTCTCGTACGGGCGCGTCATCCAGAGCAGACGCTGGAGATAGTCGACCGTCACCATCGCTTGCCAGGCGTACAGCTCGAAGGAGGTACCCAGGCCGAGGTCGGCGTAGGCATTGTTCGAGACGGTAGTCATGATCTGCAGGTCGATCCCGACGTCGCGCAGCACCTTTTGCTGTTCCTGAGCGTACTTGCCCAATCGGCACGGCCCATAGGAGCCCGCCATCAGGGCGCGCGCGCCGGGGATGATGTCGCCATCCTCCGCCGCCCGCAGTAGCACCCCCAGCGAGTCTCGGTAGGGCAGACACTCTTTGCCCGAGGTCACATCGCGACTCAGGGCGAGGCTCCGCGCATCGGAATCGGGCAGCACGCGCGCGTCAACGCCAAAGGAGCGCGCCGCAGCCGCCATCACGTCGGCATGGTCGGCCATGCGCGGCAGCAAGAGGCACTCGCTCCGCCGCACGCCGCTGGGAACGCGCCGTGCAAAGCGTTCCGTGTCGAGGCGGGGGGCGCCATTCATGCTTCGGTACGTGCGCACGGTATCCACCAGCGCCTCGAGCCTGGTGACGATCCCCGCCTCGGCGGCGTGCTCGTCCACCTCGATCTCGCCCAGCGGCTTGTCGCCCATGATGTCTCGCACGATGTTCTCGATAAAGGCATTGGGCCCGCAGCCGAAATTCGTGACAAACAGGCCAAACAGCTGCCGCTCTTGCGCCACCAGAAGGGCCGCGGCGAGCAGTTTGCGCTCATAGCTCCAATAGGGGCGATCGGTGATGGCGCTAATATCCACCTGGTCCAGCGGAAGATAGTCCAGAGGGATGGGCGTTACGCCCAGGCGCTGCAGCTCGGCCGCGATCCCCAGATTCGCGCCTGCATCCTGGGCGTTATAGCTGCGCGCCATCAGAACGACCCCGACAGCGTCCGGGTCGGAACGCAGCCTATCGAGAAGGGCGCTTCCACGCTCGCACAGAGCCGCCTCGAAGCGACGTTGCGCATCGAGGGCCCGTCGAGCGGCCTCGCGCCCGGCATCAAGCTCGAACCCCAGGCGGGTCGCGACCTCGGCCAGGCTCTCGATCGTGCGGTCGTCGCCTTGGGAGAGGTCGATGATCGGGTCGAGCAGGCGCTCGCCGAGGCCGAACACCGAGCGCACGATGTATGGCGCCGCCTGCACCCATGGACACGCGTAGCGCTGGTCCTCCTCCCCGGTCTTGAGCCCCATGCGGATGGCGTTGGGCACGAGGATGTACTCGACCCCCGCGTTGAGGAGTTCGGCCACGTGGCCGTGCAACAGCTTGATGGGGAAGCAGCTATCGGCGTAGGCGTGCTCGAGCGCGCGCTCGATGGTCGTGCGATGGGTGGGCGATGAGTAGACCGGCTCCACCCCCAGCGCCTGAAGATAGGCAGTAAACATCGGCGCGAGGTCATGGACCATCAGGCTGCGGGGCACGCCAACTCGCACCCTCGCGGGGGCATCCGATGCGTCGCCATCGGCCGCCCCGGCAAACAGCAGGCGCTCGCGCTCCGTGAAGGGGTTCTCGCACCGGTCACCCGCCTCGCCCTCGGCGCCCTCAGAGGCGGCATCGTAGCGGTCACAGCGCGACCCATAGTAGTAGCGGCGCCCGGTGTCGTCCGTCATGACACTGATAGCGCAGTTGTTCTCGCACTGCTGGCAGGTAAAGCTGCGCAGCGTGTAGGTAGCGTCGGCCAGCGCGGAAAAGCCGCGAAAGGCGGACGCCGCCCCGTCGCCGCGCTCGCCCGCCAGGAGCGCCGCGCCGATGGCGCCGCTGACCTCCTTGTGCTCCGGCACCACAAAGGTCTTGCCACGGAACTCGGCCTTGAAAGCGGCGACCACGGCCGCGTTATAGAACACGGCGCCCGTGAGGAGCACGCGCTGCCCCACGCGCCCCCTGCCCACCACCTTGGATCGGTAGTTCTTGGCCAAGGACGTCGCCAGGCTCGCCGCAACGACACCCGCCGGCGCCCCGGCGTGCTGCGCCGAGGTCACCGCCTGTGCCATAAAGGCCGCGCAGCGCTCCCCCAGGTCGAGCTGCGCCCCAGCCTCGAACGCCAAGCGCGCGAACTCGCCGGTGCGCGTCGAGGTGCCCAGTTGCTCCGCCAACTCGTCGATGAAACTGCCCGTGCCCGCAGCACAGGCCTTGTTCATCTGGTATTCCAGGATGACGCCGTTACGCAGATAGACGAACTTGCTATCCTGGCCGCCCAACTCAAAGATGGTATCGACCGCGGGGTCGATCTGACGCGCGGCGCGGGTCTGGGCGGTGATCTCGTTGCGAATCAGGTCGGCGCCCACAAAGCTGCCCACCAGGTAGCGGCCGGACCCGGTCACCCCCACGGCTCGCACGGCGACGCGCCCCTCGACGGCGCCCGCCAGGTCTCGCATGACGCGCTTGATCGCCTCCAGGGGTTGGCCCGCCGTCATGTGGTACGACTTGGCGAGCACCTGCCCGTCAGGGGCGATGACGGCCGCCTTGGTGCTGGTCGAGCCCACATCGACGCCCAGATACACGTCTACCACGCGCGTCCTCGAGAGGGTCGGCGCCCGCCAACCGTCGCGCCTCACGTCGGGGCGAAGCATGGACGGAACGTAGTGCAGCCGGGTCCGCCCTGCCATGGGGAGGGAGAGGTCTACCCGCTCCGTCGCCAGCGCTCGGGAGAGGAGCGCCGCGCCCCATGCGCCGCGGTCCGCCGCCGAGCTGGGCACGACGATGTCGTGCCCCAGCGTACCCTCCAGCGCCCGCACGACGCCGACGTTGGCCGACACACCGCCCACCAGCAATATCGGCGGCGCCACCACGTCCCGCCACTGGGCCCGGACCATGCGGGCCACGCTGTCGCACAGTCCCGCTAGCATGGCGGCAACGGGCCAGCCCTTCTGCTGAAGGTGTATGAGGTCTGACTTGGCGAACACGCTGCAACGGGCAGCGATGCGCGGCGGCGCCTCTTTCCATTCCAGGGCCATGGGGCCAAAGGCGTCGATAGGGATGCCGAGGCGACTCGCCTGCTGCTCGAGAAAGCGCCCCGTGCCGGCGGCGCAGAGGGGCGAGCGCGCCACGCGCCAGGGGCGATCGAGCCCTCCCTCGAGCCCGATGACGCAGGCCGACTGACCGCCGATCTCGATGAGGGTCCGCGTCTCGGGCGCATCGCGGAGGACGCCAACGATAGCGGCGTACGGCGAACTGACCACCTGCCAGCCGGTCAAGCCCTGCACGCAGGCGCGCCCCGTGCCACAGGCGGTAGCGCCACCAAGGCGCTCCTCGCCGATCCGCTCGGCCACGGCGCCAAGCAGCCGCTGCACCGCAGAGGCCGGCCCATCATAGATGCGCTCGCGCGCGAGGAACCTGAGGCGACCATCAGCGTCTACTAGAGCAATACGCGCATTCACCGAACCCACATCGAGGCCCAGGTACAGTTGGCCTCTGCCATCGTCCCGATCGTCAATCATCACGTGAGCAGCCCCCGGAGCGTTATCCGCCATATGGTAGCACACGTCTCGCCTGTCACCAAGCGGCAAAAAAACGGTCTTGCGTGGTGATGTGCTGGATGACGCAGGGGCGTTACAGGTTCCAGGTTGCAGGTTACATGCACGAGCGCGTGGTCACTCTGGTGTATGTAACCTGCAGCCTGTAAACTGTGACTCGCCGGTGTCACACAACGCACAACCAGATCGCCGTTCCGAGACGTCAACACCGCCCCTGTACGGTTTGACGAAGCGGACAAATCTGGTATGCTTTGCGCCTGAAGAAGGGAGACCCCATGGCCCATCGTCTGCACGTTCGACTGCGATCGCCGCTCGCCCTCGTCTTTGCCCTCGCGCTCCTGGGGCTGCAGTCCGTGGCGCCGACGCCGCCGGCCATGGCGGGGCTGGTCCTCATCACAGGGCTGCATCTCTTGGCCTACATTTGGGTGCGCCTGGCGGCCACAGGCCTTAGGGTGACGCGCAGCAGCGAGGGGACGCCGACCTTCGCAGGCGACGACTTCCAGGAACGCCTCACGATCCACAGCCATGCCTGGGCGCCCCTCCTGTGGGGAGAGGTGCGCGACGCCAGCGCGCTGCCCGGATATGCTGGCAGCGCCGTCATCGCCCTCGCCTCCCGCTCCGAGACCACCATCACGCTGTCGGGGCGCGCTCTCCGCCGTGGTATCTATGCCATGGGCCCCGTCGTGCTGACCATGGGCGACCCCTTTGGCCTGTTCGAGATGCGGCTGAGCCTCGGCGCCGGCTCCCGCCGCGTCGTCTATCCCCGCCCGCAACAGATCCCCCCCCTGGCCCAATTGCGCGGCATCGTGCCGTCCGAGGGTCCAGCAGGCCCCGACCCGCTGGATCGCAGCCCCCATGCCGTGACGGTGCGTCCGTACGTGCCGGGGGACACGCCGCGTCGCATCCATTGGCGGACCACGGCGCGCCGCTCCCTTCCGGGGCGAGACGCGCTGTTCGTCAAAGAGTTCGATCCCCAATCAACGGGTGACCTGTGGCTGGCGATGGATCTGGACGCCGCTGCGCAGTTCGGCGTGGGAGACGCCTCCTCAGAGGAGCGCGCCGTCGTACTGGCGGCATCCCTGGTGGACCACGTTCTGCGCGAGGGTCGAGGCGTGGGGCTCATGGCGCTGGGGGCCACCGCCTCGCTCCTCACCCCGCGCCCGGGGCCGGCGCAGCGGTGGCGCCTTCTGGAGGAACTCGCCGGCATGCGCGCCGAGGGGGACACTGCGCTGGACGAGGGGCTGCGGAGATTGAGTCGCACTGTGCGGCGCGGCGACGCCGTCATCGTCATCACCGCCTCACCCGATAGGACCTGGCTCGACGGCGTGCGCGCCCTCCTGTGGCGCGGGGCACAGGTCGAGGCGCTCCTGGTGGTCGAAGATGGAGTAGTGCGCGCAGATGGCGATGCCCACCAGACGGACGAGGCCGCGACCACGGCTCACGACAGCACGATTTTGCAGTTGGAGGCGGCCCTCACGGATCTGGGGGTGCCGCACAGCATCGTACATAGCGTCGCCGGCCCTGCCTCGCGCCTCGCGGCGTGACGGCCCGGCGGGAAGCGAGTCCATTGTTGCAGGCACGTCTCTCACGTCTTTCGATGCGTTCGGTACCTCGCGATGCCATCCTGGCCCTGCTCGCTCTAGGCGCGGCGCTTTGGCTGCCCGTGGTGATGGCGGCCTCGGGGTGGCTGCCCGGCGGGCCCGCCGGCCTGTACCGTCTGGCGACGCTGGCATGGGTCACCGCCCTCGCGCTGGCGGTTGCGAGGCGCTCGGACAACGCCTCTCGGTTGACCGCCGTGACCTTGGGGCTGCTGGCGGGCGCCCATTACGCCGGCCGGGTGCTCCCGTCGCCCGCCCTCGTCGGCGATGACATCGAGCGCCTCGCATCCTGGGCGTGGCGCCTGGTCGTCGAGGAGGGGCCTGCGCCCGAGTTCCCCCTTTCCTACAGCGCGGGACACCTGTACTGGCAGACGCGCGGGCTTTTGGAGCGGCTCGGCCTCTGGGCGTACAACCTGCGACAGGGGATCCCGGACACCGACAACACGGCTCTGCTCCTCGCCACGGCGGTGGGCGTGTGGGTGCTGGCGTACAACGCCACCCACGAACTCGTGGCGCGGCAGCGCGCCTTTGCCGGGCTGCTGCCGGTGGCGTTGGCCGTGGGCGCCAACGTCTATCTCGGGCGCATGAGCGATGCCTACGTCTATGCATATCTAGGCGTGCTCGTCGTCGCCCTGGTATGGGCCAACGTAAGCCACATGGAGCAGCGGTGGGCGCGCGCCGGCCTATCGCCCCGGCGTGGCTTTCGGCTGACGTCGCTGGGCGTCGGGATCGCGCTGGGGGCGCTGGCCCTGGTTGCGGCGCTGTCGATGCCCAACGCTACCTATGCCTGGACGTTTCACACCTTCTGGCGGGAGCACGGCGCGCGCATCGAGTCGTTCTATCGCCGCATCGACGACGCCTTTGCAGGGCGGAACCCCATCGCCCGACGCGCCGAGGCGCAGGCGGAGGTCGTCACCGTCAACGTCATCGAGGTGCCCGTCACGCCCACAGCGGCCCTGGCGACACTGCCTGGACACACCGTGGGCGCCGGAGTCGACTTGGGCGACGAGCCGCTCATGTGGGTTACGCTCGACCGAGGGCTCGGCGATGCGTCGGGCGCCATCGCGGCCTCCCCTGCCAAGTTCTACTGGCGCGAGCGCAGCTACGACACCTACACCGGCCGTGGCTGGACCAACGGCTCGACCGAGGCGACGTCACTGCCCGCTGAGACGCCATGGACCGCCATGGAGGGCCCGCGGCTGATGCTGGCACAGACCTACACCCTCCTGCGCCCCTCGGCGTACGCCTTTGGCGTCAACGAACCCGTCTCGCTCGATGCCGATTCGGTCCTGCTGACGCGCGGCCCCGGAGACCTCGTCGCCCTGAGCGGGGCCGCTGAGCGCTACACCGTCCTGTCGCACGTGCCGGCTCCGGGGATCGCCGAGCTGCGAGCCGCCGAGGGGGAGTACCCCGCCTGGGTGCGCGAGCGCTACCTGGCGCTGCCGCCCATCCCAGAGCGCGTCCGCGCCGAGGCCTATCGCATCGCCTCCGCCGCCGGCGCGACGTCTCGTTATGACAAGGCGCGCGCCGTCGAGGCCTACCTTCGCGGTCTCACGTACGATCTCGAGGTGCCCGCCCCACCGGCGGGCGCCGACGTGGTGGACCATTTCCTCTTGAGACGCGCGCGGGCTTTGCGATCACTCGGCCTCAGCGATGACGGTGCTGCTGCGCTCCCTCGGTCGCGCGCTACGCCTCGGGGTATGGCATGGGCGAGTACCACGTGGAAGAGGATGCCTGGCTAGTGACCAGCGCCAATGCCCACGCCTGGGTCGAGGTGTACTTTCCCGGGGTGGGTTGATCGAGTTCGAGCCCACGCCCGCCCAGAGCCCGTTCCAGCGCCCCGAGGCCCGCCCCACCACGGACCCTGCCCTGGCGCTTGGCGACGCCGACCTCGGACGCCGAGGGCGGCCAGTCGGCCGGCCCGACCGACGGGGACGCGGCGTCCCGATCGCTGCGAGAGCTTGCGGGCCGCTTTTCGTGGCTGGCCGCCGTCGTGGGTGTCGCACTCCTCTGGGTGGTCGCGGCGCAGCGCCCGCGTTGGTTGCCGGGCAACGGTCACACCCCGCGCCAGGAGGTCCTGCGCGTGTATCGGCGACTCACCCTCGTGGGGCGGTGGCTGGGCGTTGACACCGGCGCTGCCACCCCTCGCGAGACGCTGAACGATCTTCAACGCGAGCTGCAGGATCGATTCGGCCCGCACGCAGGAGTAGCTGGATCCCGTGCTGCCTCTACGAGCGGGCGCGGTACGGCGCCGCCCCTGTCCCCGTGGAGCGACGCCGAGGAGGCTAGCGCGTTGTGGCGCCGCGCGCGCGACGTGGTGCTGCACCGCGGCTGGCGCCTGCTGGGTGGTGGGCACGCGCACCGGCAATAGGTCCGCTCGGTGGACGGCCCGTTCGTACTGCGACGCCACGGGCCAGGTCGAGGTCCGCTAGCAAAGGGACGCATAAGCAGTGACGACTTTGTTTCCCCTGTAGTCTGGAGGAACGGACAAAAGTCGTCACTATGATATCAGTCCTATAGTGTTGTTGCCATTACATCGTACGGTATGAGGGCGGACATCCGGCTAGCGTCGGCGTCCGTATGCCCCTCGAACGTCACCCGGTGCCGTCGACCGGCTTGGTCGCACGGATGAGGGCCGACACGGCGCGCGAGGTGGGCCGAGGGGGGTTCCGGCCTCCCTCACAGCAGGCTCCCCGATGCCGCTCCCCTCAACGATCTCGACACGAATGTCCTGGAACCCTGCCCGTGTCAGCTCACCGACATAGTCGTCCTCCGTGAGCGCACCCGAGATACAGTCCGCCCAGAGCGACATCTCGCGCCGCGCCTCCTCTGAGGGCGGATCGCCCCGGATCACCACGTCGGCGACGGCGAACCTGCTGCCGGGCGCAGCACGCGGTGCGACTTCGCGAAGCACCGCGCCCTTGTCGGCGCTCAGGTTGATCACGCAGTTGGACAGGATGACGTCAATGCTCCGATCCGGGAGGGGGATCTCTTCGATGGTCCCCTTCAGGAACTCGACGTTCTCGACGCCCGCGAGTGCGGCGTTCTTGCTCGCCAGATCGAGCATTTCGTCGGTCATGTCGAGGCCATAGGCTTTGCCCGACGGCGCCACGCGCTTGGCCGAGAGGATCACGTCCAGGCCAGCGCCCGGACCCCAGGTCGAGGCCCACCGTCCCGGGCTCCAGGTCGGTCAGCAGCAGGGATTCCTGCAGCCAAAGGACGCCAGCGCGGCATCCGCCGATAGGTTCCGAATCTCCACGAGGTCATAGCCGGCGGGCACGGACCCACAGCCGCACCCCTCGTTGCTCGAACAACAACAGCTCGACGCGTTCTGCTGCACGCCGCGGGCGGCGTTGGCATAGTGCTGGCGGACGGCATCTCGAATGACTTCCGGATCGGAAAGCGTGCTCATGGTCCCTCCGAAGGATATGATCCGCGTGGCGCCCCAATCGGGTACCGCGATGGTGACACGGTCACGCATATCGACAATCATCGATATGCAATCGCGAAAAAGGGGGCGCCAGGCGCCCCGATTGCTGCCCGCTACGGCAGCCACTGCCTACGGCAGCCCCTGCCTACGGCAACCACTGCCGCAGAGCGGCCAGCCTTTCGCGATCCAGCCGATAGTAGATCCACTGGCCCCGCCTCTCGGCGTGGACCAAGCCGGCCTCGCGCAGCACCTTCAGGTGGTGTGAGACGGTGGGCTGGGCTACCCGGCAGCAGGCCACGAACTCGCAGGCGCATACCTCGTCCTGCTCCTGCAGCTGACGCACGATGGCCAGGCGCGTCTCATCGGCCAGGGCCTTGAACAGCGTCGCCGCCTCATCCAGCCCCTGATACACGCGCTCGTCGGCGCAGTCGGGTGCGCAACATGCCGCGCGATGCCTCACAGCTGCTCGTTCGTTCATGCGCGCAGCATACATCATATATTGACGCTTGTCAATATGGTGTCACGGACTCGTACCCGACCGCCATGCAGCCTGGATGCAGCGGGTGCAACGTCGGATCCCTGCCCATGACGCGCGGACAGAGCGACGCCGGGGCCGCACATCGGCCCCGGCGATACGTACCCTGTGCCACGGCAAAGCGAGGCCCTATCCGAGCTTGCCCTCCGCCTGCAGGGCGTCGGCGATGTCGGCGAGGCCCAGCTCATCCATCTTGGCCCGCGTTGGATAGCCGTTGGCGCGATTCCAGCCGCGCAGGCGATAGTACGTGTCGAGCATCGGCGCGAACTGCTCCAGGTCGAGTGCGACGCCGTCGGTGAAGGCGGGCTGCGTCAGCGTCTCGGCGACGCTCCAGTCCACCTCGCGGTCGCGGCCAAAGAAGCGGATATCGATGGCGCGCAGCAGGTTGTACACCCGCTCACCCGCGAGGTCCGCCTCCTGCTCACACGTCTCAACGCCGGTTGCCGCCGAGAGCAGCTTGGACATGAGCGCCGTATCGGCCACCTTGTCGTCGGTCAGCATGGAAAAGACGCGCGTGTGCTCGCGATCGCACAGCACCAGCGACTCGACGAGCATGCCGCGGTTGTGATGAAAGACGGCCGGGATCGCCTTGGTCTCGGGCTGTTCGTAGGTGATCTCGGGGTTGCAGACCTCCGAGTTGCCGTACACCTTCTGACAGACGTGGCGCGCTTCCTCGAAACTCAGCGGGCCGCGATTCGGCCCATGGATCGGGATGTAGCGCAGCACGTGCTCCGTGTACTGGTGGGTCGAGTCCGACGCCGGATCGCGCGTATCGGTGCACCACTGCAGCACCGGCACCAGCCAGAAAGGCCAGTAGCCACTGCCGCCGGTGCCCCAGTGTGAGTTCCAGTGGTTGGTCTCACCACAGCGCCGCGGGTAGATGCGGTCCACGAGTTCCAGGCCCTCGCCGCCAAAGAGCACCTCGGCCGCGCGGCAGGTGCCCTCGGCAAAGATGTCGCCGTACTCGCCATCGCGATTGGCGATGGAGTGCAGCAGCGGAACGATCAGCTCGCCCGGGACCTGCACCACGTCCTCCAGGTTAAAGATCTCCTTGTCGGGCACCGGTATCTCGACCCCGTTCACCGTGTCGATGAGGCCGTGCTGACGGCACATCTGCAGCCAGGGGATCAGGCCGTAGCTGATCTCCCAGCCATTGATGCCATAATCAGCCGTAATGGCACGCGCCTCGGTGTGGGCGCGCGGCGACGTCATATAGCCCCAGCACTGATGGGCGGCAGTGTAGGGCTGCGGCTCCACCTCGCCCGGCAGCCCCATCACCAGGCGGTCCTGGCAGACGGTGGCGCAAAAGCCACATTTGCGCGCCCGCATCTGGGTAAGCGGGTCCATCTGCGGACGCCACTGACGGCCCGGCGCGCCGGGGACTGTGGGCGCCGCGCCCTCGCGGCTTGGCATTGAGGCACAGCTCCATGAGCCGCTCCGGGTGCGCCACCGCCACGCCCCCCGTGCCCCGCACCGCCACCGCCTTGAGGTTCTTCGACCCCATCAGCCCACCAAAGCCCCCCTGCCCCGCCGCGTTGCCCGTCTCCGTCTGCAGGCAGGCGATGCGCGAACGGCGCTCCCCCGCCTGCCCAATGCCCACCACCCGCGTCTTGGGCCCGTGCCGCCCCCGCAGCACCGCCGTCGTGGCGTACGTCCCCGTGCCCCATAGGTCCGAGGCGTCGCGGATCTCCGCCTCCCCGTCGTGCACCCACAGGTACACCGGCTGCTCCGCTTGCCCCACGATGACGATGCCGTCAAAGCCCGCGTATTTAACTCCGCCCCCAGTGCCCCCATGCTGGAGCGCGAAAAGACCGACGGGCTCAGCTGCGGCGCGATGCCCGCCACCAGCACCCGCCCGCCCCCCGAGGCGAGCGTCCCCGTGAGGGGCCCCACCATGAGGAAGAGGGGGTTGTCGGGGTCGAAGGCGTCCAGCCCCGGGCGCAGCATGTCCCAGGCGAGGCGCGCCGCCACCCCCATGCCGCCCACGTACTGGGGCACATAGTCCGAGGTGTCGAGGGTGGACGTCTCACCGCGGGTGAGGTCCACCTTGAGGATCTTGCCGGTCCAGCCATAGAGTGTCGCCATGCTAACGCCGTCGCTCCTGTGCGGGGATGTAGGTCAGCGCGCCGCCCGGGCACATCGCCACGCAGACGGGCCCCTCCGGTCGGTCGTAACAGAGATCACACTTGATATACACGCGCTTGCGGCCCACCTTCTTGAAGGTCATCACGGGGCGCTCGGGCGTGAGGGGACAGGCCCGGGCGCAGTCGCCGCAGCCGCGACAGAGGTCTGGGTCCACATAGCGGGCGCCGGTAGCCGGGTCCACCTTGAGCGCCGGCTCATCCCAGCGGGCGGCGCAGGCGTAGAGACACGCCGGATAGTCGCACTGCTTGCAGACCCGAATGTCGGGGAACCCGGGCACATAGTCGTTGAAATCGATCTGCACGCGCGAGAGCGCCGGGTTGCACTCTTGCTCGTGGTAGAGCGAGCAGGCCACCTCGCACTCGCGACAGGCCAGGCAGCGCTTTTCGTCCACCTGGATCACACCGGAGCGCTGGAGTTTGGTAAAGGTCGTCCGGGTCACGGCACCGGGGTCACCAGTCGTCATGGCGATGGGTTCTCCTTGCGGGCACACGCCGCCTCGTGGGGTATGGACACACGTCCGCTATCATGCTACTGACGGCGTTTTGCGTCAAGTCTGGGGTAACCACCAAGACACCAAGCGCACCAAGGAGCACTAGGGTTGTCTGTATCGCTTCCGTGGACGCGTCCTTCCAGGGACCGCGGGGCGAGTTAGCAGAGCCGTTGACACGTCTCTCCGCATGCCCTACAGTGCCGGGAGGTCGCGAGGAGAGGAGGAATCGATGCCACACGACGAGCCCGAAAACGCCCGAGCCATACCCTACGACCAGGCCCGCGAGGCCGTACTGGACATGGCGCGGCGCGTGGCGCTGCTACACATGAGCTACGCGCGCACGCTGGTGGATGCCCTGGGGGAGGAGCGCGGACGAGCGCTGATCGAGAGCGCCATCCGCGCCTACGGGACGCGCATCGGTGAGCGCACGCGAGCGAAGGTGGAGGCGCTCGGCCTCGAGCCCGAGCCCCACAACTTTGCTCGCGGGTCGAACCTCCCGCCGCTGGCATTCCCGTCGGAAGCCGTTACCGTGGATGGTGAGCGACGGAGCCGCTCCGAGAGCTGCGTCCTGGCCGACGTATGGCGTGAGTACGGGGAGGAGGCCCTGGGCAGCCTCTACTGCGGGGTCGACCCTGCGAAGATGGAGGCCTACAACCCCGAGTGGACCATGGTGCACACGCACAAGATGCCGGATGGCGACGCGTGCTGCGAGATGGCCATACGCCGGCGTCGCGCGGAGGAGCCTGACTGACGCCGAGAGAGGGGCGTGGGCCCCGTACCACTCACTCGGCCGGCAGCATCACGTTTGGGTCAGCCTAGCGGGCACATTCACGCCAGACTGTGCTCGGTATCGCGTCGCCCGCGGCCCGAACGCAATCATGGTACGTCGTTGCCCTCTCCTGTGCGCGCGCGAGCGCCGTACTCGGGTCGTCGCCCGCCAGGACATCCTCCAGAGCGCCGTCGAGCCACGTCAGGATCAGCCCGTTAGCCTCGAGGGCCTGCATCCCGGTGGCTGCAGCGCCCTCGAGGTGGGGCAACGTCTCGGCCCAAGCGCGGGCCGTCTCTTCGCCCACGCCCTGGCGCCAGGCGGCGCTCTCGACGATGTCCATCCGGGCGGGCAGTGTCCCCACCGCCTCGGGACTGGCGCTGAGATAGGTGATCCACGCCCAGCACGCCTCTGGATCGCTCGCACGACGCCCAACAAAGAGTGCCCCTACGACGGGCGTTGAGGGAGCGGCGCCTCCCGCCGGCAGCGGCGCCACGCCGGCGTCAAAGGAGAGCACCGGGGCGCGCCGGTGGTTGCTCACATCGTCGAGCCACATGGCCACACGCCCATCGGCGGTCGGACCGGGGTGCAACCCAGAGGTGGTCACGACCGGGCCACCGCGCACGGGGCGTCGCTCGAGCGCCTCGCGCGGCATCGCCTCCTCCACCAGGAGGGCATAGCGTGACAGCGCCTCCACCACCGCCGGCCCGTCGTACGTGGGGCGGCCCTCGGCATCGAACAGGTCGGCGCCGAGCCAGGTCAGATGATCGACCAGCCGGGCGTACGCACCGTCTCGCGGCCAGTAGCCGTAGGTCGGCGGCGTGGCCGCATGGTCCGTGAGGGCGAGGGCCGCATCCACGAAATCGTCGGTGGTCCAACCGGCGGTGGGGTATGGCCTGCCTGCCGCATCGAACAGTGCGCGCTGGTAGTAGAGCAGGGCCCCATCCACCTCCAGCGGCAGCCCGTACAGAGCAGTGTCGATCCATGCCTGATCCAATAGGGCCGGAACATAGGGTGCGAGGCTGAACCCTGTGGCCTCGACCAAGGGGTCGAGGGCCAGCACGGCGTCCGTTCCCTCGTAGCGCGGGCTCTGCGCGGGCGCCACGAAACAGTCGGCTTTGGCGGCCAGATCGGCCAGGGAGGCGCCACCACCGGCCACAATCTCCACCGCGATATCGGGGTGCTCCTGGGTGAACCGCTCCGCCAGCGCCCGATAGACGGCAAGATCGCTCCCCGGCAAAGCGGCAAAGCGGACGACGGTCTCTTGCGTCCCCGGCGTGGGAGCCGGCGTCGCCACGGGCGGTGGCGTAGAGTCTCCCGCAGCCCCTCGTGCCAGGTCGGCCAGCGACTCGTTCAGCCTGGCCTGGGCCGCCGCTAATGCCGCGTCGACGCTCTCCCCCTCCAGAGTGGCCATCAGTGCCCGCTGTAAGCCAGCCCACACCGCCGTTGGGTACGTCAGCCCGTGATCGAGGCTGTAGACCAGCGCTTCGGCGTCATCGCCCATGTGCTCCCAGTAACCGACGTCCTCGGCCACCGACCGGCGGCTCGGGATGGCCCGCGAGTGGCTGAACGGCGCCTGTCGGCTGAGAAACACGGTCCACTCCCACGCCTCCGCGGCATGGGCGCTGCCGGCGCTGACCAGATAGGCGCGGCCACTGGCCCAGGCGGCGGGCGGGCCGGCCTCGGGGAGCGGCGCAAGCCCCACGTCGCCGCCGGTGCGCAGGGCATACTGCTCCCGCATCCCGCCGCGATCGACCCACATGGCCGCCTTACCGACGTCGATCAGTTGGCCCGCTGCGACATAGTCGGTCTTGGACGGGTCGGGCATCACCCAGTGAACCCTCGATAGGTCGGCGTACCAGGACAAGACCTCCGCGACGGCAGGCTGATCTATCAGCGCCTCCGTCACGCCGTCCCGCCCCTCAATCAGCGGTCCAGCCGCCTGAGTGGCCAGCGCCACCAGGGTGAAGCCCGGCCAGGGATCGGTGAACGCGTAGCGCTCCACCCGCTCCCCATCGCGAACGGTGAGGCGCAACGCCGCGTCGAGCCACGCCTCCCGTGTCCAGCCAATCTCGGGGAAGGGGACACCCTCCGCGAGAAATGCCGACGGCCGGTAGTACAGGACGTTGACGTCGACCTCGGCAGGCAACCCCCACAGGTGACCGTCCCGTTCGACCAGCGCCAGCGCCGCGGGATAGAAATCGTCGCGCTCCAGGCGCTCGTCCTCGCGGGCCAGCTCGGTCAGATCGAGCACAGTGCCTTGGGGCGGCTGCCAGTCCAGCGCCGAGGCGTCGTAGACGAACGTGTCCGCCGCGCGGGCAATCTTGGTGACGTCGTCGCTCGCCGCCGCGCCCGGCCCATGCCCCGTAGCGGCGTCGGCCGACACCACCTCGACCCTGGTGTGCCCGCTGGCCTCGGAAAAGCGCTCGGCCAGTGGCCGGTAATGGTCCGCCATATAGTCGGGGCAGGCAAAGGTGATGGTTACCGGTTGCCCTACAGGGAGGCGAGTGCTACACCCCATCGTCAGCAGCAGCACACAGAGCGCCGAGGCATGGCGAAACGTCCCCGACAGCATGAGGGATCCTCCTAGAGCGCCCGGCGTCCCAGTCGAACGTCGCCACGGCCCGGTCCCACACGTCATCGGGCACCAGGTCTGTCGGCGGGTGGCCGGCCTCTCGCGCCAGGTGATGGGCGTGGCGCAGGAAGGGGCCGGCCACGATGCGCGCCAGCTCGGTGCTGCGCAGGAACACGCGCGCCAACGCGCCCCCCTCGGCCAAGAAGCCGGTCGACACAAAGTCGGCCCGCAGCCGCGCCAGGTCGTAGGCCACTGCCCGGTGTTCGACCTCCCAGTGCCCCCCGTGCCACGTCAGCAGGGCGTAGCACGCTCGCGTGTCGCCGGTGAGCGAGTTGCCGGCCGAACCCGGGTTGAGGGCCAGCTTGTCTTCCACGCGCCACGCCCACGGCCAGTGATAGTGGGCGCACACCAGAGCCTGCTCATCGATATCGCGCAGCGCTCGTCGGATGACCTCGGGGTTGTGCTGCGGCAGCAGCCCCTCCGACGCGCTCGTCAGCGAGCCGTGAATGACGCGGATGGGCGCCGTACCCGGCAGATGGATGGCAACCTGCTCGGGCATGCGGTCCAGGTAGTCGAGGGTCTCGGCGTCAAGATGCGCGTGGCACCAGCGCAGGGGCGCCATCTGCTTGGCCAGCCTCCAGGCTGCGGGCGCAGCCCCACGATGGTAAGCGTTGAGGCGCTCCTCGTGGTTGCCAAGGACCATCCAGCGGGCGCGCCGCCGCAGGAGGTCGATTACCTCCTGGTTGCGCGGCCCGCTGATATAGTCGCCGGCGGCGATGATGCCGTCGACTCGCTGCCGGTCGATGTCGGCCAGCACGGCCTCGAGCGCGGGTAGGTTACCGTGAATGTCGGCGATAACGGCGACACGTATGGACACAGATCGTCTACTCCGGCGTTCCGCCCGCACCTATGTGCCGTCGGGTTCGCTGTCGAGAAGGCGCTCCACCTGACTTTGCAGCAGCGGCAGATCGTCGCGCAGGACGCTCCATACGATATCGTGTGAGATGGACGCGTAGCCATGGATCAAGCGATTCCGAAACGCGATGATGCGGCGACTTCCGGTGATGGTCTCTTCGAGCTGGGGCCGCAGCCGCAGCGCTTGACTGAGAGCCTCGCCGAGGATCTCGAACTGACGCTCCACCGCAGAGCGTAGTCGGCATCCCTGACATAGTCATCCAGTGACTGGCCAGCGCCAAACTCTTCCAGGAGATGAGCGGCATCGAGGATATCGTGCAGATACGCGCGAATGTCACGCTGCCTGATAGAGAAGCACCTGTGTCTGGTCGAGTTCGCGTCGGAAATGCGGGTTCCGGATGGGACCATACGCGATGAGATCGATACGCATCCCCTCAAAGAGCTGCTCCAGGTCCTCCAGAAGTCCAAAGTAGGCATCCGCATGTTCTTTGGGCGGCATCATCTCGAACTCGACGGCAAAGTCGAGGTCGCTACGCTCGGGGTCAAATCCGCCCGTCACAGCGGACCCAAAGAGCGCCAGTCACCGCACTCGGTGGCGCGCGCAGAGTGCCATCAGCTCGTTCAGCTTTTCCGCGACCGTGTCGTCCACTGCTTCCTCCGCAGCGCGGTTGTGTTTGGCGTCGTGCTGTGCTAACCTACGTGCAGCGGCCCTCGATGATCACCGCCCGGCCCGGCCGAGCGTATTTCACGCGCCATATTAGCCCAGCTGTTCCCCAGGCGCAAGGCGCCACCCGTTCCCTCGCGAAGGAGTAACCCATGTTCAAGAACCTCAGCCCCGGAGCGATCGGCATCCGCAACATGAACCTGGCCGAGTCCATCCGTCTGGCCAAGCGCACCGGCTTTGCCGGCATCGACTTTAACATCCGCGAGGCGGCGGCGCTGGCCGACGAGCACGGCCTGGATCACGTCAAGGACCTCTTTGCGCGCGACGACATCATCCCCGGGCAGTGGGGACTCCCCGTAGCATGGAACCGCGACGACGAGTGGGAACTCGATCTGCAGCAGTTGCCACGCCTGGCGGCGCTGGGTCGCGAGTTGGGCTGCACGCGCACGTCCACCTGGGTTCCCTCGGGCTCGAACGAGCGCACCTATGACGAGAGCTGGCGCTGGCACGTGGAGCGCTTCCGCCCCATCGCCCAGGTGCTGGCCCACCACGGCTGTCGCCTTGGCCTCGAGTTCCTCGGCCCAAAGACGCTCCGCGACCGCTTCCAGCACCCGTTCATCTCCACCATCGGCGAGATGATGGACCTGGCGCGCGACATTGGCACCGGCAACGTAGGCTTGCTGCTCGATGCCTGGCACCTCTACACCTCTGGCGGCTCCATCGACGACCTCGACCGTATCACCGCCAGCGACGTGGTCACCGTGCACGTGAACGACGCCCCCGAGGGAGTGCCGCTCGACGAGCAGGTCGACAACGTGCGGCGGCTCCCCATGGAGACTGGCGTGATCGATCTGCCCGGTTTTATGCGCAAGCTGGCGGTCATGCAGTACGATGGGCCGGTGACGCCCGAGCCGTTCAGCGAGCGCGTCAACGCCATCCAGGATCCCATCGAGGCGGCCAGCCTGGTGGCATCGCATATGGATCGGCTGTGGAAGGCGGCGGGGCTGCAATAGGCTGGTTGTGGGCTATGGGTTGGGCGTCGGGATGCGGTTTCAGGTTCCAGGTTGCAGGTTACAGGCCACAGAGAGACCGTTGACAGTGGCCTGTAACCTGCAACCTGGAACCTGTGACGGATGCAACGCGTACCCCACGACGCACAACCTCCGGAGGAGCAATCTGTGGCCGTTACGATAGATGAGGTCGAGACGCAGGCGCTATGGGGTACGTTCGAGGCGAATCGTGAGCACCTGTACGAGCAGTTCCGCGACGTGCCCTGGGAGGTCGATTCGGGGCTGGCGCCGGAGGAGTTGGCGCGGGCCGTGGAGGAGTACCTGACGGCACACCCCGACGAGCCGCGCGTGGTGCAAAAGGCGAACGTGCTGCGCATCGTCATGACGCGCGGGCAGATCGCCCTCGACCCCCTGGACTGGTACGCCGACAAGCTCAACCATGGCCGGCTGGTGGCCAAGCTCAACCGTCGGTGGTTGCGCGAGGCGCAGAGCAGCGTCCTGGCGGAGGAGGCGGGCTGGTTCCACAACGCCTATCAGATCGGCCTGGCCAAGGCGGGGCTGGATACCGGCCATATCTCCCCCGGGTGGGAGAGCATGTTCCGCGGCGGCCTGGGAGGACTCATCGCCCAGGCCCGCGCACAGCGAGAGGCCGCCGACGATGACGCCACCCCCGAGCAGCTCGCCTTCTGGGAGGCGGTGGAGATCGTCTACACGGCCGCCATCGCCCTGTCGCGCCGTTTCGCCGCTCTCGCGCACCACCTCGGAGCGCGCCATCCGGAGCATCGCGCTCGCCTGCTCGCCGTAGCTACGGCCTGCGATCAGGTGCCGGAGCGCGCCCCGCGTACCTTCCACGAGGCGCTCCAGTTCGCCTGGCTCATGCACGAGCTGATCGAGATGGAAGGGGAGATGGTGCGCTCGGCCGGCCACTTTGACAGGCTCCTCTACCCCTATTATGCGGCCGACATCGCGGCGGGCCGCCTGACGCGCGAGCAGGCCAAGGAGCTGATCAAGCACCTGTGGTGGAAGTTCTACTCCCGCACCCGCGGGCGCGAGAACGGCAAGAACTTTTGCTTCGGGGGCCAGTATCGCGACGGCTCGGAGGTGGTGAACGACCTGTCCTACGTGGCGCTAGAGGCATACGAGGAACTCGACACACCCGACCCCAAGTTGTCGGTGCGCTTTACGCCCAACACCCCCGACGCCCTGTACCAGCGCGTGGCCGACCTCATTCGGCGGGGGCACAACGCCTTCGTACTGATGAACGACGTGCCCGCCGTCGAGGCGCTGGTGCAGCGCGGCAAGACGCTGGAGGACGCCCGCGCCTACCTACCCATCGGCTGCTATGAGCCGGCCGTGGACGGCAAGGAGGTGGGGTGCACCATGAACCTCACCCTCAACCTGGCCAAGGCGCTGGAATACGCCCTGCACGACGGCCGGGACGTGCTCAGCGGGCAGCAGGTCGGTCCCCGGACGGGCGATCCCGCCACCTTTGCGACCTTTGAGGCGCTCTATGGCGCCTATGAGGCGCAACTCGACGCCGTCCTCGACCGCTGCGTGCGCTACATCGCCGCTCACGAGCGGCAGTGGCCGCGCATCAACCCCTCGCCCCTCATCGCCGGCACCATCGACGATTGCATCGCTCAGGGCAAGGATATCGGCCAGGGCGGCGCCCACTATAACGCCGTGGGGTGCGTGGGCATGGGACTGGCCAACGCCGCCGACGGGCTGTTGGCGCTCAAACGGGTAGTCTATGACGAGGGGCGCTACACGATGCGCGACATTGTAGAAGCGCTCGATGCCAACTATCGCGGCCACGAGCCGATGCGCCAGTACCTGCTGAACCGCGTTCCCAAATGGGGCAACAACGACGCCGCGTCGGACGCCTTGGCGCGCCGCATCGCCGATCATTACTGCGCGCGGGTGCACACCTACACCAACGCCCGCGGCGGGCCCTGCCAGGCGGCGCTCTTTTCGCTGGACTATCAGTGGCGACTGGGGCGCGCCACGGCGGCGCTGCCCGACGGCCGCAAGGCGCGCGAATCGTTGGCCCCGGGCGTGGGCGCCACGGCCGGCCGTGACCGGGCCGGCGTCACGGCGCTGCTGAACTCGGTCTCCCAACTCGATTTCACCCAGACCCCCAACGGCGCAGTGCTGGACGTTACCCTTCATCCCAGCGCCGTGAGCGGCGGTGACGGGCTGGCGGCGCTTGTGGCGCTCATCAAACGCTTCTTTGCCCAGGGTGGCTACGCGATCCAGTTCAACGTATTCGACGTCGCCACGCTGCGGGAGGCGCAGCGCTGCCCCGAGCGCTACGCGTCGCTGCAGATACGCGTCACCGGCTGGAGCGTGTACTTTACCTCCCTCTCCGCCCACGAGCAGGAGCAGTTCATCGCCCGCTACGCACACACGGGTTCCCACCAAGACACCAAGGACACGAAGGACACCAAGGTCTGAACACAGAGACCATAGAGGGCACAGAGAAAGCAGAGCTAACGGCAATGACTTGGGTGCTTGTCGCACGGTTCGCCGCTTCAGCTGCCAGCATCGCGGCAAGCTATCGCCAGTGAGTCGATTTCTCTCCGTGCTCTCTGGGTTCTCTGTGCCCTCTGTGTTCAGACCTTGGCGTCCTTGGTGCCTTGGTGGTTCAGTCTCAGTACCGGTCGCTCGGGCGGGATTCGGCGACTAGGGCCTCGGTGAAGATGCGGTAGGCCTCGGGGCCGTAGCAGACCAGGAGCACCTCCTGGAGGTGTGAATCCGTTTCGAGGAAGCGACGCACCTCGCGCACGGCGATGCGCGCCGCGCGGGCCATGGGGAAGCCATAGACGCCGGTGCTGATGGCGGGAAAGGCGATGGTGCGCACGCCCCGCTCCACCGCCAGCCTGAGGCTGTTGCGGTAGCAGTCCGCCAGCAGCTCGTCCTCACCGTGTCCGCCCCCCTGCCACACCGGCCCGACGGTGTGAATCACCCAGCGCGCCGGCAGGTTGTAGCCACGAGTGATCTTGGCCTCGGCGGTGTTGCAGCCGCCCAGCGTCTTGCACTCCGCCAGGAGCCCCGGCCCCGCGGCGCGATGAATGGCCCCGTCGACTCCCCCGCCCCCCAGCAGCGTCGGGTTGGCGGCATTGACGATGGCGTCAACGTCCAGCTTTGTTATGTCGCCTTCCGCGACGCGCAGACGTTTCGGCATGAGGCGCCTCCTTTGAGGCGGGTTGTGGGCTATGCGTTACGAGTTGGTCCAGGTGACAGGTTTCAGGTTGCAGGTCACCGGGCTTGGCATGACCACCCGCTGTAGCCTGTAGCCTGTAACCTTTCACCTGGAACCTGCAACCGCCGCCAACCCACAACTCACAACGACTTTTCGAGTTCACCCACGATCTCGCGCGCAAACGTCGGCGAGAGCGAGAGCACGATGAGGGGTATGCGCGGCATCGCCTTCTCAAAGCGGGCGGTCCGGCCGCTGGCGTCCAGCACCGCCCCGCCGAGTTCCTCGATGATCACGCCTGGGACGGCCAGGTCGTGGCCGTGGAAGTGGCGCATCACCATGGCGCCGACGTGGCCCTGGGCGACGCGCATCAGCTCATGGGCCGCCGAGGCGCTCTCGGGGGGCACGACCTCTACCCCCAGCCGGCGAAAGGCATCTCGATCGGCGCCGGTGAGGCGCTTCACGTCGCCCACGCTCCGAGGCGGCTGCGCCGCCGCCAGCGGTCGTAGGGCGCCCCACAGCCCATCGGCGACAAAGGCGCCCATACCCCGCACGGCAATATACAGGCGCATCGCCTCGGGGAAGTAGATCAGCCCCGCCGCCATCCGTCCCGTGGCCTGATCCAGGATGCCGGCCATGTGCGCGTAGGTGGACCGGCCCGTGACGTAATCCTCCGTGCCGTCGATGGGGTCCAGGATCAGGGCGTAGCGATGCCGGTTGTCGGCATAGAGCGCCCCGATCTCGGGCGGGCAGTCCGCCATCTCTTCGCTATAGGCCTCGATCCCCGGCGCGAACTCGTACGCCTCGAGCAGCAGCACCTCCTGGCACAGCCGATCCGCCAGGCTGATGGCGACGGACTGCTGGTGCGGGGAATCCGGCGCCTTGTTCTCGGCGGGCACGTTCCCCTGCAGGGCACGGGCCACCTGCCCGCAGCGGTAGAGGCTGCCCCTCAGGCGCGTCACCACGTTCAGTACGTCCACGTCCACCTCGCCATGCGCTCCCCGTCGCCTCGTCAGGTCACAAATCGAGCCAAGGCCGCCTCGCAGCGCTCCAGCATACGGCCCAACCCCAGGGTCCCCCGACCGGCCGCGATGATCTCCTCGCGTATCTGCTGCGCGGTCAGCCACGCCAGCGCCTGCGGCTCGCCGTCGGTGCGCAGCGCCACGCCCCCGGCGTAGAGCGTCAGGAACATGCGCACCTGCTCGCGCTCCAACGTGCGCCCGCCCCAGGCCGTCGGGTAATGGTGGTACTCGATGCTGTGACCGATCTCGGCGCTGACGGGCGTGCCGCCTCCCGCGCTCGCTGCGTCAGCAAGCGCAGCCAGGTCGGCGAAACGCGTACTCAGGCCCAGCTCCTCGGCCAGCTCGCGCTGATACGCTTCGGCATAGCTCTCGGGCGCCCCATCAACGCAGTCCACGTGTCCGCCACACGACATGTCCCATAGGTTGGGGCAGATGTCCTTGTCGGGGCGACGCCACTGCACCAGCCACACGCGCCGGCGCGGGTCCACGACCATGCCCCACACGGTGCGATGGGGCAGCGACTCGGCCATGATGGCGGCCTTGCTCTCACATCGCAGAAAGCGGTCCCGATCATCGACCACGGGACGTGGGATGTCATCCATCGGCAACGACTCCGTACTTTTGCCCAAGTATAGCGCGGCGGGTGCGGCGCGGCTAGTGAGCATTGTGGGTTTTGGGTTGTGGGTTGCAGGCACAGATCGCTGGCCGAGCCGTTCCAGGTTACAGGTTCCAAGTCACAGGGTCCTGGGCACTGACCCGCTAGAGCCTGTAACCTGCAACAGCGCCCGTCAAGCCGTAACCCGCAACGCACAACCCATAACGCACAACCCATAACTCGGACGTCGTTGACGCGCCCCCCTCCGTTCGAGTAATCTGCGCTCACGACAACAGACCACACGCGCGAGGTAAAGATGAAGATTCGAGAGGTTCGCACGATCCCGTTGCTGGGGACGACGCCCATCTCGGGGTGGGAGCACGAGACGCGCCCGGAGGACAACCTCCACACGCTCATCGAGGTCGAGACGGAGGGCGGCCTGGTGGGCGTGGGGAGTTGCTACACCAGCACCGCCCTGGTTAACGCGTCCCTCGACCTGCTGGCGCCGGCGCTCATCGGGGAATCGGCCATCGAGCCGGAGCGCGTCTCGGAAAAGCTACACCAGATGACGTTCTGGCAGGGGCGCGGCGGCGCCGTGACCCACACCATCAGCGGCATCGACATCGCCCTGTGGGACCTACTCGGCAAGGCCTCGGGTCAGCCGGTGGCGCGGCTGCTGGGCGGCTACTATCGCCAGCGCATCATGCCCTACGCCTCCATCATCTTTGGCTGGCCCCCGGAAGAGTTCCGCGAGACGCTGCAGAGCCTGGTCGAGTCGGGCTTTCGCGCCATCAAGATGGGCTGGGGGAGCTTTGGCCTCGTCAGCCGCGAGCGTGACGAGGCGCTCATCAGCACGGCCCGCGAGGCCGTGGGCGACGAGGTACTGCTCATGGTGGATGCCGGCGGCAGCGGCCAGTTCTGGCCCAACGAGTTCAAGTGGGCGCTCGAGACGGCCAACATGCTCTACGACTATGACATCACCTGGTTCGAGGAGGCGCTGCGCCCCGACGACATCGAGGGGTTCATCACCCTGCGCGAGCACTCGCCGGTGCCCATCTCGTCGTGCGAGGTGCTCACGCGGCGGCAATCGTTCATGCCCTGGATCGAGCGGCACGCCGTGGACATCGTACAGCCCGACTGCACCAAGGTGGGTGGCCTGTCTGAGGCGCGGCGCATCGCCTGGATGGCCTACGACCACAACGTCACCATGGTGAGCCACGGCTGGAACACGGTAGTAGGCCTCTACGCCGACCTGGCGCTGGCGGCCGCCATGCCCGACAGTA
Organism: Anaerolineae bacterium; assembly: GCA_040768165.1. Classification (GTDB taxonomy): domain Bacteria; phylum Chloroflexota; class Anaerolineae; order UBA1429; family UBA1429; genus DUUT01. Next base: position 177,605 of record JAXGNH010000004.1, read on the forward strand.
AGTACGTCGAGTACATCACGCCGTCGCCCTACCTCGACGACTTGTCCGTCGAGCCTCCCCGCCTCGACGCGGACGGCTGCCTGGAGATCCCCACCACGCCGGGCCTCGGGCTGGCGCTCGACCCCGACAAGATCGCCAAGTACTCGCTCAAGCGCGTGACCAAGTTCTCGTAAGGTTATGGGTTGTGCGTTGTGGGTTGTGAAGGGGAGGTAACGGTTCCAAGTGACAGGTTGCAGGTGACAGGCTCTAGAGCACGACCGCGCGGAAGCCTGTCACCTGCAACCTGTTACCTGCTACTCGCTACCTATTGCTGTCACCCGCAGTCGCGAACGGCTGAGCGCCGACCCCGATTGCTGAACGCTGATCGCCGACAGCCCTCTACCAGTTCGTATGCGACCCGTCGCGCCGGTGAAGGTGCGGCGCCTCCCAGAACTTGAAGGCCTGTTCCTTGGCCAGCTCCTCGTTGAACTCTACCCCCAGCCCCGGCGCCTCCGGGAGCGGGAAGCTCGTGCCCTCCAGCGTCGGCTGCACCGGGAAGCGGTCCCAGTCCAGCGTGCGGCTCTCCGTCGGTGAGACGCGCACCTCCAGCCAGGAAAAGTTGGGCACCGCCGCCGCGAGGTGGATCGTCGCCGCCGTGCAGATCGGCCCCAGCGGGTTGTGCGGCATGAGGTCGATGTAGTGCGCCTCCGCCCAGCCCGCCACCTTCATCGCCTCGGTAAAGCCCCCCACGTTGCAGATGTCCACCCGCGCATAGTTCGTGATGCCGCGCTCGATGTAGGGCAGGAACTGCCACTTGCTGGCGAACTCTTCCCCGATGGCGAACGGCACATCGGTCATGCGCCGCAGCGCCTCGTACGCCTCGGGGGTCTCGTCGCGGATCGGCTCCTCGAGGAAGTCGAGGGTGCCCTTGGGCATGCGCTGGCAGAAGGAGGCCGTCTCCGCCACGCTCAGGCGGTGGTGGTAGTCGATCCCCAGCACCGGCCCCAGCCCCACCTCGGCGCGCAGCTTGGTGAGCCACTCCGCCGTGAGGGTGAGGGACTCCCAGGGCTCGAACAGCAGCTCGTCCTCGGCGTGCATGCTCGGGAGGCGCTCCAGGGAGCGGCGTGCCATCCCCGTGCGGATGACGTTCCAGCCCTTCTCCAGCAGCAGCTTGACGCCGTCGCGCAGGTGCTCGTAGCTCGGCCCGCCCACGGTGGCAAAGCAGGGCACCACATCGCGGTGCTTGCCGCCCAGGAGCTGGTAGACGGGCACCCCCAGCGCCTTGCCGGCGATGTCGTACAGTGCCAGGTCGATGGCCGAGATGGCCGCGGTGAGCACGCGCCCCCCCTCAAAGTACTGGGAGCGGTACATCTCTTGCCAGAGCGCGCCGCGGCGCATGGGGTCCTTGCCGATGAGCCACTCGCGGTAGTGGTTGATAGCGCCCACCACGGCGAGTTCACGCCCCGAGAAGCCGGACTCGCCGAGGCCGTAGAGCCCCTCGTCCGTCTCGACCTTGACGATCAGCTGGTTGCGGTGGCCCACCCAGGTGGGGTAGCTCTTGATATCGGTGATCTTCATGCTGCTCCTTCGCAAGGCTGTATTGGTCGGTGGGAGAGTCGGGTCCCCCCGCCGTGCACCCATGGTTCGCCGCGGGACGATAGCATCGGCCCGCTATAGTCCCGCCGTAGCGCGCCGGCCACCCTCGATGAGTGGGGCTGCATGCTAGGCGTTGGTATGCGACCCGTCGCGCCGGCGCAGGCGCTCCTGCTCCGCGAACCTCCACTCCTGCTTGGCCGCCATCTCCTCGTTGAACTCGACGCCCAGGCCGGGTGTATCGAGGATGGGGAACCCCGCGCCGTCGAGCTTGGGGCGCACCGGGAATAGCTCGTCCATCGCAGGGTCCGGCGGGAACGTCGAGACGGGCGGCTCGAACGTCTCCATCCAGGCGAAATTGGGCGCCGCCGCCCCCAAGTGGATGGTGGCGGCCGTGCAGATCGGCCCCAGCGGGTTGTGCGGCATGAGGTCGATGTAGTGCGCCTCCGCCCAGCCCGCCACCTTCATCGCCTCGGTCAGCCCGCCGACGTTACTCACATCCACCCGGGCATAGTTCGGAATACCCCGCTCCAGGTACGGCAGCCACTGCCACTTGCTGGCGAACTCTTCCCCGATGGCGAACGGCACATCGGTCATGCGCCGCAGCGCCTCGTACGCCTCGGGGCTTTCGTCGCGGATCGGCTCCTCGAGGAAATCGAGGGTGCCTTTCGGCATGCGCTGGCAGAAGGAGGCCGCCTCGGCGACGTTGAGGCGGTGGTGGTACTCGACGCCCAGCACCGGCCCAAGGCCGACCTCCTGGCGGAGCTTGGTCATCCACTCGGCGGTCAGGGGAATCGACTCGCGCGGCTCAAAGATCCCGTCGCCGCGCGAGGGGATGCCGCCAGCGCGATCGGCTGTTGGAGTGGCCAAAAAGATGCGAAACACGTTCCAGCCCAGGTCCATGAGCGCCCGCACCCGGTCGCGCACCTGCTCATAGCTCGGACCGCCCACGGTGGCAAAGCACGGCACATAGTCGCGGTGTTTGCCGCCCAAGAGTTGGTACACGGGCACGCCGAGCGCCTTGCCGGCGATGTCGTACAGGGCGATGTCGATGGCCGAGATGGCCGCCGCGAGGACCCGTCCCCCCTCAAAGTACTGGGAGCGGTACATCTCTTGCCACAGCGCGCCACGGCGCATGGGGTCACGCCCGATGAGCCACTCGCGATAGTGCTTGACGGCCCCCTCCTGGGCGAGTTCACGCCACGACATCCCCCCCTCGCCCCAGCCATGAATCCCCTCGTCCGTCTCGACCTTGACGATGAACTGGTTGCGACGCCCCACCCAGGTGGGGTAGCACTTGATGTCGGTGATCTTCATGTTGCTCCTTGCGCCGATGGTGTAGGCTTGCCCCAGCCGCTGTCCTGGCTCGTCACCGCTTCTTCCGTTGGCGCGCCTTCTTGCGCGTCTGCTCGGCCTGCTTGCGCTTGGCCTTTTTCTTGGCCTTCTCCCCGCGCACATCACGGCCCTCATCAGCGCTCGACGTCCCCGTGGCAGCCGGATCGGATCGTGCCCAGACAAAGGGCTCCGCGGGCGTCGAGCGCTCTTGCCGCAGCCCTAGGAGGATCTCGACATCCTCCAAATCCCCCTGGATCGACTCATCCACGCTGCCGGCCTCAAAGGCTGCCCTGATGGTCGGAATGGCCTCCTGCGCCTTTAGGTCTACCAAGTCACCAACCAGAAAGCCGTTCAGCGCCGGATGCTGTTCGCCGTGACCCTCGAGCTTGGCCATCAGGATCTGCACGCAGCGGTCATGCTCCTCAGGGTGGCGCATCCCGACCTGCGCGATGCTGCGCGACGCCGAAAGGCAGCTCGGGCGATCGTCTCGACACGCACCCAAATAGCTCTCGAGCGCGGGGATAGCGCCTGCGCCTATGAGGCCCAACACCACGGGCACGTCCTCGCTTACCCAATCGTCAGACACCTCGTCGTTACCGAACAACAGCGCAGTCAGCGCCGGGATGGCTTCCTCGGCGCGCAGGTCTCCAAGCGCTCGCCAGGCATGGACGGGGGCATAGACGGCGGGCGACGATGCCTCAAGTGTATCCCAGCGCCCATCCATCATGAGACGAATGAGTTCGGGCACATGCTCGGTCGATAGCTCAAGCTCGGCGGCAGAGATCCAGCGGTCAGGGTCGCCGAGAGCCGGACGGCCCAGCGCCAACAGCCGCGCCACCGGCATGGGGTAACCGTAACGCTCGCCCAACTCGACCGCCCTGGCATCCAACTTGGGGTCCATCTATAGCTCCACTCTCGATCGCTACAAGGTCACGTGCAGCGTCTCTCCGTTGAGACAGCGCACCGTGACCTCATGTCCACCGGCCGGATCGACCACCGCGACGGTGCGACGGCCGCGAGGCGCCAAGTCAAAGTAGTTGTCCTCGAACACGGCGCCGCTCACGCCCTCCATCGCAAGGCCCACCTGTCGCGCAAAGACGTCGGTAGCGATCTCGATGCCACCGGCGACGGCTCGAGCGCTGAGCCGCGCGCGCGGGAGGACCAGGTAGCGTTCGGCAGTGAGGAGGTGCGTCGCCTCGAGCGCGCCCAGACGAGCCTCCAGGAACTCGTGGCGCAGCGAGATGGGCCCCAGCCCCTCCGTCGAGAGGACGCGCACCGACTCCCCGGGCCCGACCTGCGCGTCCGTCACCGCCTCCCCCACAGTGGTCCCGTCGAACCGCATCCCGCGCACCACCAGCCGCCCGCGCACCGGCTCATCCGAGTCGTTGATCAGCCACACGTTCAGCTCGTCGGGGGTATGTTCGAACGAGAGGAGCACCGGCTGATAGGCGCGTCGCAGGTAGTAGTAGGCGATCTTGGGCTCCAGGTAATAGTCGACGACGCTCCAGTAGATGGTGGGCCAGGAGTCGTTGAGGCGCCACACCATGTTGCCCCAGCAGCGCCGGCCCCGATCGAGCGATCCATCGGGGACGCCGCGCCGCTGCCGCTCGATGCGCTCTCGTAGGTACTCGCCGTGAGCCGTGCCCAGCACGCGCACCAAGTCGCCGGCCCCTGCGGGATCAGGGTAGCGCTCGATGGCGCCGATCTTTTCCCAGGCGCCGTCGGCGGCGTGGTAGCTCCACTCGGGGGGCCAACGTACGGCGCCGGGAACCCGCGCGGCGGGGTCGTGGTCCCGCGGCCACACGTCCTCCTCTTCCATGAATCGGAGCAGGTTGTGCACCGCCGGCGCGCTCACACGGCCTGTCTCGGAGGCAAACAGGGGCACCGAGGCGCGGTGCGAGAAGGTGACCGTGGTATAGTCGTGCCAGTCGCCCTCCAGGGGCCAGTTCGGCGCGTGCCCGCCATAGGGCGAGTTCGGGTGAAAGATGCGGGTGGGATCGAGGCGCTCGCACGCCTCGGGCATGATCTCCTCAAAGATGCGCCGCCCCACCGTGGGCGTCCCGCCGTGAGCAAAGTCGTACCCCATATAGTTCTCGTTGCCGCCCACCCACATGAGGATACAGGGATGGTTGCGCAGTCGCCGCACGAGCCCCTCCACCTCGGCGCGCACGTTGCTGCAAAACGCGGCGTCATCGTCGGGGTACATGCCATAGCCGAACATGAAGTCCTGCCACACCAGGATGCCCTGGCGGTCGCAGGCGTCATAGAACGCCTCCGGCGGCAGATCGCCATCACCCCAGACGCGCAGCAGATTCATGCCGGCGCGCTCTGCCAGGTCGATGAGGCGGATGGCCCGCTCGGGGCGCCAGCAATGGGTCAGCCCCTCAAAGGGCGCCAACCCCGCCCCCTGGAGCCATATCGACCGGCCGTTGATGGTGAATCGAAAACGCGGCTCGCCGGTGTCGATGTCGGCGTCCTGGAACTGGACCTCGCGGATCCCCACCATGACCTGGCGCCGATCACGCACCGCGCCATCCTGCTCGAGTTCGACGTCCAGGGTGTAGAGGTTTGGCCGGCCATGGGTGTGGGGCCACCAGAGCTGCGGATGGCGCACCTCGACGTTGAACCCACCCTCGATGGGGTCGCCCTCGCCGCGCGCGACCACCTGGCCCAGCGGATCAACGAGGCTCCAGCGCAACGTGGACTCGGGGCCGGTGCCCTGCGTCTCGACCTGCACCCAGAGGGTGGCGCGCTCGTGGCCCGGCTCGAGGTCGATGCGCACCCAGACATCATCCAGCCGCGTCCAGTCGGGGAGATCGAGCACCACGTCGTCGAACAGGCCGATCTTGGCGAGATGCGGGCGCACCCCCAGATAGGAGCCGAAATCCTGCAGCGACTTGCGCACGTACTTGAACGTGGGCACCACCCCCACGTGGCCCGCCGGCTGCCGCACGGCCTCCACGGCGCGTAGCGGCGAGGCAAAACGCATCAGCAGCACGTTCGGCTGGCCCGTGGGCGCCAGTCGGCCCGTCACGTCCACGACCCACTCGCGGAACTGGTTGTCAAAGGCGCCGACCTGCTCGCCGTTCAGATAGGCGGTACAGAGCGTATCCACCCCCCTGAAGCGCAGCAGCGCCGGCCCCTCGACCTCCTCGGGCGTGGCAAAGCGGCAGGCGTAGACCCAGTCGGTCTGAGCGACCCAGACGCACGCCGCGGCGTTGTGGCCGACGCGCGGATCGGGGATGCGGTCGTGGGCCAGGAGGACGTCGTGCACCTGCGCCGGCATGTGAGCGGGAAGCCACTCGGGCCCGCGCCCCGCCAGGCGCGTCCATTCGCCGACGTCCAGGGGCTGGTCATGCTCGATCTGGCGAATGAACCAGTTGTCGCTGAGTATGTGTTGGCGCCTCACGTCAGGCAATCACCTCCGTGGAACGATGCGCGGCTCTCGGAGCAGGCCGGCGGATACGCGACCGGGACACGCCCGCGCAAGCCTACCCCCGTACACCGCGTCCGTCAAGCGCCCTCACACGAACATCAACGCGGCAGCCGGCACCGCCACCGCGAGCCATAGGAGCCGGCTACGGTCCCACAGGCGACGCCCGTTATAGCTGGTGAAGGGGAAAAAGGCCGTCACGGCGTCAAAGAACGCCGCAAAGACGGCGACGCCGCGCAAGCTCGCCACCCACGGTTCGACGGCGGGCGAGACGTCGACCCAGCGCAGCGCCCCCCATGCCGCCCAGGCCACCAGGAGCACGGGCAGCACCCCGGCCAGGGCCACCGCCGTCCAGCGCGGCAGGATCTCTCGGTACCTCCAGCGATGCCCCTCGGGATAGAGCGATCCCGGCACGGGGTACCACGCCCCGAACACCAGCGCCAAGCCCAGGCTCAGCGTCATCGCCGATTCCCACATCCGGTACTCGGTGCGGATCCCCTGCGCCCTGGCCGCCAGCAGCATGCCGGCGTGGCGCAACCCATACACCGCGAGCACCGCCGCCATACTCGCTGCCAACCACGACATGTCGAGGCTGCCGAAAGAGGACTGGCGCCACTGCGACAGCGCCATGATTGCCATGCTGAGGACCGCCGTCGCCGCCCACTGGAGCGCCGGCCTCGGCTTGCCCTCCGCGCCCGGTCGCGCCCAGACAAAGTGGCCGATGTCGGTCAGGTGAAACATGCGCCACCACACCAGCGGCGTCGCCATGCCGTAGCGCCGGAGCTGCTCCCCGGGAGACAGGATGTCGAACCCCCGCGTGGCAAAGAGCTTGCTGGAGCTGCTATTGTACCCCTCGACGCACGCCGCCACCTCATCGCAGCCACGCTCTGCGAACAGCTCGAGGGCCGCCTCCGTCAGGCGCTGCCCCGCACCCAGCCCGCGCGCCTCTGGCTCGGTAAAGATCCAGTTGATAAAGCCCGCCTTGCGCCCTCCCGGCAGAGGGAACGTGTCCAGCACGATGCCGCCGATGATGCGACCGTCGTACTCGGCCACCAGCGCGTCCTTTTTCCAGGAGAAGAACAGCCAGGCGATGGGCGGGAAGGCGCGTCGCGCCACGGCGCGTACCTGCCCGCGCTCCTCCTCGTCCATGGGACGCACGTGCACCTCGGTAGGCGATCCCGTCTCCGCGATGGCCCGATGACGCTGCAATGCCTGATCCTCAGCCACGTTGCTGCTCGTTGTCCTCGAGTACCGCGCGGATGCGCCGCAGCCCCGCACCGATCCCCTCTTCCTTGACGATGCGAAAACGCCCCAACTCGCCGGTGTGCTCGACGTGCGGCCCGCCGCAGACCTCCCGCGAAAAGTCGCCGGCGGCATAGACGCGCACCACATCACCGTAGCGCCCCTCAAAGAGGCCGATGGCACCCGCCTCCCGTGCCTCCTCCAGCGTCATCTCGCGCCAGGTGACGGGCAGGTCCAGCGCGATCTGCTCGTTGACCAGCGCCTCGACGGCCTGCAGCTCCTCGGGCGTCACGCGCGCGGGATGCGCAAAGTCAAAGCGCAGCCGTTCCACGGTGATGTTGCTGCCCCGCTGCTCCACATGCTCGCCGAGGATACGGCGCAGCGCCGCCTGCAACAGGTGCGTGGCCGTGTGTAGACGCGTCGTCTCGGGGGAGCGTTCCGCCAGGCCACCCTTGAACCGCGCCGCCGCCCCCTGGCGCGAGCGCTCCTGGTGCTCCTCAAAGGCGCGCCGGTATCCCTCCATGTCGGCCGACAGCCCCTCGCGACGCGCCATCTCTTCGGTGAGTTCCGGCGGAAAGCCGTAGGTGTCGTAGAGCCGGAACACCGCCGCCCCGGGCAGCTCGCGCTGCCCCTCGCCGCGCGCCCGCTCCACCGTCTTGTCGAACTCGCGTTCGCCCCGTTCCAGGGTGCGCTGAAAGCGCGCCTCCTCCTCGTCCAGCGCCGTCAGGATGTGGTCGCGCTGTTGTGGCAGCTCGGGGTAGGCGTCGCCCATCACCTCGACGACCACGTCGGCCAGCGCGCCAAGAAAATGCCCCCGTATCCCCAACTCGCGCCCATAGCGTACGGCGCGCCGGATGAGGCGTCGCGCCACGTAGGGCTGATCGAGGTTGCCGGGCAGGATCCCCTCCGCCAGGATGAACGTGGCGGCGCGGATGTGATCGGCCACCACGCGCAGGGCGTAACGGTCAGTCTCGCGCGCCAGCGACCGCACGCGGTCGACGATGGGAGCGAACAGCTCCGTCTCGTACACCGACGGCGCGCCGGTGAGCACCGCCAGGGTGCGCTCGACGCCCATCCCCGTGTCTACGTTGCGCTGCCGCAGGGGGATGTAGCGGCCGTCGGGCTGCTTGTCGTACTGCATGAAAACGTCGTTCCAGACCTCCCAGAAGCGCGCCTTGTTGGTGGCCGGGTTCTCGCCCCACGGGCCGTCGGGCTGCATGTCGTAGAACATCTCGGTATCGGGGCCGCACGGCCCGACGGCGCCGGCCGGCCCCCACCAGTTGTCCTTCTTGGAGAGGAAGGTAATGCGGGCCTCCGGGATGCCCAGGTCGCGCCAAACCGCGGCGGCTTCGTCGTCGCGCGGGGCGTCCTCGTCGCCGGCGAAACAGGTCACGTACAGGCGCTCGGGGTCGAGCCCCAGGCGCTCCGTCAGGAACTCGTAGCTCCAGCGGATCGCCTCTTCCTTCCAGTAGTCGCCCAGCGACCAGTTGCCCAGCATCTCAAAGAAGGTCAGGTGCACCTCGTCCCCGACCTCGAGGATATCGTCGGTGCGCACGCACTTTTGATAGTTCACCAATCGTTTGCCCGCGGGGTGCGGCTCGCCCAACAGAAAGGGCACCAGGGGATGCATGCCGGCGGTGGTAAAGAGCACGCTGGGGTCGTGCTCGGGGATCAGGGGGGCGCCGCCGATGACGGCGTGCCCCCGCTCTCGAAAGAACTCCAGGTAGATGCGGCGCAGCGCGCTCGCGTCCATGGCGGTACCTCCTTGCTGTGGGGCGTAGGGCAGACTAGATGTCGAGGATGACGGTGGCTCGCCACCCTGACTCGGTGCGCTCGACGAGAAAGCGGTGCAGCGTCACCGCCTTGACGTCCACCAGCAGCCGGTGGCGCGCCGGATCGAGCGTCTCGCCGTAGGCCTCCGCAGAGAGCGTCAGCCCGTCGTCCCGCTCCTCGATGCGCACCGACGGCACCCGCAGGAGCAGCCGCTCGGCGTCCTTGCGGTAGATGAGTTCCTCCAGCAGGGCATACAGGAGCATGTCCGGCTCGGCCGCCTGCACGTCGATCGGGCGCCGCACTCGGTCGGCGATGCTGCCCAGGTCGTCGACCATCACGTTCATGGTGGCGTCGGCCGACGCCACCATGACCTCTTCGAGCGTATCGCCGCGCGCCTCAAAGGCCACATCGGCTGTTGCGATGTCGTCCAGGTAGTGATAGGGCATCTCACGCCTCGGCGCCGCGCAGGCCGGCCAGGACCAGGTCGCGCACCTGGTCGATGCCACGCCCGATGAACACGAGTTCGGTGGCCGCGGCGTGGTGCGGCTCGCGCTCCGCTCGCCCCGCCACATAATTGAACAGGTAACCACCGTCGTCCAGGCGCACGAACCCCTTGGCTCGGAACACCTCCGGGGGCAGGTCCGCCATCAGCCGATCGAAACGCTCGCGATCCAGCACGCCGTCGCTGGTGTAGCTGAACGCGTCGAAGCCATGCTCCGGGGCGGGCATGGGGCGCGTCGCCGAGCGGCCCGTGGCCAGGCCGAACAGCAGATCGACATCGATGTCGCAGCGCACCGTGGGCACCACCGGCGCCGTCGCGTTAAAGGCGCGCACCTGCTCCTCCACGTCTCGCAGAGCATCGGGCGGCACGAGATCCGCTTTGTTGAGCAGGATGATGTCCGCCACCTCGAGCTGGCTGCGCGCCGCATAGCCCACGGCAGGATACCGTAGACTGGCGTAGGCGTCAACGATATAGACGACGCTATCCAGCCTCGTGCGGGGCAGGTCCTCCTCCACCATGTACACCAGCGAGTCCGCCTCGGCCACGCCTGTGGCCTCCATGACGATCATCTCGGGGTGCAGCAGGTCGATGATCTCGTTGACGGCCGCCTCGAACTCACCCGCCAGCGCGCAGCAGGCGCACCCACCGGCCAATTCGACGATGCGGACGTGCTCCCCCTCGATGACGCGGCTGTCGATGGCGATCTCGCCGAACTCGTTCATGAGCACCGCCAAGCGGCGTTCGCCCATCTCCTGCTCCAGCACGCGCCGCAGGAGCGTCGTCTTGCCGCTGCCCAGCGATCCGGTGATGAGCGCGATGGGCGTCCTCTCCTCCATCGCCTCAGCCTTTCACGTTGCCGATGGGCGACAGCCGCACCACGCGCCGGCTGATGCCGGCCAGCTCGGTGGCCAGGATCACCTCGTCGATATCCTTGTACGCCCCACCGGCCTCCTCGGCGAGGCCCGAGAAAGAGGCGGTGCGTACATAGATGCCGCGCTCCTCCATCTCGCGCTGCAGCGTCTTGCCGTGGAACTGCTTCTTGGCCTGGCGGCGGCTCATGGTGCGCCCGCTGCCGTGTGCCGTCGAGTAAAAGGTCTGGTCCCCGCTCTCGACTCCCGCCAGGAGATACGAGCCGGTCTCCATGCTCCCTCCGATGATCACCGGCTGGCCCGTCGCCTTGTACTCCTCGGGGAGATCGGCGGCGCCCGGGGGCAGGGCGCGGGTGGCGCCCTTGCGGTGCACCAATACCTCGCGCTCCTCGCCGTCTACCACGTGCCGCTCGACCTTGGCGGTGTTATGGGCCACGTCGTACACCTGGTGCAGGCCGAGGTCCATGGGATCGCGCCCAAACACATCCGAGAACACCTCGCGGATGCGGTGCAGGATGACCTGGCGGTTCGCGAAGGCCATATTGATGGCGCACTTCATGGCGGCGTTATAGTCCTGCCCCTCCGGAGACTGCAACGGCGCGCAGGCCAGCTCCCGGTCGGGGACCTGGATCCCGTAAGTGCTCTCCATGACCTTCAGGAAGCGCTGCAGGTAGTCGGTCGCGACCTGATGCCCGAACCCGCGGCTGCCGCAGTGGAACATGACCACCACCTGGCTCGGCAGCGTGATGCCGAACGCGCGGGCCAACTCGGGGTCGATGACGTTATCCGGCCGGGCGACCTGAATTTCCAGGTAATGGTTGCCCGACCCCAGGGTGCCCAGTTGGTCATGCCCCCGCTTGACGGCGCGCTCGCTGACCTTGGTGGCGTCGGCGCCGGTGATGACGCCCCGCTCTTCCGTACGCTCCAGGTCCTCCTCCCAGCCGTAGCCGTGGTCGACGCACCAGCGCGCCCCCTGCTCCACCACCTCGCGAAAGGTCTCGGGCGACACCTGGACGAATCCCGAGCTGCCCACACCGGCCGGCACGCGCTCGAACAGCCCGTCCACGAGTTCGCGCAGGCGGGGCCGCACCTCCTCCTCAGTGAGGTTCGTGCGCACCAGGCGCATGCCGCAGTTCACGTCAAAGCCGATGCCGCCGGGAGAGATCACGCCCGTCTCGGCGTCCACGGCGGCCACGCCGCCGATGGGAAAGCCATACCCCCAATGGCCATCGGGCATGCAGAAGGCATAGTCCAGGATTCCCGGCAGCATGGCCACGTTGGTCACCTGGTCGAACACGCCATCGTCCATCGCCTCGAGGAGCGACGCCGTGGCATAGATGCGCGCCGGCACGCGCATCCCCTCCTTGTAGCTCACGGGCAACTGCCAGATGGTGTCCGAGATACGCTCAATCGCTTGGGGTGGCATGACGCATCCTCCATCTATCATCGCGCCCGGAGGCGACCGGACGCCGCTCAGCGCTCCCTAACCGCCAGCGGCACGCGAAGCAGGCCCGGCTCGGCCTCGACCACCTCGGTGCCGAACTCGGCAGAGAGCGCAGCGATCCGGTCGACCGCCAGGCGGTAATCGTCACCCTCGGCGCGGTTGACCTGCAGGTTGGCGATCCGCACGGGAATCAGCTCCAGCGCCGCGACGCCCGCCCCATCGGCCTGCACGAGGTAGAGGAAGGAGAGGTCGTTGCGCAGCCGCGGGTCGACGGCATAGTCGTCGACGAAATCGCCGGTGTCATAGAGGATCAGGCCGCGGCCGTACGCCTCGATCCCTTGGAACACGTGGGCGCTGTGGCCGTGGAGCACATCGGCGCCGGCTTCGATCGCGCCATGGGCGAAGCGCCGGAACTCGGGCGTCGGCTTGAGGCGCATGTTCGGGCCCCAGTGGATCGTGACGATGACGAGATCCACGCGCTCCTTCAGCGCCCGGACGTCGCTCTGCACGCGGGGGATATCGTACACGTCGATGAAGCGCGTGCCCGGCCGACCATCACCGGCTGCCCAACCGGGCTCGTTGTCGGTGTATCCCAGGATGCCGATGGATACTCCCCGCCGCTCCACGACAACCGGCGCGGCGGCCTCGGCGGCCGTTCGCCCGGCGCCCACGTGCCGGATGCCCGCCACGTCGAGCACCTCCAACGTCTCGACCAGCCCCGGGCCGTGGTAATCGAGGATGTGGTTGTTGGCCAGGTTGCAGACGTCAATGCGCGCCTCGGAGAGCACTCGCACGCGATCGGGCGCTGCCTTGAACGTGAAAATCTTGACGGCCGGATCACTGCTCGTGGTCAGCGTGGTCTCGAGGTTTGCGAGGTTCAGGTCGGTGCTGCGCAACACCCCCAGCAGATTGCCCCAGGGATAGGCATACCCCACCGTGGGGATGGCCTCATCCACCAGGCGCCCCAGCATGACGTCGCCCATCAAGCCGATTAGGACGCGCCCGCCGGGCGCCTCGCCCGTCGGCGCCATGACGTCCTCCCTTCCAGCGCCACTGCGGTCAGCGCCATGCCAATATCTTATAATATCGCTCAACTAGGGTCAATTCGGAGAGGCGAAGGGGATCTGACGGGGGCATTGGGAGGTCCGTCGAGTCGGCGCGTAGCGGGCGGCGGCTCAAGGACGAGGCGGCCCGCCGCGCGTCTCAGGCATCCACATCGTAGCGGCGGGGCGCCCACAGAAAGCCAAAGGACACCCCCTGATATCGGGTGCTCTTTTGGTGGTGCGCCGCGTGCGCGCGGATGATGCGTTTCAGATAGCGCCCCTTGCGCGGCACGCGGATGCGCCGGATGCGCCGGTGGAAGGTGATGTCGTGGAACAGCACATAGCCGATGCCGTACAGCGTCACCCCGATGGCGACAAAGAAGAAGGTGTTGATGCCGCCCTGGACGCCCCGGATGAACAGGGCGATGGCGAGGACACTGAAAAAGGCCGCAAAGGAATCGTTCTTCTCCAGCCACCCCCTGTGGCCGCGATGGTGATCCTCATGGAGCACCCACAAGAAGCCGTGCATGCCGTACTTGTGGAGCGCCCACGCCACCCCCTCCATGAGACAGAACACCAGAGGCACCAGCACGAGCTGTAGAAGCAGTGACACGACGCACCTCCACTGCTGAGCGCTGCCATACCGCACCCGAGGGCGCGCCGGCGCTGCCTAGAACGCCACATCCGGATCGAACGGGTAGAGCGGCCGCCGAATGTGGCGCCACGGGAGGGACGTGAGATACGGCGTCGACGGGCCGGGCGACGCTACGATGATCGCCTCATCCATAATCTCGCCATACGCGGCGCGGAACGCCGCCGGCGACTTGACCTGCACCGCCCGCGCGTCAGCCGGCTCTTCCCCCAAGCTACGGTACAGCTCGGGGTCCCACTGGGACACGGCGCGCTCCATCACCACGAGGTGGATCTCGCCCCGCGTGAGCACTGCCGCCCTCCCCATGGTCTGCACCGTGCCGCGCATCCCGGGGCCCTTGAAGCGAAAGACGCCGTCCGAGATCGTCTTCACATGGCCCGTAAACTCGACGGGCTCAAAGAAGGCGGGCGCCCGGCGCCCCCCGACCCGCACCGTGACCGTCGCGCCGACCCCGGCCGCCATGGCGCGGCTGACCGCCGGAGCATCCACCACGTTGAGCAGCACCCGCCCGGACAACGGCTCGGCATCGAGCGCCGCCCGGAGGATCACCGTACTGTCGCCGGTGGAGCCCGAGGTGGGCGAATCGGCCGAGTCGCACAACACCGTCGTGCCCGACGGCCGCGCCAGGGCGCGGCGCAGCGCCTCGTCCGGCGGCACGAGGTCGGGCTCGAACGCCGCCCTCCGCTCCCAGAAGGCCCGCGCCAGGTGATCGGCGTGTCGCCGGGCGGCATCGGCGTCGCCGTCGGTCACCGCGACCACCGAGCACCCCACATCGCTTATGTCGAGCCATGGCTGCACCGGGTAGACGCCGCCGTGCAGGATGGCGCCCGTCGCCTCCAGCTCGCGCGCCATGGCGATAACCTCGGAGAGAGGGCCGTCGGTGTGCCGGGCGTTCTCCGAGGGGACGATCATCGGCAGGCGCGCCAGCGCCATGCGCGGCCGTGCGCGGCCGTCCACCGTCGCCAGCAGCACCCTCGCCGCCGTCTCGCCCGCCTCGTACATATCCACGTGGGGCGCCGTGTGGTAGCCGATCAGGGCGTCCGCGCACTCGACCATCCGGGCCGTCACATTGGCGTGCAGGTCGAGGGTGCCCACCACCGGCACCTCCGCGCCGACCAGGTCCCGCACCGCCTGAAGGATGGCTCCCGTGGCGTCCGGGTCATCCGTCGACATCATGGCCCCGTGGAGCACCAGCAACACGCCGTCCAGCGGCAGGGCCGCGCGCAGCCGCTGCAGCAGCTCGTCTAGCACGGCGTGAAACACATCGGCCAGCACCGGTCCGCCCGACAGCGCCCGCGCCGCCAACGTGGGTATCACCTGGCAGTCCAACCGCTCGGAAAGGGCCGTCAACGCCCCGGCCTCCTCCGTGTTCGTGCCCGCCAACCCTTGCAGCATCGCCTCCCCGCGCACCAATCGCCGGGAGCCAAAGGCATCCCATCCGGTCAGGCTGGGGCAGAAGGTGTTGGCCTCGTGACTGAAAGCTCCGATGGCTATGCGCATGATCTGTCTCCCTCTGGAGCGCACGGCCGGCGTTGAACCGCCGGGCTATCCCAGACGCCCACCCCTATCGGGACGCACTCCCTCAGCCCCGCTAGGGGCTTTCATGTATCCTAGCCGGAGGGGTTCACCCCCCGGCCTCGCCCCGGCGGCATGCGCCCCGCCACGCACGCCCGGCGGCGAACCGCCGGGCTATCCCAGACGCCCGCCCCTAACGGGGCGCGATCCTCAGCCCCGCTAGGGGCTTTATCTATCGTAGCCGGAGGGGTTCACCCCCGGCCTCGCCCCGGCGGCGTGCGCCCCGCCACGCACGCCCGGCGGTGAACCGCCGGGCTATCCCAGACGCCCGCCCCTAACGGGGCGCGATCCCTCAGCCCGGCAAGGGCATCCATCTATCGTAGCCGGAGGGGTTCACCCCCCGGCCTCGCCTCGGCGGCATGCGCCCCGCCACGCACGCCCGGCGTTGAACCGCCGGGCTATCCCAGACGCCCGCCCCTAACGGGGCGCGGTCCCTCAGCCCCGCTAGGGGCATTCATCTATCCTAGCCGGAGGGGTTCACCCCCCGGTGCTCCCGGTGGTCTCGTAGAGCGCGTGCACAGTATGTTCCGCATGGTGCTGCCGTTGCCCACGCACGTACTCGATCGCAGCACGCAGCGAACGCTCTCCCACACTCACGACGCCATAGCCCTCTTGCCAGGCGAACTGCCACGGCACCTTTCCGCTGGTGTTCACATAGTGAGAGCTGACGCCCTTGATCAGAGCCACCGCTCTTGCCACCGACTGCGACGGTGGAATCGAAACCACCACATGAATATGGTCGTCCACGCTACCGATAGCATGCACCTTCAGATGCACGTCTTTCGCCTTCCCCAGGATAGCGCCATACACCATACGCTCAAGCTCCCCAGACAGCCATGGCTCGCGCCCCTTGGTAGCCCAGACGACGTGATAGTAGAGGCGCCAGTACGGCATGTTGGCCCTCCCTCTGGCACGCATCGCGTCCACAACCGCCGCGCCATGGACCTTCGCTGCCGTCGCCCAGCAGAACACCATCCGGATGCTCGAGAACTCCGCCCCAGCAGAACGCGCTCGCAGCCCCGCGCCCCAGCGCTGAACCGCCGGGCTATCCCAGACGCCCACCCCTAGCGGGGCGCACTCCCTCAGCCCCGCTAGGGGCTTTCATCTATCCTCGCCGGAGGGGCGCCTCGCCCTCGGCGGCATGCGCCCCGCCACGCACGCCCGGCGCTGAACCGCCGGCAGAACCCCTAGCGGGACGCTTCAGCCCCGCTAGGGGCTTTTATCTATCGTAGCCGGAGGGGTTCACCCCGGCCTCGCCCCGGCGGCATGCGCCCCGCCACGCACGCCCCGTTGAACCGCCGGGCTACCCCAGACCTCCGCCCCTATCGGGGCGCGATCCTTCGGCCCGGCAAGGGCTTTCATCTATCCTAGCCGGAGGGGGTTCACCCCCCGGCCCGCCCCGGCGGCATGCGCCCCGCCACGCACGCCCGACGTTGAACCGCCGGGCTATCCCAGACGCCCGCCCTAGCGGGGCGCACTCCCTCAGCCCCGCTTTCATCTATCCTAGCCGGAGGGGTTCACCCCGGCCTCGCCTCGGCGGCATGCGCCCCGCCACGCACGCCCGGCGTTGAACCGCCGGGCTATCCCAGACGCCCGCCCCTAACGGGGCGCGATCCCTCAGCCCCGCTAGGGGCTTTTATCTATCGTAGCCGGAGGGGTTCACCCCCCGGCCTCGCCGCCACCGCCCTCCGCCTCCGTCAGTGATGGAACAGTCGTAGCCCGGTGAACGCCATCACCATGCCGTACTCGTCGCACGCCGCGATGACGTCGTCGTCGTTCACCGAGCCCCCCGGCTGCGCCACGTACCCAACGCCGCTGCGCTGCGCGCGGTCGATGGAATCGCGGAAGGGAAAGTAGGCGTCGGAACTCAGCGCCACGCCGCCAAAGCGCGCCAGCCATTCCGCCTTGGCCTCCGACGACAGCCTCTCGGGCACGACGGCGAACGACTGCTCCCACGCGCCCCGTTCGGCGGGCGAGAGGTCGTCGATGAAAAAGAGGTCAATGGCGTTGTTGCGCTGCGCCCGGGGCAACCCCTCGACGAACTGCAGGCCGAGCACCGCCGGATGCTGCCGGAGTAACCAGAGGTCCGATTTGTTCGCGGCCAGCCGCGTGCAGTGCACGCGCGACTGCTGTCCCGCGCCGACGCCGGTCACCTGGCCGTTGTGGGCCAGGCACACCGAGTTGGATTGCGTGTACTTGAGCGCGATGGTCGCCACGAGCAGGTCGCGCATCGCGTCGGCGGGGATCTCTTGGAGGGCTGTGACACGCTTCCCATAGAGATCTGGGGTGATCGCAGTGTCGTTGCGGCGCTGCTCCAGCGTCACGCCAAAGACCTGGCGCCTCTCGAGTTCGGGCGGCTCGTAATCGGGATCGATGCGCAACACACGGTAGCCTCCGTCCCGCTTTTTCCGCAGCATCTCCAGGGCGCGCGGTTCATAGCCGGGCGCGATGACGCCGTCCGACACCTCGCGCCGAATGATGCGCGCCGTCGCCTCGTCACAGGGGTCGCTCAGGGCGATCCAGTCGCCGAACGACGACATGCGGTCGGCGCCCCTGGCGCGGGCGTAGGCGGCCGCGATGGGCGACAGCTCCAGGTCCTCGACAAAGCAGGCGGCGCGCTCCGCGGGGCTGAGCGGCACCCCGAGCGCTGCACCGGCCGGGCTGACATGCTTGAACGACGCCGCGGCGGGCAGCCCCGTCGCCTGGCGCAGCTCGCGCACCAGCTGCCACGCGTTCAGCGCGTCGAGCAGGTTGATATAGCCCGGGCTGCCGCTCAGCACCTCAAAGGGCAGCGCCCCCCCCTCCACAAATACCCGCGCGGGCCTCTGATGGGGGTTCATCCCGTAGCGAAGCGTCATCTCGTTGGGACTCATCTTCTCTCATCCTCTGGTGATATCCGCGACAGGGGCGTACGACCGCCCCCGAATGTCTGGCGAACCGCGGGCCAAGAAAGCCCGGCGCCGAGCGCCCCTCGCACCGGCCCATCGTACCCGCGCCGATCACGAGAGTCAAACCCTCACGACGCTTCCTGTCCGACCTCCGGCCCCCACGAGCGCAACTCCCGCCGGCCGTACATCTCGCCTATCCCTCGACGCCAGCATGCTTGGCATGTAATCAGATAAAACCTGTCTGATTAGTAGGTATATAGAGTGATCGCCAAGCGCTTGGACCAACCTCAGGGTTTGCCCCATCGCTCGGCGTGGGTTCCGCGCCCGGCACAATCGGGCTGCGGTCAGTGCATCGGCCTACTCGCCACGTGCTCGGCGCTCATGCAGTCACATAGAGGAGTTAGCCAATGGCAACCGTAGCTGCCCCCGAGTCTGTCAAGCACCTCGTTGGTCTCGAGACGCCGGAGATCCTCAAGGTGTCATCGAGTTCTCGACCGACGGCCGTGGCCGGAGCCATTGCAGGCATCATCCGCCACAACGGCCACACCGAACTGCAGGCGGTTGGCGCGGGCGCTGTCAATCAGGCTACCAAGGCCATAGCTATCGCCAGACGCTATCTGGCACCCGAAGGCATCGACATCGTCTGCATCCCCGACTTTGCCATCGTCACCATCGCCGACCAGGACAAGACGGCGGTCCGCCTGATCGTCGAAGTGCGATAGCGCGCTCAGCGGCGGCTCATCGCCGCGGCGCAGGGCCGCGTCACAACTCACCACATGCGCAGGGGGCTGCTACCAGCCCCCTCTTCTTGTGCCCCAACCCGGTCCATCTTTGTGACAAAATGCACGAATGATTTGACAGCGTCGAGCCTTGCTGCTATATTGTGCAAAAGCGCACGAACTCTCCAGCGAGGGGCACCATGGCCGAATGGGTGATCGCGACCAACCGAGCGCGGTGCCGGGACTGCTACCGGTGTGTGCGCACCTGCCCCGTGAAGGCGGTGCGCGTCCAGAACGGTCAGGCGCAGATCGTGCCCGAGCTGTGCATCGCCTGTGCGAGCTGCGTGCGCGCCTGTCCTCAGGGCGCCAAAGTGGTGCGCGACGACCGCGCCGCCGTCCGCCAGGCCATTGCGGAGGGACGCACCGTCGTCGCCAGCGTGGCCCCATCGGCACCGGCCTACTTTGGCATCGGCGTCTTTTCACAGATGGAGGCCGCGCTGCAGGCCCTGGGGTTTGCAGCGGCGGGGGAGACGGCGTTCGGCGCCGAGATGGTGGGCCTCGCCCATCGCGACGTCGTCGACCGAGAACCTGCCCGCCACCCCGTGATCGCCTCGGCGTGTCCCGTGGTAGTGAACCTCATCGAGCGGTATTACCCTGACCTGATCCCCCACCTCGCGCCCCTAGTATCGCCCATGGTGGCACACGGGCGCTGGCTGCGCCACAAGCACGGTCGCGACAGCATGGTGGTGTTCATCGGGCCGTGCATCGCCAAAAAGGCCGAGGCGTCCGACGATGCCGTCGCGGGCGCCATCGACGCAGCCCTCACGTTCACCGAACTGGAGGAGTGGCTCCGGGATGAGGGGGTGGCCGTGCCCTCGGACGAGCCGCCCGCAGAGCGGGTATTGCGCGCCAACGCGCGGCTTTTTCCCGTCGAGGGCGGCCTGGTAGGCACCGCCAACCTGGATACGGACCTGCTGACGAGCCACGTGGTGACGACCTCGGGCCTGGAGGCGTGCGAGGATGTGCTGCGGGGCATTCGCTCGGGGCAGCTCGCCGCCTGCATGGTGGAACTCATGGCGTGCGAGGGGGGCTGCATCAACGGGCCCGCCATGGAAGAGCTGGGACGCCCCGAGCGCGGGCCGGCCCTCGGTAGCGGGATCTATATCGCCCGCCAGCGCGTGATCGACTATGCGTCGCGCCGCCAGCCGCAGCCCCTCCCTACCCGCGCCGAGTGGCCCACGCTAGAGCGCGCCTACGAGGATCGCAGCGTGTCCATGGCCGAGTTCTCCGAGGATCAGATCGTGGAGGTCCTTCGGCGCGTCGACAAGTACGCCCCCGAGGACGAGCTGAACTGCGGCGCCTGCGGTTACCCGACGTGCCGCGAGAAGGCGGTTGCCACCCTGCGCGGCATGGCCGAGGCGACCATGTGCATCCCGTACATGCGCCGTCGGGCCGAGTCGCTGCGCCAGGTGGTGATGGACGTTACGCCCAACGCCATCGTCATCGTGGACACGCGCCTCTACATCCAGGATATGTCGCCCTCGGCAGAGAAGATGCTCCATTGCCGTCTCTCGGCCGTATCGGGCAAGCCGCTTCAGAGCGTCGTGCCCATAGTCGATCACTTTGCCCAGGTGCGCGACACCAGCGAGCCCGTGCTGAACCTCAGCGTCCAGCTGCGGCCCGACCTCATCGTAGAGGAGACGATCGTGCCGGTCGAGGGGCAGAGCCTGCTCGTCGGCATCCTGCGCGACGTCACCGAGCGGGAGCGACAGCGCGCCGAGATGGACCACATCCGCAAAGAGACCGTGACGCGCACGCAAGAGGTGATCCAGAACCAGATGCGCGTCGCCCACGAGATCGCCCAGTTGCTGGGTGAGACCACTGCCGAGACCAAGGTGATGCTAGCCAAGCTGGCACGGCTTGTGGATGAGGGGAAGCGGGCATGAGGCAGTTCGTCGAGTATGCCTGGGAGGCCCTGCCCAAACACGGCGAGGAACTGTGTGGCGATTATGTCGAGATCGTCACCACGCCCTCCTCGTTCATGGCCGTCCTGTCCGACGGGCTGGGCAGCGGCGTCAAGGCCAATATCCTGGCGACGCTCACCGCCAAGATCGCGGGCACCATGTTTGCCAAGGGGGCGTCCGTCGAGGACGTCATGGAGACCCTCGTGAACACGCTCCCCGAGTGCGCCGTGCGCAAGCTCGCGTACGCCACCTTTCAGGTGCTCATGGTCCAGCATGGTCGCGACGCCTACCTGGTGGAATACGACTGCCCACCGCTCATCCTCATTCGCGGCAATGAGGTCGTCGAACTGCCGGTGGTGGAACGGGTGGTGAACGGCCGTCGCGTGCGCGAGGCACACTTTGGTCTGCACAAGGGCGACTATATGGTACTGGTTAGCGACGGTTACGAGCACGCCGGCGTCGGCGGGCTCTACCGTCTGGGATGGGGATGGGACAACATCGCTACTTCTGCGAAACGCTGGTGTCAGACGGGATCGGACGCCTACGGGCTGACCCGGGCGCTCACCCGCACCTGTCTGAAGCTGTATGATGGGCAGCCCGGCGACGACGCCACCGCCGTCGGGATGCACGTCCGCGACGCCGTGACCGCGACGATCTTGACCGGCCCCCCAGCCGACAAGGAGCAGGATGCCGAGGCCGTGCGCCGGCTCATGGGCGCCGAGGGGATCCGGGTGATCTGTGGCGGCACCACCGCTCAGATCGCGGCCCGCGTACTCGACCGGGAACTCGTCGTCGATTGGGTGCCTCCCAGCAAGCGGCGCAACGGCGGGGGGAGGCGCAAGGGGACGCCGCCCGTGGCGCGACTCCAGGGCGTCGACCTCGTCACGGAGGGTATCGTCACCTTGGGACAGGCGATCGCGCTGTTGGAGGAGGCCGAGTCGGTACACGACCTCCCCGACGACGATGACGCCGCCACGCGTCTGGCGCGCATCCTCCTGTCAGCCGACGACATCCACCTCGTGGTGGGCACGGCCATCAATCCGAACCAGGTGGCCGATGTGGTTCGCGGCGAGACGATGCGCATGGTGTACGTGAAAGAGTTGCTGCGCGAACTCGAGCGCCGCAACAAGCAGGTCACGGTAGAACGGATCTAGTCAGCAGTCGGTATTCAGTTGTCAGTCGTCAGTGATCGGCTATCAGAAAGCTGCCAGCACCCTCAGACAGAATAATCGATCTCAAAAGAACAACCGAAAACTGATAGCTGACAACTGATAACTACACTACAAGGAGCCTCACATGCACATGGAAACGCGCACGGAACCGACGTTCGCTCGCTCACGCCTGTGGCTCGATGCGGCGCGCTTGGTCGGCCTGATGACCCTCGCGCTGGTCATCCCCCTGCTCGGCCTACCACAGTGGCTCACCGGCCCGCTGGTGAACGCCCTCCTCCTGCTGACGGTAGAGTGGGTCGGCGTAAGCCAGGCCATCCTGGTCGGTATGGTAACGCCCCTCGGCGGGGCCGTGAGCGGCGTGTTGCCCTTGCCGCTCCTCGCGATGATACCCTTTGTGGCACTTGGCAATGCAACCCTGGTGAGCGTCTATGGCGCGCTCCGCGCCCGGAATCGCTGGCTGGCTCTGGGCGTCGCGGCTGTAGCCAAGTTCGCCCTGCTGGCCATTGCGGTCACCGTGCTCGTGGCCCGGCCCCTCAGCATCGTGATTGCCGGTGAGGCACAGACCCTTGCCCTGCCGCTTGGTATCGTCGAGATGATGCGCTGGCCGCAGCTCGCCACCGCGCTGGCGGGAGGCATCATCGCCTTCGGCGCCAGCGCCCTCGCGCGGCGCAGCTCTCGCTGAGGCTACCCATCACGATGCGCGTCGATGGCGGGGCGGTTGGCCGCCCCGCCATCGACGCGGGTGCCCTCAACACCGCACCGTGCGCCTGCCATGGAGGGCCGCACCCGTTCGGCGACGAACCCCGCCGCCGAACCGAGTTTGCTCCTCTATACACGATGTGTTATCCTACCGGCCACCGGCAGAGGCTGCACCATGCACACGGAGGTCAAGTCATGTTGGAGAAGGGTGGCATCCCGCTTCCCAGCCTGCGCCGTCTTCCCTTCTACTACCGTCGCCTCGCCGAGGCCCTCGACGAGGGTGTAGCGGTGATCTCTTCCGAGGAGCTGGGCTCCTCGGCGGGCGTAGCCGGCGCCCAGGTGCGCCGCGACCTGAGCTACATCGACGAGGAGGGTCGTCCGGGGATCGGCTATGACGTGCGGGCCCTCGCCTCACGCCTTGAACGGTTCCTCGGCCTGATAAACGACAAGGAAGCCGTCCTCGTGGGCGTCGGCAACCTCGGGCGCGCCCTGGCATCGTATACGGGCTTTGAGCGCTACGGCCTGCGTATCGTGGCGCTGTTCGACCAGGACCCCGCCAAAGTCGGTATGCTCGTGGGCGAACGCCAGGTGTTGCCCGTTACCAAGCTCGCCGATCTCGCTTCGCGGCTTCACGTCCAGATGGGCATCATCACTGTGCCCGAGTGCGCCGCCCAGAGCGTCGCCGACCTCATGGTGGCGGGTGGCATCCGAGTCATCTGGAATTTCGCCCCTTGCCGCCTGTCGCTGCCCGACTCGGTCCTCGTCAAGAACGAGGACCTGGCCGCGGAGCTGGCCACCCTGTCGCACCACATCACCCACCGAGCCCAGGCCTGAACGGAAGGCTAACCACCAAGGCTCCAAGGGCACCAACGAGGCCAGGGTAGACTTCGGGTCGGGTATTCTCTGCGCCCTCTGTGATCTCTGGTGAAGCAGCTCGACGGAGAGGTTCATGCTAACGATCGTTATCTGTGTGGGGAGTTCTTGTCACGTCCGCGGGTCGGATGAAGTGGCGGCGACCTTTGAGTCCATCATCGAGAGGGAGGGCCTCGCCGACCGCGTGGAACTCATCGGCGCCTTTTGCATGGATCACTGTTCCATGGGCGTATCCGTGCGCGTGGGCGAGACGGTTTATGGCGGGATCCTCCCCTCCGACGCCGAGGCGTTCTTTGACCGCTCCGTCAGGCCACTGCTGGGGGACGGGGCGATCGCGCCATAGCCCAGTAGACGGTTGTGGGTTGTGCGTTGTGAGTTGGGGTTCCAGATAACAGGTTGCAGGTTACAGGCTCGAGCGCGACTACCCGACACCAGCCTGTGACCTGCAAGCTGTCACCTGTAACGCCAGTCGCCAACACACAACCCACAACCCCCTCACGCCTTGTTCACGAGAAACGCCAATTCCGTTTCAAAGAGGAATCGCTTGACGCCCCACGGCCTGCCCGCTAGGAGCGCGGCCATCTGGGCGTCATAGTGCGCCACCATACCCCTGTCCCGGCCCCCGAGGCTCGCCACCGGAAAGGACACCAGCACGTGCCGCGCGGCGAGGCGGTCCAGGAGCTTTTGGCCCGCCCCCTTCTCCAGCTGCTCCAGGCAGGGGATCGCCTTGAGGAGCAGCGCCAGGTCCACCTCGTCCTCCGGAGGATCGTGCAGCGCGTCGCGCCACTGCGCCTCGCCCGCCACCCCCAGCAGCACCATCGCCCCGCCCAGGAACGCCACGAGGTCGTGGAACACATCGCATGCCACGTAACGGGCGCCCGGCGCCAGCGGCATCCAGGGCATGGCGAGGGGGTTCAGCCCACAGGCCACGTCGAGCACCGAGCGTAGCGGACCGACACCCTCGAGCGCGTCACGGTAAAAGCTGTCGAGCAGTGGGAGCCGCTCGCGCGTCGAGGCGTGGTGCGCCATGACGTCGCGCAGCACGCGCCGCAGGGCGTCCTCCCCCTCCTCCCGTGCGGACGCCATGGCGGACAGCCATTCGTCGTAGCGCATGCGCCCCACGAGGTACGATGCCGCCACCTGATGGAGCTTGCTTCGCGTCGCCTTGGCCGCCTCTTTGGGATCGCGACGGGCGTTCAACTCCCGCCGCCCGATGGCGCGCACCAGGTCGGGCAGCACCTCGCGGTACTTGGCGCTCGCCAGCACCCGCGCCACGAGCGCGTCGAGTTGAGCATCATCCGACACGGCGTCCCGCCTCCGCCCGCAGCCGCGCCATGAGCCGCACCATGAAGCGCAGATTGTGGATCGTCGCCAGGCGGTAGTAGAGGCCATCGCCCAGCTTGAAGAGGTGGTGCAGGAACGCCCGCGAATAGTGGCGGCAGGTGTGGCAGTCGCACGTCTCGGACAGCGGCCGCGCGTCGCGCACATGCCGCTCGTCCTGAATGTAGAGGAAGCGCCACCACTTCCCGCCGAGGGGATCCGGGGCCTCGTCGCCTCCCGCCATCACCAGCAGGCGCCCGTGGCGCGCGTCGCGCGTGGGCATAGAGCTGTCAAAGGTCGCGTAGCCCATCCGGGCGCATGTTACCACGTGGTCCGGGTGCCCCACGCCCAGCGCGTGCATGGGGTACTCGGGCGGCACGAGTTCGCGTATGTAGGCAATGACATCGGTCAGCAGGTTTCCCCGGCCGTCCAGCGGCCAGCCCCCCAGACCGTACCCGTCGAACCCGATCTCGAGCAGCGCCTCGGCGCACGCGCGGCGCAGGTCGCGCTCGTCCCCCCCCTGGATGACGCCCAGGATCAGCGGCCTCGCTTCATCGCTCCGCCGGCCGGCCATCAACGCGTCAAAGGTGTCGCGGCAGCGCCGCGCCCAACGCACGGTGCGCTCGACCGCTTCCCGCTGCGTCTCGTAGGGGGCATCGGCATGGGTGCAGTCGTCCAGACACACCACAATGTCACCGCCGTAGCTCATCTGCAGCTGGATGCTCTTCTCCGGCGTGAGGATCAGCTTGCGCGCCGAGCCCTCGGGCCGAAAGACGATGCCTCGGTCGCTGAGGCTCCCCAGCCGCGGGTTCTGGCGGATGAGCGAGTAGGCCTGAAAGCCCCCCGAGTCGGTGAGGATGGGGCTATGCCACGAGAAGGCGCGATGCAGGCCGCCAAGGCTCTTGATGGTGCTCGAGCCGGGGCGCTGCATCAGGTGAAAGACGTTCATCTCCAGCGCCTGCACCCCGGCCCCCTCCAGATCCTGGGAGTCGACGGTACGCACCGAGCCATGCGTGGCATCGGGCAGGAAGGCCGGCAACTCGACGCGCCCATGCGGCAGCGCCAGAACGTGATCGTCTGTATCCATCGTACTCACGACACCCAACTCTCGACGGCGAATCTCGCATCGTAGCGGAGGTGACCGAACCAGCGACCGCAGAAGGAGAGCGATGCCACACCGGATACGGGTCGTGTCACATCGAGCGGGAGCGGGCTGTGAGTGCCCCCGGCAGCCAAGCCGCCACTACCCATGCGGCCCCCTATCTATCTCTACTCGGCGCACTCTGCGCTCTACGGTTACTAGCACTTGCGCCTTCGGTCATATCGCGCTAGGGCAGGCAAGAGGGCGGGACTGGTGGATTCGGGAGAATGGTACGGGCGTCCGAGGCGTGGGTCCACACCGTCGTGTAGGGGCTGGCCGCCCTGCCGCCGGCGGGCAGCAGGCTCACCACGAAATGCGTCGCGTGGGCCGGATTCACCGGCACGTCGTTGAACACCCAGCGCGGGTACTCCAGATCGTTGGCCGTCTGGGTGATTACTTCTGACGAGCGCAGCACCGGCTCGAGCGGCCCGTTGCCGTCGGCCTTGAGCAGCGTCACGCTAAAGGGATAGGCGCCCGAAGGATCGGGGATGGCCGCGTCAAAGGTGTCGTGGGCAAAGATATCTACCGCCACGTTGACGTACGTGGCATCCTCCACCGGCGTGTGGTTGCCCCTGCCATCGTGCGGCCAAACCACCTGGATGCGAGCATCGTAGCCGCCGGTAGGGCGCGACGATTCCGCCAATCCCAGCGGCAACACGGGCCCCGGCAAAAGCGTGCGCGGGTCGGCCGCGTGGATCCACACGTTGCCGGCAAAATCGAGGCGCGTGGGCTGCACCTCGCCATAGGTGAGCAGGCGGTACTGCACCGTGCGGTCGCCCGCCAGGTTCGCCTCGATGTCGTTGTACTCCAGGGCCGGATACGACACGGCGCCCACCGAGCGCATGCCCGGTTCGCCCGCCACCGCCGCGACTCGCGCCAATCCGTTCTGCCTGGCGACCATCAGCTGAAAGTTGGCGTCCGCATTGCAGCGCACCTGCTCCGCCGGCCACACGCTCACGTTGATGGCCCGCGATAGCTCGACGCTCGTCTGCCCCCCCTGGCCGTCGTGCGGCCAGACGATGGCGATCTGCGGCTGCCATAGCATCGCCTGAAGCCCCGCGGTCGGCGTGCCACGCCGCGCGTGGGGCGGGTCGGCCAGCCCGGGAACCGGAGTGATCAACACGATGGAAAGCGCCATTCCCAGCGCCAGCAGGCGTCGCTTCATGGTGTTCCGTCGCCCCTCGTCATTCGTATTCTGCGTTGGCCGCCTGCACGGCCCCCATTCGCTGCATCGTCGCCATTATAGGCGCCTCCCGGCGCGCCGGTCAATGCCCCTCGGTAACATTATCATTTGGCTGGACACGTGCCAGGCCCATGCCGGGGTCACGCCGCCATGCCCGGCGCCACCTGCTCCGTCGCCGAGGGCTCCTCCAGGCCGCCGCTCTTGAGCAGCCAGAAGAACAGGATCCCGCCCAGCATGCGTCCCACGCCCGATGCGGCAGCGACGGCCGTAAAGCCCCACTGGGCATAGATCCAACTCGCGGGGAGCGGGCCCAACACCGTCGCCAGGCCGTTGATGGTGTTAAAGATCGCCACGTAGCGGGATCGGTGCTCGGGCGGCGTCAGCATAAGCAGCAGCGGCGTGGCGGCCACACGGAAACCCGCCCACGCCAGGTTGCCGTACGATTGCACCAGTGCCACATGGAGGGGCGTGCGTGCCAGGATCCACAGTATCGGCATGAGCGGGACCAGGAACATGCTGATGGCCGTCATGATCGCCGGCCCCTTGCGATCCACCAGGCCGCCCACGGTGCGGTAGGCCACCACGTTCACGGCCGTCGCGACCGTTGCCAACACCGCGACCGTGTCGACCCCAAAGCCGAGGTCGGACACCATGTGTACGGTAAAGAACGGGCCCGCTAGCTGCACGCCGAAATTCCAGAAAAAGTTCGTAGCGCAGAACAATACAAAGCGCCGATCGGCCAGAAAGAGGCGCCATCCTTCAGCCAGGCCGGCGGGTGTGGCGCCCGAGGCGTGCCTCCCCTCCACCGACTCTGGCTCAGGGATGGCGGCGTAAAAGCCCGTGGCGACGAAACCCGTCAGCGCCGCGACGAACCACGCCACCTGGTAGCCGGGGACGCCGCCCACCTCCTTGATGAGCCAGCCCGCCACCGGCACGCACGCCATGCGTGCCAGATTGAGCGCCATCATGTGCGCGCCGAGGTACCGGCCACGGATCGCCACTGGCACCACGTCCGCCAGCAGTGAATTCGCTGCCGGCATGCTGACGGTATTGGCGAATGCCTGGATCGCCGCCAGCGCCACAAAAGTCGCCACCGCAGCGTTCCCCGAGAGCAGAAATGGGATCGCTGCCATTCCCAGCAGCATGATGCGGGCGAGCCCGCCGCCTCCCAAGAGCACCCAACGCTTGCGGCGCCCCGTGCGCTCTACGAGCCAGGCGCCCAGGAGCG
This sequence comes from Anaerolineae bacterium, assembly GCA_040768165.1. GTDB lineage: Bacteria > Chloroflexota > Anaerolineae > UBA1429 > UBA1429 > DUUT01. Next base: position 206,232 of record JAXGNH010000004.1, read on the forward strand.
GCGCCGCCAGGGCCGCGGCGCTGTTGATCGATGTGCGTACGCCTATGCTCGCGGCGCTGGCGCCCAGGGCCAGCATGTAGATGACGAGAAAGTCGGCATAGAACGCGCCGCTGATCGACGCAGTGATCCCATCCCACCACATCATGAGCATGCCGCGGCGCTGCAACTCGCTCGTGCCGTCCGTGGGATAGAAGGTGGCCATCTGCTTGCCACGGCGCCAAAGCTGGCGCAGGCTCAGACTCATCGTGCCAGGACCTCCGGGCAGTGGTGATGGTGCCGTGCCGGCCCAGGGGATGGCCGGCGGAGTCTCTGTGGGGAGTCGGGTCGGGTAGTCCCACCGGAATCCGCGCGCCGTCGCGAACGTCGGGCTTCCGCCGCAACGGCTCGGGCCACGAACTCGGGCGCGACAGCAGTATAACACGTCACCCCACCCGGGCAAATCTGCAGCCCTCGGCGCAGAGGTCGCGGCGGATCTGTCGCTTGACCTTCATCTTTATCTTCGCTAGTATCGCCTCAGCGTTCAGCCGCGCCCCTCATCATCGTCCCCCGGCGCGGCGGACCCGACCGTGAGCGCCCCGTCGCACCCCGTCACCCTCACCCCACCCGAGCACCGCGCCACATGCATCGCCATCGACATCCGGGCCCTCGCCCTGCGTCCATGGCGCTCGAGCCGTTCGCATCGAGCGCCGCGAGGAGGTAAGGACCGTCGTGGTGACGCGTTCGTTGCGCGCCTGGCTATCTCTGGTGCTGTGTACCCTCGTCCTGCTCCTGGACGTCCCGGCACGGGCCGACCCGCCGGACGCCGTCGACAGGCCAGCGCTGGTGGGCGGTGAGCGGCCCTCTCCACACTACTCCTCGGTCCTATACGCCGATATCGCTCCAACCCTCACCGACCTGGCCCAGTCGAGCCCTCGCATCCGTGTGGAGCAGCTCGGGCGTTCGGCCGGCGGCCTACCCCTCCTGTTGGCGACGGTGTCGTCTCCCGAGAACCTTGCCCGCCTGATGGACGTGCAAGCTCGACGCATGGAGATGATCGAGCGCGGCGCGAACGCCCCCGACGATGCCGATGCGCCCTGCGGAATGCCCACCATCGTGCTACTGAACGCGGGCTGGCAGGGGAACGCCTATGCGGGCGTCGACGCCGCACTCGCGCTCATACAGCGGCTCGCCGAGGACGAGTCCGCCGAGACGCAGCGTACCCTGCAGAACGTCATCCTCCTGGTAAATGTGGTCCCCAATCCCGACGGGCGAGTGTCCGGCAGCCCCGGCAACGCCACCGACATCGAGCCGGCGCGAGACCTGGTGGCGCAGTCGCAGCCCGAGACGCGGGTGGTGGTCGACCTACTGAAGGCCTGGGGCCCCATGGTGGTCCTGGACGTCGACGGCTTTGGCAGCCCCATGGAGATAGGGGTAGCCGCGCCGCCGCGGCAGGTCCCCAGCATCGATCTCTTTACGGCCTGGTCACTGGACATCGCCCACGCCATGTCGACCGCCGTCCACTCGGTCTCTGGCTATGCGCCCGAGGTAGTGGCGTTGGACCAGGCGGCGGTCAGCCGGGGCTGGCCGCCCCTCGGCCTCGCCGATTACGCCGCCTACCACGGGGGATACGGCCTGAGCCTGACGGTGGCATCGCGCGACGAGGGCGGCGTCACGGCTCTGCAGGGCGCCATCAACGGGGCGTTGGTCTTTATCGCCGAGCATCGCGCGGCCCTCATTCGCGATCAAGCACGTCTCCTCTCCGAGGGACTGCTCCGCGGCACCCCCGTTGCGTCCCATCCAGCGGCGAGTATGGGCTCGCTGGCGCTCAACACTCTCTCTGGACATGCCGGCCCGGCGGCGTACCTCATTCCCTCAGACGAGGAGCACCAGCAAGACCGGCACGAGGCCGCCGCGCTGGTGAACCACCTCATCGCCAACGGTGTGCGCGTCGAGCGCACCCGCGCGGAACTCACGGTGGACTGGAAGCCACATGCGCTCGGCGCTTACCTCGTCCGCCTCGACCAGCCCCGGGGGGCATTGGCGGCAGATCTCCTGTGGGCGCCGCGCCGCGGAAGTGGCTCCGACGAGCGCGCCGCGTCGGGCTGGAGTCTCCCCCTGGCGTGGGGCGTGACGTGCCTCCCGCTCGATCGGGTTCCGGACATCGCCACCGAGTGTGTGCTGGAGGCCCCCCCACCCAGGGCCCGGGTCGAGCCGGGGGCTGCGGCGGGATACGCCTACACGGCGTCGAGCAATGCCGCCATTGTCGCCACGAATGCGCTCCTCGCCCAGGGCGTCCCCCTGTACTGGGCGCCGACCGCTTTCGACGCCTGCCAGCGCCACCACCCTGCCGGCACCATCGTGCTGCCCGCCGACGCCGCGGACGCGACAAACGCCATGCCACTCCTCAGTCGGCAGTACAGCATCGATCTCGAGGCGGTCTGCGCACTGCCCGCTCACCTGGTTCGCCTTGGCCGACCCCACATCGCCGCTCACGCCGACCCGGGCCTCCTCGTCGTGCTGCGCGACTTGGGGTTCGACGTCTCGGCGCTCACCACCGAACGCCTGGACGCAGGCCACGAACTCGGCTCGTACGATCTGCTCATCGTCTCGGGTCATACTGAGCTATGGGGGCGCCTCTCGGCCCGCGGCAAGCGCTCCCTGAGCACCTATGCTCGCGACGGCGGCCAGATCATCGGCATCGGGGCGGCCGGTGCCGACGTGGCGGTCGGCGCCGGCTTGGCCGACGTCGATGCCACCATCACCTCCCACCACTTTGCCGCCATGGCCGCGATTAGCTGCGAACCCAACGACCCCCTAGCCGCTTCGTATCCTGAGCATACCGTGCTCTTTGCCCGAGCGCCCGTCTGGTTCACCCACCTCCCGGACGACGCCGTCACCGTGGCACACCTGTCGCCCGCGGGCCCGCTACTCACCGGCTACTGGCCAGTGTGGGAGGACATCAATCCCGCGGGGCAGCCCGTCATCGTCCACCTCCCACAGCCTGAAGGGGGTGTCACGCTGTTCGGCATCGATCCCACATATGGAGCGTTCAACCGGCACGGTTTCCGGCTGCTCGCCCAGGCAATCTATCGCGCCGGCTCCCCCGCAAGACAGGCGCATTGACGACGGCGAACGCTACCGCTATATTTCGTTCGTCTAACGAATCTTCTTGGAGGAGCCATGTCACACGCATCACCGCCACCCGAGGTCGCTCTGCTCCCCCTGCTGGATGCCCTGCGGCGTTTTGACAGCGCTCCGCCAGCGCAAGGTGCCGTGCAGGTTTCGTCTGCCCAAGCAACGCTGCTGACGGCGGTGGCCACATCCCAGGGCGCGAGCCTCCATGCTATCGCCAGGGCACTGGAGTTAGCGCCCCCTACCGTCAGCGCGACAGTCTCGCGCCTCGAGGACGCCGGCCTCCTTGAGCGGCGCCCCGACGTACACGACGGACGAGCAGTACGTCTCTACCTCAGCGCCCGGGGCGAAGCCGTACAGCGCCGACTCGCCGCAGCGCGGCGCGAGCGGGCCGCCCGCCTGCTGTCAGCCCTAGAGCCAGAGGAGCGGCGAGCCCTCGTGGACCTGCTCGGCCGTGTCCTCACCCAAGGTGGCAGCGGAACAAGGGGCACTCCCTCACCTGGGTCGCGTGGGATCGCCGGACTGATGCGCCGCGTGCGCAGCATGCTGAGCGGCGCCGCGTGAGGACCCTTGGCGACATGCTCGCCATAGGGCCGCCCGGCGCCTCCCGCCGAGGCATTAACGTCACGCTCTGATTCGTAGGCACGTTCGGCCTCCGTGCCAACTTGGAGACAGAAAGCCTTTGTGCTACAATACGGTGACCTGTATGAGGATAAACGCCTGACGAAGGGAGGTGGTTGAGTGGGCAGTGTCATCAAGAAGCGTCGCAAAAAGATCGCGCGCCACAAGTACCGCAAGATGCGCAAAAAGATGCGATGGCAGCGTCGCCACTAGAGGCGCGTGGGACCACATCTCAGTGACCCACCAGCCACGGTCGGCGTAGCGCCATAGGCGCGCATACGAACTTCATATCTCTCCAGAAAACAGCAGTGTAGCTCCAATGCATTGCTGTTTTTCTTTGCCCTGGCGCCGCCAAGGAGTAGCGGCAACGCATCCGCCGGCTCTAGGCGCAAGGGACGCGTTGTCACAGACCATCCCTGGACGGCGCACCCTCGCGTGGCACCACAGCACGGGCCACGACGCCTGCCTTGCGGTCCATGGCGTGGCGGACCTGGCGGCGCCGGCTCTCCTGCCCGGCGCTAGGGTACTTCCAGACGCCGAATGATGGGAAGCCGCAGGTCGCTCTCCTCCATCGCGCCTTCCGGCACCTCGGGAGACGCCGGGTCGCTCTGCAGCCCAAGGATATAGCCGGAGCCGCACCCCTCGCTCCCCGGCGCCCAGGGGCGCACGCGGACATGGTAGACGCCATCCTCCGGCGCCGTCCACACGATCCGCGGAGTCGGGCCGCCGGCGCCGGCGCTCTGCCCCACGAGGGCGCCGGCCGCGTCGTACAGATCCACCACCGTATCGAACCCCTCAGTCCATACGATGTACGTGCGACCTCGCTCCGCCGTCACGCGCGCATAGTCCACGTCCCAAGGCGCATGGAAGCCACGTGTCTGGCGCCCGCCTGGCGCAAGCGCTGCTCCAGAGAGCGCGCCGCCATCAATCGCGTCATGGTCCTCATAGGGGTCGGGTCTGGCGAGACACACATCCGTCATGGCCGCGAGGTCCGTCCCTGCGCCCACCCTGGATTGCACGCTCAAGCGATAGCCAGCATCCAGCGGCTCCCCCACCACCCCGGGGATGTTGGGTGCCGCGATCACTGCCGTGAGCGTGACGGCGGCTCCTGGCGCCAAGCCCACCACATCCCAGCGATAGACGGTCTCCGGCCTGCCTAGGCCCGACTCGAGCACCAACGAGAGCCGCGCGTCGCCGGCCACTGGCCCCACGTTGCGCACCGGCGCCTCCACAAAGAGTCGCTCGTCCGGCAGGGCCGTCACCGCCGGCCCCGCGCCAGCCACCTGGGCACGTGCCGGTCCACCCAGCACAACCGTCGCGTCCTCCACCTCGTCACTCCACGCGCCGACGTTCCTCGCCGCGTCTCGCGCCCGACAGCGCACCGTGTACGTCCCTCCGCGCGGGGAGGCCAGCGAGGCCTCCACTACTTGTGCCGATGCCCCGGTCACCAGGGCACGCCACGCTTCCTCGCCCTCGACGCGATAGGCGACGTCGTAGCCGGCCACGCCCGAGAGCGAATCGTCGCCATGCCACGTCACCGACGCGCGCGCCCCCCCGTCCGGCGCCACAGCGACCTTGCAGGTGGGCGCGACGGTGTCCAGCACAAAGGCTCCCACCGGGCTCCGCGCCTCCCCGTGCGCCCTGAGGGCCGACACCTGCCAGTACAGCCGCGGCGCGTCGGCCGCAAAGGCGAGGCGGCGCTCGTGCACCGCGGCGTCGATTTGCTCGCGAAAGACCGGGGCCGGATCGTCCGCGGGCTCGGCCGACAGGCTCACGTGGAGCACGTACCCGGTCGCATCCAGCGGGCCGGCCCAGCGCAGTGTTACATCGTGACTCGCCAGGTAGGCCGGCGCGCCGTCTGCGGCCACCGGCTCTAGCAGCACAGGGGCATCCGAGGGACTGCCCGGCGCCGCTTCCGGCGTCGCGTCAGGCCGCGCGCTGGGGACGCCGCTGACGGCGAGCGTCAGGGCCGGCCCAAAGGCCACGCCATCGGAGTTGCGCAGCCGCCACGTGGCGTGGGCCACGCTGTCGATAGGCGGGACGCTGATGGGCAACGTCACCGTGACCTCTTGCCCCGGCGCCGCCGCGGGCACGACGACCTCCTCCTCAGTATCCAGGGGCCAGCCGTCATCAAACATCAGGCGACAACCATCGCCCCACGGCGTCGAGCCCGTGTTTCGCACTCGCCACGCCACGGATGCCCGCGCGCCCGGTTCCGCCATCACCGCGTCAGGCTCCTCCACGAGCGCGGCATCGTCGTGGGGCAGCGCGGGGGGCGTCTCGCCGCTCGGCGGAGCGTCCAGAGCGGATGCGGCGCAGGCGGGCGCGTCGAACGGCCACGGCACGAGGCGTACCATATTGGCGCCGGCCGCGCCGGCCCCGCGATAGCGCCACGCCAGCCGGTGCTCGCCGGCGTTCAGCCATACCGCCCGAGCGCACTCGGGCGCGGTAAAGAGCGGCGCGCCGTCCAGGCTCACGTTGTCGACGCCCCCATCGCTTCCATCGACGAGATAGTACCACGGAAGGTGGTTGACCCACGGCTTTTCGGCCGTGGCCCATAGCGCCGTGGTGCGCGTATTCGTCGAGGGAAGCAGCCCCACGTCGGGATAGTTGGCCAGAACCGTGTCGGCGTCCATGCCATTGCGCGGAGACGAGGTGCCCGGGTGCCCCGTCGACACGAGGGCATCGGCGTTGACCAAGTCGCAGGCGCAGTTCGCTATGGGCAGGACCCGCGTCGCTCCGCGCACCGCCGAGCCGCGATAGCTGACGCCGCGGTCGCTCCGGCCCGGCCAGCGGAACATGTGCACCGTCCAGCCGTCCACCACCTGCCCGTCCCACGAAATGCGCACACCCGAGTAGGGGTTCGTCGCCACGGCGCCGCGCCGCAGTTCCACGTGCAAGTGCACCGCCGACTGGTTGCCAGAGCGCCCCGACCACCCTACGGGAAATCCCTTCGGGATCTCAGCGTCGGGCGCCAGCGCCTGCACCTCGGGCGAGAAGCCGCCCAGGTGCCAGAACATCACCTGCACGCCCCCCTCATGCTCCAGCAAGACGTACTTGCCCGCCTGATAGCCGGAGGCGCTCGTCTCGCCGCGGCCAAGGTAGCGGCCGTCGGCCATAGCTAGCACCTCGTGCGATTCGCCCCCAAAGTCGAGTCCCGATGCCGCCAGGACATCCTGCTGGCTGCAGAACGCCCCCAGGTGTGGCCCGCCCGTGTGGCGCTTGGCGCCTTCGTAGGGCCAGGCGGCGCCGGTAGGCAGGGTAACGCCGCGCGCGAATGCCGGCATCTCTTGCGGATCGCCGAACCACTGCCGGTAGACGTCCACAAAGCCGGGCCGCGCGCCCGACACTGCCGCCCCCAACTCCGTGAGGAGTAGCGTCTCGGCGAGCGTTCGGGCGATGGCGGCGGCCGCCGGATCGTCAGCATCTATATGGACCGGGCTATCCCCAGGCCCCTTGACCGCCATGGCCTCATCGCCCATAGACGCCGCGACATAGTGTGACGCTAGCGTCACCGCCAGGCGCTCGATCTGCGCCTCTGCGTCGGGTGCAACGGACATGGGATAGCCGGCAGCCTGCATCACCAGGTCGGGGCTCGGCGCCGAGACGACGCCCGTGGTCAGCTCCATGAGCACCAGCAACACGCGGGGGTTCACGGCATGGCGCTCGGCAGCCGCCATCACGAGTTCGCCAACGCTCACGCGCTGCTCCCCACGCTCGAGGACATACTCGGCGAGGCCGCTACCGATGGAACGCAGGAAGGCATCGATGTCAAAGGGGTCGAGGCCCGGGGCATACTCCAGGTTCTGAGCGGCCAGCAGTCCCCCATCGGGCGTGGACGCCCCGCCCAGCGCAGACACCCCGCCATCGGGCGTCGTCCCTACCCCCGGGGCGGGATGCGCCGCGTCCCGCGAGGGGGAGGCGACGTGATGCGGCACGATGACGGCCAGCGCCACGAGAGCGACCAGCGCTCCGGCGGCAGCGATGAAGCGAAACGATCGTCGTTGGGAGGGCATAGCGTTCCTTGGAATCGGGCCAAGAGCGAAACCACTGGTCGAAGGCGTCGCGGGTCATACCGGACCGCCCCATTATGGCCCACGACGAGCCCATGTGCAACAGCGTCCAAGGAAACAGACAGGCCTCAGCGGGACAGTATCCCTGCCAAGCCCTGCCTGTTCGCGTGAACGCTACGCCGCTATTCAATGGAGCCGATAAAGGCATCGATCTCGACCTGGTCCCACGACTCGACCTCATCCACGAGCATCAACCAGGCGGTGCCGCCTTTGCCCTCGAAAACGCCCAGCAGCTGGTAAAAGTCCTGCCCCGCCGAGCCCTCGCCGCGGCTCACCGTGACGGTCACCGGCGCCCCCCGCAGCATCACCTCGCGCACCTCTTCTACCCGCAGACGCGTCACCCCGTCTTTGTCGCCGGCAGCGCTCTGCAGGCGGGCCTCGACCTCCGCCCGATCCACCGCTACCCACGACGGCGTCTGGGCCACTATGATGTGACCGCGCCCATCTGTCGGCTTGAGGGCGGCGATGCTGAACCCCGCCGCCTCGGCGGCATAGTCCGCCACGTATCCCTCGGGCAGTTCGAACTCGGCGATGCGTTCGGCCACCGCCGCCACCCGCGTGGGATTCGACCCGCCCACCCGCGCCACGACGCGCCCGGCGGTCGCGATCATCACCGCCACCAACATGCAGCTGATGACGCCCAGTCCAACGACGCCCGCGAGAATGGCCAACGCGATCTTGGTGCCGCGCTTCATGCTCATCCCCCATCGGTTGCTCTCGCACTATCCATGTCACCCGTGCAGCCCCACTGTACCATGGTGTCGCCGCGCGCGAATCGGTCGCGTGGATGGTTCGCGCCGCGGTCAGGTGGTCGGTCGTTGCGCTGGTCGCTTGGCCAGTGGGCCGTCCCCCGACTATACTCGGGCCGCACACGCCGAGACGGCGAACAGCCACGCGGCTGGTGGGAGGTATCATGATCCGTTCGCTCTATTGGGCCCCAAGCGGACCGCTCCAGACGGACCTGCCCGCTTCCGCGATAACCGACGCTCTGGCCCAAGCCGGGGGACTGCTCTGGCTGGACCTGACCGATGAGGAGCCAGCAGCGTTCGAGCCCCTCCTGCGCGATACCTTTGGCTTTCACCCCCTGGCCATCGAGGATGCCCTGCGCGAGTTGCACGTCGCCAAGATCGATGACTGGGGCGACTATGTCTACCTGGTGCTGCACGCCCTGCAGCTCGATCCCGCCCTGGCAGACCCGGTACAGCTGCTCGAACTCGATATTTTCGTCGGCAGCAACTATATCGTCACTCACCACGAGCGCGAACTCGCCCCACTGGAGCAGGTGTGGGGCGCGCTGCGCGAGGGGCGTCGCCCCGCGTCGCTGCAGCCGAGTCGGCTGCTCCACCACCTCGTCGACGAGCTGGTGTCCAGCCACCTACCTACCGTTGAACAAGTAGATAGCGCCATGGAGGACCTTGAGGACGCCATCTTTCTCCGACCCGATGTGCCGGCGCTCGAGCAGATCCTGAACATGAAGCGCGGCGTCATGCAGATCCGACGGGCCCTCGGCCCGCAGCGCGAGGTGTTCAACCGCCTGGCGCGGGATCCCCACGCCGCCATCGCGGAGGCAGACCGCGTCTACTTCCGCGACACATACGACCAGGCCATCCGCCTGCTCGACATCACAGACAGCATGCGCGACCAGGCCACGAGCGCCCTCGACACGTACCTGTCGGCGGTGAACAACCGCATGAACGACGTGATGAAGACCCTCACCATCATCACAACCCTGTTCATGCCCCTCTCCTTCGTGGCCAGCTTCTTTGGGATGAACTTTTTCGCGCCGGTCGCCGCCCTGCACGACTGGACGGCGACACCGGCCCTCATCGCGACGCTGGCTCTGATGGTCGTCACCCCCATCGGCATGTACCTCTGGATGCGGCGCCGCCACTGGATGTGAAGGCGGAGCGCCCGTGTTCTTGCCCGCTATTGACGCCCTCGTTCCGCCGCGGTATAGTATAGGCACGCTCTGGTAGTGCTTTATGTTAGCCCATGCCTGGCGGAGGCCGGGTGACGAACCGCACTGAGGGGATGTGGCCATGAGAGGCGATGTGTTCGAACTGAACCCGGTCACCCACATCACGGTGGGGGCTGTGGGACAGCCGGGACAACGCACCTTCTTCTTGCAGGCCAGCCAGGGATACGAGACGGTCAGCTTGAAACTGGAGAAGGAGCAGGTCTACGCCCTGGCGCGGGCAGTGGAAGAGATATTGCAGGAACTGGAGCAGCGCGAGGTACGACCTGTCGCCGATGACGAGGAGCCGCCCATCGCTGAGCTGGCTCTGCGCCAACCGCTGGAGCCCGTGTTCGTCGTGGGGCAGATGGGGTTGGTGTTCGATCAGTCGTCCGACCGTATCGTGTTGGTGGCTCAGGAACTCACTGCCCAGGAAGAGGACGAGGAGGCCGCCTCGGCGCGTTTCTGGGTGAGCCTCGGGCAGATGCGCGCCCTGAGCCGCCTGGCCAAAGAGATCGTGTCCGGCGGCAGGCCGATCTGCCCTCTGTGCCAGCGACCGATGGATCCCACCGGGCACTTTTGCCCGCGCGGCAACGGCCACAGCAAGGCCCTTGTGGAATCCTGATGAACGGGAAAGGGCCGGCCGTCGCAGAACCGCGACAGATCACGGTCGCGCAGGCGCTGGGCTTGCTGCGCGGCGGGGAGATCTCGGTCCAGGGGCAGTTTCCCTGGAGCAGCAACTATACCTTCCTCGTCTCGGTCAGGGGCAACGGGCACGAGGCATTGGCCGTGTACAAACCATGCCGCGGCGAGCGCCCCCTGTGGGACTTTGACTCGGGCACGCTCTGTCGCCGCGAGGTGGCGGCGTACGTCGTGAGCCGCACGCTCGGCTGGCCCGACATCCCCCCGGTCGTGCTCCGCGAGGGGCCCCAGGGCCTGGGGTCGCTACAGCTCTTTATCGAGGCGGATTACGACGAGCACTATTTCACGCTTCGCGAGCGGCCCGATTGTGACGAGGCCTTTCGACGCGTGACCGTATTCGATTACCTCGTCAACAACGCCGACCGCAAGGGCGGCCACCTCCTGGTGAGCAACGACGGCCGGGTGTGGGCCATCGACCACGGCCTGACCTTCCACGTGCAGTTCAAACTCCGCACCGTCATCTGGGACTATGCTGGGCAGCCGCTGCCTGAAGAGATGGTGCGGGACCTGCGCGGCCTCCTCCGCCAGGTCAACCGCCCGGACTCGGCGCTGACGCGCGAACTCCAAGACCTCATCAGTCCCGCCGAACGCGCTGCCCTGCGCGAGCGACTCGAGGCGCTTCTCCGCGACGAGGTCTATCCGAACCCGCGCCCCTCCTGGCGTAACATCCCCTATCCTCTCGTCTAGCGCGCCGGGCCCCGCTCACTCCCCTTCTAACAACCCAAGCGTTGCGAGCGACGCAACAACGGCTTGATGTTGCCGCTTCAACGCTGCTTGACACCCCCGTGCCTGCATGTATACCGAATTCTTGTGCCAGACGGCGGGGGGGCTGCCCCATCCTCTGGCCGGACCATGTGGTACGTTCACTTGCCCGGTCCGGTTTATGATCCGTCCCCCGAGACGGCGCCGGCCGTGGCCCATGCGAATGGCGGCTAGTCACCATGCAAGCGTTCCTCGCCTCACAGAGTCTCCTGGTTGCCTCGCTCCTGGGGTTTGCGGGCCTGGCACTCCTCGACCTCAGCGCCGACCTGGCGGTGAAGAAACTCATCGGGCTCGCGGCCTACTTCAAGTTATCCACCACCTTCATGGGGATGACGGTGTTTTCCCTGGCCACGAGCATCCCCGAGATCACCGCACACCTCACGGCGTCGGTAGGAATCTTGCGCGGCACGCTCGACTACGAGGTAAGTTCCGCCATCGTCCTGGGCGCCAACATCGGCTCGGACGTCATCCAGCAGACGCTCATCATGGGGATCGTCGTCTTTATGGCCGGCACCCTGTACTTCCGACGCTACTTCCTGTTCAAGAGCCTGGGCCCCATGATCGGCACGACCGTCATGTGCATCATCCTGGGGTGGGATCGCGTCTACTCGCGGCTGGACGGATTCATCCTCTTTGGCTCCTTTCTCATCTACACGTACTACCTGTAAATCGACGAGCGCAGGCACTTTAAGGCAGAGGACAACGTCAAAGAGGAAACCGAGGGCTATGTGCCCGAGAACGGCTTGCAGGCAGCGCGCGATGGGCTCATCGCCGTGGGCGCCTGGGTGGTTACCGTGCTCTGCGCTCAGGTCGTGCTGTCGATCACCGAGCGGGTGGTGGCCACGACGGGACTCGGCGGGTCATTCATCGGCGTGATAACCCTCGGGGTCGCCTCCGCCCTGCCCGAACTCACCACCGCCATCTCGGGCGTGGGGAACAAGGAGCACGGCATCTCCCTGGGCACGCTGGTGGGGAGCAACATCACGAATCCCCTGGTGGCCATTGGTGGCGGCGCCCTGGTCTCCACGTACTATGTGCCGGGCCCACTGGTCCTGTGGGACCTTCCCTGGGAGACGATCACCGGCGCCGTGCTCTGGGTCATCCTGTGGTTCAGCAAGGGGAAGCTGGGTCGACTCGGGGCCTTCTACCTCATGGGGCTGTACGTCGTCTATATCGTCTTCAGGGCCGTGCTCTTTTCGATTGACTGACCCTCTGCGCCCTCCGTCATGGGCATACCGACAAACATGTGAGTACCGCGTCGCCTCCAGCTCGAGGTCGATGACTTCTTGCCACACCGCCTTGTCCGTCGTTTCGACGGCCAGCAGAGCGTCCCACGTCTCTGACAGGACGCCCGAGGCCGTCAACACCTCGATGCAGACCCCAGTGCCCTCCAGCAAGGCGCGAAACTCTTTGGCCCTGTAGGCGTGTTAAAAGCTCCCCGTCACGGCCACCTTATCTGGGCCAAGGTCGCCCGTCCTGACGACCTCCCTGAAGAAGCGCGGGTCATGCTGCAACATCGAGGGGAAGCCCTTATGAATGCTGCCCCACAGGCTGCGCACGCTCAAAAAGAGCAGGCCATCCTGGCGCGTTACGCGCAGCAACTCACGCAGCGCCCGCTCGCGCTGGTCAAAAACATAGCTGAGGGGGCCGCCATAGCAGACGACGGCATCGAACTGGCCGTCGCGAAACTCCCCCAGGTTCACCACGTCCGACTCGACCCACGCCTCGATGGCATCGGCATAGCCGGCTGCCCTGGCGTTGCGCTGGTTGAGCTGGAGCTTGAGGGGCGAGATATCGGCGACGACGAGGCGGCTCGTGAGGGAGGCCAACACGCCCGTCAGCTTGCCCACGCCCGCGCCGATCTCGAGCACACGCTCCTTGCCGGTGAGGAACTTGTGCAGGTAGTGCAGATGGATCTCATAGCTGATCCTGGCCGTCGGCCTGGTCTCTTCTGCGAGATCGGACTCACCCCGCTCGCCGAGGTGCGAGCGTATCCATCCCGGGTCGTAGGTTGCCATGTCTGTCCTCCTCGACAGCTTTCGGTACGCTCCGTCGGGCAGCGATATACCCGGCGATGCGTGTTGTCACCCTCATTATGGCGACGCCGCGCCCGCCCCACAACGCTCCGCTGCGTCGACGCGCGGGCCATCCACGTGACGCCACTCCCAAGGTGGTTGGCTCCAAGGAGGGAGTGGTGCATAATGAGGGGGCTTTCTGTTCGCCGCAGGCCAGGGCAGCCCTTGGTCCGTCCCTTGCGTTAGGCGTGCGTGATGAGATACCTGAGGAAACGCCGGACGCGCTCCGGCAGGCCACGCAACCGTGTGGCGTTCTGTCTCTTTGTCACTGCCATTTCGATCGGGCTATACCTCGCCGGCGTGGGGATACCGGAACTCTGGCTGCTCTTTCTTGTTGCGGCCTGGGTGGCCTTCCTCCGCGGCTGACCCCAGGAGAACACCATGGCCATTCGCCCCCTCAGAGCCGTCACGTTCGATTTTTGGGGTACGCTGGTGGACGCCCGCGCCGACTACACCGAGCGACGCGTCGCCTTTCTCGCCCGGCATCTGGAGAACGCGTCCACGGATGAGGTGATGAGGGGCTATCGCGAGGCCACGGCCGTCGCGTCACACATCTCGCTCCTGGGACTCTCTTTTCCGACCGCGAGCCTGCTGAGCCTGACGCTCGATGCCCTCGGCACGGCCCTGCCCCCGAACGACCGCGAGCACGTCGCGCGCTACTGGGAGGAGGTCATCCTGGAGGACCCGCCCGCGCCCCTTCCTGGAATCGAGCGCACCCTCGCTCACCTCGCCGATCTCGGCCTCTCTCTGGGCCTCATTTCCGACACCGGCGTCTCCCCGGGCCGATCGCTGCGTCGCGTCCTGATGGGAGCGGGGTTACTCTGCCACTTTCGGCACCTCACCTTCTCTGACGAGATCGGCGTCACCAAGCGCCGTCCCCAACCCTTTCGCGACACGCTGGCGGCGATGGGCGCGGGCCCCGACGAGGCGCTGCACGTGGGCGATCTCCCCGAGACGGATATCGCCGGCGCCCACGCGGCGGGCATGCGCGCCGCCCTGTTCCTCCAGAACAGCCGACGCCTCGACGGCGTCTCCCAGGCCGATCTGGTGCTGGAGCGATGGGCCGACCTCTCGACGGGCATCGCGCCCTGGCTGTAGGCTCGCCAACGCGCTCGCTTGCCCCCGAGTCGCCTCCGCGCTACAGTGTGCGCCGTCGCCATGCGCTCGGCGTCGCAATCTCCAACCACGAGGAGTGGATGCCATGAAGATCACGGATATCAAGGTGCACGTCATCGAGATCGCCGGCAGCCGCGCCGGCGTTCATCAGATCGTCCAGGTCGAGGGACTGCGCCGCACCCAGTACACACACCAACTCGTGCAGACCGACAGGCCAGCCACCGAGATGATCATGCGCGTGCAGACCGACGAGGGCGTCGAGGGGCTCTGCACCGTAGATGCCAGCACGTACGGAGGCGGCGCCGAACGCATGGTGGAGTTGCTACGCGCCAACGTCCTCGGCGCGAACCCCTTGGAGCGCGAGTTCCTCTTCCAAAAGCTCCACCTGGGCACCCGTTGGGTCTATCAGAAGCCCGGCTGGTTTGGCACCTTTGACAACTGTCTCTGGGACATCGCCGGCAAGGTCGCGGGCCTGCCGATCTATGCCCTCCTGGGGCGCATGCGACAGGGCGTACCCGTGTACCAGACGGCCGGCGACGGCCCCGTCGAGTTGTACCTGCGCCACATCGATGAGGGGCTCGAGCAGGGGATCCGCGCCTACAAGCCCCACTCGTACAAGGGCGGCAAGGCTGATATCCCCATCATGACCAAGCTACGCGAGTACGTGGGCGACGACTATGACCTGATGCTCGACCCCGTCTGCTCCTACACCCTACGCGAAGCGACAGAGGTTGGGCACGTGCTGGAGGACCTGGGGTTTGTGTGGCTCGAGGAGCCGTTCCACGAGCAGCACCTGATCCAGTACCAGGAACTCTGCGCGGAACTCACCATTCCGGTGATGGCTACGGAGATGCTGATGTACGACATGGACCTCTCGGCGCAGTGGCTGATCCAGGGCGCCACCGATCGGCTCCGCGCCAACGCGCGCCACGGCCTCACCCAGGTGCTCAAGCTCGCGCACTTTGCCGAGCTGTTCGGCACCAACATCGAGCTGAACGGCATCGGAGGGTTGGGCGCGCTGGTACACGCCCACGCGGGGTGCGCCATCGCCAACAACGACTACTATGAGCACACCGGCAGCGGCCGGCTCAAGATGGCGCAGGAGTACGGCCTCACCAACCCCGCCCAGATCGTCGACGGATGCCTCGTCCCGCCCGACGGCCCCGGCTGGGGCGCCGAGTGGGACCTGCCCTTCCTCGAATCCCACACCGCGGCGATACTCTAGGACGCTCGGGCAACGCAAACGGTCCCCGCGCCAGCGCACTGGCGCGGGGACCGTCGTCCCTGTCTCGCGGCGAGCTACTGCTCGGCGACCATCAAGGTGACCGAACTCCCCGAATCCTTCTCCTCCACCATCAGCGTCGCCTCGCGACCATCCTTCGTGTACTGACGCACCCCCGGGGTCGAGTTATCACCGGCGGTCCAGCCGTTGGCCGGCATCTCGTCGTCGTAGAAAGCGATCACCTCATCCACCGTGGCATCCACCTCAAAGGTGTTGATGCCCATCATCGACTGCACGTTGGCGGCGCCGTCCATAATGGGGACGTCCTCGGGCATACCGGGCGGCTCGACACCCTCCGGCGGGGCGATCACCACCGGCTCGTTGATGTCCGTCACGTCCACCTGCATGCCGCCGGACCACTCGGTGCCGGCGATATCGACGCCGCTGAAGGTGGTGTCGACCTTTACGATCACGGTAGCCGCATCGGCGCCGCTACCTACCTCCGCAACCCACACGTCCGATGACGACTCGTCCACCTGGCCAAAGCCCAGATCTCCGACGCCGCTCTCGCTATAGTGGTAGCGCTTGGCCGCGTACCCGTTCGCCGTCTCGGTCTTGACGAACGTCCCGGTCCCGTGGGCGAACTCACTCGGGTCCGCATCCCAGCCAAACTGGTCCTGGACGTCCTCGGCGCTCATCTGCATGGTCACCCATTCGCCGTCGCCAGAGTTCATGTACATGCTGGTGCCGATCTGGACGAGTTCCATCATACCGCCGTCCGAGCCCAAGCCGCCGGTCATATCAGGCCACTCACCACTCATGGTGAAACGCGACGACTCGGAGGCCCGGTCTATCTCGTTGCGCATCTCCATCGTGCCGGACTCGCTGGTGCCATCCGTCATCACATTGGTCCAGGTGATCACGGCGGTCATCCGGAAGCTATCGAGGTCCTCCGTCGGCGTGAGCGCCGAGAGGTCAATGGTATCGCCAGAGGCGGGCTCCGACGCCGGCTCGGTCGGCGCCGCCGTGGGCTCCTCCTGTTCCGCTGCAACCTCGGTGGCGGCAGGCGCCTCCGCCACCGCCTCCGTGACTGCGGCTTCGATGGTAGCCTTGCCCTGCTCGACGATCTCGGTGCCCTTGTCCGTAGCCTTTTTCGTCAGGCTATCCAGCAGCCCGCAGCCAAGCGCAAAGGTGGTAAGAAACGCGAGGGCGAGCAGCATCGCTGTCTTGTTCCGTGACATGGCAATCTCCCTGAGTGTTGTGTGATGCGCTGTCCGAGACACCCCACGAGCGCTATACCGCCCTCGCACCGTGGTAGCTCCAGGCTCTACTCGCCCATTCTAGCGCGACGAGCATGGTATGTCAATCGAGTTTACGCTATTTTAACGGATAGCCCAATTGGATACTGTCCTTTGCAAGCGATGCCGAATCGAATGCCAGCGCATTGCCTGATACCGCCGTTGCCTCTAGTGCCGCCGCTGTGGCGTCTATCGCATGAGTGCGGGAGGCTAGAATCCGGGGATGATCTCCAGGTAACGCACCGTCATGATGACGAGCATGACGATGAGCACCCCCTTGACGAGCTTTTCGCCGCGCGTTACGGCCATGCGACTCGCCACCCACGCGCCGGCGGCGTTGCCAACCGACAGCACCACGCCCAACAGCCAAACCACCTGCCCCTGCGAGATGAACACCAGCAGCGCCACGACCGTAAACAGGCCGCCGATGAACACCTTCATGCTATTGGTGCGCACCAGGTCGAGCCCGGCGACCGCCACCAGCGCGGCGATCATAAAGAACCCCACCCCCGCCTGAATGGCGCCGCCATAGAACCCCACGGCAAAAAAGACGGGGTACACGATCCACGGGCTGATCGGGCCCAGCCCCGCCCGCTTTTCCTTGATCCACCTGTCCGTATCGAACACCAGGGTAACGAGCATCACCAGCATTGCCACGGCCAGCGCCCGGTGAAAGATGCGCTCATCGAGCTGCACCACCACCAGAGCCCCCGCCACGGACCCCATCACGCTAGGGAGCGCAAAGCGCATACTCGCGCGATAGTCAAAGACGCCCTTGCTGCGAAACCCCAGCACCGCGGCAATGTTCTGCACCAGAACGGCGATGCGGTTCGTGCCGTTGGCCGCTACGGCGGTGAGGCCGGCGAACTCGAGCGCCGCCAGGGTGAGGAACGAGCCGCCGCCGGCCAGGGAGTTGACGAACCCCGCCGCGAGGCCGGAGACCAGGATGAGAGTGATTTGCAGCCAGGTTGCGTCCAAGGTCATTCCCCCATGATATCGATGTGGCGTGCTGCTGATGTTTGCTGGCGAGTCAGAGACTCACCACGTGGCCGTCCGGGGTTGGACGGCGGGGCCATGCTGCGCCCGTGCTGCGCGCCCGCCGCAGCGGCTCGCCCGAAGATGGCGGGGTGCTAGCTCAGGCCGGCTATCTCTCGCTGCAGGCGTTCGACGAAGCAACGCGCCTCCGGGAGCACGCCATCGCCCGACACCCAAGCGTCCAGCAGGGAGCGCGTCTCCGCCGCGATGCTGGGATCGTCGCGATGCCGCATAAAGTGGAGCACGGCCGCCGTGGCGCCCCGTCGCGAGGTAACGTCGAACGCCTCAAGTTCGTCGGCCAGCCGCGCCCACGTAGCGGTGAGCACGTTCAGCCGCTCCTCGGCAATGCGAATGCCCGCGGCCGTCATGAGCCGCGGCACAAAGTCGCGCCGCTTCCCCTCCGACCAGCGCGGCAGGTTCTCACAGACGTAAGGCCGCAGGTAATCCAGAGGCGCCTCGCGCAGCAACGTCTCGGTGGGCACGTCGCCCGGCGCGAGGCGCTGATCGCGATAGTGCAGGTGAATATAGATGTTCCGCACAAAGGCGGGCAGGCCGATGTTAGCGTCGATGGTGTCGGCATCGCTGAGACAACGGCTCTCCACCGGGGCGTCCTGCGGCGTCTTCAGGTGATCGCGGATCGTCCGCGCCACGCGCTCACAGATCGCGTCGTCCACACCCCGCCGTCGCAGGAGGTGCTGCGCCACGATGGCACCCGAGACGTTGTGGAGTTCCCCCGCCAGCCCCAGGGCGTCGTACAGCTCGGTCACCTCGTTGCAGCGCGCCGGAGGCCTGGGATCGTTTCGCCACAGACCATCGTCGCCCACCACGCGCTTGCCCTCGGCGTCCACGAGGTACTCGCCATCGTACGGTTTGGTGATGTCGTGGAGCAGCGATGCCAGGTCGCACACCAGGGGGTCGCCCCCCTCCCGGGCGCATAGCGTCAGCGTCAGCGAGCGCACGCGCTGCACGTGGTCGTAGGTGTAGTTGCGCCAGTTGAACGTCACCCATCCGGCGTCCCATAGGCTGCACGTCTCTGCAACGAGGCGATCGAGTTCAGATATCAGGGCACGAGACTCCATGGACGGCATCTCTTGTGAAGCGTACTGGGCGGTTGGCAGTTAGCACTTGGCTCTTGGCCGCTGACACGCAACAGGCTCTGCTAACCGGCTTCCAACAGCCAATGGCTAATGGCCAATCACTCAACACCAAAGAACGGCAACAGGTCCGCGAATCGCTCCAGCGTCAGCACGAGGTCTGGGCGCTCTATCTCCTGGACCTCAGCCGTCCAAGTATGATCGTGGGGCACCAGGATGGCGCCGAGGCCCGCCTCGATGGCCGGGTTGATGTCCGACTTGGGGCTGTTCCCCACCATCCAGGTGTGTCGCGGGTGGAGTCCCCGCTCGGCGGCGATTCGCCGGTACACCGCGGCATCTTTCTCCGCCACCACGTACACGGCATCAAAATACCGCGCCAGGCCCGAGCGGTCGAGCTTGGCGCGTTGCACGACAGAGTCTCCCTTGGTGACGAGCACTAGTTCGCTGCTCTGACGCAGCGCCGCCAGCGTGGCCTCCACATCGGGGATCACCACCATCGGCATGTTCCGCACCAACTCGCCCAGCACACGAGCACCCTCAATCACCTCGGGCGGCACCGATGCGCCACGCCCATCGCTGAGAAGGCGCTCGCAAGCGACGCCGAGGGCGGCGATGTACCCATCCGGTCCGTAGCCCATCGTCGGGATCGTTTCACGCTCCACCCGATCCAGCATGGCCGCCGCGGCCTCGCGGTCGCACCCTAGTGACGCCATATACTCCTGGAAGCGCGCCTGGCAACGCAGGTAGTAGACGTTGTTCTCCCAGAGCGTATCGTCCGCGTCAATGAGCAGCGCCCGTTCCACGCGGCGCCCATCGGCATCGGGTCGCATTACCTTCGCTCCATCATGCGGTCTGCAATGTCACAGACCTTCATTCTAGCATGCGGTGGGGAGAGCGTCAAAGCGGGGAGACCTGCGCCGGCGCTAGCGCTTGCCCATCGCCTCTTGCACCGCCGCAAATAGCTCCGGGAGGGTGTAGGGCTTTTGCAGAAAGCGATGCCCGCGCCCGCGGATCACGGAGGACTGGGACTTGTGATCGATGTAGCCGCTGCTCAGGAGTACCGACAGGTCTTGGTTGGATGCGAGCAGCGAGTCCACCAACTGCAGGCCGTTTCCGTCGGGCAGGACGACGTCGCTAAAGATGAGGTCGATGCGATGGCGCTGCTGCTCAAAGACGCGTAACGCCTCATCGACCCGCGCCGCAGGGAACACCTCGTACCCCTGCTCGCCGAGGACGCGCGTCGCGAACCGCCTCACCTCCGCCTCATCCTCCACGAGCAGGATCCCCTCGCCGTGCCCCTGGAACTCGAGCATCGAGGGACCCTCGGCATCGTCCTCCTCAAAGACGTCCTCCACCGGCGGCAGGCAGATGTGTACCACGGTGCCCCTGCCCGGTTCGCTCTCCACATCGATCCAGCCACCGTGCTGGTGCACGATGCCGTACACCACCGCCAATCCAAGGCCGGTGCCATGCTCCTTGGTGGTGAAAAAGGGCTCAAAGAGGTGCTCGATCGTCGCGGGGTTCATGCCGATGCCGCTGTCCTGCACCGAGAGGGCCACAAAGCGCCCCGGACGCGCCCGTGGACTGCGCGCGCAATCCAGGATATCGACGTTCACCTCGCCGGTGCGGATCACCAGGCGCCCACCCTGCGGCATCGCGTCGCGGGCGTTCACCACCAGATTCATGATGACCTGCTCCATCTGCCCCGCATCGGCCTTGATGGGGGACAGGGCGGGATCCATGTCGGTGACCAGCTGGATGTCTTCGCCCACCAGGCGACGGAGCATCTTTTCCGTGTTGACGATCACCACGTTCAGGTCGAGCACCTGCACCTGGAGCACCTGCTTGCGGCTGAAAGCCAACAACTGCCGCGTGAGCGACGCCGCGCGGCCGCCGGCCCGCGTGATCTCTTCGGCGTCGCGCCGCAACGGGCTCGAGGGATCGAGGCTGTTCGCCAGCAGGTCGCTGTATCCAAGGATCGCCGTGAGCACGTTGTTGAAATCGTGGGCGATGCCCGCCGCCAGCTGGCCCACCGCCGCGAGGCGATCCTGCTGCTGGATGAGCTGCTGCGTCTCGCGCTCCTGGGTCACGTCGCGCCACACCACTACACAGCTGCCGGCCTGAGGCCCCGTCTCCACAGGTCGCGTGGCCACTTCAAACACCTGGCGCGGTGGGCCGCCCATCACCACCTCATGCCAGAGGCCGTGCTCCTGAGCCCGGAGCAGGTCATCCAGTCTGCGGTCTCCTAGCCGCGTGACCACATCGCCCACTCCCGCGTCCGTCAGCGCCTGCAGCGTAGCCTGCGCCGGCAGGTTTGCCAGGAGTACGCGGTTGTCCGCGCCCAACAGCATCACCGCTTCGGGGACGGTATCCAGAATCTGCTGCACCTGCTGCGCCTGCTCGCGTGTCTGGGCCAGGAGGCGCAGCCGGTCCGCGGCCGCGCCCAGTTGCTGCCCCACGGTACGCACCAGCGCCACCTGCTCCGTCGGCCAATCGCGCGGCGACTGGGATAGTACCGTCAGCCCCCCGATGCGCTGCCCCTCCGCCACGATCGGCGCGATGATCGAGGCTCGCACCCCTACGAGCACCATGAGCGACGACACCGGGGACTCTGGCATGCGCTCACGCGCCTCAACCCAGTCCGTCATCACGGTGGGCGTCGTAACGTCGAGGGCGGAATCCTGGATTGCGCTCGCCAGAGCCTTGCTGAGGTCCTCCGGCACGCCGCGGTGGAGGTGTTGGTCCCCCACCCAGATGCCACCAGCCACCAGTCCCAGCGCCTGGAGGGTATGATCGAGGGCCGCCTCGAGGAGGTCGATCAACTCGCGCTCGGCCGCCGCGGCGGCGATGATGGCATTGAGCGCCTCCTGCTGCGCGGCCCGCCTCAGGATCTCTGCATCGGCCCGCTTGCGCTCACCGAGTTCCTGCTGCGCGGCGCGGTACAGACGCGCGTTCTCGATGGCGATGGCCATCTGGTTGGCAAGGGTGGCCAGCGTCAGGCGGTCGTCATCAGAGTAGGGCTCCTCCGAGCGCCGCGGCCCCACAGCAAAGATCCCCACCAGATCGCCCTGTGAGCGAAGCGGAATCAGCAGCTCGGCGCCCAACCGCTCCAGCTCCTCGCGCTCGCGGCCCCACAGCGCCTTGAAGTGGGGGTTCATCTCGATGTCGTAGCGCGACAAGACCCCGTCGTGAGAGGCCAGCCACTCCACCACCGGGTGTCCCTCGGGCAGGCGCGCGTCGCCCAGGGCGTCGAGTTCGCGCTGCGCTGCCAGGTGCAGCGCGCCCGTGCGCTCCTCGCGCAAAAAGAACGCCGCGCGCTCGATGTGGATGGTCGAGGTCACCTCATCGAGGATCAGGCCGGTAAGCCGGTCCAGGTCGAGGATCGAGGCGGCGGCGCCGCTCAGCCTCTGGAGCATCTGGCTCGAGTTATAGCGCTCACGGAAAAAGAGCCGGTCGATGGACGACTGCACGCGGTCCCAGAGGGGCTGGATGGCGACGGCCGTCACGGCCGCCACCAGGAGCGACACCATGAGGATTTGGTACTCGGTCACCAGGTGAAAGATGGTGACGGCCACGTACACTGTGAGGAAATAGCTCGCACCGACGATGGCCGTGGGCACCGAATAGAGCAGCCCCTTGCGAAAGACGACGCGGACGTCGAGGAGCTGGTACCGCAGGATGGCATAGGCGATCACCAGGGCGTTCACCACGTTGGCGGCCACGTCCATGGGGTAGCCCTGGAGCGCCGGCGCCAAGTTGCTCGCCGCGCCAAGGGCAGAGACCGCCGTGCCGATGAGGAGATAGCGGATGCGGTTCCGCTGCACATCGTACCGCGTGGTCCGGTAGCCATCGATGAGGCAGACCGTGGCATAGCCGAGTGCCGAGTAGGCGACCAGCGCCACCACCGGCACGAGCGGCCCAAAGGTCGGGACCAACAGCCCCGTGCGACTCTCCTCCGTCACCCCTCGGATCACCAGCCCCGTGAAGCTGCTGGCGAGGAGGGCGGCAAAGGCCAGCCAACCCGCGTGGATGAGGCTTCGGTAGCGGTCCTTCCCCAGGAAGACGAGGATGAAGTAGAGGTAAAAGATGAACTGCCCGCCCATGCCGGCCGTCATCAACCGGTACCACAGCAAGGCGACCAGCGGGGCACGGCTCACGCTCACCATGAGCGCCGTGAACTGCCAGAGCATCATAGCGCCCAGGTACACCGCGAACGCCTGATTGAGCCGCGCCCTGCTCTGTCGCAGGGTGATGACCATCAGGGCGATATAGCAGGCAAGGGCAACTGCAGAGAATGCGATGGCTAGCGTCATATACTCCGGGGCCTTGGTCGTCGCGTGGTGGCCGGACACCGCTTGCGCCACGCTGGACCGGTCTCGTCGTGCCCTGTGTTAGCTCCCCTCCATCATCGGAGGCAACGCCTTCTCACGAGGCGCCGCGACATCCAATGGTGGTCGTTGGGGGGCCAGGCCGCCCGACGACCGGCGCGCATCTCTGTCACCGCCATGCGGCTAACGATCCGGCCCTCTCAGCAGCCGGGTGATGACTTCGTCGTTGGGGTTCATGCGGCGTGGCTTCATGTGCGCCAGGTCAGCCCCCGCCCGGCGCCGGTCCTCGGTGTACCGGGCGAACGATCCCTCCGATAGGACGGTCACCTGCAGGGGGTGGTAGCCCAGCATACTATGGAAATCCGCATACCCCGAGTCCTTCTCGATCAGACGCTCATGCACGCGCTGTCTGATATCGTCTCTGGAGCACTCTTCCTTGAGTTCGAGGTACAGGTGCAGCGTCGGCCCTTGCTCGCTGTACTCCTTGCGAATGGACCAATCGCGATAGGGCACCTGCGCCTCCTCGAGCGCCTGCCACACCGCCTTTTCCGTCAGCCGGGTAAAGCCGGCGATGTCGATGACACCGTCCGCCCGCGCATGGAACACCATCTGCGGGATGTTCACGCGGATCTCGGGATCGTTCAGCGAAACGATCTCGACCAGATCGCCGCTGCGGTAGCGCGTGAACACGTTGCCGTGAAAGTTGGTGGCGACGAGTTCATACACCCCGGGTGTGACCTCATCGAGGCGCAGCGCCCTGGGGGTGAACGCCGGATCAACCTGGCTCTGGAAAAAGTCCTCCTCCGGGATGAACTCCCAGAAACAGCAATCGGGCAGGAACGTCATCCCCTTCCGGTTCCAGGCCTGAACGGCCACGCCGCCCAGCTCGGTGCCGCCATACCCCTCCAACGGGCGCGTGCCCCAGAGGTTCTCGATGCGGTCGCGGTAAAAGGCCGTGTCCATCCCGCCGGCGATAATCCCCTTGACCTTCCAGAGGTCGCGCGGCTGCATCGGCCGCTTGTGCAGCTTGCTCCGGATCATCCCCTTGGCCATGCGATAGAGCAGCGCCGGATGCAGCATGTCGAGGGTGAACTTGGTGCTAGAGGCTCCCCGCTCGAACTGCTCACCGATGGCGAGCAGGATGCTGGACAGGCCGTAGAACAAGTCGATGCCGTTGCGCATGGCGATTCTGAACCCGGCGCTGATGCGCTCCTCGAACTCCATGCGATCGCCATCCTCGAGGGTCGGCATGAACTGCGGGTTCAGCTCTTGCACGAGGCCACGCGCGATCACAGCGCCCGTGTAGTAGGGGGGAGGTGCCAGCGTATAGAGGCAGGCGTCATCGAGATCGAGTCGCACGTCACCACGCCCGCTGCAGGACGCCATGATAAAGGTAGCGACGGCGAACTCGCCCACCTTGGTCACCATCTCGCGGGTGTAAGGCGCCCACTTGCAGTCATGCTCCTGGGTTCTCCCCGAGGTGCGCGCCCAGACGTACGTCTCACCCGGGAACAAGCCCTCTGCCTCGGTCTGTGAGGCGAGGTATGGGAGATAGTCGTCATAGGTGGTAAGCGGCACCTGGGCACGAAACTCTTCCACGTCGCGCGGCACCGCGCCGCCAAGCAGCGTTTTGCCCAACTCGCAACGGCTGAGCAGGTTCACCTGCTCCATCAGTAATCGCCCCTGGATGTCCATAAAGCTCTCGAGGCTCAGGTCTAGGAACCCACAGTACTTGCGCCAGACCTCGTCCCTGCGCCCTTGACGGAGTAGTTCGGCGGCCGTTGCCATGCTAGAATGCTCCTTCTCCTGGCTTCGCCCCATCGGCGGGCGAGCTGTCACGAATTCGACGCCACAGCCCTCATGGTGAGGCCACACGGATACCATGGACGGCGCGGCCGCACCACCGCGATGTCCACCGCCTCCAAGTGCACCTCCGCCAGGAGCGCCCGCCACTCCTCGGCGGTCCGCACGTTCTGGAACGCCTCCAGCTCCGCCTGCCCCCGCGCGCTACTGTGGCTGAGCCCGTAGCGCGCCATGAGCGCGCGCAGCAACAGGCGCCCAAGGGGCGACCGCCAGAACGGCGATGCCCCCACGTCCGCCAGTGCCAGGCGCCCTCCCGGGCGCAAGACGCGGCGCATCTCGCCCAACATGCGGGGTACGTCCATGTGGTGCGTACCGAGAGCGCACACGATGACATCATAGCACGCGTCGGGGAAGGGCAGATCGAGCGCAGAGCCACACACCAGGTGCACCGGCCCACCGGAGCCATCGGCAATGTTCGCCCGCCCGCGCAACAACATCGCCGGCGTTATGTCGAGGCCGACGATCCGGCCGGACGAGCCGATGCGGCTGCGCAGCGCGATAGGGATCTGCGCCGTACCCGTGGCGATGTCAAGGACCACATCGCCCGGTCGCACCGCGACCCGCCCCAGAAATCGGTCGATGAAGGCACGATAGCTGATCCCCCAGTACTCGGTCAGCTCTCGGTCCATCGTGTCTTCGTACCGAGGGGCCATCTCGGTAAAGGCATCGACGATGACGTTGCCGCTGGACATGAGACTCCTTGTTGGTGCAGAACAGCGCGTTTCGCACTACGGGCGGCATCCGCCGCCCGCCGCTCTCGCGCATGCCCGCAACTCGGCGCAGCCTGCGCGGCGATGCGCCCGGCAAGACGGTAACGCCAATATACCCGAAGGGGCGCTAGCAATCAAGGGGAATATCAACGGGTAATCGATACAAAGAAATGTAACTTCCTTGCATGGCAACAACATCGGGGCGCGGCCTGCCGACGGCCCTGGGGGTCACGAACTGACGAGCAGCGAACCCGTCGCCAGCACGACGAGCACGGTCAGCACGATAGTGAGGATGTTGCTCAACCGCCGATTGCGCCACGTCTGCATGATCCGCGCGCTGTTGGCCAGGCGGAGCATGATGACGAGGATGACCGGCAGTAACACGGCGTTGGCTATCTGCGACAGCCACATCAGGGGGAAGAGCCGCAGGCCCGGGATGAGCACGATGAGGCTGCTCAACACGATGAGCCCCGTGTAGAGCCCGAAGAACATGGGGGCATCCTCCGGGCGATGGTCGATACCGCGCTCCCAGCCGAACGCCTCGCAGACGGCATAGGTGGTGGCCAGCGGCAGCACCGAGGCCGCCAGCAGAGAAGCGCCGAGCAGGCCGATGCCAAAGAGCACCTCGGCCCAGCGGCCGGCCAACGGCGCCAGCGCCATGGCGGCCTCCTCGGCGGTCTCCACGCGGATGCCCTGGGCAAAGAGCGCGGCCGCCGTGGCGATGATGATGAACCCCGAGACGATGTTGCCAAGGGCGGCGCCGAACATGACGTCGAGGCGGGTGTACCCATACTCCTCGGGCCGCACACCCTTGTCTGCCACCGCCGCCTGCATGTAAACGGCGGCCCACGGGGTGATGGTGGTGCCGACGGTGGCCAACACCGCCAGCAAGTACTTGGTCTCAAGCTGCACCGTCGGCACCACGGTGTGGTACAGCACCTCGCCCCAGTCGGGCTTGACCAGAATCGCGGAAGCGATGTATGCCACAGCGTACGTCGACAGGACCAACAAGACCCGCTCGACGTAGCGGTACGACCCACGGAGCACCAGCATCCATACGGCCGCGGCCGCCATAGGAACGGCGATGTAGCGCGTCACGCCGAACAACTCGGCGCTGGACGCCACACCCGCGAACTGGGCCGCGGTGGTGCCAAGGTTCGCCAGGATGAGGCCCAGCATGACAAAGAAAGTGAGCTTGACGCCAAAGCGCTCGCGGATGAGATCCGTCAGTCCCTTGCCCGTGGCCACCCCCATGCGGGCGGCCATCTCTTGCACCACCACCTCCCCCAGGGTAATCCACACCAGGATCCAGAGGAAGGCGTAGCCAAACGTCGAGCCCGCCACCGAGTACGTGGCGATGCCCGGCGCGTCGTTATCGGCGCTGGCCGTGATCAGTCCCGGCCCCAGAATGGCCCCAAACAGCATCACGCGGCGCCAGCGCCGCTGCCACCACTCGGTAAAGGTCATCGCACACCCCCTCATGGGTCAACGTCGTACTACGGTTGTGGGTGACTCTACTCCCCCGCCACCACACCTTGGCCGTCAGGCCGCGGCGGGCTCTCGGTGAATGAGCTGCGTATCGTCGTCATACTCAATGATCTCCGCATAGCGGCCCCAGCTGATTGCGATCTCCAGTTGGCGCGCCGCCTCCTCAGGCGGCAACTCGAGTTCGAGTGCCGTCTGAACCACGTCGATCTTGAGATTGTCCTCCCCACCTGCCCGCAGCATGGCGATGAGCCAGCGAAAGATCGGGAGCCGGCGGATGCGGGAGGCGAATATCTCCTTGCGCGCCAGGATGCTCGCCTCGCTGAACGCCTCGCCGAGGGGGGTGAGCACAATGTCACCGTTAGCGACGGTGCCAAGGCCGAGCAACTCGGCCGTCTCCGTCAGTCGTAGGATCTGGTCCGAGTCGCCCCTCAGTTCGTCTGCGAGTTGGTAGATGTCGGCTCGATTGCCAGGGCGCGCATTGAGCAGCTCGAGCAGCCCCGCCAGCTCGTTCACGTCCACCTTGGGCAGCAACCGCGTTGGGCCCTGCTCGCCCGGCGCGACGCCGTGTTCCACCCGCTCGGGCTGCGTCTGCCCGGCCAAGATGCTGTAAACCCGGTCCACCAGCTTGATGAAGCGGCTATCCTTGCGCTGGCGCGGGTGCGGCAGGCTGACCCGAAAGTCTGTCACCACCCGCCCCGGCTCCTTGTCCATCACCACGATGCGGTCCGCCATAAGGACCGCCTCTTCGATGCTGTGCGTCACCATCAGAATCGCCTTGGTCGGGATCGCACCGCTGGTCCAGAGTTCCAGCAGCTCACCGCGCAACGACTCGGCACTCAACACGTCGAGCGCTGAGAATGGCTCGTCCAGGCACAGGAGTTCTGGTTCGACAGCAATGGCGCGGGCAAAGCCCGTCTTTTGCCGCATCCCGCCTGACAGCTCCCGCGGGTAAGCACTCTCGAACCCGTCCAGCCCCACCATGTCGAGCAGCGCTATCGCCCGAGAGGAGGCTTCCTCCGCCGGCATACCGCGCGCTTCCAGCGGCACGCGCACGTTCTCCTCAACTGTCAGCCAGGGAAACAGGGCGAACGTCTGAAAGACGATGGTAGCCTGTGGGTTCACCCCGCGCAGCGGGCGGCCGCGGTAGAGCACCCTTCCCGTCGTCGGCCGCTGCAGGCCCGCGATGATGCGCAGCAAGGTGCTCTTGCCACATCCGGACGGTCCCAGGAGCGCCACATACTCGCCCTCGTCGAGGATGAGGTCAACATCCTCGATGGCCGTAAACTCGCGGCTGCCACTGGTATAGACTTGGTGAACGGATTCCAGCTGCAAAAGGTGGTGGTCTGCCATTGTGGGCTACTCCATGCGGTACTGCTCTTCAGAGAGTCGGTAGAGACGTCGCCAGACGAGCCGGTTGATGGCGACGACCACCACGACCATGGCGAGGGTGGCAGTGAACAGCAGGGGATAGTCGCCCGAGGCGGTGGCCTGCGAGATGACCGCCCCCAGCCCCACCGTCCGAACCGTCCGACCACCAAACTGCACGTATTCCGCCACGATGCTGGCGTTCCAGGCCCCGCCGCTGGCCGTGATGGCTCCCGTCACGAGGTAGGGAAAGAGTGCTGGCAAGATGAGGGTGCGCCATCGTCCCCAGCGGCTCAGCCCCAACAGCGCCGTGGTGTACTTGAGATCCTGCGGGATCGTGCTCGCGCCGGCGATGACATTGAAGAGCAGATACCACTGCGTGCCGGTCAGCATGAGCAGGACGGCAGCCAAGTTCAGCCCTCCCGGCAGGTCGAGCAGCAAGAGCAGGAAAACCGGGAAGAGAGCCGTCGCCGGGATCGAGGCCACCATCTGCACCATCGGCTGCAGCCACGACGCCAGCCGCGCGTTCGTGCCGATCGCTACACCAACGGGAATGGTCCACAGCATGGCGATAGCCAGGGTCACAGAGACGCGCAGCAGCGTGGCCAACGCCCCCAGGCCAATCTCGCCCCACTGCGCCAGAGGCACGGTCAGCAGCAACATCACCGATTGGTAGGCTCCACCCACCGCCACTACCCCGCCCAACACGCCCCCAACCCACAGCAGCCAGCGGCCACGCCGCCCTTCGTCGGGCGTGGCGCTCTCCGGCGGCATGAGGCGTAGCGAGAGAGCGTCAAAGCCTCTGCTGAAGGGCCGCACCATGGCGCCAACAGCCCGGCGGAAAAAGAGCGACCTGCCCAGCAGGTCGTGGAACCAGGACCTGAGGGGATAGTCCGATTCGACCATTTCGAGCTTGAAACGCTCGGACCACACGAGCAGTGGGCGCCAGACGAACTGGTCCAGTGCCACAATGGTGACGACGAGAGCGCCAACTCCCCAGCCGATGGCACCCAGGTTTCCCTGGTTGGCCGCCTCCTGCAGGTAGGTCCCCAGCCCCGGCAGGCGAAAGTCGCGCTCACCCACCGTGAACGTCTCGGCGGCCATCAAGAAGAACCAGCCCCCAGCCCAGCTCATCATGCTGTTCCAAAGCAGCCCGATCAGGCCAAAGGGCAGCTCCAGTCTCTTGAGGCGGAACCAGGCGTTCAGGCGGAACACGGCGCTGGCCTCGCGCAACTCGCGCGGCACCGTCGTCAGCGCCTGGTACCACACAAAGGTGAGGTTCCACACCATGCTGGTAAAGATCAGCACGATGGAGGCGAGTTCGGCAGCGATGTTCACGGGAAAGATGACCGTCAGGCTCATCAGCACCGCCGGCAG
Organism: Anaerolineae bacterium; assembly: GCA_040768165.1. GTDB lineage: Bacteria > Chloroflexota > Anaerolineae > UBA1429 > UBA1429 > DUUT01. Next base: position 236,426 of record JAXGNH010000004.1, read on the forward strand.
GAACGAGAGGATCGGTACGCTCTGCAGTATATCGAGAGCGGGCAGGATGATCTTCTCGGCGCGGCGGTCATAGGCGGCCCAGTAGCCAAACACCAGGGTGAACAGCAAAGAGAGGGCATACGCGGCGAGCATACGGCCCAGCGAAAGCGCCGCGTACGAGGGTAGGTCTCGGGGCGCGAGCGAGATCGTGGGCCCGGCCACCTCGAGCGGTGCACCCAGCGCCAAGCGTACGCCGCCGTACAGGAGAGAGACCAGCAACACCAAGACACCCAGGTCGGCACGCGAGAAACCGCCGCGCTCGATGGGTTCACCCACATGGAACACGCGAGAAGATGCACGGGTCATGGCTCTTCCTGTGACCGGATCAGTGGTTGAGGAACCCCGCCCCGATCGACTTGCCCGCAACCCTGACCGTCATCGCGGCGACAGCCGGTTCAGCCGCTATCGCAACGCAGCGCCGGTCGGATCTCAGCAAGTCGCACTCCGGAGCGCTCAGAAAAAGCGGGGCAGGCGCTTCTTCCAAGCAGTCGGGATGATGGCGTCGATCGCGTCGTCTACCGTGACCACCCCATCAAGGACGCCGCGCGTGTCGACGACGGGCACCTCAAGCAGATTGTACTTGGCCACCAATCGCGCCACTTCTGTCTGCGACGTCAGCGGATCGACGGTGATCGGTTGGCGCGCCATGATCTCGTCTACCGACCTCTGAGGATCGGCTAGCACCAGGTCGCGCAGTCCCAGCACCCCGACGAGCCGCCGCTCCTCGTCAACGACGTGCACATAGTACAGCGCCTCATCCTCGCGCGCCTCGGGGGACTGCCTCAAGTGCTCCAGCGCCTGCCCCACCGTCAGGCCGGCCGGAATGGTGGTGAACTCGGTCGTCATGATCCCGCCAGCCGTGTCCTCGGGGTAGGCCAGGAGCTTGATGACCTGGCTGGTCTCCTCCTCCTCCATCAGCCCGATGAGGTTCGCACGGTCCTCTGGCTCGAGCGACCCAAGGAGGTCGGCCGCATCGTCGGGGTCCATCTCTTCCAGGAGGTCCGCGGCGCGATCGGGCGGCATCGCCTCCAGGATTGCCCGTTGCAGATCCGGCTCGATCTCAGAGATCGCATCGGCGGCCGTGGCGTCGTCCAGAGTCTCGATGAGGGCCTGACCGGAGGCGCGGTCGAGATCGGAGACGATAGCGGCAATGTCGGGGGCCGGCATGTCCCGGATGCGGTCGCGCGTCACCCGCAGTCGAATGGCGGCGTCCGCCTCGACGGAAGCCACCTCCCCCCACGGGATCACGCGGTCCGACGCCTCCCGTCCCAGAACACGCAGCACGCGTGAGGCCGGCTCCTCGATCCCCAGGCGCCGCACGAGGCTTAGTGTACCGACATTCGCGCCCACGAGGTAGTAGCGCCCGTCTGGGCCGCTGCGCGCCAGTTGCAGGTCATTGACGCGCACCAGTCGGCGCCCTTCGATATCGACGATCTGCTGGTCCAGCACCTTGTCCCTGAGGAAGAGCTCGTCGCTCTTGAGCCGGTACGTTGGCGGTGCGGAGGTATTGAGGATGATGGAGGGACTGAGCCAGGCGATCTTGTCCGCCGGGATCAGCGTCAAGGCCCCGCGATCCTTCACCTGGATGGCGCGCAGGGCAGGGTATCCTTCCCTAGTCTCGGCAACCAGCACATCGACGCAGCGTCCGAGACGACGGCCCTGGGCATCCCACACGGGACGATTCAGAATCTGGCTGAGGTAGGTCGCCATGGGGCACCCCCTTCATCCCTCGGGTTTGGTTACCTGCCGGCGCACGCACCGAGGACGGAGGGCCCCCAAACAGAACGATCGCGGCGTGCAGCCGCGATCGTGCCAGACAGAGTCTGGGCGCGCCCATGGCTGCCGCTACGGGGGGACGGACTCGAGCGATGCCCCGTGCAAGTGCTGTTGGTTTCCGTTGCTTTCGTTGCTACTACTGCCGTCGGCGTCCATGCAACCTGTCACTTCCAGTGAACTGGCTTGGCACCTCAAAGACATGGTGCCATTATAGCCCCCATCGGTTAAGACGTCAAAGACGTCAACTGGGCGGCATCCACAAACGTCGGGCCGCGCTCTGCGTCGCTGGCTTGGCCCGACGACGCGTTCAGTTCGCTGCCGGCTTGGCGATGACGATCAAGCGGTGTGAGTTGCCGTCTGGCGGATAGCACGTTACAAGGGTGAGGCGCTCGTCGGGAAATGCGCCGATCCACTGCCCGTTCCATGCCCTCTGTTCCGGAGTGGCGTCCTTTTCGCGCACCACGAACATCGACTCGACCGTGTAGGTGTAGGGCCGGCCGGACGCCTCCACCACGACTTGGTCCCCCTCGCGCAGTTCGGGGAGGCGCCCGAAGACACTCCCCTCGATGTTGTTGTGGCCCGTGATCACCATGTTGCCCACCTGGCCCGGCATGGCCGAGGTCCGGTGCCAGCTCGCCACGTAGCTGCCCACCTCCCACATGGACACGGTCTTGCCGTCGCGCACCACCTGCTTCCATCCCACCGGGACGACCTCCATGTCCAGATCGATGGCCTGTGAGCGGATGTGCTCGGGCGGCGCGCTCTCGACCACAACCGCCTCGACCGGCGGCGCCGTAGGGGCGGGCGCCGGTGTCTTGGCGCGCACCTCCCGCTGGACGGTATCGGCAAGCGCGAAGAAGAGCGAGGCCAGGGGCTGAGGTGTGCGGCGTGACGCCGAGGGGGCGGCCGCCAAGCCCCGTCCGGCTTCCGGGGCCTCCCGTGGCGCCTCCGGGGTCGCCGTGACCGGCGCGGCAGGTGTGGCGACGCGTGCGTGATCCTCCGTAGCGGCCACCGCCAGCGACGCCGCCATGACGGGTGGCGGTCCGCTCGCCTCGCCGCCTGGAAGGGCGGCCTTGACAGAGAACAGCACCGGGAGACCGACGGGGCCGGCGCAGCCCAACAGGCTGGCAAGCCCCAAAGTGATCAGAAAGCCAAGGAACCAGGGACGTCTGTATCTGGCGGAAGCGGCCGTGGTTCGTCGCTTCAGGAGGACGGTCGCGAGAAAGCTACTGCAAGGCGGTGTGGAGCGGTCGATATCGCATGACCGCCGGTAGGGACCATAGTCGGCTCTGCCATTGGCTCGTTGTTCCATGACGCTTTCCAGAATGTGTTGAGTTCGGCTGATGGTATGGTCGCTTGAGGCAGAACTATGCGATTGTGTCCGGCGCGTTCATGCGTGTGAGGAGTTTGGAGACGGTCGCTCCTTGCTATCCTTCGCTGCGCGCGCACCGGTCCGAGGGCGATGGCCCAGCGCCGGGATGGTGCGCTCGGCCCGGCCAGTGATCGCGCAGGCTCAGCTCATGACGACATCGCCGCTATACTACCAGCGATTCGCCGGAACGCAAAACCCGCCGCCGCCATCGGCATACTCAGCATACTGAGCGCTCGCACCGGGACCCCTGACATGGAGAGGGGACGCCGCGGCGGGCGTCCCCTCTGCTGGCATCGCTAGCTGCTCTGCGGCCATCATGATGTCCTGCAGCGCCGCGTCGCCAGTAGAACGATCCCGAGCACGCCAGCGTTACTGCTGCCCCCTCTCCGGCGCCACGATGCGCCACAGCGCGCCGGGCGGGTTGTCGAAGGGATCGGGGCCGTTGTAGACGCAGTTGCAGGAGGTGACGTATAGCGTCCCATCCTCCGCCTGGCCGGCGCCCGTGAGCATGACGTCCGAGTCCAGCAATTCCTGCATCACCCAGTCATCCTGCTCGTCGCGGCCGATGCCCCAGATGCGGCCCGAGCCATAGTCGCCCGCCAGGTAGACGCCGTCCAGATCGGGGATCTCTGTGCCGCGGTAGACGCCGATCCCGATCACGGTGGAGCCCAGCTCATGGCTGTACTCCGCCACGGGCGGCATACCCACCAGCGGACACTCCTCTTGCTCGATGGGGAAGCAGTGCGTGCCCATGTTGAAATCCCAACCCAAATTGGTGCCGGCGCCGGTTCCGGCCGGAAGATAGTTGATCTCTTCCCACACGTTCTGGCCCACGTCGGGCAGCCACAGGTCACCCGTCTCGGGGTCGAACTGGAACTTCCAGGGGTTGCGCAGCCCATACGCCCAGATCTCTGGCCGGGCGTTCACGTGAATGTCGGCGAACACCTGCTCGGGGATGCCGAACAGCTCGACCAGCTGGGTCGTCTGGGTATAGGGATTCGTGGCCGGGATGGCATAGGGACGCTCATCCTCATTGTCCACGTCGATGCGCAAGAGCTTGCCGAGGAGCGTGCTCAGGTCCTGCCCCGCGCCCAGGGGATCGCCCTCCCAGCCGCCATCGCCGCTCCCGATGTAGAGATAGCCGTCCGGGCCAAAGGCCAGTTCGCCGCCGTTGTGGTTCGCCCACGGCTGCTCGATCTGCATGATGACGCGCGCGCTCTCGGGGTCAGCCACGTTGGGGTCATCGTCCGAGACCGTGAACTCGACGATCATCGAGTCGCCGTTGCGCAACAGCTCGGCAAAGTGGACAAAAAAGCGGCCGTTGGTGGCGTAATCGGGATGGAACTCGATATCGTACAGCCCTTGCTCGAGAAAGGCGCTCAGCGTGCTGCCGACGAGGTCGAGGAAGGGCTCATCCAGCAGTTCGCCGTCCTCAACGATGCGAATGCGCCCCGGCCGCTCGACGACAAAGATGCGCCCGGTGCCGTCCGGCGGCACCACCACGTTGATAGGGTCGATCAGGTCGCCCACCACCTGCTCGAGCGCGATAGCCGGCTCGCCGGGGAGTACGCCTCCCGGCGTAGCGACCGCCACCGGCGTGACGCCCGTCTCGGGCAGTCCGGGCGGCGTCGCGCCCGGCATGGCCGTGGCCGTCGGTGTCATGGGGGTGGCGATCGGCGCGCCGGGTGCCATCCGGGTCGCCGTAGGCGTCATGACGGGCGTGGTCGTGGGGCCACGCGTGGGGGTCGCGGCCGTGGCCGTGACCGTGGCGGAGGTCGTAGCCGTCGGCTCCTCCATCATCTCGTCCGTCACGGTGAGTTCGAGCCGCATCCCCAACGCGGCGTGATTCAGCACGGGGCAGGTCACCTGATAGGTGCCCGGCTCGAGGGCCACCTCCAGGCGGGCCGATGCGCCTGGCTGCAGATCGGTGGGCAGGGAAACATCGATCCCCTGACCCTGGATGCGCACGTTGTGCACGTCAACGCCGACGTTGCTGATCATGAACACCGTCTCGCCGGCGGGGATCGTCTCCGGCATGAGGATTACCCACTCGTCCAGCTCTACGTCAACAAAGTTGGCGCCCAGTGTGGCGGCCGCCGGCGTCGCCAGGATGCCGACGACGAGTGCGGCCAGCACCGCCAGGACGACCACAGGGCGGAACACACAACGCCGTACCATCACTCACTCCCTTTGCCACATACGCGGGGGCAGCCGTGTGCTGCCATGGGTGCGGCGGCGCCGCATGTTCGAGGGGTGTCGCGTCGGGGGGCGGTGCATTGCCCGCGTCCAGTACATGCCTCTCCTAGCGGACAGGCCTGGCGATCACGATGACTCGGTGCGTGTTGCTGGTGTATGGCCAGCACGTCACCAGGGTGAGGCGCTCATCCTCAAAGTACCCGATCCAGCGGTTGTTCTCCAGCCGCTCCTCCATGGGCCGGCCTTTTTCGGGGATGACCATCTTGCTCTCCACCACGTACGCGTAGGGGCGCTCCTCGGCAATGAGGGTGATCTCGGCCCCCGCCTCCAGGTTGACGAGGTCACGAAACACCTCGCCACGGATGTTGTTGTGGCCCGAGATCACGATGTTGCCGGGCTGGCCGGGGTAGAGGGAGGTCTCGTGCCATCCCGCAGCATAGTCGGCCACGTTCCACACGCGCACCATCTGGCCGCGGTATTCCACCTCGCGCGATCCCACGGGAACGACGGGCGCGTCGAGGTTGATGGCGGGTATCTGGATGTGTGTGGGAGGAGCGTTGGCGGAGGGATAGGGCGTAGCCGTCGGGATGGGCGTCTCGGTGGGCGCCGGCGTTGCCGTGGGGATGGGGGTGGCCGTCGGCTCGGGCGTCGGAGACGGTGGAGCGGCGTCGGCTTGCGCGGGCAAGGGGTAAGCGGCGACGCCGGAGCGCTCACCAGCGGGTGGCACTGGCGGGCCGGGGTTGGCGGTCGACGCGTCACTGCCCGCCTGCTCGGCATTGCCGTCCGCGGCCTGCGGCCCCTGCGAGAAGGTCGAGTCCACCCACGAGGGCACGCGCGGTATCAGGGCCGCCAGCGCCTTTCGATCCGCCGCGTCGCTACTCGGCCCCTTGGCGCTCTCACGCCGGATCACGGGGAAACTGAGCTTCCGCTCCTCCTCAGGAAGGAGCGGATTCGGTGCGCGTTCCGCCGGGGGCGCGATGACGGCGCCCATGTCCGCCGGCTCGCGTTCTACCTCTCGGTCGGGGACGACCTCGGCCAGAGGGAGCTGCCCCGCATCCGGTCCGAACGCATCCGGTACGTCGGCCTGAGCCTGCCATTCGGAGTATGCGAGCACCGTCCCCGCGATCACCAGCAGCAGCCCGGCGACCACCAGGCACGATGCCACACAACGCTGGATGGCGTTGCGACCACGGCGTGTACCGTGGTCGCGGCGCCCTGATATACCTCTCATCGACTGCATCCATCACTCGAGGGCGTGAGCGCCCAGCCCCCCGGTAGGGGCGGCTGGGCACCATCGGAGCCCCGCGAGGGTAGAGATACGGCCATGCCGCATTCGGCCGAGGCCACCCGCCATCCCGAACCATCGAGAGGCGGAGGTCCAGACAGCAACATCGCCGCCAGATATCGCGGCCAGGCGCCTACCCGGCGCGACGCTCGACACAGTGACACACAGGTGCTGCCAACGGGGTTGGCGTGCGAATTCATCACACAACCGGTGAGAAGGTTGGTCGTGCTGAACGTGGTAGCGGGTCGTTGGGGAGGTTGCTGGAAATCGATACCTGGTCGTGCTCGCGCCGTGTCGGGCGCGAGCACGTGTAACCGTTACGCATCAGCGCGGGCGGCGTTGCGACGAGAGCGCCAACCCACCAAAGAGGGCCACCGCGCCCGCCGCCACCAACATCAGAGCCCAGGGGGTGAACCCGCCCGTCTCGGGCAGAACCCCGGGCTCCTCCGGCGTGGCCTCGGGTGTCACGCCTGGGGTCGCGCCGGGCGTCTCCGCCGGGGTTTCCTCAGGCGTCGCCTCGGGTGTCGCCTCTGGAGTCTCTTCCGGAGTGGGCGTCTCTTGTGCAAGGATCTCGAACGTCACGTTGACGACCTGACCGTTCACCTGCACCGGAACGTCCGCACCAGGGAACTCGTACTCGCCCTCCGTCCCGAGGTCATCGTGCAGCATGGCATGGAGTGTATCGGTGGCCTGGTCCTCCTCGATCTCGACCACCACGTCCGTGTTGGTGCCCTCTTCGACGGCCGTCCAGCCGATATCCGGTCCTGGCGAGCCGTTGTCGTCGGCATGGATGACGATCCAGCCGGGCCCGGCCGCCACGACCTCATCCACCGTCACGGTGCCGTCCTCGATCGGCTGCTCACTCACGGTGACACTCGGGGTGACTTCCTGCGCTCCGGCCACGATGGGAAGGGCTGCCAAGAGAAGAAGAACGAGCGTTGCGCGCAATACTCTCATACGTACCATCTGCTGTTCCTCCTGCCTCGCCAACCCCCATTGGCGTCACTATCCTATTATATTGTATTAGACTCAACAAAGTCAATGATCTTGAGCTTGCGGGCTGCAGGATCTCTAGACGCAGAGAACCCCTCGGGCGGAACCCCGAGGGGTTCTTTGCATCATCTGCTGGGGTGTTAGCGTGTACGCCGTGCGAGGGGGAGGGCAAGCCCCGCGGCCAAGACGATGACTCCCGCCCCGATCACGACAGCCGCCCACGGCGCGCCCGCACCACCCGTCTCGGGCAGCATCTCGGGTGTCGCCGCCGGCGTCGCGGTCTGGGCGAATGCGGGGATAGTGAGGGTGAGAAGAACCAACATTGCGAGTGCGATTATGGCAACTCGTTTGAACCGGTCCATCTGTGCCTCCTTTGCTCTGCCAACCCGTGTTGGCGTCATCGGCCTTATTATACATTATCTGTAGTTTTAATGTCAAGTAATTATTGTAACCTTCCAAGCCCTCTCGTCATGTCCGATGGCACCCAGCGGGCCACGACGCGCCGGGGCCCCGCTCTCGTACGAGGGGGGGCCCCCGGCGATACATCACCCACCGCTTCCTAGTGTGCGAAGAACAGCTTGATCAGGTCCTCGCGCCGGAACTCACCGCTTTCGATCCGTTGTTTGAGTTCGGCCGCCTGCTGCACCAGTGGCACGCTCGAAAGGCGGTTGAGGAGCCGCGAAGGCTCGGGCAGCGCCGTCGGCAGGTCGGGCTCGTCGCCCTGCACCAGCCTGAGCACGGCGTCGATCACCCGCGCGTTCCCCGGCATCGTCTGGTGGACCTCCTCCACATAGTAGGTCGGCACCCCTTCGCAGCACGCCGACCAGAGGGGCACCACGCCATCGCCCGAATCGGCCCCGCATTCCTGAGCCATCCGTTCAAAGGAGGACGTACCGGCCACCTCACCCATCGCCGCGTGCACATCGGTGATCGTGTTCTGGTGACAGCCGGCGATCTGGACGATCTCGACGGGCGGGCCGATGGCTGCCAGACGGCGATGAAGGCGCGCGGCGTCATCCAAATAGTCCTGCCGCACCCCCTCAAACCCCCAGGCCGCGGCGTCGTACGGATCCCAGTTGAACGGGTAGGGGCGGTCGGAGCAAAAGAGGTCGGCGGGCGGGGGGAGGAGCTGGTAGCTCACGGGCAGATTGCGCACAAAGCCCACCACATCGTTGCCGGGGCCCAGCCGCGCCACGAGCTGCCCCGCCGCGCTCTCGCCCGTGAACGCTAGCACCGTCACCGCGGCGCCCAAAAGCGGCGACGCGATGAGCACGATCCGCTCGACGTAGCGTTCAGCTTCATCGGGGTAGAGGGCAAGGTACGTCCGAGCCAGCATCCCGCCCAGGCTGTGCCCGACGAGCACAAAGCGTCGCCCGGGGTTGGCTCCCGCCCAGCGGCGGATAGAGGTACGCAGCAGTCGCGCATTGTACTCCAGGTGCTTGCGCCAGTCGTAGGGGAACTCGTACAGGCGGCTGGCGCGTGACAGCGCCAGGATCAGCTTCAGATAGCTCAGCTTCTCGATCCCCACCGGCACGATCTCGACGTCGGGGCTGCGGTCGTGCCGCCCGTCGTCGCTCAGGTCCAGCAGGTTGATGTGTCCGTCGGTGATGACCGTCGGGTTGACCCAGAGCATAGCGCTGATGCCGCGCACGCTCGTCAGCAGTGACCCCATGAGCCCGGGCAGCAGCACGGTGTTCGGGCTCCGGCCGGCGTCCGTCGGCCTGTTCAACAGCGCCCGCACCTCCTCGGCCTCTTGCTCGCCGTACACGGCATCGAGAATCCGCATCGGCGCGCCACCAAAACGGTCCAGGCGGAGCAACTCGATAGGCAGCGACTCCATCTGGCCCAAGATCCAACCGACCAGAGCGTTCCCAAGCTTCACCATGAACCTCCACGGCCTACAACGCGGGATACATTCACCGCCATTCTAGCATCGTGAGGGGGCATGGACAAGAGTGACGGCTGCAGGAGCGGCCCAACACCTGTCGGCTGGGGTGCAGAGTCCGGTATGCAGGAGGGCGCCCATCCTGGGGAGGCGGCGCCGAACGCCCTGATACCGGCGCGCTCGAGCCGTCAGCCGCGACGATCCGTGTGCGACGGCGTCGGGGCCAAGCCCTCCTGCAGGCTCAAGGCGCTGACCAGACACAGCCCCAGCCCACAAAGGAGAAGGAACGGCAGCATCCAGAACTCGTCGCGGCGCAGCGCCGCCATGATGGTCACGGCCGTGTAGACCGCCAGCACCAGATCGAGCCATACGCCGCGCCCCAGGCTTAGCACGTACTCGTGGCGATCCTTACGCCCCACCCCCGCCGCCACGCCCTTGGGTGTGCGTTGGAAGGGGCTAGAGTGGTTGAGCAGTCCCTCCAGGGTAGCGCGGGCGTTGTTGGCTGCCAGTCCGGCGCCCAACACCAGCGCCAGAGGGATGTGCACTGCGCGCCGCCACCAGCGTCCCCCGCGCCGCCCGCGGCCGTACAACTCGTACTGGGCGGCGAGCATCGCCGAGGGAAGCCCTAGCGCCCCGAGGCTCAGGAACGCCAGCGGCCTGGCCTCGGGAATGTCGTGGAACGCGATGAGAGGCAGGCTGACGAGGAGCAGCGCCATTGCCGCGGGATAGGCCAGGCAGATCGACAGGTGGGCCAACGCCTCCAGGCGCACCACCAGAGGGTGTCGGCTGCACCACACTCTGCGCGCCAGCTTGCGCAGGCACTGGGCCGCCCCTTTGACCCACCGGAACTGCTGCGCCCTGAAGGCGCTCATGGCCACCGGCAGCTCGCCCCCGGCGCTCACGTCCCGCAAGTACAGAACGCGCCAGCCGGCGATCTGCGTCCGGAAGCTCAGGTCGAGATCCTCGGTGAGCGTATCGCCGGCCCAGCCGCCCGAGCTGTCGATGCAGGTGCGCCGCCAGATGCCCGCCGTGCCGTTGGCGTTCACAAAGCAGCCCGACGCGCAGCGCGTCGGGTGCTCGATGGCGAACTGGATGTCGAGTACCAGCGCCTGGGCCATGGTGAGGAAAGACGACGTGTCGTTCAGGTGCCCCCAACGCGTCTGCACGTAGCCGAGGTCGGGTTGGGCCTCCAGGTAAGGCAGCGTGTGAAGGAGCCAGTCGCTGGGCGGCAAGAAATCGGCATCGAATATCGCCACGTACTCTCCGGTGGCGGTGCACAGGCCGAGGGCGAGGCTCCCCGCCTTGTAGGCGGTGCGGTCGCTGCGGTGCACGAGTTCGATGTCCAGTCCGTCCGCCGCGTACCGCGCCACCAGCCGCTGGGCCAGTTCCGTGGTGTCATCCGCCGAGTCGTCGAGCACCTGCACCTGCAGTCGATCTCGGGGATAGTCCAGGGCCGCCACTGAGGCGAGCAGACGCTCGACGACGTAGCGCTCGTTGTAGAGGGGTAGCTGCACCGTCACGCGCGGAAAGCGTGTGAGCGACGGCGCCAACGGCACGCGGCGGCGGATCCGCCAATAACTCAGAGTAAGCCAGAGGCTGTAGAGCCCGCAGAGTGACAGCCAGATTACGGCGATGAGATAGATGATCTGTACGATGACCATAGCGTGTGGTGTCTGCCTCCTTGCGCAACGTCGCAGTATAGGCTGATCGAGGGCGCGCCCAAGTCATTGGGAGAGACGCTGTGAGGGGGAGTGTCGTCGCGCAGCCACGGCGGCGTCCGGTCACAGGGAGCGCAGCGGTACAGCTCCGGCGTCAGCCGGAGCGAACGTGGGACCAGGTGTGCTGGTATACGTCCTCGTAGCAGCGCACCATGTCGTCGAGGGCGTGCGCCATCGCCCGCTTGCGGCTCTCGGCGCCCATCGCCCGCCACCGCTGTGGCTCGGCGACGAGCGCGGCCAGGGCGCGCGCTGCGTCCGCCGCGTCGGCGGGCCCAAAGAGGCGGCCATTCTCGCCCTCGGTGACGAGTTCGGGCAAGGCGCGCGCCCTGGCAGCCAGAATCGGCCGGCCGCACGCCATCGCCTCCAGCGTCGCGATGCTAAGCAGCTCGGCCGAGCTGGGCATCGCAAACAGGTCCGCGCTGTTGAGTAACGCCGGCAGGTCCTCGTCCGGCACGAATCCAAGGAACCTCGCTCGCGCACCCAGGCCGGCGTGCTCTGCCAGCCCCTCCAGGGCGGCCCGCGCCGCGCCCTTGCCCACGATCCCCAGGTTGACGTCGTGACGCGGCAGGAGGCGCAGGGCGCGCAGCAGCACGTCGATCCCCTTCTCGCCGTCCAATCGCCCGACGTACAGGCACAGGATCGCCGACTCGTCCAGACCGTATCGGCGGCGCATCGCGGCCCGGTCCAGGTCCTCCATGGGGCGAAAGCGTGCCACATCGACGCCACACGAGATGGCGCGCGCCGGCGTGCGGAGCCCATTCTCCAGCAAGATGCTGACCGCCGTGGCCGAGGGCGCCGTCACGGCATCCAGCCGGTTGTACAGGTCCAGCATCCACCACCACAGTAGGCGCTCGTAAGCGCTCCCTAGGTAGCGTCGCGCCGGCAGGTACGGCTTGAGGTTGTCCGGCACAAAGTGGTTCGTGCCAATCAGGCGGGCGCCGAACCTGCGCGCCAGCCGCGCCGCGAGCCGACTCAGGGGATAGTGGTCGTGCACGTGCACGACCTCAGGGCGAGCCGTGGCCATGATCTCGCGTAAGGCGCCGGAGGGCAGGAGGGGCACCGCCGCATCGGGGTGCCACCGCCCAAGGGAGATCGCCCGCAGGCTGTGCACCGCCACGCCGTTGCGCTCATCGCAGCGGCGCTCGCCGGGTAACAGGGGCGCTACGACGGTCACCTCGTGACCGCGCCGCGCGAGCCCCTCGGCCAGGTGCGTGGTAAACACAGCTTGCCCGTTGTGGGCAGGGTGATAGGTGGTGCCCGTGATCAGGACGCGCATGGCGATAGCGCTGACCTCACTCGGTGTCCGACGCCGGCACAGGCTCTATCGCCCGGCCCAGCCACCTGCGCCGCAGCCACCAGAGCCCCACCGGAACGGCCACGAGGACAGCGCCCAAGGGCAGCCACTTGAGCGCCGAATCGACGCGCCGCACCGCGTCCGCCGCGTGGTAGCCGATCAGGACCAGGCTGCCCGTCCAGATCACCTCCGCCGCGACGAGCGGGGGCAGCCATCGCCGCCAGCGCACCCGCGCCAGGCCTGCCGCAACGAGGGCTGGTATGGTGAACCCTTCGGTGAGCTTGGCGACAAAGACCACCCGCGGCGCGTGTCGCTGCATGGAGTGGCGCAGATCGCTCACGTGGCGCTGCCGCAACCCAAAGCGTCCCCCGATCCGGGTAATCCACTCCAGGCGCCCCGCCCGCCCCAGCGTATACCAGAGGGTATCCGCCGCCAGATTGCCGGTGGCGGCCGAGACGAACACCAGCCCCGGGCGCGCAAGCCCTGCCGCCGAGCCCGCCGCCGCCACGAGCGTCGCGATCGGCCCCTCGATGGCCGTCAGCAGCGCCAGGACCGGGTACACCCAGTGGCCCAGAGGCGGCAACCGCCCGTGCTGGAGTTGGAGCCACGCCATGCGTATCAGTTCGCCGATTCGATCCCAAGGTTCCATGCACCACCCAAGTCAAGCCGGTCCGCCGGACCGGACATCATCCGCCGACGCGCACGGGGCCCAACGGCACCGTGTCCCCCACGGCCTCGCCCCCCGAGAGCACGCGGCTGCGCGTCATATCGTCCAAAGCGTACATGCCGGTGAGCAGCGTGTACTCGCCCGGCTCCAGGTCGGGCGGGAGGTCCATCTCGAACCACTGCAGCAACACGAGACCATCCTGCCAGGAGCGCTCGGGGAGGCCCAGGCCGTCGATCTGCGCCACCCTGCGCTCGCCCGCCATCAGATGATTGAAGAGGCTGTGCTGATGGGCGCGCACATCCGGTGGGACATCGAGGAGCGCCCAATAGGTCGCCAGCGTGACACGCTCGCCGGGCTGCGCCGATAACGGCCATTCAAAGCCCAGCAGGTGCATCCCCGTGTCCAGCTTCCACAGGCCCCTGTTGGGGATGCGGCTCAGCACCTCCGCCGCGGACTGCTGCGGCGCGACCATCACCTGCGCGGCCGTCCGCTCGTCGGGCAGCGTCACCAGGCCGCGCACCTCGGCCCCCAGGTTTGTCAGCTCCTGCACCACACGCCCCGCGGGGCGCGTGATGAGATAGAGCCCCGGCCGCTCCGCGGGCAGCAGCAGGGCTTCGTGTCCCCCCTGCCCCAGGAACGCCACGCGCACGTCGGGCGCCAGAAGGTAGCGCAGCACAGCCGGCTCCGTCTCGAACCCTGGGTCCACGCCGTTCCCGATCACCCACACCTGGTCGGCGTCCGCGGCGTGCAGCTCACGACGCACCATGTCGGCCGTCCGCTGCCAGGTGCGAAGTGGGGCGCCGTAGCCACCCGTGGTGTCGTGCGACGCAACGTACCGGTACAGCATGGTCACGCCGTAGGCTTGAGCCAGCACCAGGACGATCAGTAGCACCCACGCCACGCCCGACAGCGAGAGGGCCAGGGGCCACCCCCGTCCCGATGATGACTGCAGCGCCGCCAAGAGGCGATCGATGACCAGTCCCATGGCGATGAAACCCACCGGCCACAGGATCACGAGATAATGCTGCGCCACATCACCGCGCCAAAGCGCCAGCAACACCAGTGGCAGCCACAGCCAGAGGGCGGGCAGCACGTACACCGCCGGGTCTTGGCCCTCGCGCCAGCGCGCCCAGGCGCGCAGGGCCAGCGCCAACAGCAGCGGCAGCGAAACTAGAAACACTACGCCGAACAAGCGCGCAGAGTAGCGCGTCAGCCCCAGGTGCGCCGCAAGGTCTGCGCTCGCCCCTCCTCCCAGGGCCTCGATCCCTCCGCCCGAGTGGAGTCGCATGGCGAAGTCGAGCGGCAGCAGGCTGGCACCGCGCGCTGCCCCGCGGCCGCCCTCGAGCGCCTGACGCACCCCCTCACGCACATCGTTGAGGCGGGTGAGGTTCAGGTAGTGCAGGTAAGGCGAGGCCAGCACGATCGCCAGCAGCGCCCCGAGCAGCAGGTACGACCATCGCACCCGCCGATGGTACGCCACCACCACGACGGCCAGGACGAGAGCCAGCGGCAAAGGCGAATAGGTCGTCAGTAGCATGGCGGCCAGCGCCACGACGCTCAGCGCCCAGCCCCATGAGCGGCGGTCGACCACGGCCGCCATCAGGCCGCCAAACAGGGGCACGGCCATGGGCGCCAGGAGGTCCGCTGTGAACACCTTGCGCGAGAGCACCACCGCCCATGGGTTCGCGGCAAACAGGATGCCGGTAAAGAGGGCGGCCCGCAGGCCATAGTAGCGGCGCGCGATGAGGTAGGTGCCCGCCACCGCCGCCACGTTGAGTAGCGCGATGAACGCCGCGGCATAGCGCGGGTCGCGGCCGAACGCCAGCGGGAGCGCCATGAGGTAGGTCATCATCGGGGGCTTGGCGGGGCCGTACGATGAGGGGCCGCCCACCAGCGGCAGCCGTCCATACTCCACGATCTCTAGCCCGCGGACCAGGTGGTTGGCCTCGTCGGCCTTGAACTCGACGAGGTCCAGCGAGCTGAGGCGCAGCACCGCCGCCAGCAGCACGATGCCCCACATGACGCGCGTCTCAGGGTGCGCCATGGCGACGGCCAGGCCGCGCCACCGCGCTCCCAGCCACGCCCACACTGCGGACGGCTCGGGTACCGTCATTGGTTTGTGCTCCGCCCGCGGGGCAAAGGTCGTCATCACTTCCCTGACGTCGGTGCTCGTGGTGATCGGGCCAACGTGCGGGATTGTAGCACCGGTCGTCCTCAGTCACAAGAACGCCACACCGTTCGCAGACGCCGTGGTCGAGGCAGTTGTGGGTTGTGGGTTCGAGGTTCACAGTCAGATGTGACAGGTTCCAGGTTGCAGGTTACAGACGCTAGAGGGGCCATCCTCCAAGGGTCTGGAACCTGCAACCTGGAACCTGAAACAGCTTGTTGATGCGCGATTTGACATTCCACGAGCTTGAGCCTATCATGTTGGTAACTGATGGTGGAAACGTGCGGAACGTGTGTGACAGTACGGCAATGGTGAACTGGAGAGGCGCCCATCGAGCGCACCAGTCGCCGACCTGTCCGAAATCGGATTTCAGATCCTGATACGAACCGCCCCGCGCTGCCGAGGGCGGCTTTTTCTTTGTCTCAAACAGAACCAACCATAGCGAAAGGCTAACGAAACACATTATCATGTCACGAAGTAACATACGAATACTGCCCCTTGGGGGCCTCGGTGAGATTGGCCGCAATTGCACGGTCATCGAGTGCGGGGACGATATCCTCGTGATTGATGCGGGCCTCATGTTCCCGGAAGAGGACATGCTGGGCGTCGATCTGGTCATTCCCGACTTTACCTACGTGCTCGAAAACCGCGACAAGGTACGCGGCATTATCATCACCCACGGCCACGAGGACCATATCGGCGGGCTAGCGTACCTGCTACGGGAGCTGGAGGGAGTGCCGGTGTACGCCACGCCGTTGACGCGTGGCCTCATCGAGACCAAGCTCAAGAGCCACGGCCTCCTACGCCGCGCCGACCTGCACACGATCCTGCCAGGCCAGCAGGTAGACCTTGGCCCCTACGATATCACGCCGTTCCACGTAAATCACTCGATCCCCGACGCGGTGGGCTATGCCATCCGCACGCCGCTGGGCCTGATCGTGCACACGGGCGATTTCAAGATCGACCACACCCCTATCGAGGGGCGCACGACAGACCTCGCCGCGCTATCCAAGCTGGCCAACGAGGGCGTCATGGTGCTCCTGGCGGACAGCACCAACGCCGAGTCACCAGGGTATACCCTCTCGGAGCGTCGACTAGTCGACTCGTTCGAGCGCGCCTTTACGCAGGCGCATGGCCGCGTGATCGTGGCCACCTTTGCGTCGCTGCTATCGCGCGTGCAGCTCGTCATCGAGACGGCGGCACGCTTTGGGCGCAAGATCGCCATCGCTGGGCGCAGCATGGAGGAGAGCACCGCCATCGCCGAGAGCCTCGGTTATGTCGCCTTTCCGCCCGGGACGCGCGTGCAACTCAACGAGGTGAACAACCTCCCCGACGAGCAGGTGTGCATCCTCGCCACGGGTTCTCAGGGCGAGCCGAACGCTGCCCTGGCGCGCATGGCGGCCGGGCGCTTTCGATTCGTACAGATTCGCGACGGCGACACCATCATCCTGTCGTCCAAGGCGATCCCGGGGAACGAGACGGCGATCCATCGCAACATCGACAACCTGTTCCGCCGCGGGGCGAACGTCATCTATGGCGAGGGCTCGGGCATGCACGTGTCCGGACACGCGGCACAGGAAGAGCTAAAACTGATGCTCAACCTGCTGCGCCCTCTCTACTTTGTGCCCGTGCATGGAGCGTACCGCATGTTGCACAGCCACGCCAACTTGGCCTACGCCATGGGCTACCCGCGTGAGGACGTGTTCATCCTCAACAACGGGCAGGGCGTGGAGCTGACCGAGTCGGGCGCGCACCTGTCCGAGCCGCTGGAGCTGTCGCCGGTGTACGTCGACGGTTCGCTGGTTGGCGATGTGGGCGCCACCATGCTGCGCGACCGCAAGGCGCTCTCGCAGGACGGCTTTGTCGTCGCCCGCGTGGCGCTGCAGTCCGGCCAGGTGGTGGATGACCCCGAGATCATCTCGCAGGGCTTTGTCTACGTGCCCGAATCGGCCGAGCTGCTGCGTTCGGCGGAGTCGGCCATCCTGGAGACGATCCAGTTGCACGGCCGCGACTGCCGCAACGCTGAGGAGATCGAGCAGCGCATCAAGCGCCGTCTCGAGAGCCTCTTCTACGACGAGACGCGCCGCCGGCCGGTGGTGATTCCCATGG
Organism: Anaerolineae bacterium; assembly: GCA_040768165.1. Taxonomy (GTDB): domain Bacteria; phylum Chloroflexota; class Anaerolineae; order UBA1429; family UBA1429; genus DUUT01. The sequence goes on from JAXGNH010000004.1 coordinate 253,927, forward strand.
TCACGGCGTCTTAAGGTAGGTTGCGGGTTCCTAGTTCCGAGTTCCGGGCCGGACGGCTCGCACGCCGCTGGCTGCGGTGACAGGTTCCAACCAACACACTACAGGCTCAAGCGCGCGCGCGCTTGAGCCTGTACCATGTAACATGTAACCCGCAATCTCCGGCCCGCAACACGGAACCGCGTCTAGCCGTCCAGCGGCAGGCTCACGGACTCGTGGCGCTCGCCGGAGCGGTAGGCCGCCAGCACGATCTCCAGCGCCTTGCGCCCATCGAGGCCGGTGCTTGGCGGACGCTCGCCCGCCAGGGCGGCGGCGGCAAAGCGCCGCACGAGTTCGGCCCGGGCGTCGCGCGGCCCGCTGTGGCGCACCGGCTGCCACGTCCCCGGCGCACCCCCCTCCAGCGGCTCCGCCAGCCACACGAGAGGCTCGTTATCCGTGAGGATCAGCTGCCCCTTGGTGCCGTACACCCTCGGCCCCCGCCGATCCTCATGGGCGCCGCCCCGCATGGCGGACCCCGCCTGGATCACGCCGATGGCGTCGTTGGCGTAGCGCATCACCACGCCGACAGTGTCCTCCACCTCGACCGGCGTGGCCAACGTGCCGCACTCGGCATAGACGCGCGTCACCTCGAGGCCCGTCACCCAGCGCACGGTGTTCAGATCGTGGATCACGTTCATGATGAGGATGCCGCCGCCGGCCTCCTCCTTGGAGGTCCGCCAGGTCGTGCGGACGCGCCGCGTATAGCCGCCGGTCCAGTAGGTGTCGGGCTTGTCGGCCTGCGCCGTGATGCGCACCGCCGTGATCTCGCCCAGCGCCCCACCGCGCACCAGGTCGCGCGCCGCCGCCATGCCGCCGTCCACCGGCGCCAGGTACGCCACCCCCAAGGTCACACCGTGCTCCTCGCAGGCCGCGATGAGCGCGTCGGCGTCGGCCAGCGTGGTAGCGATGGGCTTTTCCACGAGGATGTGCTTCCCCGCGGCGGCCGCCCGGATGCCGATGGGCGCGTGCTGGTTGTGGGGCGTGGCGATATAGACGGCGTCGACGTCCGGGCTGTTGAGCACGTCATCGATGCTGGTGGTCGTGGGAGCGCTCAACATCTCGGAGAGGTCGGCGAGCAGCTCCGGCCGGGGATCCATCAGCATCGCCACACTGGCGTTGGGCGCCGTGGCGATCCCCTGGCAGGTTTGCATGGCGATCTCGCCACAGCCGATAATGCCGATTCGCAGTTCGGAAGCCATATACGTGAATCTCCTCACTTCTGGGGGTGAATGGGCGGTGGTGTCCACGGCGCCCAGCCGAGGGGGCCTCGCCCCTCAAGCGTGCCCATTCTATCGGTATCGCACCCGCTCCGCAAGCTACGGACGCATGGGTCGGCGCTTGAGATGGATCAGCTCCCGGACGTCCTCCACCGTGCCATCCTCGGGCCACCGAATCCACAGCCAGCGCCCGTCGTGGAGTTGCGCCGTTCCACCGAGCAGCCGCTGCATCGCCGGAGACAGGCGATCCAGGATCGCCTCAGCCTTGGCAGCCTCAGCGCGACCCAGCACCACCAGCGACGTAAAGCCGTCTTGCTCCGGGAAGAGCGACACCAGCGGCCGCCCCCCCCCTTGCGGCAGCGCACTTGCCACCCGTAACGCGCACCGCCATAGTCGATCCCGGGCGCTAGGTCCGGGTAACGCTCCGCCAGCATCGCCCTCAGGGAGGTCCACGCTTCGCCGGCGCTCCCGATGGTCGGCACCGTCTGTTCTGCCACGATGCCCTCCGTCAGGCGCCGCGGGCGGGGCCGCCCATGGGACGCGTCCCTGTGACTGGGCACGACGCCTGCTGACACCGAGGCTCTACCACGGCACGAACAGCCAAGGCGAGTTCACAAAGCTCCCATCCGCCTCCTGGTGGTACATCCCGACCCGCACCCCAACGGGCGTGGCCCCCAATGGCGCCGTCAGCACATAGTGGTCACACACGATCTCGCCCGGCTCCCAACGCGAGGTGGGATGCCATCCTGCTACCGGGTGCTGCTGATCCGCTTGCGCGACAATGTCCTCCGGCCCATCGGGTTCGCGATCCGCCAACAGGTGCACGCCGACGCTATAGTCGCGCTCGGGCCTGCGCTGGGCCTCCCAGTACACGGTGAGGACGGCGCGCTCTCCCTGGCTCTCCAGCGAGGCCGACGCGATGCGCACCCCGTTGCCCAGGTCCAGCGCCACGCCCGAGGTGGGAGGGTTCGCTAGCCATGGCGACGCGGCGACCTCGACGACATCGGGCCCCGCCGAGGAGAGGAACACGCGCTCGCCAAGCCGCTCCTCCCACCAAGAGGTGGGCAGACGGTAGAACGTCGCGCCGGGCGTCCACAGCCGATGCCCGCCGTCGACGAGGGCGCGCACGTCGGCGTTGTGGTCCACCAGGTTCAGGTACGGGAAACGCCCCTCGTACGCCTGCGTGTAGCGCAGCGCCCAATACTCGTGGCCCCAGAGCGCCAACAGCGTGACGGGGCGCCCCGCCGGCGGCTCGAGGGCCTCCACCGTCTCCACGATGGCCGTTGCCGTGCGGTCACGCGTGATGGCCAGCACCCGGGGCCGGTGGCTCATCGCCAGCAGGATCATTATGACGCCCAGCGCCAACGGGCCCGCGACGCGCGGCAAGCGCCCGTGGGCGCCCAGCCGCCCGGCCACGAGCGCCAGCCCGACCCCCGCCATGAAGGGCAGCGGCAGCTTGACGGCCAGCAGGGCGTCCGAGACGCTCCCCTCCCAGATCACCACACACAGGGCGAGGTAGGGCAGCCAGGCGAGGGTCAGCGCCGCTGACTCCCACCAACGCCGCCGAGGCGACGCCCACAGGCCTGCCAGCCCGAGCGTCATCAGGGGCAGGGGGAGATCATCGCCCACCAGGCGGAGGATGGTGAGCGCCCGCTCCCACCATTCCGCCAGCCCGGCGGGGGCCGCCAGGATGCGCTCCGCCTTGGTGTCGGCGATCATCGTCCAGAAGCCGTGCCACGTGCCGGGTTGGCCAAAGGTCCAGTCGGCGCCCTGCCAGTCGCGGATCGGGAGGTAGAGGTAGCTGAGCGGCGCGAGAAGCGCCACGCCCACTACGGCGCCCAGGTTGCTGCTGACGTGGCGCCACCGAGGGGCCACGAGCACCACCAGTGCGGGCGCCACGAACGCCACCGCCCGCTGATGCGCCACACCCTGCGTGAAGGCGAGCACGAGCCAGAGGAGGTCGGCCCGCGCGCCGCTGCGCCGATAGCGCAGCGCCAGGAGCAGCGACGCCACGGTGAGCACCATCGTCATGGTGTGCACCTCGGCGATAGAGGCGTCGATCCAGGCCGACAGCGAGACGGCCGCCACCAGGCCTCCGCCGGCGGCGGCCGGCCCGGGCGCCCCCAGTTCCATCGCCAGGGCGACGAGGAGTGCCACCGACGCCGCCCCCCACAGCGCCGAGACGAGCGACGCGCCAGTAGCCGGCGCCACACCCACGAGTCGCAGGAGCGACACCGCCAGCGAGCCCGTGACGCTATAGAGGGGATAGCCGGTAAAGTGCAGCGTGCCCCACCGTGGCAGCGCGTTCTGAATCTCGCCCACGTCAGTGGCATAGGGGGAGGTGCTGCCGTTCACCTGGACTTGGAGCGTCAGCATGGCCAGGGCAAGGGCCGCGACGGCGGCCAGCATGGGCCAGAGGGCGCGCCGCGCTCGGGAAGCCACGGCGAGGGACGTATCGGACATGACGGCGATTACCTCGTCAGCGTTGCGGTGCCGGCATCGGATGGCCGGGCGCGACCGAATGCCTGTTATGCACGCGTTGGCGCTTCTCGTCAAGCGAAGGCCCGCGCGGTAGGAGCAGCAGAGGCGCGGCTGTCGGTGGAGGGAGATGTGGTACATGAGCGATAAAGCGCACTATAATAACATGCATCCTATGATCGAGGGGTGGTGCTAGCGTGCGGGTTATGATTTGTGGCTATGGGCTCGTGATTGGGCCTTGCCGGTGGACCCTGTTGGGTCGCATAGTGGGCGCCGTGGGATCGCGTAAGCCATGAGGTTGTTCGAGATCGTGCTCCTGGCCGTGGAGGCACTGGCCCTCGTCGCGCTGGCGGCGCCGCTTCCGGCGCCCATGCGCTGGCTGCGCCTGATCGCGCCGCTGGCGCCGCTCGTAGCGGGCGTGCAGGTCGCCGTCGAGCGGCCACGCTGGCAGATGGTCCCGGCATACGTGCTGAGCGTGCTGCTCCTGGCCGCATGGCTGGTGCAGCGCACCGTTGTGAGAGGCGGCCCCGCGGGACCGGGGTGGATCGCTTGGGTCGCCATATCGCTCGGCGCCCTGGGCCTGGCACTTTCCATCGCACTAGCCGTGGTGTTTCCCGTGTTCCGCCTACCCCACCCGACCGGGCCGCACGGCATCGGCACCGTCACGTACCATTGGGTGGACGCCGAACGCAGCGACGTGTTCTCCGACGACCCGGCGGCCCGTCGTGAGGTGATGGTCCAGATCTGGTATCCGGCCGTGAACGATCCATCGGCGCCGCGCGTCCCTTACGTGCGCAACGCCGCGATACTCGGGCCGCTGGCGCGCCTCGTTCACGCGCCCACGTTCGTCCTCCGTCACCTGGCCCTCGTCGCCACAGAGGCGGTCGCCGACGCGCCGGTGTCGACCGACGACGCCCCCTACCCCCTGCTGCTGTTCTCCCATGGGCGTGGTGGCTTTCGCGGGCACAACACCGCGCAGGTCCAGGAGATGGCGTCTCACGGCTATATCGTGGCCACCATCGATCATCCCGGCGCAGCCGCGGGCGTCGAGTTTCCGGACGGCCGCGTGGCACCCTTTGATCCGCGCATGTATGATCCCGAGCGCGTCGGGCATCCCCCCTTCCTGGACCGGGCATTGAGGTTTCTGGCGGAGGACGTCGTCTTTGTCCTGGACCGACTCACCGCGCTCTCCCGGGCGGCGGACGGCATCCTGGCCGAACGGCTGGACCTGGAGCGCGTGGGGATATTCGGGGTCTCGCTTGGCGGCGCCATCGGCGTCGAGGCCTGCCACCTCGACCCGCGCATCGGCGCCTGCCTGGCGATGGACGTGTTCGTTCCCGCCGACGTGCTCCGATCGGGGCTGCGACAGCCCCTCATGCTGATGACCCGCGACGCTCGTACCATGCAGCATGAGGGGTGGGCCCAGGCTGACATCGACGAAACGCAGACCACCGTGCGCGCCGCCTTTGCGGACCCCTCAAGCGACAGGTACCTGGCGCTGGTGCCAGGCATGTTCCACGGCGATTTCGCCGATCTTCCGTTCATGACGCCGGTCGCTTCGCGCCTGGGCCTCTCGGGTTCCATCGCGGCGCGGCGGGCGCACCGCATCGTCACCGCCTATATGCTGGCGTTCTTTGACCGCTATCTGAAGGGCCGGGCGACGACGCTGCTCGACGGCCCGTCGGCCGAGTTCCCCGAGGTGTTCATCGAGACGCGCCGCCCCTGACGCGGCCCGGCGCCATCCATGCCTGCACGAGGAGTTGAATATGCCGTCGATCACGGTGCGCGGTGCACGGCTGCATAACCTCAAGAACGTCTCCCTTTCGATCCCCAAGAACAAGCTGGTGGTCTTGAGCGGGGTCTCCGGCTCGGGTAAGTCGACCATGGCGTTCGACACCCTGCACCAGGAGGGCCAGCGCCAGTACATGGAATCGCTGGGGTTGGTCACTTATGTCAACCGGCCGCCCATCGACAGCATCGTCGGGCTCTCGCCGTCCATCAGCGTGGACCAGGGTCTCACGAACCACTCGCCCCGCTCCACGGTGGGCACGGCCACGGAAGTGTTCACCTACCTGCGCGTGCTCTATGCGCGCGTCGGGCGCCGGCCCTGCCCGCGATGCGGCCGCGACGTCCCGCCGCCGCATGAGGGCGGCCACGACGGGCTATGGGATGAGGTGGACGAGCTACCTGATGTGGACGAGGTCTCTGCACCAGAAGCGGACGGCGGTGAGGGCGGGTGGGTGGCCTGCCCGCACTGTGGCGCGCGCCTGCCCGAGATGAACATGGCCATGTTCTCCTTCAACAAGCCCGCCGGCGCCTGCCCGACCTGCACCGGGCTGGGGACGGTGTATACCCCCGACCTGAGCCGCCTACTTGACGAGGACAAGAGCGTCCTCGACGGCGCCGTGATGGGGTGGGAGCCCTTTACCATCGCTCGCAGCGCCGAGACGCTGCGGGCCGCCGGACGCTACTACGGTTTCGATTTTGACCCCGCGCTTCCGGTACGCGCCCTGGGCCAGGTCCAGCGCGAGCTCTTGCTCTACGGCGCGGAGGGCGCCCCCTTCCGGCGACACTTTCCCGAGATAGAGCCCCCGCCCACCGTCGCCAAGGGGCGCTTTGAGGGGATCGTCACCAACCTGCTGCGGCGTCACGCCGAGCACGCCAGCGACGCCGCCTATCTCGCCAAGATCGAGCGCTTTCTCATTCTGGGGACCTGCCCCGATTGCGGCGGGGCGCGCCTCCGTCCCGAATCGCGCGCGGTGACGGTGGCGGGGCGCCACCTCGTCCCGCCGACGGCCGCCCCCTGGACGGACGACCACGCGCCCGCCGAGGTGGCCGCCTCGCGCCTGTCTCTGCTGGCGCTGGCGGATTGGATCGACGGCCTCCAGGCCTCCCTGCCCGCCGACGACTGGACCATCGCCGAGCCGATCGTCGTCGGCCTGCGGGAGCGCGTCCGCCGCCTCGTCGAGGTGGGGCTCGGCTACCTGACGCTGGAGCGGGGCACGCCCTCGCTGGCGGCGGGTGAGGCGCAGCGCCTGCGCCTGGCGGCGCTCCTCGGCTCGGGCCTGACGGGCGTGCTGTACGTGCTGGACGAGCCCACCATCGGCCTCCATCCGCGCGACACGCCGCGCCTCACGCGCATGCTGCGAGCGCTGCGCGATCTGGGCAACACCGTGCTGGTCATCGAGCACGACATGGAGATGATCGCCGCTGCCGACTGGGTGGTGGATTTCGGCCCCGGCGCCGGCCGCGACGGCGGGCAGATCGTAGCCCAGGGCACTCCGGCAGAGGTGACCGCCAACCCCGCCTCGCTCACCGGCCGCTACCTCAGCGGCGCCGCCGAGATCCCCATCCCGGCACGGCGCCGCCGCTCCGACGGCCCGTTCCTCACGATCCAGGGCGCGCGCGAGCACAACCTGCAGGACGTCACCGTGCGCATCCCCCTGCGCGAGGCGAACGGCGCGAGCGGGATGCTCGTGGCCGTCACCGGCGTCTCGGGGTCGGGGAAATCGTCGCTGATGTTCGACATCCTCGACCGCGCCGCCCGGCGCCGCTTCTTTGGTGCCAGCGCCGCGCCGGGCGCGCACGACGCCATCACCGGCTGGGAGCACCTGGACAAGATCATCACCATCGACCAATCGCCCCTCGGGCGGAGCACCCGCTCCAACGCGGCCACCTACACCGATGCTTTTACCCCCATCCGTCACGTCTTTGCCGCCCAGCCGGCGGCTCGCGCCCTGGGCCTCACCGCCCGGCACTTTTCGTTCAACGTCGCGGGCGGGCGTTGCGAGCGCTGTGAGGGCGCCGGCGTCCTCTCGGTGGGGATGCACTTTTTGCCCGACGTGCTGGTGCGCTGCCCCGCCTGCCACGGCCGGCGCTACCAACGCCAGGTGCTGACCGTCAAGTACGCCGGGCCCGACCGCCCCCGGGACGGCGATGAGTCAGCGCCCGATACCATAAACGGTTACGACATCGCCCAGGTGCTCGACCTGACCATCGCGGAGGCGCTGCCCCTCTTTGAGGACGTGCCGGCCGCCAGGGCGCGGCTCTCCCTGATGGTCGAAACCGGCCTCGGCTACCTCCAGCTGGGGCAGCCCGCCTCGACGTTCTCGGGCGGCGAGGCGCAGCGCGTCAAGCTCGCCAAGGAGCTGGGGCGCCGCGGCACCGGCCGAACCCTCTACCTCCTCGACGAGCCCACCACCGGCCTGCATCCCGCCGACGTCGCCCACCTGCTGCGCCTGCTCCAGCGCCTGGTCGACGCGGGCAACACCGTCATCGTCATCGAGCACAACCTCGACGTGGTCAAGGTGGCCGATTGGGTCATCGATCTCGGGCCCGAGGGAGGCGACGCCGGCGGCCGCATCGTCGCCGAGGGCTCGCCCGAGGTCGTGGCGACCACGCCTGGCTCGCACACCGGCGCGCTCCTGCGCAAGATGCTGCCTATGACCCGTGCCACCTAGTGGTTGAGTCATACCTCGCCGATCTAGAATTCAGGAGGGCGCTCGTCCCCCTCGCAGAAGGCGCCCAGGCTGCGCATCTGAGGACACTCGTGACGTAGGCGTAGCCCGTCGTACGCCCTTGTCATCCCCGCGTCGGTACCAGGCCCCGTCACACCCTCATATCCCTCCTTGACGTCTCATCAACTATATGCTAATATCTATTTGCATTATGCGAATAGACCTATGCACGCGATCGGAGCAAAGCATGCCTGGACCATGGGGCCAACCGGGAGGCAGGGGCGGCGGACACGGCTTTCGCCGCGGCGTACAGCCGCGGCGCATCCGCAAGTTCGTCGAGCCCGCGCTGCTCCTGTTGCTGCACTGTAATCCCATGCACGGCTATGCCCTGGCGGAGCGCATGCACGAGCTGGGCCTGGACGCCTACCCCGTCGACATCAGCGCCATCTATCGCGTCCTGAACGACCTGGAGACGAACGGCATGCTCGTCTCGCAACTCGACGCCGAGCAGACCGCCGGCCCGCCCCGTCGCGTATACTCCCTCACCACGGCGGGCGACACCTATCTGCGCGCCTGGGTGGAGGAGCTTCGCGAGACGGATCGCCTGCTCCACCGCTTTCTCGACGCGTACGATGCCCACGAACAGATACACACCCAGAATCACCACCGACCAGATGAAGGACAGGGGGAGTGATCGCTATGAAGGTTGCTTGCGTCAGTGACGATCTGCGCACCATCAGCGCCCACTTTGGACGCGCCCAGTACTATGTCGTGCTAACCGTCGACGAGGGCAAGGTCGTGAATCGCGAGGTACGCCCCAAGCTCGGGCACCAGCACTTTGCCGCCCAGGAGACGCATGCCGCCGGCGCAGGGCACGGCATGGACGCCGCCAGTCACGATCGCCACGTAAGCATGGCCGATGCGATTCGCGATTGCGAAGCGCTGCTGGCCAGGGGCATGGGGCGCGGCGCCTACATCAGCATGGAGCAGGTCGGCATCAAGCCCATTGCCACCGACGTAGAGGATATCGAGGAGGCCGTGTTGGCCTACGCCGAGGGGCGGCTCGAGAACCGCAACGACCGGCTGCACTAGGCAGCCATCGCCGCGCCGGGCTCGCCTATCACTGGGCGAGGCGGCGCACAACCGGGAGGATGATTTACTATGCTCGTCGCAGTGAGCAGTGAACGACAGGAAATGGACGCAAGCGTCGATCGGCTCTTTGGTCGGTGCCCGTGTTTCATGCTGGTCGATACCGACACCAACGAGTTTCGTGCGGAGCCGAACCCCGCGCAGGGGGCGCCGGGAGGCGCCGGCATCGCGGCGGCCCAGTTCGTGGTACGCCAGGGCGCCAAGGCCGTCCTGACCGGCAACGTCGGCCCCAATGCCATGCAGGTGCTTTCGGCGGCCGAAATCCCCGTCTATGCGGCGGCGGAGCGCACGGTGAGCGAGGCGCTTGATGCCTTCCGTCAGGGCCAGCTACAGACCCTGGGCGGCCCCACCGTCGCCAACGATTTCGGCAAGGGCGGCGCGTCGGCCAGCGGCCCCGGCTTTGGCATCGGCCGCGGCATGGGCGGAGAACGCTGAATTCGGTTTTGGAGGGCATCCGGGGTTCACTCGGTGGAGCGAATCATGTTCAAACGATTGTTCATGGGGTTCCGTAGAGGAACGGGCAGAGGGCGGATGTCGGGAAATCGCCCGGGAGCGGGCCCCGGAGGGGAGTGCGTATGCCCCAAGTGCGGCCACCGGGTGGCGCACCAGCCTGCACAGCCCTGCTATGAACGGTCATGTCCGCGCTGTGGCACGCGTATGGTGCGCGCCTAGCAGTCACGTTGCGGGAGGCGCACATCCATGCGCATAGCTGTCGCCAGCGGCAAGGGGGGTACCGGCAAAACACTCATTGCCACCAGCCTTGCCCTGGTAGCCGATAATGGCACGGGGGGAGCCGCTCTGCTGGACGCCGATGTGGAGGCGCCCAATGCGGCGCTGTTCCTCCACCCCGACCTCACCACCACGCGCCCGGTGGAGCAAATGCTGCCGGTAGTGGACGAGGCGACCTGCTCCCACTGCGGGCGTTGCGCCGAGGTGTGTCAGTACCACGCCATCGCCGTAGTGCCCGATCGGACGCTCGTGTTCTCCGAGCTGTGCCACAGCTGTGGGAGCTGTGCCCTGTGTTGCCCGACGGGCGCCATCCGTGAGGTGCCGCGGGCCATCGGCCAGGTCGAGGCCGGTCGCGCCGGAGACCTGGCCTTCGCCCAGGGCGTTCTGAACGTCAGTGAGGCGATGGCCACTCCCGTGATTCGGGCGCTCAAGGAGTATGCCGCCGAGGCCGGCTGGACCGACGAGGGCACGGTGATCATCGACTGCCCCCCCGGTACGGCGTGTCCCGCCATCGAGTCGCTGCATGGCGCCGATGTGGCGCTCCTGGTCACTGAGCCGACGCTGTTCGGGCTACACGACCTCAAGCTCGCCGTCCAGGTGGCTCGCGACGTGCTGGGCCTGCCCACCGCCGTAGTGCTCAACAAGGTAACCGGTGAAGACGCCGGGGTGGAGGCCTACTGCCGCCAGGAGGAGCTACCCGTCCTGATGCGCCTGCCCATGCGCAGGGAGATCGCCGCAGCCTACGCTACCGGCTGCCCGCTGATCCGTGCCTTTCCCGAGTGGCGAAACGCGCTGCGCGGGCTGCTACACGCCGTTCGGGATCTTGCTCGGGTGGGGCAGCCATGAAACAGATCGTCGTGCTGAGCGGTAAGGGTGGAACCGGCAAGACCACCGTGACGGCGGCCCTCGCCCACCTCGCCTCGCGAGACGGCGCCGTGCTCGTCGACGCCGACGTCGACGCGCCAAACCTGGGCCTGCTCCTGCAGCCCCAGATCGAGGCGACCACCCCCTTTACCGGCGGCAGCAAGGCCCGCATCACCGCCGAGCGGTGCACCGGCTGTGCCCGCTGTCACGAGGTGTGCCGCTTCGACGCCGTCAGCTGTGAGGACGGCGCCTGTCACATCGAGGCTCTCTCCTGTGAGGGCTGCGCCTCCTGCTACTACCAGTGCCCTGAGGGCGCCGTGGAAATGGATGCCTGCCAGGCGGGTGAGTGGTATCACTCCGCCACGCGCTTTGGCCCCCTCTTCCACGCCCTGCTCCTCCCGGGCCAGGAGAACTCGGGCAAGCTCGTGTCGACCGTCCGGCAGCAAGCCGTCCTGACGGCGCACGAAGGGGCGGTCCCGTGGGTCATCATCGACGGCGCCCCGGGAATCGGTTGCCCCGTGATTGCGGCGGCCACCGGCGCCGACCTGGCCGTGCTCGTGACCGAGCCCACGGTGAGTGGGCTGCACGATCTAGAGCGGGTGGCCGAGCTGACGCGCCACCTGCGCGTGCCGGCTGTCGTCTGCCTGAACAAGGTCGACCTGAGCGCCGAGCTTGCCGACCGCATCACCGCCTACTGCCGCCGGGAGAAACTCCTGATCCTGGCGCACCTCCCCTACGATGCCGGCGTGCTGCGGGCCATGCAGGCGGGCAAAGCGGTGACCGAGATGGTGGACAGCCCCATCGGTCACGAGCTGGGGGTCCTCTGGGCGGCGCTCGAGGAGGTTTCGGCCGGCACCCGGTGAGATGCCGGCGCCAGAGCCTGAACTATCGCATCCAACCAACACCGTACGAGGAGATGGCACCATGACAGCACTACCGCAAGTCGTCAGCCAGGCCTGGGAGACCCGCAAGGGGCCCATCGTGCTGGCCACCGTCAGCCCCGAAGGCGTTCCCAACGCCATCTATGCTACCTGCGTGAAAAAGTACGACGAGGAGAGACTCGTCGTCGCCGACAACTATTTCGACAAGACGCGGGCCAACATCGCTGCGGGGAGCCCGGCTTCCCTCCTGTTCATCACCGAGGCGGGCAAGGCCTACCAGGTCAAGGGTACCATCGAGTACGCCACCAGCGGCCCCGTGTTTGACGACATGAAGACGTGGCTCGACCCCAAGCACCCAGGCCATGCGGCCACCATACTGCACGTGGAGCAGGTGTTCAACGGGGCAGCGCAGCTGCTGTAGGTGCCGATCCACGGGTCGCCGGGGGCGAACCCCTCCGGCGACCAGAGATAAAAGCCCTTACAGGGCTGATGCGTGGCCGCGAGACGGCCTACGTCTCACACGGCCCGGCGGTTCACCGCCGGGTACGCCAATCAGCGAAAGGAAGAACAGATGGACCAGCAGCTATCGGGCATCATCCCCCCTTTGACCACTCCCTTTACCTCCGCGGGTGAGGTATACGAGGAAGGCCTGCGGCGCCTCGTGGACTTTCAGGTAGAGCACGGCTCCCACGGGCTCTTTATCTGCGGCACGTACGGCTCTGGGCCTTTGATGAGCGTGGCGCAGCGCCAGCGGGTGCACGAGATCGTCATGGATCAGGCCAAGGGGCGCATCACCGTCGTCGCCCACGTGGGCACGGCCAACACCGCAGATGCCGTGGAGCTTGCCAAGCACGCTGCCGGCGCCGGCATCCCGTATGTGTCGTCGGTGTCGCCGTTCTACTTTCGCCATGACGAGCGCTCGGTAGTCGCTTACTTTCGCGCGCTCGTCGAGGCCGTGGACATCCCGGTGTACGTCTACAACAACCCCCAGACGTCGGGGATCGTCATCACGCCGACCATCCTGCGCCACCTGGCCGAGATCGGCGTCAAGGGGATCAAGGACAGCGGGTTCAACTACATCGACTTTACCCACCTCGTCCTGGCAATGAGCGACTATCCCGAGTTCCGCTTTATCGTGGGGACCGAGGGGATCGCCCTGGCGGCCTGGATGACGGGCGCCAAGGGGTGTGTGGCTGGCCTCGCCAACGCCTTCCCGGAGATCATGGTCAAGCTGTGGGACCTCTACCAGGCCAAAGAGTACGAGCAGGCCGCCGACCTGCAGCTCAAGGTGAACAGGGCGCGTCAGGTGCTCCACATCCCCAGCTCTACCAACGCCGCCTGCTACGCCGCCCTGAAGGCGCGCGGCGTCGACGCCGGATACCCCAAGGCGCCGGTGCTGCCCATCGAGGAGGCCGAGGAAAAGGCGATGCTCGCTGGGTTCCGCGAACTGGGCATGCTATAAGGGGCGCACCATGACGGCCGTCAGCACGGATAACTGCCGCGTACGGGCCGTGTGTATCGGCGAGACGATGGTGATGTTTGGGCCGCCGCCACACGAACTCATCGAGTACTGCGACCATTTCGTAGCGCTCCTCGGTGGTGCGGAGGCAAACGTCGCCATCGGCCTCGAGCGCCTGGGGATGCACGCCGGCTGGGTCGGCAAGCTGCCGCAGAATGCCTTGGGGCGCAAGCTGGTGAACGAGACGCGCTCTTTCGGGGTGGACACCTCGGCCGTCGTCTGGTCCGAGACGGGCCGCGTGGGCACCTTTTTCGTCGAGTGGGGCGCAGCGCCGCGCCCCCTCGTCACTATCTATGACCGCGCCGGCAGCGCCGCCACCACTCTCCGGGCGGAAGAGCTGGACTGGGACCATATCCTGTCCGCCGACTGGGTCGTGCTGACGGGGATCACGCCGGCGCTGAGCGACACGTGCCGCGCCACGACGCTGGAGGTCGCTCGCCGGGCTCGAGAGGCGGGCGTGCGCGTCGCCTTTGATGTGAACTATCGCTCGCTCCTCTGGTCGCGCGATGCGGCCCGCGAGGCATATCGCGAACTGCTGCCGCACGTCGACCTGCTGGTGGCCACCGAGCCCGATGTAGAGATCGTGCTGGGCAGGCGCCTGGAGCGCCAGGACGCGCTGCACGCCCTGGCGGACTGCTGCGGCGCCACCGCCATCGCCATGACCCTGGGCCCCGAGGGCGCACTGGGCTTTGACCGCGGCACGCACTATCGCGCCGGCGGCTACGACGTCCAGTGCGTGAATCGCCTTGGGGCGGGCGACGCCTTTGTGGCGGGGATGATCTATGGCTACACGCAATGGGGGCTTCAGCAGGGGCTTGCCTACGGCATAGCCATGGCCGCCCTCAAGATGACCATCCCACAGAACATCCCCCTCGTGAGCAAGGTCGACGTAGAGCGGCTCGTGGCAGGGCGAAACTCGGACGTGATACGGTGAGGGTAGTTGTCAGGGGGCAGTTGTCAGTCCCTGGCAGTGGGTGGTTGCTGTTTGATGTTTGCTGTTTGCCATCAGGCCCCATGCGCTCACGGAGCCATGTGCTTGGCCGCAGCAGGGGGGTCTGTCCAGGATTTTTGGTGAGCGTGCGGCGGGCGACTGGTCGCCCCTACGGGTCGTGCGCAGGTGTAGGGGCAGATCGACGTGTCTGACCCCGGGGGCCTCTTCCGAAATCCTGGACACACCCTCAGCAGGGCGGGCCTCGCAGAGCCCGGCCAACAGCCAACAGCTAACAGCCAACCACCGAGAACTGACAACTGACTACTATTCCCAGAAAGGAGGTGAATGCCATGCCCGGATTTGACGGGAAGGGGCCGCGTGGCACGGGCCCGTTCTCTGGCGGGGGAAGGGGCTACTGCTCCGTCGTGCTCCCCCAGCCGGAGGAGGGCCAGGCGCCCTATGGCTACGCAGGCTTACAAGGCATCGCCGGTGCAGTATTACGAACCACCGGCGACTGCCGGATGGCGCGGCCCCATCGGTTGCCCCGGTCGGGGCGGCTTTGGTCGTTGCCATGGCTGGGGACGACGGGGACGCTGGTAGCCCACGTGTGTTTCTAGTGTGTAGGCAAGGAGGTTTACGATGCCGCTCGGAGATAGGACGGGACCGCGCGGTCAGGGTCCGATGACCGGCAGGGCCGCGGGCTATTGCGCGGGCCATGATGTACCCGGGTACGCCAACTGGGGCCCGGGCCGAGGGCTGGGCCGGGGCGGTGGTTGGGGTCGCGGCATGCGACACCGCCACTGGTTCTACGCCACAGGTCAACCCGGCTGGATGCGCGCCGGCTACGCTCCGGGGTGGGCGCCGGGTCCCTACACGGCGCCCATGACGGCGGCGGACGAGGCGAGCATCCTGGAGGAGCGCGCCCGAGCGCTTCGTGAGGAGTTGGAGAGACTGGACGAGCGTCTCGGCGCCCTCAGGACGGAAGGCCGACCGGGGGAACAGAGACAGGGCGGGTGACGGCCCCCCCCCCCCCGCCCTCCCCCCCCCCCCCCCCCCCCGGCCCGGGGCGGGGCGGGCGCCCCCCCCCCGCCCGCGACTCCCGTATTGTACGGTTTCCCCTCCTGCGTGCAAGCCGCTCCTTGGAGCATGCTGGGTGGAAGCTGGGAATCGCGGCGCGACCCAGGCGGGTTGTACACTTGCCTCGCGCTCGATACCGCAGTGCTCCACTCGTTCGCCCGATGGGAGGGAGTAATCTGCTAGCTTATGTCGACTCTACGCGCTGCATCGGCTGTGGCGCCTGCGTGGACGTCTGCCCGGTGCAGGCGTTGCGTCTGGTGAACGGCCTCGCCGAGGTCGATAGCACGCGATGCACCGCCTGTGGGGCCTGTGCCGACACTTGTCCGCAACACGCTATCTCCATGGTCGGGGCGCCAGCAGCTGTCGGGTCATCTGCCCTGGTGCCAGAGACGGTCGATGGGTCTGCGCGGGTGATCTCTGTGCCGCGCGCCACACACGGCATGCGACCGTGGCTTGGCGCCGCGCTGGCCTTCGTGGGTCGCGAGGTCGTGCCACGCGTGGCAACCTCGTTACTCGACGCTTGGGATCGCCGGCGCGCTTCGGTGACACCGGCGGATGGGCTGATCGCGAACCTGCCCCCCATGCCTCGTGAGTCGAGCGCTGACGCGCCGGGCGGGCGCGCGCACCAGCATCGCTGGCAGCACGGGCGGCGATAGGCGCAGCTGCCGCTCACCAGTGACGGCAGCCCCGCGACAGACTAATGAAAGGTTGCCCAATGATCGCCTTCGGGCCGGCTGGCGCGCGCCAACTGGGCCTCGCTAAAGGTGGATGCCGTATGGCCCGACGTGTGGCGCCACCTCGATCGTCCGCACGGCGCCGATTGGGTTGCCGTCCAGCAGTTGGTGTCCGAGGGCCGGTTGGCTCGTGTGTCACACGAGAACCACTGGTTCTACCTGAGGCGCATCGAGCGGAGGCCGACGCCGCAAGCTACGCCCCACAATTCATAACGCGCAACCCTGTGCCCTGTCACCTGTAACCTACGACACGGCCATCGCCTTGCTTGGGCAGCACTGTGTCGTTGGTATATACTAACAAGGATGCATTCGAAGCATACCGCACGATATGGAGGTACTATGGCATCGATAGAGGCCGTTCGCCAGGCGCTGAGCCAGGTGATGGATCCCGAACTCGATCGCAGCATCGTCGACCTTGGCATGGTGCACGACATCACGCTCGACGACGGCGTCGTGTCGTTCACGCTGGCGCTCACCACCATCGCCTGCCCCCTGCGCGGGCAGATGGCCGATGACGCCCGAGAGCGTCTCTTGGCGCTGGAGGGCGTGCGCGAGGTAGTGGTCAACATGCGCGAGATGACCGCTGAAGAGAAGGCAAAACTCACCGGCGGCGCCGGCGCCCAACAGGAGGGGTCTGCCCTGGGGTACAACAATGTCCGGCACGTCATCGCCGTGTTGAGCGGCAAGGGCGGCGTGGGCAAGTCGTCGGTGTCGTCGCTGCTGGCCGTGGCTCTGCGCCGCCAGGGGCATCGCGTCGGGTTGCTCGACGCCGACATCACCGGCCCAAGCATCCCCAAGATGCTGCTGCACCGCGAGGAGCGGCCCATCGGCAGTCCCCTGGGTATCATGCCTGTGCAGACCGAGGGCGGCATCAAGCTGATGTCCATCAACCTGCTCCTGGCCGACCCCAACCAGGCGGTGATCTGGCGCGGCCCGCTCATCAGTAGCGCCATCAAGCAGTTCTGGGGCGACGTCGCGTGGGGTGACCTGAACTACCTCATCGTCGACCTGCCCCCAGGAACGTCCGACGCCTCACTCACGGTGATGCAGACCATCCCGCTGAACGGCATCGTCATGGTGACAACGCCCCAGTCGCTGGCGGGAATGGTGGTCCGCAAGGCGGCCTCGATGGCCACGCAGCTCGACATCCCCCTCATCGGGCTGATCGAGAACATGAGCTACGCCGAGTGCCCCAAGTGCGGCGAACAGGTGGAGGTCTTTGGCCCGAGCAACGCCACCGAGGTAGCGGCGGCCATGGGCGTGCCCCTCCTGGGGAGATTGCCCATTCGGCCCGAGATCGCCCGCCTCGCCGACAACGGCCGTCTCGAGGAGTACCCCGCGGAGGAGTTTGTGCCGATCGTGGAGCGCTTGTTGCCCCTCGTCCCCGAGGAGGCATGCACCCCCGCCGCCGTGAGGCAACAGTCGCACTAGGTGCGGGTACGCGTTTCGCGTTGTACGTGGAAAGTCGCTGTTTCAGGTGACAGGTTGCAGGTTACAGGCTTGAGGGACCATACCTTCTCGAGCCTGTGACCTGCAACCTGTCACCTGTTCCCCGCGCCCGTCCGACCCGTAACCCGGAACCCGCAACTCGCACCCAGCCCTCTAGACGCCGGCGACGCGCGCGAGCACGCGCGTCACCACGCGCACCCCCCGCAAGTACTCGTCGAGATCGATCTGCTCGTTCGGGGTGTGGTCGTAGGTCGAGTCGCCGGGTCCGTAGGCGACGATGGGGCAGCGCCAGCGCGGGCCGACGACGTTCATGTCGGAGGTGCCCGTCTTGGTGACGTAGGCGGGGCTGCCGCCCTCGGCGCGGATGGCCGCCAGGAAGGCGCTGGCAAGCGGGGTGCGCTTCTCGGCGCGAAAGGCGACCTCGTGCCCGCGGGTCACCACGCGCGCCGCGCCGGCGGGGTGGCGCGCCCAGGTGTCCATGAGGGGATTGAGCAGGTCGGGCAGATGCAGCCCCAGGGGCAGCCGCAACGCGATGGTCATCTCGACGCGCTCGCGCAGCCCGTCCCCGCCCGAGCAGATACGGCGCAGCGAAGGATCGAGCGTCGCGAACGTCCCCTCCTTGTCGCGATTGTACTCCTCAGCCCACTTGGCCACGTGCAGCCAGAAACCGACGGCATCCTCCGCCGGCGGGCGCTCGCTGCCAGCGGTGTGTGACACGGCCCGCTCGAGCACATAGTCGATGAGCAGGCGCCCCTTGTACCCGATGGTGATGCGGTCCCAGCCGCTCGGCTCGCCGATGATGCAGAAATCAGGGCGGTACTGCCCCACGGCATGGTAGGCGCCCTTGGACGTGGCCGCCTCCTCCTCCACCGCGCCGATTACCGTCACCCGCGCCCCGAGGCCGTCCGCCGCCCGCGCCGCCGCCACAACGAACGCCGCCAGCGGCCCCTTGGCATCCACGGCGCCTCGCCCATAGAGGAGGCGTCCCTCGCGACGCACCGGGACCTCGCCCGGCACGGTGTCCATGTGGCCCAGCAGCACGATGTGGCGCTCCCCCGCGCCGATGTGGCCCACGGCGTTCCCCGCCGCGTCCACCTCCGCGCCGAAGCCCAGCCCCTCCATGGTCGTGACCAGGAACCGGGCCAGCGCCCCCTCGTCGCCCGACATACTGGGGATGGCCACCATCTCGCTGAGCAGGGCCTGCGCCTCGTCATCGGTGGGGCCGGGACCCGCCCAAGGCGCCAACGCCGCCCTCGCCTCCTCGCTCATGCCGTCAGGACCCTTTCCACCGCCCCGAACACCGCGTCCAGTTCCTCGTCGCTGATGACCAACGGGGGCAGCAGCCGCAACACCGTGCTCCCCGCGGGCAGCGCCAACACCCCCTCGTCCATGAGCGCCCTGAGGTAGGGCGTCACCCGCTTGCGCAGGTCGATGCCGATCATGAGCCCCAGCCCGCGCACCTCGCGGATCAGCCGCGCCTCGATCCCCGACAAGCGCTCCATCAGCCGCGCGCCCTTGGCCGCCGCCTGGCCCGGCAGGTCGTGCTCGACCATATAGTCGATGGCCGCCAGCGCCGCGGCGCACGCCAGGGGGTTGCCGCCAAAGGTCGAGCCGTGGGCGCCCGACGAGATGTTGCCCACCCGCCGCCCCAAGAGGACCGCACCCATGGGTACGCCTCCCGCCATCCCCTTGGCGAGGCAGAGGAGGTCGGGGCGCAGGTCGTGATGCTGGCAGGCAAAGAACTTGCCGGTCCGCCCAAAGCCGGTCTGCACCTCGTCCACGATGAGCAGCGCCCCGCGCTCGGCGCACAGCGCCTGGACCCCGCGCAGGTACTCGCCGCTGCCGACGTTCACGCCCCCCTCGCCCTGCACCACCTCGACGAGCACCGCCGCCGTGCCGTCGTCCACGGCCTCGGAAAGGGCGTCCAGGTTGCCGTAGGGCACGTGGCTGAATCCCGGCACCAGGGGCATGAAGGGCTCGCGGTACTTGGGCTCCCATGTCGCCGAGAGGGCGCCCATGGTTCGTCCGTGAAAGCCGCGCATCATCGCCACCACGCCCGATCGGCCGGTGCTCAGCCGCGCCAGCTTGAGCGCCGCCTCCACCGCCTCGGTACCCGAGTTGCACAGATAGGCGCGCTCCAGGCCCGCCGGCGCGATGGCCAGCAGCCGCTCCAGCAGCTTGGCTCGCACGTCACTATAGAACACCTCGGGGCATGTGATGAGCGTCTCGGCCTGGCGCTGGATCGCCGCCACCACCGCGGGGTTGCAGTGGCCGACGATGGCCACGCCGTGCCCGCCGACGCAGTCGATATACTCGCGCCCCTCCTCGTCCCACACGCGGGCGCCCAGCCCTCGCACGATGGC
The DNA here is from genome assembly GCA_040768165.1 of Anaerolineae bacterium. Classification (GTDB taxonomy): domain Bacteria; phylum Chloroflexota; class Anaerolineae; order UBA1429; family UBA1429; genus DUUT01. The sequence goes on from JAXGNH010000004.1 coordinate 273,811, forward strand.
GACATCGCGTTTCGGGTACACGCCACTCGTGTAGCGGCTCTCGAGGTCAATCGTAGTCATGCGGATCCTCCTGGTTGAGGGTTGTGGGTTGTGGGTTACGGGTTGCGAGTTCGGGTTTCCGGGACCGTATCAGGTGGCAGGTTGCAGGGTACAGGTTCCAGGGCGTTGTGAGTTGTGGGTTGTGGGTTGCCGGTTCTGAGCCTCATCGAGCGTAGATTGAGAACAGACCCAATCCGCCGATCCGCACCCCTGACACCGGAGGCAGAACGTACTCGATTCTGTAACCTGCAACCTGTCACCTGAAGCCAGGCAACGCACAACTCATAACCCACAACCTATCCAATGACGGTCCCCTCGCCCGTCAGCGCGTTGCGAACGGGCGACTCGACGCGCGCGTCGGAGAAGATCACCTGGCCGACCCCCTGCTGGATCGCCTCGATGGCGCCCAATACCTTGATGCGCATGCGCCCCTGGGCGTGGGACATGAACTCTTGCGCACGAGCCGGCTCGATGCGCCGGATGAGCGTGCTCTCGTCGGGGAAATCGCGCAGCAGGCCGGGGACGTTGGAGAGGATGATGAGGCGCTCGGCGCCGAGGGACGAGGCGATCATGGCGGCGGCGCGATCGCCGTCTACGTTGATCGCCTCGCTCTCGGTACTGATGGCCGGCGGCGTCACCACGGGCAGGTAGCCGTTATCCAGCAGCAGGTTCAGCAGCCCGGTGTTCACGCGCTGCACCGTTCCGGTATAGTCGTCGCGCAGCACGCGGCGGCGGCCGTTCTCGACGATCTTGATCGCCTCCTTGCGCGGGCCCTCCAACAAGCGTCCGTCGATGCCCGACAGCCCGACGGCGTTCACCCCCTCGGCCTGCAGGCGCTCGACGATCCCCTTGTTCACCTCGCCGCAGTAGACCATCTCGAAAATCCTGAGGGTCTCGCGGTCGGTGCGCCGGCTGGTGAACCCCGACACCGACGTGACGAACTGCGGCGGGTGCCCCAGCGCCTCGGCCACCACGTTGGTGCGGTGCGATCCGCCGTGCACCAGCACCAGCCGCTGCCCCTCCTTCACCAACGAGGCCACGTCGCGGCACACCGCGTCCAGATCGATTCCTTCGCTGCCGCCGACTTTGACTACGAGCATGGAATCCTCCCGGGGATGGTTATCAGTGGTCAGTTATCAGTTATCAGTGGGAGTGAACGGCAGTCTGGTGCGGCCCGATGGGCGAGCCTGCTTCAGGCTTCCCGTAGCCGAGCCACCAGCGCAGTCAGCATGCGCTTGATCTCAACAGTCTGGCCGTCCAGCAGTTGGTAGCTAGCCTCTTCGAGATAGCCCAGATCCTTTGCCAGCAAGAGCTGGTACTCCAGTTCGCTGGCGGAGCCCAGCGCGATCTGGCAGAACTGCGCCAGCTCCTTCGGGCCGCCCCTACCGCAACCCTCGGCGATGTTCGTGGCCACCGATGCTGCCGCCCGTCTCATCTGTGGCGTCAGGCCGTACAGCTCCTCACGCGGGAACTGGCGAGTCTGCCGGTACACCTGCAACGTGAGGGTGTGCGCCTTGGTCCACACCTGTAGCTTGTGAAAATCCTGCATCTGGCACCTCGGAGTTCTGTGTAGCGCGACTGTAATGCCCGGTTCGCCGCCTCCTCGACCGCGATCCCCTTACTCCCCCAATCGACTACTGACAACTGACCACTGAAAACTGGCCACTCACACCGGATGCAACCCCGCAAACCCCAGCCCCGCCCTCTCGTCCAGCCCGCACATGAGGTTCATGCACTGCACGGCGCTGCCGGCGGCGCCCTTCATGAGATTGTCGATGGCGGCGATGGCCACGATGCGACCCGTCTCCGGGTCATAGTCGAACCCCACGTCGGCATAGTTGCTGCCCGCCAAGATCTTGGGCTCGGGGTAGCGATACACGCCCTGCGTCTCGCGCACCACCCGCACGAACGGCTCACGGCCGTAAGCGCCGCGGTACGCCTTCCAGAGGTCCTTGAGTTCAAAGCCAGGCCGCAGCTCCTCCCGCAGAAAGACGTGGGCGGTGGCCAGCACGCCCCGCACCAGTTCGATGGACGTCACCGACATGTGTACCGCCACGTCGTCGGCGCCTTCACGACGGAGAGCCTGCACCACCTCGGCGGTGTGCCGATGGCCGGTGGGCGCAAAGGATCGAACCGCGTGGCTGCGGTCCGGATGGTGTGAGGCGGGCCCCGCCGACGCCCCGCCCTCGGACGAGCCCGCCTTGACCTCCACGATGGCACCGCGCCCCCGGTCCACGAGGTCCGCCTGGAACAGCGGCCACAGCGCCAAGATCGTCGCCGTGGCGTTGCAGCCCACGCCGCTCACATAGCTGGCCGCCCGGATCGCCTCGCGGTCGATCTCGGGCAGGCCGTAGACGAACCGATCCACCCACGCCGGCGCGGCGTGCTCACCCCCGTACCACCGGCCATAATCGGCCAGGCTGCGCAGGCGAAAGTCGGCCGACAGGTCGATGATGCGCGGCGCCAGCCGCGACAGGTCGTCGATGCGGCCCATCGCCTGGCCGTGAGGCAACGCCACAAAGAGCACGTCGCACGGTGCGAGGTCGGCGGCGGAGACGAACTTGAGCATGGTTCGGCGCCGCAGGTTTGGGTGGCGCGTGTGGACGAACTTGCCGACGTTGCTCTCTGAGGTCACCTGCGCCACGGTGACGTCCGGGTGATCCAGCAGGAGGCGCAACAGCTCGCCCCCCGCGTAGCCCGACCCCCCGAGGATCGAGACGTTCAGCGCGCTCATCCCTCCGCCTCCCCCACCTGCAGCACATAGTCGACCACCCGCGCCGGAATGTCGCAGCCGGTGGTATCGATGCTGTTGCGGAACTCCATGGTATAGTTCACCTCGTTGACCAGCAGCTCACCGTTGCGCCGCTCGAGGAGGTCGATGGCCACCACCCCGCCCCCAACGGCGCGCGCCGCCGCCAGTGACAGCCCGTCGATCTCGGGCGTGATGGGGCAGTTGCTGGCGTGGCCGCCCCGCGCCGTGTTGGTGATCCAGTGCTCCGAGGTGCGATAGATGCCGCAGACCGTCTCGTCGCCCACCACAAAGGTGCGGATGTCGCGCTGGGGCTTGTCGATGTACTCCTGGATGTAAAAGATCGAGTGGTGGTACGATCCGAGGATCGTCTTGTGCTCCAAGACCGCCTCGGCCGCCTCGCGGTCATTCACCTTGGAGATCAGCCGGCCCCAAGAGCCCACCGCCGGCTTGAGCACCGCCGGATAGCCGATCTCTTCGATGGCGCGCAGGGCTGACTCGGGCGTGTAGGCCACCATGGTGCGCGGCGTCGGCACCTCGTGAGAGATCAGCGCCCGCGTGGTGGAGAACTTGTTGCCGCAGACGTTGGCCACCTCGGCAGTGTTCACCGTGGACACGCCCCAGGCGTTGAGCATCTCTAGCGAGTACAGCGCCCGCGAGTGGTTGATGCAGCGCTCGACGATGACGTCGAACCGCCGCCAGGCCGGACCGTTCTGGAGGTCAAACACCAGTTCGCGGTCATCGATCAGCGTCACCTCCACGCCCTGCCGCCGAAAAGCCTCCAACAGCAGCTTTTCCTCCACCCGCACCCGCGATAGTAGCATGCCGACGTTCATCGATTACTCCTCGTATGGAATGGATCACGAATACGGTTGTGCGTTATGCGCTGTGGGTTCCGAGTTGCGGGTTACGGCTTCGTGGTGACAGGTGGCAGGTTACAGGTTACAGGGCTGAGCTGGACCAGCCCCTTAGGGCGAGCGCCCTCATCCCCACAGGGGCTGTAACCTGGAACCTGTCACCTGAAACGGGCCATGAACCCACAACCCACAACTCACAACTCACAACTCCTACAACGCACAACTCATGGCTCCCGCAATGCACCAACGATCGCGCTCGTGACGTCGTCCGTCGTGGCGGCGCCGCCGAGGTCGGGGGTGCGTGGGCCGTCGCGGAGCACGATCTCCACGGCGCGGCGCACGCGCTCGGCGGCAGCGGTCTCGCCGAGATGGTCGAGCATCATCGCGGCGGCCAGGATGGCGCCGATGGGGTTGGCGATCCCCCGCCCTGCGATGTCGGGCGCCGAGCCGTGCACCGGCTCGAAAACCGCCCGCCCACGGCGGCGGCCGTCGCCCACGTTGCCCGACGGCGCCAACCCCAGCCCCCCGACGAGCCCCGCCGCCTCGTCCGAGAGGATGTCGCCAAAGAGGTTCGTGGTGACGATCACGTCGAACCGCTCCGGATCGGTCACCAGGCGCATGGCCACCGTGTCGACGAGCATCTCTTCGGCGCGCACGTCGGGGTACTCGGCCGACACCGCCAGCGCCGCCTCGCGAAAGAGGCCGCAGGTGGCGCGCAGCACGTTTGCCTTGTGCACGATGGTGAGCAGGCCGCGGCGCCGCAGGGCCAACTCGCACGCCCGGCGGACGATGCGTTCCGAGGCGGCCCGCGTGATCACCCGCTCGGTCACCGCCTCGTCGGCGTCGCGTCGCTCCCGGCCGGCGTAGAGCCCCTCGGTGTTCTCCCGCACCACCAGCAGATCGATCCCCGGCCACGACCCCGGCACGGGCTGCGACCGCGCCGGCCGCAGGTTGGCGTACAGCCCCAACTCGCGCCGCAGCGCCACGATGGGGCTCCAATACCCCTCCACCGGCGCCAAGGGAGACGACACCGCGCCAAAGAGCACCGCATCCGCTTTGCGGCAACCCTCGACCGTCTCAGCGGGGAGCGCCGTGCCGCGCCGCCGGAACGTCTCCCAGCCGGCCTCGGCGGCAACGAACTCCCAGGCCAACGCTCGGGCGGGCTGGTCCGCCTCGGCTGCATCGCGGCCCGACGCCTCCAGCACGCGCCGCGCCGCCGGAATCACCTCGCGCCCGATGCCGTCCCCCTCGATGAGGCACACACGGTAGGCCACGACTACTCCCCCAGCGGCAGGCGCCCGTGCCGGCGAAAGTAGGCCACCACCCCGCCCTCGGCCCATACTTGGCGCAACCACTCGGGCGGCTCGGGCAGCGGGACGTCGCCCCCCGCCATGCGGAGCGCCGGCGCGTCACGGTCCAATGCAGCCTCTGCGCCGTCCGCCACCGCGCCGGTGAGATCGGCCTCAAAGAGGGGCAGGCCGAGGTTCATGGCGTTCCGGTAAAAGATGCGCGCGAAACTCGGCGCGATCACCGCCCCCAGCCCCACGGCCGTCAGGGCGCGCGGCGCGTACTCGCGCGACGACCCGCAGCCAAAGTTGCGCCCCGCCACGATGATGTCCCCCGGCTGGACCTCGGCGGCGAACTCGGGCCGCGCCTCGATAAAGGGGTACTTGCCGAGATCGGCCTCGGACGTCATGTACGGCGCGTACCGTCCGGGCAAGATCTGGTCCGTATCCACGTTGTCGCCAAACACCCACACACGAGCCATGTTGCCCCCTGCTATGGTCGACCGATGGTACGCTGATTCCGCTGATCGGGCGCAGATATCCGCTGATCTTCAGAATTCTCTCCCTAGCCAATCAACCCCCACCTGCGTAGATCAGCGTGCCATCAGCGAAATCCGCGTACCAGCGGCCCAACGCTAGACGTCACTCGGGTCGCTGATGACGCCACGCAGTGCGGCAGCGGCGGCGGTCTCGGGCGAGCCGAGGTAGATGCTCCCCTCCGGCGAGCCCATGCGGCCGCGGAAATTGCGATTGGCCGTCGAGAGGCACACCTCACCCGCGCCGATGACGCCCATGTGCCGGCCGATGCACGGCCCACAGCCCGGCGTGCCGATGGTGGCCCCCGCCTCCAGCAGCGTCGCCAGCGTGCCGTCGGCCACCGCGTCCCGCAGGATGCGCGCGGACGCTGGGATCACCAGCAGCCGTACCCCCGGCGCCACACGCCGTCCCCGCAGAATCTCGGCGGCGGCGCGCAGGTCCTCCAGGCGGCCGTTGGTGCAGGTGCCGATGAACACCATGTCCACCCGCACGTCGCCCAGGTCGCCGGCGGGCGCCACGTGGTCTACCTCCGGCGGCACCGCCACCAGCGAGGGGAGGGCGCCCAGGTTTACGTCCACCGTGCGGGCGTAGCGCGCCCCCTCCGCCACCCGCAGCCACTCTGGCGGCGGGAAGCGCTCCGCCACCTCGCCGCTGGGCGGGATGAGCCCCGCCTTGGCGCCCAACTCGGTGGTCATGCCGCACAGCGTCTCGCGGCCGTCGAGGCTCAGCCAGTCCAGGCCGTGGAACTCGACGGCCTGGTACGTGGCGCCGTCCAGCCCCAGGAGGCCGCAGAGGTGCAGGCTCAGGTCCTTGGCGCCGACCCGCACGCCAAACCGCCCGGTGGCCCGCACCCGCAGCGTCTCGGGCACCTTCAGCCAGGTGCGACCGCTGGCCAGCGCCAGGGCCATGTCGCCGGTGCCCACGCCGGTGCCAAAGGCTCCGACAGCGCCATAGCTCGTGGCGTGCGAATCGGTGCCCAGCGCCACCTGGCCGGGGGCCACCAGCCCCTCCTCGATCATCACCTGGTGGCACACGCCGGCGCCCGCGTCGTAGAAGCGGCGAATCCCCTGCTCCGCCACCCAGCGCCGCACGCGCACCTGGGCGTCCGCCGTGGCCACCGAGGCCGCCGGCGCCACGTGGTCGATGATAGCCACCACGCGCTCGGGGTCATGCACCCGCTCACACCCCAGCCCGTCGCGCAGCGCGTCGAGCACCTCGGGCGTCAGCGAGTCATGAGTCATGCAGCGGTCCACGGGCACGATCACCAGGTCGCCGGCTCGCACCGTTCGCCCCGCCGCGTGGGACAGGATCTGCTCCGAGAGCGTCAAAGCATTGGGTTCGCCCATGTCACTCGTTTCGATCGATGTGCTCGCTGATCCAGCCCCGTAGGACGGCGTCGACGTCGTCCAGCGCCAGCGGCTTTTCGTCGGCCAGCTTTTTGATGTGCAGGGTGGCGGCCTTGAGATCGTCGTCGCCGATCCCCAGGTTGAGCTGCTCCGCCCGGGACTTGATGGCGTTCCACCCCGTGAGCCGATGCGCGATGCTGATGTAGCGACTCATGCCAAAGTCCTGCGGCGCGAGGATCTCGTACGTCTCGGGGTTGTTCAGCACGGCCTTGGCGTGGATCCCCGCCTTGTGGGTAAAGGCGGTGATGCCCGTGACATAGTTGTTGAACGGCACGTCCACGCCCACCATCTGGGCGATCATGTGGTCGAGGTCGCGCAGCATGGTGAGGCGGTACTTTTGCACCTGGGAGCGATCGGAGGCATAGAGGCGCGCCACGAGCCCCCCCAGCGGGGCGATGCCGTTGCGCTCGCCGATCCCCAGGATGCTGGTGTCGACGTGGGTGGCTCCAGCCTCCAGCGCGGTGTAAGCGTTGGCGATGGCGCAGCCCGAGTCGTTGTGGCCATGGAACTCGATGTCGCACGACACGCGCCGGCGCACCTCGGTCACCACGCGATGCACCTGCATGGGCGTCGCCATCCCGACGGTGTCGGCGATCCCCACACGGTTCACCCCGACCTCGTCCACGGCCTCATAGACCGTCAGGATGTCCCGCAGGTCGCTGCGGAACGAGTCCTCGGTGCTGAAACGTACCTCTAGGCCACGATCCTTGATGTAGCTCACCACCTCCCGCGCCATGCGGATGATGGCGGGGATGTCCTTGCCGTGGCTGAACTCGCGCAGCACCGAGGAGGTGCCGATGAGCACGTCGATGCCATCCACGCCCGTCTCGGCGGCCAGCCGGGCGTCCTCCAGGGTGCAGCGCACATGGGTGAGGACCTTGGCGCGCAGGCCGAGGCCCGCGATGGTGCGGCAGTCCTCCAGACTTTGAGGCGAGGCGGCAGGCGAGGTCAGCTCGAGGTACTCGACGCCAAACGCATCGAGGGCCCTGGCGATCTCGACCTTCTGAGCCGTGGAAAAGTTGGCGCCCACGAACTGCTCGCCCTCGCGCAGCGTCGATTCGATGATGCCAAAGGCCTGCACGCTCATGGCCGTCTACTCTCCCCAGTCCTCTTCTTCTTCCGGCGCCAACTCGAGCACCAGCGGCTCGACGCTGATCACCTCCAACTCGACACCACACTCGGGGCAATCGACGATCTCGCCCTCCATCACGTCCTTCAGCTCGATCTCGGCGGCACATTCGGGGCAGGTGGCGGACATTGTGCAGTCTCCTTTCGGGTTTCTCGTGCCATTGGGCTATTGGCTGTTAGCTCTTGGCGATCTGGTTCTACGAGCGGCCTCCAGGCGTACGACAGAAGGCTCGGGAGCGGCCCCTAGCTAACTGCCAAAGGCCAAAAGCCCTGTGCCAGGCCCTTCCCGTAACGCGTACACAAAGAAAACAGCCTTCCCCTCTGGTCTGGGGAAAGCTGCTCGTTGAGTACCGGATTCGGGTAGAGCAAGCCTAACCAGACCAGAGGTCCGGCTTCTTCTTCGACTTGCTCTGCTTCGAGAGGAGGGCGCTGAGCGCCTCTACCCTGTCTCGGTTGTGGTCAAGCGAGTCGTGGCTGCCCATCTGTCGCCCTGTTCATTTCGACCCCATACGTGGGGTCAAGTGGCGGCGAGTGTAGCACACATGGTAGCATCCGTCAAAACGACAGCGCCGTTTTCCACGCGCGCCCGCGGGCCGGACGGCGTCCGGCCCCTACACCCCCCCCCGACCATCACCGGGCCGTAGGCCGTCGGCCATCCCCGTAGGGCGCACGAGCTGTGCACACCCCGCGTGTCGCCGAGCACCCCATCCCTGTCGCCCCCTCGTACGGCGCGCACGCTGCGCGCGCCGTCGACCGCGGGGTATCCATGCCCGCGCGCGACGTGGTATCGGTCGGTCAGGAGACGCGAGCGATGGCGTCCAACAACCCCCGCATGTAACCGATGGCGTGCAAGCGCCCAAAGAAATGATAGGCGTGGGGATCCGGGTCCTCCCCCTCCATCACCGGCAGATGATCCGGCCGCATGGGCCCGTCAAAACCCGCCTCCACGTAGGCGCGCATGGCGGCGACCATGTCGGTGTCCCCCTCGTCGTGGAACGTCTCGACGAACGACGTAGGGGTGCCACTCAGGTTGCGGAAATGGGCAAAGAACATCTTGTCCTGCGCCACAAAGTGCCGTATTGTGGCTGGGATGTCGACGCCCATCTCGGCGTAGCACCCCTGGCAGTACGTGATGCCGTTGTTCGGGCTGGGCACCAGGTCGATCATGCGCTGGAACGCCTCAGGGCTGGTGAGGATGCGCGCCACGCCGCGCGTCGGCGAGATGGGCGGGTCGTCGGGGTGCATCGCCAGCTTGACACCCACCTCCTCGGCCACGGGCACCGCGGCCCGCAAAAAGTACTCCAGCGCCGACCAGAGCTGCTCCTCGGTCACACCCTCTCCCTCGGGCACCGGACGACGGCTCGCCACGGCGTGGTCGTAGCTGATAGAGGCTGCCCCGCCGCGCACCGGCGTGCTGAACGACGTCCGCTGCACGTGGATCACGGCCATCCAGTTGTAGCACAGGATGGGGATGCCCGCCGACCCCATGGCGCGCAGCGAGCCCAGGAACCGCTCCAACGCCTCGTCGCGCCCCGGCAGACCCAGCATGACCTCTTGGGCGACCGGAATGCTCTCGATGACCGAGAGGCGTAGGCCGGCGTCCTCCACGCGCTTGCGAAGCAAGAGCCAACGATGGAACGCGTCGCCGCCGTCTTCCTCGGGCGGCGGGCCGGTGACGATGTCGGTCACCCCGGCCTGGCGGTACAGGCAGAGATAGCGCTCCTCAGGCGGGCAGTGTACGGCAATGCGAACCATGGCACCCTCCTGCGCGGCATGCGCGCCCCGATGATGGCGAACTCGACTGCGGCAGAGAACGCGAGGGCGAGTCTAGCACAGCAGCAGGAACATGTCCACGATCTGTCGGTACTCGGCGAGCCTAATCCGCCCTCGCGGCCTCATGCCGCCCCTCCGCCACCCCGAGGCACACCTCCCAGGAGGCCACCTCCCCCTCTCCAGACGCCATGCACTCCGCGTACACCAGCGCCTCCTCCTGGGCGCGGGCCAGCGCCTCCGCTGGCTCGGCGCCCTGGAGCACCTCGACGAACGCTCGGTCGACCCAGCCCAGCGTCGTCCCGTCGCTGTACGGCCCCCAGGTCCCCCCGCCCTCATCCAGCCGGGCGAGCGTCGCCAGCCAAGCATAGGCGACCTCATCGCCGACGCGCTGGCGCCAGGCGCCGCTGGATGCCACCTCGCGTCGCGCCGGGAGGAGGTCCGTCGCTTCGGGGCGTCCGCCGAGGTACCACAACCATTCCCAGCACGCCTCGGGTTGGGGCGTCCACGCGCTGATGTACAGCGCCCGCTCGAGGGTGGGCGGCGGCGTCACTGCCCCACGGGGCAAGGGGGCAAGCCCGAGGGTCTCCACGCGACCTGTGGCCTGGCTGGCGCTGGCATAGTCGTCCAGCCACATGGCCACCCACCCGCCCTCCACGATGGGTGGGTAGGAGCCCCACGGTAGCACCACCCCATTGGCCTCATCGGGCGCCACCATGGGCGGCGCCGTGTCGATGAGATCCAGGTAGCGCCTCATGGCGGCCGCCGCGGTAGGGGTGTCCAGCGTCGGCCGGCCGTCCTCCCCTAGCAGCGAGCCTCCAAGCCAGGCGATCATCTCGCCGGCATGAAAGGCCGCCCCGCCGCGAGGCCAATACCCATAGCGGGGAGTATCCGCCGTAGGGGCGGCGAGGAGCGCCGCATGCTCCACCAAGTCCTGCGCCGTCCACGTCTCGGATGGATAGGTGAGGCCCGCGGCATCGAAATTGTTGCGGTTGTAGACCAGCACGCGCGCGTCGGCGTCCAGCGGCAATGCCCAGATGTGCCCCTGAACGCGTAGCGGGTCGAGGAGGGGCCGCGGGTAGGCCTGCGCCAGGCGCACGCCAGACAGGTAGCGATCGACCGGCGCCAGCCGCCTCTCCGAGGCGTGTCGTATCACGTCGGCGCCGGCGACAAAGCAGTCGGCCGGCTCGTCCGGCCCGACCACCTCCACAGCGATACCGCTCCGCTCCAGCGCCAGCCGATCCGCCAGCAGACGGTACGCCCCCTCGTCTTGCCCGCTGCGCACGCCAAAGCGTATCGTCGTCGGTTCGCGCCCCTCCGTCTCCGGCAACGACACAGGCGCCGCGACCGCTCGCGCCGCGTAGGAGGCTCCGGTCTCGCCGCGCGACGTCGCCGAGTCGCCGCGTCCCTCCGTTGGGGCTGCAATCCACGGCCCGCGTTCCATCACCTCGCCCAGCGGCTCGCCCCGCAGCACGCCCAAGAGCGCCGCCTGCACGAGCGTCCACACCTCGGGGTCATAGTAGGCGCCATGCTCGAGGCAGTACCGAAAGGTGTCCGCGGTGCCCTCGTCCAGCCCCTCCCAGTACGCGCCGCTGCGCCGCGCGATGACGCCCCCATAGTAGGCGGCTGACGGCTGACGGCTGAGAAACTCGACCCATCGCCACGCCGCTTCGGGATGGAGGGTGCCGGCGCTCACCATGTACCCGTCCACGACGATGGGCGGAGCCGGGCGGGCGCCCTCGGGGAGGGGCGCTACCTCGGCGCCGTACCTCTTGCGATAGCGTCCCGCCTCGAACGAGTGGCCCGTCCACATGGCGGGAGGTCGCTCGCCCAGGAGGAAGGTCTCGGCCGCCTCCTGGGCATCGGGAGCCGAGGCATCGGGCGCGGCCTGGTGCACTCGCACCAGGTCGGCGTACCAGAGGAGGGTGTCGGCCAGCGCAGCGGCTTCGAGACGGAGGGGCGTCTCTGCGCCAGCGGTCGTCGCGCTCTCGGACAGTGCGGCAATGGTGTAGCCCGGCCAGCGGTCGACGAATCCGTAGCGCACCGTCGCGTCGCCTTGCCGCTCGGTGGTCGCCACCGCCGCCCGGAGGAGGTCATCGCGCGTCCATCCCGGGCGCGGAGGGGACAGGCCCGCGCGCGCAAAAGCCTCGGGGTCGTAGAAGAGCACATAGGCGTGTGCTTGATGGGGCAGACCATAGAGACGGCCGCCCCGGGCAAACGGCGCGACGGGCCCGGTGAACAGCTCATCGCCCGGGTAGAGGCCCTCTGCCTGAGCGTACGGCGTGAGGTCCAGCAGCACGCCATCGAGGCTGAGGCGTGGGTCGGGGGCGGCGGCCACAAAGGCATCCACCGCCTCCGCCAGGCGGCCGATCTCGCCGCCGGGGTGCTCGGGAAAGTGGTCGGCGATCTCGTCCACCGAGGCGAGGCGAATCACCATCCCCGGGTGATCCGCCTGGAACGCCTCGACGAGAGAGCGATAGTGCAGCACCTCATGGTCATGACAGGCGAACGTCAGAGTGACGGACTCGGCCTCGACGCGCGGGGCGACGCAGCCGGTGGCGAGCATGGGGGTGAGGAGCGCGAGAGCGATCAGGCCTCGTGCCAAGGCCAAGATACTGCCTCCTTGGCCAAGTCGCGCAGGGAACGCGTCGCGTCGCGCTTGGCCGGTGTCGGCGGAGGCGGCCGCCCGTCACGGTGAGGCTCTGGCACGATTGCAGGGATAGCGTAACAGCCAGGGGAGAGCGCAGGGGCTGCGATGACAACGCCTCAAGGGCGCCATAGAAAGATGGGGCGTGCACAACAAGGGTGCAATGAGGAATGTCAGGGGCGATGGAGACGATGTACCGCCGAGTCAAAGGTCAGAACCTGGAAGCCGAGGGACCCGATACCCAACCGGCAAGAGCGCCGGTCGAGTACCCATATTTCCTTGCCATAATAGCATACCGGCCCGGTGCTGTCAATAGCCCTACCGAACGCAGGCTTGGGGCAGAGACGGCGCATACCGCCACCCGCTGGCGAGTCACGTCGCGGGCTGAGCGTTTCATGGCGCACACTTGTACACAACCTATGAGGCCACCGGGCAGCCGCGCTGATCCGAGCATTCTGGCGGTGACCGGCAAGAGCAACGCCAAAGGGGCGACCGACGGTCGCCCCTTTGGCACCAGGCAATGGGATATGCGCGCGGCGAGCGCCTACTCCTGCACCAACCAGATGGGATCCAGCTCCACCATGTCCGGGTCGGAGCGCTCGATGGGCAGGGCGTCGTCCTCCGCCAGAGGCTCGTACCCCTCAGCGAGGACCAGCACGCTATAGGTGTAGCCGCGGGGCAGGGGCGGCTCGGTGACATAGAACCCGTCCCGGTCGCTCTCGCCAACGGCCGCCACCTGCTCGTCCAGCTGCTGGCGAGCGAACTGTCGCACCGTCACCCCCGGCTGCAGGATGATGATAAACCCGCCCGTGACGGCATCGGCCGTGTCGGCGTCGAGCAGCAAACCGGCGAGCGTCACGCCCGCGCTGCTCTGCCGCGGCTGCTGGTCGAGCCCCGACCGCGCCACCCCCACCACGGCCGACCCCGACTGGACCGTCTTGTTGCCGATCGACAGGCTGAGGGTATAGGTGCCCTCGGGCATCGGGTCGCCGCCGTTGTTCAGCGACACCCATACGGTGCCCTCGTCACCCAGGTCCCACGTGTAGGCGCGCTCGAACACGTCCACGCCGTCCAGCGCCCACGACTGGACCCAGCGCTCTCCGTCGACCATCCCGGCATAGTCGCTAAAGGCATAGAGGTTGATGATACCGGGGTCGAACTGCGTGCCCGGATCGTAGGGCTCCCCATCGTTCGTGACCTCGGAGGCGAACACGAACGGCTCAAAGGCCGCCGCGATCCGCCTGCTGGGCGCGGGGGTTGGCGTGGCGCCCCTTGGCGTCCCCTTGGAACTCCTCTTGCCCGGCTGCGTCGGCCCCGGGTCCACCGTGCCGCTCTTGGCACGATTGATGAGCGGGTACGCCAGGTTGACGGGGCGCAGCCGGTTGATGAATCCCCCCGTCGGCACCGCCGAGTCGTTCTCGTCGATCACGCCGTCACCGTTGGTATCGGCGATATTGCGCACGTCGACCTCGCTGGCCAGCGTGGGTATCGCGACGAGCTTGCCGTCTGCATCCACCGCTGTGCCGCCGCTATTCCCACCCGAGATGGCGGCATCTGTCTTGACCCAGGCACGCTGGTACGAGACGCCGTCCTCCTCGAGGAACCCGCTCACCTTTCCCTCGGTCAGGGTAATAGTGCCCTGGCCGATTCCGGGGTAGCCAAAGATGCTCAACTCGTCGCCCAGTTCTAGGTCGTCGGCGTTGCCGACAGGGATCACCGAGAGGTTCAGCTTGCTCGCATCCACCTCGTTCCCGTCGCTATCGGCGACGATCTGCAGCACGGCAAGGTCCAGTTCGGGCGCCTTGGTGACGATCTGCGCCAGGAACGCCGGTTCCGGACGCTGATCCGATTGGGAAGTGATCAGGATTCCCAGGATGTCCCAGTCCCCTGTTTCCTGGACCACATGATAGTTCGTCAGGATGAGGCCGGTTGCGTCAATCACGGTACCCGAGCCGCTCCAGGGAATGTCGACGACCTGCCCTCCCTGAAGCTTGAGCGGCAGGATAAGCACACTCCCGCGCATGATGGCGCGGCGTTGGTCGCGGGTCAGCGCGGTGGCGGCCGATGCAATAACACCGGCGAGCAGCGCCGCGACCAGCGTGATGAGAACCAGCCTGCGCACTGTCTTCATCGTTGGGTTCTCCTTACCTCGGGGCGCCCCGCGCCCCGGATCGGCGTGGTCTAGAAGCGCACGCTCGCGACGATGCGCCGGAATACCGCCTCATACTCCGCCCGGCTTGCGGAAGGGGCCTCCAGCGTCAGGACGTAGGCCCTGCCGGCGTGTGGCACGATGTAATCGACCCCCTCCATCACCACAGGAAGCGCCGACTGGTAGGCCGTCGCCTTGGGATCGATCACGTAGGCGTAGGATACCGCCACGCCCCGCTTGCCGCCCAGGTCGGCCGCCGCCGTCGACAGGACGCGGTACATTGCGTCACGCCCCGCCCGGCTGAAACCCCGCTGCGCCACGAGCGCGTCCATCGACACCGGATTCGCTGGGTCCAGTTCGCGCAGGACAGAGATGGTGAGAGAGGCCCTGCCCCCCAGCTCTCCCACGCGCACCAGGGGGCTTTCACCGTCGACCGCCGCCGCTCCCGCCGCCGACCACTCGCTGGGATATGTCAACGTGATCCCGTCGACGTCTACTCCCGTCACTTGGCCGCGCACGCCGGCCATCAAGGCCGCGCCGCCCAGCAGGGCGACCACCACCAGCGCCACGACGATCCACTCGGGCTCCTCGCCGCCCCAAAACCAACCCCTGCCTCGCGATCTCATCGTTGTTGCAGTCATGTCGCTCCTCTCAGGCGCCCGCCAGCGAGGCCGCGTTGACGCGCCGCATCAGGGCAAAGACCGCCCCGAACACCGCCACCGCCACAGCCGCCGCCAGGATCAGCCCGTTCATGGGGGTGAAGGTCAGCCCACTGATGGTCACCTCGCGCAGCACGTGAGCGACGACGCCATTCAGGGCGCTCGCCAAGAGCAGGCCCGCGGGCAGCCACAGCCTCCCCATATTCTCGAACTTGGCCCGGCCGAGGAAGTACCCCATGAGCCCCGAAAAGCTCGCCTGGGCCAGCGCCGTGACCACGATGCGCAAGACGCCCACCTGGAGCTGCGCCCCGCCGGCGCCGATGATATAGTGGACGTTCAGCACGGTGGCATAGCCCAGGCCCGCCGCCGCGCAGTAGATGATACCGTCCACGCGCTCGTCAAACTCGGCGGAGCGGTACACGCCATACCGCACCACGGCGTATTTGAGGTACTCCTGCGTGACGCCGACGATGAGGATCGAGCCCAACACCTGCAGCGCCACGGGCGCGCCGCCGAGCCACCGCTGAACCTGGAACACGTCGCGCACCACTGGGATGCCGATCGCCTGGGCAAGCAGCGCCGCCAGTGCAAACACGCCCAGCACGCGCCCCTTGGGCTCTGGCTCCAGGCGATCCTGAGCGTAGAACACCACCAGCCAGAGCGCCGCGGGCACGAGCGCAAGCACGATTCCCAGCGGCAGCAGCGCGGCCCGCCCCACCGTCAGCCCGGTCGCTCCCACGACGAGATCGACGGCCAGCACGAACAGCACCAACCCCACCACCGCCAAAGCCGTGGACCGCCACAGCCCCTTGCGGTCGGCGGACACCCGGCGATGGTGCTCGTCGCAGTAGGCGCGCGTCCCGATGGTAGGTGCATCCTCGGCCACCGCGCAGTGACACACACAACACTCCCTCTGCCGCATCGTCCCTCCTCGAGTTCGTTGTGCTTCAGTGTCCGCTCCTATTATCGTCGCGAACGGGAGACGACGTCAGCGCTTGTAGCACCGATACCCCCACAAGACGGCACCGGATCGCCCACACGATGCGCGCCGCAGCGTGCCCGGGCCCTGAACGCACGACGCACCGGCCCGGGCTACGCGGCGCGCGGTGATGGAGCGGGTGTCAGCGTCTCCCGACCCGGTGCGTTTTCGGGTCCATCGCGAGGCGTCCCGCTAGCCGGGCGGCCCCCACTCGCGCGTCAGCCCCCAGTAGCGGTGGAGGACGCGCGCGCACATGCGCTCGCTGGCCGTGTAGAGGCTCAGCCACTCTACCAAGAGGGTGGGCACACGGGTGAGTACCGCCTGAGAACGCGTAAAGTAGCGGTAGAAGCGCTCCTTGCGCGCCACGACCCTGGCGTACTCGTCCTGCCCCTGCGCCAGGGTCAGCTCACCCGACAGCACCCGCTCGATGGCGCGGCCACAGGCCTCGCCAAAGAACAGCGCCGGGCGCACCCCCTCCCCCGTCAGGCCGATGCACTGTCCGGCGGCATCGCCCACCACGAAAGCGCGCCCCGCTATCGGCCGCCGCAGGGCGTGGGGAAAGTAGGCACCCCGGAACGCGGTGACCTCGACGTCCAGCCGCCGCGCAAAGCGCTCCAGCGGGCCGCGCATCGGCCTGGGGCCGCGGTACGAGCCCAAGCCGACGGTGGCCTCCTCGCCCCGTGGGAACACCCACGCCATGGCGCCCGGCATGACGTCTCGCCCATACCAAAAGTGCAGCGACGACGTTTCGAGCCCGGCCTGGACCGGCATGGCCGCGACCATGTTCAGCCCATAGCTCATCCCGCGGCGACGCGACCCCTTGGAACCGCTCAACGCCGCGCGCCAGCCCGAGGCGTCCACGATGCACGTGCCGGCGACATCGCCGCGGTCCAGGATGACGCGGTCGCCCTCGATCCCGCGGGCAGTCGCCTGGAGGAACTCGGCGCCGCTGCGCTCCAGTAGGATCTCGCACGCCCGGCGGTAGTCAAAGGTGCACCACGGATAGGGCGAGGCAAAGCGGATCGTCCGCCGCCGCGTGTGGAGCACGAGGGCATCGTGCGCCTGCAGCACCGCGTCGTCGAGCCCCCACCGCCGCATGACACATAGGATGGTGGCACAGGCCGAGGTCTGCTCCTCGCCCACCGGCTTGCGGTCTATCAGGAGCACCCGGCGCCCCCGCAGAACGTTGGCCACCGCCAGCCCCGCAAAGCTGGCGCCGACGATCACCGCGTCGTACACCGGCGCCTCCCCCCATCATGTGAGGTCGGGGCGCCGGCATACTCCAGGAGCTGCCAGCGCCTCGGCCAGTGCTCCCGGCGTGAGGGGTTGGTGCAACGCGGATACCCGGGAACGTTCCACGGCGCGCATCAGAGCGCGATACTGGCGCGCCACCCGCCGTCGCCAGCGCCGCAACACGGCAAAGCGCGCCGGCGAATGTAGCTCGAGCCATCGGACGTAGTCGCGGACGAACCAGCGCGGCTCGCGCGCCGCCGCGCCAACGATCAGGAAGCGACTGCTGCGCTGCAGCAATTCGCGCAACGCCGCCCGCTCGGGGCCGGCCAACAGGCCGCCCGATGCTAACAGGCGGTCGCTATAGGCCAGCAGGCGGTTCACCAGCCGGTCGAGCGGCCAACGCCCCGCCGTCTGGGAAAAGATGGTGAGAATGCCGTCGCGCCGGTCGGCGCTCACATCCTGCAGATCATCGGCCAGTTGCAGGTAGACGCCCAGCCCAAAGGCAAAGGCAGCCTGCGCGTCGTCGAGATCGCCGTGCACCAGGTAGGCGTCCGCCAGCACCGAGGCGCCGCCCTTCTCGCAGCTGATGCCCAACACGTCCACCTCGTAGGGCGACGCGCCTCTGGAATGGAGCGTCAGGCTGCGGCACTGGGCGCGATGGATGGCCAGCAGCGCGCCATAGACGCGCGGGTAGCGCTCGCGGGCGAATTGCCCCTCGATCAGGCCGACGAGCGCGTCGGCGGCGCCCTCTACGCCGTCGGGCCCCATGGCCCCGACGCCAGCGAGGCGCCGGCCAAAGCGTTCGTTGAACGCCGCCTTTGCCTCATGCGACAGCCGCGCGTCATCGAGCAGGTTGTCGGTGTAGGGGTACAGCATGCTATAGCCGAACATGGCGGGGGTCAGCGAGACCGGCATCCCCAGCGCCAGCTGCACCGAGTTCATCACCCAGGCGTTGCGCCCGGCCTGAAAGATGTCGTCGCCGCTCATCGCCGCGTCAAAGCGCCGCGCCGCCCGGCCGAACTCGACGCCCACCTCCGTCAGCCCGCCGCGCATCACGATATCCAGCGCCTCCGGCGACAGGCCCATGACGTCGCGCAGCACCGCCTCGACGGTGCCCAGCAGCTTGCTCTGCCAGGCGAGGGCGGCCTCGGGTTCGGACGGCATGTCCTGCAGGAGACGATCGGTCTCGGCGATGCTGCCGTCGAGGAACGCCTCCCGCTCGCGCTGCTCGGCGAGGCTGTACGCCGGACCGAGGTCGGGCGCCTCAGTCGGCGTCCCGTACCACAGCTCCACACCATCGCTCGTGAGGCGTTCCACCTGCCCCCATACCGCGTCTTCCGCCCCCTGATCGACCCGTAGCCCGTTCACGCCATCACCCTCGCTGTGGGGGCGGCAAACGTTGGCTGCATCACACTACGGAGAAGAATCTGCTCCGCCCACCGATCATCGCGCACCGGCCCTCCCGGCGCGCCCAAACGCATCGCGGAGCATTATACCCGAAGCGCGCCAACAGCGGGAGCGGGAGCGACATCATGCGCCTCTCCACACACGATCGCTGTCGCACCGACGTCCCTCTCGGCCATCGCGCATCGCGTCACCCTCGTACTGCTGGCCCCTCGCTCTACTCCACTTCCCTGCGCAGCGCCTCAGCCGCCGATGCGGGCTCGACCCGCTCCACGCACACCTGGGAGCATCCGTTGAATTCCGCAAACCCGTGCAGCGCGTGCGCCAGCGCCGGAAGCAGGCCATCCCCCAGACGCGTGTCTGGCTCGAGCAGCACCCCGCGGGCGATGAGCACCCCCGCCTTGCGGTCGGCCTTCGCGTCGAGCCGCCCAACGAACGTGTCGCCCCAGAGGAGTGGCAGGCAGTAGTACCCGTACACGCGCTTGGAGGCCGGGAGGTAGCACTCGAGGGCAAAGTCGAACGCAAAGACGTTCTTGAGCCAGCGCCGGCGGATGACGAGGTTGTCAAAGGGGGAGAGGATGCGCAGGCGCGGCTCCACGTCCGGCAGCGCCGCCAGGCCGTCGAGGGCCTCGGCCAGCGCATAGTGGGGGCCATCCTTCACCCCCGCGAGCGATACCGCGATGACCTGGCCCATCGCCACCATCTCGGCCAGGGCCGCCTCCACCGTCGGCACGTCGGTGAGGCCCCAGGCGATCTCTTTTGGCGTGGCCACGCCCATGGTGATGAGCGCCCGCCGCACCGCGAATCGACCGCGCTCCCTCCGGTCGGGCGCCGTGGTGTCCACTCCCGGCGGGATGACGCGCTCCGAGAGGTCGTACAGGCGCTTGAACCCCTTGCGCGCGCTGACCATCAGCTCGCCGCTGGCGAACAGGACCTCCAGGGCGCGTTTGGCCGGCTTCCACGACCACCAGGTGCCACGCCGGAACCCCTCGGGCGCCGCGAAATCGGCGGACCCCAGCGGGCCCTCCGCGCGGATGCGCCGGCGCACCTCCTCCACCAGCTCGGCGTTCTCGGCGAGCCAGCGGCGCGTGCCCTCGCGGCGCGCCGCCGCGCGCATCTTGTGCAAGAAGTAGCGATAGTGCGCCATGGGGAGGTAGGCGGCGGCGTGCGCCCAATGCTCGAACACCCGCCGCTCCACCGTCATGGCGACGTCGAGCATCTCGGGGCGATAGGCGGGCTGCCGCGACCAGAGGACGTGGTGGTGGGCGCGCTCGACCACCGAAATCGTGTCGATCTGCACGTGCCCCAGGCGCTCCACCACCGCCGCGACGCCCTCAGCGCCGGCGAGCAGGGCCCAGCTACCGTCCAAACCCTGACCGCGCAGCGCCAGCCGTCGGGCCGAAGCGAGGGGGAGGTCCATCACGTGTTCGCTCGTCGTCCGGCCGCGGATCAGTGCGCCACCGAGCCATCGGCGGCAAACCAGCCGGTGATCGTCCGGTCCTGGAACGGGAAGCGCCCCACCTCCTCCTCCAACAGGTCGAGGCCGATGCCCGGGCGGTCGGGAACCAGGATGTAGCCATCCTCCAGCGTAAGCGGCGGGTCGACGATGGCGTTCAGCGGATGGGTGTCCACGTCAAAGCTCTCCATGAGCACATAGTTGGGCGTGGCGGCGGCGAACTGCACATAGGCGGCGATGTTCACCGGGCTCCCCATGAGGTGCGGGAAGACGCTCACGAACGACGCCTCGGCCACGGCGGCGATTTTTCTCACCTGGGTAAACCCGCCCGCCATGGAGAGGTCGGGCCGCACCATGGCCACCGTCTTGGAGTCGATCAGCTCCTTGAACTGCTGCAGGTTAAAGAAGCGCTCGCCGGTGGCGATGGGCAGGTGCACGTGCCGCGCGATGTATTCGAGCGCCGCGATGCTCTCCGGCGCCAGGGGATCCTCATAGTACAGGATGCGGAAGGGCGCCAGCTCATGGGCCAGGAGGATGGCCTGGTCGGGGGCCAGGTTGCGGTGGATCTCCAGCCCCAGGTCGATCTCATCCCCCACCGCCTCGCGGATGGCGCGCACGATGGCCACGGCGTCCTTGATCACCTTGGTGGGGGTCTGGGTCTCAAAGTCCGGCAACATGGGGGTGGTGCGCAGCGAGAGGAACCCTCGCTCGACCTGCCGCCGGGCGCTCTCGGCGCGCTCCTCGACCGTCGCGCCGACCACGTTGGCGAACACCTTGACCTTGTCGCGCACCTTGCCGCCCAGCAGGGCGTGCACGGGCTTGTTCACCGACCTGGCCAGGATGTCCCACATGGCGATGTCCATGGCGCTCAGTGCCGCGCTCAGCACGGCCCCCATAAAGTGCGTCTCGCGCGAGAGCACCTGGAAATGGTGCTCCATGCGGGTGGGATCCTTGCCGACATAGTAGTCGCCCAGCTCGCGCAGCGCCTCGTACACCCAGCGATGGTAGGCCCACAGCCCCGCCTCGCCCGTGCCGACGATCCCCTCGTCGGTATACACGCGCACCAACAGCGACCTGCCGACCAAGATCGGCTTGACGGATGTGATCTTCATGGAATGGTGACCTCCGCGATCGTTTTACCTTGGCGCACAACATCCCCCGGCGTCGAACCGCCGGGCTACGCCAGACGTAAGCCCTGCGAACCGTCCCTAAGCGCGCCGCGGCGTGACCGACGCCTCCTCCACCACGCCGCGGACCAAGGTCCGGCGCTAGCCGTCCCAAGGCTCCGCCTTGGGCGCCAAGTCCGCCTGCGCGGACTGAGGATCAGCCTGCGTAGGCAGGCTTGGCTCTCTTAGCGCCAGGCCTCGGCCTGCGGCGCCCTCCGCGGCGCGACGGGCGCCTTCCAACGCCGCCGCGGACCAAGGTCCGGCGCTAGCCGTCCAGGCTCGCCTTGGGCGCCAAGTCCGCCTGCGCGGACCGAGGACCAGCCTGCGCAGGCGGGCTTCGCTCTCTTGGCGCCAGGCTTCAGCCTGCGGCGCCCCCCTGCGGCGCGAACGACGCCCCCCCACACGACGCCGCGGACCAAGGTCCGGCGCTAGCTCTGCAAAGTCCGCCTGCGCGGACTGAGGCCCCGCCTGCGCAGGCAGGCTGTGCTCTCTTAGCGCCAGGCTTTAGCCTGCGGCGCCCCCCTGCTGGCCCATCTCTAACTCTGCCACCGCCCAGAGGCTGCCGTCCGCATGGTGCTGCTTCTGGTGCTCGATGTACTGCCGCACCTTCGGCATGTCCTTCTCCCCGACCGAAAAGGCCGCGTAGGAGCCTTGCCACCGGAACTGCCCTTCCCGCGGGTACTCGTGGGTTACCAGATGGGATGACGCCCCCTTCATCTCCTGCACGAGCCGCGACACCGGCACCACGGGCGCCAACTGCACGAGGACGTGCACGTGATCAGCCACGCCACCGATGGCCAGAGGCGTGCACCGCAGTTCTCGACACTTGGCGGCGATCGCTCCATAGACGGGTGCCTCGATCTGCGCGTCGATGAGCGGCAGGCGATCCCATGTGGCCCAGACGAAATGCACGTACAGCTTGCACATAGGCCTATGCATAGCGACCACGCCTCCCTCGCCCACATCCCCAGCCTGCGAAGGCAGGCTTTGCCCTCTTAGCGCCAGGCTTCAGCCTGCGGCGCCCTCCCGCGGCGTGACCGACGCCTCCTCCACCACGCCGCGGACCAAGGTCCGGCGCTAACCGTCCCAAGGCTCCGCCTTGGGCGCCAAGTCCGCCTGCGCGGACTCCTCTCCAGCCTGCGCAGGCAGGCTTTGCCTTCTTAGCGCCAGGCCTCGGCCTGCGGCGCCTCCCGCGTTGTGCTCGCGACCTCGACCTGCGGCGCCCTCCCGCGTCGTGACCTCCCTCAGTGATGTTCCCGATGATCCGTCGCCGGCGTATGCCCGTGATACTGCCCCTGGGCGTGCATCCGATTGTGGATGCTGCGATGCGCCGACTCGAGCACCAACCGCATGCGCTTGTACGCCCGCGTCTCGGCGCGGGTGCCCACCGTGTCGAGGTAGGCCATGGCCCCCTCGATCTGCTCGAGGATCGTCACCGCGTCGGCCGCCGCCTGGAACGGCGAGCCCTCCACGTCCACCATCACCGGCGTCGAGTGCGCGGCGACGATCTCGGGCCGGTCGGGGTAGTGGCCGCGCACCAGCAGCGCCAGCCAGGCGCTCTTGTCCACGCGCAGCGACCAGTGTCCCGAGGCGTTGGCGGCATCGACGGCCACGCTCTCACGAATCTCGCCGTTGACGATCAGCTCCACGCGCGACATGGGCACCGTCACGCTGGCCGCCTGCCACACCACGTCCACCGCGCCCCCCGTCGCCGACATCGCGATGCGGCTGCCCATGGGGCGGCCGTCCACGGCGAACTCGATGAGCGGGCCGTAGGTGGCAAAGGTCCGGCCGGCGCGCACGGCGTCCATCCACGCCTGGTAGTCGAACGCCCGATCCTTGTCCAGTTGGGCGTAGGTGCGCACCGTGCCCACGGCCGTCATGGCCGTCATCTTGTCGGTGCCGCCCACCGCCGCCACCATGTAGCCGCAGTTCAGGTAACGATACCAGTCGGACAGCGAATAGGGGTTGATGCCCGAGTACAGGTCGCCCCACGACGTCATCTCGACGCCGTCGATCTCGCCGCCGACGATGGCCGCGGCGCTCTCCAGCCTCGGGTTGGGAAAGTGGGGCAGGATTACGAGTCCACCCTGCTTGTGGCACTGGCGCGCCCACTCGGTGAGCAGGATCTCGATGGGGTCGCCCAGGGCAGACTCGTTGGACCCGCCGGTGGTCATCGGGGCGATAATGCGGCCGCCGTATCCCAGGAGCGAGATGTGGCCCATGACGTGCTGGCGGTTCTCGGTACCCACCCGCACGAGGTACTCGCCGTCGCCGCCCGCCTCCTTTGAGCCCCAAGTCGTCTTGCCGTCGAAATCGCCCACGTTGGTCATCAGCTCGCCCCACTGGCTGGCCAGCAGGTTGACCACGTTGACGCCCTCCGCTTCCCCCTCGAGGAGCGCCGACATGGGCGACAAAAAGTGGACGTGGGTGTCGGCCGTCACCCAGCCGCGCTCGCGCCAGGGGAGCACGCGCTCGATCTCGATGGTGATCTCGTCCGTCTCGGGCGTCACCGGCACGACGCGACGCACCGGCCGGATCTCGAACCCCTTGGAGACCTCGATGTACACCTTGCCCAGAGGCAGGTCAATGACCGTCTCGCCGGGGATGTAGGTGGTGTGGTGGCGATTCAGGTGGGTGAAATCGACGGAATAGTCCTCGTACCAGGCCGGGTTCGGGATGCGATGCCGGTCCACCGGCGCCAGGTACTCGCCCGCCTCGCCGTGAACGTGCAGCTTGACCGGCACCGGCTTGTCGCTCCCTCGCTCCACCGCGCGCAGCGTCACGCGCTGTGTGGCGGGGGCCACGGGGACGATGGGGGCGTCGCCATCCGCTTCGGCCACATAAGCGACGCCGAGCGCCGCGCCGCCCTCCAGGTGGAAGCAGGCGTCAGGATGCGCCGTGTACTCGAGCAGCACCTGTACAGACGCAGCCTGTGGATCGTCTAGAACCTGCGGCACCTGGTTGTTGTAGGTCGACTCCCAGCGGTCGTTGGGATAGATGGACCGCGGCGTGGCGCTGATGACCTGCCCCATATCGAGCTGCACCTGCTGCAACAGGCCCGTGACGTCCAGCGTGGGGTCGAATGCCACCCCCTCGGGAAGGGTAAGCAACGCCTTGCAGCGAGTCTCCCATCGCAGCGGATGGCTCGTCAGCCCCTCGCCTGCAGCCAGCCCCGAGAGGATCACCGTCCCGCAGGTCGGCTCGGCGCGCACGCCGACGATGGTGCGCTCGGGATGCGGGTTCTCCCAAGCGTAGAGCCAGTTCGTCCATGGCCAGGAATCGGCCGGCGTAGAGCGCATCTGGCTGCGCCCCCAGTCGGCCGTCGTCTGCTCGTGATGGGCGCGCACCGGCTGTGGCTTGGTGTGAGCCACCGCCTCAAAGCAGTTCTCGCCCCAGATGCGCTGGAACGCCCCGAGGTGGTGCCGCCGGCGGATCGGGACGCGCTCCTCAGACCCGTCGTCGTAGAGGACGACGTACGTCGCGGCCAGCTCTCCCAGCTGCCCGACGCCGCGCATCGGCGAGATGATGCCCCCCTGGCCGGCGTTGAGGGGCCGCTGATCCGAGGTGTGCATGAACACCAGCCATTGGGCGTGCGTCGGCTCCACGTCGAACTGCACGGGGCCATCGCTCAACACGGCAACGCGCCCCACGCTGAAGGGGATGCCCCAACAGACGCAGTCGCCCTCGGGGGCGTGCTCCACCACTGCGGCCATCTCGGGTGAGAGACCCGCGGCGGCCAGGTCTTCCACTGGGGTGCCCCCATCGAAGGGCAAGGGGCGGAACAGGGCGGAACGCGGGCCGTCTATCGATGCTGGCATGGGTGCCTCCTTTGTGGCGGTCGGCAGTCGGCTGTCGGCGATCGGCTGTCAGGTCTCGGCGGCTGGCTGTTGGCGGTTGGCCATTGGCTCTTGGCCCTCGGCTGCGAGTGCATCTAGCGGGCGCGCGAACCCCATGTTCTCCCGCCTCAGGGCAGGAGTGTAGCGCGTTCGGCGTCAGAGGGAAAGCGCATCCTCCAGGGCGCCTAACGGCGCAGCAACGCCGGCACCCAGATCCGCCCCCGCACGATCCCGCTCACCACTGCGACGGACCGCGCCTCGGCATCCATGCCACCCGCCGACACGGCCCGGATGGTGTAGACGCCCGTCTCGCCCTCCGCGGCGCCTGCCGGCACGACAACCCTCAACACCGGCGAGGCGCTCTCGCCGGGCGCGAGTTCCAGCCGCCCCATGGAGAGCGTCGCCACCCATGGCCCGCCGTCGGCCGACAGGATGTAGGTGTCCGACACCAGCCCCTCGCTCGTGAGCTTCAACTCCACGAGCGCCGTCTCGCCCGCCCAGCCGCGGGTCGGCGTGGTGGGGGCGGACAAGGAGCAGCCATGGGCCGGGGCCACGAGGGTGCGCACCGCGCCGCTCATGGCGAGCGCGGCCCCCTGGTCCGACGTGGCGCCGCCGTTTCCCGATATCCGAGCAAAGTGGTAGCTGAGGATGGGGAGGGGCGGGGACCAGTTGCATACCCGACGATCGGCGGGTATGATACCGGCTGTACTCCGTGCACGAGGGGGGGAGGCGATGAGGGTTCTGATTACCGGCGGCAGCGGCCGCATCGGCCGTTACACGGTGCGCGAGTTCCTGGATGCGGGGCACCAGGTGACCTCGGTCGACGTCGTGCCCACCGATCTCGAGGGGGCCGCCGCGCTGCGCGTCGACCTTACCGACGCCGGACAGGTGTATCAGGCGCTGGCCATGGCGCACGCCGAGGCCGTGGTGCACCTGGGCGCCTGGGCCAACGCCGGGATCGTGCCGCATTCGATCACCTATGGCGACAACGCGCGGGGCGCCTACAACGTCCTCCAGGCCTGCGCCGACCTCGGCATCCGACGCGTCGTCTCCGCCTCCAGCGCCCAGGTCTACGGCATGGCCGCGGCGCCTCCTCTGTACCTGCCCCTCGACGAGGAGCATCCCACCCGCCCCGCCAACCCCTACGCCCTCTCCAAGGTGACGGGGGAGCAGGTGGCAGCGTATTTCGCCGCCACCGCCGGGCTCAGCGTCGTGTCGTTCCGCCTGATGGGCATCCGCGCCCCGGAAGAAATGGAGCCGCACGTCCGCGCCATGGCCGCCCACCCCGCCGGCGGAGCCAGACTCCTCTGGACGTTGACCGACGCCCGCGACGCCGCTCTCGCCTGCCGCCTGGCCGTGGAGGCGGCTGACATCGCCCCGGGCCCCTACAACATCACCGGCGCGAACGTCGTCGTGAACGAGGACGCGGCCGCCCTCGTCCAGCGGTACTTTGCATCGAGGACGGCGGTGAGGGGGCCTCTGCCCGGCCGCATCTCCCCCATGTCGTGCGCCAAGGCGGAGGCGGCGTTCGGATATCGTCCACGCCATCACCCCTCCATTGCCGAAATCGAGGTGATCCGATGAGCCTCGGCGAGCGCGCCCCATCGGCCGATCCGGCAGGGGGGTATGCTGAACGGATGGAACCACCCAAGAGCTACCTGATCGATATGGACGGCGTGTTGGTGCGCGGCCAGACGATGATCCCCGGCGCCAACGAGTTCCTGGCGCGTCTCGAGGAGCGCGGCGCCGAGTACCTGGTGCTCACCAACAACCCCTTGTACACTCCCGCCGACCTGGCCCATCGCCTCGCCCGTACGGGGCTGAAGGTGCCTGTCGCGCGCATCTTTACCTCGGCCATGGCCACGGCGCGCTTCCTCGCCTCGCAGCGCCCGCGCGGGACAGCGTTCGTCATCGGCGAAAGCGGGCTGCTGGACGCCATTCACGGCGTCGACTATATCATCACCGATCACGATCCAGATTATGTCGTCTTGGGCGAGACGAACACCTACAGCTTTGCCCAGGTGACGCGGGCCGTGCGCCTCATCATGGACGGCGCCCGCTTTATCGCCACCAATCCCGATCCCGTCGGCCCCACCGAGTCGGGCATCGTGCCCGCCACGGGGTCCATGGCCGCCCTCATCGAACGCGCCACCGGCGTCGCGCCCTTCTTTGTGGGCAAGCCCAACCCCCTGATGATGCGCAACGCCCTGAACTATCTTGGCGTCCACTCGGAGGCCACCATCATGGTAGGCGACCGCATGGACACCGACATCATCGCGGGCGTCGAGAGTGGCATGGAGACGATCCTGGTGCTCACCGGCGTCACCAGCCGTGAGGACGTGGGGCGCTTCCCCTATCAACCGAGCCACATTCTGTCCTCGGTGGCCGACATACATCCCTGAGACTGGAGAACGCCATGCAACACCGTTTCCATCCCTCCCGCTACTACACCGCCCTGGGCCCGTACGAGCCGGTGCTCCACGTCGCCTCGGGCGACACTATCGTCGCCGACACCATCGACGCACGCGGCTACGATGCCCATGGGGAGCAGGTCTCGGAGCGCGGCAACCCGCAGACGGGGCCGTTCTACGTCGAGGGCGCCGAGCCGGGCGACACACTGGCCGTCACGTTCCATCGCATCACGCCCAGCCGCGCCACCGGCTGGAACAGCGCCGTGCTGCGCCCCAACGTCGTCGACCCCGCCGACGTGCGCGAGTTCCCCGAGGAGCTTTTGGCTCACTGGGCGCTGGATCTGGAGGCCAACACCGCCACGCTGATGGACCCCGAGACGTCTCTGGGACGTGTGACCTATCCCCTCGACCCGATGGTGGGGTGCTTTGGCGTGGCGCCCTCGCGGCGCCAGGCGATATCGTCGGCCACGTCGGCGCAGCACGGCGGCAACATGGACTACCGCGGGTTTCGCGCTGGCGTGACGGCCTACTTGCCCGTGTTCGAGCCGGGCGCGCTCTTTTTCGTGGGGGACGGCCACGCCCTGCAGGCCGACGGCGAGATCCTTGGCTCGGGCATCGAGGTGTCGATGACGGTCGAGTTCACCCTGCGCCTCATCAAGGACTGGCCCATCGGCTGGCCCCGCGGTGAGGACGCGACGTCGATTTTCGCGGTGGGCAACGCCCGCCCGCTGGACCAGGCGCTGCAGCACGCCGGCAGCGAGATGCTGCGCTGGCTGCAGCAGGACTATGGCCTGGACGCCCGTGGCGCGCACATACTCCTGGGCCAGTGCGTGCGCTACGAGATCGCCAACGTCATCGACCCCGCCTTTAGCGTGGTGTGCAAGCTGGACAAAGGTGTGTTGCCGGCGAAGGCGTGAGCCGCGCCGCGCGATTTCGGGTTGCGCACAGAGTTTCAGGTTGCAGGTTGCAGGTTACAGGCCAGACGGGTGTGACGCCCTATGTGCAAAGAGCCACCGGGGCCCGGTGTTCGTGCACCCCAATTGTGCACCGGCGTACCGTCGTGCCACCTGTCACCTGCAACCTGTCACCGGCCACGATCACGCGTGAGGTACCATCCATGCCCGATGCGCCCCATGACCGCGAAATCCTACGCGCCCTCGCCGCCCGTATCGCCGAGGTGGCGGCGCTGCCCGTGCACCGTGAGAAGGCCGACCTCTGGAGGCGCCTGAACCGGCTAGAGCGCGTCAAGCCGCCGGTGTGGATCAACGAGTTGCCATGGGACGAGCTGCTCCCCGAGTCGGCGCTGCAGTGCCGCGCCCCCTTTTGTCGGGAGCACGAGCGCGCCATGCGCCAGATCTTGTACCAGTGGGATCACCTCCCCGGTGACATGACGGTCGACGACTGCCTCTTTGCCCCGCTGGTGATCCACGATACCGGCTTTGGGCTCGAGGCGGCCGCGGTCACCCCCGAGCACTACTTTGGGGCCAAGGATTATCGGCCGATCATCCGCGACGAGACGGACGTCGAGCGCATCGTCACGCCACGGGTGACGGTGGATCGTGAGGCCAGCGGGCGCGCCCGCCAACGCCTGGAGGCGCTGGTGGGCGACATCATCCCGGTGGAATCGCGCGGCATCACCAGCACGTGGTTCGCCCCGTGGGATATCCTCATCACCTGGTGGGGCGTCACCGAGGCGTTCACCGACATGGTCGACCGCCCTGAACTCGTGCACCGGGGCGTGAGCCGCATGGTCGACGCCCTCGTCGGCCGTCTGGAGCAGTACGAGGCGTTGGGAGCGCTGTCACTGAACAACGGCTACCACCGCGTCGGCTCCGGCGGCCTGGGGCACACCGACCTGCTCCCCCAGGCCGATTTCGATGGCCACGTACGGCCCATCGACATGTGGGGCACGGCCACAGCACAGATCTTTGTGGGGGTCTCGCCCGAGATGCACTGGGAGTTCGCCCTGCAGTACGAGCTGCGCTACCTGGAGCGGTTCGGCCTCAACTGCTACGGCTGCTGCGAGCCGCTCCACCACAAGGTCACCATGCTGCGTCGCATCCCACGTCTGCGCCGCATCTCCATGAGCCGCTGGGTCGATGTGGATAGAGGCGCCGCCGAGATCGGGGGCGACTCTATCTTTTCCTACAAGCCCAACCCCGCCGTGTTGGCTGCGGAGGACTGGAATCCCGAGGCCGCGCGCGCCGAGCTGCGCGACGTCCTGGACAGGACCCGCGGTTGCTCCGTGGAGATCATCATGAAGGATGTCAGCACCGTCCGAGGCGAGCCGCGCCGCATCTGGGAATGGGCCCAGCTAGCGCGCGAAGTCACCGAAGAGTACGCGTAGGAGCGGCGCGGGTCTACGGTTGTGAGTTGTGCGTTGTGGGTTGGCTGGCGCCGAGCGCTGACAGCCGACCGCCGACTGCCGACCGCCGACATCTGCCCGCTATCCAGGAGGGTTCCATGTCCACCATCGATCGCCGCCGCGTCACCATCTTTCTCGCCTGTGCGTATGGCATCGCCTGGGCGTTCGCGCTGGTGGTGTACCTTACCGGCGGGCTGGTGAACTCGCCCGTGCTCATCCCGGCGCTCAACGTCACCCTGGCGACGGTGCTGCTCGCCCTGGGCGTCATGTGGGCGCCGGCCATCGCCCACATCCTGACCCGTCTCGTCACCCGCGAGGGATGGGGAGACGTTGGGCTGCGCCCCAACCTGCGCCGGGGTTGGCCTTATTGGTTGGCCGCCTGGTTCCTGCCCGGCATCCTGACGCTCGTTGGCATGATCGCATTCTTTGCGCTCTTTCCGACCTTTTTCGATCCATCGCTGGGCGCCATCATGCAGCTGCTGCCGCCGGGCGATTCCATCGATCCCTGGGTCCTCGCCGTGGCTCAACTCGTTCAGGCGATGCTCATCGCGCCGCTGATCAACGGCTTTTTTACCTTTGGCGAGGAGTTTGGCTGGCGGGCGTACCTCCAGCCCAAACTGATGCCCCTGGGCGGGCGCACCGCCATTCTCCTGGTGGGCCTCATTTGGGGCCTTTGGCACGCGCCGATCATCGCCATGGGCCACAACTATGGCTTTGATTACCCCGGCGCGCCATGGTCCGGCATCTTGATGTTCGTGTGGATCGCGGTGCTCTTTGCCGCCCTGCTGGGGTGGGTGACGGTGCGCGGCGGCAGCGTGTGGCCGGCCGTCATCGGCCATGGCGCCATCAACGGCATCGCCGGCCTGGGGGTGTTGTTCCTGCAGGGGCAGCCGAACCCCCTCCTCGGGCCGTTGCCCGTGGGCGTCATCGGGTCGCTCGGGTTCGCCGTGGCGGCCGCGATCATCTTTGCCAGTCGCCGGGCGTTGGCGCCCGACTCGTAGCGCGCGCCGCGTCCCGCCCAAGCACAGGCGGGCCGGACGGCGTCCGGCCCCTACAGCCGCGGCGCGCATGACTCGGGCGCCGCCGACGCGTCACCGTGTAGGGCGCGCACGCCGGTGCGCGCCGCATCGCGCCCAAGCACACGCGGGCCGGACGGCGTTCGGCCCCTACAGCCGCGGCGCGATGTGGCGCGCACGCGTCACCGTGTAGGGCGCGCGCACGCGGTGCCGCCGGCGCGTCGGACGGCGTTCGGTACAGCCGCGGCGCGCATGGCTCCGGGCGCCGCCGGCGGGCGCGCGCACGCCGGTGCGCGCCGTGCTCCGCGGCGACGGCGTCCGGCCCCTACAGCCGGACGCGCGTCCGCCGCCGGCGCGTCACCGTGTACAGCCGCGGGCGCGCACTCGGGCGCCGTCGGCGCCCGGTGCGCGGTGTGCGCGCACGCGGTCGCGCACATGCTCCACGCGAGCGCGCACGCGGGCCGGACGGCGTCCGGCCCCTACAGCCGCGGCGCGCATGGCTCGGGCGCCGCCGGCGCGTCACCGTGTAGGGCGCGCACGCCGGTGCGCGCCGTGCTCCGCGCGAGAGCACACGCGGGCCGAACGGCGTCCGGCCCCTACGATGTGGCGACGGCGCGCCGGCTTCAATCCATCGTCGCACTATCACATCTCATCTCGAGGAACGACCATCGTGCCCACCATCACGCCACACCGTCTGGTTGCATCGCTGTTGGTCATCGCCATCCTGGCGCTGATCGTCCCGTACCCCCTCGCTGCCGAGGGCGCCGATGGCGTCGCCAACCCACCCAAGGAGGATGTCTGGGAAGGAGTGGTCGGCGCCATCGCCGAGGAGGGGGACACTGAGGCCCTCGGGCAGCCCCAGCACTACCAGGTGCTCGAGCTGACGCTGGTGAGCGGCCCACAGCGCGGCCGGGCGATCACTGTGGAGCACGTCGCTTACGCCCTGACCGACCTGCAGCGCTACCAGGAGGGGCAGCGCGTGATGGTGGTGCGCGCCCAGGAGCCGTCCGGGCGCGAGGCGTTCTACGTCTCCGGGCCGGTGCGCCGAGGTCCCCTGGCGCTGATGTTCCTGCTCTTTGTGGCGGCCGTCATCGCCACCGGGCGCAAGCGGGGGGCGTTCGCCCTGCTGGGCATGGCGCTATCCTTCGCGGTGATCGTGCTGTTCATCCTGCCGCGCATCGCCGCGGGCGACGACCCCGTGACCGTCGCCGTGATCGGGTCGGCGCTGACGGTGCCGATCACTTTTTACCTGTCCCACGGCGTGAACCGCAAGACGACGGTGGCCGTCATCGGCACGGCGATAGCACTCGTCATCACCGGCCTGCTGGCGCGGCTGTTCGTGGAGGGCGCCTATCTCACGGGGTATGCGTCCGAGGAGGCGGGCTTTTTGCACGTGACGGGCGTGGGCGCCATCGACGTGAAGGGGCTGCTTCTGGCCGGTATCATCGTGGGCGTCCTCGGGGTTCTCGACGACGTGACCGTCTCGCAGGCCGCCATCGTGGAACAGCTCAAGGCGGCCAACCCCATCGCGCCCTTCAGGCAGCTCTTTGGCGGCGCCATGGCCGTCGGTCGCGACCACATCGCCTCCATGGTGAACACCCTAGTGCTGGTCTATGCCGGGGCCGCCATGCCCCTGCTGCTGCTGCTCACCGACAGCTCGCAGCCCTTCTGGCAATTGATCAACTATGAGATCATCGCCGAAGAGATCGTGCGCATGCTAGTGGCCAGCCTGGGGCTCATCGCAGCGGTGCCCATCACCACGTTCCTGGCGTCCCTGGCGATGATCGACGCCAGCGCCGCCGCGCGTGAAACGGGGGACGTTCGCTAGTCAGGGCCATCCAGCCGCACGTACGGCACGTCCTGCTCGATGTTGTGCCTCCAGAAGGCAAGGAGAGGTTCGCCATCGCGCTCCTCAGTCAGGTCCCTGCCGGAGTACGATGACGAGACATAGAGCGACATCTCGCGGAGCTTGAGGAACAGGGAAGGCGGCGCAACCAATCCGCATCGAGGTGGTGTTCGCGGCGGTACCCCACCATGAGGTGCCGGAGAAAAGCGCGCGCGAACTCGGCTGCGCAATCCGCATCGGTCGAGGGGACCTTCCAGATGGCGAACAGGAGCGCCGAGGCGATGTCGCTGGCCAACCAGTTCGTGTGGCAGCATTCAAAGTCGAGCACCGTGATGCGTCCGTTGCGGATCCACAGGTTGCCCGTGTGCAGATCGTCGTGGATCAGTCCATAGGCGTCGCCGTCCCGCGGCAACTGCATCAGCGCCTCGCGCAGCCGGTGGCATCGCTCGATCACGGCGGCCTGGGAGGGGTGGAGCGTCTTCTCCGGCCGAGCCAGCCAGTCCTTCTCATACCACTCGGGCCGCCGGGGCGCGCCGACGCCCGGCACATAGTCGCGCGTAAGGGCATGCAGCCGGCCCATCACCGCCCCCAGATCCTCGATCAGTGGTGGGGTCCAGCCGCGCCCCTCCATTGGGTCGCCCCGCAAGCGCTCCATCAGGCACGCGGATAGCTCGACGCCCTCGGACGTCGCCCGGGCGACCCAGCCGCCCTGCCGCGTGGGGTACGGGCGGACGACCGGCGCCCCGCGCCGGTGCAGCCAAGCCACCCAGTCGACCTCGGCCTCGGCCAGTGCCGGCTCCTCCACCCAGCTGGGGATCACCTTGAGCACGCGCGGCTCCCCCGCCGCCACGCTATAGACGCGGTTACGCCCATCATAAAGGATGGCGAGATCGCGGGAATCCACACCGAACGAGGACGCCAGATCCCTCAGCGCGGCGTCGTCCAGGACATCGGCCAACTCCATGACGGACACCTCTCTGCTCTCGTCCCCCCGCAGCCGAGCAGCGACACGTCACCCAATCGGCGTTCACCCCGCCGGCGTCGGTGCGCCCACAGCAGATGTTCAGGTCCCAGCGCTGGCGCCGCACGATGCGCATCTTGAGGATACGGTAGCTCAGGATGTTCAGGCCCCACGCCAGGGCCACCGCCGCGACGACTGCCCCAAGAACCACGATTCTCCCTCGGCGCCGACTACGATAGCGTGCCACGCGCGAGCGGACCCCAACGCACCTGCCCCACCTCACGCGCCTGGCGGAAACGGCTGCCCCTAGACCTTGGCGGCGCCTACGGCCGTCTCCGCGGCCGCCGGCGCGGCAGCCGACACCTGCGGCCGCGCGGCATCAGGCAGGTCCTCCTCGATGTGGTACAGCCTGCGGGACAGCCGGCCCGCCAGCGCCACACCCATCGTGACCAGCCCCAGCAGGCCCATGAGCAGGGCGATGCCACGCCCGGGACCGGCGCCGATCAGGGCGCCGAGGCTGCCCGCCAGTGGCCCACCGGCGGCCATCAGTGGCTCGAATACACCGTCGGCCAGCGGCCCGGCCGCCAAGTACACCAGGGTGAGCGTCGCGCCTCGAACCGCCGAGCCAAGCGCAAAGGTACGCCCCTGCATCTCGGGCGCCACCTTGGCCTGCAGGATGGCCGTTCCGCACCCGCTGAACATCGGCCCACAGACATAGCGCCCGGCATAAGCGACTCCCAGGAGGGTCACCGAGGGGCGCAGCGCCGCCACGACCATGGAGAGCCCGGCCAGCGCGGTGAACGCCAGCACGCCATCGATACGCCGTCGCGGGCCGCCCCAGGCAGTCATGAGCACACTACCCGCCAGCCCGCCCACCCCCGCCGCGGACATCACGCCGCCCAGGGCTATGGGGGGCGCGAAGGAGAGCACCAGCGGCGCTCGCAGCACGTTTCCCATCCCCTCTGCGAGGTTGAGCACGCCAAAATACACCGCTATCGCCAGCAGCCCCGGCCGAACGGCGACGTAGCGCCAGCCTGCGAGGACATCGCGCCAGTAGGAGGGGTACCGTTCGAGGCGCGTCGCGCGAGCCGGGCGCGGGATTCGCACGACGAACAGCGTCACGGCCGCCACCAGGAAGGTGACCAGGTCGATGGCGATCACGCCTGCCAAGCCCACCGTCACCAGTAGTGCCCCTCCCAAGGCTGGCGCCAGGATGCTGGCGGCTGCCTGGGCCAGGCTCGTCATGCCGCTGGTACGGCCAAGCTGCTCCTTGGGCACCAGTAGTGACACCGTCGCC
Organism: Anaerolineae bacterium; assembly: GCA_040768165.1. Classification (GTDB taxonomy): domain Bacteria; phylum Chloroflexota; class Anaerolineae; order UBA1429; family UBA1429; genus DUUT01. Next base: position 309,011 of record JAXGNH010000004.1, read on the forward strand.
GTGTAGGCCGGCCCTTGGACGGCGTTCGCGGTCGCGATGAGCGCCGTGGAAGCGTACACATGCCATGGCGAAAGACGACCCAGCAGGGCCAGCGCGGCGATGGCGAGGGTAACGCAGGCCGCCGCGCAATCGGAGACGATCATCAGGAAACGCCGGTCGTGGCGGTCCACCAGAGCGCCGGCCAGGGGTGACAACACGGCCATGGGGAGGGTGGCGCAGAGGGCGTTCGCCGCCAGGTCGGTCACCGCGCCGGAGCGCTGGAACAGCCAGACCCCCAGCGCAAAGCTCGTCAAGGCCGACCCGACGATCGAGGCGACCTGACCGATCCAGACGACGACAAACGCGCGCAGGTCTCGCTGTACGATGGCGCTGAGCACGGCCCTCCCCTCAGAGGTTGCCTAGACCACCCAGTCCATCTGCGTCGCTCGGGCCAGGGCATCGTACAGGGCCACCACGAACGCCAGCGACACGGCGAGCTGCAGCGCCAGGCCGCTACGGTAGATATTCAGCACATCCCCACCATAGGTGGGGAGCACACAGCTGCACAGCAGCTCGACCGCAAGCATTGTGCCCATACTAGCTACGAGCAGCGACATCGCCTGATAGGCCGCGGTCCGTACCCGCAAGAGCGCTACGGGCATTGCCACCATCAGTACCGCTGTCGGGAGCTGGTCGACGGCGATTTGCAGGACGCGGTCTCCCGCCCGCACGGCAGCGAAATAGGCCGGCTCGACGACCATCCCCACCGACCACCACACCGCCACCGGTAACACCAAGAGCACCGCCCGCGTGCCGCGCGCCGGCGCGATGATGGCCGCGCATAGGAGCGGCATCCCAAGAAGCAGCGTAAAGTACGCCCAACGCCACAACACCATGAACACCGTCTCCCAGCGCCAGGGGTGCGTGTAGGATGCCTCGTCGATGGCGTGGGCGCCGAGGACCAGCAACGACAGCCCCGCGACGATCCACGCCCACCGGGGCAGTTCGGCCGAGCCGAGGCGATGGCGGACCACGGTCGCCAGCCCAGCAATGGAGCCGAGGATCATGACGATCGCGGGCACCCCCAACCCCAACCACGTCGGCCCACTGCCACCGGACCAGAGCAACGCGAGCCCACGGGGCGCCTGAGTGGCCAGTACCCCTACGGCCGTGAACGCCCACTCGGGCAGGCGGCGCTCGCGGAGTAACGCGAACGCGACGATGGCCAGGCAGCCCACCACGGCGAGAAGCGCCATAGCCGCTGGATGGGGATAGGGCGCTCGCGGGAACAGCAATCGGAACAGGCGCAGGTCGCCGGCGATCAACAGCAGTCCCGGCACGGCCGCCAGCAGCGCCTGCCACCAGGGCGCCCGCGCATACCGCCACCCGCCCATCGGCTCGCCGATGCCGAGGGCTTGGCCATGCTCCCGCGCCACCGAACCGATGAGATCGGCCAGCGTGCGCAAGCAGAGGAGCACTAGGGCTCGCCCGCCGCCTCCCCCACGCACGTCGCGGACCTGGTCCCGAAAGAGCTGCACCATCGCCGGCCCGTACTCGCGCCTGTGGCCGCGCGGGTACAGACGAACGAGGGCGGCATAGACGCGCACCTCGGGGTCGCCGTAGCCGGATCGCGCATAGGTCGCCGTCATGCCCCGCCCTCCCCCAACCTCAGGGCGCGCACCACGTCCTTTTGGCGGGCCAGGCGGATCAGCGCCTGCAGTCGCTCCGCCTCGGCCGTCAGGACGCGACGTCCCCAGTCGGTGAGGCGGTAGTAGCGGCGGCGCTCGTCGTCCATCTCTGGATCGGGGCGCTCTTCGGTCTCAGCGATGAGGCCGGCCGCCAGCAGGCGCTTGATGGTGCCGTACAGCGTGCCCGGCCCCATCTGCACCCGCCCCTCGGTATCCGCCTCCACCTGCTTCATGATGCCATACCCGTGCCGCTCCGCGTCGGCCAGCGACAGCAGGATGTGAAAGACTGCCGGGGTAAGCGGCAAGAGCTTTTCCGGGTCCCGTGGCTGTGGCATATGTAACCTCGCCTCTCGGCGGATATACATCCGCTAGAGATATATCGTATGTAGATATAGTAGCAGAGGCGAGACTGACTGTCAAGGCTGTCGGCGGTCGGCTTTCGGCTGTCAGTGGTCAATATGCCGACCACTGACAGCCGAAAGCCGACCGCTGAGCGCCACGTTGCCGCTTGACCTCTATCGCCCGAGGCCCTAGAGTAAAGATACATCGAGAGCCTTGGTGCTCTTGGTGTCCTTGGGGCCTTGGTGGTTCACTCCTCCCCGCAGTGGAGGTGCGCGGTATGGCCGAGTATCCCGAGGTAGTGGAGGTCGTCGTCGAGATCCCGCGGGGCAGCCGCAACAAGTACGAGTACGACCACGAGCGGCACGTCATCATGCTGGACCGCGTGCTCTATTCGTCGGTGCACTATCCCACCGACTATGGCTTTGTGCCGGGCACGTGCGCCGCCGACGGGGACCCGCTGGACGCGCTCGTCATCGTGGAGGAGCCCACCTTTCCCGGCTGTCACGTGCTCGTCCGGCCTATCGGCGTCCTGTTGATGCGCGACGAGAAGGGGATCGACGAAAAGATCCTGGCGGTGCCGGTGGCCGACCCCCGCTTTGTGGGGATCAGGAGGTTGAACGACATCGGTCCGCACTGGCTACGCGAGATCGAGAACTTTTTCAACACCTACAAGCTGCTGGAGGACAAGCTCACCGAGGTCGAGGGCTGGCGCGACGTCGACGAGGCGCGGCGGGTCCTGTTCGAGTATCGCGTGGCGGACTGAAGACGGCGATGGGCTCTTGGCCCGTGACGCGCCCAGCTAAAAGCCAACAGCCAAGAGCCCTCTCACAAGCCGCTCACTGGCAGCACATCCTTCTTCCGGTACACCATCCCCTGAAAGATCGCCACCACCTCGCCGGCGTCATCCGTTATGTCGACAGCATAGGTCGCCAGCCGGGGGCCGAACGACGTCTCGCGAGCCGTGGCTGTGAGCTTGCCGCCTCGCGCCGCCTTCACGTACTGGATGCTCACGCTGATGCCCATGGCCACAGTGCCGTACGCGTTGGACGCCGCCGCGAAGGCCAGGTCGCCCAGCGTAAAGATGGCGCCGCCGTGCGCCGTGCCGACGCCGTTATAGTGATGGGGTTGCAGTGCCATGCGCGCCACCGCCCTGCCGGCGGCCATCTCCACCAGCTCGATGCCGTTGTGCGCCGCAAAGCGGTCGTTCTGTCGGATAAAGGCAGCGATCTCGTCCATGCGTCTCCGTCAGGTTTATGTGGTCATTGGTTACTAGTGTCTGGTTATTGGCGGTTAGCAATAAGCTCTTGGCTCCTTCGGGTCTCTGGCAATGGACCACTCTGCCCCATGCCAAGCCAATAGCTAACGGCCAAAAGCCAGCACACGTGATGAGGTGAGGCGATGTCCAAGCCAGAGAAAATGGTTATCGATCCCGCCGCCATCGACGACATCCTGCAGCGCGGCTCCGTCTGCCATCTTGCCATGGTGGACGGTGAACGCCCGTACGTCGTGCCCCTCTGCTACGGCTACCAGGACGGCGTGCTCTATGCCCATAGCGCCCGTGAGGGGCGCAAGCTCGACCTCCTGCGGCGCAATCCCGACGTGTGCTTTGATGTGGCCGTGGATACCGAGTTGGCGCCCGGCCAGGGCCCCTGCCGCTGGAACATGCACTACCGCAGCGTCATCGGCAGCGGTCGCGCCACACTGGTGGACGATACCGACGCCAAACGCGCCGCGCTGGACATCATCATGAGGCACTATGGCGGCCAGCCCGACGCGCAGGGTCGCTTTCCCTACGCCGAGCGCATCCTCGACAACACCATCATCATCCGCGTCGACGTCGAGACGATCTCCGGCAAGGAGAACGTCTAGACGGCTAGCTCACACCTCCTTCTCTCCCGCGAGTTCATCCTCGAGGGAGAGTAGGTTCAGCTCTCCATCATAGCGCGCATCGAACACGAACGGCCGGCCCTCGAGGTAGTAGCGGTAGATAAAGCGGTCCACCTCATACGTGGGCAGGGCTGCAATGCCATCCAGCGGCACCCACTCCAACACCCCCTCCTTGCACGCCGGGGGCTCGAATCGGTCCACGTCGGCGGCATAGACGTAGCTGATCCAGTTAAAGTCGTTGGGCGCCGTCTCTTGCAGGATGCCGCAGAACGACACACCCTCCAAGCGGCAGCCCGCCTCCTCGCGCACCTCGCGCAGCACGGCCTCCCGCGCCGACTCGTGGGGGTCGATCTTGCCGCCCAGGGGCACGTACTTGCCCAAGTGTAGCGCCTTGGTGCGGCGCAGCAGCAGCACCTCGTCGCCGTGGCGGAGGATGCAGAGCACCGCCGCTATCTTACGTCCTTCAGTCACCGACGTCCGCCCTCCTCTCACGCGCAGTGTCGTGCGCCGGACGCCCCTCTGGGCGTCCCACGCGCCTCTTACCAGGTCATCTCGCCCGCGACCAGCGGCTCGCGCACGCTCGGCGGGGCGTACTGCGACCAGAGTTCCGCCGCCAGCGCCTCAGGGTCGCGCTCGACCCCCTGCCCGGCAAAATACTCGGACACGCGCCGCACGTCGCGCTCCAGGATCCCCCTGGCGCTCTGGTTCCCCTCGATAGCCGTTACCTGGGGGAAGTCGATGATGGCGATCTCGCCCTGCCAGTAGAGGATGTTGTACGCCGAGAGGTCGCCGTGCACCAGCCCCTGCTGTAACAGAAGGTGCATGTTGCGCAGCACCACCTCCCAAAGCTCCCGCGCCTCGCGCGGCCCCAGCGCTACCTCGCTCAGCATGGGCGCCGCGCGTTGAGCGTCGCCCACGTATTCCATCAGGATGGCGTTGTCGGTGGCGGCGATGGGCCGCGGCAGCGCGCCCCCCGCGTCGTAGAGGCGTCGCATGGTGGTGTATTCGTGCATCAGCCAGGAGGTGTGCGCCACCTGCAGGCCAAAGGCCGTCTTTTTCCCGAGGGCGCGCATCACCCGGTCGTCGGTCTTCTTTACCACCTTGCCGTCGCCGGCCAGCACCTCGCGCCCTTCACGGTACATGGCATCGTTGCGCAAGCTGCGGAACATATGCGGCCGGTACACTTTGGCGGCCAGCAGGTCCAGATCGGTGCGGGGGTGTGCCTGGCAGCGGTACACGCTGGCCTCCTTCCCCCCGCGGACCCGCGCCAGCACGTCGACGATCCAGGCCTCCTCAAAGAAGGAGCGCACCGACCCGAGCAGCCATCCCTCCTCGTGGCGCGAGGGGTGATAACTGGTCTCGAACTCGGCCCCCTGCCCCGTGACCTCGCCGAGTTCCGCCAGGATCTCGCTGCGGGGCTTTTCGTGCTTTTGCACCACCCTGGGCTTCAGCCGGCGCCGCGCCTGTCGGTCGGTGCGCAGCGGGTCAAACAGGTCTTCGTACGCCTCAAAGCGATCGATCGAAGGCTCGGGGCCCTCGTTCTGGTTTACGTCAGGCATTCTGTCGTCGATCCTCTTTCGTGGGATTCGGTGGTCCCGCGGCCCACGAAAAAGGGCCACGGGTACCCAGCGTCGTGCCCGTGGCCGGATCGATGCGACAGGTGCCGATATCGCCTGCCGGTCACCCACCTCCTGGCGGGAGACACAGAACGGCCACGGGAGCCATGCGCCCGTGGCCGGAGTCGCTCAGTTGCGAACGACGATCAGCAGGCCGACAGGCGCGCCCAAGACAGGGTGCCAACGCTTGCATATGCCATTGGTCGCGCCTCCTTCCGATTTCAAACTGTCCTGATTCTAGCGGAACTGCAGGGCGGTGTCAATGCCTTTTCGCGCGTCCCACCGCCCCTCCGGCGGTCAGTTGGCTCTGCCCATGCCCTCCACTCCCATATCCAGCCAAAAGCGATGCATGTTCTGGTAGTCGCGCCCCACGGCGATGAGCACCTCACCCCCCGTCTGGTCGTACACCGTGGACCAGCGGGTGGATTCCTGGGAGCACCCTTCCAGGAGGGCCAGCGCCTCCTCCACCGTCGCAGCGCGGTCAAGCATCAGCCGGATGGCCTGTAGTGAACCGAGCACCGGGCTCCCGGGATGGCGGAGCACCGGCACCGTGGGCACCGCCATCATCCCCACCACCAGGCCGCGCTCGTTCATGCCGTCGAACGGGATCAGCCCGGCGTCGAGCAGGCGGATGCGGTCGGCCAGCGTCAGGGCATCGGCATCCTCGCCAACGTAGCGACCCGAACCGGGGAGCAGGTAGGAGATGTCCGAAATCGCCATCGAGGCATAGCCGTCGCGCGGCTCCGCGAACAGCACCAGCGCCGGCCGGTTGTGCCAGTCAAAGTTGCGGCCAAAGAGGCGCCCGCCGGCGCTGTTCTCCGCCGAGAAGCAGGTGCAGGCCCACTCCGCCTCGACCGCCGGCGTCGTAGAGGCCGCGGCCACACCACGCACCGCCCGCGGGTCCTCCACACCACCGTCACCGTACAGCCGCATGACGAACAGGGGATAGTCGTCCACGCGGCGGATCGAGACAAGGGAGCGGAGCGGGTCCCGGTAGACCATGGCCAGCGCCAGGATGACCACGAGCACTACCGCGCCAAGAGCGATGGCGATGCGCCGTACAGCCGTCATGTCCGCCTCCCGGCGCGAGTTCCCCGTCAACTATCCATAGAGTTCACGGTACGCCCTGGCGATCTCTTCCGCCGTCGCGTCCAGCTCCGCGCGGCCGGCCCGCCGCGACCCCTCCATCGCGCCGGCCCAGGCGCCGTCGCCCGCGTAGCGCGGGATGACGTGCAGGTGCACGTGCATCACCACCTGCCCCGCCGCGCGCCCGTCCGAGAGGGACAGGCGAATCCCGTCGGCGCGCACCGTCGAGCGGCGGATGGCCGCGGCCACCCGCATGCCGATGCGAAACAGGTGCGCGCCCGTCTCCTCGTCCATGTCGGCCAGATGGGTGGCATGTCCCCGAGGGATGACCAGCGCGTGTCCACGTGTGACCGGCTGATGGCTCAGGAACACCGCCACCGTCTCATCCTGGTAGACAAAGCTGGCCGGCTCTTGCCCGGCGACGATACCGCAAAAGACGCATCGCTCCACGACACTCACTCCACCAGCGCCTGGTACACCGCCACGGCGAAATCTTGCGCCGCGGGAAAGCCCGTGCAGGGCATGTGCTGCGGCAGGATGATGGCCGTCAGGTCCTCCTTGGGGTCCACCCAAAAGTAGGTGCTGGCCGCGCCGTCCCAGCCATAGTTCCCCTCCGACCCCAACCGGCCCGACTGCGCCACGTCCAGCAGCACCCGCACCCCCAGCCCAAAGCCATGCCCGGCGCACGTCGACCACTCGTTAAAGGGCAGCATGGCGGCGGGCAGGTGGTTGGACGCCATGAGTTCCACCGTCTTGCGCCCCAGGATGCGCTGCCCCGCCAGCGTGCCCTTGTTCAGCAGCATCTGGGCGAACCGGTAATAGTCGTCGATGGTCGATACGAGCCCCCCGCCCCCCGATTTAAAGTCGCGCTGCGCGAGGTACGGGCTGCCGGCGGAGGCCTCGATCACCTTGAGCCCGGCGGGGCGCGCCTCGCGGCGCCGCCGATCGGGCTGCGGGGCCTCCTCCACGGGTCCATAGACTGCCGCCAGGCGCCCCGCCTTTTCCGGAGGCACCCAAAAGTCGGTGTCGTCCATGCCCAGCGGATCCAGCAAACGCTCCTTCATCGCCACGTCGAACGGCTGGCCCGTGAGCACCTCCACGAGGCGCCCCAGGACGTCGATGGACCAGCCATAGCGCCAGGCGGTGCCGGGCTGGAAGGCGAGAGGCAGGCCTCCCAGGATATCGGCGAACGTCTCGAGGTTCATGTCGGTCTCGCGGTACGGCTCGAACGCCTGCCGGTAGGCCGTCGCGGTGGGGGTGTCGTCCTCCGAGGGGTACAGGATCCCCGAGGTATGCGTGAACAGGTGCCGGATCGTGAGCGGCTTGGCCTGGGGCGCCAGCTCCCAGCCTTCGTCCGTCTTGACGGCTGCCGGAGCATCGGCAAAGCGGGGGATATAGTCCGCCACAGGGTCGTCCAGTTGGTAGAGGCCCTCGTCGTACAGGGTGAGGGCCGTAACGGCGGTGATCGGCTTGGACATGGAGTAGACGCGCACGATGGTGTCGCGCTCCATGGGGCGATTCGTCTCGCGCTCGGCCATGCCATAGCACCCCAGGTGCACCACCTGGCCGTGCCGCGCCACCAGCGTGATGGCGCCCGCCAGGCGGTCGCCGTCGATCCAGCGCGCCATGACGTCGTCGATGCGTCGCAGTCGCGAGGCAGAGAATCCGACGGACTCGGGGTCGGTAGCGAACATGGGGCTCCTTTCTGGATTTTTCAGTGGTCAGTTTTCAGTTGTCAGTTGAATCGGTCAGCGGTTAGCTCTTGGCTATTAGCAGGTCGCCCGATGACGGGCCGCTGTGGACGTTGTAGGGCGCGCACGCTGTGCGCGCCGGCGGTAGCTGTCCCGCCCCGCGGGCCGGGCGGCGTCCGGACCCTACAGGTGACTGCTCGCGATGGCCGCTGTAGGGCGCGCATGCTGTGCGCGCCGGGGTAGCTTTACCGCACCGCGGGCCGGACGGCGTCCGGCCCCTACATGGTGACTGCCCGCGATGAGCGCTGTAGGGCGCGCACGCTGTGCGCGCCGGCGGTAGCTTTACTGCACCGCGGGCCGGACGGCGTCCGGCCCCTACATGGTGACTGCCCGCGATGAGCGCTGGTAGGGCGGCGCACGCTGTGCGCGCCGGCGGTGAGCTGTCCCGGCGGCCGCGGGCCGGACGGCGTCCGGCCCCTACATGGTGACTGCCCGCGATGAGCGCTGTAGGGCGCGCACGCTGTGCGCGCCGGCGGTAGCTGTCCCGCACCGCGGGCCGGACGGCGTCCGGCCCCTACCGCATCCGCGTCGATCCGCTAGATCCGCGTTCATCCGCGTTCCACATCCCTCTGGTTCAGCGTCACGCCTCCCACTCCATGTCGAGATCGAGCGGGTACATGGGGCGCCGCAGATGGCGATAGGGCAGCCGCGCATAGTCCACCATGCATGCCCCCGGCGTGTCCAACTCGATGATGGCCGCCGCGATGGGCTGGAACGAGGCGCGGTGCGCCTGGTTCGACTTGACCACCACCACGCGCTTTTCGTCGAGGCTGACGCCGGCGCTCTTGAAGAAATCGCGCTCGATGCCGGTGCGATCCATCGAAAAGATGACGTCGATCTTGTTCCCCACTCGCAGCACCACCCGGGGCCCGACGTGCGCCTCGCGAAATGCGGCGCGGTTCACCTCGCGCCCCCACCCGCCGTGGGCCGGCCCCGTGATGACGTACTCGCCATCGTCCAGGGCTTTCACCCGTCCGGTGATGGCGATCGGCCGGTAGAAGCGCTGGTCGATGGACGCGCCCACCTCCATGCTCAGCGTCGCGCCCACCCCCGCCGCCATGGCCGCCTCGACGACGTTCGCGTCGCGGATCGTCAGCGCGGCGTCACACGCCCCCTGGCGCAGCAGGCTCTCCAGCACCACCGGCCCGTCGGCCGGGCAAGCGCTCCCCGGGTCATCCCCCAGGTCCACCAGCACCACCAGTCCCTCGCCATGGGCCATGGCGCGACGCACCCCCTCATCCACCGGCAGGATGGGGCGCACGGTGCGAATCTCCTCGCGGCTCGCCCACAGCTCCGCCGCCAGCCGCCGCGCCATGGCCTCGGCCAGTTCGGGGTCGCCATCGGTGGTGGCGATGACGCACATCCCCGTCTCGGGCGTGTCGGCGTAGCCATAGCCGCCCTGTAGCGTCAGGTTGAGCACCCCCGGCGTGCGCTCCATCTCTTCCCGGAGGCGGTTGAGGCGCACCATCGGCAGGCGCTCTTCCTCCGCGGCGTCGTGCGACCAGGTGCTCTGCCCGATGTTCGGCCCGATGATGGGCACAAAGACGCGGCGCGTCACGGGGTGCACCGCGCCGGCCACCATGCGCAGCATCAGTTCGCCCGCCTCGATGCCGCGCTCATAGCCATCGATGTGAGGGTTCGTGTTGAGCGGCACCGGCGCCGCCGCCGAGACCTCCCAGTCGGTGTAGATGCCGTGAAAGTCGTACGTCGCCACGATAGGGATCGCGTCCCCCAGCGCCGCGCGGATGGCGCGGATCAGGCTGGCCTCACCGTCGGTGTACGGCTCCTCAACCGCCATGGCGCCGTGGAGCGCCAAGTAGACGCCGTCCAAGGGCCCCGCCTCCCGCAGGCCGTCGACGATGCGTTGGCAATAGTGCGCGAACACGTCCGCATGGATCAGCCCGCCGTGCACCGGCGATACCGTGGCGATGGGCACCAGTTCCACGTCAGGGCGGCGCACCCCCTCGATGAACCCACCGATATAGCTCCGAGGGTGGGCGCGCTCCAGCACCTCCGGTCCCGCCAGCACGTGGGCGTCGCATTGGTCGTTCTGCTCCAAAGCAAAGGTATTCGTCTCGTGGCTGTAGCCGGCAACGGCGATGCGCATGATGGCCTCCTACGATCTGCGTTCCGGTCGCACCTGCACGGGCCTCCCCGCCTGGATGCGATACTCTCGCCGCCCCGGCCCGATGGGCACCGGCCCCGGCGACTGACACTCGCGCTCATCGTGCAACGCCGGCACCGGCCGGCACTCGGGCAATTCCCCCTCTACCGTCAGGGTGAGGAGCAGCGCTTCCAGGTCGAACTCGACCTGCACCCATGCCTGCCGGCTTGAGCGGTCATAGTCATAGTACTCGCGCCACGCCTCGAGGTCGAGGAGCGCGGGAGGCTCGGGATAGACAATGCACAGGGAGGTGGCGTCGTCGCGCTGGTCGAACAGGTTGCCGTTCGAGTTGTTATCCGAGGCGCGCGCCAGGAGGATGCGATGGGGCGTCTCGAAGAACAGGTTGTTCACGATGCGGTTCCTCCGGCAGAGCCCCACCCGACCACCGACGACGCGCCCCTTTTGCGCCAGGTTCGCCGACACGGCGTACTCGTCGGGGATCTTGGCCAGGAGGTTGTGCGCCACGATCGCCTCCTCGCCGGTGTCCACGTTGATGCCCGTGCCCGACCCGGAACGCCCCGTGCCGCGGATGTCCCACAAGATGTTGTGGTCGATGACGTTGGGCGCGTGGCTCACCTCGAGATAGATGCCGCCGTGGATCGCCTCGATGTCGGCCAGGACGTTGCCGGTGACGCGCGTGTTGCGGTTGAGATAGTCGAGCCACAGTCCGGGGGCATGCCGCATGTGGCGAAGGACGTTGCGCCGGATGAGCACGCCGTCGCACGTGTGGAGCTTACATCCGGCCGTCTCCCAGATGCGCTCGATCCCCTTGTCGCCGATGCGCTCGACGAGGTTGTCCTCCACCAGGGTGTGCGTATTGTTGCCCACCGCGGCGATGCCACAGATGCCACAGTCGGCCACATAGTTGCGGCGGATGATGTGGCGGCCGGCCGTCTCGGCCGGCAGCCCGTCCCGCCGGTGCCAGGTCTCGTTGCCCACGTCGATGCCGCAGGCGTTGGCCCAGCGCACCGCGTTATCCTCGATGATCCAGTGGTGGCCGCCCGACGCGCTGACCATGGCCCGTTGCGGCACGGGGATGCCGTCGGCGGCATGGTGGAAGCGAAACCCCGACACCCGGATATAGCCCAGGCCGCGCGTCGCGGGGGCGAACACCTGCTCGCGCGCGGTAACCTCGTAGGTCGCACCGCTCGGGTCGGCGTCGTTCCACAGACGAAGGTGCACGCGCAGCCCGGGATCCTCCACCCAAAAGGCACCGTCGGTGCTCCCCAGGTCGCTGGCCCGCAGCACCTGCTTCAGTGGGCGGCCATCGGCATAGATCGTGCCGCGGCGCAGCATAAAGACATGCGTCTCCTCGGGCGTCCAGTCGCGGGTGAAGGTGGTGTACTCGGAGGAAAAGTTGTTGGCCAGGAAGGGGTTATAGCCCACGAACCACTCGGCAGACAGCGCCGCCGTCCAGACGGTCACGTCATGGGGGAGCGGCCCCAGGTCCCACCCCTCGCTCGGCTCAAAGCGCGGCGTCCACGTCTCGGAGCCGCACACGATGACGTCGCCGTCCCGGGCGGTCTCGTAGGCGATCATGCGGTCGGCGCCCGCGCCGCCGCGGGCGGGGCGCACGCACTCGCGGTAGACTCCGCGGTGCACGACGACCTTCTCGCCCGGTCCCAGAACCGCCGCCGCCCGGCCGATGGTGGCAAAGGGCCGCTCCTCGCTGCCCGGCCCCTCGTCCGTCGCCTGGGGATGCTCCCGCGCGACGTGGTACACCCGGGTGTACGTCGTCGCATCGTCCCAGAACGGGAATGCCGTGCCATCCGGCAGAAACACGCCGAGATCCGCCATCCGACCCTCCTCCTGCTGGACACCCCTCCGCGAGCGTAGCCCGGCGTCCATTGTAGCAAATCGCGGTACCGTTTGCACCCTCCATACCGCGTCGGGCCTGCGAGGTCTTGGGCGGCCGCGAGTTGTCGGACCGTTGTCGCGGCTCGGCAGTCGTGCTATGATGAGAATATCGGTCTATATAGTGAGTAATAGGATGCGCCATGGCATCTCGAGTCCGTGAGGCGGAGGCACAAGCACCCGAGACGCACGAGCCCGACGGCTCGCCCCCCTACGCCGCCATCATCCTGGCCGCCACGATCCTGGGTTCGTCGCTGCAGTTCATCGACGGCAGCGTCGTCGGCGTCGCCCTGCCCGTGATGCAGGTCGATCTCGAGGCGAACCTGGCGGCCGCCCAGTGGGTGGTGGAGGCGAATCAGCTCCTCCTGGCGGCGCTCATCCTCGTGGGGGGCGCGCTCGGCGACATCTTTGGCCGGCGCCTGCTCTTTGCGCTGGGCATCGCCGTCTTTTTGGTGGGCACAGTGGCCGCCGGCCTCTCCCCCACGATTGGGTTCCTCATCGGCGCGCGCACCCTGCAGGGGATCGGCGGGGCCCTCGTGGTGCCGGGGAGTCTGGCCATCATCACGGCCACCTTCTTTGGGGCAGCACGGGGTCGCGCCATCGGCCTGTGGGCGGCTCTCACCACGGTTGCCTCGGCGCTCGGCCCCGTGGTCGGGGGCTGGCTCGTGGAGCAGGTCTCGTGGCGCGCCGTGTTCTTTCTCAACATACCCCTGGGGCTGGTCGCCCTGGGATTCACGTTGTGGCGCGTGCCCGAGACCAGGGCGGAGGGCGCCGATCGTCGCGTCGACGTCATCGGCGCGCTGCTGCAGGTGGTGGGCCTGGGGGGGTTGGTGTTGGGTCTCATCGAGGCGGGCTCGGCAGGGTTCGGCGATCCCCTCGTGATCGTCTCGCTGGCCATAGGGGTGGTGGCGCTGGGGCTCTTTTTGTTACGCGAGGCGCGAGCGCGCGCCCCCATGATGCCACTGGGGCTGTTCCGCTCGTCCGACTTTGCGGGGACCAACCTGCTGACGTTCCTGCTGTACGGCGGGTTGTACGGCGTGCTCGTGTTCTTCCCCTTTACCCTGAGCCAAGTGCAGGGGTATTCCGCCACCGCCGCGGGCGCGGCGCAGCTCCCCTTCATCGTCCTCCTGTCGGTGCTCTCGCCGTGGGCGGGCGGGCTCGTGGCGCGCTATGGCCCGCGGCTGCCCCTCATCGCCGGGCCCCTCACAGCGGCCCTCGGCATCGCCCTATATGCTCTCCCCGGGCAGGGGGGCTCCTATTGGACGACCTTTTTCCCGCCGACCGCCATCCTCGGCCTGGGGATGGCCATTACCGTCGCGCCCTTGACGACCACGGTGATGAGCGCCGCACCGTCAGAACGCTCGGGCACCGCATCGGGAATCAACAACGCCGTCTCACGCATCGCCGGGCTGCTGGCCGTCGCCGTGCTGGGTGTAGTGGCCGTCGCGGTCTATAGCGGCGCCCTCTCGTCCGCACTGGCGGAGGCCCAGGTTCCCGCCGAGTACGCCCAGGTCGTCATGGAGCAGCGCACGCGCCTGGCGGCCACCGAGATCCCCGCAGACGCGCCCGCCGCCGTGCAGGCCGCCATGCGCGACATCGTGGCGCGATCGTTCGTGGCGGCGTTCCGCGTCGTGGCGATCATCTGCGCGGCGCTGGGGGCGGCGGCGGCAGTGGTAACGGCCGTGATGGTGGGCGGGGGCAAGCGCGAGTAGCCCACCACGATGGCGGCGCGCACGTCGTCTCTCTCACCTGCCCACGCCGCCAGCCGCGACTCGAGTTCCCGGTACCGCCCGGCCAGGTCGTTCACGTTTCCCCCTTCCACGAAAACGCCGGACGGTCGCCACGATGTGGCCCGTCCGGCGTTGCTGAGCAGCGCCCCCTCAGGCGGCGCTGGTCGATAGCATAGAGAACACCGAGTCCAGGCTGGCCGCCCGGCGCATGCCCGAGTTCAGATCAGCGAAAAAGCGCTCCCACCACTCCAGTGGCAGCACCGCCTCGGCCAGCGCGACGTCGCTGGTCCCCTCGCCCTCCCGAAGGATGGCGCGCCGCGCCGTCTCCAGCTGCTCGTCGGAGGGGGAGTGGCGCGCCGCCCACGCCGCCAGCATGGCGTCCAAGGCCGCGTCCTCGTCCGACGCGCGCCCCATATCATGTACCGTCATGCCCCCACCTCCTGCCACGCGCCGCCTCGCACCGTTGCGCCCTCCGCCAGATGCAGCATCTCGGCCAGGGCGTGGCGCGCCTGCGACAACTGGTACCGCACCGTGCCCGCAGGCCGCCCCAGCACCTGCCCGATCTCGCCACTCGTCATCTCGCCCAACGCACTCATGGCCAGCACCACCCGCAAATCCTCCGGCAGCCTCGCGATGGCCGCGTCCACATCCAGCGCCTCGTCCCTGGCCTCGCGCGCTCGCTCCGTTGCCGGGTCGGGCCGCGCCTCCAGCGACTCGGTCTCGCAGTCCGTCACGATCTGGCGCACCGCCCGTCGCCGGTAATAGTCGGTGAGCAGGTTGCGCCCGATCCCAAAGAGCCAGTAGCGCTGCCTCTCCTCGGGCATGTCCTCAAGATCGGCGCGGTGGCGCCAGACCCGCAGGAACGTCTCCTGCATGAGGTCCGACGCCACCTCGTCGTCGCCGGTGTGCCCGAAAAAGTAGGCGTGCACGGGCCGGGCATGCCGATCGTACAGCGCGTTGAACCGGTCGGCTAGTCCTCGCCCTTGTTCCATGGATCGACCGTCTCCGCATCCGGACGACCCTTCTTGGCCAGGATCGTGCCGACCTTGTCCACCGCCAGGATCTGAAGGATCGACAGCAGGTGGCGCGGGGCATGCAGCTTGCCCGCAAGGGTGATTTCTACCACCTTGCTCCTCAGCAGCTCGACGCTGATGTCGTCGTCCATGGTGACGCTGCCCATGATGATAAACGGTGCTGGCTCAGGAAGCAACTCCAGGAACTCGCGGCCGATCTCTTCGCCGTCGGAAAAGACGCGCGGCATCCCCGCATCGCTCCGGTAGTAGAGGATCTGCCCCGTGAGGCGACGCAGCTTGCCCGTCAGCACCCGCTCGCTGCCGCGCGGCAGGAACATCTGCCCCGTAACGCGCAGTTCCTTGAAGCCGATGCTCTCCAGCGGCGGGGTGACAAAGAGCTGCCCCGTCACCAGCAGGGTGGTGTCCGGCTCGCCGGCCGCGAGAAAGTCGCCGCTCACCCGCGACTGCCCCGAGATCTCCATCTTGTCGCCCGAGGGCACGCGCTCGATAAAGCCCACGTTATGCATCGGGAGCGAACTCACAAACTCGTACAGGTGCTCGGGGATCCGCAGCACACCGATGTTATGGATATTCTCGATGTGCGCCAGATCCTCCAGCGTCTTGGCCCAACTCAGATCGAGGAAGCCCATGTTGTGGTATGACCCCCTTCGCCTGCCCTGATCGTCGCGCTCCTCACGCCGTCCCGCCTCCCGCTCGGCCTCACGCGCCGCTCGCTCGGCGGCGCGTTCCGCCTCACGGGCTGCGCGCTCGGCCGCCCGTTCCGCCTCGCGCGCCGCACGCTCCGCCTCGCGTTCCCGGCGCTCCCTCTCGGCATCGTTCTCCATGGCCTTCCTCCCCGTTGTGCGTTACGCCGTGCGCGGCCTGCGCCCCACTGCGCCGGCCATCGCGCGCTTGGACATTGTCACTTCAGAAGACGCGCCAGCGCCCTCGGCCGTTGGCGCCCGCCGGGACGCCGCCGCGTCCGTCCGCCGCGCCCGCGCCGACACGAACTCGTCGCGATAGACGCGAGCCATCCAGGGACCGAACACGTCGTAGAACAGCGTCTCCAACAGCTCCAGAGCGCCACCCAGCCACAGAACATCGCGCTTACTCATGGTACTCCCTCCGCCGCGGCCGTAGGTTCTTCGTGGCCGCGCATCACCCGATAAGACGCGCGATACGCCTACAGCGTTGGCGTTGGTGGCGCCATATTCATCTCACCAGTTGGTCTGTCGCGCGAAAGGCGGCTGCCGCCCGTCGCGTGCAGTTGGCGTCGCCCTTCAGCCGTCGTATACTCGAGCGTCGGTCTCCGATCCAGGTTTGGCAGGAGGAGCCATGAACACCCTCGAAGCCATCGCATCTCGTCGCAGCATCCGCCGTTTCAAGAAGGACCCCCTCCCGCGCGAGGTCGTGGAGCGCATCCTGGCCGCCGCGGTCCAGGCGCCGTCGGCCAAGAACGTGCAGCCCTGGCGCTTTGTCGTGCTAGAGGGCGAGCGCAGCGAGCGCCTGGCCACCATCATGCTGGACGCCGCACAGGACCTCAAGGCCAAGGGAATCGGCATCGGCAGCCTCGAATGGACCGCCCGGGCGATGCTCGGCGCACCCCTCACCGTAGTGGTGTTCAACGTGGCGCCGCCACCCGACGTGCCGGAGGAGGCGCACGCCGACTGGCACTGGGTGATGGTCCAGTCCACAGGCGCCGCCATTCAAACGATGCTCCTGGCGGCACAGGACCTCGGCGTGGGCTCGCTCTGGATCTGCGACATCCTCTTCGCAGCGTGCGAGGTGAGCGAGTGGCTCGGCCGTCCCGACGACCGCATCGTCGCCGCGGTGACCCTGGGCTACGCCGACGAGGCGCCCGGCCCGCGCCCGCGACGCCCGTGGCAAGAGGTCACCGAGTGGCCGGAGCCGGAGGAGGCCTCTGGCTGAACTGCGGCGGTCGCGCCAGGCTGGGGCGAGCACGCGGCGGGCGCTATCCATCGGCAACGCCCGCCGCGTCATTGTGCGCGCCCTCCGCCGGGCGATCGGCTGTGCGCCTATGGCGCCGCCGCCCACGCGATCATGTACGTCACCCCGACGGCACGACGCCGCTCCACCGCCTCCAGCGTGATGGGCAGCACCTCGCCCTCCCCCATGGTGGCGACCGCCATGAGGCTCTCCGGGCTGTCGGGCCGGGCGACGCAGGCGCTCTCCTCGCCCGCTGGAGAGGTCACCGAGGCGCGGAGGGCGCCGCCGTCGACGGCGATCTGCACCTCGACCTCGACCGGCTGCCCCGCCGCGATGGACGGCGCCGCGACCTCATGCAGATGCAGACCGCGAATGCTGCTGTAGGCGCCCTCGCACACCCCTTGGGCGCCGTCGACGCGACACGTCTCCTCGTGTCCGGCCACCGCGGGCCCGCACCCCAGCAGACAGAGCGCGAGGAGCGCGGGCCCCAGTCGCCCAAGACGTCGCATGCGTGCCTCCCTGGCGTCGATGGATGGGATCGAGAGGCCATGCTACCGATGGGCGGCCACGGCGTCAAGGGCGTCCACGCCTGGCGGCCACGGCACCGTCACCACGACGCGCGTGCCACCGCCGGGTCGCGCCTCGATGTCGAGTTGCCCACCGATGGCGGTCGCCCGCTCCGCCATGGTGCGTACCCCCCAGCCGCGCTCCGGGGTGGGCGTCCTCACCGTGGTGGGATCAAAGCCACGCCCGTTGTCAGCCACCGTGAGTCGCAGGGTATCGCCCCGCTGCATCAGCCGGATCTCGACGCGCGTCGCGTCGGCGTGTCGCGCGACGTTCGAGAGCGCCTCTTGCGCGATGCGAAACAGCATGATGGCGACGTTCGATGACAGGCGCGGCAACGGCTCGCGGCCCATGACGCGCACACTCATACTCATCCTGCCGGCAAACACGCCGCCGTACCAGCGCAAGGCCGCCAACAGGCCGTACTCGTCCAGCATGGGCGGGCGCAGCTCGGCCATCACGGTTCGCACGCTGGTCGTTATCTCGCGTACAAGGGCCAGCGCATCGCTGAGGCGGGCCTCGCCGGCGGGCTCGAGCCTCCCCTGGGCCTGGATCTGCAGCAGGCCGAGGCTGATGCCCAGGGCGCTCAACTCCTGACCGACGCGGTCGTGCAGTTCCTGCGCCACGCGACGCCGCTCGCGCTCCTCCGCCTCCTCCACCCGCGCCGCTACCGCTACCCGCAGCGCCAGCTCGTCGGCCAGCCGCCGCTCGGTGATGTCCTGCACCTGCAGCACGAGGTACATCGGCTCGGCCGCCGCGGTGCGCAAGAGGGCGCCATCGACGATGGCCCACAGCACGGCGCCGTCGCTCGTCACCAGGCGCTCCTCCACCCGATACGAACTCTCTCTACCAGACACCACCTGCTCCAGCAGCCGCCGCTCCTCCGCCAGGTCGTCGGGGTGGATGAGGTCGTGCCAACTCTGGCGGAGCAGCTCCTGTCGCGGGTATCCGACCAGGTCGACCATGGCGAGGTTCACCTCGATGAGCATCCCCACGGTATCGACCAGCGCGATCCCGATGGGAGCCTGCTCAAAAGCCCGCCGGAAATGCGCCTCACTCTGGCGCAGGGCCTCTTCGGCGCGCCTTAACTCGGTGGCGTCCATAGCATAGAGGTTTACCTCGTTGTGGGCAGGAACGGGCGTCAGCATCAGTGCCATGTCGCGTTCCCCGACGGCCGCCTCGACCATCGTCGGTTCGCCCTCCGCCAAGGCGCAAAGCACTCTCTCGACCCATGCCTCCGGGAGCGATCCGCCCACCGCACACCGCCACCGATCGAGCAGCGGCGCGCTCGCCTCGTTGGCATAGACGAGTCGCCCATCGCCCGCCGCGCGCATGACGGGGATGGCAGCCTCCTCCGCCAGCCGGGCGACGTCTTCGAGACGCCTGATCTCCTCCTCGCGCTGCCTTAGCTGGGCCTGCAGCCGGCCAAGCGCCTCTCGCACCGCGGCCAACTCGGATGGGCGACACGCCCCAGTGCGCTCCCCTTCTGGGGGCCCTTCGGCTCGATCAGCGCTCATGTTGCCACTCCCGGCCGGGCGACCTGCCCCAGGCCACGCCGTCTCACGAGTCGGCGCCCCGCCGCGCCTCAGGCGCGGGTCTCTGTCGGAAGCGTCTCCGCGTTGCCCACCCAACGCGATGCTCCTCTGTCGCGCCGCGCGGGCCGCCGAAGCCCCCTGTCCTCCCCGACAGCCGGCGTCAGCCGCTCTGCCGGGCCCGCCAGGCCTGCAAGAGCGCCACCACCGACGCGAGCACCACCACCACCGGCGCCGGCACGGGGCTCAGCCCCCCGCCCCGCGCCCTCGCGGGCTCTGCCGCCGGCGGGCGTGGCTGCGCCGCCTCGGGGCGCCGTTCGCCACGCGCGCGACGTCCGCGCGCCTCGCCCTCGGCGGCCTGGCCCTCGCGCCCCTCTTCCAGGTGCTCGGGGGGCGCCGTGGGACCCTCTGCGATCGGCTCGGCCTCCGCCTCAGGCCGAAGGCGCGAGCCGTAGCGGTTGGCGTACACCTGCGTGAACTCGGCGCCGAAAAAGAGGATCTGCGCCGAGTAGTACACCCACAGGAGGAGCGCCACCAGCGACCCAAAGGCCCCATAGGTCGAGGTGATGTTTCCCCGCCCCAGGTAAAAGCTCAGGGCGAACTGCCCGATGACGAACAGCAGCGCCGTAACCAGCGCACCCAGCCACACATCGCGCCAGGCGATTTTGGCCATGGGCACGAATTTGAACAGGAGCGCAAAGAGGAGCGTGGCGATGACGAGCGACACGAGGATGTTGACGCCCCACACCACCACTCCGCTGAACGGCAACAAGTCGGCGAGCGTCTCGGTGAGACCCGCGATGACGCTGGTGGCCAGCAACAGCGCCAGCACCAGCAGCCCCGTGACGCCGACGATGAGCAACAAGAAGGCATAGCGCAAGACCGTGGAGATGATACCGCGCCCCGATTCCGGCTCGACCTCCCAGATCGTGTTGAGGGTGCCCTGCAGGGCATTAAAGAGGCCGATGGCGCCGAATACCAGCGTTGCCCCGCTCACGACGGTACCGACGAGGCCCCCCTCGGGGCGGCTGGCATTCGCCACGATCTCTTGGATGAACTCGGCCGACTGCTCGCCCACCAGGCCGCTCAACTGGCCGACGATCTGGTTCTCGGCCGCCTGCTCGCCCAGCACCTGTCCGACGATCAGGATGATCACGATGAGCAGCGGCGCCAGCGAGAGCACGGTATAGTAGGCCATGGCGGCCGCCAATCGCGAGGCCTTGTCGTCGCTCCACTCTCTAAAAGTCTGCTTGAACAGCGAGAATATGTCACCAACACCCATGGTGTTTCCTCCGGTACCCGTCTCAACAAACGACAAGCCCCGCCCACGAGATCGGGGCGGGGCCAGACTAGCCGATGGTGTGAGGTATACACGATGCCATGGTGCGCCGATGGGCTGCGATGGACCCCCGACCGGCCTTATGTCTATACTCTAGCACGGCATGACCGCCAGCGCAATGCCGTGCGCGCACACCTGCCGGTGGGAGTAGCTCCTCGCGCCTCAGGGACGCGCCACCTCGAGTCGCACGGCCACAAGCCCCAGCAAGACGTAAGCCAGCCCATAGACCACGATGGACGCCGCCAGGAAGGGAAGGGCGAGGGCCGGGATGGCGAATCCCAGGAACAGCAGCGCCGTCGACGCCACCAGCAGCCAGAACGTGGGGCGATGCACCATCCAGAGCGCCACAGCATAGACGATGCCGGCGATGTACAGGAGGCCAACGCCGGAGAAATCCACCGCCAGGTACTGCACCGTCAGCGCCTGGAACAGCATCAGGGCGCCGGCATCTCCGGCCGCGGCCCGCGCCGCCACGGGGAGGCGCGCCAGCGACCCCATGGTGCCCACGCACTCGAGCACCAGGCCCAAGCCGAACAGAACCGCCCCGACCATCGTACCCGTTGGGCGCAGCGGATGCAGCCGCACCGCCAGCACCAGCAGTACGGGGGCGATGAGCGCGCAGCTGCCCAGCACGGTGAGCGCATAGACGATGTTGGCGCTCGAGCCCTCCGCCAACCGCGCGGCGGTGACGGCGTCCGGGGCGCCGGGGGGCGCCATCCAAAAGAGGACGCTACCGCCCGCAACCATCAGCATCAGCCCGGCCACGGTGGCCAGTGCCATGATGGCGCCGGCCGACATGCCGCCTCCCGCGTCCGACGTCGCGCGCCGTATCATAGTTCGCGACGCAGGATCGCCTTCACCGTGCCCTCTCCGAACCAGTCGGGCACGGCGGAGATGATGCGAAACCGCAGGCGCCGGTAAAAGGCGAGCAGCGGAGCGCTGTTGCCGTCGGTGTACAGCCACAGGTGGCGGTAACCCGCGGCGCGCACGGCCTCGACGGCCGTGTCCATCAGCGCCCGAGCGAGCCCCTGCCGGCGCGCATCGGGCAACACGGCGATGTCGATAACCTGTGGCGGCTCCAGGGCGCTCACCTCGCCGGAAGGATCAAACCAGAAGCCGATCATGCCGACGACGCGCCCGTCCAGCGACGCCGTATAGTAGCGCGTGCCGCGGGTGCGCTCCATGGCGATCAGCTGGCGCACCCCATCGGCGCCATCGATGCCGGTCGACATGTGGAAGAAGGGCAACAGCTCTTCCAGGTCCCCCGTGAAGGGGGCGATGGTAGGTTGGGCCACTCTCTCGCTCCTCGATCAGATAGGCTGACGCCAGGCTTCATCGCTCCAGGGATAATCACTCCCCATGCCCGCGGATCACCCGGCGCGCGGCTCGGGCTCGCAGCCGGCCGGGCTGAGCTACTGCGCGGGTGTCACCGCGATCACCGCGCCGAGGCGGTTCACCTCGATCTCCCAGCGGCTCCCCGGCGGGAAACGCTGGAACTCCTCGAGGCTCGCCGGCCGGTAGACGGGCCGGCTGCCGTCGGCATCGAACGTCACCCGGTAGGTCTCGGTCCGGCCGCCCTCGCGGCGACCGGCGCTCGTGGTCACGGCGGGCCAGTAGGGGTTGAAATCGGCGCCCGAGACCGCGACCTCGCCCGCGGACGTCCACTCGCGCACGGTATAGCGACACCAGGCGTCGGACACCTGATACTGGCAGTCCTGTACCACGCGCCCCTTTCCCGTGCCGGTATCCTCCACATAGGGCGTGCCACACACCTCCGTCGCCCCGGCGACGGGCTCATCGGCGGTGCGCCGCACCTTTTCCAAGCACTCGCCCAACTGCGCCCCCGTGGGAACCTCATCGCGCCACGCCTCATACTCCACCGGCCCGAGCTGCTCCATGGCGATGGAGTAGGTCCACTCTACCGCCGCGACCGTCCCCGCCGTGGCGCTGGACCTGCCCAACGAGCGGATCAGCATCCACATGCCGGCGCAGGCCAGGAGGGCGATCAGGAGCAGCACGGGGAGGGACAACGTCCGGCGCTTGCCGGCCTCGGCGGCGGGCTCGGTCTCCGCTTTGGCCGCGGCCGGGTGGGGGAGGGGCCCGCCACATGTGGCGCACGCCGTCCTGGTGCCCGGGTTCGTGGCGCCGCAGTGGGGGCACGTCACGTCGGGCGGGGGTTCGTCCTGGTAGGCGCCCAGCACGGCGCCGGCCTCCCGCCTCGCCCCTTCGGACAGGTCGCCCCCGCACTGCCGGCACACCGTGGCGTCGCCGGCGTTGCGCGCTCCGCAATAGGGGCAGTGGATGTCGGGCCCCCGAGCGACCTGGGCGGCCGTCTCCTCACTGGTGTCCAGCGGCTGGCCGGCGCCCACCTCGAAGCGCATGTCGGCCGGCATCGGCGTACCGCACGTCACGCACTTTTGGGTGCTCCCGGGGTTACGCTTCCCGCACGAGGGACAGGTCCATTCCAACTCTACGTGGCCGAGCGTCTTTTTGGCCATCGACGCGCACCTCACTTATAGGGATGCTGTGTGTCAGGATGCGGCCGATGGCCGCTAGCTGGGGTTGGGACTCAGGGGCGCGTCATGGCGTCCACCGGCACCGGTACCACTTCGTTGAGGTCCTGGAGTGTATCATAGAGGTACTGCAGCGTGTACCGCGCGTTGTGGGCATACATGCCGGGGTCCTCGTGCACCATGTGATAGTTGTAGGCCACCCGCACTGCTCGCGGTGTCCAGGTGCCGTACTGGTTGGCAAAGACCGTCTCCTCGGCCTGCGGCAGGCCGTCGTCGTTCGTGTCGACGAAAAAGTACGGGAACGTGCCCGCCTGGTAGACGATGGGCGTGCCGATCACCTCGCGCGCGTACGCCTGCAGCCCGAGGTAGACCTGCTGATGCATGTTCAGGATCTCGAGCGCGATCCCCTCATCCACCGACCCGTTCCCGTCATAGTCCACGCCATCCTGGCGGATGTTGATGAAATCGCTCCGATCCACGACGTTGAGGTGGCAAGGGCTGCAGGCGCGCGGGTTCTGCAACAGGCTGTGGGGATCGTGGCACTGGTTGCAGGTGCGCAGGTCCGAGACGTGCAGAAAGCGGCCGACGTAGGTCCGCCCCTCGTACTGGTACGCCCCCCGCCCATCGCCGCCCATCAGCGTCGCCGCCGCCACGCGATAGTGCACGTTGATGAAACTCAGGTCCTCCGAGACCGCATCGAGGTCGAGACCCGCAATGGCCCGCTCGACGCTGTCGCTGGACTGGAGCCCCTGGTGGCACTTGAGGCACGGCCCCTCCGCATCGAGCACGCTCGCCTCCGCCCCCGATGGGAACGCGACGACCTGCAGGGCGTGGGCCGAGTCATTATGGCACGCCAGGCACGACACCACCGAACCGATCGGGTGGGGCGCCTCCACGGCGCCGGCCGGCGTACCGTCCTCGCCCAGCCAGTCGAGGAAGCCGTTCAGGCTGTGACATGTCGCGCATCGCGGCGGGATCACGGGCGGCTCCTCGTCGTCCCAGTCGGTAAAGGCCGGGGAGGTGCGGTCGGCGTGGCCCGACTCTCCCCAGGAGGAGCTGGCCTCGACCACCGGGTCGGGTCGCGTCGTGGCATACACGGTCCAGCCCACTATGACCAGGACTATGGCGGCGATCACAATGGCTCTCAGGCTCATCGGTCTCGTCCCCTCCGCTGTAGATCAGCACTGCACCAGTCTACCTCAAGTAAGCCCATCGGCTCAAGCGGTCCAGCGGCACAGGCGGCCTTCAGGGCATTGACAGCCCTACCGAGGCCACCTCTCGCAGGCCCACACAGCAGGCCTCGTGCATCCATGGTACTTTGCGAGAGGGTCTTCGGTAGGCGGTCCCTGGCGCGATGGCGGAGGTCCACATGCCGTTGCTCGCGCAACCAAGCGGGGCTATAATGAGGACCACGATCCGGGCGCCGCGCGCGCCGACGCGCCACATGAAAGGAGGCGCGCCAGTATGAAGTCCTCGTTGCGGGCTACCCTCTGGGTGGTGGCCTACTTTGCCCTCGTCTTTGCCCCCGTGCTCTTACTGTTTCCGCAACCACGGCCCGAGGGGCGCGAGTTCTGGCGAGAGGTTTCCGTCGCCCTGGGGTTCGCGGGGCTATCGCTGATGGGACTGCAGTTCGTCCCCACGGCGCGATTGCCGTTCCTGGCGAACGTGTTCCCGCTGGATACCCTGTACAGCTTTCACCACCGGGTGTCGATCACATCGATGCTGCTGATCCTGGCGCACCCGCTCATCCTGTTCATCTATAACCCGTTCACGCTCCGCCTGTTGAACCTGCTCGATGCCCCGCTGCGCGCCCGCGCCGGCACCCTCGCACTGCTCGGCCTCATCGCCCTCGTAGGTACTTCTGTGTGGCGCCTGCGGCTGCGGCTGAGCTATGAATCCTGGCGCGTGGCGCACAACGTGCTGGCCATCGGCATCGCGGCGCTGGCGATGTACCACATCCTGAACGTCGACTGGCACACCTCCGTGCCCCGCCAGCGCATCTTCTGGATCGCCTGGGCCATCATCTGGGGCGGCATGGCGCTGTTCATACGCGTCATCAAGCCGTGGATGATGCTGCAGCGCCCGTGGCGGGTGCGCGAGGTGCGCCCCGAGCGCGGCGAGTCGTGGACGGTGGCCCTGGAACCAGACGGCCACCAGGGGTTCCGCTTCCTCCCCGGCCAGGTGGCCTGGTTGACGATCCGCCGCTCCCCCTTTAGCATCCGCGAACACCCCTTCTCGCTGGCCTCCAGCGCCATGGCGAGCGACCACATCGCCTTCACCATCCGCGAGCTGGGCGATTTCACCTCCACCGTCGGTGACATCAAGCCGGGTGAGCGCGCCTACGTCGACGGCCCCTACGGCACCTTTGATCTGGATCAGCACACCGGCCCGGGTTACGTATTCATCGCCGGCGGCATCGGCTCGGCCCCTATCATGAGCATGCTGCGCACCATGGCCGACCGAGGCGACGATCATGCGGTGATCTTTTTCTACGGCAATCGTACCTGGGACAGCATCATCTTCCGTGAAGAACTCGATGAACTCCAGGGACGGCTGAACCTCAAGATGGTGCACGTCCTGGAGGACCCGCCCGAGGGATGGGAGGGGGAGACGGGGTTCGTCACCCGAGACATGCTGGACCGCCATCTGCCGGCCGATCGGAGCGAGAGGGTCTACTTTATCTGCGGGCCAATCCCGATGATCGTGTCGGTGGAGCGGTCGTTGCGGGCGCTGGGGGTGCCACTCTCCCGCATCTTCTCCGAGCAGTACGAGATGGCCTGAGGGGGTCTGCCATGGACGATCTCTACGCCCGGCGCATCTGGCAGCTGACCGTCGTGCTGGCCGTGGCGTTGTCGCTGGTGTTTGGGTTCGTGCAGGGGCGCTAGCCGATCGTCGACGCGGGGACGCCGCCAAGATGAGCGTCCCCGCGCGTCACGCGGTCAGACCGTCGATACCCCCCTCCGCTCGCGCCACCAGTCGCGCAGCGCCATCAGGATGGCCCCCAGGCCAAAGAGGGTGGCCACGGCGCCGATGAACCACCCCAGGATGGGGATGGCGCGCAGCAGCACATAGACCACCACGCCCACCACCAGCGCCCAGCCGTCTTGCGCCGGCGTGCGACGCCGCTCTTCACGCGGCGGCAGCGGCTCGGCGCCAGGCTCGCCGGCAGGCGCCTCCGGCTCGGCCCGCGGCTCCTCGCGGCGCGTCAGCGCATCCACGATCCAGCGCCCCACCAGGTACGCCACCACCACCTTGCTCAGGTAGGCGACCGACAGCCAAAAGATGGTGAAGGCGAGGCCAAGCAGCGAGAAGCCGATCCCCAGCACGGCGAACGCCAGCCCGCCAAGCGTGATGATCCCCAAGAGGATCGCCAAGAGCACGATGACGAACGCCACGAGGCCGGCCACCACAAAGCCGAGCAGCCAGACGAGCAGCCCCCACCCGAGGGCCAGGAGCGGCTGATCGCGCAGCGCGTCGGCGGCGCGGTACAGCCACCTAGGCAGCAGCCAGAGCAGGAGCGCACCGAGCAGCAGCAACGTCACGAGCTCTCGCAGCCGGGCGACGACCCACTGGAGCACCAGGACTCCGAGCCCGCGCCCGTCGCGACGCTGCGCCTGCTGCCGGGTATCGGGCTCCGGCGTCTGGAACACGATCCCCGCTTCAGGCTCGGACTGGATGGCTTCCTCCTGGCGCTCGGGACTCGTGTAGACCAGCTGCCCACCGATCTCTGCCCCCTCGGTGACGCGGATGCCTGGCGGCACGCTGGCCGGCGCGCCGGGCGGTGCAAAGAACGTGAACCCCGCCGTCCCCGGCGCCGCTACCTCGGCGCGCACGTCGCCGCCGATATCGCCCGAGACCACCAGGGCCGCGACGGAGGCCAAGACGTTGCGCTCCACCCCGCCCGAGAGAAGCGCCTGGTATCCGGCTGTGACCAGGTCACGCTGCACCTGCGAGCCGGGCTGCGTCTCCATGCCATAGCCGACAAAGTAGACGTTGCGGCCGACCTGGCTCGCCCCGCCCATCGTCACGGCCGTCCCGGCGGCGTAGACGCTCCCCTGCACGTCGCCGTTCACCGCCAACGTCTGGCCGGCGATGAACAGGCTCCCCTCCACCGTCCCGTTGATGCGGACGTTGCCGCCGACGGCAAAGAGGTCGCCGGTAACGGTTCCCTCCACCAGCACGTTCTCGGCGCCGATGAACACGTCATCGTCGATGGTCTGGCCCGCGGGGATGACGCCGCCTTCTACGATCTCGACAGCGCCGGCCCCGCCGACGGCGACGAGCAAGCCGGTGACCACCAGGGCGATGGTTACCAGCGCCTGAACGAGGCCCCACATTCTCCGGTTCATGGTATCCCTCCTCACGCGGTTGGCGGCAGCGCGCAACAGGCGTGCAACGCGAGACACGCGCCACGTGAATCCCGACCCGGGCGTGGCTCGGCTGAGAAGGGTACGTCTTGGGTTGGGTGTGCGATGAGAGGGTGGACCGACGAGGGAGTCGCGCCGAGCCAAGACCGACGCATACCAAGGCTATAGTTCCATTATACCAGGAGGCCGCGGCGGCGACAATGGCTATGCAGGCCGACCTCCCGAGGGCGAACCAGCGCATGCATCGTGCCCTCGGGAGGCCGGCCATCTACCTCAACGAAGGTAGGGCGCCTGCTTGCTCTCGGGGGTATAGTGGTGCAGCTCGATGCGGTTGCCGTCCGGGTCGGTGACCCACGCCTGCCAACTGCGGTCTGTGCCCAACTTGGGGTCGGACACCTCCACGCCCCTCTCGCGCAGCTCCCGGACGACCTTTTCGATATCGTCCACCTCGAGGCAGATGTGGCCGTACGACTGCCCCTCAGCCGGCGCCGCCAGGTCCGCCTTAAACAGCTCGATGAAGGTGCGCCCCCCGACGTGGATGTACTGCCCATAGTGCTCGCCGTTCTCCCTCACAAAGGGGAACGCCTTTTCCATGCCCAGGGTGTCGCAGTAGAAACGGAGCGCTCGATCGAGGTCCGCCACGCGGAACATGACGTGAGCCACGCCGCGAATCAGGGGCTCCTGCCCTGCATTGGATGCCATGGGGTCATCTCCTGTCTTGGTTATGTCGTCTGGATCGACGTGTGCCACCACCGGTCCTGCCGGGGCAGGCGCGACACATCGAGCCCCAGCCGGCCCCTCGGCCTACACCTCGATCCCCAGGAACTCGCGCACCAGGAAGCCGATGAAAAAGCTCAGCGCCGCGACCCCCAGGCTGATGCCGGCCATCTCGCTGAAGCGCCGCCGAAACGGCACGTCCTGCGCCACGGAGACATAGTAGGTAAAGATCACGATGATGAGGATGGCGTTGATCAGCGTCCATGCCAGGGCGCCAAAATAGCTCCCCAGCACAAAGTAGGGAAAGATGAGGAAGACGACGGTGAACACGTAGGCGATACCCGTGTACACCGCCGCCTTGGTGGGGTCCTGCCCGCTCTGCTCCGATTTCGTCGAGAGGTATTCCGAGGCGGCCATGGACATGGAGGCGGCGATGCCGGTGATGAGCCCCGCCATGCCGATGAGCCGCACGTTGGCCAGCGCCAGGGTGAGGCCCGCCAGTGCGCCCGTCAGTTCCACCAGGGCGTCGTTCAGCCCCAGCACCACCGAGCCGACGTAGCGCAGGCGCTCCTCGTCGATCATGGCAATGAGTTCAGCCTCGTGGCGGTCCTCATCCTCGGCAACGCGCCGCGCCTCCGGGATCGATTCGGCAATGTGATCGTACGACACCTGGGCGCGCTCCTCGCCCCGCTCCATCAGCTTGATGCTGAAGGTCAGGCCGAGGGCCACGGACAAGAAAAGGTACCAGCGCACCAACGTGTCGTTGGGGGGCACGTCCGCACCTGTATACCCCCGGAAAAAGTCATAGTGTCGCCGCTCATCACGCGCGATATGGCGCATGATCTCGGCGTTCTTGGGATCCTTCTCGCGGTCCGCCAAGCGCAGATAGATGTGGTGTTCGGTGATCTCGTTCTTCTGGGCCGTCAACAGGTCGCGTCGCAAGGCGCCGCTGATGGGTGGAGCGTTGTCCTGCATGGTAGGCCTCCTTCGTGCCATTGGCTGTTGGCTATCGGCAGTCGGCGATCGGCCATCGGAGGTCACTGCCCTCCGACTACCAACAGCCAACAGCCAACCGCTAATCGCCCCCCCCTCACCCTCGTCCGACGTACAGCTGCGTGATGGGCAGGACGATCGCCTCGAGCATGTTGGCCTCCGGCGGGAGCGTCGCCATGAGGAGCGCAACGCGCGCCATGTCCTCCACGGCGATCATCGGCTCGTCGTCCTCGCTGCGGCCCGCCTGCAGGCCGGCGGCGCGTCGCTCCACGAGGGTGTTGCCCGGGTGCAGGCAGCTCACGGCGATGCCGTAGGGCCGCCCCTCCAGCGCCGCGCTCTGGGTGAGGCCCCACACCCCGAACTTGCTGCTCGTGTACGGCGCCATGTTCTCGCGGGTGCGCTGCGCCGAGATGCTGCCGATGTTGATGATGCGCCCACCGCCCGCCTTCCTCATGATGGGGAACGCCTCGCGGATGCACAGGAATGGCCCCGTGAGGTTGGCGCCGATGACGTTGTTCCAGGCGTCCAGCGAGATCTCGTCGATGGGCCCACCGTCAAAGGCGCCCGAGCTGTTCACCACGATGTCCAGCCGCCCAAACTGCTTCATCGTCTGGGCGAACAACGCCTTTACCTGTGCCTCGTCCGTAACGTTGGTGGGGATGGGGACGATGGTAGAGCCGGTGGCGCGCAACTCCTCGGCGACGGCGTCCAGCCGCTGGGCGTTGCGCCCGGCGATCACCACGGCGCACCCCTCCTCGGCGTACGCGCGCGCGATCCCCTTGCCGATGCCGCTGCCACCGCCGGTGACGATCGCTACTTTTCCGTCGAGTTGACCCATGGTATGCCTCCCTGGTGTGTAGAGTGGTCAGTTGTTAGTAATCACGCTGGAGCTATCGGCGGTCGGCTATCGGCGGTCAGCCAAACCTGGTCCAGCACGCAACGCCCTCGGCGCTGGCCGACAGCCGACCGCCGATAGCCGAACACTCATCCCCTCGCCGCCAGGTCGCTACAGCCGGGGGCGTCGGCCTGATCTCTGGCCAGGGCCATCACCCAGTCGGGAAAACCGCCGCCAGCGTCCTTCACCGCCTGATCGAATAGCCGCTTGACGACGTCGGGATGCTGCTTGGCCACGTTCGTAGCAAAGGGGTCGGGCGCCTGCAGGTCGTAGAGCAGCACGCCGGTGCCGTCGACCTTGCAGTTGAGCCACCAGCCCTCGGTAATCACCGTTGGCACCGAGCCCCACCCCACCGTGACGTGGTCGCGAGGGCCCGGGTCGCCCGCCAGCGCCGCGCCGATGAAGGAGCGCCCGTCCATCTCGGCGGGCCGCTCGACCCCCGCCGCCTCCAGGATCGCCGCGGAGACGTCGTGGTGCTGCACGAACATATCGCTGCTCTTGCCGGCGTGCTCCGCCCCCGGAAAGCGCACCATCAGTGGCACGTCATAGACTTCGGGCATCGAGGGATAGCCGCGCTTCCCCATATAGTTGCGATCGCCGATAGAGTGCCCATGGTCGGTGGTGAACACCACCAGCGTGTCGTCCAGCAGCCCCAACACGCGCAGGCTCTCCATAAAGTGCCCGAACCAACGGTCGCACAGGGAGACGTTCCCGTAATAGTTGGCGCGGGTACGCTGGAGCAGCACCTCATCGAGCTGCAGCGTGTCCTCATACCCCGACTTGACCTGCTCCGGACCATCATCCCTCAAGTACATGCGCCGGTAGTGCTGCGGCACCAACCAGGGCTCGTGTGGGTCGAACGACTCCACGGTGAGGAAAAAGCGGTCCGCGTCCTGGTTCTGCTCCAGCCACTCGGCCGCCGCCTTGAGCACGCGGGGCGCGAAATAGTCCTCTTCCCTGGTGCGGTCGTGGATGTTCATGATGCACTGCTGGATGAACGAGACGGTGTTCTCGTTCTGCAGCTGGCGCGGCAACCAGTAGTCGAGCTGCTCCTGGGTCAGCCGCGGCCCGGAGCGGTAGGGGTCCTTCTCCTGCCCGCGGAGGAACGTCCACTGGTCGAACCCCCGCCAATAGTTCTTTGACGGCTTGAACATATGGTAGACGTCGCTCACCAGCGCCGTGCGATAGCCCGCCTCGGAGAGGAGTTCGGCCAGAGTGGGCTGCTCCTCGGGGATGGGCCCCCAGCCCGGGGCGCCCACGAAATCACCCTTGAGGTGAAAGTCGGCGTTGTGGAAGGGATAGACACGCCGGCCGGTGTACAGGGCGCGCCGCGTCGGAAGAGTCGGCAGTGACTCGGGGTACATGCGCGTCATCATGAGCGACTCGCGCGCCAGGGCGTCGAAATGGGGGGTATGCACCGGTCCCCAGGGCGCCGGCCCATAGGCGCCGATGCAGTCCTTGCGCAGCGAATCGAACACCACCAGGATGACGTTGCGGGCGAGAGGCTTCATTGCAGGGTTCTCCTTTCGCAGACCGACGACTCATCGCGCTCATGATAGCCGCTTCCAGAGGGCACGTCCACAGGAGAGGAAATGGGACGCAGATGAACGCTGATAAACGCTGACTGGTCCTGTTCTGGCTGGCGTTAGCTGGACAGGCTATGAGCCAAGAGACTGGGGATGCGCCTCATGCCAGTGCAGAGCGCCTTTGCGGGCGTTGTCGTAGGCCTTGCGGCGGATCGCTGGCTTGGGGCCAAAGTTGAGTAGCAGACCTACCTCGTATGGCGTGGCCTTGAGGTAGTTGAGCAGTTGCGCTTCGTGCTCGTCCAGCAGTGAGCGCACCGCCTTGGCCTCGACGATCACCGTGTCCTTTACGATGAGGTCCGCAAAGTACTCGCCCACCACCACGCCTTTGTACCGCACGCTTATCGGCTGCTCGCGGACAGCCATGATCCCTCGCGCATGCAGCTCGAGGGCCAGGGCATTGGCGTACACTTTTTCAAGGAAGCCGTAGCCCAGGTCGCCATATACGGCATAGAAGGCCCCGATGATGGCCTCAGTGAGTTCAGTATGCTTGTATGCCATGAGCCCTCCATTGCGCCCGCGCGTCGCCAGCCCGGCCTTTCCTTAGCCTCATCAGCGTTCATCAGCGTTCATCTGCGTCCCTTCTCCTCCTACTCCACGATCCCCAGCATGGCCAGGGCGTCGCGATTGATGATCCCCTCGATCTCTTCCTCGGGGATGGTAGGAAAGCGAGTGCCCTTGACCATGTCGTTCACCGCGCGGAGGGCGTCCAGCGTCTCCTGCGGGCTGGTGACGGGATAGTCGGTGCCAAAGAACACCTTGTCCATCTGGGCATACTCGTGGCACAACACCAGGGCGTTGTAGAACTGCCACGGACGGTAGAACTGGGCCGAGATGTCGGTATAGACGTTGGGATGCTTGCGGATGAGCACGATAGTGTCGGGCTCCCACGGGTGACCGAAATGCGCCACGACGATCTTCAAGTCGGGGAAGGCCATGGCCACCTCGTCGAGCGCCATGGGGTGGGCATAGCGCAGCGGCCCCAAGCGTACGGGCGAGGTCGCCTGGTGAAAGGCGATGGGCAGGCCCAGCCGCTCCGCCTTGGCATAGATGGCGGCGCGGGGTCCATGGGCTCAAAGATCTGGTAGTGGGGGTCGATCTTGATCCCCTTGACCTTCAGGTCGACGATGCACCGGTCCAACTCGTCCATCACGTCGGGCGCGGTGGGGTCGATGGAGCAAAAGGACGACCTTCCTCGGGAAAGAGGCGGGCGTACTTGATTATCCCGTCGTTCGGGGTGCCGCTGCCGTGGGCCATGCTGAGGGACGATCACCTGTCCACCGGGCGCCCATCGCCTCCTTGAACTCCTCCAGGCCGATGTTTGTCTTGTACTGCTTGTCGCCACGATAGCTGACGGCTCAGAACGGCCTCGGACACGGTCTCCTCGTACTTGGCTGGTGCGCGTGTACGTCGACGATCATGGGAGCTACCTCCTGCGGGTGAGGGTGAACACGGTGCGGGGAGTATAGGCCCGAGGGGCGAGCCGCCACAAGCGAAAGCCGGTGTTTCGATCGAGGGAGCGGAACGCGGATGACGCGGATTGACGGATGCACGCGATCCTGGATCAGGCCCGTCGGTCTGGGCGCGCTGATCACGCCACGACACGCCCGGCCGTGACCGAGGTCCGGCGCTAAGAAAGCAAAGTCGGCCTGCGCCGACTGGACGAGCCGCGTAGGGCGCGCTCGCCGAGCGCGCCGCCCTGCGCGCCCCCAGCACTAGGCCCGCGAAGGCGGGGTTATCTGGTTCGAGGCGTCCCATTCCAGCCCCAGAACGCCGAAACACCCCCTTGACTTCACACCGCATTACTTGGTTCCTTCTTGGCGCGCGATCTGTCGTTTGATCGCGGCTTCTTTGCCTGCGGCGTCGCCCTACTCCGCCTCCGCAGCATCTTCGCCCGGCGCCCCTCGTCCACCGCTCGATAGTGATGCTCCACGAAGCGGTTCCACCCTTCTTGGAGTGCGACTCACCACCCAGCGGATTCCTTTCTCATCATCGGGCCAGTAGGCCGTGCGGCCTCGACCGGCGGGCATCTGTGCCTCGAAGGCTATGGCCTGCGGGTGCACGTCCGAGCCATCGACCAACACGCCGCTGGATTGCTTCCCGTCCGACGTGAACGACCAGAAGCGCAGCGTCCGTTCGCCGTCCATGCCGTAGAGGGCCAACTCCCCATAGACGCTACCGGCGAACTCCCAGCGGGCGGTCAGCTGCACATAGCTGCCGGCCCAGTACGCGCTCGAACCGCCGCGTGCACCGCACCCGCCCCTGCGGGCGAATCCGCCTCGGCGGCCCACGTGCCGAGGAGGGGCTGGAAGGGCTGAGACGACCTCGACCTTTCCCCCAAGCTATGGGAGACATGCGCAACTCCTCACCCACTGCCCTGTACGCCAACGCCCGAAACGCCTTCGCCGCCTCGTACCACCCCGGCAGGCGCTGCATGGAGAGCGCACACCCCCACCATCTCCTCCGCCGGATCCACCCAAAAGTCGAGGCTGGCGGCGCCCTGCCAGGTGTAGGCGCCCACTGAGCCGGGAAATCCGCTCCTGGCCACATCCAGGACTATCCGCACCCCCAGGCCCATCCCTGAAGGCGGCTAAAGGGCCACGCCTCGGAGATGCACCGCGGCAGCGAGGCCGGCAGGTGGTTGACGTCATCAACTGCACGGTCTTCAGCCCCAGGAGGCGCACGCCATCCAACGCGCCGCCGTTCAGCAGCATCTGGGCAAAGCGGGCGCAATCCCAGATGGTCGACACGAGCCCGCCTCCGCCGGAGAGGAAGGCCGCGCCGTTCCGCCCAGCGCGGGGTCCTCAAGGCGCACGAGGCGCCCCTCCCGCCGCCGCGCATACACCGGCGACAGGCGCCCCGGCGCGCTCGGCGGCGCCCCAGAAGCTGGTGTCCACCATCCCTATGGGCTCAAAGATACGCTCCTCCATAAAGACGTCCAGCGCCCGCCCGGAAAGAACCTCCACCAGGCGTCCCAGCACGTCGGTGGCCATGCCAGACGCAGGCGCTTCCCGGCTGAAGGCCAGAGGCATCGCCACCCGCCCCACCTTGTCCGCCAACGTCTCGCCGGCGCGAGCCAGGTCCGCCTCGGCCGCCAGTTGCCCACGGGACCGCCTGCCGCGCTGGGGTACACCAGACCCGCCGTGCGTCAGTGGAGGTGGCGTACCGTCAATGGGCTCCTGGGGGCGCTGTCTCGATCCCGTGTGACGTCTCGGCGACCAGCACGGGCGTATCGCGAAAGGCCGGTATATAGTCCGCCAGGGGTCGTCCAGCTGGAACGCGCCTCTCGTACAGCATCAGGGCGGCGACGGTGAAGTTACCGGCTTGGTCATGGAATAGATGCGACAGATCGCCTTGTCGCTCATCGGCTCGCCGCGCTCGACGTCGCGCACCACCGCTGCCAGGTGGGCGATGGCGCCAGCGCCGGGCGACGAGCGTCATTGATCCCCGCCGCCTCGCCCGGTCGACGTACTACGACGCGCGGGATACGCCGCAACCGCTCGTCCGACATCCCCACTGACCTTGCCCCATAACGCGCATAGAATGCCTTACCACCAAGGCACAAAGAGCACAAAGAAAAGAAACCGCAGAGCACGCAGAGGACGCAGAGAACACAGAGGAACCGGAAGGCGAAACGAAACAGTCTGAATAGCCGCGCTCGCACCCGTAGGCCGCGGTTCCGGTGCCGCGCGAATCTTCGCCAACGATCGGCACCCTCAGGATTCTCTGCGCCCTCTGCGGTTCATTCTATCCTTCGTGCCTTGGCGTCTTGGTGGTTACTCCCCCTGTTCCCCGCATTCGTCGCGCACCCAGCGCTCCACGACGTGGCTGAGCGAGTCCTGGAGTTGGATGGTCAGGCCGCCGTCCACCATGAGGGCATGGCCGGTGATGAAGGAGGACTCGTCCGACGCGAGAAAGAGCGCCGCCCGGGCGACGTCGATGGGCCATCCCGGCCGCCCCACGGGATAGATCACCTCGGCGTGGCGGATGCGTTCGGGGTGCTCCTTCACCCACTCTTCCGTGTGGTTCATGATGATCCAGCCCGGGCAGATGGCGTTCACGCGGATCCCCTGGTGGCCGAAATCCACCGCCACCTGGCGCGTTAGGCGATGAGCCCCGCCTTGCCGTCTCATAGGTCACGTAGTGGCGCCTTCGGCCAATGCCGCCGTGCACTGACGATGTTGATGATCGAGCCGCCGCCCACCTTTTCCATCTCGGGGATGGCGTACTTGCACCCCAGGTAGGCCGCCTTGAGCAGCACGGCCATGTCGGCATCCCACTCGTGCTCCTCGATCTCGACGGCGGTGCCGCGGGTGGCGTTGTAGGCGTTGTTCATCAGCACGTCGAGCCGGCCGTAGGTCTCTACGGCGTGGCCGATAAGGGCGCGCAGCTCGGCGCTCACCCCGACGTCGGCGTAGCAGTACGTCGCCTCGCCGCCGGCGTCGCGAATGCCCGCCACCACCTCCTCGCCCAGTTCGCGGCGGCGGCCGTTCACCACCACCCTGGCCCCCTCTTGCGCGAACAGCTCCGCCGTCGCCCGCCCGATCCCCGAGGTGGACCCCGTGATGACGGCCACCTTCCCGTCCAACCTCCCGGCCATTTCTCCCTCCTAGCGCGATGATGGATATCCCTCGGCTACCAAGGCAGAAAAAACCAGAGATCACCGAGGGCGCAGAGAACACAGAGGATGAGGAAGAGCCGCAGCGCATCATCGCATATCGAGGCTCCTCAGCTCAGCAGTTATGCCGTCTCTGCGGTCTCTGCGTTCTCTGCGGTTTTCGTTCCTCGGTGTCCTTGGCGCCTTGGTGGTTAGCCCCTCAGCTTGTCAGCGATGATCCAGACGCTGGTGCTTCCGTTGCGCTCGATGCGTGGAGACAGCCCCTGGGTGGCAACGATAGCCGCGATCTCGTCCGGCCGCAAGAAGTGGCTGTCCATCAGGGCCAGACGCTCCAGCAGGGCGACGAGCCGCACCCCCGCGTGGGCGATGTCGGGCTCGGACACGACCAAGCGCCCCCCCGGCGCCAATACGCGGACGAGTTCACCGATGGCCTCTCGCTGGCTGCGAAAGTGGTGGAGCGCATCCACCACCAGCACGCGGTCAAAGGCGCCATCGGCAAAGGGGAGTCGCTCGGCGTGGCCTTGCACGGCCCGTAAGCCGGCGGGGCGCGCCTGCGCCAACATCCCCAGCGAGGCGTCACACACCACCACCCCCTGTACCCGGGGCGCCAGGGCGCGCGACACGCG
The DNA here is from genome assembly GCA_040768165.1 of Anaerolineae bacterium. GTDB lineage: Bacteria > Chloroflexota > Anaerolineae > UBA1429 > UBA1429 > DUUT01. The sequence goes on from JAXGNH010000004.1 coordinate 345,815, forward strand.
CCCCGTACCGCCGCCCGCATCGAGCAGCAGCCCATCGGCCGGCAGGCCCAGGGCGTGAGCCAGCGGGCCGACGTCGGGAGGGCGAATCAGGCGTTCGTAGAGGGGTGCGACCAGGTCGAAATGTAGATTCATGGTACTCTCATGGTGCAGGTTGTCTCAGGTCACCGAGCTGCGGTGCGCAGCACTCGCTTGCCTTCTGAATGAGGCC
>JAXGNH010000005.1:0-344209 GCA_040768165.1 Anaerolineae bacterium
ATGGCATCGCCCTGGCGGCGGTCCACGGCGCCGGGCTGAGCCTGGAAGAGTTCGACCGGCAGATCGCCCGCAGCGAGTCGCTCCCCTCCTACGTGTGGAACTCGAACGAGTGGCTGTGCGCGCGCTTTGGGTGGACCATCCGCTCCATGAAGCAGGAACTCATCCCCACCACCCGCGACGAGGACACCCCCTCCGAGACCCTGGGCCGCACCATCCCGGCCGGGCACGCCACCGGCATGACGGCCATCGTGACGACCGAGACGTACCAGGGCCCCGTGATCGTCACGCAGAGCGTAGGCAAGGTCTATGGGCCGGACGAGGTCGATCGTAACGAGTGGACGATCCAGGGCGAGCCCAACACCACCGTGACCATCGTGCAGCCGTCGACGGAGGAGTTGACCTGCGCGACCGTCGTGAACCGCCTGCCACAACTCCTCGACGCGCCGCCCGGGTTCATCACCACCGACAAGATGCCCATCGCCGCCTACCGCACCTACCCCCTACACATCTACCTCGCCTGAGAGCTGCCGCGGCGGGGGCGCATCGGCAGACCGATCGTGGCCGGCGTGCGCCAACGTGTAGTGTGACGAGTGATTGGAGTGACGAAAGGGAGGACCGTGATGGCTCAGCGAATGGGTGAGAGCGTCAGCCGTCAGATGGAGATCGACTCCGAGATGCGCAACTGCATCCGCGAGTGCCAGAGCTGCGCCGCCATCTGCCTCGAGACGGTGACGCACTGTCTGCAGATGGGCGGGGCGCACGCCGAGGTGTCGCACATCCGCACGCTGCTCGACTGCGCCGACATCTGCCAGACCGCCGCCAACTTTATGTTGCGCGGCTCCGACCTGCACACGCGCACCTGCGCCGTATGCTCCGAGGCGTGCGAGCGCTGCGCCGTGAGTTGCGAGCAGTTCCCGGACGATCGCATGATGCAGCAGTGCGCCGAGGAATGCCGGCGCTGCGCCGCGTCGTGCCGCAACATGGCGACGCGGGCCGTGCGCGCCTGAGGCTCTGTCCCGCGAGCACTCGCCCCACAGCAGCGACGCCCCCGTCGGATGCGGCGGGGGCGTCGTTCGTGTCGGGCGATGCCCCTACTCCATGACGATGCACACCTTGCCGCTCTGCCCCGCGTCCGCCACGCGGTACGCCTCGGCGGCCTCGGCCAGCGGGAAGCGATGCGTGACGGTGACCTCGGGCCGGAGTCCCCAGCCTACGAGCTTTTCCGTCAGCTCCTCCATGCGCCCCAGGCTCGTCACCCAGGAGCCATAGATGGTGATCTGGTTGTGGATGATCGTCTGGCTGACGTCGAAATCCACCCGGTTCCCCTCGCCCACCATGGCGCAGCGGCCCCAGCGCCGCGTCCCGTGCAGCGCCGTGAGCCGCCCCGCCGGCGAGCCGGAGCAATCGATGGATACCTCACACCCCAGGCCGCCCGTCAGGTCGGCGATGGCCGCGATGGCGGCCGCGTCGGCATCTTCCCCGGCGGGCACGACGGCATCGGCCGCGCCGATGCGCATCGCCAGGTCGCGTCGCGCCTGAGACACATCGACGCCGATCACGTGGCGGGCGCCCATGGCCTTGGCCACCAGGCCGGCCGCCAGCCCCACCGGCCCTGTGCCGGTGACCAGCACGCGATCGCGCCCCGAGACGCCCACGCGGCTCAACGCCTCGTACACCGTGCCGAACCCGCAGGCGACGAGCGCGCCGTCGACATAGCTCAGCTCCTCGGGCAGGGGGATGCAGGTGTTCTCCTCGGCCAGCATATAGTCGGCGTGGCCGCCGTCGCGCTGCCAGCCGTACGCCGCGCGCAGGGGCGAGGTGCAGCTGATCATGTACCCCTGGCGGCAATCCCAGCATACCCCGCAGCCACTGATATGGTAGACGATGACGCGGTCTCCCTCACTGAAGCGCTTGCACCCCGGCCCGAGCTTGGCGATCCGCCCGCAGGGCTCATGGCCGGCGATGACGTTCTGGTACGCCTCGGGGCCGTGCCCCAGGTGCTCGCGGTAGATGGCGCGGATGTCGCTGCCGCAGATGGACGAGGCCTTCATCTCGATGAGCACCTGGCCGTGGCCGGGCTCCGGCACCGGAAAGTCGTGAATCTCGACGCGTCGATCACCGGGTAGTAGGACGCCGCGCATGATGCCTCCTTCTCAGGCGAGGGTAATCATCGGGTAGTCACTCCGCGATCACCCCGTGGATGTCCCAAAGGTCCTCCCAACTCTGCCCATCCCTCCACAGAAACACCTGCCCCTTCACGAGGCGACAGTCGCGGTCGATGCTGGCGATGGCCGCCATGTCGTCGTCGGACAGGGGCGCCGTCGTGGTGCAGCGCAGGTTGGCCAGGCAATGGCTGCGCTTGGTGGACATGGGGATGGGCGTCTGCCCGCGCTGCACCGCCCACTTGAGGCACACCTCCGCCGGATGGATGCCCAGTCGTGCGGCGATGCCGACGATGACGGGGTCGGCCATGTCCACCGTATCGTCGGGGGTGCGGTCGCGCTCGGGACGAGCCGGCGAGCCGAGGGGGCAGTAGGCGATGGGCGCCATGCCATGCTCGCGCACGAAACGGAACAGCTCGGGCTGCTGCATGTGGGGGTGCAGCTCCATCTCGTTGACGGCCGGCCGGATGGCGGCGTCGCGCAGCAGCAGTTCCAGCTTCGGTATCGTCATGTTGGAGGTGCCGATGTGGCGCACCAGGCCCATCTCGACCAGCTTTTCGAGCTGGCGCCACGTCCGCATATAGTCCGCGTGAATGTACCGCTTGGCGTCGGGGCTGCGCGCGGTGACGTCGGCGCCGGGGGGATGGTGGTTGGGGAAGGGCCAGTGGATGAGGTAGAGATCGAGGTGCCCCACCCGCAAGTCGTCGATGGACCGGCGGCAGGCGGGGATGACATCCTCCTCGGCGTGCTTGTCGTTCCACAGCTTGGAGGTGATCCACAGCTCCTCGCGGCGCAGGCCCCGCGCTAGCGCGTCCTCCAGCACGCGGCCGATCTCGGCCTCATTGCCATAGACCGCGGCGCAGTCGATATGGCGGTAGCCGATCCCCAGCGCCGCCCGCACGGCCTCGGCCACCTCGCCCGCCGAGGCGTGGTCGGAGCCAAAGGTGCCGAGGCCGATGGCCGGCATGCAGGCTCCGGTGTACAGCGTCCGCTGCGGCACGATACGCGGGTCTACCCCGTCGGGCGCAGGCTCGAAGCGTGGCCGTGGCTTGTCGTCCATGGCATTCCCCCTGGCCAAACACGGCCTGTGTTGCGCGGCCAGGAGACTATACCTCGGGCGGGCACGAGACTCAAGAAGCCTCGGCGATGCGGGCGCGCTTTTGCTGCTTGCCGCGGTCGTGGTTGTTCAACACCGCCTTGCGGATGCGCAGGCTCTGCGGCGTGACCTCCAGCAGCTCGTCGTCCGACAGGTACTCGATAGCCTCATCCAGGCTCATGGAGCGCGGCGCCTTGAGGCGCACCTCGATGTCGCGCGTCGATTCGCGCATGTTCGTCAGGTGCTTGCGCTTGGCCACGTTCACGGCGATATTGTTGGGGCGCTGGTTCTCGCCCACCACCATCCCCTCGTACACCGTGACGCCGGGGGTGATGAACAGCACCCCGCGTTCCTCGGCGTTCTTGAGGCCAAAGCTCGTAGCAACCCCCGCCTCCGAGGCGACGAGCGAGCCGCTGCCGCGTGTCGGGATCTCGCCCGCCATCGGGAGGTAGCCATGGAACAAGGTGTTCATCACGCCCATGCCGCGGGTGGCGGTGGCGAACTGGTAGCGAAAGCCGAGCAGGCCGCGGGTGGGCACCAGGTAGGTGATGTGCACGCCGCCGTCGCCCTTGTCGGCCATGTTGAGCATCTGGCCGCGACGGCTGCCCAGCATCTCGACCACCACCCCCACGGCGTCGGGCGTGGTCTCGATGTGCACCTCCTCGAACGGCTCGAGGAGCCGCCCCTGGTCGTCGCGGTGCATCAAGACGGTGGGCCGCGAGACCTGGAACTCGTACCCCTGGCGCCGCATCGTCTCGATGAGGATCGCCAGGTGCAGCTCGCCGCGACCCGAGACCTCGAACGTGTCCGGGCTGTCCGTCTCGGACACGCGCAGCGCTACGTCGTGGCGCAGCTCGTCGAACAGGCGCTCGCGCAACCGGCGCGACGTGCCCCAGCGCCCCTCGGTGCCCGCCATGGGCGAGGTGTTGACGCCGAACGTCATGCGCACCGTCGGCTCCTCGACGCGGATGGTGGGGAGTGAGATGGGCCGCTCGGGGTCGGCCAGCGTCTCGCCGATGGCCACATCGTCCAGCCCGGCCACCACGGCGATCTCGCCCGCCTCGACGTTCTCGACGTCCACGCGCTGCAGCGCCTCGTGCACCTGCAGATAGCGCGCACGAGCCGGCACCAGGGCGCCGTCGCGGGTGATGCGCAGCAGGTCCTGCCCCGCCAACAGCCGGCCGCTCGACACGCGCCCGATGGCGGTGGCGCCGCGGTGCTCGTCATAGTCCAGCGTAGTGACCAACATCTGTAGCGGCGCCTCCGGGTCGACCCGCGGGGGCGGCACGTGGCGCAGGATGGCGTCGAACAGAGGCTGCAGGTTCGGCCCCAGGTTGGGGGTCAGTCCCGCCTGGCCGGTGACGGCGTTGGTATAGACCACGTGGAAATCGGCCTGCTGGTCGCTGGCGCCCAGTTCGAGAAAGAGGTCAAAGGTACGGTTCAGCGTGTCGTCGGGGTCCGCGCCCCGTCGGTCCACCTTGTTGATCACCACGATGACGCGGTGGTTCATGGCCAGCGCCTTCTTCAGGACGAAACGCGTCTGGGGCATGGGCCCCTCGGCGGCGTCCACCAGGAGCAGCACGCCGTCCACCATGTTGAGCACCCGCTCGACCTCGCCACCGAAATCGGCGTGGCCGGGGGTGTCCACGATGTTGATCTTGACCTGCTGCCCGGTAGCGGCGTCAAGGATGGTGATGGCGGTGTTCTTGGCCAGGATGGTAATCCCGCGCTCGCGCTCCAGGGCGTTCGAGTCGAGCACGCGCTCAACCACCTGCTGGTTCTCGCGAAAGACGCGCGCCTGCTTGAGCATACCATCCACCAGGGTGGTCTTGCCGTGGTCGACGTGAGCGATAATGGCCAGGTTGCGGAGGTCGTTACGTGCTTGGAGCATCTGCTTGCACCGGTACCTTGACATCAAAAACCTCGGCCCCACCGGCCGAGGTCCTCCATCGGACATGGACTGACGTTTCAGTCTAGCACAAGCGCGCTCAGTGTCAACTTGAGGAAAAGGGATGGTACGCTGATCCCGCAGATGGGGCGCTGGTCTCCGCAGGTCCAATATCGGTATCCGCGGAAATCTGCGCTCAATCAGCGGAATCAGCGTACCATCGGATCGACGCGTTAGTCGGTCTGTAGCTCCGCCTCGGCGCGGGCGATGAGGGCGTGGATGTAGCCCATGGCGTATGCCTGGCCGGTCCCGCGCTCGTACTCGGCGGGAAAGTGCGGCGTGTGGTCGTACGTCACCGTACCGGCATAGCCCGTCTCCACGAGGGTCTTCATGATCTGGTACATGTCCATGTAGCCGTTGTCTAGGAATGTCTCCTCAAAGACGGGCAGCGGCGAACTCACGTTGCGGAAGTGGACGATGAGGATACGGCCGTCGGCCTGGAACTCGCGAATCCCCTGCAGGACGTTGCCGAACCCCTTTTCGCCGCCCTCCAGCCAGCACCCTACGCAGAACTCCATCCCCAGCGCCGGACTGGCTGCGATCTGGAACGCCTTGCGGTAGGCATCGATGTTCTTGATGAGACAGGGGACGCCGCCCAGGGGCACGTACACCGGCGGATCGTTGGGATGCAGCGCCATGCGCACGCCGGCCTCCTCGCACACCGGAATCATGCGCTCCATGAAATAGCAGAAGTTGTCCCACAGCTCTTCCTCGCTGTAGGCCCTTCCATGGGTAAACGGGCGCTTGGCGAGTTCATCGAGGTCGACGCGGCGCGTACGGGCGGTGCGCGTCTCGCCCGGTTCGGAACTCCACACCTGGTCCGGCTCCCAGGTAAAGGTCGTCACATGGATGCCGGCCTTGCCCAGGTCGCGGATGAACGCCTGGTAGGCGGCGATATCCTCGTCGCGGCCGGGCAGCGCCAGGTGGATGCGCGGCGACTTGCCCACGGCCATGCTGCCGACCATGTACAGCTCGAGGCCGGCGTCCTCGACCTTGGCCCGGAGATCGCGCAGGAAGGGATAGTTGCGCTGCTCAGGACGCACCCAGATGTAGATAGCCTCCGCCCCAAGCTGCCGGGCGAAGGCCAGTTCGCTCTCCGTCGCCTCGGCGGAGGCGGGAAGGGAGAGCTTGAAGCGGATGAGCGAATCGGCACTGGCTGCCGAGACGTGCATGGGTTCCTCCTGGGGGGCCTTAGTTGTGGGGACCCCAGATGTGGTGGGTCCGACGGCTTCCGTGATACCATCCCGGCGATGCGTGCAAGTCACAGGCTATCCCAACCTGCCCATGGCGCTTCTGCCATGCCGAGGGAGGGCGAGTTCGAAGATCAGGTGAGAGACGCGCTCCTACATTGTGGCGACAGCGTACCTAAATGTACATCGCCTTGGCCCCACAGCGTAGGGCCAAGGCGAGTTCGTCACCGGCACGCCGGAGCAGGTGGAGAGAGGTGCCTGCGGCGATGATTGGCTGGCTCTATTCGACCGTGGCGTCAACGGCACCCATCGACGAGGATGTGGTCGCGAGCGTCTACATAGCGACGGAACAGTTTCGAAAGGCCAGTTGCCCACCCTTGAATACAGCCAGTGGTCGTGTTACAGCAGACATGTCCAGGAGGGGATTAACAGGCAAGAACAGCATGTCAGCCTGTTTCCCTTTCTCTAGGGAGCCAACGGTGTCAGCGACTCCCATGGCCTCGGCTGGGATGCGGGTCGTCATCTCGATGACCTCCATTGCGCCGGCCTTGTCTTCCTCAACCATGCGCACCATGTACTTAGGCAGCATGTCCAGCCCCCTGCCTCCAGCATCAGTGTCCACGAAGATCCGCACCCCTACCTGCTGCATACGTCGCATCAGATCCCAGCGGGTCATCTGTCCCCAGTCCTGTGCAGCCCCATCTCGCTGAGAGAGTGGTTCGAACACCTTCCCGCAGTTGATACCAGCATACAGACCCTTCTTCCCAGCCGCCTTGGCCGCCTGCTCATCATAGTCGACGGTGCCTTCTTTCGCGCCAAGCCAGTTGCAGTGCTCTAGAACATCGGCACCAGCGTCGATGCAGTTACGCATGGCTTCTGTCGCATTGATATGGCAGTAAACTCGCTTGTTAAGTCGGTGAGCATCCTCAACGGCAGCGCGCAGTTCCTCCACTGTGTACTGCGCTCGGCGGCGGTTCGTAGTCGACCCCTGAGTCGATCCACCTGAGGCCATTATCTTGATGAAGTCGGCCCCCTGCCAGACCATCTTGCGGACGCCCTTGCGCAACTCATCCGCATTATCCAGTCCCCATTGTGTCCAGAAAAAGCAGTGGCCATTGGTGACGGTCAAGAACGTGCCGCAGGACCAGATACGCGATCCAGGGATCACCCCTTCAGCGATTGCGTCACGGACCTGGATAGTGAGACCATACCGCACTCCGCAGTCCGCGACGGTGGTCACGCCAGCTTGCAGGCTGATGTTGGCATTCTGGGCGACGACGAGTGCCAGCCGAACAGGGTCCTCATTGATCCTTGCCCAATCGGACCGATACGTGGCCATTCCAAGGTGTACGTGCGCGTCTATGAGTCCAGGAATGATTGTGGCCCCCGGCATATCGACGCGCTTAGCGGCTTGGATGAGTGGCTCAGGCGGTTTGCCAGATCCGATCTCTTGGATCTCGTCGCCCTTGACTATCACATAGGGGTCCTTTCTGGGAGCGTTACCTGTACCGTCGATCAGCAACGCTGCTGTGAACACCTTGGTCGTCATGCGTGTCTCCTCAACAGGCGGGTTTTCATATACACAGTTTAGATACGATGTCGAATAGCATCACGGAGTCAAGCTATCTAGCGTCTCCAAAAGCCGATCGATGTCTTCCTGTGTGTTATAGAAGCTGGGCGAGACCCGAACTCCGCGTAGTTCGGGACGCTCTCTCGTGCCATCCTGAGGCACTACCACAATGCCTGCCTGCCAAGCTCTATCTACCACATACGACGGCTCGCTATCCTTCAGGGAGATACATACCACCCCGCTGCTGATGTCGGGATCTCGTGGACTTCCGACAGCGATACCTGCGATCATCACTAGACCGTCGAGTAGATAGCATCGGAGGTCAGCGATGCGCGCCCGTATCCTCTCGAAGCCGAGTTCAGCGAGGTATTCGAGTGTCTTTCCAAACCCGATCCTCAGGATCTGATTGCGCACGCCAAAATCATAGCGCATCGCGGTCTCCGATTCGGTGTAGTCGCACCTATCGTGGTCAACAGCACCCTGGCCAACGCGCAGCGCCCTGACTAGGGGAATAAGGTCCTTGCGGATGTAGCATAGACCGCAGCCGTAGGGGCCAAGAAGCCACTTGTACCCGGTAATTGCATAGAAGTCGCATCCGATTCCGTGCAGATCCATGGGGAACTGCCCCGCGGTCTGCGCACCATCGAACATGACTAGGGCATCTTTGGAGTGGGCCAACGAGCAAATCTCGCGCGCTGGGATATGGATGCCACTCTTGTTGGTGGTATCAGAAAACCAGACGAACCGCGTCCGAGAAGTCAGGAGGTCGTCGAAGCGGTTCAGCAAGGCATCGCGGTCGTGATCGAAATGCATTCTCTTAACGACCACTCCGTAGTCTTTGGCGATCCGATAGATCGGGGTATAGAGGACTTCCTCATCGCTGATGATGATCTCATCGCCACGCCTCCACGTCAAGCCGTCAACGACGATGTGCAAAGACTCTGCCACACGTCCAGTGAAGGCCAACTCATCGGGGTCTGCAGCGAAGACATCGGCCGCCCGTTCGCGAGCCGCAGCAGCGAGCTGCCGGAGTTCGTCCCGGAATGTAGGGGTGGTAGCCCCTCTGGCGCTCCACTCACCGAAAAGTCGCTGGATCTCAGCTGTTACAGGTTGGGGCGTTAGGCCAATGCCAGCGGTATTGAGATAGGCATAGTGGCTCAGCGCCGGAAAGTCTTGTCGGATAGACTGCATAGTGGTCCGTGTCCTTTCGTTCTGTGGAGATCGAGGTTGGTCACGCTCGTGGCCATCGTCAGCATGTCGGGCTACGTGGTCAGTGCGACAGATGCGTGATCATACACAGCCTCACTTCAGCGCACCCTAAGCTCCGTGCTGTCTATCCCTTGATGCCACTCATGACGATGCCTTCAATGAAATAGCGCTGAGCAACGACAAAGATAGCTAGCACCGGTAGCGTGGTTATCAGGCTAGCGGCCATCAAGAGATGCTCTTTCGGCAGCCCGGGATCATTGGCTGAGCTTCTGAGAAACCAGAGGCCCAACGGCAACGTGTATTTCGCGGCACTATCGATGAAGATCAACGGCTCCAAGAAGCTATTCCATGTCCGCATGAAAGCAAAGATCGCCACAGTGGCCAATGCAGGTTGACAGTTCGGCAGCAATATTCGTACCAGGATAGTCATGCGATTGGCCCCGTCGATAATCGCCGCTTCATCTAGCTCAAAGGTTATGGTCATGATGAACTGTCGCAACAGGAAAATCGAGAAGGCACTACCGAAGAATCCGGGCACGATCAACGGTCTTAGAGTATTAAGCCACCCTATGCGACGATAGATGTCGAACAGGGGTATGATGGTTACATAGACTGGCATCATCATTCCACTTAAGCACAACAGAAAGAGGAACTCGCGCCCCACAAAGCGGTAACGGGCAAATCCATAGGCAACAATGAATGAACTCGCCGTTTGTCCCAGAACAGAGAGGCAAGTGACAATGAGGCTATTCCGGAAAAACACCCCAAAATCGGTATAAGTCCACGCCTCAATATAGTTGTTCCATTGGGGGACTTTGGGTAGCAAGTGCGGAGGAAACGCCGTCACCTCAAAGGGCTTCTTGAGGGAACTGCTGATACTCCACAGAAAAGGAAACATGAATATGACGGCAAGGCAGGTAGTCAGCAGGCTGAGGATGACGCCTACACCAATCCGTTGCACCGCTGGCCTAGCCAGTCTCTGGCGGAACATGCTGATTTGCATCTTCTCCTCTGCCCTATCTCCTGACGTCGCCAGCATAGTAGACCCAACGTCCTGAGAGATGTGATTGGACCGCGGTTATGAACAGAATGCTCAGAAACAAAATCCATGCGAGAGCACTGCCGTATCCCATATCTAAGCTCTTGAAAGCGGTCTGATAAAGGTGTAGAGCATAAAAGTAGGTTGCATAGGCCGGGCCACCACCAGTAGCCATGAAAGCCATACCGAATACCTGAAAACTACTAATTATACCCAGAACTAAGTTAAAGAACACAGTTGGCGAAATCAATGGAATGGTCACATGCCTGATCTTCTGCAACCAGTTCGCCCCATCGACTATGCATGCATCATACAACTCTCGGGGCACTCCCTGCAGACCAGCAAGAAAGATGAGCATGCGGTTGCCCCCGATGCCCGTCCATAGGCTGATCATAATGAGCGAGGGAGAGCCCATGATGGGCTTACTAGCCAGAGGGGCCCTTTGACGCCGAAGAGCATCTTGATCAGGCTGTTCAGCACCCCGACGTCGGGTTGAAGGATCCACACCCAGATGAGCGTTGCGGCGATCTGGGGCGTCAGGGAGGGTAAAAAGAAGCAGATACGCCAAATGGTCTTGCCGCGGACGTCGCGGTCTAGCAGCAACGCGGCGATGAATGATCCAACGATTCCGAGAGGCACCGTAGTCAAGCTCCACAGCACGGTGCGGCTCACGGATAGCCAGAACAACCTGTCATAAGAGAGTGCTGTGCGATAGTTGTTAAGACCAACCCACTGAGGCACCCTCAGCATGGTGTACTGCGTAAAGCTATAGTACAAAGACGCGACAAGAGGCCCCACAGTGAAAGCTAGGAAACCTATGATCCAAGGGGAGATGCAAAGGTACCCACCCAGGTTCTCCCTCCAGCGGCTGCGACTCATCCGCATGAACATGATATGGCCGCCGAACCCGGGCACACGAGGACTGCGCAGCTTTGACGTTGCCATCACTCACTCCGACTGAACGCTCAGACCCAGCGACGGCTGGCAGGTGCCATTACGATAACCCAGGCGCAGGGTCACATATTCCCAAAGGGCGTCTGGTGCCTCTGCATTCTACTGCATAGCGCAGCAGGCGAGAGCGCCAAACTTGACGCCTCATGTTCGGCGGAGCCGAGCACGTCGGTCCAGGCGCACACGGACAAGCGCACACCCGCAACGCCGCCTCGGCTCACGACCTTAACCATCTTTTTGGTCATCCTATCTAGAATGGCTTCTGCAACACCTCGTCCACAGCGGTCTTAAGCCGTTTCATGAAATCTCGCGTTAGTTCTTCCTGGCCAGTAACAAGCTTATCCAGTTCATTATGGTATACTGTCCAAACTTCACGGCCACGGCAGTTGTCCGGCTGACGAACCCGCTCTGACTCGACCATGCATTGGTACTGCAGCTCCAAGAAGGGGGTCATCATGCCTCGTAGGGTCTGCAGTGTGTCAGTCCGAGCTGTCAGGTAGCCTTGGTCTTGGGCCACGAATACGGTCGTCACCGGTCCCCCGATGAAGTAGCAATACTGGAAGGCCTCGTCCGGATGCTTTGTAGCCACCGTCGCCGCATGCGTGTTGATGTAAGCCCCCCAGCCCTTCGCCTCGGGAACGCGAGGCATCTGGATCACGCTCCAGGCGAATGGTCTTTCTTGCTGCGGTATGCCTACCTGACAGCGCGCATAGAGGGAGCGCCCCTCGAGAACACTGGCCACCTTGCCTGACATAAACAGAGTCTGATTTCCTCCTGTAGGCAATGCAGCATCGAGCGCACCAAGGTGCTTCTTGTAGAAGTAGACGAACCATTGCGCCCACTCCCACCATTGGTCATTGTCGGCCAGGCATTCTGAGCCAGCATCGTTGTTCTCATACGTGCCGAATGAGCGCACGCCGTTATGTAAGGCTTGTAACCCGATCACCGGTGAAAAGCCATAGATCTCGCGGTCGTTCTCCGGCCCTTTCGCCAACTTCTCTGCCCACTCCATCACATCTTGATGGCTATTGCCGTAAGCGTCAGGAACGGGCAGTCCTGCAGCAGCGAACATATCGTCGTTAACATAGATGAAGCACTGCCCCGGGTGGCAGGTCATCGGGACGCCATACATCTTACCCTCATAGTGAAGGCCCTCAACTGCTCCCGGGATCCACTCATCCTTGGACAAGCCTCTTGCGTCCAGCTGATCATCGATTGAGCGCAAGACTCCCAACTTGACCATTCGTGTATGGTCGGTCCAGGTATCTGACGTGAACACCACATCTGGAATCGTCCCTGCAGCGGCCATGGTGATGAGCTTCGCATCATATTCGTTTTCTGGGATCTCTACCCACTCGATGGTAACATGAGGGTTCTCCAACATAAACACAGCGGCAGGACGAGTGGTCATTCCAGGTGTTACTGCAACAATCCCCGCTCGGTGTGAAACGGTGAGGGTGATAGGGTCCTTCTGCGCCGGTTGGGCCATCTCTTCTGGTTGCTCGACGAGACGCGTGACCTCTTTCTCGACTTCGACGGCCTCCTTGACAACCCTCTCTTCAACAACCGTCTCTCTGACGATCTTCTCAACCACCACCGTCTCTTTGACAACTTGGGGCGCACAGGCAGCCAGTACGGTGGCGCCCGTCGTGGCCGCAAATGCCGTGAGGAATTGCCGTCGCTTCATCTCCGTAGCCATGATGTCTCCTTCCTCTGCTTCCCTTACATGAATGGTAGCCCGAGCCAGTACCCGGCCAACCCAGATCCCCGACGAGTGCCTGGAAGGCCCAAAATGCCCGACGCATCCCCATAAGCATGCGTGTACGGGCACCGTAACAGCATGCGAACCACTTGCCGCAACGTGGTCCTCCTGCTGTTGCATGACCTGACAGACAGCCGCAATTCCCTTACCTCGACCGCCCCAGCTTGGTACTTGACCGCCGAGAGGCTAGAATACGAGGCATGAGTCGCCCATTACCACATGCCACACTAGCCCATTCTACCGTCACCAAGAGGCGCGGAGGTCTCAGCGTGCTCTCACGTTGTCTCAGGCTACCCATGGCGCAGCTGCCATGCTGACGCCCGAGTTCGATGAACACGTGCGCGACGCGCTCGTGCACTATGGCGACAGCGCGCGACTTTGTGCCAGCCCGCTGCTCGACCGCCTGTCTTCGCCCCACCTTGCCATGGAGGACCGGCTCGGCGAGCTGCGCGCCGCGCTGCGTCGCGCCATCGAGTCGCTGCGGCCGCCTGAATCGGTGCCCTTCGGCCACACCGACTGGCTCCCCTATCGCGTCCTATGGGGACGCTGCATCCAGCGACGTAGCCCCATTCTGATCTGCGATGAACTCGGCCTCAGCCGCGCCACCTTCTATCGATACCAGGCACAAGCGATCCAGGCGGTCTGCCGCGTGCTGTGGGAGGAGGTCGGGGCCTCGGGCCAGAGACCGCCGGACGGCGGCCTGCAATCACCCGATCAGCGGCACGAGGCGCCCCAGCTCGCCGCGCCCCCCGGACATGAGCGCATCGATCTGCCGGAACTCCTGGCCGGCGTGCAAGCCGACATGCACGCGCTACTCGAACGACAGCACGTGACGTTGCGCGTGGAACTGTCAGACGATGTCCCGCCCATCTACGGCGATCCGGCCACGCTGCGGCAGGTCGTGCTCAATGCGCTGGCCGGCGTGCTGCGCGCGACGACGGGCCCCACCCTCGTCCTGAGCGTATCGGCGGCGGCGGGCGAGACGGTGTGGGAGATTCGCGCCGCAGGCGTGGACGGCGCGCCGCCGCCACCCGCGTCGGACGAATATCCGGAACTCGACCTCTGCAGCGTGCTCCTCGAGCCCTACGGGGGTCGTATCGCCTGGGCGACGGACGAGGCGGGTCTCGCCCTGCGTTTCACCCTCCCAGCGCCGCGCCCTCCCACGGTGCTCGTCGTCGAGGACGACCAGGACACCATCGCCCTCTATGAGCGCTACCTACGTCGCGCCGGGTACGAGCTACACGTGACGCGCGATGGCGCCCAGCTATGGGAAGCGCTGGGTGAGGGCCGCCCCGACTTGATCCTGCTCGATGTGCTCATGCCTCAGGAGGACGGTTGGATGGTCCTCCAGCGCCTTCAGACCCTGCCCGAGACGGCCAGCATCCCGGTGATCGTGTGCTCGGTGCTGGCCCAGCCCACTCTGGCCATCTCCCTGGGGGCCCAACAGGTCCTCCTCAAGCCGGTAACCGAGACGAGCCTTCTCCAGGCCGTCAGGCAGGCCCTGGCGCCGGAAGATAGTGCGCCGCAGCCGCATCGATGAGCCCCCTCAAACAGTGCATCGCCGTGACGGCATCTAGCCCCGCGCGATAGCTCAGTGCGATGGGCATGTCGATGGTGACGCGAGCGTCCGCGCGATCCTGCGCCGAGACGACCACCACGGGCACGCGCCGCAGCAGCGGGTTGCCGCGCATTCGGCGCAACACCTCGTGGCCCGTCATCCCCGGCATCAGCAGGTCGAGAAAGACGACGTCGGGCACCGCTTCGTCCATGGCCCGTAGCGCAGCCTCGCCATCGTAGGCGCGCAGGATGCGATAGGGGCGCGGCAGCGCGGTGAGCATCAGCTCCATCAGGCGCACCACGTCGGGATCATCATCGGCGATGAGCACCGTCGTCGTACCCTCCACCTCCACCTGCCGCATCACCGCGTCGACCAGTTCAGATGTGATGGGCTTGACCAAGTAAGCAAGAACGCCCGCTGGCAGCCCGTCCCCACCCCGGGGCAGCTGACACGTGACGATGGGTACGGAAAAGGGGGTGTTGGCCAGGATCGCCTCGACGCGCGCCTGCCACTCGGGAGTCGTCACGATCGCCCGAGGGTGTAGGTCGTGCAGGAGCTGGATCGCCTCCTCTTCCTGTCGGACCGCCACCACGCGGTACTCTTCAAGATGACGGGCGAGGAGGCGCGCCGCGCCGGGATCGTCGTGCACCAACAAACAGACCCGCGCGCCCCCCGGATCGCGCGACGGGCCGTCCACTCTGAGGAGCGAGGGGCTCGTCCGCAACATGCCGGGCAGCGGCACGGTGAACCGCACCGTCGTGCCACACCCTTCTTCACTCTCTACCCAGATGCGGCCGCCATGCAGCTCCACGAGCTGCTTACTGATGCTCAAGCCGAGGCCGCTGCCCTTGAGTTCCTGCGGGGCATCGCTCGGCGAGTGCACCTGGGCAAACTCACGAAAGAGCTTGGGGACCTCGGCGGCGGGGATACCGCTGCCGGTGTCTTTAACGCTGACCCGCACCGCATCCCCGTCCATCTCGGTGCGCACCGTGACGCCGCCGTGCTCGGTAAAGCGCACCGCGTTCATCAGAAGGTTGAGCAGCGCCTGCCTCAAGCGGACCTGGTCGGCGAGAACGGTGGGTAGTCCGCCGACCAGTTCGGTGTGCAGCGAGAGGCCGCGCCTCTCCGCCAGGGGTCGCACGATCTCGACCGCCTTGGCCACGACGTCGGCCTCAACGTCGATCTGATCCTTCACGAGGGGCAGGTGCTCGGCGTCGATCTGTGCCAGGTCGAGCACATCGTCCACTAGCGCCGCCAGGTGCTGGCTGTTGCGGTAGATGGCGTCGATATCGGCCCAGTAGGGGTCCGGGAGCGGCTCGCCGTAGCGCTCCGGCGTGAGTGCCATCACACGGCTGAACCCTAGGATCAGGCTCAGCGGGCCACGCAGTTCGTGGCTCACGGTAGCGGCGAACTGGGCCTTTTGGGCCCTTGCTACCTCAGCGTCACGCCGTGCGGCGATCAGCTCCCGGTTCATCTGCTCGATGCGGTAGGTGGCCTCCTCCAACGCCCGCAGGGCGCGATACAGCTCGGCGCGGCGGGACTGGGTAACCTGCAGGTTGCGGCGCGCCTCGCTCCAGCCGGCAAGCGCCCACGCCACCGAGACGGTCATGGGGCGCGACGCCAGCGCCGTAGCCACCCACACGAGAAAGTACAGGGCGCCCAGCCCCGCGGCGATCGACAGCGCCGGTAGGCTACCGGTGCCAAGTCGGTACACGAGGACGGCAACTCCCCAGCCCCAAGCCCCGACGGCCAGAGCGCTCCAGGGGCCGATGACGACGCCGGCCGCCACGATGAGCGCCACGCCCCCTGCCATGGACAGCGGACTGGGGCTGATGCCCACCAACGCCGCCAGGATGACGCTGTGGGACAGGCAGAGGAGCCACGCCGCCGGAGCCACCTGCCTTCGCTGGAGCCAGCAGACCAGGAGGGTGAGTAACAGCCATCCCCCGGTGGCGATGCTGCTAATGCCGAAACGCCAGGAGACCCACAGGCTGTAGATGTACCATACCCAGACGACGAGCGCGCCGGCGCCCACGAAACCCTTGAGCATGGCACGCCGCAGATCCTGGATCTCCTCGTACAGTAGTTGCTCCGCATCGAGCGGCTGGGACATCGCAATGGCCGTCATGGCGTGCTCCTCGTGCCTCGGTTGACCACGGACAGGCGTCCAGGCCATGGCCGCCCGGGCGCGCCCACAGTATGACACAGACCGGCGGCGAGGGCCAAAGCCCGACGCGCCCCGCAACGCAATTCGCCCCCGCCGGTTCTCCGGCGGGGGCGACTCGTCAGCACGGAGGCAAGGTCCTCACCCCTTGCGCAACACCTGCCCCGCCCGGGCGCCGGTGTAGCAGTGCCCCTCCATGGCGACCTCACCGTTCACCACCACGTGGCTGATCCCCACCGGATAGAACGTCTCGACGCGCTCCGGGTCGGGGTTCGGCCCCCGCAGGGCGACGGTGTCCTTGTCGAACACCACCAGGTCAGCCCACATGCCGGGGCGGATGGCGCCGCGGTCGCGGATGCCGACGCGCTGCGTGGCGAGGGACGTCATCTTGCGCACCGCCTCCTCCAGCGTCAGCAGCTTTTCCTCGCGCACGAACTGCCCCAGCACCCGCGGGAAGAGCCCGATGGTGCCGGGATAGCGCGTGTCACGCCAGACGCGCAGGTCGAGCGGCGTGAGGCGCTCGGCGGGATCGAACAGCCCCGTATCGACGCTGGGAAAGATACAGCGCTCCCAGGACGCGGTGCGATAGTGGTCGTCCTCGATATAGTCGTGGATCACCCGCGGCCCGCGGCCCTCTTCGGCGATCGCCAGGTCGAACAGGGCGTCCTCCGGGTCGATGCAGCGCTCGGCGGCCACCGCGGCCACCGTCTTGCCCTCCAGGGCGCGGTCGTGGGGACAATCAAAGATCATCACCCGGTCCCACGCCCGCCGGAAGGGCACGCCACCCGGCCCAAAGCGCCCCAGGGGGTGCCAGGGGTGGATGGTGCGCATGGTGCGCTTGATCTCGGCGCGGCCCGCCGACGTGCTCAGCTTGGCGACCAGCTGCTCTGGCGAATAGTGGTAGATCTGCAGGAACCCCGCCGGCGTGGTGCTGCAGTCGGGGAACGCCTCGCTATCCACCGTGATGTCGGCGCCGCGGGCGACGGCCGCCTCGATCATCTCGATCTTGAGCACGTTGTTGCCATAGATGGGATACTTGCTCTGCATGTGCGACATCTGCGCGCGCACGCCCGAGCGCTCCACGATGGCGACAAACTCTTTTGCGGCGTCGATGTTCGTCTCGCGCTCGCCGCGGATGTGCGAGGTGTACAGGCCGTCGCGCTCGGCCACCACCTCGGCCAGCGCCACCACCTCGTCCGTGTCTGACCAGCAGCCCGGCACGAACACCAGCCCCGTCGACATGCCCCAGCACCCCTCGTCGAGGCACTGGCGCAGAAGGTCCTTCATGCGCTCCATGGCATCGGGCGTCGCCTTGAGGGGGTCGTTGCCCATGACGCAGCGGCGCAGGGTGTTGTGGCCGGCGAGCTGCACATAGTTGACGCCCGGGCGCGCCTCCTCGACGGCGTCCAGGTAGTCGGCCATGCCCCACACGCCGTCCGCCCGGCGCCCCTGCATGCCGCGCTCTCCGCCGAGGCTGCGCAGTTCGCCCGCCTGGAGCAGCTCCGTGGCCCGATCGCGCATCGGCGCCGGCGAGTGGCCGCAGTTGCCCGCCACTGTAAGGGTGCACCCCTGGACGAGGAGGTTCAGCCCCGTGGGATGGTCCAGGGCGCTATGGTCGGCGTGTCCATGTATATCGACCCAACCGGGCGAGACGCACATCCCCTCGCAGGCGATGGCGCGCGCCGCCTCGGCGTCGCGCAGGTCGCCCACCACGGTGATGCGGCCATCCTTCACCCCCACGTCAGCCCGGTACATCGGGCCGCCCAGGCCGTCCACCACCCATCCACCTCGAAACAGCAGATCAAGCATGATGTCTCCTTGTTCCGGCGGCCTAGTGCTGGCCGCGCGCCAGTCGGCCGATGCCGTCCCAATCGAGGGTGATCCCCAGGCCGGGCCCCGTGGGCACGGCCATCATGCCGTCGGCGTCCAGCACGAACGGCTCCGCCACGATTTCGTCGATGGCTTGCGAGGGCTGGTGGAACTCGACCCATTTGCCGATGGGCAGCGACGCCACGAGGTGCAAGTCGGCCGCCACGCCCACGGCGGTGTTCCAGCCGTGCGGCACGGTGAGCACCTGATGCTGGTAGGCCATCCAGGCGATGTGCTTCGCCTCGGTGATCCCGCCCACCTTGGTGCAATCGGGCTGGACGATGTCCCACGCGCCCGCCTCAAAGAAGGGAATAAAGCTCTGGCGTCGCGTGAGCACCTCACCGGCGCTGATCATCACGGGGGCGTGCTCCCGCAGCAGCGCGTACCCCTCGACGTCGTCGGGCGCCAGGGCCTCCTCGAACCACACGACGCCGTACTCGGCCAGCATCTGCGCCGTGCGCAGCGCCCACTTGTAGCCGTTGGGCCAGAACTGCTGCGACCCGCCGGGGTCCACCATGATCTCGCCGTCGCCCACCATCTCGCGGGCGGTCTTGATGGTGGCCTCGTCGTCGGCGGGATTGCCCGTGCGGCCAAAGCGCCCCCACCCCAACTTGAACGCCTTGAAGCCGCGTTCCAGCGCCGCCTCGATGTCGGACTCCATCTGCCCGCGCGTCATGCTGAGGGAGGCGTACGGCTTGACCTTGTCGCGGTAGAACCCACCCAGTAGCCGGGCGACGGGCTGGCCGGTGACCTGGCCAAAGATGTCCCAAAGGGCGATATCGATGCCGCTGATGGTGTGGGTGACGGTGCCG
Organism: Anaerolineae bacterium; assembly: GCA_040768165.1. Taxonomy (GTDB): domain Bacteria; phylum Chloroflexota; class Anaerolineae; order UBA1429; family UBA1429; genus DUUT01. Next base: position 19,331 of record JAXGNH010000005.1, read on the forward strand.
CCGCGGCCCATCCAAAAGTTGCTCTGCTCCAGCTTTTCGTGAACACGCTCCGGCTCGATGGCCACCTCACCCAGGAACTGGCCCTCGATGAGCCCCAGCGCCGCCCGCACGAGGTCGGTGCTGGTGTAGCAGCTGCCGATGCCGCTGATGCCGGCGTCGGTGCGCACCTCCACCAGGGTATAGTGGTTGCGCGCGGTGTCGAGGGGGCGATCGTACGGCCCCTCCTGCAGGGGAATGGCGCGGATTTCGGTGATGCGCGGCACGCTGTCGGACATTGGGGACCCCTCCTGATGATTGTTGGCCCCTGACGGCGTCGGGGGCTCGCGACGGCTCGGTATGGGGCGCTCAACGTGGGAAGCGCTGAGCGAGCGACGGAGCAAGTGGAGGTGTGGATCAGCCCCCACTCTGCCTCGATGCAAACCAGCTACTCGTCGGTATCAGCTGACTTTTCGACGGGGCTGCCGTACCTATCGAGTTCGATGCCGGGATAGGGATGGCCCGTTTCACTGATAAAGCGCGGCCGGAACTGCTCCATGTACTGCTGAAGCGTCTCCGCCCAAAAGTACCACAGGCGAGGCCCCAGGAACTCGATGGTGTAACCCTCTCGATCGGCGCGGGGTGCGACGGGCTTGGCCTTGCCCTCTGCGAACTCGTCCAACCAGGCCGCCATGTGCTGCAGGGTGAGGTCGAACAGCGCCTTGCCCTTTTCGGCGGTGGACTGGTGCACACCGGCGCGCACCCACCCCTCGGCGCCGCCCCGGCCCGCGTCCACCTCGGGCTGCCACGACGCCTCCAGCGCCCGATCCACCTTCACCAGGTCCGGCTGCAGGTACATGATCAGCGACGTCTCGGCGTCGCCGGCGTGGCCGGGGATGTTGTTGCCCTGCATGATCTCCTGGACGGCGCTCTCGGGCGTGAAATCCCACCAGCTGGCCGTCACCACCTCCATGCCGAACTCGTTGGAGGCGCGAATCGCCGCCGCCAAGGCCTGCGGGCGATTGCTGCCGTGACCGTTGAGCACCAGCACCCGCTGCACCCCATGATACTGCAGGCTCTGGCAGGTGCCAACGATGATCTCGATAAAGGCGTGGGGAGGAATGGTGATGCTCCCCGGGAACTGCATCTGGCCGCGCACCACGCCGGTCAGCGAGTGGGTGACCAGGACCCGCGGCTCCAGGCGCTCCGCCGCGGCCAAGGCAAAGGCGCGCGCGCTGATGTGGTCGACGCTGAGGGGAAGGTGGGGGCCGTGCCACTCCACGCTTCCCACCGGCAGGATGACGGCCTTCGCCTCGCGAATAGCGGCCTCGGCCTCCTGGCTGGTCATGTCGGGCAGGTATACGGGCATTGTGACCCCCTATGCGTTGTTAGGATTTCGGATCCAGAACGGGCAGCGCTCCATTTAAACGAGCGGCGAGCCCAATGCCCGCCGCTCTTCAGTGCACCAGATAATAGCCCGCCTTCCCCGAGAGCACATCGCGTGAGCCAGCGGCAGTCCTAGAGATCCATTCTGTTGTCCCGAATATAGTCCCAATCGAGGTCCATTCCCAAGCCTGGTGTCTGCGGAATGTGAACGTTCCCATCGTTATCGATGGGGTCGCATAGGGCCTTCAGATGAGGCGGCGGCGTCTCATAGTCGACCTCCGGCCGCAGTAGGCCCCGTTCATAGTATTCGCACGTCTGTTCGCTGGTGGCGCCAAGGACCTGCAGATTCCCAAAGCCGCCGCCATGTATCTCACATTTCACACCAAAGGCCTCACAGAGGGCAGCCGTCTTGATGCAGGCGGTAATGCCGCCGTGGTAGACGTCGATCCTGCTCATGTCCGAAGCCCGTCTCAGAAGCCACTCCGCTCTCTCATAGGGGCCTCCTGACTGCCACTCTGGAGAGCAGATCGGTATAGTCAGTTCTGCGCAAAGACGCACGTAGGCCTCCGTGCGAGCTTCAGGCATGGGATGCTCCAGCCAGTAAAAGTCGAGCTTTTCCAGTTCCCGCCCCACCCACAATGCCTGCTCCAGCGTGTATACTCCCCATGGATCGAGCATGAGGACCATATCATCGCCTACTCGCTCCCTCACCGCTCGGCAGATCTCGACATCGTGCTTGGGATAGGTAGGAAAAGCCGGCGCCGCCTCCTGCCTGACGGGATCGTAGTAGATGTAGGGATGAATCTTGTATGCCTGGTAGCCAGCCTGCTGGCATGCCTGGGCGAAGGAGGCATAGTCATCCGGCGTACCCATATTGGGGTAGGTGCTGGCATAGGCCTTGACCTTGTCGCGGCAGCCTCCCAGCAGCTTGTGGATGGGGAGACCCGTAATCTGCCCCAAGAGATCCCAAAGCGCCATGTCGATGATGCCGATCTGGTACTCGTTCAGGCCCGTGTGGGCGTACATCCACTGCCACAGTCGCTCGCGGTCTAGAGGGTTCTCGCCAACCAGCAGGGGCTTGACGATGCGCTCGACGATCGCCACATCACCACCAAGGCTCCTCCCAAGAGCCCCTTCATCCGTCACGATCGTCGTGAGGGTCTGGGGGACCTCGAAAGCGGGCGCAAAGGTCGAGTACCCCCACCGCGTCGGAAAGCGCCTGGATGTGGACCTGAAGGTGATCACTTCGATGTCTGTGATTCTCACGGGCTTCTCCCATCATGGAAGCGCTTCAAGGTACGCTGCCCCTACTCTGTGATCGCAAAACGCTCCCAAGCCTCCTGGTTGAGGTCGTATCCCATTCCGGGGGTCTCTGTCAGCTCGACAAAGCCGTCTTCTGCCTCTGGTTGCCCCTGAAAGATCACCGCCAGCATCTCGCTGCCCACGGGCGGGCGCTCGGGTGGGCGGGGGAGGCACTCGGCGATCGGCGAGTTCATGTGAGCCATGATGAGGTGGAAATTGTGCAGGTACCCGGCATGCGGTAGCAACGGCAGACTAGCGCCGGCGGCCATCGCCCAGATCTTGCGTGCCTCGGTGATCCCACCTACCCGATTCACATCGAGCTGCACGATGTCGACCGCACCCTTGTCTATAAGCTGGTGGAAGCCATAGCGGGTGAACTCGTGCTCCCCCCCCGCGATGGGGGTATTCACGTTGGCACGAATCTCGGCATAGCCGTCGATATCGTCGGGAATGGTGGGCTCCTCAAGCCAGGCGATGTCCAGCCCACTATCCTCGATCATACGGATCATGCGAATGGCGTACTGACGATCCCAACCCATGTAGACATCGACGGCCAACTCCACGTCGGGCCCAACGACCTCGCGCACCGTGCGAATCAGATCCAGGTTCTTGCGCATCCCCTGCACGCCATGGCGGGGGCCGTAGGCCAGGCGCTGCTTCATCGCCGTATACCCCTGGTCAAGGTACTCCTGCGCCTCAGCCGCCAGCTCATCCAGATGCTCAGGCGCCCGCGCATAGAGCCTGGAGGCATAGGCACGGATCTTGCTCCGAGTCCTGCCTCCAAGGAGGTTGTAGACCGGCTGACCCGTCGCCTTGCCCATGATGTCCCAGAGGGCAATGTCGATCGCTGAGATCGCCTCGATCACCACTCCCTTGCGGCCGTAACTCATCGTGCTACGGAACATCAGTTCCCACAGGTACTCGGTGGCAAAGGGGTCCTGACCGACGACCAGGCGGCTCAGCCGACCATTGATGAGGGCTTTGGCAGCGTCCAGTCCCGCGCCTCCTACACTACCCAGGCCGTACAGCCCATCATCGGTCGTCACCTTTACTGCCAGCATGGCAGTGTGCGGTCGTCCAGACGTGTCAGGTGCAAGTTGCACTCGATCATAGAAGGCGTCCATCGGCGAGCAGCAGTGTGGCCCTGACGGGAAGCTACCTCCCATGGAGCGGTAGGGTATCGTCTCAACCTGAACGATCTTCATCAAGGCTCCTCTTTTCGATATGGTTACGGATATGGCGGTACCCTTCTTGGAGGGTGGGCACGCGATGCTGTTTCAGCCCTTCAGCCCACTCCACACCAGGCCTTGCTGGATGGAGCGAGAAAAGATGGCAAACACGATCACTGTCGGGAGGGCAGCAATGACAGCCGTCGCCATGGCCGAGCCGAGCGATCCATCCTGCCGTGCCGAAGCCATCGAAAAGTAGATGGCCACGTTGAACGTATGGTTGATCGGCGACCGTAGGACAAGCAGCGGCCAAAAGAAAGCATTCCAGCTGCTAAGAAAGGTCAGCAACCCGATCACAGTGAACACGTTCTTGGACATCGGCATGGTGATGCGGGAAAAGATACGGAACTCGGACGCCCCGTCGATCCTCGCCGCATCGAAGAGTTCCTGTGGAAGAGCATCAAAGAAGCCCTTGAACAGGTAGATCGAAAATGGGTTGGGTATGCTTGGCAGGATGACACCCCAGAGCGTGTCCTGCATCCCCATCTTGCCCACCATCTCGTACGTGGGGATTAGGGTGGTCACACTGGGCACCATCATGGTGACTAAAAAAAATATGGTCCACATGCGAGCCCACCCTGGCGTCAGCAACCGAGACAATGCGTAGGCTGAGAGACCACTCAGTACCCACTGCAGCACGATCTCTGTACCGGTGATCTTGACGCTATTCGAAAAGTACTGGCCGATCGTCAGTCCGGGATACCGTCGCCCGGGGGTCTGCCAGGCCGTGACATAGTTGTTCACCAGGGACCATGGGTCTCGGCGCTCCGCGACACGTAGCAGGCGTGACGTGACGCCGATCTCACTACCAAAGAGATCGGCAACTTTGTCGCTAAACTCTGTCGCATCACCGACGGGCCTCGGCTTCAGAGCGCCATCCAGTGCGATCTCCAAGCCGGTGGGAAAGTGTGCAAGATCGAGTTCTCTGAGGACCAAGCGATCGCTGAGGCGCTGTGTGACCCAGAGGTGGCCGCGGTACTGCTCGTATTGGTACAGCGGCATGGCGGCGTCGGCAACCTTGCGCCCATCCACGAACCCTTCTACAGCGACCTTGCCCAAGTGGATCCTGGGCATCAGATCCGGGACTCGCCAGGCTGCAAGCGCCATATCCTCACGAATGACCTGCTCGAGGGAAGCTGGGTTCTCTTTCGCGACCTCTGTGAAATCCAACTGCACTGTATAAGTAGACGGAAGCCGAGGCAGCATATCCGGCGGCATCTTCATGACGTCGACGGGGTCTTTGAAAGTGCTCGTCAACAACCAGTAGATGGGAAATAGGGTAAAGCCAACCCATATAAGGCTGACAACGTAACACGCAAATCGAAGCATCCGGTCGCTTCTGGGCTCCGTCAGTTGGCCGCTCTGTTTCTGCGCCGCCCCCCCTACTACTCGATCTGTAATCATCGTCTCATCCTCACATGCTCTCCTCATTCATCGTCCTGAGTCGCAATAGGGTGAACAACAATGTGAGCACTAGGATTAGTACGGCCCATGCTGAGCCCATCCCATACTGGCTCTGAACGAACGCCCGCTGATACACACCCATGACCAGCGTCGTGGAGGCGTATCCTGGCCCACCCTGGGTCAGGATCCAGACGTCGTCGAAGGCAAGGAGGCTTCGCGTCAGAGATATCACGAACATGATCCGAACGATCGGCATGATCAAAGGAAGGAGAATATACCAAGTTCGCTTCCAGGCGTTGGCCCCATCCATGATCGCCGCTTCGACCACTTCGGGAGAGATGTTGTGGATGGCGGCGGTGTAAATCAGGATTCCCATCCCACCACCCAGCAGCCCAGGCGCTCTTAGGCAGAGCTTGACCAACTTCGGATCGCCAAGCCATGTCTGCGGGGGAAGCCCGAGTGCGCCCATCGCGGCGTTCGCCAGCCCCGAGTTCGGGGTCCAGATGTACATCCAGGTCATCAGAAAGGCGATAGAAGGCACCGCGACGGGCAGGACGTAGAGAAAGCGAAAGGTATAGTACCCCGTTCTCAAGTGGTTCAGCACCAAAGCCTGGGCGATCGGCACCCAGAAACCGAGGAGGACACCATAGGCAAAGAGCTGGAGCGTGTTGCCAAGCAACATGTAAAAGTGCGAGGAGGTCAGAGCATTGGAGAAGTTCCCGAGTCCAATGAATTCGCCCGGGGGGGACGCCATGTCCCACCGATACAGGCTCATGAAAAGGCCCCTCACCAGAGGGTAATACCTGAACACGATGAAAGCCGCTATCGTCGGGGCGAGAAACAAAATCCCAGAGCTAGATCGCTGGATCCATGCAGAAAAGCTCTGGCTTTTGGGTGTCGGGCGGCCTACCACCGAGTGTTGAGTAACGGTCATCTTGTCTCCCGGTAATGGAGGCAGCCGACGGACGTCGCGCGACGCTTCGGCTGCCTCCCTACTGAGGCCATGTACGAGTACGGTCGATGCGCAGGGGGCAGACACAGACCCGGAGGGTTGTCCGGCCCCCCGTCAGTGACTAGGCCTTCAGCGACTTGTGGTACTCGTCGAGCCACTCGCGGCGGGCGATCTGTTCCGACTCGGCCAGAATGGCCTTGACATCCGACTTTTCGTCGATCAGCATCTTGGCGACGCCGGCCATAAAGTAGTCATAGCCGGCATAGTCGGGCGCCGGGTCTGCATCTCCCTTGGCCAGCATATCGTTGAGAGGTTCTGCCCACCATTCGGGTAGGCCGGTCGACACCGTGGTCCATGGGACATCCGAGAAGGGCGAGGCAAAGGCCCCTTGCAGTTCGTTCTCCTGCCACCACTTGGCTTGCTTCTTGATGTTCTCCTTGCTGAACATCCAACAGACATATTGTGCCGCTGCGTCCCGTTGCTCTGGAGTGCTGTATGGGTTGCACACCCAACCATAGCAGCCCACATCGACGTACGGCTTGCGCATACTGGTCCCAGCCTCGCCGCTCGTGCCTACGGGATAGCAGAAGTAATTGAGCTGCTCGGGAGTAAAGCCGGCTACGCTGAACAACCAGTTGACCCATGAAGGCACAAAGTTAAAGGTAGCACTCTGTCCCTGCTGGAAGGCGTTCAGGTTTCCGGCAAAGTCCTGTAACGTGTCCTGCTGAATGTAGCGGGTGGGGTAGATGCAGCTTTTTAGCATCTCACACACCTCAACGACCTCCTGCGACTGGAAGTGCAGGGTGATCGTCTTGTCTGGAGCTTCGGTCGCAAAGTCGCCGCCGTTCATGTGCAGGAACTCGGACATGGCGCGCATGTACGTCTTCCACTGGAATCCGTAGTACTTGTCAGTCGTGAGGTCAGCGATCATCTTGAGGAATTCGGGCCAGTTCTTGGGCACGAACGTCTCATCGTATCCGCATTCCTTCAGGTAATCGCGACGCACCACCATGCCGTGGAGTTCGGTGCCCCCCGGTATCATCACCGGGTGATCCTCGTAAGAACAGAGGGTTTTCACAACGGGGTAGAGGCTGTCCCAGTCTTCTTGGTAGTACAGCGGGATGTACTCGTCCATCTGCATGGCCTTGCCGAGAGCTGCGAACTCCCATGCCCACTTGTTGGTCTGCAGCCGGACGATATCGTAGCCTCCCTCGCCCATGGCCGTCAGCCAGTACTCCTTGCGCTTCTCTACGCCCACATCCGGATACGGGAGGTGATCCACCTTGATGTTCGGGAACAGCTCCGCGAACTCTTCGTACAGCACCCGCACGAACACCCCAGGGCCGGTAGTGTCCTCCGCAACGAGATCGCACGTCTTGATGATTACCTGTTGAGGCGGGGCAGGGATTGGCGCTTGCGTCGCCGACGCTGCGGCGGGCTGTTCGGGCTGTGCTGGCTGCGTGGGCACAGGTAATGGCTTGGGCGCGCAGGCTGCCAGGCTGGCAAGAGTGACGGTGAGGCCTGCGGCCTTGAGAAAACCACGGCGAGACATTTCCTGGTTATGCATGACGGCTCCCCCTCTTGGTTACCTTGGGTCAATGCGCATGCGAACACATGAAGCTACATTCTGCCCTGTCCGATCTGGGCTGTCTGGACCCGGATTCCACCACCTCCCTCCAAAGACGCACGCCAGTGTACGTATCGGCATCTGACCACAGGCGCGCACTCTTGCTCTACTACCGGCCACGGCTATTCCACGGACGACACGCCTCTCATGACCCAAACGACTCTGCGCTCCGCCGATTATGTCGCGTCGATGCCTCACGCAACGCCACCGGGTCACGCGCCTCTAGCGCCTCGAGAATCGCCTTGTGTTCCTCATGCACCGTCCGAGGCGAGGCATTCGTTCGCGGCGCGATCTTGCCGATAAGGCGTCGCCGTGTCTCCACGTTCTCATAGATCCCCAGAAACTGGGTATTGCCCGTCATCCGGGCAAGGTAGACGTGAAACTCACTGTCGCTGTCAGCGTCCCAGGTGCCGGCGTCAAAGGTAGCGGACAGCAGCTGCCTTAGTGCGTCCAGGTCGGCATCTGTAACCCGGTCGACGATCACCGAAGCGATGTACTGGTCAAGCGCCAACCGCACCTCGTAAAGATCCTTGACCGTCACTGGGTCGACGACGCTGACATGGTAGCTCTTGCGCTGGTACTGAGTGACCAATCCATCCTGCACCAGCGCCGCCAAGGCCTCACGAACCGGCGTCTGGCTTACGCCCATGTCATTGGCAAGGTCTCCAGGAACCAAGCGGTCGCCTGGCTGGAGCTGCCGTGTGGTGATCATCTCCTTCAGTGCGTCGTACACGTGCGTCGTCAGGTTGGCACGCTTCAGCCTGATCATCTGCCCCGTTTGCGCAACCAAAGAGCACCTCCCGTCTAAGCCGCCACACAACCAGCCTATCGGTTATAGTCTATACACTATAGAATATATTCTATAGCGCGATCATACCACTAGGAGAGTTCACTGTCAATAGGCGTTCGCCCTCCATCGCCGGGGGACGCCAGAAGCCCGGCGGGTAACGTGGCTGCTCCCCTCACCCCCACACCCGCGCAATCACATACCCCAACGTCATCAGCAGCCCGCTGTAAAAGTGCACCCTGTACGTCGCGGCGTTCGTCGGCGCCAGGGCGGGTGGGTCGCTGTGGAAGCGCCTCATCCCGCCCACCGCCCGCAGCGCCAGGGGCAGCGTGAGGAGCGAGATCCCCAGGGCGGCGGGCAAGAGTCCGGCGACGATCCCCGCAACGGTGGCGGCATAGCCGGCAAAGAGGAGCGCCACGTAGGCCCCCACCGCCCGCTCCCGCCCCAGGAGCACGGGGAGCGTCTTTTTCCCCACCCGCCGGTCCGCCGTATAGTCGGGGAACTCGTTGGCGCAGAGCAACGCCGCCATAAAGAGGCCGGGCGCCAGCGACGCCCAGGCCGCCGCCAGGCTCAGGCGCTGCGCCTGCACATAGTAGGACGCCAGCACGAGGATGGGGCCGAATCCCAGGCCGATGGCCAACTCGGGCCCCGCCGCGATGAGGTAGTAGACGCGCAACGGCGGGCCGTTGTGCGTCAGGCAGAGGAACATCCCCAGCGCCCAGATGGCCAGCAGCCACCACCCCCGCGCCGCGGCCAGGTACACGCCGATGGCGCCGCCCACGGCATAGCTGAGGATAAAGAGGCCCAGCATCCCCCGTGGGGTGAGCACTCCATCCTGGATGGAGCGGCTCCCCCCGCTGAAAGCGTTGAACTCGTCGTTCAGGGCATCGGGGCCGGCGACGTGGTCGTAATAATCGTTGCTCAGGTTTAGCCCGGCGTGCACAAACAGCGCGGCGAGGAGGGTGACGAGCAGGTAACCGGGGTGCAGCACCCCCTCGTACCACGCCACCGCCGCGCCCACCAGCACGGAGACGATGGTCGCCGTGAAAAAGGGCGCCCGGATCACCCGCAGGGCCGTCGCCAGTCTGCCCATCCCCCACCTCCTGAGGTAAGCACACGGTCGCCACACCGATCACCGCATGGGCGCGCCCAGCGTGGCACGACGTGGCTGCGGAGGGCTGACGGGAGAGAGACGGATCGCGCCCCGAGAGCGTCGGCCTGACCCCCAGGACGGCATCGGCTCCCACAGCGTCCTAAGCGTAGTCGCGGGCCGAGCGGGTGTCAACGTCGGGCGTGCCGGCGACCGGTTGACGCCCTCGTCTCCCCGGCGTATCCTCCCCGACGCCGCCTGGACACCCGCCCCTCCATGCCGCACCGGGGGCGCTTTATGTCCACTGGGCAATCGGATCAGCCCTAGATCGATGAATACACGAGGAGCTAGCCATGTTCGACGACGACGCTGACATCTTTATCTTCATGAAGGAGCGCCTGTACGTGCCGGCGGTGTGCGACATCCTGGACGGGCTGGGGTACCGCCACCAGGCGATGCACCGCCGCCTGCGCCCCCTACTGCCCGATATGCGCGACTGCGGATTCGTGGGGCGGGCGCGCACCGCCCGCTGGATGGAGACGGATTATATCGACACGGAGGATCCCTACGGGTTGGAGATCGCCCTCATCGATTCGCTCGAGCCGGGCGACGTGGTGGTGCACTCGACCGACTATGCCGGCACCAACGCTCCCTGGGGCGAGTTGATGTCCACCGTCGCCCAGCGCAACGGCGCCGTAGGGTGCGTGTGCGACAGCCAGATCCGCGACTGCGTGCGCATCGTCGAGCTGGGCTTTCCCGTCTACTATGCCGGCATCTGCCCCCTCGACTCCATGGGGCGCGCCAAGGTGATGGCCTTTGACGTGCCGGTGCGCTGCGGCGAGGTGCTGGTACACCCGGGAGAACTCGTGTTCGCCGATTTCGACGGCATCGTCGTGGTCCCTCGCGAGGTGGAGCAGGAGGTGCTGTCCCTGGCCGTGGACAAGGTAGGTAAGGAGGACAGCACGCGCCGCGACCTGCTGGCGGGCAAGTCGCTGCGCGAGGTGTACGACACGTACGGGGTATTGTAGCGTCGCAGGCGTGGACCGCCATGGCCCCGCCCTTGGGCGCTCCACTCAAGGCCCCAAGACAATCACCGCCTCGGGCGGCAGGTCCACACGCGTTTCGTGCACGGCAAGAGGCGCGTCCGAGGCGAGGAGTACGCGGCGCGGCCGGTGGGTTGGCAGGGGAACGCTGACCCGCCGCGCCGCCAGGTTGCAGGCCACCGTGATGCTTCCCCGCGTGAACGCCAGCCACCGCTCCGCCTGGTCGTACCAGGCGCGCACGGCGTCGCGGCGACCGGTGGCCAGGTCGGGGTGCGTCCGCCGCAGGCCGATCAAGCGGCGATACCAGTCCAGGATGGAGGCGTGGGGCCCGCGCTCGATCTCGTCCCAGTCCAGTGTGGAGCGCCGGAACGTCTCCGGGGCCTGGGGATCGGGGATCTCCTCGGGGTCCCAGCCAAAGGCGGCGAACTCGCCTCGCCTACCCGCGCGCACGGTATCGGCCAATGCGGGGTCCTGATAGTCGGTAAAGAACTGGAACGGCGCCCCGGCCCCCCACTCCTCCCCCTGGAAGAGCAGCGGCGTCGTGGGCGCCGTCAGCGCCAGGGCGGCGCTCACCCGCAGCAAGCGCTCGCTCACCAGGTGACCGATACGCTCCCCCCGTGCCCGGTTCCCGATCTGGTCGTGGTTCTGCAGGCAGGTGACAAAGCGGTCGGCGGGCAGGTCTCCCACCGGCCGTCCGTGGCGGCGCTGCCGGAAGGGCGAATAGCGGCCGTCGTAGACGAACACGTCCGTCAACGCCTTGGCCAGATGCTCCAGGCGACCGAAATCGCGATAGTAGCCGTCACGCTCCCCCGTCAGCACGGTGTGGATGGCGTGGTGGAGGTCGTCGCTCCACTGCGCATCCAGGCCGTACCCCCCGCGCTCCCATGAGGTCACCACCCGCGGGTCGTTGCGGTTGCTCTCGGCGATGAGAAACAGGTGTCGGCCCAGCCTCGCCGCGAGATCCCGGGTGGCTGCCGCCAGCTCCTCGAGGATGTGCACCGCCGAGGTGTCGACGATGGCGTGGACGGCGTCCAGCCGCAGGCCGTCGATGTGATACTCGCGCAGCCACATGAGGGCGTTGTCGACGATAAAGGCGCGCACGCCGTCGCTGTGGGGGCCGTCGAGGTTCAGCGCCGGACCCCAGGCGGTAGCATATCCCTCGGAAAAGTAGGGGCCAAAGCGTCCCAGGTAGGCGCCCTCCGGCCCCAGGTGGTTATAGACCACGTCGAGGATGACGGCCAGTCCCTCGCGGTGGCAGGCATCCACCAGCCGCTTTAGGCCGTCGGGACCACCGTAAGCCTCGTGGGGCGCGTACAGGTCGACGCCGTCATAGCCCCAGCCGCGGGCGCCCGCGAAGGCGTTCACGGGCATCAGCTCGACGTGCGACACGCCCAGGTCGCGCAGGTGGCCGAGTTTGCCGATGACGGCATCGAAGGTGCCCTCGGGCGTGAACGTCCCCACGTGCAACTCATAGATCAACGCCGAGGAGAGGGGCGGCGCCTGCCAACGCGCATCGGTCCACGAGAAAGCTCCGTGGTCGACGCACCGCGACGGTCCGTGCACGCCGTGGGGCTGCCACGGCGAGCGGGGATCGGGCAGGGGATCGCCGCCGTCGACGCGAAAGGCATAGTCGCTCCCCGAGCCGGCCTCCGCCTCCACGGACCACCATCCATCCTCGTCTCTCGCCATGGCCAGCCTGCGATCCCCAAGTTGCAGCTCCACCCGCTCCGCCAGCGGCGCCCAGACGGTGAACACGTTCATACCGCCTCCTCCCCTCCGGCTGCGGCGGCGTCATCCAGGCGCGTGAGCAACGCCACCGGAAACCGACGCAGGACCTCCTCGAGGCGTACCGCACCCGACGCCTCCTCGCCGGTGAAGGCATTCGCCCAGCGACCGGGGGGTAGCTCCAGCGCCGTATCGCCCCAGCGCCCCGCCAGACCGATGACCAGGCGCGGCACGATGGCCACCACGCCATCGCCGCGGGCAAAGGCAACGACGTGCGCCGCGCGCTCGCCGTCCGCCGCCAGCTTGCGGTAGGCCCCCTCGGCCCCAAAGCACTCGGGGTGGAGGCGCCGGACCTGCAGCGCCCGGCGAATGACCAGCATCTTGGGAAAGCCCTCGTCGCTACGGGCGAGCGCATCTTCCAGCGACATGCGCTCCAGCTCTTCCAGCATGGCGCGCCGCCGATCATAGTCCACCGGCCGCCGGTTGTCGGGGTCCACCAGGCTCAGGTCCCATAACTCCGTCCCCTGATAGAGGTCCGGAACCCCCGGGGCAACATGTTTGATGAGGGTCTGCGCTAGCCCGTTCATCCGGGCGGGCTCGATGAGGGGGGCCAGGAACGCCTCGAGGTCCGCCACAAAGGCGCCGTTCTGCAGCACACGGTTGATCCAGGCCGCCAGCGCCTCCTCATAGGCGGGGTTCGGGCGCGTCCAGGCGGTGTGCTGCTTGGCCTCGCGAGCCGCCTTGAGCGCATACGCCTGCAGCCGCTCCTCGTCGATTGGCCAGGCGCCCACCAGCGTCTGGTACAACAGGTACTCGGTGTTGCGATCGGGCATCCCGTCGCGGCGGAAGGGATCGTTCATCTCGAACCACCGCCACACCGCCTCGCGCCACCGCCCGGGGATCTCGGACAGGAGGTTGATGCGCGCGCGCACGTCCTCGCCGCGCTTGGTGTCATGGGTGGAGGTGGTTAGCAACGTCTCCGGCCACCGCTCCTGAAGGCGCCGGCAGAAGCCGTGAAACGCCTCCGGCGACACACCAAAGCGCTCGGGGTCGCCGCCCACCTCGTTGAGCGACACGAGTCGGTGGAAGACATAGTAGGCGGTGTCCTCCACCCCCTTGGCCATGGCGGCCGAGGTCAACTGCTGAAACCGCATGGTGAACTCGGTCTCGTTGGCGTCGTCGCCCTCCAGCAGCACCTGTCTCAGGAACTCCCAGAGGCGCTCGTCCAGGTTGGGTCGGCGGCGCCGCGCCTCAGCCAGTGCCCCCTCGATGACGGCCGTGTCCGCCTCGTTCGCTCCCGTGACGGCGGCCGCCACGCCGCGGGCTCCCGTCTCCCCCCGCACGTAGGTGCGGTACACCGGCAGTGCGGCGATCAGCTCGATGAGCGCCGCGCGGGCCTCTTGCCGGCTCACGTCGCGATAGCGGCGCCGGCGCCGCGACGCGGCCATCAGGCGGGCGACCAGCTGATCGAGTTCGCCGCCAAAGCTGCCGACAATCACGTCTACCTTGCAGCGATGCACGATCTCGCGATAGGGCACCTTCTCGCCGGTGAACTCGCGGTAGAGGGCGGTGAGCGGGCGCTCACCGTTGGGATCGACGAACAGGCCCGCCACCTCGTTCAGGAAATCATAGCCCGTCGTCCCCTGCACCGGCCACGCCTCGGGCAGCTCCTCGCCCTCCTCGAGGATCTTTTCCACCACGATCCAGGCGTCGCCCGCGCCGTGGCGCAGGCGCTGGAGATAAGTCAGGGGATCGCGCAGGCCGTCCACGTGGTCCACGCGCAGCGCGTCGATGTCGCCATGTCTGAGCCAACGCAACACGAGGCGGTGCGTGTGGTCGAACACCGCCCGCTCCTCGACGCGGATGCCCACCAGCGTCTCGATGGTGAAAAAGCGCCGGTAGTTGATCTCGCGATCGGCCAGCCGCCAGTAGGCCAGGCGATAGTGCTGGCGCTGGAGGAGCGCATCCATCCACTCGGCGTTTCGCTCCACCTCGGCCAGGATGTCGTCCACCGCCGCCGCCAGGTCAGCGTCCTCTTCCAGCAGCCGGCCGAGCTGCGTCTCCAGCACGCCCACATCGCGTTGGCGCGCGGCGACGCGGTCGCCGTCGGGCTCGGAGGGGAGTTCATCAAACGCGCGCGCGAAAAAGGCGAGGGTACCGGATCGGGCGCGGGTCGCCGCCTCGTCGAGCAGCGGCGCCAGAGACTCGGGCGCAACAGGAAAGGCGTGGTCCTCATAGTGCAGCGTCACGGCCGCCCCCTCACGCCGCAGCGAGAACCCGCCACCCTCCAGGATGTCGCCATAGTGGCCACCCAGGACGGGCACGAGCACCTTGTGCCACAGCTTGGGCTCCGGGGGCTCCCAATCGATGTCAAAGAAGCTGCCCGAGCGGCTGACGCGACCGTTCTTGAGCACGTCGGCCCACAGCACGTTGCGCTGCGGGTCGGCGGCCATGTGATTGGGCACGATGTCGAGCACTTGCGCCAGCCCTTGAGCACGCAAGGCGCGGTTCATGCGCCGCCGCGCCGCGTCGCCGCCCCGATCCACGCTCACCTGCGAGTGCGCCGTGATGTCATACCCGTGGGTGCTCCCCTCGGTGGCCAGCAGATAAGGGGAGGCATAGAGGTGGCTGACCCCCAGCGCCGCGACATAGTCCGCGATGGCGGCCGCCCGGTCAAAGCCGAAATCCGCCGATAGCTGGACGCGATAGGTGGCCAGCGGCGCGCGGGATGCATTAGCGCCCATGGCGCAGCACCATCAGCGAACGGGCTTCCAGCAGGATCTCGTCGCCACCGCTGAACGTCGGCCCCTCATCATCGTCATCCTTCACCGCCTCGGGGGCGTTCGTGTCGAGGGCCAGCGTCCAGTCGCCGCCGCCGTCGCGCGACGGCACGGTAAACGTCATCGCCTCGTGGTGGCCGTTGAACAGCACCAGCAGGTCGTCATCGTCGATGGTACGGCCGCGCTCGTCCATCGTGCCCAAGGCGCCGGACAGGAATACCTGCAACGACTTGGCGAAACCCACATCCCAGTCCTCGTCGGCCATTTCGGTGCCATCCGGCTTGTACCAATCGATGTCGGCCTGACCCACGCCCCAGCTGGGCTTGCCCTCCAGCCAATCCCGCCGGCGCAGGGTCGGGTGTGCGATGCGGAAGGCGATCAGCCGCGCGGTGAACGCGGTGAGATCCTCGTCGGCGTGCTCCCAGTCATACCACGAGATCTCGTTGTCCTGGCAATAGGCGTTGTTGTTGCCCCCCTGGGTGCGCCCGAACTCGTCGCCGCCGAGGATCATGGGCACGCCCTGGGAGAGGAGCAGCGTCGACAAAAAGTTGCGCACCTGCCGGGCGCGCAGAGCCTCGATCTCTGGATCGTCCGTCTCACCCTCCTCGCCATGGTTCCAGGAGCGGTTGTCGTCGGTGCCATCCTCGTTGTCCTCGCCGTTCGCCTCATTGTGCTTTTCGTTGTACGAGACCAGGTCGTGCAGCGTAAAGCCATCGTGCGCGGTGACGAAATTCACGCTGGCGTGAGGGCGGCGGCCGGTGGTCTCGTAGAGGTCGGCGCTCCCCGTGAATCGGCGCGCCAGGTCGCAGAGGGCGCACGGCTCGCCCCGCCAATAGTCGCGCACGCTGTCGCGATACTTGCCGTTCCACTCGGACCACAAAGGCGGAAACTTGCCGACCTGGTAGCCGCCATCCCCCACGTCCCACGGCTCGGCGATGAGCTTCACCTGGCTGATGATGGGATCCTGATGGACGAGGTCAAAGAACGCCGCCAAGCGGTCCACCTCGTGAAGTTCGCGCGCCAGCGCCGAGGCCAAGTCGAAGCGAAAGCCATCGACGTGCATCTCGGTCACCCAGTAGCGCAGCGAGTCCATCACCATCTGGAGTACGTGGGGATGGCGCATGCTGAGGGTGTTCCCCGTCCCGGTATAGTCCATGTAGTAGTGAGGGTCATCGGGGTGCAGGTGATAGTAGGCGGCGTTATCGATCCCGCGGAACGAGAGGGTCGGCCCCAGGTGGTTGCCCTCGGCGGTGTGGTTATAGACCACGTCGAGGATCACCTCGATGTCCGCCGCGTGGAGCAGGCGCACCATCTGCTTGAACTCTTGCACCTCGTGCCCCGGCTGCCCGCGGCTGGCATACTCGTTGTGGGGCGCGAAAAAGCCGATGGTGTTGTACCCCCAATAGTTCCTGAGCCCCTTGTCAACGAGATAGCCGTCGTGGATGAACTGGTGCACCGGCAGCAGTTCCACCGCGGTGATCCCCAGGTCCTTGAGGTGCTCGATGGCGGCGGGCTCGACCATGCCGAGGTACGTGCCGCGCAGCTCCTCGGGCACCTGCGGGTGTCGTTTGGTAAACCCCTTGACGTGCGTCTCATAGATGATCGACTCGTACAGCCGCACGTCGGGCCGGTGGTCGCCCTGCCAATCGAAGAAGGGGTTGATGACCACGTTGCGGGGCATGCAGGGGGCGCTGTCGGACACACTGCAGGGGCCGTCGGGCTCGTCCGGCTGGTAGGCCAGGAGGGCGAGGTCCCAGGTGACCATGCCGTCGAAGGCTTTGCCGTAGGGGTCGAGGAGCAGCTTGCTGGGGCAGCACCGCAGCCCGTTGGCGGGGTCCCAGGGGCCGTGTACGCGATAGCCGTAGCGCTGGCCCGGCTCCACGTCGGGCAGGTACCCGTGCCAGCAATAGGACGTGATCTCGGGCAGCTCGACCTGGGTCTCGTTCCCCTCCTCATCAAAGAGGCACAACACCACACTCTCGGCCACCTCGCTGAACAGCGAAAAGTTGGTGCCGCTGCCATCGTAGGTGGCGCCCAGCGGGTACGGCCTGCCGGGCCAAACGCGCAGTTCCATGGCGCTATCGATCCTTCCCGTCGCGGTCGCGCCGCTCACGGCGGGGCGGCGACGCGCTAACAACCCTCGATCCGGCGTAGGAAGGGCGGAAGAGCCACGAACGAGATGACGACGGAAAGCCATAGATGCCATGACAGGCGACCAGGGCGGGTGGGTGGCGTGCGAGGCGGAGGCTTGGGGGCTGTGGCCCGGAGCGAGGCGACGATTGGTAATCGGATGCCGCTGGCACGAAGCAACGTGCGGGCATCACTCAACCTATTATGATGGTACCGTGCGGCTCGCGCGACGTCAATAGACTCGCGCGGCGCGGCCGCGGTCCCCCACCCGCGGCCCAGGCCGGCGGCTGGGCGGACGAGCGCGCCGAGGCGCGCTGAGGGGGACGCGCCAGCAGGGCAAGCCCGCCGAGGCGGGCTTCTGCGGGTCCAGACGGGCCGTTTACGGCTCGGCGACGCGGCGCGCCAAGATGTCGGAACGCATACACCTCTGCCTGTGGGCGTGCGGTGTAGCGCCCTAGTTGCTAGGCGCAATCGGCTGTGGTAAAAGTCCCCAATCTACATACGCCTCGCTGACCGCTGCCGCAACGTACACGCGCCGCACTCACACCATGGAGTCAATACCCCTATGCGAACCCGCACCGCCTTGGCAGCTTCTATCCTTCTCGTGGTGCTCGTCGCGTCGACGCCCGCAGCCGCCGGGGAGAACGTCTGGACCTTTACCGGCTTTCTGGGCGGAGACGTCATGGCGGTCGCCGTGCATCCTGATGACCCGGATTACCTCCTCGCGGGAGTCTCGTCGCATGGCATCTACTACAGCTTGGATGGGGGCACTACCTGGACCGAGGGTGGACTCGATCGCTCCATCGGCGGCTATGTCAGCGACATCGAGATGTCCTCGTCGGCTGCGGGTACCGCCTATGCCACGGACTGTGCGACGGTGCGGCGCACCGACGACAAGGGAGTCGGGTGGCGCACCATCCTCGACAACACCATCGAGGGCAGCCCCTGCTTCTGGGACGTGGCGATCAATCCGGTGGATCCCCAGCACGTGCTCGTGACGGGCTGGAACGCGCAGGGCGCGTGGCAGTCGCGCGATGGTGGAGGCTCCTGGGAGCATATCGATGTCCCCGAGGCCATGTCGTCGGTCGCGTTTGCCCCCAGTGCGCCACACATCGCCTACATGGCCGGCCAAGCGATCTATCGCAGCCAGGATGGGGGGCAGACCTGGACCTACGCGCAGGGCGGCTTCTTTGGGAGTCCCGGCGGCATCTGGAGCCTGGCGGTGGACGCCTATGCGGCGAACACGGTGTTTGCCGCGAACAGGGGCGCGCTGTACAAGACGGAGGACGGAGGGGGATCCTGGCGGCCCATCAGCGCCGGCCTCGGAAGCACCCACATGTACGAGGTGCTGATCGACCCCACCGACCAGCATCGCATTTGGGTCCCCTCGTACGACCCGCCGGGCGTATACCGGAGCATCGATGCCAGCGGTGAGGCGTTCGAGCTAATCAATGCCGGCATGGAGGGCCGCAAGGTCCTCGACCTGGCGCTCGCCAACACCAGCCCGCTGCGCGTACATGCCGGCACCCAGGGCAGTGGGGTATGGGCGTTCACGGACATGGGCGCTGCGCGCGTCGGAGTGACCATCAACGAGGGCGCACTGTTCACGAACCAGCCCCAGGTCACGCTCTCGTTCAGCGCACCGTATGGCGCTACCGCGATGATGGTGTCCAACGACGGAGGCTTTGCCGATGCGGCCTGGGAGCCGGTGGCGGCCACGAAGGACTGGCAGCTCTCCACGTATGGCGCCGCAGTCATCCCTCGCACCGTCTATGTGCGCTACCGCGTGTCCGGAGGTGAGTCGCCCAACTATATGGACGACATCATCCTGGACACCGCGGCGCCCACCGGCTCTGTGAGCATCGTTGCGCCCGAGGCCATGGCGGCAGCCCAAGGCCTCGGGCCGAAACAGGTCGCCGAGGGCGCGTTCTCTCTGGCGATGCCGCTCAGCCTCCGGCTCCACCGCCTCGGGTATCAGCGGGTAACGCTGGAACTCGAAGCATCCGATGATGTCAGTGGGGTTGCGCAGATGCGCGTGGGCGATGACGCCACGTTCGCCGATGCGTCGTGGGTGCCATACGGCGCATCGCACGCCACCTGGGCTCGCTCCACGGGAGGTGTGACGGTGTACGCTCAGTTCCGGGATCGAGCCGGCAACGCGTCGGAGGTGTACAGCGCGACGAACTGAACACCTTGCCAATGCACGCTCGCGGTCCTAGCGCACGGCCACACTAGACGGGCGCGTGCGCGATGCGCTTCGGCCTTTCTGATTACTCAACCAGTGTTCGAGTAGCACGTAGGAGGGATGAGTGATGATCGAGCTACCAGAGGCCACGGTAATCGCGGGACAGATCGCGGCGACCCTCGCGGGCAGGCGCATCGCCAGCGCCGTCGCGAACCAGTCGCCGCACAAGTTCGCCTGGTACACCGGCGACCCGGCCGAGTACGACGACCGCCTCGCCGGCAAGGTGATCGGCGCAGCGGCAGGCAGCGGGGGCAGCATCGACATCGAGGCGGGAGACATGATGATCTCCATCAGCGCCCCCATCCGCTACCACGCCCAGGGGGAAAAGCGCCCCAAAAAGCACCAGTTGCTCATCGAGTTCGACGATGGGACGGCCATCAGTTCCAGCGCCCAGATGTGGGGCGGCTTCCTCTGCTTCCCCATCGGCGACAAGGCCGGCTTTCCCGACTGGGATATCTCCCGAGAGCGCCCCTCGCCCCTCAGCGGCGCCTTTGACCGCGCCTACTTTCAGACGCTGTTCAACGACGACACGCCCAAGCTGTCGGCCAAGGCCTTCCTGGCCACGGAGCAGCGCATCCCCGGCCTGGGCAACGGCGTGCTGCAGGACATCCTCTGGACGGCGCGCATCCACCCCAAGCAAAAGATGGCCGACCTCGACGAGGCGGCGGTGGGCGCCATGTTCGCCGCGGTAAAGGGCGTGCTGGCCGACATGACCGCCAGGGGCGGCCGCGACACCGAGCGCGACCTGTTCGGCAACCCGGGCGGCTACACCACCATCCTGAGCCGGAACACGGTGGACACCGCCTGCCCCGCTTGCGGCGAGATCATCCGCAAGGAGCCGTACCTCGGCGGCGCCATCTACTACTGCCCGGGGTGCCAACAGGTGTAGCGCTCGCGGATGCGCGATGCCGGGCGGTGTAGAGTAGTGGCGCGTTCAGTCGGCCTTGCTTCTTTCGAGGGGAGGAACGAATGAATTCGTCACTACATAGTGATCATCGTCGAGAAGCGTCGCGCAAGCTCCATTGGTTCCTGTATCTGCTGGATCGATGAGCGACCGAATCATTACTATGGCTTGTGGCGAGTAGAACTATGTAGTGACGAATTCATTCGTTTCTGCTCCTATCGCAGGGACGAACGGATGGATTCGTCACTACCTTTCCAGTCGGCTCTCGCGCTAGGGGGTGATCAACGTCTTGAGCGAGGCCTGCGTGTCCAGCGCCTCCGCCTCTTTGGCAAACACATCGCCGAGTTGGTCCAGCGTGTAGCGGTCCGAGTTGCGCAGGATGATGTCCAGGTCGAACACGCCGCGTTGCACCGCCCGGTAGGCCTCGCGGGCGTGCTCCACCGAGCGCAGCTTGGTGTAGTGCATGGCATTGAGGTTGCGCACCGTAAGGCCGTCCTCGTGGAAGCGGTGGAAGGTAAAGTCGTTCACCGGCGCATAGTTGTCGCCATAGATCGAGATGGTGCCGTTGTGGGCCACCATCCCCAGGGCCTGCTTGATGCCGATCCCCGTGCCGCCGATGGCGTCCACCGCCACATCCACCCCCTCGCCGCGCGTCAGGTCGTCCACCGCGGCGACGGGATCACCCTCGAGAGCGTTGATGACCACGTCGGCGCCCAGCTCCTTGGCGATGGCCAGCTTGGCATCGACCACGTCCACGGCGATGACCAGGCTGGCGCCCGACTTGATCGCGGCCTGGAGCAGGATGTTGCCCGCAAAGCCAGCGCCGTTGATGGCCACCGTGTCACCGAGCTGCACGCCCATGTGGCGCCCGGCCCAGGCGGCGCACGAGAGCGCCTCGTACAGGCAGCCGACCTCGAACGGCACCCCCTCGGGGATCGGCTGTACGTCGGCCACGTCGCACACCCAGTAGTCGGTGTAGGTGGGATAGACGAGGCTCCCCACCCGGTCGCCGACGGAGACCTTGCCGCCGCCCAGGTATTCCTTCACCGCCGAGCCCACCTCCAGGATGGTGCCGCCCCCCTCGTGGCCCAGCGGCCCCATGGGATAGGCGTGGTCGGGGCCGTGCCCCTCCTCGTGGTGGGTGTGGCTCAGGCTGTGGGCGCGCGCCTCGTCCTGTGGGCGCACGGTGATCCCCCGGTAAAAGTAGCGCTCCGAGCCGCACACCGAGGCCTGGTGCGTCTTGACCAGCACGTCGTTGGGCCCCAGGGGCGGGAGCGTGACGGTCTCGGTGATGATGCGGCCGATATCGAGGTAGGTGACCCTCGTCTCCATGCTGTTCTCCTTTAGCGGTTGGTTGGGCAGTCAGCGCCGCCCACGGCCTCCATACCCCGGCCGATCCGGTCGATCAGGCTTCGACCTCGCCCTCCAGGATGGCGCGCACCGCGCCGACCTCCTCGGCGCTCAGCGCCCACGACGCGGCGCGAGCGTTGGCCGCCATCTGCTCCGGGCTGCTGGCGCCCGCCAGCACCGTGGAGACGACCGGCTCCGCCAGTACCCAGGCGATGGCCAGGTCGGCCAGCGTGTGGCCGCGCTCCTGGGCCCAGGCCGTGAGGCGCGCGATGCGGCGATAGTTGGCGGGCGTGGCATAGATGTCCAGGTAGCGCCGGGTGCGCTCGAACGCCGCGGCGCGGCTGTCGGGCGGCGGGGGGCTGTCGGGCCGATAGCGCCCCGCCAGCAGCCCGTTGGCGAGGACGAAATAGGCCAGCACGCCCACTCCCATGGCGCGACAGAAGGGGAGCAGCTCCACCTCCGGCTGGCGCTCGAGGAGGTTATAGTGCGCCTGGGTGGTGGCGAACGGCGCCCAGCCATAGCGTTCGGCGAGGTCGTTGCAGCGACAGATACGCCAGGCCGGGTACTGCGACGCCCCCACGTAGCGCACCTTGCCGGAGCGCACCATGTCGTCCAGGGCGCGCATCGTCTCCTCGTTGGGCGTGGTGGCGTCGGGCAGGTGGATCTGGTACAGGTCGACGTGGTCGGTGCGCAGCCGGCGCAGGCTCGCCTCCAGGGCGTTCATCAGGTTGTAGCGCGAGGCGCCCCAGGCGTTGGGCCCCTCGCCCAGCCGCTGGCTCCCTTTGGTGCCGAGCACGATCCCCTCGCGCACACCCACCAGCGCCTCCCCCAGGAGTTCCTCCGCCAGCGGGCGGCCGTCGTACCAGGTACCATAGATATTGGCGGTGTCGAAATAGTTCACGCCGCCGTCCAGCGCCGCGGCCACGATGCGCTTGGCCGCCTCCCGGTCGACGCGCCCGCCCCACTGGCCGCCGGTGCCCAGGCTGACGGCCGAAATCCGCACGCCGGTGCTGCCCAGTTGGCGATACTCCATGATCCTCCCCTTCCCGCGGGCCGGCGCCGACCCACGCCCAGTCGCGTGTGATGATCGTGTTCGGAGGCCCTGATACGCACAACGCCGCAGGCAATGCCGCGGCGCTGTGCCGGAACGTCCTGGCATCGAGCGGCCGCGCGCGCCGCCCGAGCGGAACGAGCGCTAGGCCTTTTCGACGCGCTCCCGCAGGGCCTTGCCCTGGGTCTGGAAGTAGTTGCGCAGCACGGCCATGTCGTGGCCGATGCGGAAATGCCGGATGCCCATCTCGAGATAGTAGTCCAGGTTGTCGAGGTTCTGCAGCTCCACGCGCGGCGGGACACCCTTGGCCAAGCACATCTCGAGCACCTTGCGCTCCACCTTCTTGACCTCTACCTGGGCGTTGCGCTGGGTGTACAGCCCGCTGCTCATGGTATAGTCGGTCGGGCCCCACTGGATCATGTCCACGCCGGGCACCGCCAGCACGTCCTCGAGCTGGTCCACCAGCACCTGCTTCTCCGCCATGATGGCCACCACCACGTCGCGCAGCGCCTGGGACATCTCGCCGATGGCGCCGCCGGTGTAGGCGAAACGGCGTCCGGCGGCCCCAAAGATGCCGCCGTCGGTGGGCGTGTCGGGCCGGCAGATGCGCACGCACTCTTGTACCTCGTCGACGGTGCGGCAGTCGACGAACAGCACGCTCTGGAACCCCGAGCCGATGGCGCGCTGCGCCATAAACACGCGCGGGTCCTGGTCGAGCTTGATCATCGTCCCCAGGCCGTACAGCTCGGCCGCCCGGCAATAGTTGTCCAGGTCGGGCAGGGTAAAGGTGCCGTACTCGGCGGCATACTCCACATAGTCATAGATGCCCAGGCTGCCGATGAGTTCGACGATGTCGGGCCAGACGACGGCGGTGCGGGCGCAGATGGTCGGCTTGCCCTCGCGCAGCAGCTTGCGGATGGTGTTCTCGCGCATGACATACTCCCTTCCGATGGTTGATGATAACGCTGTATGATCGGCGTACCGCTCGGCGAGCGACATTATCCACGAACTCGGCGCGGTTTGCCAGGCGTCCCGCGGCGGACACGCTGTAGGGGGCGACCGGTCGCCCAGGCACGGATAGATCGCCGGCCCGGCGCCGCCCTCACCACCGTAGGGGCGACCGGTCGCCCCTACAGCCGTCGCGCGGTATCCGCCGCACAATGCCCCGCCGCCTCTCAACCCCCAATGCGCCCGGATGTCCGCCGGCCCGGCGCCCGGATCCGCCGCCCTCGCCACTCGCCACCGGTTGGGCGACCGGCCGGTCGCCCCTACAGCCGTCGCGCGGTATCCGCCACACAATGCCCCGCCGCCTCTCAACCCCCGGTGCGCCGAGATAGACCGCCGGCCTGGCGCCCCGCCCTCGCCACCGTTGGGCGACCGGCCGGTCGCCCCTACAGCCGTCGCGCGGTATCCGCCGCAATGCCCCGCCGCCTCACAACCCCCAATGCGCCCGGATGTCCGCCTCGTACTCCCAGGTCTGCTCCGTCTCGATCTCGTCCACCGTCACGGGACGATGGAGCAGCGCCGACTCGAGCGCGGCGTGGCAGACGGCCAGGTTCTTGCGGCTGGTGAAGGCATCCACCTCGGGCCGGCGCCCCGTCGCGATGCACTCGCCCAACTCATGGTACTCGACCGCCACGAGCTTGCGGTCCGCCTCGGCAAAGGAAAAGGGGTACGACGCCAGCCGGTCGGCGCCAAAGACGGCCACCGTGATGGCATCCAGGTGGAAATCGGGCACCAGGTCGAGGATGCGGTCGGTGGGGACCTCGCCCTCGTCGTCCAGGTTGAGCACCAGGGGCCGGCCGTTGCGGGCGCCGGCGGTGCGCAGCGACCCCCTGCCGCCATAGACCACCGTGTGGTGGAACGCCTCGCCGTGAGCCGCCTGGAACGATGTCCACTGCCCCATGACGCCGCTCTCGAAACTCAGCTGCGCCACGACGGTATCCTCGGCGGTGGCCTCTACCTGGTCGGGCATGGCCGCGTACCAGTGGTCATAGAACTCGGACGTGGCGGTGCGCTGCGGCGACTTTATCCGTACCGGCTCCATCACCCGCGCCTGGGCATAGACCTCGCGCACCGGGCCCAGGTAGTACTGCATGAGGTCGGTGGTGTGCACGCCGGCGTCCACAAAGATTCCGCCAACGCGCTTGTCGTGGCGCCAGGGAAAGATGAGGATGCGGTCGCCGCCGCTGGCGCCGACATCGATGTACATGCGGGGCTCGCCGATGGTGCCGGCCTCGATGAGCGCCCGCATGAGACGGCAGATGGGGTCGCGCCGGAACTGCTCCGCCACGCTCAAGACGCGGTCGCTCCCCTGGTGCTGTGCCATGATGAGGTTGCAGCCGCGGATGGTCGAGGCGAGGGGCTTTTCGCACAGCACGTGCAGCCCCAGGTCCAGCGCGGCGCTTACCACGATGTGGTGCGACCCCGAATCAGTGGTGACGTCCACCGCCTGGAGGTCGGGGAGGGCGCTCGCCATCGCCTCGATGTCGGTGTAGACCCGCGGGCGGTCGCCCAGCAGCGTCTCGGCGGTATCGGCCAGGTGCTCGGCGTTCTCGCGCTTCAGGTCACAGGCGGCCACGAGTTCGACGTTGGCCATGCCTGAATCGTACAACTCCTTCATGCCCCGCAGGTGCCGGCCGCCCATGCCGCCGCAGCCGACGATGGCGATGGGAATGCGCTCCATGTGTGGCTCCTTTGTCTACGGATGGAGATGCGTGGCGGGAGATTAGCACGTGCGGCGGTGGGGGGCAACCGGGCAACGCTCACAACTGTGCCATAGTCCACCTATGCCATGGGCGTCTGGAACCCACAACACACAGCCGCGAGCTCTGCCCGTGGCGGCACGCCTGGCGTTCTGCCCCGGTTGACACCACCCCCCCACCTCGCCTATCCTCCCCCCCGCAAGCACACCCCCAGGAGAACGCCCATGGCCAAGAGACTCGTCTGCGTCGCCAAGGAGACGCTAGAGTGGCGCTCCTTCAGCCCCGAGCCGCCCGGGCCGCGGCAGGTGCGCATCCGCGCCGAGTTCGCCGCCGCCAAACACGGCACCGAGATGGCTTTCTACAAGGGCTATGCCATGCCCCGCGGCGCCTTTGACGCCGAGTACCAGCTCTTTCGCCCCGTCGCGCCCGACACTGCGCGCTACCCCGTGGGCGTGGGCAACATGGTGGTGGGCGTCGTGGAGGAGGCGGGCGCCGAGGTAACCTCGCTGGCCGCCGGTGACCGCGTCTGCGCCCACAGTAGTTTCGCCGACGTGGTGGTGACCGCCGCCGAGCGCTGCTGGAAGATGCCCGCCGGCATGGACTGGCGCACCGCCGTCTGCCTCGATCCCGCCGAGTTCGCCTTCAACGCCGTGCGCGACGGCCACGTGCGCATCGGCGATGCCGTGGCCGTGTTCGGGCTGGGCGCCATCGGGCTGATGGCGGTGCAGCTGGCGCGGCTGGCCGGGGCGTCGCCGGTGGTGGCGATCGACCCGCTGGCCGAGCGCCGCGAGGTCGCCGCCGCCCTGGGCGCCGACCTGACCCTGGACCCCACCGCCGTCGACGCCGGCCTGGAGATCAAGCGCGCCACCGCCAAGCGGGGTGCCGACGTGGCCATCGAGTACAGCGGGTCGATGCACGCCATGCAGGCCGCGCTGCGCGGCGTAGCCTATGGCGGCACGGTGGTGGCGGGCGCCTTCCCCCCACCCTACGGCGCCGGCCTCGACCTAGGCGCCGAGGCGCACCTCAACCTGCCCAAGATCGTCTTTACCCGCGCCTGCAGCCAGCCCGACCGCGACCATCCCCGCTGGGACGAGCCGCGCATCTTTCAGACGTGCTGGCGCTGGCTCTACGAGGGGCGCCTGACGGGCGAGCCGATCGTCGCGCCGGTAGTGGCGTTCGACGACCTGGCGGACGAGTACCCCAAGATCGCCCAGCACCCGGAGGGGTACATCAAGCTCGGGGCCAGGGTGTAAGGGGCGCCCCTCACAAAGGGCGTGGCGGAGTTACAGGTATCAAGTTACAGGGGGGAGGGGTTGCGAGTTTCGGGTTACGGGTTCCGGGCGGTTCAGCCCGCCCGGCGTTGAACCGCCGGGCTATCCCAGACGTGCCCCCTTCCGGGGCGCCATCAGCCCCGCAGGGGCTTCCATCTCTCGTAGCCGCAGGGCTTTAGCCCGCGGCGCGCCGCGGCGCCGCGTCCACGCCGGGCCGCGCCCGCCGCCCGGCCCACCATCATGCGGAGGTTGCCATGCCCATCAAGCAGTGTGTCATCATGCCCATCTTTTACCGGCCCGAATCCACCACCTTGGACGCCTTTTGCCGCGAGGTGGCCGCTATCGGCTTCAAGGCGGTCGAGTTCTTTGACCCGGGCGATCAGCTGCCCGCTATCGCCGAGGCGGCCGGCAAACACGGCCTGGCGCTGGCCAGCATGTCGGGCCACGCCAGCCTCACCGACGGCCTGAACAAGGTCGCCAACCACGACCGCATCGTCGCCGAGCTGCGCGCGCGCATCGACCTGGCGGCCCAGTACGGCGTTGGCGGGCTGATCTGCTTCAGCGGCAACCGCAACCCCGGCCAGAGCGACCTGGAGGGGATGATCGCTTGCGCCCAGGGGCTGCGCCGCATCGTGCCCTATGCCGAGGATAAGGGGGTGAACCTCAACATGGAGCTACTCAACTCCAAGGTCAACCACCCCGGCTACCAGTGCGACCGCTCCGACTGGGGCGCGGCGCTGTGCGAGATGGTCAACAGCCCCCGCTTCAAGCTGCTGTTCGACATCTATCACATGCAGATCATGGAGGGGGACGTCATCCGCAACATCAAGAAGTACCTGCCCTACATCGGCCATTTCCACACCGCCGGCAATCCCGGCCGCCAGGACATGGACGACACGCAGGAGTTGAACTATCGCGGCATCTGTCGCGCCATCGCGGAATCGGGGTACGACCTGTACATGGGGCACGAGTTCACGCCCAAGGGGGACCGCATGGCGGCGCTGCGGGCGGCATACGAGACGTGTAACGTCTAGGCGGTGGGACCGTGCCGCGAGGAAAAGGCGGCCAAGGTCTCGAGGTCACGTGCGCGAACACAGGGCGGGTGCGACCGGACCAACCCGGTGGCACCCGCCCTTGCTGTCAGCGCTCGTTGAGAGACGAGGAGGCGCCCTTACCTGGCGCCCAGCCTGCAGGTATGACGGGAGGGAGAGGCTCTACCACTCCCCCGCATACTTGGTCGAGTAGGGGGTCGCAACGTGCTCGTGCCAGGCATGCAGCAGCTCGACCATCTGGCGCAGGTGCAGGTTGTCGTGCTCGACCCACGAGACGAGCATATCGCCCGCGCTGAAGGTGAACCTCTCGTTCGGGCCGAACTGCAGCTCGATGGTCACGCCCCAGTCAGGCGACTCCAGCGCCCGCAGCCACGCCATGGACGCTGCCCGTTCGAGGAGAAAGCCATCGAGCGCCTCACGGGCGCTCTTCAGCTCGATATGCTGACGCGACTCGGGCGACTCTCCGAACATCGTCTTGAGGTGGCGCCGAAAGTCGAACCGCTCCTCGTTGTACAGGTGCTCCGCGACATCCTTCATGGACCAGATATCCGCGGCAGGACTCCAGTTCGCCGCCTCTTCGGGGAGGGCTCCTGCCAGGACACGGATGGCCTCGGCGTTACGGCTCAGCTGTCGGACGGCCTGTGTCACGTCGATCATGGCTGCCCCCTCGTTGCGCATGATGCGGATCGGTCCTTCTTAGCGCCGCCAACGGTTGCGGTTGCCGTAGGCGCCGCCGCCGTACGCGCCCAGGTCCACCAGGAACGCGACGATGAGCAGCGCCCATTCCAGCCCGCCGATCCCGCCCGGCGCGGCGACGATGTACATGAGGGTGGTCCACGGCAGCAGCAGGAACCCCAGCACCGGCACGAGGAGATTGTCAAAGACCCGGGCAAAGAGCCCCGGACTCAGCAGATACCAGATGACCAGCGCGAGTCGCGGCCCAAAGAGGAGCACGGCAGAGATCACACAGCACATGGTTTCCTACCTCACTCTATGTCTGGCAAGGCTCCCCGGGCGAGCCGGCGGCCGGCGCGGGCTCTCGGAACTCCAGGGGCAGGAACCATTCTGCACGAAATGGGTAGAGAACTCAAGGGTTTGCGCGCGAGGGGGTCTGCCCAGAATTCTAGGCGTTCAGCCGGGCGAGCACGCTGCTGACCGAGGTCAGGCGCTAACATCGCCAGGCCCGCCTTCGCGGGCTGAACAGAAGTCCACGCAGGTGGGCTTGGCGCCCAAGGCTTCGCCTTGGGACGGTTAGCGCCGGGCTTCAACCCGCGGCGGACGCTCGGTGGCGCGCCGTTCTCCCAGAATTCTGGACACACCCCGCGCGAGGGGGGGGGGCGGTCCCGATCCCTTGAGCCGGCGAACGTCGAGCCGTGAGCGCCGAGCCGTGAGCGCCGAGCCGTAAACGGCCCGTCTGAGCCCTCCAAGCCCGCCGAGGCGGGCTGACCTCCTTGTGCAGGAGCGCGCCTCGGCGCGCTTGCCTGACCCAGCCGCCGGCCTTGGCCGCGGGTGGGCTCAGCGGGCGCTAGGTCCGCGGGGCGCCCTTGGTGCGGCCCATCCAGGAGAGGTCCTCGAGGTCGCCAAAGTGACCGCGAAAGATGCGGTAGTACATGAGTTCCTCTTTGGTGTTCAGCTCCCAGCCGCAGGGGAGCCCGCGCTCCGCGGCGAACGCCTCGTCCGTGATAGTGGATTCGGCGTGCTGGGCGAGGAGGTCGCCGACGCCGGCGCCCTCCCAGAACTTGCTCTTTTCGCGGTGCAGCACGCCCTCCGGCATCTGGCCCGCCATCGCCTCGCGCAGGATCCACTTTTCCACGCCGTCACGCAGCTTGAGCGTGATGGGGATGCGCAGCGCATAGTCGAGCACGTCGGCATTGAGGAAGGCGGTATGCGCTACGAGCCCATGGGCGGCTGCGCTGCGGTCCACCCGCTGCAGCGCCGTATTGTGCAGCCGACGGGTGATGTCCAGCAGCTCGCCGGGCAGCTGCTTCTGAGGCATGTCGCGCAGGTAGGCATAGCCGGCGAACAGCTCATCGCCGCCCTCGCCCGAAAAGACGCTCCCCACGTGCTCCGCCGCCAGCCCCGCCACGAGATAGTTCGTCACACTGGAGCGCACTAGCAACGCGTCGAACGACTCCAGGTGATAGATCACCTCGGGCAACACCCTCAGCAGGTCGTCGATAGTCACCAGCAGTTCGTGGTGCCGCGCGCCGGCATAGGCGGCCATCTCGCGCGCGTAGGCGAGGTCAGGGGAGCCGTCCAGGCCGACCGCAAAGGTGTGCAGTTCGCGAGCATGGCGGCTGGCCAGGGCGACCAGGGCGCTCGAGTCCAGTCCGCCCGAGAGCCACGAGCCGGCCACGCCATCGGCGGGAATGCACGCGGACACACCGGCATCCAGACGTCGGTGCAGTTCGGCGGCGATCTCGGCCGCGCCCGCCTCTAGAGCGGGCTGCGCATCGAGCTGAAAGTAGGGTTCCAGGCGCTCACCGTCGTAGCGGTGCCCGGGAGAGAGTTCTTGTACCATCTCGACGACGCCCAGGAGCGCCTTGACCTCGGAGGAGAAGCACAGCGTGCCGTCCTCCATGTGGCCGTAGTAGAGGGGCGCGATCCCCACGGGATCGCGCGTCAACATGACGCGGCCGTCCTCGAGGGTGGCCTGCGCCAGGTGGCCGTCGGCGCCGGCGTCCTGCACCGTCATGTCGTGCGCGTTCACAGGGGTGTCATCGGCCTGCGCGTCGGTCCACACCGCGCCCAACGTGCCGCCGATGCCCTCGATGATCTCTTGTCCGGCCGGCCCACGGTGCGCCAGCCGACCCAACATGCCGCGGACCAGTGCGCGATCCGTCTTGCCAGCGATTCCTGCAATGCCTGCCATGGGGTGTATGGCCTCCTTCCGGTGTAGCGCGCGAGCGCGGGTGCCGAGTCATGCCGCTCGCGCGCATGCCTGTGCCTGCGCGGGCCGAGGCGACGCCGTCGCGCGACACGACGTGATGCGCCCAGGCGGACACACCAGACGGACGTCACACCGCTGGTTCACACGGAGCGCATTTGCTCACACCATGGGATGCCGCCCCCCGGCGGCTTTGCCGGGTGGGCCGTTGCGGGAACCGATGCCGAGGATCGAAACCCTTCGACGGGCGGGGTGGACCGACGCGCCCCTCGCACCCTCTGGGGATGGGTGGCGGCTTGCGCCGGCCACTCTGGGGTGCGCGCGTTCGGGGACTGCGCCGGTCGAGACGCGACAACTGGATCGACTCTATCTTGGCCTGCGCCGATAAAGCGCCATCCGACGAGGCCCCAACCTGTGGAGTCTCATCCGATTGCGGGTCGTTTGATTGCGGCAGCAGCGCCGACTTTTTGTTGCGATTCGACTACCAGATACTATCATACAGTAGATCGCCATGGAGGGCAAGCGCCCCGTCGGGGTCCGGGGTACCGCGCCGGCAGCTCTCGGCGCATTTCTTGACATGCGGCCCCGTTCCCTTTATGGTGAACTACTTCCGCCAGCACCGCCCGTCCGACTGTGCATCACGCTGGCGCCGTCTACCGTAATTGATCATGCTCGACAGGAGACCTCAATGTGGCGCACATGGCGCGCCTCGGCTCAGAACGACCCTGAACTGGCACAGACCACCGCCGAGTTGGCGCAGCTCACGCAGCGCCGCGTCATCTTGGCCACCATCGGCGCCTACATGCTGTGGCACTTTGTGGCCACCATCACCTGGTCGCAGACCATGGGTCCCACGGTCTGGCTCACGACCATCATCGTCCTGATCTGCGGCGGTATCGCGCTGCGCCACCTCGGGCACCGCCTGCCCATCGCGCAGGTCGCCTGGCAGCTCGGCATGTTCGCCGCCATCACCATATCGCTGCTGGCCTTCCGCGAGCCGGCGGTCATCTTTCTCTACGCGCTGTTGCCGCTCATGGCCGTCATCACGTCGGGCCTGCTCGCCGGCCTGGTGGCCGAGGGGGGCGTCGTGGCGATGCTCGCCTGGCTCAGCTACGGCCCGCTCGCGGGCATGCTCCCGAGCGGGTACGCCATCGGCGCCATCGCCGTGGGAGGGCTGGCCGGGCTCCTCGGGTGGGCATCGTCCCACGCGCTGTTCACCGTGACACACTGGTCGATCTACAGCCTCAACCAGGCGCGGGAGAACATGGAGGCGGCCCGCGAGCATCGCGCGCAGCTGGCCAAGGTCGTCAAGGACCTGGACCAGGCGTATTCGCGGCTGGGGCGCACTAACGCCTCACTGGTGGCCGCGTGGCGCGCCGCCGAGGAGGCGGAGCGCTTCAAGGCCGAGTTCGTCACCAACGTCAGCCACGAGCTGCGCACGCCGCTCAACCTCATCGTGGGCTTTTCCGAGATGATGCTCACCGCACCCGAGAGCTATGACGGCGTGCAGGTCCCCGGCCCGTACCGCAGTGATCTCAACGTCATCCACCACAACGCCCAGCACCTCCTCGCCCTGGTGGACGACGTCCTGGACCTGGCGCGCATCGAGGCGGGGCGCCTGGGGCTGGTGAAGGAGGAGGCCGACATCGCCGCGTTGGTGGCCGTGGCCACCGGCATGGTGCGCGACTATATCGCCGCCAAGGGGCTGGAACTCCACCTGCGCCTGGCCCCCAACCTGCCGCGCATCTGGATCGACCGCCTGCGCATCCGTCAGGTGCTGCTGAACCTCCTGGTGAACGCCGCGCGCTTTACTGAGCGTGGCTCCATCACCCTGGAGGTGCGCCAGGAGGAGGACGAGATCCTCGTCAGCGTGTCCGATACGGGGCGCGGCATTCCGGAACAGGACCTGCCCAAGATATTCCAAGAGTTCCGCTCCACCGACCAACCCGTCTCCACGTGGCACAGCGGCACGGGCCTGGGGCTGCCCATCAGCAAGCGCTTCGTGGAGCTGCATCACGGGCGCATGGGCGTCGAGAGCGTCTATCTGCAGGGCACCACCTTCTGGTTCGCCCTGCCCTGCGCCGCGAGCAGCAGCAGAGACGAGGGGAGCGGGACGCTGCTTCGGCGGCGCTTGCCGGGCACGGGCGCCACCGAGCGCATCGTGGTGCTGGTGCACGACGACCCGCGCATCGGCCCACTGCTACAGCACTACCTCGAGGGGTACCGCGTCGTCAGCCACCCCGACGTGCAGGAGGGCGCGGCATTGGCCCGCGACCTCACCGCCCTGGCGCTGGTCTTGGACGAGTCGGTGGAGGCCGGGCCCCTGCCGGCGGGCATCCCCATCATCCGCGCGCACCTGCCCAGCAGCCGCCGCGTGGCGGCCGCCATGGGCGCGGACGATCTCCTGGTCAAGCCCGTCACGCGCGACGAACTCCTGGGTGCCATCGACCGCCTGGGGAGGCCGGTTCAGCGCGTGCTCATCGCCGACGACGACCCCGACGTGGTGCGCCTGTTCCACCGCATGTTGCGCACGCGCATCGCGCGGCAGGATCGCTTGGAGGCCTATAACGGGGAGGAGGCGTTGCGCGTGATCGTGAGGGAGCGGCCCGACCTGGTCATTCTCGACCTCGTGATGCCCGAGAAGGACGGGCTGGGGGTGCTGGAGCATATGGCGGGGGATCCCGAATGCGCGCAGACCGCCGTGATCATGGTGACGGCCCGGGGGCAGGACTATTCCAGCCTGCAGGTGCGAGGCCCCATTGCCATCACCAGGGACGATCCGTTCCAGTTCGTCGAGTTCACCCGGGTGCTAGAGGGCGTCCTGGGCAGCCTCAGCCCGACGTGGCCGCTTCCCGCTCGTATAGCGCCAGAACCCGCAGCAGATCCTGCTTCTGAACCGGCTTCCGCAGGTAACCCGCCGCCCCCAGCGTAGTGGCCAGGGTAGGTTGGTCCAGCACACTGCAGATGACGACGGGGATGTCGCGCGTGTCGGGGTTCTGCTTGAGCGCCACGAGCAACTCCCACCCGTCCTCGCCGGGCATCAGCACATCGAGCAGGATGAGGGTCGGGCGCGCCTGGGCGATGGCCTGCTGTGCCTCCGCGCCACTGGTGACGCCCACGATCTGCCAGTTGTGGCCCGTGGCGTAGCGGCGGTACAACCCCAAAAAGTCGGCGTTGTCGTCGATGACCAGCAGCACCCGCTTGCCGGTCGGCCAGGCAAGCCTCGCCTCCCACGCGCCTCCGCTGTTGTCCGTGATCCGCACCACGCCCCCCATGGCGGCCACCAACTCGCGCCAGGGCTCGCCGCCGTCCCCCGATGCGACGGGGCTCGCGGCGCGCGGGCCGGGCCGCACGCGCAAGCGGATGGTACGCTCCCCCTCGACGGAGAAGCAATCGATCTGGGCCTTTCCGCCGCGCGCCCCTCGCAGCCCGTGCGAGGCGAGGCTCAGCACCGCCTGGCGGAGGAGCACCCGGTCGACGCGCAGGTCGAATCCGCCGCAGGACGAGTCCATGGTCAGCGATACGCCCTCGGCCCGGGCCAGCGGCTCGATCACCGGGCGCAACTCCTCGAGGAGTTGGCCTCCCTGAATCACCTCGGACGACGAGCGCTCCGCCACGCGCTCCACGGCGGTACGGAGCAGATCCTCGTGCGCCTCCCCGTCGTCGCCCTCACCCCGCGCCTGCTGCCAGCGCGACCAGAGCAGATCGGTGACCGCCTCCAACACCCGCGCCTGCTCGCGAAAGTACTGGCTGCGCCCGATGTTCAGTTCGGCCATGATCTCGCGAGGCGCCGCCCCCTCGATGTAACGCAGCTCCAGGATGCGGTAGCCGCGCCAGTCGGGCGAATGGGCGGGCACGCCCGCCACCGGGCGCACCTCGCGGATGGTGTCCAGCAACAGCCGGCGCAGCGCCTGGCTGCGCTCCAGCGGGTTGCCACCCTCGGGCGCCAGCATGTCGGCCAGGGGATGCGTGCGGAGGTGGGCCAGGTCATAGAGGCGACTGAGGGCGTCGTGGACGCTCTCGTCGAACTCGGCTCGGCTGGGGCCCTCTTCTGGTTCGGTCATGGCTCTCGTTGGGACTCGGATCGGACTCTCAAGGGACTTAACCCCTTCCACGGGGCGCGGCCATCGGGTAAGCTGGGGCAGGTAGTGTGCCGTACCCCTTACTGATACCCCACGTGGGACGTTCTGTCAAGACCGGCAGCCGAGCCGGCCAACGGGTGCGCCCTGGGGCAGAGGCTCCTGCAGCCTCGCGTTTGGCGTTCCCGGCAATGTTATGTATTCTCTGGTAGCGGCCTTTCCGGCCGGGCAGCCTCCCACGTGGCACCATGAGGACGGGCGGCACCATAGTATCGGGGTCCGGGCCGGCGCGCCGGGAGCGCGCTGTGGACGCCCCCACCGGTTCGGCAGTCTGGTCGGTCGTGGTCGTACGGGTAACGTTACAGTCAAGGAGAAGAGGATGGAGCAGAGAATCACCCGTCGTCGCTGGCTAAAGTGGGCCCTTACGGGCACGGCAGGCGCCGTGCTGGCCGCTTGCGCACCTCAAGTGGTCAAGGAAACGGTCGTCGTCGAAAAAGAGGTGGAAAAGGTCGTCAAGGAGACGGTGGTCGTCGAGGGGACGCCCCAGGTCATCGAGAAGGTCGTGACGACGGCGCCGGCGCCGGCCGAGAAGCAGGTCATGCGCTATTGGCTGCAGGCCACCACCGAGCAGTTGTACCGCGAGCAGATGATCAACGAGTTCATGCAAATGAACACGGACATCGAGATCCGGATGGACGGCACCGACCCCGCCAACTATAACGAGGCGACCCAGTTGCTGTTCGCCGGCGGTACCCCCCCGGACGTCTTCTGGAAGTTCAACCTGACGATGCAGCAGATGCTGGACCAAGAGTACGTCATGCCCTACCCGGACGAGGTCCAGACGTACCTCACCAACGCCTATCCGGCGTACATGTTCCTCAACGGCGTCAACATGCTTGACGGGCACCTGTACGGCTTTTACCCGGTGGGCAAGACGTCCGCTACCCACGTCCTGTACATGAACGACGAGCTGTTCGACAAGGCCGGTATCACCGAGGCCCCCAAGACGTGGTCCGATTTTCGCAACGTGGCCAAGCAGCTCACCGAGGCGGGCGGCGGTCAGTCGTACGGCCTGATCCTCGGCGGCACCTCCCCGTGGGACTATACCGGTCTCGTCGGGTCTCTGGCCTATACCGCCGGCCCCATGGCCAGCGGCAACGCAGAGACCGAGTGCTTTGACTGGACCAAGGGCGAGCTGACCATCGCGTCGGACTATATGGTGTCGGCGCTGCAGCTTTGCATGGACATCGCCGAGGACGGGAGCCTGTTCCCCGGCTACTCCACCATCAGCCACACCGAGTCGCGTGCCGGGCTGCCTAGTGGCTGGGCCGGCATGTTCCTGGGCGGCTGGTGGGACGCGGGCGCCTACAACACCCAGTTCCCCGAGTTCTCTTACTCGGTCGCCCCGCCCCCCGAGTTCGACGGCGGCCGCTTGGGCTACAACCTGGGCAACGCCCAGATCGAGCGCGTCTACGTCGCCAAGGGTACCCAGGTGCCCGACGCCGTGACCCGGTTCCTGCTCTTCAAGTTCGGCCCGGCCTACCAGAAGGGGTGGGCGCGCAACGGCTGGTTCACTACGCTGCCCGAAGCCAACGAAGAGAGCAACGTCAAGGACCCCATCATCCAGACGATCTTCAAGATCGCCGAGGACATCCGCACCTCGCCGAACCCCACCGCCCGGAACGTGGAGCAGTCCAAGGTGAGCGTCGAGCGCAAGGCCCTGCACCCCAACTGGGGCGAGCTGCTCGGCGGCGTGTTCTCCGGCCAGCTCAGCATGGCGGACTATGAAGTCCAAGCTCAGCAGTACACCCAGGACAACCGCGCCGAGCTGGAGCGAGCCATCAACTACCTGAAGGGCGAGGGAGTCCCCGTAAGCATTGACGACTGGATCTTCCCGAACTGGGATCCGAGCAAGGACTATACCGACGATATGTACGCCGAACTCCCGCCGGTCACGTACTAGTTCGACACGCCATTGATAACGGTGATCGACGGCCGCGGTCGCTGATCGCGGCCGTCGATCACAATGCGCCCGCGGGCTTTTGGGTTGCATAGTCTCACGACAGGAGACCACGATGTTGCAGAGGGCCCTGAGAAGACCAGGACCTGCCCGCTCACTCTCAGTTTTGGGGGAGAGGCACAAGTCGCTCGGTCGGCGGATACGGGAGCACGCCTGGTGCTATGTGTTCATCGCGCCGGCGGTCGTCCTCTACCTGATGTTCACGGTGTGGCCCGTCTTGGCCAGCTGGTACTTTGCATTCTTTGACTGGTCCGGCCTCGGCGCTCCGACGCGGTTCGTCGGCCTGGCCAACTTTCAAGAGGTCGTAACCAACTCGTACTTTTGGAATGCCTTCAAGCACAGTTTTCAGTTCATGGCCGGCCTGGTGGTCCTACAGCTTCCGACCACGCTGATCATGGCCATCATCCTGAACAACTCCCGCCTCAAAGCGGCCAGCGTCTACCGCGTGATCTTTTTCTTGCCGGTGGTGACCACCACCGCCATCGTCGGCATCGTCATGACGTACATCTTTTCGCCGTTCAACGGTGTGGTCAACACCATCCTCGTACGTTCTGGCCTGCTCGACAAGCCGGTGCACTTTCTCGGCCAGGCAAGCACCGCACTACTCACCATCATCGTGGTCTCGGCCTGGAAAGGCTTTGGCACCAACATGATGTACTGGCTCGCCGGGCTACAGGCGATCCCCAACGAGGTGTATGAGGCCGCCAAGGTGGACGGGGCGAGCACGGTGCAGACGTTCTTCCGCATCACCGTGCCTCTCATCAGGCCGGTCGGTCTCGTCATCATCCTGTTCACCGTGGTGGGCGCGCTGCGCGTGTTCGACCTCGTGAAGGTGATGACCGACGGCGGCCCCTTCTTTCTCACTGAGACGATCTCGATCTTTATCTACCGCTATGCCTTTGGCAGCGCCGGCATGCCGCGCATCGGGTTCGCGTCGGCCGCAGGCATTTTCTTCGGCCTCGCTGCCATGATCCTCTCGACCATCCAGGGTTTGGCGATTCGCAAGGGCGGCAGCATCGGCGCCAGGGGGGGGACGCAGTGACAACTCGAAAAGCCCCCATGGGCGCAGTGCTCGCGCGGCGCCTGCACATGCCGCTTACCCACATCATCCTGATCGGGCTGGGCATCATCTGGATGTACCCCTTCCTGTGGATGGTGTCCGCCGCCTTCAAGACGACGGCCGAGATGTTCAGCGGCGGCCTGAACCTCATCCCCAAAGAGATCATCTTTGACAACTTTGTCCGGGCATGGGAGGTCGCCAAGTTCCGGGTTTACTTTTTCAACACCGTGACCGT
Source organism: Anaerolineae bacterium (assembly GCA_040768165.1). Classification (GTDB taxonomy): domain Bacteria; phylum Chloroflexota; class Anaerolineae; order UBA1429; family UBA1429; genus DUUT01. Next base: position 57,621 of record JAXGNH010000005.1, read on the forward strand.
CACCGTCTCGGTCGTGGCGATGGTGTTGGCGTGGACCTCGATGACGGGCTATGCCTGCGGGCGCTACAGTTTTCCCGGTCGCAAGATCTTTATGGGCGCCATCGTGGCCACCCTGTTCCTGCCCACAGGCTATACGATCATCCCGGTGTTCGAGATGATGAAGCGGCTCAAGCTGCTCGACACGCTATGGGCCGTCATCCTCGGTGAAGCCGGCGGCGGCCACGTGCTCTTTATCCTGCTGTTCAGCGGCTTTTTCCAGGCGCTACCCAACGATCTTGAGGACGCGGCGCGTATCGACGGCGCCGGGTTCGTGCGCACCTTCTGGAGCGTAATGCTGCCGCTGGCCAAGCCGATCCTCGCTACAGCGACGATCATGCAGTTCATGTGGACCTGGAACTCGTTCTTTATGCCCCTCGTGTTCACCCTCTCCAAGCCGGAACTGCGCACGTTGGGAGTGGGCATGTACGCCTTTGTCACCGAGCACACCACCGACTGGACGGGCATGGCGGCAGCGGCTACTATCTCGCTGGCGCCGATCATCACCGTCTTTTTGCTCTTGCAGCGCTACTTTGTTGAAGGTGTTGCCGGAGCCATCAAGGGCTGAGGGGTATCCGCTATGGCATTGATCATCGAGAGGCTCGAGACCCAGGTCGTCCACGTCAACCGACGGGGCGACTGGGTCTTTTGCCTCATTCACACCAATGAGGGAATCACGGGCCTGGGCGAGGCGAGCCACGGGCTGAACGACGCCCTGGTCGTCGCCACTCTGGCGCAATACGGCAAGCGCCTCGTGGGGCAGGACCCAACGCGCATCGAGGCGATCTGGGCCTCGCTGGACAACAAGCACGCCGGCCGCGTGGAGCACACTGCCCTGAGCGCCATCGAGCAGGCGTTGTGGGACATCCTCGGGCAGCGCCTGGGGGTGCCGATCCGCGCGCTCCTGGGCGGCGAGGTACGCGATCGCGTGCGCCTTTATGCCAACATCAACCGGCATGTGGCCGACCGGTCGCCCGCCGGCTTTGCCGCCGCCGCACGCCAGGCGGCGGAGCAGGGCTTCACGGCCGTCAAACTGGCGCCGTTCGACGAGGTACGCGGCCCCGCCCACGTGCGCACCGGTCCGCGGGCGGCGTGGCTGCCGGGGGTCGAGCGCGTGCGGGCCGTGCGCGAGGCGATCGGCGACGCGGTCGAGCTGGCCATCGACTGCCACGGGCGCTTTGACGTCGCCGAGGCCCTCGCCGTGGCGCGCGTCCTGGAAGAGTGCAACCTCTTCTGGTTCGAGGAGCCTCTGCCGCACACGCGCACCGACGATCTGGCGCGCATCACATCGGCGGTTCCCATGGCCACGGCGTCGGCGGAGAGCGTCTACGCCGTGGAGGGGTTCGCGCCGTTCCTCACGCGGCGGGTGGTGGACGTCATCATGCCCGACGTCAAACACGACGGGGGAGTGCTGGAGACCAAGCGCATCGCCGGCGCCGCCCGCGCCACCGGCATCCTCGTGGCGCCCCACAACCCCGCCGGGCCCGTCTCCACGGCCGCCACCGCGCAGGTGGTCAGCACGCTGAGCAACTTTCTCATCCTCGAGTACGCCTGGGGTGAGGTCGACTGGCGCGCCGACCTGCTAGAGCCCGCCGAGCGCATCGAGGACGGCTATCTCGTCCTCCCCGAGGGCCCCGGCCTGGGACACCGCCTCAACCCAGACATGGTCGCCGCACACCGCGCAAAGGTCGGCGACAGAGGCTAGCTCTGAGCCGACAAGGCCTGATGGCACGCAGATTGCGCTGATCGGTCGCTGATGCACGCAGATGAGGCAGGGAAAGATCCATGGCCCCTGCGCGATGCGCTGCCGCTCACCTCTTGCGGCGCAACGCCCCCCTGAATCCGCGCAGATCAGCCGTCGACCTGCGGAATCTGCGTACCATTCCTTTCGCGGCAGCGATCACCTAACATGATACGTCAGGAGACCCCCATGCCCTCCACCGACCGGCCCAACATCCTGCTCATTCTCACCGATCAGCACCGCTGGGACACCCTGGGGTGCTACGGCGCCGCCTCCTGCCGCACGCCGCACCTCGACGCCCTGGCCGCCCGCGGCGTGCGTTTCGACGCCGCCTATTGCCCCACCAGTCCCTGCTCCCCGGCGCGCGCCGCCCTCTTCTGCGGGCTCTACCCCCACAAGAACGGCGTGCCCTCCAACGGCGGCATCCTGGAGCCCGGTATCCCGAACCTCGCCGAGAGCCTGGCGGGTGCGAACTATAACCTGGGCTACGCCGGCAAGTGGCACGTGGACAACGCCCGCGTGCCCTCCGAGTACGGCTTCCGGGGCAAGGATTTCCCCGGCTACGGCCAGCCCACCGTGGCCGGCATCCCCGAGGGGCTGCGCTACGGCCGCCGCAGCAACCGGCCCACGCCCCACTATGGTGACTATTTGCGCGAGCACGGCTATGAGAATCCGCGCGTGCTCGAGGCGCACTATGGCGACAACCCCGGCAAGCAGGATCAGGAGATGTACGCCCTGCAGTCGGGCGGCCTCGATGAGACCTTTGAGGCCATGGTCGCCTCGGAGGCCGTCGACCACCTGCGTTGCTTTGGCGCCGAGCGCCGCGAGAGCGGCAAGCCCTTTTTCGTGTGGGCCAACTTTTGGGGGCCGCACACCCCCTGCCTGGTGCCCGAGCCCTACTATTCCATGTACGACCCGGCCGACATCCCGCCGGAGCCCAGCTACGCCGAGACCTGGGCCGACAAGCCCCGCGTCCACGCCCTCTACGAGCGCTTCTGGAGCCTGTCGGGCAACGGCTGGGCGGGGTGGCGCGAGATCGTGGCGCGTTACTGGGGTTATGTCACCATGCTGGACGACCTCGTGGGCCGCATCCTGGCAGAGTTGCGCGCCCAGGGGCTCGAGGAGAACACGCTGGTGGTGTTCGGCACCGACCACGGCGACCAGATGGGCGCCCACCGCATGATCGAGAAGGGCCCCTTTGCCTACGAGGAGTCCTGGCGCCTGCCCCTCATCGCCGCCCACCCGGCGTGCGAGAACCCGGGAAGCGTCTGCGACGAGTTCGTGCTGCTCAACGACCTCTTTCCCACCTTCCTCGAGACCGCCGGCGTCACGCCGCCCGAGGTGCCCGACAACCGCAGCATCCTGCCCCAGGTGTTGGGGCGCGCCGAGCCCACAGGGCGAGACAGCGTCTACGGCGCGTTTCACGCCCACCTCTTCCCGGCGCCGCTGCGCTTTGTGCGTACAAAGCGCCACAAGCTGGTGTTCAACCAGGTGGACATGGGCGAGCTGTACGACGTGATCGACGACCCCTGGGAGCTGCACAACCGCTTCAATGACCCCGCCATGGCGGAGGTCAAGGCGCAACTCATGGCGCGCCTGCGGGAGCACATGGAGACGCTGCAGGACCCCATCCTCCCGTCGTTCGACCGCATCAAGGACGTGTACTGATGCCCTGCGAGGGGGGCGTCCTGACGCCTCCTCGCGGCTAGCCTCTCCATACCCAAAGAGAACGAATGAATTCGTCACTACGTAGCTCTGGCACCATGTAGTGACGAATTCATTCGTTTATCCTGCTATAGCACGCAAAAGATCATAGGACGTGCCCAAGCGCTGGCGAAGCTATGTAGTGACGAATTCATTCGTTTGTTTACTCTACCACGCAAAGAACGACTTCCTGACGACATAGCCGGTCAACCGCCGCCCCCCGTGCCCCCACGCTGCCGCCCTTGCAGATCGGCCCCAACGCGGGTACAGTTCCCCCGCACAACAAAGCCCATGGAAAGGATAGTCATATGACATCACCTCACGCCATCGTCTCGGTCAAGGCCCGCCAGGTCTACACGGGGCGCGGTCACCCCGGCATCGAGGCCACCGTGCGCACGGCCAGCGGCGGCGTCGGCGTCGCCATCTGCACGGCGGGGGTATCGGTTGGCCAGTTCGAGGTCGCCTTTGCTTACGACGGCGGCGCCAAGTGGCGCGGCAAGGGCGTGCAGCGCGCCGTGGACAGTGTGAACGAGGTCATCGCCCCCGCCCTTCTGGGCGTCGAGGCGCACCGACAAATCGACGTCGACCACTGCCTCCTGAACATCGGCGGGCCCGACGCCAAAGCGCGGCTGGGCGGCAACGCCACGGCGGCGGTGTCGGCGGCGGCCCTCAAGGCGGGCGCGGCCAGCCTGGGAATCCCCCTGTACCAGCACATCGGCGGCGCCAACGCCTGCATGCTGCCCGCGGCGGCCTCGGGCGCCTTTGCCGGCAGCGACCGCTACGGCGGCGGCCAGCGCTCGGGCGGCAAGCCGAGTCATGAGTTCCTCTGCTATGGGTTCGACACCTTTACCGAGGCCTCGTACGCCGCCTGGGACATCGCCACCGAGTTCCAGGACGTGCTCAAGAAAAAGCTGGGCATCCCCCACCGCGGCGACGCTTCCTCGTGGATCCCCGCCGGTTACGTCAAGGACGACCGCGAGCTGTGGGACCTGCAGGCCGAGACGATCGCCCGCCTGGGGTACGAGGGGCGCGTCGGGCTGCAAGTGGACGTGGCCGCCGGCACCTACTATGACAAGGACTCGGACCGCTTCATCGGGCTGTTCAACGACCAGCCCAAGACGCGCGACGACCTCATCGCCTGGTATCGCGACATGGTGGCCAACTATCCCTTCGTCATCCTGGAGGATCCCCTGGATGAGGTCGACTATGAGGGGCATGCCATCCTGACGCGGGAGCTGGACATCCAGATCGTGGGCGACGACCTGTTCACCACCAATCCTGCCCGAGTGGCGGAGGGGGTGGCGGTGGGCGCCGCCAACGCCGTCCTGCTCAAGGTGAACCAAATCGGCACCATCAGTGAGGCGTTCGACATGGTGCGGCTGGCCTACCGCCACGGCTACGGCGTGATGCCCTGCTCCAGCCGCGGCGAGGGGGTAGACATCGCCGACTATGCCGTCGGCCTCATGTGCGGCACCATCCGCGGCTCGGCCACCGGGCCAACGGGCAACCGCTTCCTGGAGATCGAGGCCGAGTTGGGGCCGCGCGCCCACTTTTTGGGGCGGGCGGGCCTGAAGGGGAGACGCTTCCAGGCCGGGACATAGCCCCGAGCGCCAGTCGGCGCCAACAGCCGCCGGCCCCGCGCTGGACGCGGGGCCGGCCACCTCAGGAGGGTATCATGCCACCACCACGCGCCATCCTGCTCGCCGGCGACCACTATCACAATCCCGAGTACGCCTTCGAGGGCGTCGGTTCCGTCATCCTGGCGGAGGGCCTGGAGGTCGAGTGCACCACCGACTATGCCGCGCTGGGGGCTGACGCCCTGGCCGGCGCCCGCATGCTCGTCATCCTGCGGGACGGCATCGAGTGCGCCGACGGTGAGGACATGCCTCGCGTCGTGTGGATGCGGCCCGAGCAGGAGGACGCCATCGAGCAGTTCGTGCTGGGCGGCGGCGCCTTCCTGGCGCTCCACAACGCCGGCTGGGCCTACCCCTCGCAGGGCGCCTACCGCCGCACCCTGGGCGGCTACTATATCGGGCACCCGCCGCTGACCCGCTTTTCCGTCGAGGTCGTCAACACCGAGCACCCGGTGACGGCCGGCGTCGGCTCCTACGAGATCGAGGACGAGCAGCACTGGCTCCACTGGGACTATGACCGGGTGACGCCGCTGCTCATCAGCCGCGGCCCGGACGGTCGGCAGTCGGTCTCGGGCTGGGCGTACGAATACGGCCAGGGGCGCGTGGTCTATCTGCCGCACGGCCATACCCTCGAGGCGATCCACCACCCCATGTTCCAGACCCTGCTGCGCAACGCTATTCGCTGGTCACTGCGTCGCATCCAGTAGAGACACGAGGAGGCTACCATGGAGCAGACGATTACCTGGCTCGGGCACGGCTCGTGGCGCATGGTCACGCCCCAGGGCACGATCGTCTATGTCGATCCCTGGATCGTGGGCAACCCCACCTGCCCCATCGCCCTGGACGACATCGAGGAGGCCGATCTCGTCTGCGTCACCCACGGCCACAGCGACCACCTGGGCAACGCCATCGAGATCGTCCACAAGACGGACGCCACCCTCGTCACCCTGCCGGAGGTGGCGGCGTACTGCAGCAACTATGGCATCCCCTACGACCATCGCGGCGCCACGCTGCACACCGGCGGCAGCGTCAAGCAAAAGGACGTGCGCATCCACGCCGTGTTTGCCCTGCACAGCTCGGACATCATGGGCAAGGAGTACCAGGAGCACAACGAACTCAAGCCGGGCTCCGGCACCTGCGGCATGGTGCTGACCCCCGACGGCGGTGAGCCAGTCTACTTTGCCGGCGACACGGGGGTATTCGGCGACATGGCGCTCATCGGCAAGCTGTACGCACCCAAGGTGGCGGTGCTGCCGGTGGGGGGCAAGTACACCATGGGGGTGATGGAGGCGGCCTACGCCATGGAGCTGTTGGGCAGCCCGGTGCTCATCCCCGGCCACTATAACACCTTCCCGGGCAACCACGCGGACATCGACGCGTTGACCCGGCTGGTGGCCGCTCGAGCCCCCCACGCCCAGGTCTGCGCCCTAAAGCCCGGCGGCACGTACGTCGTCTGAGCGAGCTGAGCGCCAGAGCCATATCGATAGTACGCAGATTTCGCAGATGGTGCGCAGATCTACGCTGCCGTATCAAGAACCTGCGGAGATCAGCGCCTGATCAGCGGAATCAGCGTTCCATCGAGCGAACAGGAGGATGCGATGGAGGTCTTTGTCGAGAACGTGCCGACCAGCAAGGGCGCCGTGCAGGTTTGCCAACTCAAGTGGTCGACGTCGTGGTGCTTTGTGGTAGACGCGCCCCGGGGCAGCATCGTCTGCGGGTCGTTCGACATCGAGGCGCTCAACGGATTCGGCCTCCCCGCCGCCAAGATCGTCCCGGAGCCGGGCAAGCCCGCCTACACTGTGGCCCAGTTCGTGGAGCGCCGCATCACCCACGTCAACGACCTGGCGGCCGAGTTGGGCGTCACGCCGGGGATGTCGGTCCAGGAGGCGGCCGAGGCGCTATCATAGCGGCGACAGTGCGACCCTGATGGTACGCTGATCCCGCAGGTAGAGTGCTGGTTTTCTGATGGCGGGTTGCAGGTCACAGGTGGCAGGTTACAGGGATGAGCGAGCGGTCTAGCTGCTGCCTGTAACCTGCCACCTGCTACCTGCAACCCGTCTCTTGCGATCAGCGTTCATCTGCGCCAATCTGCGTACCAACGGACTCGCTTACCAGAGCACGTACCCGCCGTCGACGATCAAGTCGAGGCCCGTGACATAGTCGGAGGCTTCGGCGGCCAGATAGACCGCGGCCCCCTGGAGGTCCGAGGGGTCGCCGAGGCGGCCCATGGGGGTGTTCGACACCCAGATGGCGCGCACGTCGTCGCCCATGTTGGCCGTCATCGGCGTCACCGTGTGGCCGGGGCTGATGCAGTTCACGCGCACGCCGCGCGAGGCCCACTCGGCGGCGCAAGAACGCGTGAGGTGCACCACGCCCGCCTTGGCGGCGTTATAGTTCGCCTGACACTGGGGGCGGTTCACGATGGTGGCCGACATGGAGGCCGTGTTGATGATCTTGCCGTATCCCTGCGGCAGCATCACCAGCGCCTCCGCCTGGCAACACAAAAAGACCGACTTGAGGTTCACATCGAGCACGGCGTCCCAGGCCTCCTCGCTCAACTCCTCCGCCTTGCCGCCGCGGGCGATGCCGGCGTTGTTCACGCCGATGTCCAGCCGCCCCCACTCCCCCACCATGGCAGCGACCGTTGCCTCCACCTGATCCTTCCGGGTGACGTCCGCCTGAAGCGCCATGGTGCGCACGCCCAGCGTGGCGAAATCGTCCGCCGCCTTGCGGGCGGATTCCTCGTTCAGGTCGACGCAGGCCACATCGGCCCCCGCCTCGGCGAGCGCCTGCGCCAGGGCGTAGCCGATGCCGCGGCCGGCGCCCGTCACCAGCGCTGCGCGACCTTGCAGTGAGAAGCGATCCAGCACTCCCATCGTGTCCTCCTACAATGATGTGATTCACAGGCACCGGGCGGCGGCACCTCGCCGCCCGGTGCCATATACGACGTATCGTTGCGCCGTGGGCTGCGGGCCGGACGGCGTCCGGCCCCTACCACGCTCATCGCCTCCCAGCCTGTGGGGCGCGCACGCCGACGATCCGGGATCTGGATCGCCGCGCCGCACCACGGCCCGGACGGCGATCGGCCCCTACTTGTGGAGCAAGGGAACCGGCTGGGCCTCTGGGGGCGGCGGCAACGTCGCCTTGGCGCGCTCGGCGCCCGCCACCATCGGGTCGTACACATCGGGCAGCCCTACCTTGACGAGATGATCGCGGGTCGGCCACCCGCGCCTGGTTGAACTTGACGGTGATGCGCCGCGCCCGCGTCAGCCGCTCCCAGGCCCCGTCGAGGGGATCGGTGGCTCGACAAAGCGCCGCGTACACAGCGTCGTCTTGGGCGCGGTGGTCGCAACGCACGGCGCGCACGCGCGGTAGGGACGTGTCCGTCATAGCCCTCTCCTGTCATCTCTCATCGTGTGCACTCCGCCCCTCGCTACTCCCAGACGAACATGACCTTGCCCGTCTTGCGGCTCACAAAGAGGTCGAACGCCTCTTGGGCCCGTTCGATGGGGAAGCGATGCGTCACCAGGTCGTGGAAATGCAGCTCCTGCCGCAGCATGAACCGTGCCAACGCATAGTAGTCGGCGCCGGTGAACATGTGGGAGCCGGTGACCCAGCGGGCGCCGAGCTGCGGCCCGAGCATGACGTTCGCCTCTCGGCCCCCGAACCCGACGTACATCAGGCGGCCTTGACCTGGACCAGAACCTGGGTGCCCACCGGCTGGGGCACGGGAAAGTCTCGCACCTCCACCTTGCCGTCCCCGAGCATGACCACGCCGCGCATCGTGTCAGCCATCGTCGCCTCCTCGCAGGTATTCCCGCGCCTCGTCGGGCGTCCGCACCAGGCCCTGCACCTGGGCCTCGCGCAGCGCCTCCAGCGCTCTGCCCACGCCGGGGCCGGGCGAAATGCCCAGTTCGTCCATCACCTCACGGCCGGTGAGCAGCGGCGGTGGGTCGATGGCCGTGCGCTCCTCGAACCACGCCCGCAGCAGGGTGGCCACATGCGTCGCCTCGGCATTGCCGCTACCCGAGACCGCCCAGGCCAGCAGCGCACCGGCCACTCCCGCCTCGCAGGCTCGCCGAAAGTAGCGGTACGTCTCGAGGCGCGATGGGGGCCGAGTGAGGTCGCCCCCTCGTAGCCGCTGCGCCGCCTCCACCGCCCCCGCCACGAGGCGCACCTCTCGCGCGCTCAGGCGCAGCCCCTCGGCGACCGGGCCGGCCACGTCACCGCCCGGGTAGAGGAGCGCCGCCAGCTTGAGCGCGATCCGCCGCGTACGCCCGCCCGACAGCTCCTCCTGCAGGTGGGCCCGCAGGTGCCCGCCCAGCGCGTCGGGCAGCGCCCACAACGGTTCCTCGTCAGACGCGTTACCTCTGCCCCAGGCAAGCTCAAGGCGCTCGAGGCCGGCCACCGCGGCAATGCCGGCGGGCATCTCCGCCGACAACTCCGCGCCGTTCACGGCGGGCAACGCCGGCTCCAGGAGACCCAGCGCGTGGGCGTAGGCCAGCCCGCCAGCGGCAGCATCGAGGGACAGGATCAGCGCCAGCTCGTCGCGCACGCGCTCGGGCGACACGCGCCGCAGCGCGGGCGCCCAGGCGCGCATCAGGCGCTCCGTCCCTGGGGCGATGCTCCAGCCGAGGGCCACGCCCAGCCGCACGCCGCGCAGGAGCCGCAGCGGGTCATCCTCGAACGCCGCGGCGTGGGTGACGCGCAGCATCCGCGCCTTCAGATCTTCCCTGCCGCCGGTGGGGTCCAGGACCCCCCGCTCCGGGGCGCACAGGGGCACCGCCAGGGCGTTGGCGGTGAAATCGCGCGCCCGCAGGTCGTCCTCGATGCTGCCGGCGCGCAGTCCCGCCAGGTCGATGAGGCGCGGCTCACCGGTCCGGCGCACCACCACTCGCGCCACATCGCGCTCGGCGTCCATCGCCACGTAGGCGCCGCCGACGGCGTCGGCGAGCCGCCGGGCGAGGCCCATGGCGTCGCCCGCCACCGCTAGGTCCATGTCATAGCTGGCGCGGCCCGCCAGCAGGTCGCGCACCGTCCCGCCGACCAGATAGACCGCGATCCCCTGCCGGCACACAAAGGCGGCCGCCTCGCGGAACACCGGCTCCGCCGCCAGCCACGCGTGGATCGCCTCAGGTCTCATCTTCTCCGCCCCACATGTCGTCGCGCGCGCAAATGAAAAACCCGCCGCGGCCGCGGCGGGCGTGGCGGCGCGCCGGCGCACCGTCACAACTCGTCCCAGACCGCCTGCAGGTAGAACAGGGCCGCCACCGTCTTGGCGTCCACGATGCGCCCCTCGCGCGCCATCGCCAGCGCCTCGTCCAGCGCCACCACCCGCACGCGAATGTCCTCGCCCCCCTCGACCAGCCCGCCGCCGGGCGCCACGCGTTGCGCATCGGTGTAGGGCGCCAGGTAGACGTGCAGGCGCTCGCTGCTGCCGCCGGGGCTGGGGTAGAGCGTCAGGACGTGGCGCAACTCGGTCAGGTCGAGCCCCGCCTCCTCCATCGCCTCGGCGCGGGCCACCGCCTCGGGGGTGCGCCCCGCATCCTGCATGCCGGCGATGATCTCCCAGATCCAGGGACGGTCGCCCCGCGCGTGGACGGGGTAGCGGAACTGCTGCACGAGCACTACCTCGCGGCGGGCTCGATTATACGGTAACACGCCGGCCGCGTCGCCCCGCTCGCATACCAGCCGCGTCATGGGCGCCGTCATGCCCCCGGCAAAGCGCTCGTGGCGCAAGCGGGCGCGGTCGATGGCAAAAAAGCCGTCGTCGTGGATGCGCTCCGACGCCAGCACCTCCACGCGTTCGGGCTCGCGATCGCTCGTCATGTCGTCTCCGTCAGGGCCTAGTTGCGGCGCTCGCGCTCGCGCAGCAACTCGTCGGCCGTCTCGAAGCCGGCGGCCAGCGCCTTCAGGTTCAGCTCCTCGGTGCCGCGCGGCGCCCGCGCCGACACCGCCGATCGCAGCGCCTCGCGCGAGACGATGCCCGTGAGTCCCACCAGCAGCCCCAGCCCCACGACGTTGGCGGTGATGCTGCGCCCCGTCGTCTCCTCGGCGATGGCCGTGATCGGCACGCTGTAGGCACGGCTCGTGGGCACCCGGCGGACGTTGACCGCATCGACGATCAGGACGCCCTCGCGCTTCAGGTCATGGTAGTACTTGTCGCACCCCTCCTGGCTCATGGCCAGGAGGGCATCGGCGGCGATCACCTTGGGATAGTCGATCTCGTCCTCATCGATGACCACCTCTGACTTGCTGGCGCCGCCGCGCGCCTCGGGCCCGTAGGACTGGGTCTGGCAGGCGTTCTTGTGGTCGAACATCACCGCCGCTTCGGCCAGGATCAGCCCGGCCAGGATCATCCCCTGGCCCCCCTCTCCCGCCAACCGCACCTCGTATCGCGCCATGGTTCTCCCGGGTTCAGGGGCGGACGCCGCCGCCCGCCGTGATGGTGTGTGCGTGAGCCTCAGGCGATGGCCGCCTGAACGCGATCGATCAGCTTCTGGTACTCGGCCGTGTACTCGGGGATGTCGCGGTCCACCAGCACGCCGCGCACGATCTTGTCGGCGCGCTCGTCGGGGCTCAGCTTGGCGGCCGCCTCTTGGGTGATCCCCTTCTCCTTGAGGGCTCGCATCATGTCCACCGCCGTGCCCACGCGGTTCAGGCGCCCCAGCGTGGTGTGACAATAGCTCACCGCCTCCACCAGCGCAAATCCCTCCTTGCACATGGCCCGTTCGATGAGGTGATCCAGCTCGACGGCATGGTAGACGGTGCTGCGCGCCACAAAGGAGGCGCCCGCGGCGGCCGCCAGGTCGCACGGCGAAAAGGGCTGCTCGATGGTGCCGTACACGGCCGTGGAGGCGATGGTCCCGGCGGGGGTGGCGGGCGAGTATTGGCCGCCCGTCATGCCATAGATGCTGTTGTTGATCACGATGGCCGTCAGGCCGATGTTACGCCGCGCCGCATGGATGAAATGGTTGCCGCCGATGGCCAGGGCGTCGCCGTCGCCCATGACGACGAGCACCCGCATGTCGGGCCGCGCCATCTTGAGGCCGGTGGCAAAGGCCAGCGCTCGGCCATGGGTGGTGTGCATGGTGTTGAAATCGACGTACACCGACATGCGGCCGCTGCAGCCGATGCCGGAGACCATGGCCACCTCGTCCTTACTCAGCCCCATGCGGTGCACGGCGCGAATGATGGCCGCCAGCACGATGCCGATGCCGCAGCCGGCGCACCACACGCCGGGGAACTTTTTCTTGTGGCGCAGGTACTGATAGATCTCGTGCTCCTCGCGAACGGCCATGATCAGCCCCCCTCGATGCCTTCCAGGATCTGACGCGGCGTCAGCAGCTCGCCGTCCACGCGGTTCACCCGGCGCACCTTGTGCCGCCCGACGATGCGCTCCACCTCCAGGGCGATCTGCCCCAGGTTGAGCTCGGGCACGATGACGCGGTTGGCATTGCCTACCAGGTTCTCCAGCAGCGATTCGTTGAACGGCCACAACGTCTTGAGCACGATCAGCCCGACCTTGTAGCGCTTGGCCCGCGCCAGCTTGACGGCGTGTGCCGCCGAGCGCGCGCTGCAGCCGTAGGCGACGACGACGGTGCGGGCTTGCTGCACGCCGTCCGCCTCGTACATGCAGATCTGGTCGATGTTGTGGTCTATCTTGGAGAATATCCGCCGCCACCAGGGCTCGATCTCGTCCTGGCGCTCGGTGGGAAAGCCGGCGCGGTCGTGCATCAGCCCGGTGATATGGTAGCGAAACCCCTCGCCAAAGCTGACCAGCGGCGGCACGTCGCTGGGCGTCGACTCGTCGTAGGGAAAGTACCACTCGGGCGGCACATCGGTGTTCAGCCGGTCGATCACCTCCACGCGGAATGAAGTGCATTCCGCCGCATCGGCAGGCGCCTCAAACGGCTCGCGCATGTGGGCGATGACCTCGTCCATGAGCAGGATTACCGGCGTGCGGTACTTTTCGGAAAAGTTGAACGCCTCGACGGTGAGGTAGAACGCCTCCGAGACCGACGCGGGACACAGGACGATGATGGGGTGGTCGCCGTGGGTGCCCCAGCGCGCCTGCATCACGTCCCCCTGCGACGGTGACGTCGGGAGGCCGGTGCTCGGGCCGCCGCGCTGCACGTCCACGATGACGCAGGGGATCTCGGCCATGGCGGCATAGCCCAGGTTCTCCTGCATCAGGGAAAAGCCGGGCCCACTCGTGGCCGTCATCGACTTGAGCCCGCCCACGGACGCCCCGATCACCGCCGCCAGCGAGGCGATCTCGTCCTCCATCTGCAGGTACTTGCCCCCTACCTTGGGGAGTTCGCGCGACAGCGCCTCGGCGATCTCGGAGGAGGGGGTGATGGGATACCCGGCAAAGAAGCGGCAGCCGGCGACGAGGGCGCCCTCGACGCAGGCCAGATTCCCCTGCATCAACCGTCTGCTCACTTGCCCGCACCCCTTGTGTTCGGATCCGTGGTCTCGACGACGATGGCAAAGTCCGGACAGTGGATGGCGCACCACATGCAGGCCACGCAGCGGTCGGGATGGGCCACCACGGGGTGGTGTTCACCATCCTCGGCGAATACCTGGCGCGGGCAAAAGGCGATGCACAGCCCGCACCCCTTGCACCAGTTCTGGAACACGCGCACGTACCCCCGAGCGCAACGCGGCTCCGGCCCCTCGACATCCTCGACGACAGCCGACTGTAACGGCTTCTCTGCCACCCACACTGCGCATCCTCCTTGTTGCACAGGCCCGCGTTCCGGCACAAAAGACGAGGCCAAGCCCCCGCGGACGGACGGCTTGGCCTTGGCGACGAGCACCATTCGGTCCCAGCTTCGTCACTGAAACCACGGGACACTTTTCATATCGTCAGGTTCTGCGCCCCCATGATAGGTTGCCGCCGAGAACCTGTCAACCGGCGCTTCAAAACATCGGGAGCCACGGAGCCACAGAGTCATAGGAATAGAACGCGGATGAACGCAAATCTAGCGGATTCGCGCGGATAATCCGGATAGGAATCCGCGGAAATCCGCTAGATCCGCGTTCATCCGCGTCCTGGAAACCACCCTCTGTGTGCTCCGTGACTCCGTGGTTTCTCTCCTGCCCGCGGCGAGGCTAGGATGGACGTCGCCGCGGCAGGTAGCGCTCCAGCCCCACCACCGAGGGGAGCACCAGGTCCGGCTCCACCGCGGCAAAGTGATCGGCGGGCAGGCCGTCCGACAGGATGCCCACCGTGCCCGTGCCCGCCCGCCGACCGGCGACGATGTCCATGGGGTGATCGCCGCACATGACGGCGTTGCCGGGGGGTGCGCCCAGATGCTCGAGCGCCGCCAGGAGGTGCTCGGGGTCCGGCTTGACGCGGTCGACGTCGTCGCGCGTGAGGAGCACATCGCGCGCCAGCGACCAGCGCGCCACCACCCGCTCCACCGCCGGGCGGCAGTTGCGCGTCACGATCCCCACGCCGAATCCCGCCCCGCACAGCCGGGCGAGGAACTCGGGGACGCCGGGATAGGGCTCTGCGCCCTCGGCGGCGGCCACCTCGATGGCGGTCACCACCTCCTGCGCCGCCAGGGCAAAGCGCGGCCCCGCGCCCACCTCACGCGCGTCGAGCGCGGCGACGACGCGCTCGATCAGCTCGAGGACGTGCATGGCGCGATACGGCTCCGACGTGAGCCCGAACCGCTCCACTACGCCCAGCACCTCGACGCGCATACGCTCGAAATCGATGCTCTGCCGGATGAGGGTCCCGTCGAGGTCGAACAACACCGCCCGCGCCATCTCAAACATGCGCCGTCCCCAGCCGCTCCGCCAGCAGTGTGGCGATCTCGTCCGGCGAATCCGCCACCAGGACGCCCGCCTCGCGCAGGGCGGCGATCTTGGTCTCGGCGTCGCCCACGCCGCCGTCCACGATGGCGCCGGCGTGGCCCATGCGCCGCCCCGGCGGCGCCGTGCGCCCGGCGACAAAGGCGGCCACTGGCTTGTGGACGTGGTCGGCGATGTACGCCGCGGCGTCCTCCTCGGCGCGCCCGCCGATCTCGCCGATCATGGCGATGGCGGCCGTATCTGCGTCCTCCTGGAAGAGGCGCAGCACGTCGACGAAACTCGTGCCGCTCACCGGGTCCCCGCCGATCCCCACGCAGGTCGATTGCCCCAGGCCCGCCTGGGTGAGCGCCCACACCACCTCGTAGGTGAGGGTGCCGCTGCGCGACACCACCCCCACGGGCCCCGGCCGGTGGATGTGGCCCGGCATGATTCCCACCTTGGCCACCCCCGGCGTGATGACGCCCGGGCAGTTCGGCCCCACGAGGCGCGACGGCGAGCCCTCCAGGTAGCACAGCACGGGGAGCATGTCCCACACGGGGATCCCCTCGCTGATGGCGACGATCAGGGCGATGCCCGCCTCGGCCGCCTCCAAGATAGCGTCGGCGGCGAAACGCGCCGGCACATAGATGATCGACGTATTGGCGCCCGTCTCGGCCACGGCCGTGACCACGTCGTCGAACACCGGCAGCCCCTCGACGCTCTGCCCGCCCTTGCCGGGGGTCACGCCGCCGACGATGCGGGCACCGGATTCGCCCTGCGCCCGGGCGTACGCGAGCATCTGGCGCGTGTGGAACGACCCCTCGCGCCCCGTGATCCCCTGTACCAGCACGCGGGTGCCCGCGTCCACCAGGATACTCATCGGCCCCCTCCGGCGAGCGGCCGCTCCGAGGCCGCCGCCACGGCCAGCCGCGCACCCTCCGCCAGGGTAGCGGCGGTGGCGAGGCCCGCCTCCTCGAGGATGCGACGCCCCTCGTCCTCGTTGGTGCCCACCAGGCGGATGACCACCGGCACGGGCGTCGCCTCCTCGAGGAGGCGGGCCTCGCGATGCAGAGCGCTCACCACGCCCCGGGCCACCTCGTCACAGCGGGTGATGCCGCCGAAAATGTTGATCAGGATGGCCGCGACGGCGGGGTCCGACAGGATGAGGCGCAGCGCCTGGGCGACGCGCTCCTCGCGGGCGCCGCCGCCCACGTCGAGGAAATTCGCCGGCTCGCCGCCGTGCAGCTTGAGCACGTCCATGGTCGCCATGGCCAGGCCGGCGCCGTTCACCATACACCCCACGCGCCCATCGAGCTTTACGTAGCTGAGGCCCGCGAGGCGGGCCTCGCGCTCGACGTCCGACTCGCTCTGGGGGTCGCGGGCGGCGGCCAGGTCGGGGTGGCGGTATAGCGCGCTGTCGTCGATGACCATCTTGGCGTCCAGCGCCAGTAGGGGCGACCGGCCGGTCGCCCCTACCGGAGGTCCCTCCGCCGTGACGACGAGGGGGTTGATCTCGGCCAGGGTAGCGTCATTGGCCCGGGCGCAGGCATACAGCCCGCGGGCAATGGCCGCCAGCGCATCATCCGTAGGGGCGACCGGCGGGTCGCCCACCGGCCGTTCGCCCACCGGCCCTTCGCCCACCGGCGGGTCGCCCCGAGGTACGTCGCCCCTGCGAGACAGGCCGAGGTGGTTGCGCACGCGAGCGAGGTGGTAGCCGCGCAGCCCGATGGCGGGGTCCACGGGCAGTCGCAGGATGCGCTCGGGGTGGCGCCGCGCCACCTCCTCGATGTCGATGCCGCCGTCGGGACACGCCATGAGCACCATGCGGCGGGCGCGCCGGTCGAGCACCAGTCCCAGGTACAGCTCGGCGTAAATGTCGGCCGCCCGTTCCACGAGCACCCGATGGACGGGGGCGCCAGCCAACCCCTCGGCCAGCAGACGCGCGGCGTGGGCCTCGGCCTCCTCCGGCGTGTCGGCCAGCACGATGCCGCCCGCCTTGCCGCGGCCGCCCATGAGCGCCTGCGCCTTGACGGCCACCCGCCCCCCGAGCCGCCGGGCGACCGCGGCGGCCTCGGCGCCGGTCGCCACTACCTCCCCGTCGGGCACGGAGATGCCGTGCGCCGCCAGTAGTGCCTTCGATTGGTATTCATGCAGCCGCATGGTACACGCCCCAGTGGGCGACCGGCCGGTCGCCCCTACGCAAACAGCCAGTCACGCACAACCGTCCGGCCCGGAACACGGAACCCGCAACCCGGAACCCCTGTAGTCCGCCCCTACTCGGCGAACACCACCACCCGGTGGTTGTCGGAATCGGCCACCAGCACGCGACCGATGGCGTCGACGGCGATGCCGGTCGGCAGGTTCATGGCGCCGAGGTCGGAGCCGTACTGGCCCCAGACGTCCACCACCGCGCCATCGCGGTCATACACGATGATGCGGTACCCCTCCGGGTCGGTGACGTACACCCGCCCCTCGTGGACGGCCAGGTAGGGCTTGTTGACCACCGACATGCCGTCCCAGGCCACCACCGGCCACTCGCGCTCAAAGGTGAGGTCGGGGCCAAACACCTGGATGCGCCGGTTCCAGGTGTCGGCCACGTACAGCCGCCCTTCGGCATCCAGGGCGATCCCCACCGGCTCCTGCATCTGCCCCGGCTCGGCGCCCACGCCCCCCACGATGCCGAGGACGGTGCCCTCGGCGTCGTACTTGACCACGCGCTTGTTGCCCGTGTCGCTCACATAGAGATTGCCCTGGGCATCGTAGGCGACATCGCGCGGGCCGTAGAGGAGGGTGCCCGCGCCGCCGGCGTCCGCCTCGCCAAAGACGCCCCACGACCGCAGCCAGTTGCCCTGGGCGTCGAACACCTGGACGCGATGGTTCCAGGTATCGGCGACGGCCACCTCACCATCCGGTGAGACGGCCACGCCCCACGGCTCGCTAAAGCGACCGACCTCGGCGCCCTGGCCCCCCCATTCACGCAGAAAGCCGCCGCTGGCGTCGAATACCTGGATGCGATGGTTCTGGCTGTCGGCCACATAGGCGTTACCGGCGGCGTCCATGGCGAGACCCTTGGGCGCGTTGAGCATCCCGGCCTGCGGGCCCTGAGCGCCCCATGAGGTGGTCGCCGTGCGCTGACGCCACTTTTCCAGGTACACGTCCTCGGGCAGCGTCTGCCCGGCGGTGAGGGCCTCCGGACCATAGTCCCACAGCTGTTGCGCCACGTCGCGGCGCACGTACAGCGCAAACTTGTGCACGTGGTACCAGTCGGTGAGCGGCTTTTCGTGCTTGCGGTAAAAGATCACGTCCCACAGCTTCTGACGGCCCTCGGCGCTCGCGATGTCGCGCCAGAGCGACTGCGGCGTCATGCCCATGTACCAGTCCTGGTTCGGCCACCAGATGAGGCGGTAGTCGCGCCGGTAGTAGCGGTTGCCCAGGAAGGGCTTGACGGCCGACTCGTTGTCGGGGCCGACGATCACCGCCTCGGCGTCCATGGGGCCGCCGGGGGTCTTGCCGTAAAACTGGGCATTGGTGAAATCGCGCAGGTACCACACGAACGGCCAGCTCGAGCTGTCGTCGTAGGCCACCTTCATGCTCAGGTCGCCGTACAGGCGGCGCGACATGTCCTCCAGCTCGCGCGTGACCAGGGCCGTGTCGGGCGTCCCCTGGGCATAGACGATGAACTCGTTGGCCAGGTCGGGGTTGATAAAGGTGGCCATCCAGGCAAAGCGCACCGTGAGGGCCAGTAGCACGACGAGGCCGCCCAGGGCCACCATGCGCCAGGCGTCGGCGCGGGCGAGGCGTCGCAGGACAGCGGCGATGGCCACCGCCACCAGCAGCCCGACGACCAGCGCCGTGACCCAGCCCATGGTCGCGTTCAGCGCCTCGATGCTCGTACCGCCCGAGGGGCGCAACCCGACGAGCCGCGCGAGCACATAAACGAACAGCGGCGCCAGTAGGAGGAGCCACAGCCCGCCGCGCTCGCGGATCCCCCGCCAGTCGGCCTCCAGGAGGCGCCCCAGCGTCCACCCCGCCAGGAGGTGCAGCGGGATGGCGAGCTGCATCATGAGCCAGGGCATCTTTTCGCCGGCCCAGCTATAGAGCACGAACGCCGTCCACGTCCAAAAGATGAGAAAGGGGACGAACGGTACCGGCGCGTGGGCGCCGGAGGTCGGGTTCGCCGGTTGCGCCGCCGCTTCCGCTACCTCGGGCTCGGGCGCGGCCGCGCCCGAGGCCGCCTCATGGGGGACGTCGTCGCGAGCCACCGCGCGCCGGGGAAAGCCCAGGGCGTGCGCCACGGTCCCCGCCATCCCCAGGGCGAGGGGCAGGAACTCGTACATCGGCATGAGAACGAGATAGTAGTACCAGGGCTGCCCACCGCGCTGCTCACCGTGCTGCGACAACCAGTAGCCCAACGACCCGATCATGCCGGTGGCAAAGCCCTTGCCGTTGGTGAGCATGGTGGTGTAAAAGAGGATAAAGATGACATAGAACACGCCGGCGCACACGCCCCAGCGCCGCGGGTTCCACCACAAACCGATGGCAATCGAGATCCCCAGGACCGCCAGGAACACCGCCCCGGAAAAGATGATCCCCTGCTGCGAATAGTCCACCGGGTCGCCGCCCAGCAGCGCGATGGGAAAGGGCGACGCCAGCGGCAGGATGAGGGTGCCCAGGACGACGACCAGGTCGAACAGCGCCGAATCGTCCCAGGGACGCGTCCGTTCGCGCCACGACTGCGCCAGGAGCATCAGCCCCAAAAAGCCGCCAAAGATGGCGTAGGTGATAAAGGTCGTCTCTTTGGTGGTGAACCCCAGGGCGAGGGCCGCCGCGGCGATGTACAGGTCGCGCGCCCTGCGCTTGTCGAGGTAGTGCAGGATGGCGATGAACAGCACCATGTTGAACACGAGGTTGAACTGGTCGTGCCGGATGAAGCGGCTGCGGTGCATCAACACCGGCGACACCGCCATGAGCAGCGTGGTGGCGAGCAACCCCTTGGTGCCCAGCCACTTGCGCAAGCCGAGGGGGAGGATCGTCAGGGCGATGCCGAAAATCGCGGCCCCCAGCCGTCCCGTCACGTCGTTATCGCCAAACAGGGCAAAGACGACCGCCGTAAAGTGATAGGCAAAGGGGCCGTGATACACCGGACTGTGGGTATAGCCCTGCCCCGTCACCAGCTTCCACGACTCCCAGGCATGGATGCTCTCGTCGTGCGAGTAGGCGCGGGAGCCTAGGTCCCACAGGCGCGTCAACAGGATGAAGGCGATGAGCGCGACATAGAGCACTCCGCCCCAGGTGATGCGTACCGTCCCAAAGAGGGGGCGGTCGAGAAAGCCGGGCCTCTCGGAGGCGATGACACGACTCATGGCGTGGAACTCGTCCTTTGCGTTGCTTGGGCGACGCCGGGGGCCTGGACCCACACGTGGAGGTACGATCGCTCCACCTCACCCACCGGCACGCGATACAGGAACCAGCGCAGATACTCCCGAATGGCAAGGGGCTGCTCGGGCCACGTCTCGGCCAGGATGAAGCGCTGCCCGACATAGCCGGCCGGCCCGGTTTCATCCGCCCCATCGGCGGTGACCAGCACGGTGGCGCCCGAGGCCGCTCCGGGCGCGCCCACGCCAACACCCCGCTCCCCGCGCGCGGCGGGGTACTCGCGCAGGTACCACCCGGCCCAGGGGTCCAGGTCACGCTGGTAGGACGCGTCGAGGGCGTGCCGGTCGCCCGTCATGCGGTCGGAGAGGAGGGTCAGCAGCGCCTCCATGGCGCGCCCGTCGGGCAGGATCGCCCGCCCCACCAGGGGCTCGCGCGGGTCGCGGGCCGTCTGGTACGCCACGGCGGTGGTGGCGCGCACCGTCAGGCCAACGGCCAGCAGCGCGAGCACGATGGCGCCGACTCGCGCCGCCTGCAGCGGCTGGCCCCACAACCAGAACCCGACCCACGCCAGCACCAGGGTGCCGATCACAAAGAGCCCATAGATGAGGAAGGGTTGCTGCGTGGTGTGCAGCCAGGCGGCGATCTCGAGCAGGGCAAAGGCGCCCAGCGCCAGCGCGACCACCAGCGCCGCGGCGTCGGCCCAGGTCACCCTCCCGCGCAGGGCGCCCCACAGGTAGGCGCCGCCGCGACCCGCCAGCACCACCAGGGGCAGGAGGACATCGAGCAGCCACTCTGGACCGCGGTGGCCCAGGAGCGTGCCCAACACGAGGGCCAGCGCCGCCCACGCCACCAGGAACCGATCCAGCGGGTCACGACGCCGCAAGCCGACGATTGCGCCCACCACGGCCAGCCCCAGGGTGAGGAACTCGTACGTCAGGAGCGCCACCGGCAGCGCGCTCCAGGCCGGCCCAGACGCCGCGGGGACCAACGCGGCGAACCAGCGCCACGCCAGGTTCGCCGCCGCACCAATGCCGCCCGGGTTGATCCAGAGGGCGCTCCCAACGCCTAGCAGGACGCCCGCTACGACGATCAGGTTACGGGGCGACGCCGCGCCGACCCCCAAGCCGCGCAGCCGCGCCGGCCCCAGGATGGGATGCTGGCGCGCCCAAAGAACGGCCAGGGCGCCGGCCGCCAGCAACGGCGTAAACACGGTCGGACCGGCCAGCAGACCGAGGCCAACAGTCACTGCGACGAGGCGGGCGTCGGAGGGCAGGCTCGTCTGGCGGTACCGGTCGACGGCCACCAGCAGGGCAGCGGACAGCGCGGCCGCCATGATGGGCCAGTGGTTGGCCCGTGAAAAGAACACCCAGCTCGGCGCGAACGCCAGCAACGCCGCCGTCACGAGGGCGGCGCCGCGCCCTACGGTGCGGCGCGCGGCAAACGGGAGGGCCACCAGGCCGGCGCCCACCAGCGCCGGCAGGAGGCGCGCCGCGCCGTCCGTGGCGCGCGTCAGGTAAAAGAGGAGCAAGTTGGCGCCAAAGAGGAGCGGCGAGTAGGCCTCGGGGCGCCACACGTCTCCCTGCGCCGCCCGCCAGGCGGCCAACGCCGTGTCCGCCTCGGGCAAGGAGAGGGGAAAGCGCCCCAGCGCCGCGAGGCGCACGCCCAGGGCCAGCGCGACCAGCACGGCATAGAGCGCCACCTCCACGGTGAGCCAGGGGAAGGGGCAGGTATCGTAGCCGCCCTCCCGTTCGATTGCCTCGCGTTCCTCGACGATCATGACGCCTCGCGTCGCTCCTTCGATCGCACCGTCACCACGCGCCGCCGGCTGCCGCGACGCCGGCCACGATTATACCATAGACTCCCCCGCGCCGCCCCAATCGCGCCGCAGAGCGGAAGGATGGAACGCGGATAAACGCGGATTCTACGGATTTACGCGGATACTCTGTATTTCTTCTGATCCGCGTCCATCCGCGGCATCCGCGTTCCATCCGCTCCTCTGCATCGGGCTCATCGCTCAAAGAGGATGACGTCGCCGCTCTCGTAGACGCGCGTCATCAGCCGGTCGAAAGCGTTGACCTGCCCTTCGGACAGGCGATACGTGGTGCGCTCCAGCGGCCCGACGAACACATAGTCGACGCCGTACACGTCCAGCAGCGCCGCCCTGCGGCTCAGGTCGCTCGACTGATAGATGGCAGCGATGTCGGGCTCGCGGCGGCCGGGCTCGTCATAGTTGCCGCGCCACTGCAGCTCGTGGCCGCCCCAGCCGAGCAGTGTCGGCACGCCGCTGTGGGCCGACACCCAGTTGTACTCCGAGTAGGAGCCGCCGGTGGCCTCGAGCATCACGGCGCCGGGGCGGGCGTTCTGCCGCAGCCACCGGATGGCGCCATAGACGTCGGGTTGCCCCTCCGCCACGTACCGCGTGCCGTCGAGGGTCGGCCGCCCGCTGAAACCGTTCGTCTTGCTCGCCGAGGCCGCCAGCGTATAGCTGAACCCCGCCGCCACCACCAGCACCGAGGCGGCCGCCCAGGCGATGCGGGCGTAGCGCCCGGCCGGCGTCGCCCCGCGCCAGGTGGCCACCACGGCGTGGACGCCAAAGGCGGCGCCGATGGCCAGCAGCACCCAGGCCTGGTAGTAGAACTTGAACACCGTGTTCATGCGCGTGCCAAAGGTGTCCCGCAGAAAGGCGAACTCGGTAAAGGTGGTGAGGAGCACCCCTGCCGCCACCATGAACAGCGCCAGCAGCGAGCCGCCATCGAGGCGCGTGCGCCCCGCGTCCTCGCCGTCGGGGCGCGCCCCCCACAGTCCCAGCGCCGCCGCGACCGTGGCGATGGCAAGCGTCAGCGCCGCCGTCCACCAGCCCCGCACGATCGAGGCGAGCATCAGCCCACCGCACAGCGCCACAGCGACCTCGGCAGCCAGCGGCAGGCGCCGTTCGCCTCGCGACAGCCGCAGGTAGCGCGCTACCTGCACGCCCAGCCAGCCCGTCACCGGCACGAGGAGGCCGCCGAACATCAGCAAGTACTGGTGGGGGCGCGTCTTGATCTCGCCCACCCAGCCGATGCCGCCCGCCTGGGAGCGAAAGCCGAGGTAGAACGGCAGGTACAGCCCGATGCACAAGGCGCTCAGCACCGCCCCCAAGAGGACGGTGTCCGCCAACCAGCTACGCGGCGCGGGGCGGTCGAACTGGCGACGCACGGCGTACGCCACGAGCACGAGCCCCACATAGATGGGCATGTCCCAGGTGTTCAGGAACCCCAGCGCGCCGAGGAGCAGGCCCCACAGGGCGAGGTCGCCCGCCCCGCCGGGCCAGAGGGCGCGCGCCCCGCGGCGCAGCCGGCCGAGCCACGAAGCGAGGTCGCCCGACAGGGCGTCGGTTGCGCCCCCCGCCGGCGCCGTCGCATGTCCGACGCTCAGCAGCACGTTGAGCGCCAGCGCCAGGACGAGCATCACAAAGGGCAGCGCCAGCACGTGGGGGTGGACGTCCCCCAGCAAAAAGCTAAAGAAGGGGAACTCGCTGATGACCTCGTTGTAGCCGCCACCCGGCAGGCGATCGTGGATCACGCGCGAGGCGCGCCACCACCACCAACCGTCGGTAGGGTACCAGGTCGGGCTCGGCGGGGTGGCCCCCAGGTTGCGGACGTCGAGCCAGCGCCACAGCGCCTCGGAGCCCCAGCCCCGGGCGCGGATTAGCTCAAAGACCCCCTCCAGGTTGCCCACGGCGACCACCAGCAGCGCCGCGAGGATGCCCGTCCGGGCGGCGGCCCTTGTACCCAAGGCGGCCTCCGAGGGCGCCCCCAACGCGCCCTCCAGCGCCCCACGCCGCGCGCGGTAGGCCGCCACCATGTCGTAGGTGAGGCTAAAGGCGGCGTTGGCGGCCAGGGCGAACAGCATCGCCACGGTGAGGTTGAACGTCACGTCGCTCGCCAGGCCCGACAGGCGCGTCAGCATGGCGACGATCACGTAGCCGAAATGGTAGTAGCTGATGGCGTACCCCGAGAGCCAGGGGTCGCGCGGGGGGAAGGTGCGGCTGCCCAGGATGCCGTTGATAAAGCCGAACTCCATCGGTTTTTCCGTGGCGGCGATCTCGGGGTTGTAGGCGCGCAGGAAGGACATGGCGACCAGCGCGACCAGAAAGAGCGCCTCGGTGGTCAGGATTAGGCGACGCTGCCGCTGCAGGAACGCCCACAGCGCGCGCCCCTCGCGGCGCCAGGCAACCAACGAGAGCGCGCCCAAGAGCGCCAGCGCCACCAGCGCCCCCGCGACGGTGTTCTGCAGGATCCCCAGGGAGACGAGCATCCAAAAGAGGTACCCGCCCACCAGCAGGCCCACGTGCCGGGCAAAGCCGAGGCCGCGGTCGGGTAGGAAGCGCAGCAGCCGCAGCGTCAGCGGCAGGGCCAGGACGCCGACGGCCTGCAGAACCACCCACCAGATCAGGACCGCCACGCGTCACCCCCTCGCCATCCGCCGGCGACGAGACCCACGCATCTAGTCGGTGGTCTCGCACTGCGGGGGAGAACGGCCAAAGTCATCTCTACGTAGTTGGGAAGTCCCTTCTTCGTAGTGACGAGTTCATTCGTGCTTTTCGCGCTGCGAGGAAGAACGACTGAAGTCGTCACTACATAGGAAGGGATACCCTGCTTTGTAGTAACGAATTCATTCGTTCCTTTCGCGCTGCGGGGCAGAAAGACTGAAGTCGTTACTACGTAGTTGGGAAGCCTTTCCTTCGTAGTGACGAATTCATTCGTTCCTTTCGCGCTGCGGAGGAGAACGACTGAAGTCGTCACTACATAGGAAGGGATACTCTGCTTTGTAGTGGCGAATTCATTCGTTTCTTCCGCGCTATGCGAGAGAGCGACCCAAGCCGTTCCCCTAGGCGCTCGCCTCCGCGGGAACCTCATAGATGTCCACCTTGTCGTTACGATACACGCGCTCTACCCGACCTTCCCGCGCCAGCGCCTCGAGGGTGGACGCTCCCCCCTCCCCGTAGGCGATGCGCTCCAGCTGTCCCACGTATACATACCGGACGTCGTGCCGCCCCAAGAGTTCCATCAGCGCCGCGGGGTCCGTCGTCGTATAGACCGCCTCGGCGTCGCGCTCGCGCGGGTTCACCTGCTGCCACGGGCGCTGCTCTCGCTGGTGGGCGCCCACCAGCGTGGGGAGGCCCGTGTAGGACGACACCCGCAGCCCCCCCTCGCGGTAGAACCCAAGGGGCGCCTCGGCGATGACGGGCGTGCCGCGCGCGTTCTCCCACAGCCAGGCGATGGCGGCCCGGTCGTGCGCCAGCTCGATGACGTGCTCCTCGTCCGGCCACGCATAGCGAGCGTCGTGCATGTACGCCGTGCCATCCAGCGTCCAGCGCGGGGCGTCCGCCTCGGGAAAGCGCTCGTTGACGCGCACCGGCACGGCCATCACCGGGTAGACGAGGGAGCCGGCCAGCAACAGCACTAGCGCCCCACGCCAGGGCGCCGACGCCGCCCGTCCCCAATCGCCGGCGCGCCGCCACAGGGCGGGAAGCGCCGCCCCCGCCGCCAGGCTCAGCAACACCCACGCCTGGAGCGAGAACTTGAACACCGTGTTCATGCGCCGCCACTCGGAACCGTCGAGAAAGTCGCGCAGGTAGAACACCTCGATGCCGGCCAGGATCGCCACGCCGGCAAGGAGGAAGGTACGCCGGATGAACAGGTTCGCGTCGTCCCAACTCGCCGCCCACTGCACGCAGGCCACGAACGCCAGGGTCGCCAGGAGCGCCAGCGTCCACGTGCCAGAGTCGAGACCCGCCATGGGCGCTGCCGCGCCCCCCGCGATCCCCGCGCCGGTCAGGCCCAGGAGCGCCCCCCGCGGGACGAGCGCCGACGGCGAGGCGGCCCGCGGGGGCGCACTGGTCGGCCCCTCGCCGGGCGCGCCCTCCGTGGCCGTCACCACGCCCTCCGCCCGCCGCGGCACGCGCCAGGTGACCAGCAGCGTGGCGACGAGAAAGGCCAAGAGCCCCCAGATCATCGCCATGTCGGGGAGGGGCGACCGCTCGCCGGGCGCCACGAGGCCCAGTCCCAGCGACTGCGCCCGGTAGTGGGCGTAAAAGGGCGCGTACAGCAGCAGCGCACCGAGGGCTACCCCCAGCGCCTGCGCGGCGCCCCCGATGGCGCCCCGCCACCCATCGGCCACCGCTCCCCGGTACACGAGGGCCACCCCCGCCACGGCCAGGTAGGCCGGCAGGTCCCAGGTGTTGATCGCTCCCAACGCGCCGAGGGTCAGCACCAGCAGCCCGGCGTGCAGCGCGCCGCTCAAGACGCCGCGCTCCCGCGCCCCCACCAGGCCCGCCGCCATGCCCGCCGCCGCCACGGTGAAGGGGAGGTTCATCATGTGGGGGTGCAGGTCGGCAAAGAGAAAGCTAAAGAAGGGGAACTCGTTGATGGTGTGCGGCACGATGCGCGTGGCATAGTACCAGTACTCGAAAGGCGGCAGCTCCGCCCGGCCCGCCAGCACCCGGCCGAGGCCCGTGAACACCGCGCCGACGCCAGCCCCGAGCGGTGCCCCCGCCAGCGTCGCGCCCCCCACCTGCCCGAGCTGCTCCACCACCTGCACGATGCCGCTGAGGTTGCCGATCACCATGAGCAGCGCCACCGCGGCGGCGCCCGACCAGGGGCGGAGCCGCGTCTCGCGCGGCGCCAGGTGATAGCCCACGGCAAAGGCGCCCGCCGCCGTCAGCGCCGCAAAGGTCGGCACGGCCAGGTTGAACGCCACCTCGGGCGCCACGCCCACGAGCTTGGCCAGGATCCCCGTGAGAAAGTGGCCATAGTAATAGTAGTTCAGGTACCCGCCGGCAAAATAGGGGTCGTAGGGCGGCATGTGGGCCGACTTGGTCACGGCGTTGAGGATGGCCATCTCCATCATCTTTTCGCCGCCGAACCAGGGCTGCCACAGGTCGGGGTTCAGCA
Organism: Anaerolineae bacterium; assembly: GCA_040768165.1. GTDB lineage: Bacteria > Chloroflexota > Anaerolineae > UBA1429 > UBA1429 > DUUT01. The sequence goes on from JAXGNH010000005.1 coordinate 84,851, forward strand.
GCCGCAGCGCCAAGAAGGCGGCGAACGCCAGGGAGAAGATCCCCTCCTCGACGAGCATCAGCCGCCGGCAGCGTCGCCAGGTCTCGGCGAGGGTCGATCGGCGACGTCGCCAGAGGGCCAGCGCCGCCACGCCCACCAGCAGGAGGACGCCCCACGCCACGGCGACGGTGTTGGGCAACAGGCGCAGGCTGGCGCCTAGCCAGACGGGATAGCCCACCAGCAGGAGCCCCACTCCCTTGGCCAGGCCATAGCCGCCGTCCGCCCAGTGGGGCAGCGCTGTGGCCAGGAAGGGCCAGGCGATGGCGCCCAACAGCAGCGCCACGGCCCACCAGACGAGGATCGCGCCGGCGGTGCTCCCCATGGCGAGGGGGTTCCAGCCGCGGTTGTTCACCGTGGGGAGGGACTCTACCGGGCCGTCCAGCATCAAGGGCTCCGGCGTGGGGGCCGGGTCCTCCGCGCCGGGCCTCTCGGGCACCGCCGGCTCCTGCGCATGGACGGCGCTCGGCACCCAATGGCGCGAGATCCACGCCCCGATGGCGGTCAGCGGCGAGGGTGGCGTCTCCGCGTCCGCCGGCGAGGCGCTCGCCGGGGCGGCAGCCACCTCGCGCGCGCCCGAGCCGATGACGCGGTAGATGGTCACCGGCCCGTCCTGGTAGGCGATCTCGAGGGCCGAGCCCACCATTGCGTCGAACTTGTCCAGGCCCTCGGCGTCATAGTAGGCACGCTCCAGCTCGCCCACATAGATATAGCCCACCTGGTAGCGCCGCAGCATCTGCAGCGCGTACTCGGTATCGCGCACGTTGTAGAGGTTGCGCAGGTCCAGGAGGCGCCAATCCACCATCTCGCTGCTCAGGGCAGCGCGCTGCTGCTTCTGGTGCCAGTCCCAGCCGATGATGGTGGGCAGCCCGGTATAGTTGGCGATGCGGCTCCCCCAGCGATAAGGGGGCACGCTCGCCTCGGCGATCACGGGCGATCCCACCACGTTGTCCTGCAGCCAGGCGATGGCGCGCCGATCGTGCTCCAGGACGATCTCGCGGTTGTTGTCCAGGTAACGGGCGGAGGCCATGTAGGCGGCGCCGTCCAGACCGGGGCCGAGGGCGGGATCCCAGCGGTCGCGCACCTTGGCCGGGGCGGCGCACAGGGGGTAGAGGGACGAGGCGGCCAGCAGCCCGATGAGCAGGCCACGCCACAGGCGCCGCCCCGGCCTTGGCCACGCGGCGTGACGCGGCCACACCATCGCCAGCCCGGCCACGCCGGCGATGCCCCACACCACCCAGATCTGCAGGTAGAACTTGAACACGGTGTTCATGCGGCCGATGTCGCCCTTGATGACCACGTACTCGACGCCGATCAGGGCGGCGGCGCCCACGGCGGCCAGCAAGGCGGCAAAGCGCCCCTCCGAGGCTAGGCGGCGCTTGAGCGCCAGGGCGGTCGCCATGACGAGGAGGGGCAGCCCCAGGAGCAGGGCCCAAGATCCCGAGATGAGGGCCGCCAGCAGTAGCCCGATGAGCGTCATGACGCCGAACACGCCCGCCTCGTATCCCAGGCCCTGGCATCGCACCAATAGGGCATAGAGGGCGCCGGCGCGCTCGCGCCCGCCGCGCGGCGCCACATAGACCCGCAGCGCCCGCGCCACGGCGCCGCGCGCCCCGCGCCCAAAGGTGGCCGTCCAGAGCGCCGAGGCGACAAGAAAGCCGGGGGTGGCCCAGATGATGAGCAGCGCGCCCAGGGGCGAGCGCTCCCCCTTCCACGGCTCCACGCTCGAGTAAGCGGAGCCGAAATGGGCATGGAACGGCCGATAGAGCAGCATAGTGAGGACCACCAGCACCCCCACCCGCACGGCGATGCGCTCCAAGAGCCGCTGGTCCAGACGCGGCCGCGCCGTCGTGACCGCGGTGTGATAGGCGCCCATGGCCACCGCCACCACGCCGATCCCCAGGTAGGTGGGCAGGTCCCAAGTGTTGCTGCACCACAGCGCCCCCAGCGCCAGCGCCAGCAGAGCCAGGCCGGGGAGCGGCCGGCCCACGGTTTGCCCGAGCCATCGCCGGGCGTCGGCGAGATACCCCCGCCACCCCACGGCCTCGGACGAGGGCGCGGCGTCTTCCGGCTCGCCTCCGGGCAACGCCAAGCCGAGCGCCGCCCCCAGCGCCAGGAGGGTGTAGGGCAGCGCCGTCAGGTGGGCGTGGAGGTCGGCGTAGAGAAAGGTAAAGAAGGGAAACTCGTTGATCTCGCCGTTGGTCATTACCCGCGTGGCGTTCCAATACCACCACTCGGGGCGGAAGGGGAGCCGCTGCCCCTCGAAGACATAGCGCCACAGCCCGGCGGCGCAGCGCACGAGAAACGCCAGGCCGGGGATGCGACTCTCCATGACCACCACGCGCCCCAGCTCCTCGAAACCCCGCAACAAGAGCTGGAGTTCGCCCAAGTTCCCCAGTACGGCGACCATCAGCGCCCCGAGGATGCCGTAGCGGAGCGGGCGCGGCAGCCAACGCCCCGCTTCGTCTTCCCCTTCGGGAACCAGGTTGGTGACGACGCAGGCGGCGCCCGCCGCCGTCAGGGCGAAAAGGGTCGGCACGGCCAGGTTGTAGGCCACCGTGGGGACGATCCCCGTCAGCTTGATGAGGGTCGCCACGGTGGAGAGGCCGAAATAGTAATAGTTGATGTACCCGCCGGCGAACCATGGGTCGTACGGCGGAAGAGTCGTCGATCGCAGGATGGCGTTCAGGTAGGCCAGGTCCATGGGCTTTTCGCCGCCCATGACGGGGTGCCACAGGTCCGGGTTCCCTCGGCGGATGAGCCAGAAGAGGAGGAACGCCGCCAGGAAGAGGGCCTCGCTCGCCAGCAGGAAGCGCCAGCGCCCGCGGAGGAAGGCGCCCATCGCCGCCCGCCGCCTCCAGGCCACGACGCCGCCGGCGGCGACCATCGCCAGGAGCAGCAGCCCAACGGTCAACCGCGTGTAGGGTGCGATCCCAACACTGGGCAGCAGCCAGGCGAGATAGCCGAGCAGCAGCACGCCGAGCGTCTTGGACAGGAGGTAGCCGCGGTCGCGCAGCCGCCGCAGCGCCACGAACCCCAGCGGGAACGCCGCGGCGCCCACCAGATAGATGGCCAGCAGCCAGATGAGGGTCGGCGCGCGGTTCGCGACGGAGGCACGGTCGAACAGCTCGGACCAGGTGCCGCCGGCCCGCTGGATGGCCCAGGCGTCCTCCGGCAGCATGAGCATGTTGGGCGCGCCGGTCACCTGCACCGGCCGCATGCGCACCACGCGCTCCAGATCATAGCCGTCAAAGAGGGCGCGCACGCGCTCCATGCTGAAATCGGCGCTCTTTTTATAGATCGTCACCTTGGGGTGATCGTAGACCGTGAACGACTCGTCGGCGTTGTCGTCCACGAACTCGAACCCCAGGACTCTGGGGCGCGACGTGAAGCTGATGAGATGCTCGAACCCCAGTTCCCCCGAAAAGAGTGCCTCGTAGTAGCGCGTCGTCATGGGAAAGCGGTCGGGCAGGCGGGGGATCGAGCCGTACAGGCGATTGCTCGACATGATGATGTACTCGGCCTCGTCGAGCCACGCGTACAGCTTGTCCCGCTTTTCCGGGACGTCCTCCCAGTACAGCTCCATCTGGACCTGCCGGTACTCGTTGGGGGGCCAGAGCCCTCCCATGGGCAGGGGCAGAGGGTCGTCCCAGTACTCGAAGGTGATGGCCGAGCCCCTGGGGATGTGTTGATAGATCCAGCGCGACGCCGTCACGCGCGTCACCGGCCGGCTATAGATGCCGGTGAACGCCGCGGCCCAGATGGCGGTACCGACCACCACCACCGCCACGATCGTCCCCGCCAGCGGCCGTCGCCACGCGGGCGGGATGATCGCCCGCCGCCCCGGGCGTTTCGCCCGATCCCAGAGCGCCACAAGGCCGTACGCCGCCACGAGCGCCATGGTGGGATAGATGGGCAGCAGGTAGCGCATCGGCTTGACGAACTGGATGCTCTGGTAGAAAAAGGTGAACGACATCCACGCCCAGGGGAGGAGGTGCTGCCAGCGGCGGCGCCGCCACAACTCCCACGCCATGAGCCCCCAGCCGGCCCACACGGCCAGGCCCAGCGGCAGCCCCTGGCCCCACAGCACGAGGTTCTGAAGCATATAGAGCACCGGCGCGCGGTCGGTCCACTGGTGGCTGGGGGGATAGTCGCTCTCGCCGCTCATCAGCCGGGCGATGCCGGCCATGTCCTCCTTCCACTGGGGGTTCAGTCGCAGCCCCAAGAACCCCGGGCCGGTGAACGCCTGGGGTTGGACGATGCGGAACACCAGCGCCGCCAGGACGAGCACGGCCACGATGGAGAGCGAGGTGCGCAGAAAGAGCAGGGTAAAGCGCTCGGCCGGCGACGGCGGGGGACAGGCCGCATCGGCGTCCACCGTCAGCGAGACGCGCAAGCGCCCCACGCGGCCGCTGGCGTCCACGACGCGCCCGCCGGAGGCCCCGTCATCGCCTCGGCGCCACAGCGTCAGGGTGCGCAGGGCGTACGCCAGCGCGATGACGCCGATAAAGCTCAGCACACTGATCTTGGCCGACACCGCCAGGCCAAAGGCCAGCCCCAGCAACAGAATGCTGCCGCGCCCCTCCCCCTGCGCCACGCGCACGGCGGCATAGAGCGCCAGCGTCACAAAGAAGGTCGTGGTGGTGTCCACGGTGAAATAGTGCGACTGCTGGATACTCAGGACGCTCAGCGCCAAAAAGAGCGCGCCCAGCAGCCCCACCCGTGGGCCGTACAGCCGCCGCCCGATGGCGAACACGAGCACGATGCACAGCAGGTCCATGACGGCCGACATGGCCCGCCCCGCCAGGTACACGCCGTCATAGCCCGTGCGCCCCGTGACCTGCCCGAGGAACTTGGCCAGCACCACCGGCGACAGGCCATACACGTAGCTGCCGTGCTGATAGTTGTAGGGGTTCAGGGGGTTCTGCGCCGTGTCCCAGTACTGCCCCAGCGAGGTGGGCCACTGCAGGCTGTTCTCCACCATGGTGAGAAAGCGCTCGTCGGGGTGGAGGTGCTGCCCCTCATCCCAGTTCAGGCCGGTGAAGCGCAGCACCGCGCCCAGCACGACGATCAGCGCCAGCCACTCTAGCACCAGCACGCGATCGGACGTGGTGGCGGACACGCGCCGCCCGAGGGTGGCCAGCCGTTGGGCCAACTGCCTCAGGGTCTGCCGCACGCCGCCCCACGCGGGCGCGCGGGCGGGCTCTGCCTCCCAGCGATGGGGTTCTGTGGGCACGCGTTCCGTCATGCGCCTATCGTTCTCCGTAGAAAGCTAGAAAGGCCGGCGTCCCATCGTACTTGGCGTGCGGCAACACGATACTGCGCGCAAAGGCGGCGCGCAACGTGTCCAGCGCCGCCGCGTCTTGCGGATGCACGATCACCATGACCTTGCCGGGCCGCCCATCGAGGGGGGGCTCACCGGGCGCCAACTCCGTCAGTTCGATATCCCACTCTTCCGGCGTGCGGCCCAACTGGACGCGCACGGCGTTGCCGTCGTACCAGTGGGGCGCCGTGAGGATGTAGGACCCGCCCGCATTGCCAAACGCCTCGATGGCGCGCGCCATCTCCAGCGAGATGGAATAGTTGTGGTCGGGCTGCTGCCAAACATAGTCGCGAAAATACGCGGTATACGTCGCTCGCGTCTCGCCCCCCAAGAGGAGGGCGGCGCCGATAGCCAGCAGAGCGCCTCCCGCGCACCGCGCCACGGGACGCACCGCCGACATGGTCAGCGCCTCGGAAACGGCCGCGCCCAGCGCCCGCCGCGCCTGCACCAGCCCCAGCGCCGCCAGCAGCATCGCCGCGGGCAGCGCCCCGATGGACCGCACCGCGCTCGGCACCTCGTGGGGAAAGGCCAGCGCCAGGATCGAGGGCAGGAGCATGACGCCCAGCCCGCTCAGGAGCGCCAGCCCGCCGTCGCGCCAGCGCCACAGGCAGCACCCGATCCCCAGCACGAAACCCACCGCCGGCACGAAACCGAGTTGCCGCAGGAAGGCGACGTTGGTCGTAAAGACGGCATCCCCCTCATAGGTGAACATCGCCAGGGCGCGCCCGGCGTTGCGCCCGAGTGTGCCGAGGAGGTCCCCCGGCAGGGGCTGCTCCAGATCGGTGAGGCGCGTCGCCACGCGATAGGTGTACTGGAACGGCTCGTCGTAGGCGTAGCGCGCCAGCGGGATCAGCACCCACGCCGCCGTCACCGCCAGCAGCGCCAGCCCCGGCCCGTGCGATGCCACCCTCCGCCATCCGCCGGACAGCGCCTCGTCCAGCAGGAGAAGCACCACCAGCAACGGCAAGACCATAGCCGCATTGTACGTATAAAAGGCCGAACCGAGAAAAAGCCCCGCCAGCGCATAGAATGTGCGGCCGCCCGTGCGCGTCGCCCGCGCCAACGACAGCCACAGGAGCGCCAACACCGGCGGCAGCACTGCGGCGCGATAGCCCATACGCGTCAGGATGACGTGCCAGTGGCTGACGGCCAGCAGGCACGCCGCCACCAGCCCCACCTCGCGGTCGCACAGCTCCCTGCCCAACAGGTAGACGAGGGGCACCGTCAGCACGCCGATGAGCACCGCCGCCACCTTGATGGTCGTGTGGCTCAGGCCCATGACGGCGGCTAGGGGCGCCGCCAGGTAGAAAAAGAGCCCCTCCCTTCCCGGATGGGAAGGAAAAAAGACGGGCAGCTCGCCGCTGAGGATCTGGCGGATGTTGTCATAGTTGTGGGGCAGATCGCAGCCCATCTCCAGCGGCACCTCGCCGATGCGGTAGAGCCGGAGAAAGGCCGCCAACGCCATGGCCGCCAGCAGCGCCAGGTGCCGCCAACGGACGCGAAAGCCGCCATCGTGCCAGCACCGGTGTAGCGCGTCCAGGGCGCGGCGCGCCGCGCCCCGCGGCCAAGCGGCCATCCCGAGGACGGCGAACCCCGGGAGCCACGTCACCAGCGCCAGGGCGCTGAAGCGGTTGCCGGCGAACCGGTAGAAAGCGGCCGCCCCGAGGACGGCCAGGCTGGCGAGGGCGGCGGTGTCGCGCGCCGTCCACGCCAGGCGGGGCGCCGGCGCGCCGCCTCCCGGCATACGCCCCGACAACGCCCGCCACGGGCGGCTCGCCGCCCCCATGGCCACCGCCGCCGTTACCGAGGCGCCCCCCGCGATGCCGGGGGCCAGGCGCCGGTCGAGCGCCCACTGGGCGAGCAGGGCCAGGGCGACGCCCGCGCCGGCGAGAGCACCGCGCAGGGCGGCCGGCGGGAGGAGCACTCGCCCGCGCCGCCCGCTGGTCGCTCTCGGTTCCCTCGCCCAGCCATGGGATGTCCACCTCACTCCAGCGGTTCGTAGGCCGTGAACAGGATGCCGCCCGCGGCGTCGCGAAATCTCGCGCAGCTCCCCCGCCGGATAGCGCCGCCGCACCGCCTCGATCTCGGCGGCGCGCTCGGGAAGCAGGACGAACACCGGCTCACCGTTGGCCGGCGGCAGCTGCGCGGGATCACTCAGCGGCTCCAGCACGTCCGAGCCCCGCAGGTCGCGCGCCAGGAAGGGGATGGTGGCGAACCCCAGGTAGATGCGTGGCGCCCCGAATAAGTAGCAGTAGCGCCCCGGCCCCAGGGAGCGCAGGTACAGGCCCACGCGGTGCGCCACCTCCGTGTTCGCGCCGCCATAGACGTGGGACGGCGTGTAGCGCCCCAGGTAAAAGTAGGCGCTCTGACAGGTGATGAGCGTCACCACCACCAACGATGCCGCCACCGCTTCGGCCTGAGAGCGCCCCAACGCCCAGCGCGCCAGGGAGGAGACCTCCACCGCACCCAGCGCCACCATGATCGCCACGGGAGGAATCGCCAGCACGAGTCGGGCGCTGCTCGGCGGGTTCTCCAGGAGTGCCCCCCCAAAGACGATCACCAGGGCGATCCAGGCCACGAGCAACCCGTACTCGGCCCGGCGAAAGCGGCGCGCCGCCACCACCAGCCCCACGCTAAAGAGGACGGCGGCGGCGAACCCCAGGAGCGGCACCCCGGGCCGGTAGTGAAACGTGGGATCGGGGAAAAAGTGGAACGCCAGCGCCGCCTTGAGGAACTGGGTCCCCATGATGCTCAGCGGCGTGCGCCCCGTGCGCTCCGCCTCGGTGGCGAGGGCATCGTTGGCCAGCATGCTGGTGAGCTTCCAGCGGGCCGTGAACAGCTGCGGCGCGGTGCGAAAGTGGGCCAACAATGGGAGCGCCGCAACCAGCGCGCAGAGCGCCATCACTGCCAGCAGGGGGGCCGCCCGTCGCCAATACCCCGTGTCGCGCCGCCCTCGCAGCCAGAGCCCCACGAACAGCACCAGCGGGATGAGGCGCGCCCCCATGTAAAAGTACCACGCCATCCCCAAAAAGACGCCACCCACGGCGGCCAGCGCCGGCCGCCGCTCGTCCACCCCCCACAGGCTCAAGTAGAGGGCGCCCAGGGCAAAGAACGGGTCCCAGATGTTGTTCAGCGCCAGGCGCCCATAGTGGATGGCATAGTGATAGCCCGCAAAGAACAGCGCCGACAGGCCCGCCACCCAACGGCCGAACCAACGGCGCGCCAGCAGATACAGGAGCACCAGCGTCGGGACCGCCACCAGCGCCGAGGGGAGGCGTAGCGCCGCCACCGTCACGCCGAACAGCCGCAGCGAGGCGGCCTGCAAGAAAAAGTAGAGGGTGGGGTGCGAGAGCCAGCCGGTGATAAAGGGGTTGGTGCGCGTGCCCTCCATGACGCCCACCGCCTCCAGTCCCATGGAGGCCTCGTCGCCCGACAGGACGTAGGGGATCGTCTCGAGACGCACGACGCAGCAGGAGCGCCGCCAGCGCGACCCGTCACCAGCGCCGCCTCCCGATGCCGGAGCAGCGCCGCTGCCGTCCCTCGCAGGCGCGCCGGCACGGTGCGCCACGACACGAGGGCCCCCACGGAGAGCCACCGCCCCCGCCCAGATCGCCAGCAGGTCCCAGCGCGGGGCATCCACCGGCCGCGCCGAGGCCATGGCGGCCGCATAGGCGCTCGCCACCGGCGCGGCGAGCATGGCAGCCGCCCGTAGGCGGCTGCGGCCGAGCAGCCTCCAGAGCTGCGCCACGAACCCCTCCGCTGGCGCGGGCCGGGGCGCGCCCGCCTCCCGGCGCGTCATGGCCGCCGCCAGGAGCCCACCCGCCGCTAGGTAGAGCACGATGCCGTCCCAGGGCGAGCCGCCGGGCCGCGCAAAGGCGCACTGCCCGAGGGCGGCCAGGCATAGCCCGGCCGCCAGCATGGCGAGCGCGGCGCGCCGACGCCTGCATGCCATAGGGCCGCCCCTAAGCGGGCTTGCGGGCCTTGAGGGCCACGTTCGCGTAGGTGTTCACCCGTGCCATGCGCTCCTCGTTCTCGTTGAGGCGGTCGATGCGGTCAAAGAGGGCCAGCACCCAGTTGATGGGGTTGAGCCGGCTGGCGCTGTTCGCCTCCCCCTGGAAGCGGTGCGTCGACCGCGCCAGAAATCCCGGCAACAGGCCGTGATCGATGAGCCCCTTGCCCAAGGTGTAGACGATGGTCTGGGTGCCCGGAAAGCAATAGTGGGTGAGCTCCTCCACCCGCTCGATGGCCAAGCCGGCGCGCGCCACCACCGCCTGGAGTTGCTGCGCGTCGTACAGGCGGCGGTGGTTGGCCCAGATGCCGGCAAAGGGGCCGGTGCGGATGGGCCGCCCCAGCAGCGCCTCGTGGGCGCGACTGATGGGGTCGTACCAGGCCGAGTAGCGCGCGTGGGGCACCGTCATGGCCAGGACGCCGCCCGGCTTGAGCACGCGGCGCACCTCCGCCAGGGCCGCGGCGTCGTCCTCGAGGTGCTCCAACACCTCGGACATGAGCACGCGGTCCATGCTCTCGTCGGCGTACGGCAGGTGGTGGATGTCGCCCCGCGCCAGCACCACGCCGCGCCCACGCAGGTGCCCCCAGGCGTAGCGCAGCACCTTGTCCTCATCGTCGATGCCATACAGTCGGCACCCGGGGCAGAGGTCCGCCACGACCTTGAGGTAGAACCCCATCCCCGTGCCGCAGTCCAGCACGGTCTGGCCCGGCGCCAGGTCGAGGTAGGCCACCATGCGGCGCACCCGCCGCCGATAGGCCATGTCCGACTCGTTGCGCAGCAGCACGTCGAGCCGAGGGTTGTTCGCCGCGTCGCCGCCCTCACGCCGCGCCACAGTGCCCCCCTTGGCAGCGCGTCGCCAGCTCGCCCAACAGGGCCTCATAGTCGCGGATCGCCCGATCGGGGTCAAAGATGGCACGGACCGCCTCATAGGGGCGGCAGTAGCGCGCGGGGTCGTCGAGCACGGCGGCCAGCCCCTCGGCGAGGGCTGCCGGATTACGCGGCTCCACCAGCAGCCCCATGCCCGTCACCCGCACCACCTCGCGCGCGCCGGGGATGTTGGTGGCCACCACCGGCGTGCCACACAGCATCGCCTCGATCTGCACGCTGGCCAGGCAGTCGCTGCGGCTGGGGAGGGCGAACACGTCGCACATGGCGTAAAAGTCGGCCATGCGCTGTGGGTCGGTGATCAGCCCCAGCATGGCGAGGCGATCGCCATGCGCCTCGATGAGGGGCCGGCACCGCCGGTAGAACGCCTCGTAGACGACGCCCGTCTCGCCGGCAAAGGCGAGGCGCACGCTGGGGTGGCGTTCCGCCAGCCGGGGGATGGCCTGCAGCAGGTAGTCGAACCCCTTCTCCTCGACGAACCGGCCGGCGAACCCCACCAGGGGCGCACCGTCGAGCCCCAGGGAGCGCCGCCAGCGCTCCGCCTCGGCCAGGTCGGGGCGGGGGAACATCACCGGCGGGTAGACGGGCACCACCTTGTCGCGGTGCGGCCTGAGGAACTCGGAGTGGTCGATGTAATCCCGAGTATACATACTGATGCGGTCCGCCGCCCGGGCGCCCCGACTCAACAGCCAGCCCACGGTGCGCTGCACCGTCTGGTTCCACATCCCCGCCGGCATCACGAGGTCGCCGTGGTGCGTCATCAGCATCGGCCGTCCCGCGCGGTGCGCCATGGCGGCCACCAGCCACGTCTCCAGCATGGGGGTATGTACCTGCACGACATCGTGCTCCGGGATGAGGCGCCACAGGGCCGGCACGAGCCCCGGCATGACCTGCCCGCGGCTGAGGCGAAGCCAGGAGGGGACGCGCACGATGCGCACCCCGTTGTGCACCTCCTCGGAGGCGAGGCTGCGCGCGTAGCGCGAGGTGAGCACCGTCACCCGGTGGCCGCGAGCGACGAGCCCCTCGGCGATGCGCTGCGCGAACGCCGTGAGCCCCGTCCAGTGAGGGTAGTAATACGTCAAAACCATCAGAATGCGCACGGATGCCCTCGAGCTAGGATGGAGTTGCGGTGCTATCGGGGGAGGCGGCCGAGGGCAGCGCCATCTGGCCGCGCAGGTCAGCGTAGCTCAGCCCTTCCACCAGCAGACCGAGCAGGCCGATGGCGATGAGCACGAGATTCGTGAACAGGTGGAGGCCCAGCATGTAGCCAAACGCCGGACTCTGTTCGACGCCGTACACCGCCAGCGCCTGCACGCCGGCCCACTCGAACACCCCCATGGCGCCGGGCGACGACGGCAGCACCATGCTGAACCCGGTGGCGCAGAGCACCAGCGCCGCCGCGGAGAAGGGCAGGTCCGTCATGCGGAAGGCGGCCATGATGACATAGTTGAACGTGCCGTACCCGAGCCACACCAGGGCCGAGCCGAGGATGATCCCTGGGAGGACGCGCCGCATGGAGAGCACGCCGAACCCCCGCACGAGGTTCTCCACCGCCACGCGCACCTTGGGATGCCCCACCACGGGGAGGCGCCCCACGATGCGCCACAGCCATGCCACCCCCTCGTCGCCGAAGCGCGACAGCACCAGGAGCGCCACCGTGACGCCCACCGCCGCGCCCCCAAAGAGGAGACCGCCCGTCGCAGCCCATGGCGGGAGGTCGACGAAGGGGATCAGGATGACCAGTAGTACCACCACCGACAGGACGTCGAGCAGGCGCTCGAGGAGGAGGGCCGACAGGGCGCGGCCGATCCCGCCGGGAATGATGCGCCCCGCGAGGTAGCCCCGCACCACCTCACCGAGCTTGGCAGGAAAGACGTTGTTGAAAAAGTAGCCGATGTTGACGAACCAAAAGACGCGCGGCAGGGACAGGCGCCCCCCGTCGGGGTACATCAACAGCCGCCAACGAACAGCCCGCACCCAATTGATGGCGATGAGCAGAACGAACGCCGGGACCAGATAGACATAGTTGGCCGTGCTGAACAGCCGCCTCAACTCGGCCCAATCGATGCCCCGCGCGGCAAGGTACAGAAACAGGGCGCTGATGGCGACGCCGGCGATGACGCGCAGTCGCCTCTTCATGCCACTCCTTCCTGGCGCCGACGCCGTCGGCGCAATGCCCGGCATTATAGCATCGCGAGGGAGGCGGGGCAAAGACTGGTGCGCGCGACGCAACCCACAACCATGCAGTGACGCATGCGTTCGTTCTCCCTAGTACCGCATAGAACGAACGACCGAGTCGTCACTCCATCGACTTGACACACTACGGCGCGGGCGGCAGGCTTCGGGCAACGTCCTCGAAGCGCCGCAACAGTTCCTCCCGCGAGAGGGGCTCCACCTTCTCAAAGACCATCGTCATGGGGTGGTCGTAGACCGAGTAGCTCTCATCGGCCCGCCCGAGGACCAGAGCCCGCCGCTCCGCCTCGGCGGCGCGCACCAGGGCAGGCTTGGGGAGGTCGGGATCGTGAAAGGTGTCGTTCACCAGGTCGACGCCGAACACCCGAGGGTAGGTGGCAGCGCTGTGGACGAGTTCAAAGCCCAACTCCTCCCCGAGGAGGAGCTGGTAGTAGCGACTCGTCAGCGGGTAGCGCTCCGGCAGGCGTGGGATGGTGTTGTACAGCCTGTTCGAGGCGAGCACGATATAGTCGTTGCCCTCGATCCCGGCCAGCAGCATGTCGAGCTTGGCCTGGTCGTCGCGGTTGTACACCGCCAGTTGCGTCAAGCGGTGCTGGCGAGCACAGCGCAGCTCCCCCGTGCCCTGCAGGAGGGGCAGCGTGTCGTCCCAGTGCTCGACGGCGATGCGGCTCCCCGCGGGCAGGTTCTCGCACATCCACGCCGTGGTCTGGATCCAGGGGTGCGTCGCGGTGTAGACGTTGAGATAGGCCACGGCATAGAGGGCGCTCCCCGCCACCACCGCCGCCAGCGCCCCCCACCCCACGACGCGGGCCAGGCGGCGCCCCGCCGCCCGCACGACGCCGACGAGCACCCAGGCGGCCCACAGCGAGAGGAAGGGGAGGATGGGGAGGAGGTAGCGCAAGAACTTGGCATGGAACGCGCCGACGATCCCCAGGTAGGGCAGCACCCAGGCGAGGGGCACGAGGAGGTCGCCTGCCCGGCGCCAGGAGCGCGACGCCGCCGCCAGGCCACCGCGCACCGCGGCCACCACCATGGCGACGAAACCGGTGAGCCCCAGGGGGATGCCCATCGACCACACGATTGCCTGTTGGATGGGATAGATGTAGGGCAGCGTGCCGACGAACTGCCGCGTGTACGGGATGTCGTATGCGCCCCGCGCCATCTGGCTCTCTTGCGCCACGTCACTGGCAAAGGTCGCCGCATCGATGATGGCATAGGGCTCGAGGAGGACAAAGGTGATCAGCGCCGCCAGGCCGGTCACCACCATCCCCCAAAGAGGGAGTGCCCAGCCCCCCTGGCGTGAGGCGCTCCCACGCAGCGCCTCTCCACCGCGTCGGGCGTGAGCGACGCGTCTCGACGCGGCCGTGCTTGCAGCGTACACGAGAGGCGCAGCCTCAGTGAGACGAGGTTCCTCACACCGCTCGGAACGACGACCCTCCCAGACCTCCGTCGTCGCGAGCGGATGTGAGAGACCTCGTTCAGCTGGACGAGGTCTCTCGCTACGCTCGGAACGGCGGTCAAGGGCATCCCCTCTCTCATGGCGCGATGCCAGCGTGCCGAGGACCCAGGCGACGGCCACCGCCATCCCCAGCGGCGCCGCGCTCACCTTGGTGGCCAGGGCCGCGCCCCAGGCCCCCCCCACTCCCACGCCGCGCCACAGCGTCGGACGGTCGACGAGGCCGATGGCCAGGTGCACCGTCAGCAGGACAAAGAACGCCAGCAGGGTGTCGACGGCGAAAAAGTGGGCCAGCTGCACGTGCAGCACCGTGACGGCTGTGAGCGCCGCCCCGAGCAGCCCCACCCGCTCGTCGAACAGCCGGAGGCCCAGCCGAAACACCAGCGCCACGGTGCCTAGGTCGAACAGCGCCGATAGGGTCCGCCCCACGATGTAGCTCGACTGCAGGGTGGCATGGTTGGGATCGAGCCGCCCCGCCAGGTCCGCCATGATGCGCAGCAGATAGATGGGGAGGGAGCCATAGGCAAAGAACCGGGGGTTCCAGGGGCTCTCGGGGCTCAGCAGCGTGCGCCACGCACCGAGCGGGGGGAAGGCGATGCCGTTGGCCACCACCAGGATGTGGCGTTCGTCGGGGTGAAACAGCATGCCGCCGTCCCACGCGATGCCATAGAGGCGCAGGGCGGCGGCGACGGCCAGGATGGCGATGAGCGCCAGGCGGACGGGCAGCCGAACCGTCCGCGCCGGTACGGGGGCGGGCATCACGATTCCGTCTGCAGCACGGCCATGAACGCTTCCTGCGGGATCTCCACCTTGCCCACGCGCTTGAGCCGGCGCTTGCCCTCCTTCTGGCGCTCCAAGAGCTTGCGCTTGCGCGTGATGTCCCCGCCGTAGCACTTGGACAGGACGTCCTTGCGCTGCGCCGACACCGTGGCGCGGGCGATGATGCGCGACCCGACGGCAGCTTGGATCGGCACGGCAAAGAGCTGGGGCGGGATGACCTCCTTCAGCCGGCGCACCAGCGCGCTCCCCTTCTCATAGGCCTTGTCGCGGTGCACGATCACCGACAGCGCATCGACGGGCTCCTGGTTCACCATGATGTCCATGCGCACCAGATCGCCCGGGCGATAGCCGTGGAAGGAATAGTCCATGGAGGCATAGCCACGCGAGCGCGACTTGAGCTGGTCGTGAAAGTCCACCAGGATCTCGGACAGCGGCAGCAGGAAGGTGATGAGCACTCGGCGCACGTCGAGGTACTCCATCCTTTGGTACTCGCCGCGACGGCCCGTGGCCAGCTCCATCAGCGGGCCGATGTACTCCTTGGGCGTATAGAGGCCCACCTCCATCCACGGCTCGTGGATCTCTTCGGTATCGGCCGCCGACGGCAGGTCGGCGGGATTGTCCACCGTGACGATCTCGCCGTCCGTCGTAAGAACCTCGTACTCGACGCTGGGGGCCGTGGCGATGAGGTCGAGTTCGTACTCGCGCTCCAGCCGCTCTTGGACGATCTCCATGTGCAGCAGGCCGAGAAAGCCGCAGCGGAACCCGAGGTTCAGCGCCGCCGACGATTCGGGCTGGTAGACGAGGGAGGCGTCGTTGAGCTGCAGCTTGTCCAGGGCATCGCGCAGATCCTGATAGTCGGCCGTGTCCACGGGGTAGAGCCCGGCGAACACCATCGGCTTGGGCGGCTGGTAGCCCGCGAGAGGCGCCTCCGCCGGGTGCTGGGCGCTGGTGAATGTATCGCCGACGCGGCAATCGCGCACGTCCTTCAGGCCCGTGGCCACATAGCCCACCTCGCCGGCGTGCAGCGCGTCGATGGGCTTGAGCCCAGGCGTAAAGACGCCCACCTCCAACGGGACGACCTCGCGGCGTGTCGACATGAGCAGGATCGCGTCGTCGGCCCTGATGACGCCATCGACCACCCGGACGTAGGCCACCACGCCCTTGTAGGGATCATAGTGCGAGTCAAAGATCAGCGCCCGCAGCGGTCCCCCGGTGGGCGCCGCCGGTGGACGGATGCGCCCGACGATGGCGTCGAGCACCCGGTCGGTGCCTACCCCCTCCTTGGCCGAGGCCTGCAGGATCTCGTCCCGCGAGACGCCCAGCAGCTCCTCGATCTCCTCCGCCACCTCGCCCGGCATGGCCGAGGGGAGGTCGATCTTGTTGATCACCGGCACGATGTCGAGGTCGAGTTCCAGCGCCTGGTACAGGTTGGCCAGCGTCTGTGCCTCGACCCCCTGGGTGGCGTCCACCACCAGGATGGCGCCCTCACACGCCGAGAGGGCGTGCGACACCTCGTAGGAAAAATCCACGTGCCCCGGCGTATCGATGAGGTTCAGCTCGTAGCGCCCGCCGTCGGGCGCGTCGTACATCATGCGCACCGCCTTGGCCTTGATGGTGATCCCCTTCTCACGCTCCAGGTCCATGCGGTCCAGCACCTGCTCCGCCATCTCTCGCGGGGCGATGGTGCCGGTGCGCTCCAGGAGGCGGTCCGACAGGGTGGACTTGCCGTGGTCGATGTGCGCGATGATGCAAAAGTTGCGGATGGCGTGATGCGGTTGGTTCTCAGGCAAGACGTGGCTCACAGTTACCTACTGCTGGCTGGTGCCGCGCCCAGCGCGTGGGCGCAGCAAGACGTATCGTAAGTATACGCGCACCGTCAGGGAAGGGAAAAAAGGTGACAGGCCCTACTCTTCGGGCACCAGGCGCGTGGGGCGGCCGACTACGCCGGTGGAGGCCCGCAGGCTCTCCAGGGCCATCTGAGGTGTGGCGCCTCGCTCCGTGGTGCGCAGGTACAGGTAGCGAAAGACGTCGCGCACCATGGCGGCCAGGGGCACCCCCAGCAACATCCCCCACACCCCCGCGACCTCGGCGCCGACGACCACGATGACCATCACCACGGCGGGGTGAAAGCGCACCGCGTTGCCGGCGATGCGCGGCACGAAAAAGAGGTTCTCGATCTGCTGGATGGCAAAGAAGCACAGCGCCACCCACAGCGCCAGGATGGGGCGCTTGAGCAGGGCAATGAGCACCGCCGGGACCGCGCCCAGGTAGGGCCCCAGGATGGGCACCAGCTCAAAGATGCCGGCAAAGGTCCCCAGGAGCAGCGCCAGGTCGATGCCAAAGACCACCAGGGTGATGGTGGCCATGGTGCCCACCAGTGCGCACAGGATGAGTTGCCCACGCAGGTACGAACTGAGCAGGCCGTCCAGGATGCCCAAGATGCAGCGCACGTCCTCGCGCGCCACCTCGGGGATGGCGTTGTAGAACGCGCGCCGGCCGCGCGCCTCGTCGTTCAGCACGTAGAACAGCCAGAACGGCACGATGACCATACCGATGATAAAGCTGACCGTCTGCGAGACGGTGCGCACCGTCACCTGGAGGCCCCGCTGGAGGCCATCCCACACCGTGCCCAGCGCCCTCTGCAGGTTGGTGTTGATCGCCTCCTGGATCTCGGGGGGGATCTCCTCGAGCATCTGTCCAACGTCAAGCGTCAGCAGGGCCTGCACCCGCTCCAGGTAGGTTGGAAAGACGGACACGAGCACCTCGGCCTGGTCGGTGACCGCCGGGATAAAGTACGATAGCGCCCCCGCCGTCAGGGCGATGCCCACCAGGTACACGATGATGATCGCCAGCGGCCGCGACAGCCTGCGATGGCGCAGCAGGCGCAGGGCGTTGCGATCCATCACGTTCACCACCGGTAGCAGCAGGTAGGCCAGCAGGAGGCCCAGGAAAAAGGGCAGCAGCGCCGCCCACGCTGCGACGAGCAGGCGGACGAGCAGGTAGACCAGGGCAGCCACGAGCACGAAGCGATAGCGCTGCGCAGGCGTCGAGAGCCACGATGGCATGGACAGTATCCTCCCGCCCGGGGAGTTGCGATCATTGCCTCGAAACATCGTCACGCTGCACGTCCTACTGGCGGTACCGGCGCGGCGGGGCCTTCCGGCCCCCGGCGCACCTACTCCGCGGCGACTACCACGATCGACTCGTCCGAAGCGCTTCCCTCGGCCACCACGGCGTCGATGGCGGCGCCAAGCTCGACGGCGGGGAGGCCCCTCGATGCGGCCGTTGTCTCGCCAACTCCGAGCCAGGCAAGAAACTCGACGTTGCCCTTGGGGCCGGTGATGGGCGAGCGCGTC
The DNA here is from genome assembly GCA_040768165.1 of Anaerolineae bacterium. Taxonomy (GTDB): domain Bacteria; phylum Chloroflexota; class Anaerolineae; order UBA1429; family UBA1429; genus DUUT01. The sequence goes on from JAXGNH010000005.1 coordinate 102,889, forward strand.
AGCCCCAAGACGCGCCAGTCGTTCTCGCGCGCCCACGAGAGCATCGCCTGCAGTACGTCGCGGTGGACGTCCGGGTCGCGTACGACACCCCCCTTGCCCACGCGCTCGGGCCCCGCCTCGAACTGCGGCTTGATGAGCGCCACGACCTCGCCGCCGGGCACCAGCCACCGGCGCACCCGCGGCAAGATCAGCTCCAGCGAGATAAACGAGACGTCGATGGTCACCAGCGAGACGGGCTCGGGCAGCGCCTCCAGGTGGCGCGCATTGGTACGCTCCATCACCACCACGCGCGGGTCCTGGCGCAGGCTCCAGTCGAGCTGTCCGTAGCCCACGTCGATAGCGTACACCTTGGCCGTCCCGCGCTGCAACAGGCAGTCGGTAAAGCCGCCCGTCGACGCGCCCACGTCAGCCGCCACGCGGCCGCTCGGGTCGATGCCAAAGGCGTTCAGGGCGTGCGCGAGCTTGAGCCCCCCACGGCTGACAAAGGGCAGGCCCCGGCGTACCTCGACCTCGGCGGATTCATCCACCCGCGCTCCCGCCTTGTCGACGCGCTGCCCGCCAACGAACACCTGGCCCGCCAGTATCAGGCGCCGAGCCCTCTCGCGGCTCGGCGCGAGCCCCCGGCTGTGGAGCAGTGTATCGAGTCGCACACCTTTCATGGGCGCAGGATAATGTCCCCCGTCATAACTGTCAAGACAGCATCTTTTGACGCCTCGGGGGGTCTGGGCTATGATGCCAGTCACCCTGCCTCGGAGGTCCGGCGTGTTTCCAGCGCTCCTGAAAGCCATGCGCCCCAAGCAGTGGGCCAAGAACGTCTTTATCTTTGCCGGGCTGTTCTTCGATGGCAAGGCCCTTGACGGCGCCTGGGCGTGGCGGAGCGCGGCCGCCTTTGTCCTCTTTTCGCTGGTTTCGAGCGCTGTCTATCTCGTGAACGACCTCGTCGATATCGAGAAGGACCGGCTCCACCCGACGAAGCGCCTGCGGCCCTTGGCCTGCGGCACGCTCAGCCCCGGGGTGGCGCGGGCGGCCGTCGTCGTGCTGCTCGGCGCCGGCATCCCCGCCGCGTTTGCGTTGGCCCCCGCCTTTGGCGCCACGCTCCTGGGCTATGCCGCCCTCATGTTCCTCTACAGCTTCCGCCTCAAGAACGTCGTCATCGTGGACGTCATGGTCGTAGCGGCCGGATTCGTCCTGCGCGTCTTTGGCGGCTCGGTGGTGGTGGACGTGACCCGCTTCTCGCCGTGGCTCTACGTCTGCACCACGCTGGGCGCGCTCTTTATCGCCCTCAACAAGCGCCGCCACGAGCTGCTCCTGCTCGCGGAGAACGCCAACGGGCACCGGTCCAGCCTGCAGGATTATTCCGTGCCCTTTCTTGACGAGATGACCGCCCTGGTCGCTTCGTCGGCCCTGGTCACCTACTCGTTCTATACCTTTTCTGCGCCCAACCTGCCGTCCAACCACGGCATGATGCTGACGATCCCCTTTGTGATCTATGGCATCTTTCGCTACATGTACCTGATCCACAACCACAACCTGGGCGGCGCCCCCGAGGACGTGGTGTTGGGAGATCGCCCCCTCATCGTCGCCTCGCTCCTGTGGGCACTCACCGCCGGGATCGTCATCTATGGGCCGTCGCTCTTCTAGCGCGACGGTCGTGGCTTATGCGTTGTGGGTTGTGGGTTACGCCTCTGCTGGGCGGGAAGGTTTCAGCCCACCGATGGCGAGGAACAGGGCCAAACCTAACCGTTCTTCAGAGCCTGCAGCCCGCCGCCCGTAACACACAACCCATAGCGCACAACCCGCAACCTGCCCCACGGCAGCATAAAGAGGGCGAGCCACACCGCTCTCGCCCTCTTGCTCGCGTTCTGCCGCCAGCGCGGACTAGCGCTTGGTATACTGCGGCGCCTTGCGGGCACGCTTCAGGCCCGGCTTCTTGCGCTCCTTGGCGCGCGCATCGCGCGTCAACAGGCCGGCGCTCTTGAGCGGGGGCCTGAACTCGGGATTGGCGGCCAGCAGCGCCCGCGCGATCCCGTGGCGGATGGCGCCCGCCTGGCCGCTGATGCCGCCCCCCTCCACCATCACCGAGATCATGAACTGCTGCTCGGTGCCGGTGACGCGCAGCGGCTCCAGCGCCCGAATCATATCCACGTCTCGGCTAAAGTACTCGGCCGCCGGTTTGCCGTTGATGACCATCGCGCCCTCACCCGGGTACAGGCGTACCCTGGCGGTAGACGTCTTGCGACGACCGGTACCATAGTAATACTGCTGCGTTGCCACCTACTCGTCCTCCTTGTACTCAAGGCCTAGTGACAAGACCCTGAACTCGAGGCCTAATTCCATGCCAGGGTTCTCAGGCGCTACCACCACGGGAGACGCCCCGCGTTACGATACGTCCAGCGGCTTGGGCTGCTGTGCCTCGTGCGGGTGCGTGGCACCCGCGTACACCTTGAGCTTTTTCAGCATCGCGCGGCCCAGCCGATTCTTGGGCAGCATGCCACGCACGGCGAACTCAACCACCCGCGTGGGGTGCGTCTCCAGCATGCGCCGCAGGCTAGTCTCCGTCAACCCCCCGGGGTAGCCAGAATAGCGATAGTACATCTTCTGGTCAAGTTTGCGTCCGGTGACGGCGATCTTGTCGGCATTCACCACGATCACAAAGTCGCCCGTATCCATGCTGGGGGTAAAGATCGGCTTGTGCTTGCCGCGCAGCAGAGTGGCGATGCGGGTAGCCAGCCTGCCGAGGTTCTGCCCGGCGGCGTCGACCACGAACCACTCGCGCTGGATGTCAGATTTCTTTGCGCTATACGTCTTCACCTAACCGACTCCTTCCATGCTCGAGCGATGCTGGTTCTGAGCCCCGGCGTCGCCGGTTCCCTGGCCGCTGCAATCCGCCCGTCACTGCCTTGTGGGCAGCGTCGTTGTTCCTTCCGGCTCCTGGCGTTGATGCGCCATCGCCATACTCCACGCGCCAGAGGGTGAGCCCTCGCGCCGGAGCGGGCGGCCCGGATCGCGCCGGGTTGCGCGAGGCGAGCACCTCGGCAAAGCCATCCGCCGACAACTCGCCGCTCCCGACGAGCAGGAGCGTCCCCACCACGCGGCGCACCATCCCTCGCAGGAAGGCGTTCGCCGCGATCTCGAACTCCCATAACTCTACGTCTGCGCCCGCCCACGGTGGGGCCTCACGCCCCCGCCACTCGGCCCGCAGCACGGCCCGCACGGTGTTCCCGCCGCCCGGCGCCTGCCCAAAGGCCGCAAAGTCGTGCTCGCCCAACAGGTGCCCCGCCGCCCGCTGCATCGCTTCCACGTCGGGCCGCTTCGCCAAGCCCCAGCCGTAGCGCCGCATGAGGGGCTGGCTGGCCGACGCGTGATGCACCCAGTAGCGATACGTCCTCTGCCGCGCGCTGAATCGCGCGTGAAAGCACTCCTCTGCCGGCGCCAGATCCCGCACCACGATGTCGTCGGGAAGGAGGGCGTTCATCGCCCTCTGCAACGTCTCCACGCCGTGGCGCCAGCTCGTCTCAAAGCTGATCACCTGTCCTTGGGCGTGCACGCCGGCGTCCGTTCGACCGGCGCCCACGATGCGCACGAACTCTTGCGTGGCGCTCCGCAGGGCGCGCTCCAGCTCCCCCTGAATGGTCAGGCCACTGGCCTGGATCTGGAACCCACCGTAATCGGTGCCATCGTACGCGACGATGGCGCGATATCTCTGTGCTCCCACGACGACCCAAGGTCTCACTCAGGCCCCTCGCCGTAGCGGCGGAGGGGAACCTAGTCCACCAACTCTAGCACAACCATCTCGGCCCCATCGCCCTGGCGACGCCCAATCTTGATCATGCGGGTGTACCCGCCGGGGCGCTCTTCGAACCGCGGGGCGATCTCGTCGAACAGCTTGCGCACCACCATCGGGTCGCGCAGCACGGCCGCCACCATCCGGCGCTCGTGCACGTCATGCTGATCGCCATCCCGCTTGACCTTACCGCGCTTGGCGAGGGTCACCAGGTGCTCGGCCTCGCCGCGGATCGCCTGCGCCTTGGCGTGGGTCGTCCGGATGCGCTCGTGGCGGAAGAGTTCGGTCATCAGGTTTCGAAAGAGTGCAACGCGGTGGGCTGAGGTGCGACCCAGGTGCTTGCCAGCCACACGGTGTCTCATCGCGAACTACCTCTCTTGTATCGTAACATCTCGGCGTAGCGCCGGGTTCATCCAGCCGCCGCGGCGATCGGCCGGCCGCGCCTGGTGTGCGTGCTACTCTTCCAGCTCATAGTCCGCCGGAAGGTAACCCTTCTCGCGCAGCCGGTCGACGAGTTCGACCAATGACTTTTGCCCAAAGTTGCGGATCGCCAGGATCTCGGCGGGCCCGCGCTCCAGGCGCTCGATGATCTCGCCGACCTTGGTGATGCCGGCGCGCTTCAAACAGTTGTAGGCGCGCATGCCCAGATCTAGATCCTCGATGAACACGTCATAGAACTCGCCGCCCTCGCGCTCCTCCTCCACACGCTCTGCCTCCTCCGCCTCGGCGGCGGAGAACTGGCTCAGCGGCGAAAAGTGACGCATGAGGATGCGCGCGGCCTCTGTCAGCGCATCTCCGGGATGCACCGTGCCGTCGGTCCAGATCTCGAGCTTGAGCAGGTCATAGTCCGTGATCTGCTCGATGCGCGCTGCCTCGACCTCAGTGTTCACCCGAACGATGGGCGAGTAGATGGCGTCCACCGGGATCTGCCCGATGGGCAGCGCCTTGCGATCCTCGGCGGGGGAATAGCCCACGCCGCGCTCGGCGACTAACTCTAGCTCCAGCTCCGACTCGAGCGTGTCCAGGGTCAGGAGCTGCAACTCGGGGTTGGCGATCTCGACGCTCGATGGCGCCTCGATGTCGCCCGCCGTGATGACGCTCTTGCCCCTGGCCGTGACCCGCATGCGCACCGGTTCGTCGGTGTGCATGATCAGGCGCACCTTCTTGAGGTTCAAGATCAGCATGATCATGTCCTCTTTGGCGCCCGGAATCTCGGTAAACTCGTGAGGCACGCCGCTCACCCGCACGGACGTGATGGCCGCGCCCGAGAGGGACGACAGCAACACCCGCCGCAAGGCCACCCCCATGGTCACGCCATAGCCCCGGTTCATCGGGCCGATAGCGTAGCGGCCATAGTTCTGAGTGTTGGCCTCACACTCGATCTTTGGTAGTACTTGATTCAGCAAGGGGTACCCTCCTCACCTGCTTTGAGCGACCCCACCCGAGGTAATCGTCGACCTCACAGGGCAACGTCGCACGGGGGTTCTCGCGCAACCGGCCCGGCTTATCGTGAGTAGAACTCGACGATCAGCTGCTCCGAGAGCGGCACGTCGATCTGCTCGCGCGTGGGGATGGCCACCACCGTCCCGCTCAGTTCGGCGGGGTTCAGGTTGAGCCACTCCGGGACGGACCGATCCTCCAGGACCTCAGTCAGACCTCGGAAGTACCCGTTCTGCTTGCTGGCTTCACGCACCGTGATGACGTCTCCGGCCTTGATGAGCGCCGATGGGATGTTCAAGCGCCGCCCATTCACCATGAAATGGCTGTGCTGAATGAGGTGCCGCGCCTGGGCCCTCGAATCGGCCATCCCCAGCCGATACACAACATTGTCGAAGCGGCTCTCCAGGATGGAGAGCAGGTTGGCGCCCGTCTGCCCGCGGCCACGCACGGCGATATCATAGTAGCGCCGGAACTGGCGCTCGAGCACGCCATAGATGCGGCGCGCGCGCTGCTTCTCACGAAGCTGCAGGCCATAGTCCGACGTACGCTGGCGAAACTGCGCCTGCTTGCCGTGCACGCCGGGCGCGTAGGCGCGCCGCTCAAAGGCGCACTTGGGTGACATGCACCGCTCGCCCTTGAGAAACAGCTTCATCCCCTCGCGCCGGCACAGTTTGCAGACCGAATCCGTATACCTTGCCATGTAGCCTCCTAATGCCCGATTGCGACCACGATGTATTGCGTTGTCGGCAATCGCTGCGGGTTTACGTTCCGTTGGGGTCTGCGCCCCCTCGAATGGGCAGTACATTCTGCGAAACGTGTGCCGTTTCGCGACGTCTTCCCCGCTCCCGCGCACGACCGATCGGTCGTGCGCCTGCCTTGCCTCTGGTGCGTCGCCCGAGTTCCGCTCTACTCGTCCTAGATGCGGCGCTTTTTCGGCGGCCGGCACCCGTTGTGCGGAATGGGCGTCACGTCCGTGATGGAACGGACCCGTAAGCCGGCGGCCTGGATGGTGCGCAGCGCCGTTTCGCGGCCCGGGCCGGGTCCCTTCACAAAGATGTCTACTTCACGCATCCCCGCATCCATGGCAGCGCGGCTGGCGGCCTCGGTGGCGGTCTGCGCGGCGTAAGGCGTGCTCTTGCGCGACCCCTTGAAGCTCTGGCCGGCGCTGCGCCAGCACACCACGTTGCCCGTCGGATCCGTGAATGTGATGATGGTATTATTAAATGTCGATTGGACATAGGCGTGCCCGTACGGAACGTTGCGACGTTCGCGGCGAGCACCCCTGGTAGCCGTTCTCCTCCGCCCCATCCTATCCTCCCGCTACTTACGTCTTGGCGCGAGCGCGCTTCTTGCCCGCTACAGTCCGTCGCGTCCCGCGTCGCGTGCGCGCGTTGGTGCGCGTCCTCTGACCCCTCACCGGCAGATTCCGCCGATGGCGCAGCCCACGATAGCTGCCGATTTCCTGCAGCCGCCTGATGTTCATCGCCACGTCGCGGCGCAGGTCGCCCTCTACCACGAACTCGCTATCGATCAACTCGCGCAACCGGGCGACCTCGGTCTCGGTGAGGTCGCGACAGCGCGTGTCGGGGCTCACCCCGGTGTTGCCGAGGATCTCGTTGGCTCGGGAACGCCCGATGCCATAGATGTAGGTCAGCCCGATCTCGACGCGCTTTTCGTTGGGCAGGTCAATCCCTGCGATACGTGCCATGTTGTGCCTCCTTTGCGCCCGGCCCCGGCGGCTCCTCGCCGCCCCTTGCCGGGCTGCCCTTCCCAACTACCCCTGACGCTGCTTGTGGCGTGGGTTCACGCAAATCACCCGCACAACACCACGACGGCGGATGATCTTGCACTTGTCGCAACGCTTTTTCACCGACGGTTTTACCTTCATGACTTCCTCCCACAGACGGGCGGTCCGGCGCCTAGCGCCGCGCCCTGGTCAGGATCTCTGCCCCGTTCTCTGTAATCGCGATGGTGTGCTCGTAATGGGCCGACAGGCTCAAGTCGGCTGTGACCACCGTCCACCCGTCATCCAGTTGTCGCGTGTGATAGCCGCCCAGCGTGAACATCGGTTCCAGCGCCAGGGCCATCCCAGACCGCAGCCGCAGCCCCTTGCCCGGCGGGCCCCAGTTGAGCACCCGCGGCTCCTCGTGCATGGCGCGCCCGATGCCGTGCCCACCGTACTCCCGGATCACTTCCAGGTCGGCGCCTCGCCCCACGGCCTCGATGGCGTGCGAGATGTCACCCAGTCGGGCTCCCGCCCGGGCGGCAGCTATGCCCGCCTCCAGTGCGCGACGGGTCACCTCCATCAGGCGCTCCGCCTCGGGATCCACCTGCCCCACACCCACCGTGACGGCGGCATCGCCCTGATACCCCTGCCAGATGGCGCCCACATCGATGCTGATCAGGTCGCCCTCACGCAACACCCGCGCTCCCGGAATGCCGTGCACGATCTCTTCGTTAATCGACGCGCAGATGGTGGCCGGATAGCCATGATATCCCTTGAAGGAGGGTGTGCCTCCCATGCCACGAATCGTGCTCTCGGCGATACGGTCGAGTTCCCCCGTCGTGATCCCCGGTCGCACGGCGGCGCTGGTCTCTTCCAGCGCGCGGGCCACGATCTCGCCGGCCCGCCGCATGCGCTCCAACTCCTCGGGCGTGCGCGTCGCTACCACCTCGCGGCTCGCCGGCCGCTGCCGCAAATGCCGCACTCTGTTCCCCCGTCCCTGTCAAGACCGGGCCGCATGGATCACGGCCCTCAAGTCGTGCTGCACCGCCTCCACGCCCTGATCGCCATCCACCTCGGACAGGATGCCCTGCTCGCGATAGTAGGCGATGAGGGGGGCGGTGCGCTCATTGTACACCTCGATGCGGCGGCGCTGCACCTCGGGGGTGTCATCCTCGCGCTGCACCAGCTTGCCGCCACAACTATCACAGACGCCCTCGACGGCCTCTGGGTTGAACGTCTCGTGGTAGATCGCCCCACACTGGCTGCACGTCCACCGGCCCGACAAGCGTTGCAGCAATACCTCTGCCGGCACCTCGATGTAGGCCACGACGTCCACCTGCCGCCCCATGCGCCCCAGGAGGTCCTCCAGGGCCCGGGCCTGCGCCACCGTGCGCGGGAACCCATCTAGGATCACACCATTGGCGCAATCGGGGCGCGACAGGCGCTCGGCGATCATGTCGACGGTTACCTCGTCGGGCACCAACTCGCCGCGATCGATGAACTCTTTCGCCCGGCGACCGAGGGGCGTCCCCGCATCCATGGCCTCGCGGAACAGCACCCCGCTCGAGACCGTGGGCAGCGACAGCCACTCCGCCAGTAACTCTGCCTGCGTCCCCTTGCCCGCTCCCGGCGCCCCCAATAGCACGATATCCACGACCCTAACGCATCCTCTTGATAAAGCCCTCGTAGTGGCGCATCAGGAGCTGCGCCTCGAGCTGTTTCATCGTATCCAGCACCACGCCCACCACGATCAGCAGTCCCGTGCTGGTGACGAGCATCTCGCTGGTGCCCACCAGCGGGCGCACCAGGTAGGGCAGGATGGCCACGATCCCCAGGAACAGCGCGCCCACCAGGGTGATGCGCTGCAGCACGCCGTGGAGATACTCTGCCGTGCGCTGCCCTGGACGAATGCCGGGGATAAAGCCCCCCTGACGCTGCAGCGTCTCGGCCAGGTTCTGCTGCCGGAAGATGACGTCGGTATAAAAGTAGGTCAACGCCACCACCAGCACAAAGTACAGGATCCAGTAAAAGGCGCCGTTGGCGTCAAAGATCCGCGAGACCGCCACCGCGATGTTGCGGATGATGTCCACCTGTGCGTTGACAAAGTAGCTGGCCACCACGCCGGGGAACATGAGCATCGACACCGCAAAGATGAGCGGGATCATGCCCGCCGAGTTGACCTGGAGCGGCACGTGGGTGCTCTGCCCACCGTACACCCGGGTGCCTCGCACGCGCTTGGCGTACTGCACCGGGATACGCCGCTGACCCTCCTGCACGATCACGATGCCGAACATCGTAATGATCGTGATGACGATAAACACCACGATGCTCCACGGGTTGGACACCCACAACTGGCCCAACCGCTGCGGAATGCCGGCCACGATACCGCCAAAGATGATGATGGAAAGCCCGTTGCCGATCCCCTGCTCATCGATCAGTTCGCCCAGCCAGATGGCAAACATGGTGCCAGCGGTGAGCGTGATGAGCGTGGCGATGGTCGGCATCAGGTTCGCGCCGCTAAAGCCAAAGTTCGTGATGGCGGGTCCGGCCGTCCCGACGGACTGTGCCAGGATCGACGTCTGCCCGATGCCCTGCAACAGCGCCAACGGGATGGTGAGCAGGTGCGTGTAAAGGTTCATTCTCTGCCGCCCCGCCTCGCCCTCCCGGGCCAACTGCTCAAGGCTCGGGATGATGGGCTGTAACAACTGCAGCACGATCTGGGCGGTGATAAAGGGGTACACCCCCATGGCCATGACCGAAAAGTTGGACATGGCGCCGCCCGAGAACATGTCCAGCAGCCCCAGCAACTGGTTCTGCTGGAACACCTGGCGCAGGGCCTCGGCGTTTACCCCGGGAACCGGGACGTGCGCCGCCAGCCGGTAGAGCACCAGGATTCCCAGCGTGAAAAAGATCTTTCGACGCAGGTCTGGCAGCTTGAGCGCGTTGGAAACCGCCTGCAGCATCAGCTCCTCCCGAGTCCCGCTTGGGCGATGGCGTTCGCGTCACAGCCCACCGTCTGGAACCGCCTATTCGCTCTCGACGCTGCCGCCGGCGGCCTCGACCTTGGCCTTGGCCACCTCAGAGCAAGCGTCCACGCGCAGCGTCAGCGCGCGATCGATATCGCCGCCTCCCAGCACCTTGATGGGAAGCTTGTCGTCACGCACCAGCCCCTCAGCCACCAGCATCGCCACGTCGATAACCGTGCCGGCGTCAAAGCGATTGAGCTTGCCCACATTCACCACCGCATACTCGATGCGGCGGGGATTGCGAAAGCCCCGCTTGATGGGCAGGCGATTCACCAACGGCAGCTGGCCGCCCTCAAAGTGCAGCCTGCCACCGCGACCCGAGCGCGAGTTCTGGCCCTTGGTGCCATAGCCGGCCGTCTTGCCCTGGCCCGCCGCGATACCCCGGCCCTTGCGCTTGCGGGACCGCTTGGCCCCTTCCGGTTGGTGTAGTTCATGCAGCTTCATGACCGACCTCTTCCACTTGGACGAGATGCTGCACCTTGTTCACCATGCCGCGGATGACCGCGCAGTCGTCCTGCTCGACGACATCCCCCAGGCGTCGTAGGCCCAGGGCCGCGATGGTCCGCTTCTGGCGCACGTCATAGCCAATGGCGCTTCGAACGTACGTGATGCGCAGCTTGTCAGCCATTGGCCTCAACCCTCCACGGCGGCAGCAACTCGGCGACACTCTTGCCGCGGGCACGCGCCACCGCTTCCACGTCGCGCAACTGCTTCAGTCCCTCGAACGCCGCCCAGACCACGTTGAACACGTTGTCGCTCTTGAGCGACTTGGAGAGGACGTCGTGCACGCCCGCAGCCTCGAGAACCGCACGCACGCCACCGCCGGCAATAACGCCGGTCCCGGGCGAGGCGGGCTTCATCAGTACCTGGGCGGCGCTAAAGTTCACCAGCACCTCGTGCGGCAGGGTTCTCCCGGCCAGAGGAACGGCTACCATGCTACGCCTGGCTCGCTCCGATCCCTTGCGGATCGCCGAGGGCACCTCACGCGCCTTGCCGACGCCCACGCCGACACGGCCATTGCCATCCCCCACGACAACCAGGGCACGGAAACCAAAGCGCCGTCCACCCTTGACAACCTTGGCGACGCGACTGATATGGACGACACGCTCAACAAGCTCTTCGCCCTCATCGAGCCGTTCTCGTTCGTTCCTTCTTGGCATCAAATCTCTCCTCGTTAATCACCGCCCCTGCCCGGCACAGCCGCCCTAGAAGGTCAGCCCCGCCTCACGAGCGGCCTCGGCCAACGCCTTGACGCGCCCGTGGTACTGATAACCACCTCGGTCAAAGACCACTTGGTTCACACCGCGTGCCAGGGCGCGCTCGGCAAGCACCCGCCCGACGACCTTGGCCTCGTCCGACTTTTTCGCCGCCTCACCACACTGCCCGCGCACCTCTTTGTCCAGCGTCGATGCGGCCACCAGGGTGTGCCCCACCGAGTCGTCGATGATCTGGGCATAGATATGGTCCAGGCTGCGAAACACATTCAGCCGTGGGCGCTCGGGGGTGCCGACAACCGTCTTGCGCACCCGACGATGGCGCCGCAAACGCGCCTGGCGCGTCTTTTGTGCGTCTCCCATTATCGGATACCCGCCTTTCCGGCCTTGCGCCGAATCACTTCGCCCGCGTAGGCGATCCCCTTCCCCTTGTAGGGTTCGGGCTTGCGCACGGCGCGAATCTTGGCCGCCACCTCACCGACCGCTTCCTTGTCGTTCCCCTCGACCACGAGGGTAGTGCCGGAACGGTCGACGATGATCTTGATCCCCGGGGGAGGCGTAACCGGTACCGGATGGCTAAAGCCGATCTGCAGTACCGCGCCGTCACCCTGCTGCTCGGCGCGGTAACCCACGCCGTTGATCTGAAGACGCTTCTGGAATCCCTCGGTAACGCCGGTCACCATGTTGGCGAGCAGCGCCCGCGTCAAACCATGCAGCGCTCGGTTTTGGCGGCTGTCGTCGGGCCGCGACACGGTGAGCACGCCCTCGTCCAGCGCGATGCGCATGTTGGGATGAAGCGTGCGCGAAAGCGCGCCGCGCGGCCCCTCTATCGTTACCGTATTACCCTCTTGGCGCACCTTCACGCCCGCGGGCACGGGAATGGGCATGCGTCCGATTCTAGACACGATCGATACCTCCCACTTGACTGAGGCCAGCCAGTCGCCGTCTCGCGGCTACCAGACCTCGCAGAGAACCTCGCCGCCCACACCGAGGCGCCGGGCCTCCTTGCCGGAGATCACGCCCTTGGGCGTCGAAAGGATCACCGTGCCCAGGCCCGATTGCACCCAGGGGATCTCCTCCCGCTTGGTGTAGACGCGACAACCCGGCTTGCTCACGCGGCGCAGCCCGGCCACGATGGGCTCCCGGTCCTCGGTGTACTTGAGATACACCTTGATCATCGGGAACTTGCCATCGCGGGTCACCTCATAGCGCGCGATATAGCCCTCATCCTTCAGCACTTGGGCGATGGCGCGCTTGAGGCGGGACGACGGCACCAGGCAAAAGTTCTGGCGCACGGCCGTCGCGTTGCGTATGCGGGTCAACATGTCAGCGATTGGATCGGTTACGCTCATACTTGAAACTCTCCTGCTTCGGGTTCCCTGGGCTGGCGAGACGTGCATCCACGCGCGGCCAGATCCAGGCGACAGACCCCAGCCATTCTGCGTGAGTCGGACTACCAGCTCGACTTGGTGACGCCCGGAATCTTGCCAGCCATCGCCAACTCGCGGAAGCAGATGCGGCACAGGTGGAAGCGGCGCATGTAACCCCGCGGCCTGCCACAGCGCACACACCGGTTGCGGACACGGGTCGGGTACTTTCGGCGCGTCTCACGCACGATGATGGACTTTTTGGCCACTATTCCTTCCCTCCGATTAAGCACTTCACAACCGGGGCTGCCCCAACGCGTGAGACCCCACACCCGGCGACCACCGCCGCCGCACATGTGCCGCCAGGCACCACGTGGACCGCGCCTACTGCTTCACAAACGGCATACCAAACTGCTCGAGCAGATAGCGACCCTCTTCGTCGTTCTCCGCCGAGGTGACGATGGTCACTTCGAGCCCGCGCACCTTGTCGATCGCATCATAGTCGATCTCCAGGAACACGAGCTGCTCGCGCAAGCCCAGGGTATAGTTGCCACGCCCATCGAACGAGGAGCGTGACACCCCGGTAAAGTCGCGCTGCCGGGGCAGTGCGATATTGATCAGTCGGTCCAAGAACGAATACATCCGCTCTCCGCGCAGCGTGACCTTGGCCCCAATCGGGTTGCCCTCGCGCAGGCGAAAGTTCGCGACGGACTTGCGCGCGCGCGTGATGATCGCCTTCTGCCCCGTGATAGCCGCGAGATCATTGCTAGCGGCATCCAGGGCCTTGGCGTTCTGCAACGCCTCGCCGGCGCCAATGTTCACCACGATCTTTTCGAGGCGCGGGACTTGCATCACGCTCCGGTAAGAGAAGCGTTCCATCATACTGGGAACGATCTCGTTCCGATATTGGTCCTGCAATCTCGGCATCGTCGTCTACTCCTCAGGTCCCCGGCCGGCCCGCGCTTCCGGGCGACAGGGCCTCAGCATCGCGGGGTTCCGCACCTATTCGATGATCTCGTTGCACTTGCGGCAGATGCGCGCTTTGGTGCCGTCGGGCGCCACGCGATAGCCGACACGGGTCGGCTTGTCGCAATGCGGGCATACCAGTGCCACGTTCGACACATTCACCGGCGCCTCGCGCTCGATGATGCCGAACTGGGTACGCACGTCACCGGTGCGCCGCTGATGCTTCTTGACGATGTGCACGCCGGCAACCACGACGCGGTTCTCCTGGGGTATGGCCGTGTTCACGGTGCCCCGGACCCCCCGGTCGTTGCCGCTGATCACCTCGACGGTGTCGCCCTTTTTAATCTTCATCTTGACTCCTCACCGCCCTCTACAGCACTTCCGGCGAGAGCGACACGATCTTCATAAAGCCCCGGTCGCGCAACTCGCGCCCCACGGGGCCAAAGATCCGCGTGCCCCGCGGGTTCTGCTCGGCGTCGAGAATGACCGCCGCGTTATCATCGAACCGAATGTGAGACCCGTCCGGCCGGCCATATTCCTTGGCGGTACGTACGATCACGGCGCGCACCACGTCCTTCTTTTTCACCGTACCGCCGGGGTTGGCCTCCTTGACAGAGGCGATGATAACATCGCCCACGCCGGCATAGTGTCGGCGCGTGCCCCCCAGCACCTTGATGCACATGATCTCGCGGGCGCCCGTATTGTCAGCAACGTTGAGCCTGGTAAATGCCTGAATCATCTCTCGTTACCCTCTAGTTCCGATTGCGGGTCCACCAAGGGATACCGCCGCCCGGCGCCAAGATGTGCCCCACCTCTAGCGAGGCTCTCCTGGCGACCGCTGCGAGCTAGGAACCGGCCCGCCTGACGATTTCGATTACCTTCCAACGCTTGCGGCGGCTGAGGGGACGAGATTCCTCGATCCTCACCAGGTCGCCATCCCGGCACGACTCATCCTCGTCGTGCGCCAGGTACTTTTTGTGCGTCCGCATAATCTTGTTGTACAGCCGGTGCTGTGAGGTGGTCTCGACGTTCACGACCACGGTCTTGGCCATCTTGGTGCCGACCACCCGACCATCCAGCACTTTGCGCTTCCCTGGCATATCTATCGTACCTCCGCCTGCAGCTCCAGCTCGCGTAGCGCCGTCTTGACGCGCGCGATGTCACGGCGCACCTGCCGTACGCGACTCGTATCCGCCAACTGCCGCGTGGCCATCTGGAACCGGAGGTTGAACATCTCCTGGTACAGCTCGTCGAGCCGCTGCGAGAGTTCCTCCTGGCTCAGCCCGTGGAGTTCGCTGCTCTTCATTCCGCCTCACCTCCGGCGATGTCCCGACGCACGAACGAGGTCTGGATCGGCAGCTTTTGGGCCGCCTGGGCCAGCGCGCCGCGCGCCGTCGCCTCGTCGATGCCGCTCACCTCAAAGATAATGCGCCCGGGCTTGACGACGGCCACATAGTGGTCGACGTTCCCCTTGCCACTACCCATGCGGGTCTCCGCGGCCTTCATGGTGACGGGCTTGTCAGGAAAGATGCGAATCCACAACTGGCCGCTGCGCTTCATCTGGCGCACGATGGTGCGGCGGGCCGCCTCGATCTGGCGACTGGTGATCCACGCCGGCTCGAGCGCCTTGAGCGCATAGTCGCCAAAGTTGATCTCGGCGCCGCGGGTGGCCTTGCCCTTCATGCGTCCGCGATGCTGTCTGCGGTGCTTCAGCCTCTTGGGCATCAACATGGTGGTTACGCTCCCCCGGCGCTCTCGGCCTCGGCGGCCTCGGGGAGCACGTCCCCGCGATACACCCAGACCTTGACGCCGATACGGCCAAACGTCGTCAGCGACTCGGACACGGCATAATCGATGTCGGCGCGCAGCGTGTGCAGAGGCACCCGCCCTTCACGCGCCCACTCGCGCCGCGCCATCTCTGACCCGGACAGGCGCCCCGAACAGGCAATACGAATCCCCTTGGCGCCGGCGCGCATGGCGCGCGTAATAGCCTGCCGCATGGCCCGCTTCTGCGAGACGCGGCGCTCCAACTGCTCGGCCACGTTCTCGGCGATCAGGTGCGCGTCCACCTCGGGGCGCTCCACCTCGACCACGTCCAGGCGCAGGTTCTTGCCCGCCACGCCGGTGACCGCCTCGAGCTTTTCCTTGAGGGCATTCACGTTGGCCCCGCGCCGCCCGATCACCACGCCCGGCTTGGCCGTGACGATGGTGATCGCCACTTGCTTGGGGAAGCGCTGGATCTCGATGCGCGAGATGCCCGAGCGCCCCAGTTGCTCGTGAATGAGCTGGCGGAGCTTCATGTCCTCGGCGACGAGGCGTGCATACTCCTCACCCTCGGCAAACCACTTGGACTCCCAGTCCTTTATGACTCCCAGCCTGAAACCGATGGGATGTACCTTACGGCCCAAAATAACCTCCTTGGCCAAGCTCCGGCTTGGCACGTTCCCCCGACATTACGCCGGACCCGGCCTACGCCCCGTTCTTCTCCGACAGGACCACGGTCACGTGGGAGCCCCGCTTCAGAAGCGGCTTGTAGCGTCCTCGCGCCCCCGCTCGGCCTCGCTTCAGCGTCGGAGCCTCGTCCGCCTTGATCTGCGCGACGTACAGCTCCTCGACCGAGAGCCCATGATTCTCCTCGGCGTTGGCAGCCGCCGACCGGATCACCTTGGACACCTCGCGAGCCGCCGCCTTGGGCGTGAACCGCAGGATGTTCAGTGCCTGGCTCACATCGTGACCACGGACCAGGTCCACCACCAGGCGCACTTTCTGCGGCGACATGCGGATGTACTTTGCCACTGCTCTGACTTCGCTCATGCCCAATCTCCTCCCACGCCCTGCTTTCGCGGCCGCCGGGCTTGGCTTCGGCCGGCTCGGTCCCAGGGGGCCTCAGGCTACCCCGGGCCGCGCCTAGCGCACCCTGGTGCGTCGCTCCCTGGCCTCGTGGCCGCGGAAGTACCGCGTGGGCGCAAACTCGCCCAATTTATGTCCAACCATGTTCTCGGTGATATAGATGGGGATGTGCCGCCGGCCGTCGTGCACGGCGATCGTGTGCCCCACCATCTGTGGAAAGACCGTGGACGCGCGCGACCAGGTCTTGATGACCCGCTTCTCACCGGTGCGGTTCATCTCTTCCACTTTGCCCAGCAGCTTGGCCGATACGAACGGCCCCTTCTTGAGCGATCTCGACATCCTCAACCCTCCTCACACCATGCAGCGCACCGCGGCCCGCCGCACCGTCAGATCAACCGGCCTCAGCGTCCCTTGCCACGTCGCCGCACGATGAACTTGCCCGTGTCCTTGTTGCGACGCGTCCTCTTGCCCAGGGTCGGCTGCCCCCACGGCGTCTTGGGTGAGGGCATGCCAACCGGCGACTTGCCCTCACCGCCACCGTGCGGGTGGTCGCTGGGGTTCATGGCCGAGCCACGGGTGTGGGGCCGACGCCCCAGCCACCGCGCGCGCCCCGCCTTGCCGATCTTGATGATGCCGTGCTCGACGTTGCCCACCTGCCCGATGGTGGCCAAGCAGTCACGGCGCACCATGCGCACCTCGCCCGAGGGGAGGCGCAGCGTCACATAGTCCCCTTCCTTGGCGAGCAACTGCGCCGACGTGCCCGCCGAGCGGGCCATCTGCCCACCCTTGCCGGCGACCAGCTCGATGTTGTGCACCGTGCTGCCCAGCGGAATGCGCTCCAGGGGCAGGGCGTTCCCCGGCCGAATCTCGGCGTCGGGGCCCGACATGACCTGATCGCCCACCTTGAGGCTCACCGGCGCGAGGATGTAGCGCTTCTCACCGTCGGCGTAGGCCAGCAGGGCGATATTGGCGGTGCGGTTCGGATCATACTCGATGGTCGCTACCCGCGCCGGCACGCCGTGCTTGTCGCGCTTGAAATCGATCAGGCGGTACTTGCGCTTATGCCCACCCCCACGGTGCCGCACCGTGATCTTGCCGCGAAAGTTGCGCCCGGCGTTCTTTTTCACCGACTCGAGCAGCGACTTTTTGGGGGTGGTGGAAGTAACGTCCTCGAACGATTGACCCGTCATCCACCTGCGCGAAGGCGTTGTGGGCTTGTATGTCTTGATAGCCATGGATCGTTCCTCTCACCAACACTAATGCTTCGGCGCGACGTGGGCGCTAGCGCCCACGTCAGACCCCCTCAAAGAAGCTGATGCTCTCGCCAGGGGCCACCGTCACGATGGCCTTCTTCCAGTCCGGCGTGCGCCCCGTATGGCGCCCCAACCGTCGGTTCTTGCCGCGCACCTTCATCATATTCACATTGGCGACCGTGACTTTAAAGATCTCTTCCACGGCCTGGCGCACCTGGTGCTTGTTGGCGCGCGGATCCACCTCAAAGGTGTAGCGGTGCAGGGCGTCGGACTGGTAATTGCTCTTTTCCGTCAGCACCGGGCGCTTTAGGACTTCGTACACGTGCATTTCGCCGCTCCCCATCTCTGCTACCGGGTCACTCGGGCCGGGCCCATCCGGCGCACTCCCCGGCCAGCGTGGGCCGGGTCGCCGCCTCCTAGGCGGCCTCCCCCAGCAGGGTGTGAATCACGTCCACCGCCTCGCGCGGCATCACGATCGTCTCGTAACCCAACAGGTCGCGTACGCTGAGGCAGTTCGCCCGCAACGTCTTGACGGAATCCAGGTTCCGCGCGGACCGCTCCACGTTCACGTTGGCATCGGGCAACAGGATCAGCACCGACGAGCCGGTGTTGAGCCGCGTCAACAGCTCGGTCATCGCCCTGGTCCTGGGCTCGGCCATCTCGAGAGCGTCCATCACCAGCACCTGCGACTCGGCGGCCTTGGTCGAAAGGGCCGACCGCAACGCCAGCCGCCGCATCTTGCGGTTCATCTTTTGCTCATAGCTGCGCGGCTGCGGCCCGAACACTGTCCCTCCCCCCTTCCACTGGGGAGCGCGAATGCTGCCCTGTCGGGCGCGCCCGGTGCCCTTCTGTCTCCAGGGCTTGGCTCCGCCGCCGCTCACCTCGCTGCGCGTCTTGGTCTTGTGCGTGCCGAGGCGCGCGTTGGCCATCTGGCGCACCAAGGCCTGGTGCATCACCGCCGTGTTCGGCTCGATCCCGAACACGTCGTCCCGGAGATCTATTTCGTCAACCGTGTCGCCGACCATGTTGCGAACCGGTACTCGCATCGTTCTCACTCCTGCATGTCGTCTGCTGGATCGTGGGCCACGCCCCACCGGGACGCCGCCCGAGATTCCTCGGGTAGGCCCGGATCCTTACAGCACCCGGCGCTTGCGCGTTACCTGGGTCTTGGCCGCCGAACGGATGTAGACCAGGCCGTTATTCGGGCCCGGCACGGCGCCGCGGACGACGAGCAGATTCCGTTCGGGATCGCTCCTCTCCACGCGCAGGTTGAGCACCGTCACGCGCTCGTTGCCCATCTGCCCCGGCCCGCGCAGGCCCTTCATCACGCGGCCAGGCGTCGTGCCCGCCCCGACGGAACCCACCGCGCGCTGTCGGTCAGACTGGCCGTGGGTGATCGGGCCGCCGCTGAAATGGTGGCGCTTCATGGCGCCCGCGAACCCCTTGCCCTTGGAGGTCGCGACGACGTCGATCAGGTCGCCCGCATCGAACTGCGACACATCGATCAACTGGCCGACCTGGTACTGGTCGACATCATCGGTGCGGATCTCGCGGAGATGTCGTAGCCGGGGAAGATCACGCAGGTGGCCCAACTGCGGCTTGTTCAGCCGCTTGGCGGGGCCAAAACCGATCTGGACGGCGTTGTAGCCATCCTTGGCCTGCGTCTTGATCTGGGTGACGTAGCATGGTCCGGCCTCGATCAGCGTGACCGGCACCACCTCGCCGCTCTCGGCGATGAGCTGCGTCATGCCCACTTTTTTGCCCAATAGCCCCTGTCGCGTTGCCATTTCTCACCTCCGGGGGAGTGATTGCCGTGGGCGGGCGCCTTCCGAATGCTACAGCGTGCCACCCGCTCGCAGCCACTGGGCAGGGCCCGTCCAGTCGGGCTGCAGGGATTCACCCTTCCCCCATTGTCTGATGGGCCCCCACGGGGCCCGTTGTCTAGAGCTTGATCTCGATGTCCACGCCGGCCGGAAGGTCCAGGCGCATGAGGGTATCGACCGTCTTGGGGTTAGGATCCAAGACGTCGATCAACCGCTTGTGCGTCCGAATCTCCAATGCCTCACGCGAGTCACGGTCGATAAAGGGCGACCTGGCCACCGAGAACTTTTCGATGCGCGTCGGCAGAGGCACGGGGCCAACGACGGCCGCGCCGGTGCGCTCGGCGGCATCCACGATCTGGCGCGCCGACTGGTCGAGCACGCGATGATCGTACGCCTTGAGCCGAATCCTGATCCGCTGTTGCTTGGCCATACTTCGCTGGGCTCGGAGCGATCCTTCGTCGCGGGCCGCTCCTGCACCCGACCTCCTTCGAGCTTATTCGATAATCTCGGTCAGCACACCGGCGCCCACCGTGCGCCCGCCCTCGCGAATCGCAAAGTGCGAGCCCACTTCCAGCGCCACCGGCATGATCAGCTTCACCGTCAGGTTGGCGTTGTCCCCGGGCATGATCATCTCCACGCCCTCGTCCAACCGCACCTCTCCCGTCACGTCCATCGTCCGCACAAAGAACTGCGGCCGATACCCGTCAAAGAACGGCGTGTGCCGCCCCCCCTCTTCCTTCTTGAGCACGTACACCTGCCCCCGGAAGGTCGTGTGCGGCGTGATCGACTTGGGCGCCGCCAGCTCTGCCCGCGCTCCTCGTCGCGCTCGATCCCGCGCAGCAGGCACCCCACGTTGTCCCCCGCAATCCCCTCCGGTAGAGGTCTTGCGGAACATCTCCACCCCGTCACCACCGTGGTCCGCACGTCGTCGCGCAGCCCCGATCTCCACCTGCTCCCCGGTGCGCACCCGCCCCGCTCGATGCGCCCCGTCACCACCGTCCCGCGCCCCTTGATCCCGAACACGTCCTCGATCGGCAGCAGGAACGGCCGGTCTACCTCGCGCGCCGGCGTCGGGATGTAGGCGTCCACCGCCCGCATCAGCTCCAGGATCGGCGCGTACTCGGGCGCGTTGATGTCCGTGGACGTCGACTCTAGCGCCGCCAGCGCCGAGCCCGCACGATGGGGATCTCGTCCCCGGAAACTGCTGGCTCGAGAGCAGCTCGCGCAGCTCGAGTTCCACCAGCTCCAGGAGTTCCTCGTCCTCCATCATGTCCACTTTGTTCAGGAACACCACCATCGCCGGTACCTCCACCTGCCGCGCCAGCAGAGATGTGCTCCCGCGTCTGCGGCATCGGCCCGTCCGGCGCCGAGACCACTAGGATGGCGCCGTCCATCTGCGCCGCCCCCGTGATCATGTTCTTGATATAGTCCGCGTGCCCCGGGCAGTCCACGTGCGCATAGTGGCGGTTCTCCGTCTCGTACTCTACGTGCGAGATCGAGATCGTCAGCCCGCGCGCCTTCTCTTCCGGCGCGTTGTCGATCTGTTCGTACGCCAGAAAGTTCGACCCGCCCCGCAGCGCCAGCACCTTGGTAATCGCCGCCGTCAGCGTCGTCTTGCCGTGGTCCACGTGCCCGATCGTCCCCACGTTCACGTGTGGCTTGGTGCGCTCAAAGACCTTCTTTGCCATTGGGCTCTCCTTTCTCCCCGCAAGCACCCGCAGAGCGAGTGCGTATCTCGCCGTGCCAGCGCAAGGCACAAACCTCGTTATTATACATGCCACGCTCGATCTGCCAAACGGCGGACTTGAGCGTTTCGTGACGTCGCCAGCGGGCCCATACGGCCCGGACAGCGGCGTCTGATCTGGGCGCTAGCCCTGATACGGCCCGCCCAGGATGCGGGTGCTCACCTCTTGCGGCACCGGGGCATAATGCTCGAACTCCATGGTAAAAGCCCCGCGCCCCTGCGTCGCCGACCGGAGATCGGTGGCGTAGCCAAACATCTCGGAGAGGGGCACGTGGCCGCGAATCGCCTGAAACCCCCCGGGCACCGGCGTCATCCCCTGAATCTCGCCGCGCCGAGCGCTCAGGTCGCCGATGACGTCGCCCGTATTCTCCTCGGGCGCCACCACCTCGACACGCATGATCGGCTCGAGGAGGATCGGGCGCGCATCGTGCATCGCCTTGTTCAGGGCCATGGCCGTCGCCCGGTGGAACACCGGCTCCGAGGCCATCGCCTCGTCGAAGGTGGCGTCGACCAGCGCGATGGCGACATCCACGATGGGATAGCCGGCCAACACGCCGCCCGAGAGGGACTCGCGCACCGATGCTTCCACCGCCGCGGCGTACGGCGCGGGGAGGATTTCCTTCGGCACACAGTTCTCGAAGCGAAAACCGCCCCCCTTGGGCAGCGGCTGAAGCCGCACCACCACCCGCGCGTACTGCCCCTTACCCTGACGCTGGAAGGTGAACTCGCCCTCGGCATCAACCTCGCGCGTAACCGTCTCGCGGTAGGCCACCTGTGGGCGTCCCACCTTGGCCCACACCTTGAACTCGCGCACCATGCGCTCCACCAACACCTCGAGGTGGAGTTCGCCCATCCCCGAGATGATCGTCTGGCCGGTGTTCTCATCGGTGCGCACGCGAAAGGTGGGATCCTCGTCCGCCAACGCGCTCAGGGCCTCGGTCATCTTGGCCTCATCGGCCGCGGTGCGCGGCTCGATGGCCACATAGATGACGGGCTCGGGGAAGCGTATCGATTCGAGCACGACGGGCGCCGACGCCTCGCAGAGCGTGTCGCCGGTGAACGTGAACTTGAGCCCGCCCACGGCGGCAATGTCCCCCGCGGAGACAGAGTCGACGTCCTCGCGGTGGTTGGCGTACATGGTCAACAGCCGCCCGATGCGTTCCTTACGAGACTTGGTGGAGTTCTGAACCGAGGAGTTTGACCGGAGAGTGCCGGAGTAGACCCGCATATAGGCTAGCCTTCCCACATAGGGGTCGCTGACGATCTTGAAGATCAACGCAGCGAAGGGCTCCTCAGGGCTGGAGTGCCGTTCGACGCGCTCGCCCGTTGTGGGGTGAACGCCCTCCATGGGCGGCACGTCGAGAGGAGAGGGAAGGTAGTCTACGATGGCGTCAAGAACCGGCTGTACTCCTCGGTTGCGGAGCGCCGCGCCGCAAAGCACCGGCACGAGCTTGCTGGCAAGCGTCGCACGACGCAGGCCGGCCCGCAACTCCTCGGATCCGATGGTGTCCCCCTCGAGATACCTGGCGAGCAAGACGTCATCCGTCTCGACGATGGCCTCGATCAGGCTCTCGCGCTGTCGGGCGACACTCTCTCGTAACGCGTCGGGCACCGCGCGCCGGTCTGGCTCGCGGCCCAACTCGTCCGAGTAGTAGAGTGCCACCTCGTCGAATAGGTCGACGACTCCGACAAACGAGGACTCGGCTCCGATGGGAACCTGTATCGCCACAGGTACAGCTTGAAGGCGCTCCCGAATGGTGTCAATGGAGCGCCAAAAGTCGGCTCCCGTTCGATCCATCTTGTTAATGAAACAAATGCGCGGAACGTGAAAGCGATCCGCTTGCCGCCAGACCGTCTCGGACTGGGGCTCGACGCCGTGTACGGCGTCAAAAACGACCACCCCGCCGTCGAGGACGCGCAGGCTGCGCTGGACCTCGGCGGTAAAGTCGATGTGACCGGGGGTATCGATGATGTTAATGCGATGCTCGCGCCAAAAGCTCGTCACCGCCGCCGAGGCGATGGTGATGCCGCGCTCGCGCTCCTGTTCCATCCAGTCGGTAACCGTCGTGCCTTCGTCGACGTTGCCCAACCGGTAGGTCTTGCCCGTGTAGAACAGGATGCGCTCGGTGGTGGTCGTCTTGCCCGCGTCGATGTGGGCGATGATACCGATGTTTCGAGTCCGCTCCAGCGGGTATTCCGGAGTCACCGCTACAGTCCTTTCCCATGCTCCGACAGGTAACAGCGTGCACCTCGGAGGGGTCGAGACGGACTCGACACGATAGGCGTCCCATCTACGCAGGTGGCTGCCCTATCGCCCCAGGCGGGGGCGGACATGGCCCACCGAGGCCATCCGCCCACCGAGTGGGCCGGTGTTACCAGCGGTAATGTGCAAAGGCCTTGTTGGCATCGGCCATGCGGTGCGTATCCTCACGCCGTTTCACGGCCGTCCCGGTGTTCCTGGCGGCGTCCATGAGTTCCTCGGCGAGCTTTTGCGCAAAAGTCTTGCCGGGCCGGCTACGCGCCGCCATGAGCAGCCAACGCATCGCCAGCGACATGCGCCGGCCGGGAGCCACTTCCACGGGCACCTGATACGTCGCGCCGCCCACGCGTCGCGGCTTGACCTCGATCATCGGCGACACGTTGCGCAGCGCCTGCTCAAAGGTATCGAGGGCGTCGCGGCCGGCTCGCTCCGTCACGATGTCCAGCGCATCGTAGACCACCCCCTGCGCCGTGCTGCGCTTGCCGTCGCGCATGACCTTGTTAATAAAGGTCGCGAGCAGTTCACTGTTGTACCTGACATCCGGCCGCACGGGCCGTGGTTCGGGCCGATACCGTCTTGGCATTCCGGCTTCCTCCACCTATGCGCTCCGGGGGAGACGTGACACCGTCACGGTGCGCCCGCCCCATGCGCTCTGCTCTGTAGACACAAAATACCCGCACAGCCAGCCAAACTGCTACATCGAAACCGTTCCTGTGCGGGTACAGTAAGGGGGCTTACTTCCGGGGTCGCTTGGCGCCGTACCGCGACCGCCCACGGCCGCGCCCCTCGACTCCGGCCGAGTCCAGGGTGCCGCGCACGATGTGATAGCGCACGCCGGGCAGGTCTCTCACTCGGCCACCACGCACGAGCACCACCGAGTGCTCCTGAAGGTTGTGCCCCTCACCCGGGATGTACGCGGTCACCTCGACGCCATTCGAGAGCCGGACACGCGCGATCTTGCGCAGCGCCGAGTTCGGCTTCTTGGGCGTCATGGTGCGCACCTGCGTGCACACGCCACGCCGCTGCGGGGCGCCCTTTGGAGTCTGGGTCGTCCGCCCCTTCAGTGAGTTATACAGGTAGCCCAGCGCCGGAGCCTTGGCCTCCTTGCTCGTCGACTTGCGCCCCTTACGCACCAACTGGTTAATCGTAGGCAAGTTCGTCCTCCTGTTCAGCGCGGGCCTTGACCGGTTGGACCCGCGAACGTCGAGTATACTATGGGATCCCCTCCCTGTCAAAGAGCGAGCGCGGCCTCCACCTCGGCCAGGGCCTCCTTGAGGCCGCCCAGCTGCTCGCGCAGTTGCTGGTTCCCTCGCGCAGGCGCTGGTTCTCTTCGGTTAAGTGTCGGATGCGTCGCCTCGGTCATGCCGATAGTATACATAATTGTCGGAAGCCCCTCCCTGTCAAAGAGCGTACCTGCGAGAGGAACACCCCCCGGCAGCAGCTCTCGCACGTTCCGGATTTACTGCGGGGAATCTACGGGAGGCGCTCCCAGAAACACGCACACGACCTCCCGGGGCCACCGGGCGGTACTCGTGCCCCCGGGAGGTCGAACCGCTTCGCTCAACCGATCAGGACTGGGTGCCGAAGCCGAGCCCCAAACCGAGGCTGGGCAACGCCGTGAGGGCCTCCTCACGCGCCAGTTGCACCGCGTCGCCCTTGTCGTCGAACACCTCTACCGACAGGCCGAGGGCCTGCAGTTCCTTGATCAGCACGCTGAACGACTCGGGCACGCCCGACTCGGTGATCGGCTCGCCCTTGACGATCGCCTCGTATGTCTTGACGCGCCCCGTCACATCGTCCGACTTGATCGTCAGCATCTCCTGCAGCGTGTGAGCGGCGCCGTAAGCCTCGAGCGCCCACACCTCCATCTCGCCGAAACGCTGGCCGCCGAACTGAGCCTTGCCGCCCAGCGGCTGCTGCGTCACCAGCGAGTACGGGCCGGTCGACCGAGCGTGCACCTTGTCCTGAACGAGGTGTGCCAGCTTGAGCATATAGATGATGCCCACGGTGACGGGGCGATCAAAGGCCCCCCCCGTCTTGCCGTCGTAGAGCACCATCTTGCCCGTGGTGGGCAGCGGCAAGCCCGTGCGCTGGCCATACTCGAGGGCCTTGGCGTTCACCTCGTCCCGCGAGAGCCCTTCCGAGTCCTGTCCCTCATCCGTCAGCCAAGTGCGCAGGCACATCTCCCGCGCCAGGTCACGCGATTCCTCGCGCACCTCCAGCGGCCGCGAGACGTCCTCATACGTGACGATCGACTCGGGCTCGTAGCCCTGCTCGCGAAGCCAGTAACTGAGCCACGTGCGGCGCGCCGTCACCCGATCGGCGAGGATGTGCTCGATCTCTTCGTACGACATCCCCTGATCGGCCAAAAAGTTGCCCAGGTAGATCTCGCGCGCCTCGTCGTCATCGCGGAGCGCCTCCGCGTCGATGTCGTTCTCGCGCAGCCACGACCAGGTACGCTCCGTCAGGTCGCGCCAGGCGCGATCGATGAGCCAGGCCCGGGCGAGTTCCGCCGAGATCTCGCTCTCATCCGCGCCGTCAGACACCGGCGTCTCGAGCCGGAACCCGAGGCGCTGTGCGGCATAGCCAAGGTGCGTCTCGAGGATCTGCCCGACGTTCATCCGGGCCGGCACGCCCAACGGGTTCAGGATGATGTCCACCGCCGTGCCGTCGGCCAGATAGGGCATATCCTCGATGGGCACCACCGAAGAGATGACGCCCTTGTTGCCATGACGCCCGGCCATCTTGTCGCCTTCGGTGATCTTGCGCCGCTGGGCGACGCTCACGCGCACCAGCTTTTCCACGCCGGCGGGCATGTCGCGATGCTCGTCGCGCGTGAACACGCGCACATCGACGACCTTGCCCTCCTCACCGTGGGGGAGTCGCAGCGAAGAGTCCTTGACCTCTCGCGCCTTTTCGCCAAAGATGGCGCGCAGCAGCTTTTCCTCCGGCGTCAGCTCGGTCTCGCCCTTGGGCGTGATCTTGCCGACGAGGATGTCGCCAGGGCCCACCTCAGCGCCGACATAGATGATGCCGTCCTCGTCGAGGTTGTGTAGCGCCTCTTCTCCTACGTTGGGGATGTCGCGCGTGATCTCTTCCGGCCCCAGCTTGGTGTCGCGCGCCTCGATCTCGTGCTTTTCAATGTGCACCGAACTGAACTTGTCCTGGCGCACCAGGTTCTCGCTCACCAGGATGGCGTCCTCATAGTTGCCACCCTCCCACGACATGAAAGCGCACAGCACGTTCTGGCCCAGGGCCAGCTCACCCATCTCCGTGGACGACGAGTCGGCGATGACGTCGCCCGGCTCCACGTGGGTGCCCTTGTTCACCACCGGCCGCTGATCGATGCAGGTCGACTGGTTGGAGCGGTCGTACTTGCGGAGGTAGTGCACCTCCTGGCCGTCCTCGTTCTGAATCACGATACGCCCGGCCGAGACGCTCACCACCTCACCACGGGTCGACGCCGTCAGCACCTGCCCCGAATCGAGCGCCGACTTGAACTCCATGCCCGTGCCCACCACCGGGGCCTCGGGGAGGAGCAGTGGCACAGCCTGCCGCTGCATGTTCGAGCCCATCAGGGCGCGGTTGGCGTCGTCGTGCTCCAGGAACGGGATGAGCGCCGCCGAGATGCCCACCACCTGCTTGGGCGACACGTCCATGTACGAGACGCGATCGACGGTCTCGATGAGAAACTTTTCATACACGCGGGACGATACGCGCTCGGTGAGGAACTGCCCCCTGTCGTCGAGCGGCGAGTTGGCCTGAGCGATGATATAGTGCTCCTCCTCGTCCGCCGAGAGGTACTGGACCTCGTCGGTGACGTAGGGCTGCACACGGTACTGCTCGTTGTCGAGCGCCGTGAGTTTGGCCGCCAGTTCGGCGTCCACCACGACGCCCGAGTCGGCGATCACCTCGCCGGTCTCCGGGTCCACCACGCGCTCGCGCAGCGTGCGCCCCATGAGCTCCTCGGCATTGTTCGGCACGACGCGGGCCACCCGCCGGTAGGGCGTCTCGACAAAGCCATAGTCGTTGACCTCGGCATAGGTCGCCAGGCGGCCGATAAGGCCGATGTTCGGCCCCTCGGGCGTCTCGATGGGGCAGATGCGGCCATAGTGGCTATAGTGCACGTCGCGCACATCAAAGCCGGCGCGCTCGCGGCGCAGGCCGCCCGGCCCTAGGGCTGACAGGGTGCGCTTGTGCGTCAGCTCGTCCAGCGGGTTGGTCTGCTGCATGAACTGCGAGAGCTGGCTGCCGCCAAAGAACTCGCGCACCACGGCCACCACCGGCCGGATGTTGATGAGCGAGATCGGCGAGACCTGCTCCGGGTCGCGGATGCTCATGCGCTCACGCACCACGCGCTCCATGCGCAGGAACCCGACGCGCAACTGGTTCTGGATCAACTCACCCACCGTCTTGACGCGGCGGTTGCCCAGATGGTCGATGTCATCGGCGTCCTCGACGCCGTTATTCACCTGGATCATGCGCTGCACGATGCCCACGATGTCGCGCTTGGTCAGCGTGCGATGCCGGATGGGCGTATCGACACCGATACGCCGGTTCAGCTTGTAACGCCCCACACGCCCCAGGTCGTAGCGGCGCGGGCTAAACAGGAGCGACTCCAAATAGCTGCGGGCGTTCTCGAGCGTCGCCGGATCGCCCGGACGCATCTTTTTGTAGAACTCTTCCAGGGCTTCCACGGCGCTCGTGGTTGTATCGTGGACCAGGGTCGACTGGATGTAGGGATGATCCGGCATGTTGTCGACCACGGAGAACAGCTCCAGCAGCTCTTCGTCGGTGCCCTCGACGATCGTCGAATCTTCGATGCCGTCGGGGACGGCTCCCAGGGCGCGCAAGAGCACCGTGACGGGGATCTTGCGCTTGCGATCCACCTTGACCGACAGAATGTCGCGCCGGGCGGTCTCGAACTCGAGCCAGGCGCCGCGGTTCGGGATGAGCTTGGCCATGCAGAGCTGGCGACCCGTAGTGCGGTCCTCATCCACGGTAAAGTACGCGCCCGGGGATCGAATGAGCTGGCTCACGACCACACGCTCGGCACCATTGATAATGAAGGTGCCGTTCTCCGTCATGATCGGGAAATCGCCCATGTAGACGTCCTGCACCACGGGCAGGTCCGTCTCACGATTGTACAGCAGCACCTTGACGTACAGCGGCGCAGAGTAGGTCGTGTCGCGGTCGCGGCACTCTTCCTCGGTGTACGTCGGCTCGGCGAAACGATAGTCCAGCCCGAACTCGGCGTTCAGCTGCTCGTTGAACCCCGGAAAGTGGAGTTCCAGATTCTTGTTAAAGCTCACGATCGGCGAAATCTCGTCAAAGAGTTCGCGCAACCCCTCCGTCTGGAACCACTCGTAGGACTGTAGCTGAATCTTGATCAAGTCGGGAATCGGCAATACATCAGGGATGCGCGCGTAGGACTTGCGACGCTTGCCGTTGAATGCCTCGCTCGACATGGTTGATACCATCCCTGCAACTGTCATAGGTTCACCACCCCCGTAAGACCTCGCCCCTCACCCGTCGCACACGCGGAACCACAATAAGCCGGGCTGTCCCAGTCTCTCGAGCCGGGACAACGTCGGCACCCGGAACCCTCAGTTGGCCATCTCGCATTGGGAACTACCCTCGATGATGGACGGACTGCTCGGAGTACTCGTACAGACCCTCTCCCGGGGACCGGACAACATGGGGAGGTCGGCCCCCTGCCTGAACAGGCTCCACCTGCACGAATGAGGAAGCTACGTCTTCTATGGAAATAGCCATGATGCCAGTGCTCGAAGGACATACGCATTGGCAGTCTATCATTGTATCACGTCTTGGCCTCATGTCAAATTGGCACACGATGTGTCGAGGATTCCTCGATCGCAGGCGTTTCGCTCCGGATCTGTCCATATCCTGGGTGCACCACTCGCATACGAGGAGAATCGTCACGTCTCTGGAGACTTGGGCATGCGCGCCCTCCATGGTCGTTGACGTCTCACGTTATGGTTGACATCCTGAGCATGGCAAGGTATAATCGAAATGCGTAAACATAAAATAACTGCGCCCGCCGTTAGAAGCGTGGCGCCCTGGATGTGGTAACGTGAGTAGGTGCATTGTCGCTAGAGTGATGAGATGGAGGAGCCCCTACCGACCAGATCCCTCACCAACTCGTGGAGTGGAGGCCAATGACGGACAAGCCTGATCAGGGCATGGATCCACAGGAGGAAGATTTCGCTACCCTGTGGGAGCAAGTGGCGGCCGATTATGATTATATGCACCCGGTGCGAGGCGACATTCGCAAAGGTCAGATCCTCAGAGCGAGCCGCAACGAGGTGCTGGTAGACATCGGCGCCAAGACGGATGCCCTCGTCTCCACCCGAGACCTCGAGACGATGGGCCCGCAGGAGTTGGCCGAACTCACGCCTGGTAAGGAGATCAACGTCTACGTGGTCCGCGCGGACGACCGTGAGGGCAGCCTCATCGTGTCGATCAACCTTGCGCGCGCCTACGAGGACTGGATCAGGGCCCAAGAGTTGATGGAGAGCGGTGAGATTGTCAACATCACCGTCACCGGATACAACAAGGGCGGGCTGGTAGGCTCCTTCGGAAGCGTTCAGGGGTTCATCCCGGCATCCCAGATCACCAGTCTGCGGCCCAGAGGCCACAGCGACCAGGACGGAAGCGACCTGGCCGAATTGGTGGGCAAGGAGCTGCCGGTGAAGGTGATCGAGGTGAACCGCCGGCGGCGGCGCCTCATCCTCTCGGAACGCGCGGCCCAGCGCGAGTGGCGGGCCGCTCAGCGCGAGCGGCTGTTGTCCGAACTCCATGAAGGGGACGTCCGCACCGGCACGGTGAGCAACCTCGCCGATTTCGGCGCCTTTGTGGACCTGGGAGGCATCGACGGCCTGGTGCACATTTCCGAGTTGGCCTGGGAACACGTCAACCATCCGCGTGACGTGCTACAGGTGGGCCAAGAGATCGAGGTCGAGGTGCTGCGCGTCGATCAGGAGCGCCAGCGTATCGGCCTGTCGCTGAAGCGAACCCAGCCCGACCCCTGGAGGTCCATCGCCACCCGCTACCAGGCGGGCCAGACCATCGAGGGGGTGGTGACGCACCTGGCCAAGTTCGGCGCCTTTGTCGAACTTGAGCCGGGGGTCGAGGGTCTCGTCCACGTATCCGAGCTGGCCGACGGCAACGTCGACGATCCGGGCCAGATCGTCAGCGAGGGTGACCGGCTGACGGTGCTCATCCTCGATGTGGATGCGGAGCAGCGTCGCATCAGCCTCAGCCTGCGGCAGGCGCCGAGCCCTGCGCCGGAACCCACCGGCGAGGCCGAGATGGCGCGAGAGGAATCCTAAGAACCGTAACCATCCGGAGGCTTTGAGGCTCGGGTGCGAAACCCGAGCCTCTTTTGTTGTTCAGCGTTCCGCTGTGCTATAATAGGGTAATCTCAGAAGTGTATGGAGGGTCCCAGTGACAGAGGCGACTGCCCCGGCGATCCCTCAACAGCGCTTCGTGCCCGAGGCGACGCCCGTCGCTCTGAGGCCTCGCCTCGAGGCCAGCTGGGCCGTCCTTTGTGGCGCTCTGGCGTCGGGGGCGCTCGTCCCCGAGATCGCCGCCGTCGTACGGCTCCTCGCCGGATGGCTCCTGGCGGACATCATCCTGGGATTCGCCCTGGCGCAGCTGTTGGCGACCATGCGGATGGCCGTAGAGATCGGCCCCCCGCCCGAGACGACCCGCCGCCGGGTGCCGGGCCTCCCGTATGCGGAGCCCGGCTCCCCCGGGGACCGTCTGGCGCGGTCGCTGGCGCGGTGGCTCGACCACTGGCACGCGTGTCTGCGGCCCGCCATCGGCCATCACATGGCGTCATTCGTCACCGCATCGGCAACGGCGCTGCTGGTCGGAGCCTATCTCGGACAACCGGCGTTGGCGGCCTCCGCCGCCGCCCTCGTGTCCGCCTTGGTGCTGGCCCTCATCTGCGGCCGCGGCGTCGACGCCCTGGCGCGCTGGCACGCGGGCATCGCGCTGGCGGTGGCCTGGTACCTGGGTCACCGCCTGTTCGCCGCGGTTCCGCCCGCCTCGTGGGGCATGGCTGCGCTGGTGGGGCTGGCGGCCTTTGGCCGTGCAGCGCATGCCGCCGACCGCGGCGCCGCGGGGCGAGCCATGCAGGGCGGGAGACGCCTGGTGGGCCTCGTCTGGTCGGCGCTGGTCGCCGCCATGCTCGCGGCGCGCCAGCCGATCGCGGCGGGCATCACCGCCATCGCGGGCCTGGCCGAATCGATGTCCCTCGGATCGAGCACGCTGCGCCGGGGGCGCGTGGGCTGGTTGGCGGCCATGCTGCTGGCCGCCCTGATCGTGGCGAGGTCGACCTGACGCCGCCATGATCCCTTGGACCATCGCCGCTATCATTGCCGCCATCGTCGCCGCGGTGCTCTATTGGCTGCTGATCGCTACCGAGGGAACGTACCTCGGCCCACGCGTCGTCACACTGCTGTACGACTGGACGGCGCCGCGCTACGATCGCATCAAGGATCTGCAATTCATCCACGAGATGCAGCGGCTGGGCATCCCGTTGGCCGAGGCGCTGCGGAGCGAGCCGTCGCCGCGCGTGCTGGATGTGGCCACCGGCACGGGGCGGCTGCCCCTGGCGCTGTTGCGGCAGCCCGATCTGGACGGACGGATCGTCGGGTTCGACCGGTCGGCACCGATGCTAGCGCGAGCGCGAGCCGAGACGAGGGGATACGATCGCGTGCTGCTCATGCAGGGCGATGCCGGCGCGCTACCCTTTGACGACGGGGCGTTCGACGCGGTCGCCTGTCTGGAGGCGCTCGAGTTCATGTGGGATCCGGCGGGCGTGGTCCGCGAGATGGCGCGCGTGCTCAAGCCGGGGGGCGTGCTGCTGGTGTCCAATCGCGTGGGGTTCGATGCGCGCCTCTTCCCGGGACGGCTGTGCGGCCGTGGCCGGCTGGAGCGGTTCCTGGCGCGAAGCGGCTTTACCGCCATCGAGACCGAACGGTGGCAGGTGCACTATGACCTGATCTGGGCGCGGAGGGCGCCTTGCCGTGCCCCGACGCGCGTCGCGCAAACGTGACGGGCGCCACAGCGCCCCCACCATCCTGGCGCCGTGGGCGCCATCGAACTGGAGAGCCATGAAGCGTGACTTCCTGAGCCTTGCGGATCTCTCGCCCGAACAGGTCCAGGCCCTGCTCGACCTGGCGGTCACCCTGAAGCAGGAGTGGCGGGAGGGTGGCAACGCGCCGCGCCTGGCCGGGCACACGCTCGCCATGGTGTTCCAAAAGCCCTCGCTGCGCACGCGCGTCTCCTTCGAGATGGCCATGCGCCACGAGGGGGGGCACGCCATGTACATCGGCCCCGACGAGATCCAGCTCGGGCGACGCGAGAGCGTCGCCGACGTGGCGCGCGTCCTGAGCCGGTACGTGGATGCCATCATGGCGCGGGTATTCGCCCACGATCACGTCTTGCAGCTGGCTCGGCAGGCGACAGTGCCCGTCATCAACGGCCTGTCCGACTATAACCACCCATGCCAGGCGCTGGCGGACGTCCTCACCATCTATGAGAAGTTGGGCCAGCTCAAGGGGGTGCGCCTCACGTACCTGGGCGACGGCAACAACGTGCTGCACTCTCTCCTCTTTGCCGGGGCGCTCCTGGGCATGCGCATCGTGGCGTCGACGCCCGAGGGATACGATCCCCTGCCGGAGGTCGTCCAGCGCGCCCGCGAGATTGCTGCCAGCACGGGCGCCGAGATCGCAATGATCCGCGATCCGCGCCGCGCCGTAGAGGGCGCCGACGTTCTCTACACCGACACGTGGACGAGCATGGGGCAGGAGGCGGAGGCCGAGGCGAGACGCCGGGTCTTTCCGCCGTACCAGCTAAATGAGGTCCTCCTGGAGCACGCCCTGCCGGGCGCCGGCGTGATGCACTGCCTGCCGGCGCACCGCGGCGAAGAGATCACCGACGAGGTGGCGGACGGACCGAACTCTTGGTTGTTCGATCAGGCGGAGAACCGACTCCACGCGCAAAAGGCGGTATTGGTCGACCTTCTCGAAAGGTAGCACTCGTTGGCGAACATCCTTTGGATCCTGACCAAACTCGACCTGCGGAGTCTGATCGACATCGTGCTCGTGGCGATGGTGATCTATGGCGTGCTGTCGCTGGTGCGCGGCACCCAGGCCGTCCAGCTCCTGCGGGGCGTGATCCTGCTGGCGCTGATCGTCGCCCTGTTCGGCAGCTTTGTTGGGCTGACGGCGTTCAACTGGCTCATGCGTAGCGCGGGCCAGGCGCTGGCCGTCATCGTGGCCGTGATCCTGCAGCCCGAGTTGCGCCGGGCGCTGGACAGGCTGGGGCGCGCCGGCGGCATCGCCTTCTGGTCGAGCAGTGAGGGTGAGCAGGATCGCGTCATCTCCGAGATCGCCTCGAGTTGCCGGCGCCTCTCGGAGCGGCGCCACGGGGCGCTGATCGTCATCGAGCGCGAGACGGGCCTGCAGGACCACGTGGAGACGGGCGTCGAGATCGATAGCCAGGTGAACGACGAGTTGCTACAGACCATTTTCTACCCGAACACGGCCCTGCACGACGGCGCCGTGATCGTCCGGGGGGACAAGATCGTCGCGGCGGCCTGCGTCCTCCCCCTGGCCGAGGTGATCGTGTCGGATACGCACCTCGGCACGCGTCACCGGGCAGGTGTCGGGATCACGGAGCAGACGGATGCCATCTCGATCATCGTGTCCGAGGAGACGGGCATCATCTCGATGGCGCGCAACGGCCGCATCGTGCGGCACCTGGACGAGCGGCGCCTGGTGACGCTGCTTCAGGCACTGCTGCGGCCGCGTCGCGGCCCACGGCGCCGGACGTTCGGATTATTTCAGCGCCAGCCGAGCCAGAACGAGGACTCGGATGGTCGAGCCAGGGCGGCATAGATAGATCATGGCAAGAAACCGACCGACGCCAAGACGACTGTGGGACAACTTGGGGACGGCGCTGTTGGCGGTGGTGCTCTCGCTGGTGGTATGGGTGAACGCCACCTATCAGAACGATAGGCCGCGCGAGGACATCTTTCCCGAAGCGGTGCCGATCCAGGTCCAGAACGTGCCCTCCGACCTGGTCGTGGTAAACGATCCCGACGAATACGTGCGCGTCAAGATCAAGGCGTTCGAGTCGAGCTGGGCGCGATTGACGGCCAACAGCTTCCAAGCCACCGTCGACCTGCAGGGACTAGGCGAGGGGCTGCACACCGTGCCCGTGGAGGTCACCTGCAACACCGATCGCACCGTGTCGATTATCAGCAGCCAGCCCGAGAAGCTCAACGTGCGCCTCGACCACCTGCGCACCGAGACGATGGACATCACGGTGCAGATGGAGAACCGCGACGACCTGCCGCTAGGGTACGCCGTGGGCGTGCCCGTGGTGGAGCCCAGCACCGTGACGGTGGAGGGCGCGGGCTCTGCCGTCGATCGCGTGGCCGCCGTGGCGGCGCCGGTATCCCTGGCCGGCCAGCGCACTGCCCTGGAGCGCACTGTCGACCTGTTCGCCGTGGACGAGGACGGCAGACGCGTGAACGACGTGCGCCTCAACCCGCAGACGGTGACGGTGCAGGTCAACATCGAGAAAAAGCTCAACTACCGCGAGGTGGCCGTGCGCGCCCGCACCACGGGGCATCCTGCGCGCGGCTACTTTGTCAGCAGCGTCGAAGTCGAGCCCTCCACGGTGACCGTGGTGGGTCCGCCGACGGCCATCGCCGAGATGTCGGGACTCATCTCGACGAGAGACGCGGTGGACGTCTCGGGCGCCACGCGCATGCTGGCGGAGCGTCTGGAACTGGAACTGCCCGAGGGCGTGTCGGTGCTCGCCGAGGGCGAGCGCGACCCGCAGACCGTGCTCGTCACGGTGGGAATCGACGCCGTGGTCGGCGGGACGACGGTCGAGCTACGCCTGCAGACGCGCAAGCTGGGGGACGGCCTGACGGCCAAGCTCTCTGTATCGTCGGTGGACGTCATCCTCACGGGACCCGCCGTGCTGCTGGACAACCTAGAGATCGAGCTGCTGAGCGCCTACGTCGACCTCAGCGGGCTGGGTGTGGGCACGCACCAGGTCAAGACCCTGGTGGACATCATGGTTGCCAAGAACCCGGTTCTGGCCGATATCGCCGTGACCAGCGTGTCACCCGCCTACGTGGAGGCGGACATCCAGGTGGCGCCCACGCCGACACCCGAGCCCACCGCGACTCCCGATGCCGCCGCCGAGACGACGCCCACGCCAACCAGCCGTTCGGGCTCCAGCACGCGTTCGTAAGGCCGGACGAGAACACCTCCCGATAGTCTCCCAGCGGCACCCCCCGCGTATCGGGCTCATTGGGGGGGACCTTCGGGGGTGTTTCGAGAGGACCAACCCGCGGCGCGCCACCGCTTTCATTGGGGCGCGCCGCTCTAGTGATGACGCAAGACGGGAACCCCATGCCCAAGAAACCGATCGTTGCCCTGGTGGGACGCCCGAACGTCGGCAAGTCCACCCTTTTCAACCGGCTCGTGGGCCAGCGACTGGCCATCATCGAGGACGTGCCCGGCACCACCCGCGACCGGCAGTACGCCGACGTCGAGTGGGGCGGGCGCGTGTTCACCCTCATCGACACGGGGGGGCTGGTGCTGGACGACCGCGATCCCCTCATCGCGCAGGTGCGCGCCCAGGCGCAGGTGGCCATGAGCGAGGCCGATGTCATCGTGTTCATGACCGACATCATGGACGGGATCACGGGACAGGATGCCGAGATTGCCGACCAACTGCGCCGCACCAACAAGCCCGTCATCCTGACCACCAACAAGGCCGACAACCTCAAGCGCGAGATGGCCGTCTACGAGTTCCACAGCCTCGGGTTGGGCGAGCCCCTGCCGATCTCGGGGATGCGTGGCATGGGCACCGGCGAACTGCTGGACGCCATCGTCGGGGCGCTGCCGCCCCTCCCCGAGGAGGAAGAGGAGGAGGTCCACGTCCCACACATCGCCCTGGTGGGGCGGCCCAACGTGGGCAAGTCCTCCCTGCTGAACCGCATGCTCGGCCAGGAGCGCGTCATCGTTAGTGAGACCCCCGGAACGACGCGTGACGCCATCGACACCACCATACGCTACCACGGCGAGGAGATCGTGCTCATCGACACCGCCGGCATCCGCCGCCGCGGGCGCATCGAGCGCGGCATCGAGCACTATAGCGTGTTGCGGGCGCTCAAGGCGATCAGCCGCGCTGACGTGGTGCTGTTGCTTATCGATGCCATGGACGGCGTCACGGAGCAGGACACCCATGTGGCGGGCTACATTCTCGACGAGCGCAAGAGCGTGGTGGTGCTGATCAACAAGTGGGACCTGATCGAGAAGGACAGCTACACGATGCAAGAGTTCGAGCGCCGGGTGCGCCAGGAACTCAAGTTCATGTCGTGGGTGCCTGTGCTGTTCATCTCTGCCCTCACCGGCCAGCGCGTCAGCCGCGTCCTGCCGCTGGCCCTGCGCGTGAACGTCGAGCGCGATCGACGCCTCAGTACCTCCGAGATCAACGACATGCTGCGCAATGCCACCGCGCGCTACTCGCCCCCCACCAAGGCGGGCAAGAAACTACGCTTCTACTATGGCACGCAGGTGGGCACCCAGCCCCCGACGTTCGTCTTTTTCGTTAACGACGACAAGCTGGTGCACTTTGGCTACAAGCGCTATCTCGAGAACCAGATCCGCCTGCGCTGGAAGTACGAGGGGAGCCCACTGAAGCTGGTATTTCGGGGGCACGGGGAGAGAGAGGACTAGGGAGCAGTCGTGTCTTTCACCACAGGAGGGGGTTTCACCGTTCGGTGAAACCCCCTCCTGTGGTGAAACGGTACCCCGTCGCTCAGGTTACAGCCTCGCCAATCAGTGACCACGGCCCCGCCCAGGTGATGCGCACCCGCGCCAGGCGGCCCATCCATACGCCGGCGTCTTCGAAGAACACGAGTTTGTTTGTTCGGGTGCGTCCACGCCAGCGCCCCCGCTGGCGGCCATCCACCAACACCTCCACCGTCTCGCCCAGCAGCGCCGCGTTGATCTCGCCCGAAATGCGCGTCTGGGCGTCCTCGACCGCCACGCGACGCCGCTCCTTCTCCTCGGGCAGCACGTCGTCGGGCCAAGCGGCCGCCGGCGTGCCCGGGCGCACCGAGTAGGCAGCGATGTGCACCACGTCAAAGCGGATCTCTTCCACCAACCGCAGCGTGTCCTCGAACTGCTCCCGCGCCTCACCGGGAAAGCCCACGATCACGTCGGTGTTGATGGCGCTCTCGGGGTCCGCCGCGCGGATGCGCGCCACGAGGTCGCGAAAGTGGGCGGCCGTGTAGCCACGCGCCATGCGTCGCAGCACGGCGTCGTTGCCCGCTTGCACCGGTAACTCCCACGCGTTGCAGACCTTGGGCAAGGCCGTGGCCGCGTCGATGATGCGCTGGCTCATGTCTTTGGGGTGCGACGTCAGGAAGCGGATGCGCCACAGGTCGTCGAAATCGTGGATCGCCCTCAGCACGTCCGCCAGGTCGGGACGCCCGGGCAGGTCCCGGCCGTACGAGTCCACGTTCTGACCCAGCAACGTCACCTCGCGGGCGCCGCGCGCCACACGATCCTCCACGTCGGCCGCGATCTCGTCCACCGGCCGGCTGACCTCCGGGCCACGGCGGATGGTCACGATGCAGTAGGTGCAGTGATGGTTACAGCCATAGCTGATGGGCACGAGATCGCTCACCGGCGTCGACAGCCGCGGCGCGCAGGGGTCCACCGGCTGATCCTTGCCGTCGCGCGCCTCGAGGTATGCCATCACGCCGGCCACGTCCGACGGACGGAAAAAGGCGTCGACGTAGGGAAAGCGCGTCGCCAGGGCAGCCTCGTCGTCCACGAGACAACCCATGACGACCAAGATACGCTCGGGGTGGCGCCGCTTGATGGAACTCAGGGAGGCCAGTCGCCCCAGCACCTTGTCCTCGGCGCTCTGGCGCACGACGCAGGTGTTGAGGACCAGCACGTCGGCGCGCTCCGGCTGGCGCGTGGACGTCAGCCCGCGCCGCGCCAGTTCCTCCTCGAGGCGCTGCGCGTCGGCGCGGTTCATCTGGCAGCCGATGTTCCAGAGGTAGTAACGTCGATCAGCCAACGGACTCTCGCCTCGTCCCAGCGTCACGGCCATTCCCTTCACCGGCCGGCACGGGGCTCGCAACGCCGGTACTCTGGCGCCGCAACCCGTATCCGGCGTTCGCGCCGGCCAGCACCTCGCGCAGGAACTGGCCCGTGTACGACCGCGGGCTGTTGACCACATCCTCTGGGGTGCCCTCGGCCACGAGTTCGCCGCCGGCATCGCCCCCCTCGGGACCCAGGTCGATGATCCAGTCGGCGCTCTTGATCACGTCGAGGTTGTGCTCGATCACTACCACCGTGTTGCCGGCGTCCACCAGCCGCCCCAGCACCTGGAGCAGGCGCTCCACGTCGGCGGCGTGTAACCCCACCGTCGGCTCATCGAGGATGTAGAGGGTGCGGCCCGTCGCCCGTCGCGAGAGTTCCCGCGCCAGCTTGACGCGCTGCGCCTCGCCGCCCGAGAGGGTCGTGGCAGGCTGTCCGAGGCGGATGTACCCCAACCCCACGTCGTGGAGCGTCTCCAGCTTGTTGGCGATGGCGGGGATGTTCTGGAAGAACGCCTGGGCCTCATCGACGGTCATGTCGAGCACGTCGGCGATGCTGGCGCCCTTGTAGCGAATCTCCAGCGCCTCACGGTTGTAGCGCTTGCCGTGGCACACGTCACAGGGCACGTACACGTCCGGCAGGAACTGCATCTCGATGCGGATGATGCCGGCCCCCTGACATGCCTCGCAGCGCCCCCCCTTGACGTTGAAGGAAAAGCGCCCCGCCTGATACCCCCGCACCTTGGCATCGGGCAACGAGGCAAAGAGGCTGCGAATCGGCCCGAACATGTTCGTGTAGGTGGCCGGGTTCGAGCGCGGCGTGCGCCCAATGGGCGACTGGTCGATGTCGATAACCTTGTCGAGGTTCGACACGCCGACGATGTCGTCGTGCAGGCCGGGCCGCGCCGAGGCGCCGTGCAGGTCCTGCGCCAGCCGGCGGTGGATGATGTCCAGCAGCAGGCTGCTCTTCCCCGAGCCCGACACGCCGGTGACGGCCACAAAGCATCCCAGCGGAAAGCGCACCGAGAGGTTCTTCAAGTTGTTCTCGCGCGCGCCGTCCACCCGCAGGTACTTGCCGTTCCCGCTGCGACGACGGGCCGGCACGGGCACGGCGAGTTCGCCGCTCAGGTAGCGCCCGGTCAGGGACGCGGGATTCGTCATGATCGCCGCCGGCGGTCCCTCGGCCACCACCTCGCCGCCGTGCTCGCCCGCCCCGGGCCCGAGGTCGATGATATAGTCCGCGGCGCGCATGGTCGCTTCGTCGTGCTCCACCACCAGCACGGTGTTCCCCAGGTCGCGCAGGCGAACCAGCGTGGCGATGAGCGCCTCGTTGTCACGCTGGTGCAGCCCGATGCTCGGCTCGTCGAGGATGTAGAGCACTCCCATGAGTTGCGAGCCGATCTGCGTGGCCAGCCGAATGCGCTGCGCCTCACCGCCCGAGAGGCTGGCCGCACCGCGGTCCAGCGTCAGATAGTGGAGCCCCACATCCTCCAGGAAGTGCAGGCGCGACAGCACCTCCTTGATGATCTGCCGCGAGATGAGCTTTTCCCGCTCCGAGAACCCTTCGGCGACCCCCTCCACGAACCGGATTGCCTCACGGACCGCCATGTGCGTCAGGTCGGTGATCGAGATCCCCCCCACGGTAACGGCAAGGCTCTCCGGCCGCAGCCGCCTCCCCTCGCACACCGGGCAGGGAAAGGTCGTCATGTACTGCTCGACCGACTCCTTGAAGCTGTCGGATGACGATTCGTGGTAGCGTCGTTCGAGGTTCGGGATGACGCCCTCATACACCGTCTCGTGGGTGCGCACCCGGCCATGTTGGTTAGTGTAGCGCACCTTGACCGTCTCCCCGCCGCTGCCGCGCAGCACCACCTCGCGGTGCTCGGGGCGCAGCTCGCGCCAGGGGGCGTCGGCGTCAAAGCCATAGTGGTCGGCCACCGCCTTGAGGAGGTGCGCAAAGTAGCTGTCGTTCTTGGTCGAGTTCGACC
Organism: Anaerolineae bacterium; assembly: GCA_040768165.1. GTDB lineage: Bacteria > Chloroflexota > Anaerolineae > UBA1429 > UBA1429 > DUUT01. The sequence goes on from JAXGNH010000005.1 coordinate 143,505, forward strand.
AGGGCTCGATGGCGCCCTCGCTCAGCGACACGTCAGAATCGGGGACGATCAGCCCCGGGTCCAACTCCTGACGCGTCCCCAGGCCGGTGCAGGCGGGGCAGGCTCCGTGCGGGCTGTTGAAGGAAAAGCTGCGCGGCTCGATCTCGGGCAGGCTGATGCCGCAGTAGACGCAAGAGTACTTTTCCGAAAAGAGGCGGTCCTCGCCGCCCACGACGCTCACGATGAGCACGCCATCGCCCAGCTTGAGCGCCGTCTCCACCGAATCGGTCAGACGACTGAGATCGGCGTCGCGCTGCTCGGCGGCATCCTCGCCATGGTGGCGGATGACCAGCCGGTCGACCACCGCCTCGATGGTGTGCATCTTGTAGCGGTCGAGGGTGATCTCGGCGTCGGCCCCGACGCCATCCACCTCGCGCACCTCGCCATCGACGCGCACGCGCACGTACCCCGCCTTGCGGAGGTCCTCGATGACGCGCCGGTGCTCGCCCTTGCGGTCCTTGATGAGGGGCGCCATGATGAGGACGCGCGTGCCGTCCTCCATCCCCATGATGGCGTCGACCATCTGCTGCACCGTCTGGCGGCTGATCTCGCGACCGCAGTTCGGGCAGTGGGGGATACCCACCCGCGCGTAGAGCAACCGCAGATAGTCATAGATCTCGGTGACGGTGCCCACCGTCGACCGCGGGCTGCGGCTGGCGCTCTTTTGGTCGATGCTGATGGCGGGGGATAGCCCCTCGATGAGATCGACGTCGGGCTTGTCCATCTGCCCCAGGAACTGGCGGGCATACGCCGAGAGGGACTCGACGTAGCGCCGCTGCCCCTCGGCATAGATGGTATCGAAAGCCAACGACGATTTGCCCGACCCCGACAGGCCGGTGATGACCACCAGCTTGTCGCGCGGGATCTCGACGTCGATATTCTTCAGGTTGTGTTCGCGGGCGCCGCGGATCGAAATGCGGTCTTGGGGCATGGCAACTCTCACTGTGGCGCACGGACATACGCCGGACTGATCTACGAGTGACAAAGGGTGATTATACCGTGCGCACTGCGCCGACGCAAACGGCGCGTGGCGTGTCTTCCGGGTTACGGGTTCCTTGTCGCGGGCAGAATGGTTGCAGGGAACAGGTTGCAGGTTACAGAGCCAAGGGAATGAGCCCGCTACTGCCTGTAACCTGCAACCTTTGACCTGTCACCCGCGCCATCAGGCGCAACTTGCAGCGCGCCATTCGGCATGCGCCTACTCCCCGTCCAACTCCTGCGTCCAACCGTTCTCCAGCCCCTCGGCCTCCAGGGCGGCCAGGGCATCCTCGTACTCTTGCGGCGTGACGCGGCGCCCCAGTTCCCCATCGCCCACGGCGTGGTGGGCGGGAAAGTATTGCGCCATCAGGCTGAGGTACAGGTCGGCCCCCAGGTTCTCGGCCAGCCAGTGCAGCACCGCGGGGGTCTGCGAGAGGCCGTTGGGCAACACGAGGTGGCGCACCACCATGCCGCGGGTGGCGATCCCGGCGTCGTCCACTTGCAGCCGCGCGCCTACTTGCCGCTTCATCTCCAGCAGGGCCGCGCGGTTATGTCGCGTATAGTCGACGAATCCCGACAGGCGCCGGGCGACGGCATCGTCGGCGTACTTGCTGTCGGGAAGATAGATGTCGACCACGCCATCCAGCAGGCGCAGCGTCTCCACGGCGTCGTAGCCGCTGGTGTTGTAGAGGATCGGGATGCGCAGCCCCCGCTCCGCCGCCGCGTAGACGGCCGCCAGGATCTGCGGCACATAGTGGCTGGGCGTCACGAGATTGATGTTGTGACAGCCGCGTCGCTGCAGCTCCATCATCATCCCGCCCAGGCGCTCGGGCGGCACCTCGCTGCCATGGCCGAGCTGGCTGATGGGATAGTTCTGGCAGAACCGACAGCGCGCCGTGCAGTACGAGAAAAAGATGGTGCCCGAACCACGGGCGCCGCTGATGGGCGGCTCCTCCCACATGTGCAGGTTCCAGCTCGCCACACGCACCTGCGCCCCAGCGCGGCAGTAGCCGACCTCGCCCTGGAGGCGGTTGACGCCGCAGGCGCGAGGACAGATGTCACAGGCCGCCAGGCGCTTGCGCGCCTCGGCGGCCCGGCGATGCAGCTCTCCCGAGCGGTGTAGCTCCAGATAGCTCGGATAATCGGTCATGGTCCTACCTATCACGGGGGAGCACAGTCCCCCCTCCCCAACCCTCGCCCCAGAGTACTGGGGTTCCCCCGGAGTACCGGGGAGAGGGGGCGGCCACTCCGCCAACCCTCCAGCCCGCGAAGGCGGGCTTTGCAGGGCCAGCGCCAGGCTTCAGCCTGCGGCGTACCCCCACGCGGCGCCATTCGCGCTGCCCAGGCACCCCCTCGCCAAGCCTCGCCCATCACCGCCGCTGCTTCTCCATCTGGCGAAAGCGCTCCCACTCGGGCAGGTCCTCGTCGCCATCCATCGTTCGGCGCAGCTCCAGGATCTGGTCGCGCAGCAGGGCGGCCTTCTCGAACTCGAGGTTCTGGGCCGCCGTCTTCATCTGCTTCTCCATCTCCTGGATCAAGCGGTGCGCCTCGTGCTTGGGGATGTCCGTCCCCACCCTGTACTCGGCGCCGGTCTCGGCGACCTTGCGCAGGCTCTGGGTGAGGTCGCGGATCTCTTTGATGATGGTGCTCGGCGTGATGCCGTGCTCCGCGTTGTGCTCCACCTGGATCTGCCGGCGACGGTTGGTCTCGTCGATGGCGCGCCGCATGGAATCCGTCATGTTGTCGGCGTACATGATCACCCTGCCGTTCACGTGACGCGCGGCGCGCCCGATGGTCTGGATGAGCGCGCCGCTGGAGCGTAGGAACCCCTCCTTGTCGGCATCCAGGATCGCCACCAGCGACACCTCGGGCAGGTCCAGCCCCTCGCGCAGCAGGTTCACGCCCACCACTACGTCGTACACGCCGGCGCGCAGGTCGTGCAGGATGTCGACCCGCTCCAGCGTGGCGATCTCGGAGTGGAGATAGTGCACGCTGAGCCCCGCCTCGCGCAAATAGTCGGCCAGGTCCTCGGCCATGCGCTTGGTGAGCGTCGTCACCAGGGCACGCTCGCCCCGCTCGGCGCGCACGCGCAGCTCGGCGATGAGGTCGTCGATCTGCCCCTCGATGGGCCGCACCGAGATCTCGGGGTCTACCAGGCCCGTGGGCCGGATGATCTGCTCTACCACCTGGGAACTCTGCGTCATCTCGTACGGCCCCGGCGTGGCCGACACGAACACCACCTGGTTGATGTGGTCCTCGAACTCTTCGAACGTCAGCGGGCGGTTGTCCATCGCCGACGGCAGCCGGAAGCCAAAGCGCACCAGCACATCCTTGCGGGCGCGGTCGCCGTTGTACATGCCGCGTACCTGCGGGATCGTCATGTGCGACTCGTCGATGAACATCATATAGTCGTCGGGGAAATAGTCGAGCAGCGTCCAGGGGGGCTCTCCCGCCTGCCGCTGAGACAGGTGTCGCGAATAGTTCTCCACCCCCGAGCAGTAGCCCACCTCGCGCAACATCTCCAGGTCATAGCGCGTGCGCTGCTCCAGGCGCTGCGCCTCCAGGAGCTTTTCCTCGCCCCGCAGCACCTTGAGCTGCTCCTCCAGCTCCTGCTCGATCGCCTCCAGGGCGACCTGCAGCTTTTCCTGTGGCGTGATAAAGTGCTTGGCGGGAAAGATGTCGATGCTGCTGTGCTGCAGGAGCACCTCGCCCGTGAGCGAGTCGACCTCCAGGATGCGCTCGATCTCGTCGCCCCAGAACTCGATGCGATACGCCGTCTGCCCGTAGGCGGGCATCACCTCCAGCGTGTCGCCGCGCACGCGGAACTTGCCCGGTGACAGCACGGCATCGTTGCGCTCGTAAAAGATGGTCACCAGGTGGCGCAAGATCTTTTCGCGGCTACGCAGCTCCCCCTCGCGCAGGTTGATGACTACCTGCCCGTACGCCTCGGGATCGCCCAAGCCATAGATGCACGACACCGACGCCACGATGACCACGTCGCGGCGGCTGAACAGGGATGAGGTGGCCGCCAGCCGCAAGCGCTCGATCTCGTCGTTGATCTGCGCGTCCTTTTCGATGTACGTGTCGGTGCGCGGGATGTACGCCTCGGGCTGGTAGTAGTCATAGTAGCTCACAAAGTACTCGACGGCGTTGTGCGGAAAGAACTCTTTGAACTCGGAGTAGAGCTGCGCCGCCAGCGTCTTGTTGTGGGCGATGACCAGCGTCGGCCGCTGGATCTGTTCGATGATCTTGGCCATGACGTACGTCTTGCCCGACCCCGTCACGCCCATCAGCGCCTGGTGCCGGTCCCCGCGGCTGAGCCCCTCGATGAGCTTGGCGATAGCCTGGGGCTGGTCGCCGGTGGGTACGAATTCGGACTCGAGCTTGAACTCGGGCATGGTTCACCTCGCCGGGTGCGGTTCCTTACGTCAGCGAGTTATTATAGACCATCCGTTCTGCGAGCGCCAAAGGCGGGGGTGTGTGTTACGAGTTCGGGGCCGGGAGGGCGGTTGCAGGTGACAGGTTCTGCGTTGGGTACAACGCGGTTACAGGCAATAGGAGGGCTCGTTCTCTTGGCCCTGTAACCTGGCACCTGTCACCTGTCACCCTCACCACAACGAGTAAGCCACAGCGCGCCCCCCGGAGCCCGTCAGGTCTGCGCGCCGAGCACGGCCCGTAGCATATCGTCCCACAGCGAGTCGTTGGAGAGATCGAGGCGTCGGTAGCAGGGCGAGAGGGCGGCATCGGGGAAATAGACCGACACACCGTGGGAGCGCGCCACGCGCTCGCCGCGGTGCCCCTCGGAGACGACAAAGCGGTCGGGGCCGGCCGGCTCGAGCAGGGTCATCAGCTCGTACGCCCGCGCCCGCAGCGGCATGTCGGCGGTGTGGTCCCAGATCACCCGGCAGAAATCGTACAGGTCGCGGCAGTCCGGATCGCGGTAGCGCTGCGCCGCGCGCGCCGCACCCAGCACAAAGGGGCGCGCCGCCGTCACGCTGCCCAGCACGCAGCGGCACAGGGCGTCGAGGGCGCCCACCACGTCGTCGATGCGCTCCAGGTCGAGCACCGACTGGGTGGCCGAGGCGGTGGAATCGCAGGCGCGCAGGTAGGCGTCCACCACCATGGCGCCCAACTGGGCACCGTCCGCCTCGGGCCAGGCCGCCAGCCGCCTCAGAATCGTGTGGTAGGGCCACCCCCCGTCCGGCTCGACCTCCTGCGACGCCACGACGCAGCGCGCCATCCCCTTGACCTGGTAGGCCACCTCCAGCATCTGCATGAGGCAGGCATCGAACCCCAGCAGATCGAGCCGCTCGAGCCCCGAGAGGAGCAGCACGGCGTCCAGGGCGCGCTTGATCTCGGCGTTGTCGAGGAAATCCTGCGAGGAGGCGTCCCAGGCGATCCCCCGGGCGAGGATCCCCTCGCCCGTCGCCCGAAAGATGGGCCGCCGCAGCACCGGCGGCCGCGCCCCGCGGCGGGCGCTGGCCTCGTTCGCCGTACCGCGCCCCTCCTCGGGCCAGGGCACGATGGTAGCTCCATCGCCCCAGCCAACGCCATGGTTCCATAGCACCAGAGCGTAGCGGTCGGCCGGATAGGTATCCAGCCCCCAAGCGATAAAGCGCGCCAGGTCGCCGGCGTCGCCGGTGTTGGTCTCACCGAGGGGCGGATCGACGGCGTCCGCTTCGAGGGTGCGGAGGCGAGAGAGGTAGTACCGTCGCGTGGGCGCGCCGGCCCGCGCCATGTCGAGCTGCGCCACGACGGTGACCTGGGGCGTCGATCCCACCGCCTTGATCTCGGCCAGGTCGGCCAGCGCCTGGGCCTCCAAGTCGTTGTCGGCGGCCATGTAGACCATGATGGTCCAGCGGCGCCCGGAGAACGCCTGCCCGCCGACGCCGGGACCCCGCGATGCGCGCACGCCATGGCCCAGTTCGCGCGAGTGCCCCACGTCAGCCCTCCCCCCTCGGGCGTGCGCCCGACGGCGATTCGGCGCACGTCCGCACCATGATGGGATTACTCAGGATCCACGCCCGTTGGCGGAACGCGTAGGAGCGATAGGCCTCCACGCGATAGGCGCCTGGGGCCGTCGTGCGGTGCGTGAGGCGCGTGCCCGTCGCCTCCCCCACAGGAAAGCCGTTCTGCATCAGGCATAGGCGGGCCCGCCGCGGCGCAGTGATCCGCAGAGTGACCTCACCGTCGGCGTCGATCGTCTCGCCCATGGCGTGGACTGTGCCGGCGTGTTCGGCGACAAAGGTAAAGCCACGCGTCGGCGCCAGGCCATCGTACGCCATGAAGGCGCGCCCGCGACGCAGCGCCCCCCAGACGAGGCCCGCATCCCGCGCGACGTCGCCGCTCCACACGTCGTCCAGGAGGACGTGCGTGCTCAGGGCGCGAAAGAGGTACGGGTAGGATAGCACCTGTCGGTGCAGGGGTCCGAGGGAGTACGTGGTGCCATGCGCGTCGGACCCGGCGATGCCGTACACCGGCCCTCTCGCCAGGAGCGCGTCCCAGCGCGCCAGCGTCTCGGGGTGGGGACCGCGAATGACCAGCTTGGGGAAAAAGGCGGCCAAGAGTGTGATCGGCCAGTTCGCGAGGTGCGCCTTGAACTCGGACATGTGGTTCCACACCTCGAGCCCGGCATAGCCGCTCACATCCCAGCGCACCCAGTCGATCTCGGGCTCGCCGGCGAGTGGCCCGCTATGCTCCACGGGGTGCGCCAGGAACGCCAGTCCACCCGCCGCGTTCGCAGCGTCGATGCGCGCCTGGGGGTCGGGGCGCGTGTCCGCCAACTCGCCATCGATGCCCAAGGCCAGGAGGTGGTTGTGGTGGACGTCCTCGGGGTCGTGCAGCTCTTCGCCCACCAGGAGGAGCACGTGGTCGTGCCAGCCCTGTCGCTCACCATCATAGACGTTGTGGTCGGTCACCACGACGAAATCGAGCCCCGCCCGGGCGGCGAACCCGGCCACCTCGGCGTGGGTAGCGTGCCCGTCAGAGTGCGTGGTGTGGACGTGCAGGTTGCCGACGCGTTCGTGGAATGCCATGCCGCCTCCTTGGCGGCATTATAGCGTGCCGTCACGCGTCCGCAAGGGCAGCCGCGCGCCGGAGCACGCACCCGTTGACACGAGCGACCTCTCCCACCTATAATCGCCATCCCGACCGCAACTCACGGAAGTGGAGGCCCATCGCATCCATGAGCGTGCTGATCACCGGCGGGGCGGGTTTCCTCGGGTCGGCCCTGGCAAACCGCCTCGTCGAGCAAGGCAATCACGTGCGCGTGCTCGACGACCTCTCCGCCGGCGAGCGAGAGCGTCTCGACCCGCGCGTGGCGTTCTGCAGCGGTGACACCCGCGATATCCCCAAGCTCTGGTCCCTCTTGCGCGGCGTCGACTGCGTCTATCACCTGGCGGCGCGCGTCAGCGTCCCTGAATCGGTGCTCTATCCGGTAGAGTACAACGCCGTGAATGTGGGGGGCACGGTGAGCCTCCTCACCGCTATGCGCGACGCCCAGGTGCGACGGCTGGTGTTCGCCTCGTCAGGGGCGATCTATGGCGAGCAGGTGAGTCAGCCCGTCCCCGAGGACGCGCCCCTGCGCCCCCTGACCCCCTACGCCGTGAGCAAGGTCGCCTCGGAACATTACGTCCGCGCCATCGGCGAGCTGTGGGGCATCGAGACGGTGATCCTACGCATCTTTAACGCCTACGGCCCCGGCCAGCCGCTGCCACCGTCCCACGCGTCGGTCATCCCCCGCTTCCTCAGGCAGGCCACCGGCGGCGGCTCGCTGGTCCTGTTTGGCGACGGAAGCCAGACGCGCGATTTCGTCTACATCGATGACGTGATCGACGCCCTGGTGGCGGCCGGGGAGACGGAGGGGATCTCGCGGTCGATCATCAACATCGGCAGCGGGCAAGAGGTGAGCATCCTCGGGCTGGTGGAGACCATCGAGGGCGTCCTCGGCGAAGGCGTCCACCGCCTGTGCAACGCCGAGGAAAAGACGGGCGTCTCACGGCTCGTGGCCGATGTGCGCCTGGCCCAACAAAAGCTGGGCTACACCCCCCGCGTGTCACTCGCCGAGGGGTTGCGCCTCACCATCGCCCGCGATCGTCGCTTCACGCAACGCTGACGACTCGCCCCACTGGGGCGTGCGTCGCGGGGTCAGCCGATGGCGGTGGTCGGATCGTCCTGGAAGGTGGGCGAGTCGTCGATGGCGACCTTGCCGGCGACGGCCTCGTCGATAGAGTGCACCGTGCCGCCGGCGTCCTCGATGATCTCGAGAATGGACGAGTAGCTGAGATCGCTCCCCGCCACGGTGATCTTGACGTTCTCGACTTTGCGGTCGACCTCATAGATGATGATGTTGACGCCGTCGACGCCCGGCAGCGTGGCGAGACGCTGCGATACCTCGATGATCGATGGGTCGTGCGGTTTCAGCACGTCGAGTACGATCCGCCGGATCTTGGCCTGCATCTCCCTCTCCTCGGCAGCACCCGCTTGGGTGGCGTATTTGATAGAGACGCGGTGGGCGCTGTCCTTGCTACGCCCCCGCGTCGCTCGTCACGTCGATATCGGCGTCCGCCGTGTCGAACTCCTCGGCTTCTTCCGGTAGTTCTTCATCCGCGAGCAACGATATCTTGCGTGCAAAGATGAGGAACCCGGTATGCCCCACCATCACATCCTGCGGGCGTAGCCGCGCCGGCACCGGCTTGTACTTGCGCTCCAGGATCTCCATGACCTCCACGGAGGAGAAGGGGCGCCGCTCCATGCCGGCCAACAGCCACGAGACCTGATTGGTGGTGGGCACCAGGGCGCCAAAGAAACCCCCGTCGCGGAGCGCCGCCAACGCCTGGTCGAGATAGTCCCACGGCTCGCGCACGTCCAGGAACAGGGCGTCGACGTCCGTCTCGTCAAACCCCTCGGCGATGTCGCGCTGGGTGAGCCGCGCATAGTCCGACAACCCGGCGACCGAGAGGTTCTTGCGTGCCACGTTGATCATGTCCTCGCGCGCCTCGTACGAGTAGACCATGCCATGGGGTCGCACGCTGTAGGCCAGCGCCATGGTAAGGGCGCCGCTGCCGGTTCCGGCCTCGATGATACGACGCCCGTCGCACACGTCGAGGCGCAGCAGTATTGGGCCGATCTCCTTCGGATAGATGACCTGCGAGGCCCGCTTCAGGTTCATCAACAGGTCATAGATCGAAGGGCGCAGCACCACAAAGGGGTGGTTCAGATGCGAGAAGACCTGCCTGCCCAGGGGTTGCCCGATCAGCGCATCGTGGTCGATGACGCCCTTGTGCGTATGAAAGCGGTCGCCGGCCCGGAGCCGCACGAGATAGCGCTTGCGATCGCCGGCGATGAGCAAGACGGTGTCACTCTCTTGTGCTGCATTCGCAGCGTTCGAGACGTTCAATGCCAACCTCGGGTCTCAGGGCTGCCACCCGCCCACGGAAGGGGTCCGCGGCCACAGGCATCGGCAACCCACACTGCCCCCCATTATAGACGTTGCGCGTCAGGCGCACAAACGACTCAGCGGGCGCGATCTGGGTTGTGAGTAATGCGGTGTGCGATCCGGGTTACGAGTTCTTTGGTGCGGAGATAATGGTTGCAGGGCACAGGTTGCAGGTTACAGGCAGTAGCGGGCTCATCCCCTTGGCCCAGTAACCTGCAACCTGTGCCCTGTCACTCTCGCAACCCGGGGCGCACTTCGCTTGCTCTAGTGCGCCGCCGAGATTACAATAACATCTTACCGACGACGCACTTTACGGAGGTGTTGTGGCGAACCGTGAGTTCACTGTAGAGGGCGAGCACCGCTACAACCGGTCCAGCCCCGTGCGCTGGATCATCTCCCACGCCCTGCGCTATCCCTGGCTCCCGCTGGCCGCCGTCGTCGCCAGCATCGCCTCGAATGCCCTGACGAGCTACTCCCGGGTGCTCGTCGGCGATGCCTTTCGCTTTGTCACCACGCCCGGGGCCACCCTTCAGGGACTGCTGACCATCGCCATCCTCGTGGGGGGCGCCCGCGCGGGCCACGCGCTCCTGCAGCTCGCCCGCAACGTGTCGGTCGAGTTCCTGGCCCAGAGGATGGAGCGCGACACGCGGGAGGAATTCTACATCAGCCTCCTGGGCAAGAGCCTCACCTTCCACAGCCGGCAGCGCGTCGGCGACCTGATGGCCCGCGCCACCAACGATGTGCGCCAGATCAACCTGATGATGAACCCCGGCGCGAACCTCATCTTTGACTCTCTCGTGGGGACGGTGGTGCCCATCGTCGCCATCGCGTCCATCCGTCTGGAGCTGGTGATCGTGCCGGCGTTGTTCGTGCTCCTCCTGGCTATCACGCTGCGCGACTATACCGCCAAGCTGAATCCCGTATCCGACGCCATGCGCCAGCAGTTCGGCGTCATGAACGCCGGCCTGGCCGAGTCGATCTCGGGGATCGAGGTGGTCAAGGCGTACGCCCAGGAAAAGCAAGAACAGCGCAAATTCGAGCGCGAGGCGCGCCGTTTCCGCGACTGTTTCGTCGAGCAGGGCGAGATTCGCGCGCGGTATCTCCCCTTCCTGGTGTACGCCTTTGCCACCGCCGGCGCGCTGCTCCACGCCCTCCTGCTCCACTTTGCCGATCCTGCCTTTGACGTCGGCGACATCATCGCCTTCATGGGGCTCGTGGCCCTGCTGCGTTTCCCCACCTTCTTGTCGCTCTTTTCGTTCAACCTGGTGCAGCTCGGCATCTCGGGGGCGCAACGCATCCTCGAACTGATCACCACCAGTTCCGAGATGGACGAGAACGAGGAGGGGGTGCGCCAGCGCATCGCGGGCGAGGTCGAGTTCCAGAACGTCACCTTTGGCTATGGCGACAATGGGCCGGTACTACGCGACATCACCTTTCGCGCGCAGCCGGGCGAGACCATCGCCATCGTGGGGGGCACCGGTTCGGGCAAGACCACCCTCACCCGCCTCATCAACCGCGTGTACGACGTCGACGCCGGGCGCGTGCTGGTGGACGGCATCGACGTCCGCGAGTGGAGCCTGGAGAGCCTCCGCTCGCAGATCTCGGCCATCGAGCAGGACGTGTTCCTCTTTTCGCGCGCCATCGGCGAGAACATTGCCTTTGGCGTGGGGATGCGCGCCGACGAGGAGGCGATCGTGTACAGCGCCCGTGAAGCGCAGGCCCACGGGTTCATCGAGGGCCTCCCGCAGGGATATGCCACCGAGATCGGGGAGCGCGGCGTGACGCTGTCGGGCGGGCAGCGCCAGCGCATCGCCATCGCGCGCGCCTTTCTCACCGACCCGCGCATCCTCATCCTCGACGACTCGACCAGCGCCATCGATAGTGCTACCGAGGACGCCATCCAAAAGGCGATGTACCGCGTGCGCAAGGGACGCACCACGTTCCTCATCACGCACCGGCTCTCGCAGATCCGCTGGGCCGACCGCATCCTGGTGCTCAACAGCGGCGCGTTGGAGGATCAGGGCAGCCACGAGGAGCTGCTCCGCCGCTCGCCGACCTACCGTCGCATCTTTGCGCTGGCCGAGCCCGCCACGAGAGAAGAGGAAGAGGGGACGCGGATTTCCGCGGATGCAACGGATTGACGCGGATTTACCGCGTAGTGCGCTTTGGTGTAGTCAACATCATCTCTAACCGTTCTGACCCGTGGGTATCCGCGCCATCCGCGTCCATCCGCGTGCACTTTGAGGTATGAGCGATGGGCTTTATCATGGGAGGACTCGAATCCGAGTCCTACGACCGGCAGTACAGCGACCGTGAGCTGATCCGGCGCATCCTGCGCTACTTTGCGACGCGCCGCCGTGAGATGATCGCCGTCGGCCTATCCGTGTTCCTGAGTTCGATCTTTGAGGCCGGCGTGCCGATCCTCATCGCTCAGGGGATCGACATGGTCGTCACTGCTCCGACGGTGGGGCGCATCGCCCTCCTGGCGTTCGGCGTGCTGGTGGCTCAGGGGCTGGGGTGGGTGTTCAACTATGTGGCGCAGCGCAACTCGGCACGCGCCATCGGCGACGTCGTGCTGCAGCTGCGCGAGGACGTCTTTCGCGCTGTCTCTGAGCACGACCTCTCCTTCTTTGACGAGCAGCCCTCCGGGAGGTTGGTGAGCCGGGTAACCTCGGACACCCAGGATTTTTCCACCACCATCGAACTCACCACGAACCTGTTGAGCCAGATCCTGACGGTGGGCATCATCGCCGTCGTCGTCCTGACGGTGAACCTTTCCCTCGGCCTCCTCCTGCTCGCCATGAGCCCCGTAGTGGTGGTCATCGCCTTGAGCTTTCGTCGCATCGCCCGACGGGTGAGTCTCAATGCGCGGCGCGTCCTGGCCCAAGTCAACGCCAACATCCAGGAATCAGTGAGCGGCATCGCCGTGGCCAAGGGGTTTCGCCAAGAAGGCAGCATGTACGCCGAGTTCGACGCCCTCAACCGCCAGGCGTACGGCATCAACCTCCTGCGTGGCCTGACGTTGAACGCCATCTTTCCCGCCCTCAACGCGACGTTCGGGGTGGCCAACGCCGTTGTCCTCTACTATGCCGGCGCCCGGGTGCTGCAGGGGATCGCGGCCGGCCCCGGGCCGCTCCCGCCGGGCGCCATCACCGTCGGAGAGTGGTACCTGTTCATGCAGGCCATGGGGTTCTTTTGGTACCCCATGACCAACATCGCCTCCTTCTGGAGCCAGTTCCAGGACGGCCTCTCGGCCGCCGAGCGCGTGTTCTCGCTCATCGACGCCGAGCCCCAGGTGATCCAGGAAGACTCGCGCCCCGTGCCGCGGCTGCGCGGCGAGATCCTGTACGACAAGGTGTGCCTCACCTACACGGGCGACGAGGTGGTGCTCCCCGAGTTCATGCTGCACATCCCCGCCGGTGAGACGGTGGCCCTGGTGGGGCACACCGGCTCCGGCAAGACGAGCGCCGTGCGTCTGCTGGCCCGCTTCTACGAGTTCCAGCGCGGACGCATCCTGGTGGACGGGCAGGATATCCGCACCTTTGACCTGGCAGAATACCGCCGACAGATCGGCATCGTGCCCCAGTCGCCGTTCCTCTTTTCGGGCACGGTGCGCGACAACATCCGCTACGGCCGCCCCGAGGCGGCGGATGACGAGGTAGAGCGCGCCGCACGCCAGGTAGCAGGCGGGGACTGGGTCAACGACCTGGCCGACGGCCTCGACACGGATGTGGGCGAGCGCGGCGCCAGCCTCTCCATGGGACAAAGGCAGCTCGTCGCCCTGGCCCGGGTGCTGCTGCACGATCCCGCCATCTTTATCCTAGACGAGGCCACCGCCAGCGTCGACCCCTTTACCGAGGCACAGATCCAGGAGGGGCTGCAGGCCGCCATGCGCCACCGCACGTCGCTCATCGTGGCGCATCGCCTCTCGACGGTGCGCCACGCCCATCGCATCATCGTCCTCCGCGACGGCAAGATCATCGAGGAGGGCAACCACCGGCAGCTCATGGCGCGGGGCGGGCACTATGCCGAGCTGTACGACACCTACTTTCGGCACCAGTCGCTGGAGTACATCGAGCAGGCGCGCTCTCTGGCCGAAGGGTAGTCGCCGGGAGCCCAGGACGCGTGATTGCATCATCGCCGCCTTCGGTATATCATACCCACCAGGGGCATCGCCCCGCGACGCCCCTGGTATCTGCTGCCATCCAGCTAGCGACGAGGACGTACCATGTCAGACAAGACCCCCGGCAACAGGAGCGACGGCGCAGCGGACGCGGGCGCCACCCCGAGCGATTTTATCCGCGATATCATCCGTGAGGATATCGCCAGCGGCAAATACGGCGGCCGCGTGCACACGCGCTTCCCGCCCGAGCCCAACGGCCACCTGCACATTGGCCACGCCCGCTCCATCTGCCTCAACTTTGGCGTCGCGGAAGAGTTCGGCGGCAAGTGCAACCTGCGCTTCGACGACACCAACCCCTCCAAGGAGGAGGTCGAGTACGTCGAGGCGATCCAGGACGACGTGCGCTGGCTGGGATACGACTGGGAGGACCGGCTCTACTTTGCCTCTGACTATTTCGAGCAGCTGTACGGGTACGCTGAACAGCTGATCCTCAAGGGCAAGGCGTACGTCTGCGATCTCAGCCCCGACGAGGTGCGCGAATACCGCGGCACCCTCACCGAGCCGGGGCGCAACAGCCCCTACCGTGACCGCTCCATCGAGGAGAACCTCGACTTGTTCCGGCGTATGCGGGCGGGCGAGTTCGAGGAGGGCTCACGCACCCTGCGCGCCAAGATCGATATGGCGGCGCCCAACATCGTCATGCGCGACCCGGTGCTCTACCGTATCATGAAGGCGTCGCACCACCGCACGGGCGACGCCTGGTCCATCTATCCCCTCTACGACTTTACCCATTGCCTGTGCGACTCGATGGAGGGGATTACGCACTCGCTCTGCACCCTCGAGTTCGAGAACAACCGCGCGCTGTACGATTGGATCCTCGACACGCTGGAGCTGTATCACCCCCAGCAGATCGAGTTCGCCTGGCTGCTGTTCACCTACACGGTGCTCAGCAAGCGCCGCCTGCGCCAGTTGGTGGAGGGCGGCTATGTCAGCGGCTGGGATGACCCGCGCATGCCGACCCTGGCGGGCCTACGCCGTCGCGGCTACACCCCCGAGTCGATCCGCGACCTCTGCACCCTCGCCAACGTGTCTCGGGCCATCAGCGTGGTGGATATCGGCCTCCTGGAGCACTGCGTGCGGCAGGACCTGAACAAGCGCGCCCCACGCGTCATGGGCGTGCTACGCCCCCTCAAGGTGGTGATCGACAACTATCCCGAGGGGCAGGTCGAGTACCTGGAGGCGATCAACAACCCCGAGGATCCCTCGGCGGGGACGCGGCAGGTGCCCTTTTCTCGAGAGCTGTACATCGAGCAGGAGGACTTTCGCGAGGAGCCACCGCCCAAGTACTTTCGCCTGGCGCCGGGGCGCGAGGTGCGGCTGCGCTACGCCTACTTTGTCACGTGCACCGGCGTGGTAAAGGACCCGGCCACGGGCGAGGTGGTCGAGCTGCACTGCACCTACGATCCGGCTACCCGCGGCGGCGACGCACCTGACGGCCGCCGCCCCAAGGCGACGCTCCACTGGGTGTCGGCGCCCCACGCCGTCCAGGCTGAGGTGCGCCTGTACGACCGCCCCTACACCGTGCCCGACCCCCTGGACCGTGAGGGGGATTTCAAGGACTATCTCAACCCCAACTCGCTGGAGACGCTGACGGACGTGCGCCTGGAGCCCAGCCTGGCCGACGCCCCGGTCGGCGCGCGCTACCAGTTCGAGCGGCAGGGGTACTTTTGCGTTGACGCCGACTCGACGCCAGAGCGACGGGTGTTCAACCTGACCGTCACCCTGCGCGACACGTGGGCCAAGATCGAGCAGGCCCAGAAGAAGGGGCGCTGATCCGCGCCTCGCCAGTCAGAGGGACGAAAAACGCCCCGCCACACGTTGTGTGGCGGGGCGCTTGGTTTCCGGTATCTGGGGCGTCTAGGAGGCGGCGCTGCGAAGGTCGCCGGTCTCCTCTTCGTCCGTCGTTGACTCCAGCCGCTCCCGGAGGGCCTTGAGCTGCCTCGCCAGGCGCGCCGGCAAGCGATCGCCGAACTGGGCAAAGTACTGCTCGATGCCAGGGAGTTCGGCCGCCCAGGCGGCCTCATCAACCTTGAGCAGCTGCTCCAGGTCCTCCGCCGGGATGTCCAGGCCGCTGAGATCGAGGTCGCTCTCCCGCGGGAGGTAGCCGATGGCAGTCTCTTTGGCGTCAGCCTTGCCCTCGATGCGCTCGCACATCCACTTGAGCGCTCGGGAGTTGTCGCCGAACCCGGGCCAGAGCCACTTGCCCTCGGGCGACTTGCGGAACCAGTTCACGTAAAAGATGCGCGGCGCCTTGTCGCCCAGGCGGTCACCCATGTCGAACCAGTGCTGGAAATAGTCCGCCATGTTGTACCCGCAGAAAGGCGTCATGGCAAAGGGATCGCGCCGCACGTTGCCCACCGCGCCAATGTTGGCCGCCGTGGTCTCGGAGCTCGCCGTGGCCCCCAGGTAGACGCCATGGTCCCAGTCATAGGCCTCGAACACGAGCGGCACCAAGGTGGCGCGACGCCCACCAAAGATAAAGATGTCGATGGGCACCCCCTCGGGCTTTTCCCAGTCGGGGCTGATGACGGGGCATTGGGCGGCCGGTGCGGTGAACCGGGCGTTGGGATGCGCCGCCGGCTCGTCCTTATCGGGCGTCCAATCGCGCCCCTTCCAGTCGATGGCGTGGTCTGGGGCGCCGTTCATCCCCTCCCACCACATGTCGCTATCGTCGGTGAGGGCGCAGTTGGTAAAGATCGTGTTCTCGCGGACAGAGTCCATCGCCATGGGGTTCGAGTCGTACGAGGTACCGGGTGCGACCCCAAAGAAGCCCGCCTCGGGGTTGATGGCGTAGAGGCGGCCGTCGGGGCCGATCTTCATCCAAGCGATGTCGTCGCCCAGGCACTCGGCCTTCCATCCATCGATGGTCGGCTGGATCATGGCGAGGTTCGTCTTGCCGCAGGCCGACGGGAAGGCGGCGGCGATGTGGTAGCGCTTGCCCTCCGGGCTGATGAGCCGCAGGATGAGCATGTGCTCGGCCATCCACCCCTCGCGCTTGGCCATGGCCGAGGCGATGCGCAGCGCCAGGCATTTCTTGCCCAACAAGGCGTTGCCGCCATAGCCGGAGCCATAGGACCAGATGAGGTTCTCAGCGGGAAAGTGGCTGATGTACTTTTGCTCCATCGGGGCGCACGGCCAGGGGACGTCCTCCTGCCCCTCGGCAAGGGGCGCGCCGACGGAGTGCAGGCAGGGGATGAACTCCCCACCGTCACCCAGCGCCTCGATGACCTGAGTGCCGACGCGCGTCATGATGTGCATGTTGCAGAACACGTAGGGGCTGTCGGTGATCTCGATGCCGATCTTGGCCATCGGGGAGCCGATGGGGCCCATGGAGAACGGAATGACGTACAGGGTACGGCCCTTCATGCACCCCTTGTACAGGTCCTTCATCGTCGCCTTGAGTTCGACGGGGTCGACCCAGTTGTTGGTCGGCCCGGCCTGTTCCTTGTTGGGGTAGCTGATGTAGGTACGCGCCTCGATGCGGGCGACATCGCTGGGGTCCGAGCGGAAGAGGAAGCTGTTGGGGCGCTTTGTGACGGGAATGGCGGAACCACTCTTGACCGCCGAGGCCATCACGCGATCGTACTCCTCCCGGCTGCCGTCACACCAGTACACGCTGTCAGGCTCGCACAGGGTCGTAATCTCATCGACCCACGCCTTGAGCTTGGCATTCCTAACCTGGTACGTCATGCGCACACTCCTTCGAAAGATGGGTGGGATGTGGCGTTCGACTCAGACCCCGGTGGGTCTAGCGGGTAATCCCGACGGCATACACCAGAAACACTTGGCCAAGCGATGCGTTGCGCAAAGCACTGGGGCGTCATGCGCCCACAAAAAAGCCAGCGTACATCTCTCCGGACTCGGGAGAAGGACGCCGGCAAACCGTGCGGCCAGTTCTCCGCCCTGGAGCGATGCGCCCTGCATCACGCCAGGCAGCAGAGATGGTTCTCGATTATTGCGGCCAAGGCTCTCATCCCCGAGGACCTGGCCACAGACGAATTACCGATCATTGTACAACGAATCTTTCCAGAGTACAAATCCAAGCGCCACCTGCCCGGGTCACCGGCGCCGGCCGAGCACCCGCCCCGCCAGTTCGCCGGTGGGCGCGCCTTCGGCCAGGGCGAGTCGGCCGTTGACCACGACATACTCCATCCCCTCGGCGTACACGTGTGGCGCCATGAACGTGGCGCGCGTGACGAACCGGCTGGGGTCGAACACGATGACGTCCGCCACCATCCCGCGGCGCAGGATACCCCGGTCGCCGACAAACCGCGCGGCGGGCATGGACGTCATCTTGCGGATCGCCTCCTCGAGGCGCAGGACGCGCAGCTCGCGCACCAGGGTCTGGACCACGCGCGGCGTCCAGCCGTAGCAGTTCGGGTGGTTGGCCAACCGCGTCAATGGGCCGCTGTCGGGCAGCGTCGTGCCGTCGGCGGCGATGGCAAAGAGGGGATCCGCCAGCCACTCTTGGATGTCGCCCTCCGAAAAGAGCACCCCGTTCACGCCGACGCTCAGCGTCTCCGCCTCGTCGGCGAGGATGTCGTACACGCAGTCAAACGGATCCTGGCCCGTAGCGGCGCCGATCTCGCGGAACGTCATACCGAGCCACTCGGGGTGCGACGAGCAGCGCGCCAGGGTGAGCTTGTCCCATTCGCGATAGTAGAACAGCAGCCAATAGCGGTCCGACTCGGCCGCCAAGCGGCGACGGGTCTCCGGGTCGCGCAGGCGCGCCCGAACCTCCTCCGGGGTGCCACGGCTCGCCCAGTCTGGCAGGATGGTGGCCAGCTCTCCCGGCCCCACGGTGTAGGGGATCATGTCGCACTGCACGTCCTGGCCCTCGTCACGGGCCAGCCGCACCGCCTCCATCACGCGGTTCCAGGCGCGGGGTGCACTCCCGGGCTTGGCGCTCAGATGGGAGAGTTGCAGGCGAGCGCCGGCCGACCGAGTAACCGCCAGCGCCTCGTCCACCGCCTCCTCAAAGCGCCGGTCGCGGTTGCGCACGTGCCAGCTCGTGGTGCAATGGCGCGAGGCGGCCACGATGCACAGCCGACGCAGCTCGTCGGCGTCCGCCGCGCGCCCGGGCATGAACTCGAGGCCGAAGGAGAGGCCAATGCCCCCCACGTCGAGCGATGCCGCCAGCAGCCGCTCCATGGCCGTCATCTCGCCCTCGGTGGGAGGCCGGTCAAGGGGGGAGGCCATCACGGAGGAGCGCAGCACGCCGTGCCCCACCTGAAACCCCATGTTGATGCCGATCCCCTCCTCAACGCGATCTAGGAACTCGCCAAAGGACGTCCAGTCGACGGCATAGGCGTCGCCCGCGTCATGGGCCGCCTCGGCCCGGTTGAGGTTGCTCAGGGGGGCCACACCCATCCCGCAGTTGCCCACGATCTCGGTGGTCACACCCTGATAGAGGCTGCTGAGCGCCGCCCGATTCGCCAGGATGGTGCGATCGCTGTGGGAGTGGCAGTCCACGAATCCCGGGCAGACCACCCGACCGGTCGCGTCGATGATCGTCCGAGCCGCGGCACCCTCCAGCGAGCCCACCTCGGCGATGCGCTCGCCGGCGACGGCCACGTCGCCGCGGAATGCCGGGTTGCCCGTGCCGTCGATCACCCAACCGTTCGCGATAATGATATCGAACATGATCCCTCCCCCTTTGCCCGCGAGCCGAGCGCGAGTATGACGCCCGGCTGCCACGCTGTCAACCGCGCCGCCTCTTGCAGGCGTCACCGCACTCGGGTACCATGCGCCGTATGATCGCCGCCGGCGTCCGAGGCGATGGCCCCGCGCACAGGGTCGCCACGGAGCCCATCGTGTGGTACGGGAGAGCGCCTTGAGTTCGAGCCAGTCCGCGACGCGCGTCGTATGGACCCTTACCCTCTGCACCAGCCTGTCGCTACTGGGGGATAGCACCCTGTACGCGGTGCTGCCCTCGTACCATCCCGCTGTGGGGATCGGCGTGGTGCAGGTGGGTTGGCTGCTGAGCATGAATCGCCTCGTGCGCCCGCCCCTGAACATGCTCAGCGGCTGGCTGTCGCAGCGGATTGGGCCGCGCACGCCCTATATCGTCGGCCTCACCGTGGGCGCCCTCTCGACCATCGGCTACTCCTTGTGCCGCGGCTTCTGGCCGCTGCTCGCCATGCGCGCCCTGTGGGGCGTGGCCTGGGCGCTGCTGGCAGTCTCGGCGTATGGCCTGATGCTGGACGTGACCGCCGAGACCACGCG
The DNA here is from genome assembly GCA_040768165.1 of Anaerolineae bacterium. GTDB lineage: Bacteria > Chloroflexota > Anaerolineae > UBA1429 > UBA1429 > DUUT01. Next base: position 163,367 of record JAXGNH010000005.1, read on the forward strand.
GGGCCGATTGGCGGGGATCTATACCTCCATCTCGTACTTTGGCGGGTCGGTGGGCGCCATGCTGGGTGGATTCCTCGTGGACGCGCTGGGGTTCTCCCGCGCCATGCTGATCCTGGGCGCCCTCAGCACCCTCGCCGGCCTGTTCGCCCTGACACTGCCCCGCGCCCACCGCCGGCCCGCGCGCCCCGGCGCCGCGGAGGCCGGCTTGGCGTGGGGTCCCCGACTGCGGTCCTGGGGGCGCGCCATGCGCCACCTGGACGTCCGCCTGTGGCTCGTCCTGGCGCTGTCGTTCGCCCACCGCTTCCTGTTCGCCGGCGTATTCTACTCGACCTTTGGGCTCTACCTGCAGCAGACCCTCGGCGAGACGCTGCGCCTCGGAACGGCCGTGATCGGCGTGGCGTCGCTCACCGGCACGCTGCTCTTCTTGCGCAACGTCGTCTCGGTACTGGTGGGGCCGACGCTGGGTTACCTCAGCGACGTGCTGGGCGACCGCACGCGCGTGCTCATCCTCGGCGAGGTGCTGGGCATGGCCGCCCTGGCGTGCCTCGCCTTGGACGGCGCGCTGTGGGTCACCGGCGTCGGCGTGCTGCTGGCCGCCATGGCCTATGGCATCGTGCCGCCCATGCTCGTCTCCTGGATGGGCGACCTGACCCGCACCGGTGAGCGCGGCGCCATCGTGGGCGGTTACCAGACCATGGGCGATGTGGGTTCCGGCCTGGGGCCGCTGGTCGCCTATGCCCTGGCGGCGGCCTGGGGCCTGCCGGCCGCCTACGGCCTGAGCGCCGCCCTCTGCGCGCTCACGGTGCCGCTGATCCTGATCGTCCGGTCCCGCGCCGCGGGTCGGCCGACGCTCGCGGTAGCCGATCCCGGCGTGCACGGCGCGTGATCGCCCCGTTCTGCCACAAGAGCGCGATCTCGCGCCGGACCATGGGTACGCCGTACCCATGGCGCGCCACACCTAACGCGTCGGCATCGCCGGCGATTTCTTGAATGCCACGTCAGCGAGGCAGGTCGAACGGCTCGACGATGTACAGTTATCCACCCACGACATCCAGGAGGTCACGCCATGGCGATTACGGCCAAGGTCAAGCAATCGCTCGCCGCGGGGCAGGTGTCCTACGGCTCGTGGCTCCGGCTGGGCAGCCCGGCCGTGGCCGAGGTGATGGCGCGCATGGGGTTCGACTTTCTCATCATCGAGGGGGAGCACGCCGCGGCCGACATGGCCATGGTGCAGGCGATCCTCCAGGCGATGAACGGCACGGATACCGTCCCCATCCTGCGGGTGCCGTGGAACGACCCCGTGGCCGTCAAGGTGGCCCTGGACGTGGGCGTCAAGGGGATCATGTTCCCCATGATCCGGTCGCGCCGTGAGGCGGAGGACGCCGTGCGCGCCTGCAAGTTCCCGCCCGAGGGGATACGGGGCCTGGGGCCCGGACGCGCTTCGCTCTATGGCCTCGAGAGCGCCGATTACCTGCGCCAGGCGAACGAGGACCTGCTCATCTATATCATCATCGAGCACGACGAGGCGGTGCGCAACATCGACGAGATCGTCTCCGTACCGGGGATCGACGCCGCCTTCTTTGGCTACTCGGACTATGCCGCCTCCATCGGCCTGACGGGGCAGACGAACCATCCGCGCGTGCACGAGGCGCGCCGGACCGTCGTGGCGGCCACCCGCCGGGCGGGCGTAGCGGCGGCCTATGCCGCCGGCGGCGTGGAGCAGGCGCGCCAACTCGTCGACGAGGGGTTCCGCCTCCTCACCATCGGCAGCGACGCGGGGTTCATCGGAGAGGGCGCCAGGAGCGCGCTGGCGGCCCTGGCTTAGCCGCCCTGCCCAGCGGCAACCCCTTTGGGATGCGGGGTGGACCGCCGTGCGGTGCTAGGAAGCGTCGGGCAGGAGTAGGGCCAGTCTGTCCGACGGTTGTCTAGCCGCGACCTAACGGGGAAGCGGAGAAAGCGAGCTATTTCATCATGGGCGAGGCGAACAGGCTGCTCGGGTATCCCGACGACGCGCGACTACTGCTCATCAACGCCGACGATCTCGGGATGTACCAAGCGATCAATGACGCGATAGCCCTCGCGTTCCGGGATGGGGTGGTCCAGTCCACGAGCCTGATGGTACCGTGCCCCGGCGCCCGGCGGGCCATGCAGTTTCTCGCAGAGAACCCCGCCATCCCCTTTGGCGTTCACCTATCTGTCATCCGCGATATCGACCACCACCGTTGGGGTCCGATCACGCCCAGGGAGAGGGTGGCGTCCTTACTCGACGAAGAGGGGCGTTTGTACTCCAGCGAGCGGATTCCCGAGATGCTAGCTCGGGCCAGGCTGGACGAACTTGAACTCGAGTTCAGGGCGCAGATTGGGACCGTGCTAGCCGCTGGACTCGCACCCACCCACCTGGATTGGCACTGCCTGCATAGCGGGGGCCGAGCCGACGTGTTCGCCATGACCTTTGAACTGGCGAGAGAGCATGGACTGGCGCTCCGCGTCGCCTCGCATCCGTTCATCCACCAGGTTCAGAGCTTGGGTCTGCCTACTACTGACCATGACCTGCTCGACAGCTTCCGGCTGGACATCGCCAACAAATCGACCACCTACGCTCGGATGCTGCGCGAGCTTCCCGCGGGCCTCAGTGAGTGGGCGGTACACCCCAGCCTCGGCGATGCCGCGTCACAGGCCATGGACCCCGGGGGCTGGCGGGTACGGCGAACGGACCTCGAATTCGTGACGTCGCCGGAGGCGCGCGCCATCATCCAGCAGGAAGGGATCGAGCTGATCAGCTACAGACTGCTCCAGAGGATCTGGCAGGGCACATCATGATGACGGCTGCAGCCTGGGCCCGCCTACCGTCGATGGTGCCTCGCGCGGTGTTCCAAGAATGAGAGGAGCGTGCCGTGGAGCTAGCACCCGTCATCGCCAGCTATACCGGCGAGTCGTACCGCGCCATGCGCGCCTCTCTCACCGCTGAGGTCCTGCGCCTCATCGCGCGTATCGCCGAGGCGCCCGTGCCGGTGGCGGAACTCGACCGCCGGGTGGTGGACGAACTCGTCGCTATGCACGTGCTGCGCGAGGTGGATGGCGTCGTCCGTCTGGACACCTCGGTGTTCACCGAGGACGATATCGTCCGCATCAGCGCCGTCGTCGCGCCGCTGGGGCGGCGGCTGGCTGCCTCGCTGGCCGAGGCCGCGCCCCCCTGCGCGACGAGCCGCCGGCAGTCATCACCTTTCTCGTCGGAGTGCTCGGCGTGCAGCAGAGCCTGGGAGACGTCATGCGGGAAAGTGGCCTGGCCGTCGACTGGGCCGGCTTTGGCGGCAAGTACGCCCGCAGCAAGGTCGATTTCCATGAGGTGTGTGACGCCCAGAAGGCGATGGGCCCCGACCTGCTGAACAAGAGCGTGTTCCGCGGCGCGCGCTACACCGCGGTATTCATCGGACCTGGCGGTCAGAGCTACCTCCTGCGGCCCGACGCCGCCGGCACGCAGGACGACGCGGCGCTGCGATCGGCCGCCGAGCGGGTCGGGCTGTGGCGGGACGGCGCGCCGGCCGCGCCGGTGATCACCCAAGAGGCGATGGCGCGCTACGCGCCCACCGTGGACGCCGTGAGCGCCATCACCGCCTCGTATTTTGCCGACAAGATGGGTACCATGCGGGCGCTGCTCGCGTCCAGCACCGGCGGCAGGCAGGGGGTGCCCCCCGAGAACATGATGCTCAACCTGTGGCGCTATGTGCGGCGCAGCATCGCGCGGGGGCTCTACGCCGAGGGCATCCTAACCGATCGGCTGCCCGAGACCGGGCTGACGACACTGTTCTACGCCAACGACGTGGCGATGCTCGCGCGGCTCCTCGGATAGCTCTTGCAGAGGACCATCACACCAACAGAGGGCGGAAGCGATAGCGATGATCATCAAGAACCGTGACGAACTCCTTTCCCATGGCAACGTCGCCGGACGGCGGGTCGTCCTCGACATCTTGGAGGCGGGCATGGCGGCCGCCGACCCCTACGAGAACACGCGGAACCTCATCCGCATCGAGGGCGGCAAGCTGATCGTCGGCAACGACCGCATCCCGCGCACCGATACCCCCGGGATCGCGTCCCTCGGCCTGCCCGGCGGCGCCGCCTCGCAGGAGCCGCTGGTGTTCGACCTGGACAAGGTGAACAACATCTATGTCGTTGGCGGGGGCAAGGCCGCCCAGCGCATGGCCAGGGCGATGGAGGACGTGCTGGGCGATCGCATCACCGAGGGGCACATCAACGCGAAAAAGGGGGACGAGGTCTATCTCGAGCGCATCGAGGTGACGTTGGCCGGCCACCCCCTCCCCGACGAGGACAGCGTGACGGGCGCCCGCCGCATCCTGGAGATCGAGCGCAAGGCGCGCGAGGGCGACATCGTCTTTGTGTCCACCTCGGGGGGCGGCTCGGCGCTCATGGCGCTCCCCGCGCCCGGCATCACCCTGGAGGACCTGCAGGAGGTCTATCGTATCCTCTACTTCCAGTGCGGCGCCCCCATGCCGGTGGCCAACGCCGTGCGCAACCTGCTGACCATCCTCCGGCTCAAGCACGCGCGCCACGTGCGCGGCGCCACACTGATCCAGGTGGCCACGCCCGAGGAGCCGCCCAAGGTGCGCACGCACCTCAACAAGCCCCCCGAGAACGGCGATCCGTACGAGCACGCCATCGCCATCCTCGAGCACTATGGCTGCTGGGAGACGGTGCCCGAGTCGGTGCGCGCCTACCTACTGCGCGCCGACCCGCAGTACGGGCCGCTGCGCCTCGACGAGTGGCGGGGCGAGAACAAGCACTATTTCCGCGTTATGGGCCCCGAGGTGATGCTCGACGCCGCCCTGGCCAAGGCCGCGGAGATGGGCTTCCCCGCCACGGTGCTCGCCTCCAGCCTGAACGACATCGAGGCGCAGGCGGCGGGCGAGGTGCTGGCCCACATCGCCCAAGAGATCGAGACCCTCGACAGGCCCCTCCCCGCGCCCCACGTGCTGATGTGCGGCGGCGAGTTGGTGGTGGCCACCGGCGACGAGCCGGGGATCGGCGGCCGCAACGAAGAGTTTGTCCTGTCGACGGTGGCGCGCATCGCCGGCAGCCCCCGTGTCGTGGTGGGATCGGCCGACTCGGACGGCTCCGACGGCCCCACGAACGTCGCCGGCGCGATCGCGGACGGCGAGACCGCCGCGCGCGCCGCCGCGCTGGGGGTGGACGTCGCCGAGGCGCTGCGCCGCCACGACAGCCACACCGCCCTCAAGGCCCTGGGCGACACTATCGATACCGGCATCCTCAACACGAACGTCCGCGATCTGCGCGTCATCTATGTTGCGGGAAAACGTTGTGAGGTGTGAGTTGTGGGTTGTGGGTTGTGGGTTACAGGTTGCAGGTGACAGGTTACAGGCTATAGCGAACTCCCTCCGTCAAGCCTGTAACGTGCAACCCTGAAACCTGTAACCACTGCTCGCTGCCCACAACCCATGACCCGTCCGAGAAAGGAGCACCATGTCCGACACCGCCTTTGCGGGCCCGATTCGCGTCAGCGCCAACGGCCGCTACTTTGTCGACGCCGACGGCGAGCCCTTTTTCTGGCTCGGCGACACCGCCTGGCCACTCTTTGCCCAGTACTCGCCAGAGGACGCCGAGGCGTACCTCGCCAACCGCGCCCGCCACGGGTTCACCGTCATCCAGGGGGTGCTTGCCTGGGGCGGGGGCACGGGGTTCGAGGACGCCATGCCCGGCCCCAACACCCTCGGGGAGCGCCCCTGGCTGGGCGGCCCCGATCGTCCCAACGACGCCTACTTTCAGCACGTGGATCACCTGGTCGACTATGCCGCGCGGCAGGGCCTGGTCCTCGCCATGCTCCCCACCTGGGGATATTACGTCAATGACACCGCCGTGCTGAACCCCGAAAACGCCCGCGCGTACGGCCGCTGGCTCGGGGAGCGCTACCACGACGCCCCCAACATCATCTGGGTGAACGGCGGCGACCGCGTCCCCACCGGCTCCGAGGACACTTGGCGCGCCCTGGCCCTCGGCCTGCGCGAGGGCGACGCCGGCGCCCACCTCATCACCTACCACCCCTGCGGCTGGCGCCACTCGGCCCAGTTCTTCCATTACGAGGACTGGCTCGATTTCAACATGATCGAGACCTGGACCGAGTGGGCCAAGGTCTACCCCGCCGTCCTGGCCGATACCTACCTCACGCCCATCAAGCCGGTGGTGCTGGGCGAGGGCGCCTATGAGAACGGCCCCGAGTACCCGCAGGGCCCCATCACGCCCCTCATCGTGCGGCGGCAGATGTGGTGGGCGTTCATGGCCGGCGGGTACATGACCTACGGCCAGGATCGCATGTGGCGCATGGGCGAGGGCTGGACCGACACGTTCGACACGCCGGGCGCCGTGCAGATGGACATCTACCGCCGCATCGCTACCTCTGGCCAGGCGAAGCCTGGCTCGAGGCCAGCTTCGCTGGCCCAGCGTCCGTGGTGGGACCGCGTCCCGGATCAGGGCCTCTTTGCCGCCGGCGTGTCCAGCGAGCGCACCCTCAACGCCGCCGTACGCGGCGCCGACAGCACCTGGGCGATGATCTACCTGGCGAGCCAGTGCCACGCGCTGATCCACCTCGACAAGATCCTCACGCGCCAGGTCAAAGCGACGCTCATAAACCCCGCTACGGGTGAGGAGCAGGACGCCGGCGCCTACCCCACCGGCAACGCCACGGACAGCGTCTTTCCCAAGGGCACGACCCAGTGGTTCGCTACGCCCGGGCACTGGGAGGACGCGGTGCTGGTGCTGGATGGGGTGGAGTGAGGCGGGCCGGCTGGCGCTGCCCGCGCTGCGGCAGCGTCGCGGCGGGTGACGTGGCGCTATACCACGCCGATGGCGTGTTCAACAGGCACTCCAAGCGCTTCGGGCCGTGGTGCCGGGCGTGCGGAGAGCGCGTCACCTACCGCGAGGGGGACGGGCCGGCGCCCATTCCCCTCTCTTCCTCCGCGCGGGTGCTGCTCCTCAGCGGCACCTGCGCCAGCGGCAAGTCGGCCGTGTCCTACCTGCTGTCGGAGCGCTACGGCCTGGCCCAGATCGACGGCGACTGGATCCTCGACCTGCTGCGGCGCGAGCTGGGGCACAAGGTCGGTTTCGAGGAGACGCACGCGGCGATGCTGTCCATGGCGGCGGGGATGGTGGCCCTGGGAAGGTCGGCCGTCATCGCCCACATCATCCTTCCCGAGGCGCTGGCGTGGTATCGCTCCCGCCTGACGGCGCGCGGCATCGCCCATCGCGCGGTGGTGCTCATGCCCACCATGGACACCCTCCTGGAACGCAACCGCACCCGCGACTGCTGGCCCCAGCCGACGCCCGAGTACTGGGTGCAAAAGTTCGTGGACGACCTGTGCGCCGGCCCGGAAGACATTCGAGCCCTCTTTTATGACAACTCACACGAGACGGCGGAGCAGACGGCGCAGAGACTGTGGGAAATGCTTCAGTCGCCGGCAGGGGCACCCTGATTCTACCGCCGCACATGGCACAGCGCGACGCACCCGGGTAGGGGCCGCACGCCGTGCGGCCCGGCGCGGCGATCCACGCACCGGATCGCCGGCGTGCGCGCGCTACCGCCCCTCTGGGTGGGCGAACACTGCGGCGCAGATCGCGCTGTGCGCTTGTGGAACTAGCTCCCGCAGAAACACAAGGAGTCGACCATGTCAGGCATCACGCGGATTCCCACCCCCTACAGCTACTCGTCCGCCGTGGCGGCGGGCGATTTCGTTTTCCTCGGGCTGCATCGCGGTTTCGGCGACACCTTTGAGGCCCAGTTCGAGGGCGTGTTCGACGCCCTCCGTCAGACCCTGGCCCGCTTTGACCTGACGCTGAGCAGCCTGGTCAAGGTCAACGTCTGGCTCAAGGAGATCCAGGACCTTCCCGCCATGGAGGAGGGCTTTGGCGCTTACTTTCCGCAGGACGGCTTCCCCGCCCGCATGACGGCCACCACGGCCTTCATCGACGACGACTGCCTGCTGATGGTCGAGGGAGTGGCGTGCGCGCCGCGCTGAGCGCTGCCACACGAGGTACCGGAGCGTAAGGGATGCACAAGCTCATCGCTATCACGAGCAGGGCAAAGTACCTGGGACTGCTTGGCATCCTGGGTATCGTCCTCGATGTTGCCCATATGCGTCTCCTCTCCCTCTTCTGGCTCCTTGCGCTGGTCGAAGTATTCGCCAGCCCACGCCGAATGTGGCAATCTCTGCAACAGCTCGCGGGGATCCCCCATATCTACCTCACCCATCGGTTCCACCTACCGAGCAAGGAGACCTATAGAAGCCAGATCGCTTACGGTTTGCCGTTCGAGGGTGAGTGGGTGGTCGTCAACGGGGGCACGGATAGACGCTCTTCCCATTCTTGGGGAATCCCGACGCAGCGCTACGCCTACGATTTCCTGATCATCGATGATGAGGGCAAGACCTATCAAGGCAATGCGACGCGCGTGGAGAGCTACTACTGCTATGGGAAGAAGATCCTGGCTCCGGCGGATGGCGAGGTCGTGGCCGTCAGCGCACACCAGCGCGATAGCAGGACATTTGGAGACGGCACGGTCGATCCCACCACCAAGGACATCCTCGGGAATTACATCATCATGGACCACGGAGAAAGCGAGTTCAGTTTCATAGGCCACCTCAAGCCGGGGAGCATCGCGGTCGTTGTCGGGCAGGAGGTGCATCGCGGCGAGGTTATTGGCCGGTGCGGCAACTCGGGTAACACCTCCGAGCCTCACGTGCACTTGCACGTGCAGGACGGCAAGAGCGTGTTCGCCTCCGCGGGCTTGCCAGTTGCCTTCGATGGGATAGCGGCGACAAGACACGAGGGCTATGAGCAACGCGACCCCCGCCCGCTGCCGGAAGAGCTACTGGCCGACACATCCGTGGCGAACGATTCGGCGAGATGCTACATCCATCGAGGCCAGAGGGTGGCGAACGCCGCGTCAGGCACCCCACCCAGATCGAGTACCGGATGATCCCGGCCGGCGCGCCTTCAACATGAGGGTGCCTGGTTCACCCCACAACGTGGCCACGCTCGGGGTTAGCTTCGCTTGCCCTCGTCCTCTCGCAGGAATGCCAGCACATCGCGCGCGAACGCCTCTCCCGTGAACCCATGCCCCTTCCCGTCGTAAAGGATACGCCGAGGGCGGATCGCCCACACACGAACGGAGCCACCATGCCAGTCACACTTGAGGACATCCGCCGGGCGGCGGAGCGCATCAGCCCCCTCGCCCACCGCACGCCCGTGCTGACGTGCGAGAGCCTGAACCGCCGCGTCGGCGCCCGGGTATACTCAAAGTGCGAGAACCTGCAACGCGTGGGCGCTTTCAAGTTCCGGGGAGCCTGCAACGCCGTGCTGTCCCTGTCCGACGCCGAGGCCGCCCGAGGCGTGGTGGCCCACTCGTCCGGCAACCACGCCCAAGCGCTGGCCCTGGCGGCCAGGCTGCGGGGCATCCCCGCCCACATCGTCATGCCCGAGAACGCGCCGGCGGTGAAAAAGGCCGCCGTGGCAGGCTATGGCGCCCGAATCACCTTCTGTGCGCCCACGCTGGAGGCGCGTGAGGCCGCCCAGGAGCGGGTGGTCGCCGCGACGGGCGCTGTGGTGGTGCACCCGTACAACGATGAGCGCGTCATCGCCGGCCAGGGCACCGCGGCGCTGGAACTGCTCCAAGAGATCCCTGACCTCGATGCCATCATCGCGCCCATTGGGGGCGGCGGGCTGGTGAGCGGCACCGCCGTCGCCGCGACCGAGCTATCGCCGGGCATTCGCGTCGTCGGCGCCGAGCCCGAGGGCGCCGACGACGCCTACCGCTCGCTGGGGGCGGGGCGCATCATCCCCTCGCACAACCCCCGAACCATAGCCGATGGGCTGCTCACCTCCCTCGGCGATCGCACCTTCCCCATCATCCAGCAGCGGGTCGACGGCATCGTCACGGTGAGCGAAGAGGCGATTATCGCCGCCATGCGGTTCATCTGGGAGCGAGCCAAGCTGATCATCGAGCCCTCGGCGGCCGTGCCGGTGGCCGCGCTGTGGGAGCGTAAGGTCGACGTGGCCGGCCGGCGGGTGGGCGTCATCCTCTCGGGGGGAAACGTGGACCTGGATCGGCTGCCCTGGCAGGGGTAGCGCCGCGCTGAACCGCTTACAGCGCCTCCAGCGCCAGCGCCAGTGAATCCTCACTCGCCGCCGTGCGCTTGCACCGCGCCGACCGCCAGCGTCGCCCGATGAGGTGCGCCAGCAGCCCCATGGGCGCCATGCTGCCCAGCACGTGCAGCATGCGATTGAGCATCCCCGGGATATAGAGCGCCCCGCCGCGCAGCGCCCGATCCACCGTGCCCGCCGCCACGCTGCCGATATTCTGCGCTGTGAGGTACCCCATCATCCCTTGGGCGTCGATGGCCGCGATGCACCCGGGGTTGGTGGGCAGCCCCGCCGGGCAGAGCACCGTCACCGTCGCGGCACGCTCGCGCACCTCGTCGCGCAGGGCGAGGAAAAAGTCGAGCAGAAAGCGCTTCGAGGCGGCATAGGTGGCCTTGATCGGCATGGGATAGAACGCCGCCAGACTGGAGACTGTGATGATGCGAAAGACCCGCGACGGGTCGGTGCGCTCCAGCAGGGCATGCGTCACCTCGAGGGTGGCCTCGATGTTCAGCCGCACGATGGTGCGAATCTGCGCGCGGCTACGGTCCTGGAACGGCCCCTCATAGTCGGTGCCGGCGACGTTGATGAGCCCCCAGAAGCGCAGCCCGCGACGCGCGATGGCGGCGAACAGGCGGGCGCGCTCCTCCGGATCCGTCAGGTCGCACGTCTCGGCGACGACCATCACGCCATAGGTGTTGCGCAGGCCGGCGGCCAGCGCCGCCAGACGCCTCGCGTCCAGATCCGTGACAAAGATATCCCACCCGCGGCTGGCACACTCGACGGCAAAGGCCTTGCCCAAGCCGCCCGTCGCGCCGCTGATCAAGATCATGCTCTGCATAGGTACCTCCCTGGGCTGTCACGGCGATAGCGCGTACGCATCGACAGGGCGCATTATGCACCTACCCCATCAGGCTGTCAAACATATGTTTCAAACATGCGTTTGACGTATTTGACACCACCCGCCCTCGCGCCTATCCTTTCACCAGCACAGGGAGGTGAGCAGCATGGATGGTTCGCGCGGGGACAGGAGCATCGTGGTGACCGGCGCCACCTCGGGGATCGGCCTGGCCGTGGCCGAAGCGCTGGCGCAGTACGGCGTCAGCGTCATCGGCGTGGGACGCGACCCGCAGCGCTGCCTGGCGGCGGAGGAGCGGCTGCGCGCCCTCAACCCCGAGGTCGCCGTCGCCTATCGCGCCGCCGACCTCTCGGTGCAGGCGCAGGTGGTCGCGTTGGCGGCGTCGATCCGCGCCGTGCTGGCCGATTGGGGGACGGTCGCACTGGACGGCCTGGCCAACGTCGCCGGCGCCTTTGTCTACTGGCAGACCCTGACGCCGGACGGGTTCGAGACGCAGTGGGCGGTGAACCACCTGGCCCCCTTTGTTCTCACCCGCGCGCTGCTGCCGTCGCTGCAGCGGGCGCCCTGGGCGAGGGTGGTCACCGTGAGTTCGGGATCCCACTATCACACCCGCCTGCGGTGGGACGACATCCAGCTGCGACGGCGCTACCAGCCGCTCCGCGCCTACAAGCAGACCAAGCTGGCCAACGTCCTCTTTACCGCCGAGTTGAACCGCCGCCTGGGGCCGGGCTCCACAGTGCGCGCCCTGGCCGCCGACCCCGGCCTGGTGCGCACCGAGATCGGCTACAAGGCGAGCCCCGGCCTGGCGCGGTGGGTCTGGTCGCTGCGACGCTGGCGAGCCGTGCCGCCGGAGGAGGCCGCGCGCGGCATCGTCTATCTGCTCACCGAGCCCTCGCTGCAGGACGCCGAGGCGATCTACTGGAAAGACGGCCATCCCAAGGCGCCGGACCCCGAGGCGCTGAACGCCCACGCGGCGCGACGCCTGTGGGAGCTGTCCGAGATGATGACCTCGGGCGCCCTTGCGCCCGACGCCGAGGGCGCGCCATGACCGTCCCCACGACCCGTCAAACCATCCTCGAGGCCGCTATCGCGTGCATCGAGGAGCATGGGCTCGCCAAGACCACCACCCGCCGCATCGCCAGGGCGGCCGGCACGAACGTCGCCTCAATCAACTATCACTTTCGCACCAAGGGCGATCTCATCGCCGAGGTGCTCTCGATGACGATCCAGCACATGCTGGAGGACGTCATCGCCGCCATCGACGAGCCGGGGCGTTCCCTCGTGGCGACCGTCGAAGACGTGTTCTACTACCTGATCGAGGGCGCCAAGCGCTATCCGGGCATCACCAACGCGCAACTGGATAGCATCCTGGTCCAAAAGCAGTACGATGGGCCCGCCGGGCAGGCCATCCGAGGGGTGTTCCATCGCCTCCTGGAGCGCGTCACGCAAGAGTACCCCCGGGATGACCCCGCCGAACTCGAGTTCGCGCTGTCGCAGGTGGCCGCTGCCATCCTGCTAACCATGGCGGCACCGGGCTATCTGCCGCTCGCCGAGCGCTACCGGCCCATCGATGCGGAGAGGTGTCGCGCGCTCGCCCGGCGGTACACGGAGATGTTGTTCGCTGCGTGGGGCAAGGCTCTGTGAGGCCATACATCTCAGGAGGTGACTCATGGCGGATCGCGTATTGGTTACCTATGCCAGCCGCGCCGGATCCACCGCCGGCGTGGCCACCACCATCGGGGAGACGCTCACGGCTCGCGGGTTCGTCGTCGACATGGCCCCCATCGGCGACGGGCCGGCCGTCGACGGCTACCAGGCCGTGGTCATCGGCAGCGCCGTGCATGGCGGGCGTTGGTTGCCCGAGGCGGAGGCGTTCGTCAACGAGAACCGACACGCCCTGAGCCGCGTGCCGGTGGCGCTGTTCAGCGTGCACATCATGAACCTGAAGGATAATGCCAAGAGCCGGACGCGGCGCGTGGCGTACCTGGATGGCGTGCGTCCCCTCTTGCCGCCCGCCGACGAGGCGTTCTTTGCCGGCAAGATGGACACCTCCACTATCTCGGCGCTGGCCATCGGGCTCATCCGCTTGTTCAGGATCATGCCCGTGGGCGACCATCGCGATTGGGCCGCCGTCCGTGGCTGGGCAGCGGCGCTGTGGAGCGAGGATGATGCCGCATAGCGCCCGGTGCGAGCCGCGCGCGAAGCGAAAGATGCAGCAAGTCATCGCTGGAGGCTCCCCTCTCGCGCGACAGGGGCGATCACTCCATAGAGCAAGCAGCTGTCCTCTGGCAAACTGGGGCGCCAGCCATGGCACTCGGGCCTCGGTCACCGCGCCGCTACACTTGCCCTACGCCTCGTTAGTGTGACCGAGTGAGCTGATAGATCGTGACCGCTACTCCGGTGTCGTTCACAAGGACTGGCGGCTGCCGGGTCAGCACCCAGGCCGCGGCGATCAGGTCTCCGATCGAGCCGGCAGCGTTAAAGGCAACGACGACAAGCACCGCCCATAGCGCCACACCAGAGATCGTCAGCAACAGGGGCAATCCCGCGACGGTAATGACGACGAGGGGTGCCAGTGTGGCGAGCACGAACTCACGGCGAGAGAGGTACCAGTCCGGCGCGCCGGCGAAGGCATACAGCCCCCGCAGGCCAAAGACCGGACGTTGGGCGGTAAAGGCCCAGTAACACAGGCCGTGAACGGCCTCGTGGGCAATCACCGCGACGGCTATCAGCGCTACTAAGGCCGGTGGGCCTAACAGCGCTTCGAGAACGCCGACCTCAAACGCGAACTGCCCGTCGCGAAGATCAGGGCGAGAGATCGCGAGCAACTGAATGAGGAGCCAGGTGACCGACAGCAACACCCCCATTGCGGCCGCGGCCATCCCTAGAGCCGCCAGCCGATTCCGCGAAGGGTCGATGGTGCCGCTCCGCTCGTACTGTACCGGTAACACTCTCGTCGCGCTCAATCTCGTGTCCTCCACGTGGGCTGCAGGACCAGAGATGGCTGGTGCCTGGTCCGGCATCGCTCTTCTCTCAGAACCGCCGACTTGCCGATAAAGGCAAAGGTAATCAGGGCCAGGCCCGTTGCCCAGCCGCCGAGGCTAAAGATCGCAGGGCCGTACAGGGCCAGACCAAGCCCGCCCAGGATGAGCGATGCGGCGAGTGCGCCGTACATCCTCATCCCGTACAGGGTGATGAACGGGATATAGTGCGAGCCGACGACGATCATCGCAGCGGGGAAGAACCACGCCTCGCGATAGAGAGTGGCCGCGCCAACCAGGGCAAAGTTCGCGGGCACGGTGAATGCCACCTGTGAGCCTAGCTGCCACAGTCCATTCTTGCCGCCCACCGTGGCGGGGCGGCCCATCAGCCGCAGCACCAACTGGGTCAGTGGGAATATCGCCATGCTCCCAAGGAAGAGGAACGCCATCCCGTAGCGCGGCGCACCCAGGACGCTGACGGCCGAGGATAGCACCCATACCAGCCCCGAGACCAGTTGCCCAGCGAATCCGCCCAATAAGGCTGAGCGCATCTCCATCTGAGAGGCCGACAACGTATTGCCGCCGCCCGGTCCATCGCTCCCCACGCAACCGCCGTGAGCACGCGCCCGACCTTCTGATCCGATCCCTGCATCAATCACCACTATTGCTCCTATCTAGCTTTGGCAGATCCAGCGGGCGGCAATCGGGTTCCCATGGTTGGTGCACCGATGGCCTCTATCGCGTCGGTGCTAGTATATGCTCTAGCCAGTGCGTCGGCACCGCTCGCGTGGATGGAACCCGGCTGGACCTCGGGGCTAGTGTTCCTCCTGGACTGGCGGCCAGGAATCGTGCAGCGCGTGGCATGTGGGGGGTGCTGCTGGCGGGTACTGCGGCAGCCTCGGCTCACCTCAGGGTCGATGGCGCAGTCGTAGGTGTGCCCACATCCGGTCGAGGTGGAAGAGGCCGCCACGGAGGCGGTGGTGGTGAATGTCTGGCGCTCGGATCGTTTTCCACCGTAATCGCCGCGCTTGTACCGGTTGATATGGTGCAGTTCCACGGCGGCTTGAGCCGGGAGTGCAGGCGCTATCTGTCAACAGGTGAACCGCCGCCCGCCCCATAACGCCCACTGTCAACGGAGGAACACTGCCATGAGCAAGGCCACGCCCTCAGCAACTGGCTCGAGTTGCTGGCGTTCGGCGCCGGCTAGCATCCACAAGGGACGCCTGCAAGGGCTACCCTTCAGCTCGCTCCACGTGGCCCGCCCTAGCCCTTCAACCCCGAGAAGACGAGGCTGCTGACGATATAGCGCTGGGCAAAGACAAAGACGAGCAGCACGGGGACCACCGTGATGGTCGCCGCGGCCATTTCCACGTTCTGGTTCTCGCCGGAATGGTACGACGTCCGCAGATAGGCCGCCGCCGCGGTGAGGTTGAGCTGCTCCAGTCTGCTCAGGTAGATGATCGGCCCCAGCAGGTCGTTCCACGAGCCCATGAAGGAAAACAGGCCCAGCGTGACGAGGACGGGCTTGATCAACGGCAGCGAGATCTCAAAGTAGATGCGTGGCCAGTTGGCCCCGTCGATCTTGGCCGCCGCCTCCAGCTCCGCCGGCAGGGTGCTCAAGAACTGGCGCAGCATAAAGATCGAGAACGCGTTGCTGAAAAAGGCCGGCACGATCAGGGGCAGGGGGCTGTTGATCCAGCGTAGGAAACGAAAGACCATGAACTGCGGGATCAAATAGACGATCCCGGGGATCATCAGCGTGCTCAGAAAGAGCATAAAGAACACGTTCTTGCCGGGGAAGCGCATCCGCGCGAAGGCAAAGGCTGCCAGCGAGGAGGACAGGAGGTTGCCAAAGGTAGATAGGCCCGAGATGATGACGCTGTTCATGAAATTGCGCAGGAAGGGAAAGTAGCGAAACAGCCTCTGATAGCCGTCGAGGCTCCACCTCGAGGGCCACAGCCGAGGCGGAAACGCAAAGAGGTCCCCCAGCGACTTGAACCCTCCGGTGAGCATCCACCAGAAGGGCACGAGCGCCAGGAGGGACAGCGCCAACAGGATGCCGTTTAGCGTCACCGCCTTGAGAACGCCCAATGCGATAACGTGCGGCGCGTGGATGGTTCGGGGTGTCGGAGCAACCCTAGAGGCCATAGAACACCCACCTCTGCTGGAAGTGAAACTGCACGACTGTCAGCACGAGGATCATGAGCGCCAGAACGTAGGCCCCCGCCGACGCGAACCCCCAGGCGCTGTTGGCGAAGGCATAGTTATAGATGTAGAGCACGACGGTGGCCGTCGACCGGGCGGGGCCGCCGCGCGTGGTCATCCACACCTGCCCGAACACCTGGAAGGCGCCGATGGCGCCGGTCACCAGCTGGAAAAAGAGCGCCGGCGTGAGCAGCGGCAGGGTCACGCTCCTAAAGCGCCGCCACGGCCCGGCGCCATCCATCATGGCCGCCTCGTGGAGTTCGATGGGAATCCCCTGCAGGGCCGCCAGGTTGATCATCATCCCGTACCCCGCGCCCTGCCAGTTCATCATGATCCATAGGGCGGGTTTGGCGTACCTGGCCGATTCTAGCCAGGGGATCGGCGGGATCTTGAGCCAGCTCAGCATCCAGTTGATGAGCCCGAAATTCGTGTCGTACATCCAGAACCACACCATCGCCACCACCGCGGCGGAGGTGATGGTCGGCAAAAAGAACACCGAGCGGAACAGCGTGCTAAAGCGGAGCTTCATGTTGACCATCAGGGCCAGGAGCAGCTGGATCGCCACGCCGACCGGCATCATCGCCACAAAGAACAGCGTATTCTGAACGGTGGTCCCATACCACAGGGGCTCGCGCAGGGTAAAGAGGCGTCGATAGTTCGCCAGGCCCACGACCTCTGGCGCCGTGAAGGCATCCCATTTGGTCAAGCTAAGCCAGAGACCAAAGACGATGGGGAACGCAGCAAAGACCACAAAGCCGACGAGAGCGGGCAAGATAAAGACGTAGGCCCACGCCGCCTCCGCCTGGGTGTACTTGAGCCGGAGCATATGCCCTCCATTACCTGCCTGCCCGATGGAACCTCTCTCGGGGGTACCCGGAGCCATGAGCCCCATCCAAGCATCGCCGGGGGGCAAGGCGCCCGTCAGGTGCCTTGCCCCGGTAATGCAGCCGATCAGCCCCCCTTGGCGTCCGCGATGGCTTGTGCGGCGCGCTCGTTAGCGATCTCGATGGCTTGATCGAGGGTCTGGGACTTTTCGATCACCACCTTGTTCAGCTCGTCGTCAAAGATGGTCTGAATGTTGCCCCAGTTCAGGTCGTTGATCACAAAGTAGGGATGCGAGGGGCGCACGTGGCCCTTGTCCATGTTGGTAAAGGTTGTGTTCAGGTTCGAGGCGTAGCGCTCCTTCTCGTCGGCGGACAGGTTGGCCACCTCCTGGTAGTAGTCCAGGTCAAAGCGCTTGAGCGGCGAGACGCGGCCCGTCGCCGCCCAGGGCTCGGCGCCCTTGCCATAGCCCAGGTGAATGGCGAACTCGAGCGCCGCGTCGGGCAGCTTGGTGCTCTTGAAGACGGACCAGAGGTTGTAGCCTACCCAACCGGCCTTGTTCTTGGGCGCCGGGCCGGGGCCGGCGGGCATGAGCGTCGCGCCGAAATCAAAGCCGAGGTCTTGGGACGCCTGGCGGAAGGTAGTCCACATATAGTTGCCATGGGCCTGGATGCCCACCCTACCCGTATGCAGGCCGGCAAAGGTTTTTGTCTCGTCCCCCAGGGGGGCATAGCCGTTGCCCGTGTAAAAGAACCACTCCTCAAACCCCATCTTGGCCTCGGGCGTGTCCAGCTGCAGGCTCTCACCGTCAGCGCCTACCGGATCGCCCCCCGCTTCATAGATGCCGTCGATCCAGGTCGTGCCCATGGTGCCAAACTGCTCGACGCGGCCATCGGCGCCGCGCTTGGTGAGTTCCTTGGCCGCGTTGTGGTGATCGTCCCACGCCCACTCGGGGGTCGGCAGGTCCACGCCCGCCTCGGTGAACAGGTCCACATTGTACCAAAAGCTCTCTTGGAACACCTCAAAGGGCGTGCCCCAGAACTTGTCCCTGAATAGCCATTCGTTCAGCAGCCCGGGATAATAATCCTCCTTCTTGATCGCGCCCGCGTCAAAGGCGGGCGTAAAGTCCAAGAGGGCGTCCCTCTCGACCCAATAGGCGGCGTTCAGCGAGTTCCCCACCGAGTTCCCCAGCTGCAGCCACACCACATCGATGGGTTCGCCGCCGGCAGCCATGGTCACCATCTTGGTGGTGTACTCGCCCCAAGGGACAAACACCTCCTCGAGCTGCATATCGGGATACATCTCTTTCCACATGCGGTGCTGCTCCTCAAAGGGAGGGAGGTGATCGGCCGCCTGCGCGGCATACCATACCAGTTTCCCCTTCAGGGCAACCGGTTCGGGCGGAGTTGTCGCCGCAACCTCCGCCTTGGGCGCCTCCGTGAGCTGGGGAGCCGCAGTGGGCGCCTGTTGAGGGGCACAAGCAGCCAGCAACCCGCTGGCCATGGTAGCACACATCAGCTTCAGACAGTCACGGCGGGAGAACGGGGCGTTCATCGCTTCCTCCTGTTGACCATACCTTTCACCGAGGCATGATGCGCGAGCGCCGTCGCGTCAGCTCTTCTCTCCCCTCCCTCCTTTCACCTCCAAGCCGGCCAGATTGCCAGTCACGCGCAGCGCCACCTGTCGTTCCGGCGAATGCGAGGTATAATCCCCGCTGAACCGGTTGGCGTGCGCCAGGCGCATCGGCTACCATGCATCCTGTAGGGTAAGCCTTGTTGTTCCTTGTGACTAGGCTGTGGGCAGGAAGACTTGGGGCGGTGATTAGGAGATGCGCACACTAGCAGCATTCGAGCGCGAATTGCAGGACCTCCTGGGGCATCTCTACGATCCCCTGTATGAACCCTCGCGAGACCTGTACGACATCATCGGTAGCGCGCCCGAGGATGGGCTGGGGGCCCTCCAGGAATCCGCCCGGCGGGCCATCCACGAGCTTGCGCCCGCTCCCGATATCCCCGAGACCGCACGCATCAGGCGGCTCCATAGTGTGCTCGTCTACCGCTATATCCAGGACCTGACCCAGGAGGAGGCCGCCGCCCGGTTGGGGATCACCCCCCGCTATCTGCGGTATGAGCAGCGCGAGGCCGTCAAGCTGCTGGCCAGCCGCCTCTGGTGGCGTCGCTACACCCGTCCTCTGCCGGCGGACGGGCCGGCGGGGGATCGTGCCGAGTCGGCGCCACCGGACTCTGAGGCGATCACCGCCGAACATGCCGCCTGGCGTTCTCAGATCCAGCAGGAGATCGCCTCCCTCGAAAAGAGCGCGCCGGGGACGGTCGCCGATGTCGGCCAGACGTTCGATGACGTAGTGGAGATCATTGGAGCCCTGGCCCTACGGCACCACGTGGAACTGATCCTGACCCCGGTTGAGCCTGAACGCACCGTAGCGCTTCACCCATCCGTGCTGCGACAGGTGCTCCTGTCGGCTATCGCCGAGCTATTGCAGGATATGTCCTCCGGGGTCATCACCCTTCGCGCAACGGGCAACCCTGGACGGGTCACGATCGTGGTCGAGGGGGCGCCGGTCTCGGCTGAGGGGCTGCCCCAGGTGGGTTTCATCCAGGAAGTGCTGGCCACCATCGATGGCCGGGTTGCCTCTCGGCGGGAGGACGGGGGAATCATCGTCTCGTTCGACCTCCCCGCGACCAGCAGGTACACCGTGCTGGTGATCGACGACAATGTGGATCTGGCGCACTTTTACCGGCGGTACGCCGAGGGGACGAATTTCGAGATCGTCCACACGCCTGAGGGCCGGCAGGCCCTGGAACTCGTGCAGGAAGTCCATCCCGACGTCATCGTGCTGGATGTCATGCTACCCGACATCGATGGATGGTACCTGCTGTCGCAGCTCTACGAGGATCCCGCCACCAAGCCGATCCCCGTTGTCGTGTGCTCCGTCGTCCGCGAGAAGGAGCTGGCGCTGGCGCTCGGCGCCGCCCTCTATGTGCCCAAGCCCGTCCTGCGATACGAGTTCCTCGAGGCGCTGCACCAGGCGGTCAGTCAGGGCGTAACAGGGATGAGGCGATCCCCTGGAAGCAATGAAGCACCTTGCTGATCGGTAGTCCGCCGCCGATGGTGGCAAGCAGCCACTCGCTCTGCGCCGGCTGATCCTGAGGGTCTTGGGCGGAGACGATGATGATTGGGACGCCGCGCAGGGCATCCTCCTCTTGGAACGCCTCCAGCGTCTGCCAGCCGTCCTGATTGGGCATCAGGATATCCAGGAGCACGACGTCGGGCGCCTGGCGGCGCGCCTCCGCCAGCGCCTGTTGCCCGCTCGGCGCAGTTCGCACCCGCGCCGTGTGATCGCTCGTCTCGATCATGCGCGTAAAGAGCGCCAGGACATCCGGGTCGTCATCCACGAGCAGCACCTCCCTCACCGGCCTGCCCAGGGTTGTGAGCGCCCGCATCAGGTCCTCGCGCGTCACCGGTTTCAGCAGATAGCCGGCCGCCCCAGCCGCGAGGGCGAGTTCCGCCTTGGGCGGCAGGACGCAGCCCAGGATCGGTGTGTCGGGCAGCTCCTGGCGCGCCCTGATCATCCGGCGCCAGAGTTCGTCCATCGGCGCGTGGTTGATCACCAGAGCCTGCGCCGGGCTGCGCCGCATCTCGGCGACGGCTTGTTCGAGTCCCTGAGTGGGGACGTATTCGCCCTGATCGTCGCAGTGCGAGAACAGGGGCTCCAGTTCGCCCGTCGCGTCACACAGGACAAAGCGCTGGCCGAGCTTGGCCTCGAGGAGGGAGGGGCTGGTCCGCCGCTCCACCCACCCCTCCGTAAGCCAACGCTCCGGCGGGGAGGTCGGCTCCAAGGGCGGCGATGCGGGCAGCCGGAACGCAAAGGTGCTGCCAGCCCCCACCTGGCTCTCCATCCACATCGTACCACCATGTAGCTCCACGAACTGCTTGCTGATGCTCAGTCCCAGGCCGGTGCCGTTGCCCTGGCGCCGGACGAGCGTCGACCCCTGGTAAAAGGGCTCAAAGATGCGTCGGGCCTCCTCCGGCGATATGCCCGGGCCGGTGTCCGTGACGCTCACCGTGACGAACCCATCGTCACCGGCCGCCTGCACGGTGATGCCGCCCCTTTCGGTGAACCGTGCCGCGTTGCTCACAAAGTTCAGGATCACCTGACGGATGCGCGTGCGGTCGCAGTAAACCTCCGGCAAGTCGTCTGGAACGATGGCCTGGAGATCAAGCCCCCTCTTTTCCGTGAGCGAGCGCACCACCGCCAGAGCCTCCTCGATGACGTCTGGGAGGCACACGCTCTCGCGATGCAGCGACGGCCGTCCCGACTCGATGCGGCTGAGGTCGAGGACATCGTTGATCATGCTGGAGAGATGCTCGCAGTTGCGCCCGACGATCTCCAAGTCCTTGAGCAGGGAGGGCGGCAGTTCCTCACCATAGAGATTGGGTGCCTTCAGGATCATGTCCACCAGCCCGACGATCATGTTGAGCGGCGTGCGGAACTCGTGGCTGACGTTGGCGACAAAGGCCGCTTTGGTCCTGCGCGCCTCCTCCGCCAGGAGGCGGGCAGCGGCGAGCTTGTCATACGTGAGCGCCAGCTGGCGGTTCGCGTGCGCCAAAGCATCCAGCGCCTCCTTGAGTTCGGCCTGACGGTCTCGTGCCTCATCGAGGAGCGCCCGCGCGCGCTGAAAGTTGGTCAGCGACCAGCCGGCAAGCTCCGAGACGGGCTTCTGCGTCGCGGCCATCAATCCGCAAACCAGCCACGTGGCGATGAGGGTGACGATGACGAGGCCGAATCCCTCGACCCTTCCGGAGAACCACAGCAGTAGCAGCGTGGCGGTCTCGGCGCCCGCCAGGACAAACCCCGCGTAGACGCCGATCAGCGGGGCTGCCAGTGCTACTGGCAGCGCTGCCAGGACGGTAGCGCTGGGCAGCGCGAACCACTCTGCCATGATGTGCGCGCTTGCCAGCAGCCCTGTGACCAGAAGCCAGCGACTGAAGCGGGGCTTCCATGACTCGAGCAGCCAGGCGAGCGCCAGGAAAGAGGCCAAGTAGGGGACGAACGTCGTCGCTTTCGCCGGCTCGGGCAGCAGCCGCGCCCCCAGGGCCAGGGCCATGCTCAGCATTAAGAGCACCACGATGACCGGCCTGCTCCCGATGCACAGGTCGACCTCAGACTCGCTTGCATGAGAGTCCGCGCTAGTTGGCCTTGTTCTCAGCATCAGCCCCTCTGACCTCCTCTAGGCACTGCGGAGTATCCATCGGCCCAGGCTCTCCATCAAAGCACGCTACGGTCAAGGGTCGGTCCGCTGGGGGCATTATGTGGCAGATCGGGTGTCGCCCACAACTTTCGGTTGCGGCCACACGCCGCATCGGAGCAGCGGGACTGGAGGGATGGACAGCCGCACGGCATGGGAGAAGCAAGCGGCGGGTGGCCTCGCGTCGCCCAGAGCGCACTACCGCATGGTCGACGGGCCCCATCGCTCCTCGACGGCTGCCCTAACCACGCCCACTCCCGATGGACGCGGTCGCTCCTTCAGGCTAGCATCATGTAGCGCGATCCTTGGCCTTTATCGGCCCACATCACCTGCCGCGACCGCCAAGGAGCGCCCTTTGCCCGGATCTGGCCTCGCCTCTTGCGCATGAGTGCCCTATCGCTCCAAAGGAGTGGGAGACCCATGAACCAACGTATCGAGACCGTCATCATCGGCGGGGGTCAAGCCGGAATGGCCACCAGCCACCATCTGGCGCGGCGAGGGCGCGAGCACGTCGTCGTGGAGCGAGCCGTGCAGGCCGCAAACGTATGGCGCAACGATCGCTGGGACTCGTTTACCCTCGTCACGCCCAACTGGTCCTTCCGGCTTCCCGGCGCTGAATACCAGGGCAACGCGCCCGAGGGCTATCTGAAGCGCGATGAGATCGTGAGCCGCCTCGAGCAGCACATCACCGCCTTCGATCTGCCCATCCAATACGGCGTACATATCAACACGGTCGAACGGAGGCTAGAGACTCGGGATTATATCGTCAGCTCGGAGGGCGCCGCGTGGGAAGCGCGCAACGTGGTGGTTGCCACGGGCCTGTTCCAGCGACCGAGGAGGCCGTCGTTTGGCGCCGATATCGCCGCAGAGTTCACCCAGCTCTACTCCGGCCAGTACCGCAAACCAGATATGTTGCCGCCGGGTGCGGTACGCATCGTCGGCAGCGCCCAGTCGGGCTGCCAGATCGCGGAGGAATTGTACCAGAGCGGACGCAGGGTATGCCTGTGCGTCGGCGGCGCCGGCCTGTGCCCACTCGCCCCCACGCCCGTGGCGCGGACTCTGCACCGCAACCGTAAAAAAAGAGCGGGCGGATGCGAATGCATCCGCCCGCTCATTGGCTGAGGGACAGGGATTTGAACCCCGATCGCCTGATCCAGAGTCAGGTGTCCTACCATTGGACGATCCCTCAACGGTAACGGCAGTATACCACCGGATGGCGCAGTGTGCAAATCAATCGAGGGACAGGGACTCGAACGCCGGTTGCCTGATCCAAGGTCAGGTGCCCCACCACTTGACGATCCCTCACCGCCGACCTTCCCGCGCCTTGGCGGGGACGGCCGTTACGCGGTCTGGGCTGCCGCCAGCGCCTCCTCGGCGCGCGTGATGCGCCGCAGCACGGCGTCGCGCCCGATGACGTCCAGCGTGCCGAACAGGGGCGGCGCTACGGTGCGACCCGTGGCCGCCACGCGCAGCGCGCCAAAGAGCTGCCCCGCCTTGAGGTCGAGTTCTCCCGCCAAGGCGCGCAGCCGCTCCTCCAGCGTCGCCTCGTCCCACCGATCCACGGCGGCCAGCGCCTCGCGCGAGGCGCGCAGCGCCGCCAACGTGCCCTCGGCGTCCATCTTTTTCTGGATGAGGAGCTGGGGGTCGTATTCCGGATCGGCGCCAAAGACGAAATCGGCGACGCTCAAGACGTCGTTGAGCGTCGTGATGCGCTCCTGCACCAGGGCGACCAGCTTGAGCGTCGTGTCGATGTCGGCCTGAACCCCCGCTCCCCTAAGCACGGTGAGCAGCCGCCCCGCCAGGTCGCTGCGGCCGAGGTTGCGGATGTAGGCCGCGTTCATATAGTCCAGCTTGTCGTAGGAAAAGGCGCTGGGCGACTTGCTCACGCGGTCGACGGTGAACAGGCGCACCAACGCGTCCCGGCTAAAGAACTCGGTCTGGCCGTCGTACGCCCACCCCACGAGCGCCAAAAAGTTCACCATCGCCTCGGGCAGATAGCCGCCCCGGCGGAACTCGTGGATATAGGTGAGCATCTCCCGCCCGTCGGCCAGCTTTTTCTTGCGCTTGCTCAGCTTCCCCTTGCCGCTGGGGTCGAGAATGGTGGGCAAGTGGGCCTGCACCGGCATCTCCCAGCCAAAGGCGTCAAAGAGGAGCTTGAGCTTGGGCGCCGTGGCGAGCCACTCGTCCCCGCGCAAGATGTGCGTGATCTCCATCAAGTGGTCATCCACCACCACCGCCAGGCTGTAGGTGGGGTAGCCGTCCGACTTGAGCAGCACCTGGTCGTCGAGTTGGCTGTTATTCACCACGATATGACCGCGGAGGACGTCGTCGAACTCGGTGGTACCCTCCAGCGGCACCGCCTGGCGCACCACCGACCGCAGGCCCTGCGCCTCGTTCGCGGCGATCTGCTCTCGCGTCAGGTAGCGGCAGTGTCGGTCATAGCCGGGCGGCAGGCCGGCGGCGCGCTGCTCCTCGCGCATGCGCTCCAGGCGCTCGGGGGTGCAGTAGCAGCGGTAGGCTTTGCCCTCCCGGATGAGCTGCTCGGCGTACTCGGCATAGAGGGGCAGGCGATCGGACTGGTAGTACGGCCCATAGTCGCCACCCACCTCGGGGCCCTCGTCCCAGCACAGCCCGAGCCACCGCAGCGACTCGAGCATGTCGGGCAGCGCCTCGGGGTGGTAGCGCGTGCGATCGGTGTCCTCGATGCGCAGGATGAACTTGCCCCCGTGGTGCCGGGCGAACAGCCAGTTGTAGAGCGCCGTGCGGGCGCTGCCCAGGTGAAAGTACCCCGTGGGGCTCGGCGCCATGCGCACGCGAACGGTATCGGAAGCCATACAGCCACTTCTCCTAAGGTACGGTTGGAACGAACATCATCGGGTGCGCCGAATCGCCGTATCCGGCCCCAGCAGGCCGACTTTGGGCTCCCTTTGGCGCATCGCCACGCTCTGCACCAGGCCCAGCGTCATCAGGGTGGCCATGAGCGAGCTGCCGCCATAGCTGATCAGCGGCAGCGGCAGGCCGGTGACGGGGAGCAGATTAGCGTTCATCCCCAGGTTGATGAATGCCTGGACGAACAGCATCGTCGCGGCGCCACAAGCGATGAGGCGCCCTGCCGGGTCCGGCGCCCTGGCGGCGATGCGCATCAGGCGCATAATGACAAAGGCAAAGAGCGCCAGGAGCAGGACGGAACCGATGAAACCAAACTCCTCGGCCAGCACCGAAAAGATAAAATCGGTGTGCCGCACACGAAGAAAGTATAGCCGACTCTGGGTGCCATGCAAGAACCCCTTGCCCCACCAGCCGCCAGAGCCGATGCTGATGAGCGCCTGATTCACGTTGTAGGCATCCATGTTGAGTTCCTGCATCGCCGCGACCACGTCACCCTTCTCGGGATAAAAGAACCCGAGGATACGCAGCCGCATATAGTCCTTGAGCTGGAACCAGACCACCGGCGCGACCACCGCCGCCGCCCCTCCCACCAACAGCAGGTGACGCCAGCGCACCCCCGACAGGAACACCATCCCCAGCCAGGTCGCCACGAGGATCAGGGCTGTGCCAAAGTCCGGCTGGCGATAGATGAGCAGCGCCGGCGGTACGATCATTACCATCGACAGCGCAAAGCCGCGTGGGCTCTCCATCTCCTCGTCGTCTCCGCCCAACACGCGCGCCAGCACGATGATCATCAGGAACTTGGCCAGCTCGGAGAGCTGCACGCCAAAGCCCCCCACCCCCAACCAGCTCTGGGCGCCGAACGACGTGCTTCCGATGGCGAGCACTACCACGAGGGAGGCCAGGACGCCCAGGTACACCCAGCGGTACAGCGTGACAAAGAAGCGATAGTCCCACACGGCGAGGGCCACGTACAGCACGAGGCCGACGCCGCCAAAGAGGAGCTGCCGGTAAACGGCGTTGTCGATCCACGGCTTGTCCTCGGGAGGGAGCGTGGCCTCGTACGAGCTATAGATCATCAACGCCCCGATGGCGACCAGGCAGACGGTCGCCAGAAACAGGGGGAGGTCAAAGTGGCGCCACGTCGGTTTTTCCATCGCTCACCCTCCCCGGCGTTGAACCGCCGGGCTATGCCAGACGTAGGCCCCTGCGGGGCCATTCCCTAGCCCGAAAGGGCTTCTATCTATGGTAGCCGGAGGGGGTCACCCCCCGGCGCCCGAGCGCGCGGAACGCTTCCACAGCCCGATGCGCTCCCAGATGCTCTTGCGCCTCACCAGCACGGGGAGGTAGGACACATCCTCACCCATGAGGCGACGCGCCATGTTGTGGTACGCCCTCCCTGCCAACGACCGCGCGTCGTTGGCGATAGGGGTGCCCTTGCTGTTCGATACCAACACGTCCTCATTATCCGGCACGAGGCCCAGCAGGCGCACGTTCAGGCGATCCAGGATCTCGTCGGGGCCCATCATCTCGCTGCGGCGCACCAGCTCCGGGCGAATGCGGTTGATGACGAGCCGCGTCTCCCCGCGCCCCTCCGCTTCCAGGATGCCCAGCACCCGGTCGACGTCCTGCACCGCCGAGACGTCGGGCGTCGTCACCAGGACGAACTCGTCGGCGGGCGCCACGGCGTTGCGAAAGCCCGCCTCGATGCCGGCGGGCGAATCGATCAGCACCACGTCGCAATCCCCGCGCAGCTGCGCGATGACGCGCATCATGTCCGCCGGGCTCACCGCGGATTTGTCGCGGCTCTGAGCGGCCGGCAGCAGGTACAACTCGTCCAGCGTGCGATCGCGGATGAGCGCCTGCCGCAGCCGGCAGCGCCCCTCGACGAGATCGACCACGTCATAGATGATGCGGTTCTGCAGCCCCATCACGACATCGAGGTTGCGCAACCCGATATCCGTGTCAATGACCACGACCCGCTTGCCCAGCTTGGCCAGGGCGGTGCCCAGATTGGCCGTCGTCGTCGTCTTGCCCACGCCACCCTTGCCCGAGGTAATGGTAATCACTCGCGTCATGGCGCTCGCTTCCCCCTCGCGCCTCCGGTCCACGGCTCGACGACGATGATGCCATCGCGCACCGTGGCCACCTCGGGATAAGTCACCTTGCGCTTCTCGTTATCGGCCGGGCGGGCGACGTACTCGCCGATGCGCAGCTGCATGGGAGCGAAATCGAGGGCGCACACCATGGCAGCATTGCTGCCCACGGCGCCGGCGTGCACGATCCCTCGCAGTCGGCCCCAGACGACCACGTCGCCGCCCGCCACCACCTCTCCACCGGGGTTGACGTCGCCGATGACCACCACGTGGCCGGTGCCGCGGATCACCTGCCCCGAGCGGACGATCTGGTGAATCAGGCTGGCCCTGGTGTTATCGACGAGCCTGGCCGCCGACGGCGCGGCGACGGGCGCCTGGGGGCGCGGAGCCGGTTGGGGCTCCGCCGCCTCGGGGCTGAGCACGCGCAACCCCAGCGCATCGGCGACCTGGCGCATCTCCTCGTTGGGCGTCACTACCGTGCGGAGCACCATCTGGTGCCGGCCGAGCAGATCCGCGATGCGCGACAGGTCCTCTTGCGCCAGCACGAGTTCGTCCGTCTGCAGCGCGACGTTGCCGCCCCGAAAGAAAGCCCCCTGTGTCTCCAGGTGGCGGGCGAGGTCGTCGAGTATCGCGCCCAGTTCGCCGGAGCCGAGGGTGATGGTGAGGCCCTCGCGAGTCCCCTTGATGGCAATGGCGTTGGTCATGATGGGTGGGTTCTCCATCCGGTGCGCTCTCGCGGGCCCTAGTAGCAATGGATCGAGACGCCTAGCCCTCCGAGGCGGGCGTAGGGGCCGGCTCCGTCGGGGTCGGCGCGGCGTTCGGGTCGGGAATGCCGAAATAGGCACGCATGATGGCGGCCGAGACGGGCGCCGACACCCGCGAGCCTTCGTCGCCGCCGTACAGGAACACCGCGACGGCGATCTCGGGGTCATCATAGGGCGCAAAGCCGGTGAACCAGGCGTGCTTGGGCAGGTTCCCCTTGGAGTCGGTGATCAGCCGCCCATTGTCGTCGAACTCGGCATACTCGGCGGTGCCGGTCTTGCCCGCCACGGCAATGCCGGGCACCCGCGCCAGGGGGGCGGTGCCGCGCTCCACGGCATCGAGCATGCCACGACGCACCAGCTCCAGGGTATGCTGCGACGCCCCCAGTTCCTGTATCGGCTCCGGTTCGAGCTGCTTGACGATGTCGCCCTCGTTATCCATCACCTGGTAGACGAGCTGCGGGCGCATCACCGTGCCGCGGTTGGCGACCGTCGCCGTCGTGTTCGCCACCTGGAGCGGCGTGGCCAGCACGAACCCCTGGCCGATGGCGGCGTTATAGGTGTCGCCCGTCATCCAGCTCTCGCCGTAGGTGTGGCGCTTCCACTTGTCGGTGGGGATGAGTCCCGGCACCTCGCCCGTCAACTCGATCCCCGTCTCGGCGCCATAGCCGTACCTGAGCGCCCACTTGCCGAGGAGGTCGATGCCCAAGCCCTGGAAATTCCCGTAGCCGCCCGTCACCTGGTAGAAAAAGATGTTGCACGAATTGGCGATGCCGCCCACCACGTTCAGGCTGCCATGCCCGCCCCCGCGCCAGCAGTAGAACGGCTGCGCCAGAGAGGCGTCAGAGGGCGCGAAGCGGTTGGGCAGGTAGAGGATGCCGCCGCAACTGAACCGCATCGACTCGTTGATGACGCCTTCCTCGAGAGCGCCCGTGGCCGGCACCAGCTTGAAGGTCGAGCCGGGTGGGAACATGCCGCTCACGGCCTGGTTGATCAGCGGTCGCCGCTTGTCCGTGCTCAGCCGCTCATAGTCCTCGAACGAAATGCCGCCCGAGAAGAGGTTGTTGTCAAAGTTGGGCAGCGACGCCATCGCCAGCACCGCCCCATCGCGGGGATCTAGCGCCACGGCGACGCCCACTTGCGAGTTGGCCTTTTGCATCCACTCCCACAGCGCCTGCTCGGTGGCGCGCTGCAGCTCCACGTCGATGGTGAGCTTCAAGTTATAGCCCTGCAGCGGCGGCACCTGCGAGATCACGGCCACCTCGCGCTCAAAGGCATCCACCTCGACGTGCTTTTGGCCCTTCTGCCCGCGTAACAGCGCCTCCTGGGTAGCTTCGAGCCCCGCCAGCCCCACGATGTCGTCCGGCTCGTACAGATAGGACGTGTCCGAGAGGTACTGATCGGCCCGCTCCTCCGGCATGCGCCCCATGTAGCCCAGGATGTGGGCCATCAGCGGGCCGTCCAGGTACTCGCGCACCGGCACGGCCTCCACCACTACGCCCGGTAGGTGGAGGCTCTCCTCGTCCAAGACGAACGCCACATCGCGGTCGACGTTGCTGGCGATGCGCAGCGGCTGGTGGGGGCTTACGGCGTAGCGACCGGTGGTGCGTTCGGCGATGATCTGCTCGACCGTCTTTTTCTCGGGTGGGGGCTCGGGCGCATCCTCCGACTCCCCGTCCGCCTCCGGCGTCGCGCCGGCCTCAGCCGCGGCATCATCCGCGGAACCAGCCGCGTCATCAGCCTCGGCACCAGCCGCGTCGATAGACGCGTCGTCGGCCGCGGCACCAGCGTCCGCCTCACCTGCCTCCGGCGTCAGCGGTGCGTCGGCCAGCGTCGGCTCGGGCTCCAGCGGCATCTCGAGCAGCTCGCTCACCCGCCGGATCACCGCCGCGCGCTCCTCGCTCCCCTCCTCGGGCAGCGCCGAGGGAATGACGCTCACGACGAAGCTCGGCACATTGCGCACCAGCAGGCGGCCGGCGCGGTCGTACACGACGCCGCGCGGCGCATCCACCGGCAGCAGGCGAAAACGGTTCTGATCCGCCCGCTGCTGATAGTCCTGCGATGCAACGATCTGCAACTGCCATAGCTTGGCGGCGACGAGCGTGAACGCCACCACGGCCACGAGTTGAAAGAGGTACAGCCGGAGCTTGATGTATCCGCTGCTCATTATTCCCACTCGACAGGGCTGGGGTACAGGAAACCGCGCGCCCAGCAGGAGGCGTTGTGCACGACGAACATGGCGATGGCGTTGATCGCGACGGCCGGGAGGACCAGCCGGAGCGCCAGAGCGCCCCACGGCACCACCCGGCCGGCGGCGGTGAGCGCCAGCAGCAGGACGAGGTAGTACAGCAGCGTCGCCACGACGATCGCGGCGTAGGGCAACAGTCGCTCGGTGCGAAAGATGTTGGCCCCGCTGATCCCTGCCAGCGCCCCGACGATGAGGAGCGCCACCGTCTGCCCGCCGAACGGGCCGGCGGAGAGAGCATCGAGCGCCAGCCCCCCTATGAGGGCAACGAGCAGCCCTTCCCGCACTCCTTGCAGCAGCGCCCACGACACGGTGAACAGCAACACGATGTCGGGCGCCACGCCGAACAGGCGCACGTGGGGCGCCATGGTGGATTGCGCCAGCGCCAGCAGGCTCACGACGGGAATAGCCAGGTACGGATTAATGGTTCACCGTCCAGTTTTCTCTCAACCCGAGCAAAGAACGGCCACGGGGCGATTCCCCCCGCCGGCCCGCGCTGTGCACACATCGGCCGACCCGGGCGCGCCCATCACCGCCCGACGAGTTCCTCCGCCTCATCGTCGAGCGTAAAGTTGAGCAACACCTGCACCATCTCGAGGTCACGCAGGCGAACGGCGGGCACCACGCGCGCCTCCTGGAACATCTCGACGTCCGAGCGCTTGACGCTCGCCACCTGCCCGATCACGAGGCGCTTGGGGAAATTGCCGCCCAGGCCCGAGGTGAGCACCACGTCGCCCACCTCGACCTCCTCGCCCTGAGGGATGTAGCGCATGGTGAGTTCGTGCCCGGGGTGCCCCTGGACGAGGCCCGTGGCGCGCGACTGCTGAATGAGCGCGCTGACCGAACTCGACGGGTCGCTGATGAGCATGACCGTCGCCGAGTTGAGGCTCACCCGACTGATGCGTCCCACCAGGCCGTCCGCCGTCAGCACCGGCATCCCCGGCTGCAGGCCGTCGTCGGCGCCGCGATCGACGATCAGATACTGCAGCAGGTTGTTGGGGTCGTGCCCGATCACCTCGGCGGAGAGCAGGTGGTAGTTGGGCACGGCGCTCTTGAACGCCAGCTCTTGCCGCAAGATCTCGTTCTCCAGGCGCGCCTCTTCCAGCAGCATCACGAGGTTGCGCAACTCGGCGTTCTCGTTGCGTAGCGACTGGTTCTCGGCCCCCAGGCGAACCACGTGGACCACACCGTTCACTACCTTGCCGATGGGACTGACGACTCGCTGAAGGACGAACTGGGCAGGGGAAAGGACACGCGAAAAAGTGTCACGGATGGGATTCGTGGGCCCCAACTGGTCAAACACCAACCATGCCAGGATCACGGACAGCACCAGGATGGCAGCCAGAGCCCGGCTACGGAGAACATTCACGCCAGCGCCTCGATTGGTTAGCGTCGCGGAGGCAGGCTCCCCCGTTGGGTGCTCGCCAGGACCTTATGGTAGCGATCGAGGTCGGCGACGACGGTGCCCGCACCGCGCACCACGCACGTCACGGGATCCTCGGCCCGGTACACGCGCATGCGCGCCTCCTCAGAGAGCCGCTCGGGAAGCCCCTGCAACTGTGAGCTACCGCCCGCCATGGCGATCCCTTGCTCCATCAGGTCGGCCACCAGTTCGGGGGGCGTCTCATCGAGGGCCGACTTGACCGCCTCGACGATCGTGTCGACAGGGCCGGACAGCGCCTCGCGAATCTCGACGCTGCTCACCTCGACGGCCTCGGGCAGGCCCGTGATGAGGTTGCGCCCGCGAATGGTGATGGTCTGCTCCTCCGGCAGGGGGTACGCGGAGCCGATGGCCACCTTGGTGCGCTCGGCCATGCGCTCGCCGATGAGCAGATTGTATTTCTGCCGGGCGTACTGGACGATCTCCTCGTCCATCTCGTCGCCCGCCACGCGGATCGACCGGCTGACGACGATGCCGCCCAGCGAGATGACCGCCACCTCGGTGGTGCCGCCCCCGATGTCGATGATCATGCTGCCCACCGACTCGCTCACCGGTAGGCCGGCGCCGATGGCCGCGGCCATCGGTTCATCGATCAGGTAGGCCTCACGGGCGCCGGCGCTGAGGGTCGCGTCATGGACGGCGCGCTTTTCCACCTCGGTAACACCACTGGGGATTCCAACCACAACACGGGGGCTCGAGCCAAAGAGACGTTTGCGCTCGTGGACTTTATGGATAAAGTAGTGGAGCATTTTCTCAGTGATATCAAAGTCCGAGATCACACCGTCTCGCAGCGGGCGGATGGCGACGATATTCCCCGGGGTCCGCCCGACCATCTCCTTGGCCTCGGCGCCGATCGCGAGCGCGCGCTTGGAACGCTTGTCGATGGCGACGACCGATGGCTCGTTGACGACGATGCCCTGACCATTCACACAGACCAGCGTGGTTGCCGTGCCAAGATCGATGCCTATATCGCGTGAAAACACTCCCAGGAGAGCGTTTAGAGGGTTGACCACTGGGTGGTTCCTTCCTGTGCCAGGTTGGATCGCGATGGTGGCGGCATTATACCACAGAACGATTTCTGTCAAAAGGCGCTTTCGCCGGGGCGGCCCTCGGGAGGCAAAGTGAGGGCTCTGCTACTGTGTATACTGATTTGTACCGCGTAACCATATCTCCCGGGCCGATGGCCCGATCCGTTCGCGTGTGATGCCCGCACGCTCCAGCCTTCTCCGCTGAAGGGATGGATGCCATGCTTCCCCCAACGTCGCCATCCTGGCGAGACACTATCGGCCGCCTCGCCCGCCTCATCGGCCTCGTGCTGATGGTGGCGAGCATCGGCCTCCTCACCGCCATCGATCTCGCCCGCTACGCCCAGCAGACGCGCGGCATCGAGAGTGGCCTGGGCGCCGATCAGCCGCCCCTCATGGCCCCCCGGGCGGGCGTGAACGTGGCCCTCGAGCAGTACGATGCCGACGATCTCGACGGCGCCCTCGAGATCGCCCGCGCCGCCGGCTTGGGCGTCGTCCGCCAGTACGCGCGGTGGGCCGAGCTGGAGCCCTCGCCCGGCGCCTACCGCTGGGATCTCTGGGACCGCATCATCCCGGCGCTCGAGCGCCACGATCTGCGGGCGATCGTCGTCCTCGACACCTCGCCCGCCTGGGCGCGGCCCCACTGGGAGGAGGCGAACCCCCACGCCCCTCCGGCCGACATGGCCGACCTGGCGCACTTTGCCGCCGCGTTCGCCGGTCGCTACGCCGGCCGGGTGTTGGCCTATCAGATCTGGGACGAGCCCAACGTCGCGCCGCACTGGGGCAGCGGCGCGGTGGACGCGGCGGGGTACGTGGAGATGCTCCGCGCCGCTTCCGCGGCGATCCGCGGGGCCGATCCCGACGCCCTCATCATTGGCGGCGGGCTGGCGCCCAACACCGAGCCGGGCGGCCGCAACATGAGCGACGTGCGCTACCTGCACGAGATTTATCGTCGCGGCGCCGGCGAGGCGTTTGACGTCCTGGGGGTCAAAGCGTACGGATTCTGGTCGGGCCCGGACGACCGCCGGGTAGGCGCGGACGTGCTAAACTTTTCGCGGGCGATCCTGCTCCGCCGCGAGATGCTCCGGCGCGGCGAGGCGGTCAAGCCGGTGTGGGCGCTCGAATCGGGCTGGAACGCCCTGCCCGACGACTGGACGGGCACCCTGCCACCACAGGGGAGCGACGCCCCCCTGGTGCAGGCCAACCGGCTGGCGCGCTCGCTGGAGCGCGTGCAGCGCGAGTGGCCCTGGATGACGCTCATGGTCATGCAGCACCTACAGCCGGCCGCCCCGCCGGATGATCCTGCCTGGGGGTTCGCGCTGCTGGACCCCGACGGCCGGCCCACGCCGCTCCTGGAGCGGCTCAGCGAGAGCCTACGCGATGACGTCGTCTACCCCGGCGTGACGCCCCTCAGCACGTCGCGCCCGCTGCTGCCGACGCCGGAGGGCTCCCGCTTTCGCTTCTGGGGCACCGACCTGATGCTGCAGGTAGAGCGCGGCCTCCCCTCGGAGGTACTGACGGTGTCGGTGGACGCCCTGATGAACGATGTGCCGGTCGACCTGCAGTCGAGCACCCCCGAGGTGGCTCGCGTGCGCATCGGCCGGCCGGTGGCGGCGGACACCCACGTGGTGCGCATGCGCGGCGCATCCGCCATATCGGCGGTGCGCGCCCTGCAGGTGGGTCACCAGCCGGCGCTCTCGGGCCCATGGGCCTCGCTCGTCGTCGGGCTGGCGGTGATGGCCTGGGGGCTCTGGCGCGGGTGGCGCGAGACGCGCCAGCTCCCCTGGCGTCGCGCGTGGCGCCTGGTGCTGGAGCGCTGGCGCCGCGCCCCCGCCGCCCTGCGGGTGGGAGCGGTGGCCCTCGGGTTGGCGCTAGTCCTCCTGGCCCCTTCACAGGCCGTGCGGCTGGCCGGCCTGGGGCTGTACGCCGCGGGCTCGCTGTTGTGTCCCGACCTCTCCCTGGTCGCAGTGGCGGCGTGCGTCCCGCTGGCTCCCTATCACGTGCGCCTCGGCCCCGGGTCGTTCGCCATGTTCGAGGCCTCACTCCTGGTGGCAGTGGCCGCCCACGCCTGGGCCGCGCTCATGACGGCGTCACCGTCATGGGGCGCCGTGCGGCGCTGGCTCGCCACGCGCGCCTTGGCCGACTGGGCCGTCCTGGGGCTGGTAGTCGTTGGCCTCGCAGCGTCCCTCCGTTCCGAGTACTCGCGCGAGGCGCTGCGCGAGTGGCGCGTCGTCATGCTCGAGGCGTCGCTGTTCTATGCCCTGCTACGCTCCGCCTTTGCTCGCAGGCGCCCGGCGATGGCGCTGGTGGACGCGCTGTTCGCGTCGGGGGTGGGCCTGGCCCTGTACGCCCTCGCCCGCTACCCTTCGGCGGACGGCGTCATCGAGGCCGAGGGGGTGCGACGCGCGCGGGCGTTCTTTGGGTCGCCCAACAATCTGGCCCTCGTCCTGGAGCGCGTCCTGCCGCT
The DNA here is from genome assembly GCA_040768165.1 of Anaerolineae bacterium. Classification (GTDB taxonomy): domain Bacteria; phylum Chloroflexota; class Anaerolineae; order UBA1429; family UBA1429; genus DUUT01. The sequence continues at coordinate 198,586 of JAXGNH010000005.1, forward strand.
GGGTGTGGCCATGGCCTGGCACGGCGGCACGCGGCTCCGCCGCACCCTGTACGGGCTGGGGGCGCTGCCCATGGTGCTGGTCATCGTGCTGACCTTTTCGCGGGGCGCGCTGCTGCTGGCGATGCCGGCGGCGCTCCTCTATCTGGGGTGGTCGACGCGCTCCCGCGCGACGCGCATCGCAGCGGTGGCGCTCGTTCTGGGCACACTGGCCGCCGTACCCCTGGCCGGCGTCGAGCGACTCTCATCCCTCCTCGATCCCACGCAGGGGACGACCTTCCTGCGGTTCTCCCTGTGGCAGGCCGCCTGGGAGATGGTGCGCGATCACCCCTGGCTTGGGGTCGGTCCGGACAACTTTCTCTACTACTATGGCGACTATATCCTGCCCGGCGCCGAGGTGGACCGCTGGCTGTCGCACCCGCATAACGTCGCCCTCGATTTCTGGCTGCGCCTGGGAGTGGGCGGCCTGGCCGTGGCGGGCGCCATGGCCGCGGGCCTGGCGCGAGGCGCCCGCCGCACCCTCTCGGCACTGAGCGGTGATGCCCACGATGCGAGGGATCTCCGCGCCGTGACCTTGGGACTGGTCGCCGGCGCCATCGCCTGCCTTGCCCACGGCCTCATCGACAACGCCTTCTTTCTCCCCGAGTTGGCCGCATGGTGGATGTTTGCCCTCGCCTGGTGCGTGACGGCCGGCCGACGGGCCAACGCGTCGACCCAGGAGATCGCCCGGGGGTACCCCCCGGAGGCCCATTCAGGGTGAACCCCCGTTTGTGCGACGTCTGCTGCGGGGGCCTTCGCGAGGTGTCCCCGGGGGCGAGACACGCCGCCATCCCAGGATCGCGAACCCCCGCATCGGCAGGCGGCCGGTGGACAGGCGGCGCGCCATGGGCCATAATGGCGGTCACCCGTCGCGCCGGCCGGCGTCATGCGACACTGCGCCTCGGGGAGTCTGAACGAAAGTGGTGACGTAGCGTGAGGATGCGGCGATTGCTAGGCACGGAGATGCTGTCCCTCTGGACGCGCGACCTGGCCATCACGGCGGGCGCGGTGTTCTTTATGCGCTTTGGCGAGGGGGTGCTCGGCGGCGCGCGGATGAACTTTTTCGTGGATACCATCGGGTTGACCGGTGGACAGGTGCTCTGGCTCGAAGGGATACGCGAGATACCGGGGCTCATCCTGGTGTTCATCGCGGCGCTGACGATGCACCTGCCCCTCTCGTGGCGCGCCGCCGCATCAGCGGCGATCCTCGGCCTGGGGTACATGGCGTTCGCCCTGGCCCAATCCTACGCCGGGCTGCTGGCGGTGGCCATCGTCGCCAGCTTTGGCCTGCACGGCTACCAGCCCATTCACCCCGCGCTGGGCATCAGCCTCGCCTCAGAGAGCACGCGCGGCCGCGTCCTCGGGCTGCTAACCTCCGTGAGTTCGCTGGCCGGCATCGCGGGCATGGGCGTCCTGGCCCTCACGTCGAACCTGATGAAGGATCTCTCGCTCCGCTGGTTCTACATCATCGGCGGCGCCATCATCATGGTGTCGGTGTTGTTTTTCATGCGGCTGTCGCGCAACCTGGGCGCCACGCAGGCCAAGCAGCCGCGGCTGGTGTTGCGGCGCCGTTACTGGCTCTACTATGTGCTCACCTTCTTTGAGGGCTCGCGCAAGGAGGTGTTGGGCAGCTTTTGCACGCTGGTGCTCGTGGAGCGGTTCGGGTGGAAGGTGTGGCAGTTGAGCCCGCTACTCGTCGGCACGGCGGTCCTGAGCATGGTCCTGGCCCCCGCCCTGGGGATGCTCGTGGATCGCTTTGGCCCGCGACACGCCCTGGCGGGCAGCTATGCCATCCTGGTGCTGGCCTGCATCGGCTACGCCTTTATCCCCAACGCGGCGATCCTCGCGGGGCTCTATGGCATCATGCGCCTGGCGCAGATCCTCAACCTCGGCCTCAGCGTCTACGTGCGGCAGATCGCTCCCATCGAAGAGATGACGCCCACCCTATCGGCCGGCGTGAGCGTGAACCACGTGAGTTCGGTGGCCATGCCGCTGCTGTTCGGGGCGATGGTGCCCGTCGTCGGGTACTCGGGCGTCTACCTGTTGAGCGCCGTCATCATCGCGATCTCGGTGGGGTTCGCCCTGGCCATGCGGACGCCGGCGCAGCCCGAGCCGCGGCCGGAGCCGGCGCTGGCGAGCTAGCGCACGTGGGAGCTGCTACGCGCCGATTGACCGTACTGTACCGCTCTGCTATACTTCTCGCCGCGTTGAGATCTATTCTCCGGGCACCCGGACGCTAATTCCTTCCAGGCGGGAGAAGTGCTTGGCGTCAAAGGTGTAAGCGAATGGCAGCTCTCGCGCGATCATCCAGGACGCATTGGCAGCATCAACAAAGTCGATGTTCTTGTCTGCATACCAGGAGATGGCTTGAAGGAGAAGGTCCCCCTCCTCCACCTCTAGGCCAGGAGTATTGAGAGTGGCGAGGACCATCTCCTTGACGCGATCACGGGGCAGACCATAGTACGATTCCAGCGTCCACACGATCTCAGCTATCACCAAGCTGTTGATGACCAAGACGATTTCCCCCGCGGATGCGCGCTGGAGCAGTCGCTCAACCGCATCGGCCTGGGCAGGCACATCGTTCGTCAGGTAGCGGAGGAACAGGTTCGTGTCGGCAAAGACGCGTTCAGCCTCCATTTTGGGCTACTTTTCGGGCATGCTCCTGGGTGACCTGACGACGGATAGCGGCAAAATCCTGGGGCTCGACTACAGGTACGCTGCCTCGCAGATCAAGCAGCGTGTTCGTCAGGGGCTGCAGGACAACCTGATCGCCTCGCTGTATGAAAGCGACGCGGTCTCCTTCTTTGAGATTCAGCGAGCGACGGATCGCCCGGGGGATGGTCATTTGCCCTCGACGTCCTACAGTGCTAATGACTGTCATAAGTACCTCCATCCGTCTGACATATCTACCATCGTCAGTCAATTGTCATTATGCCCGCTGGATTTGCGGATGTCAAGCGGCAGACGCCGCGATCGCAGATCATGAACACCGGGATTCGTACGTGCGGCCGTTTGTCCGCTGACTTTTCCTGTATCGTGTCCTTCCATGGCGGTTGTAGGCGATCGTCCAGGGGGAACATCGGTGCATACAGGGATCTGAGTTGGGACGTTCAGGGGGTACGAGAACACAATGCGCGTTCTCATCACGGGCGGCGCGGGCTTTATCGGCTCTCACCTGTGTGATCTCTTGCTGGCGCAGGGACACCAGGTCATGGCCATGGACAACCTCATCACCGGCAGCACGCGCAACGTGGCCCATCTGCGCGACCACGACGCCTTTACGTTCGTGCGCCACGACGTCGTGGCGACCATCGACGTGTCGGGGCCGCTGGATGCCGTGCTCCACCTCGCGTCCCTCCCGAGCCCGGTGGACTATCTCGAGATGCCCATCAAGACCCTCAAGGTGGGCGCCCTCGGCACGCACAACGCCCTGGGCCTCGCCAAGGCCAAGGGGGCGCGTTTCCTGCTTGCCTCCACCTCCGAGGTGTACGGCGACCCCCTCGTCCATCCCCAGCCCGAGACCTACTGGGGGAACGTGAACCCGGTGGGCCCGCGCGGCGTGTATGACGAGTCCAAGCGCTTTGCCGAGGCGATGACCATGGCCTACCATCGCACCCATGGCCTGGAGACGCGTATCGCCCGCATTTTCAACACCTACGGCCCGCGCATGCGCCTCAACGACGGCCGTGTCGTGCCGAACTTTGTGCGGCAGGCGCTGCAGAACGAGCCCCTCACGGTGTACGACGACGGCTCGCGGACGCGCAGTTTCTGCTACGTCTCGGACCTGGTGGACGGCCTGCACCGCCTGCTCCTGTCCGACGAGGCCTTTCCCGTCAACCTCGGCAACCCCCAGGAGCTGACGATCCTCGAGTTCGCCAAACGCGTGGTCGCCGTCGCCGGGAGCGCTTCTCCCATCACCTGCATCGCGCCGCGCGACATGCTCCGCACCCGCGACGATCCCCAGACGCGCCGGCCCGACATCACCAAGGCGCGCCAGGTGCTGGGATGGGAGCCACAAGTCCCTCTGGATGAGGGCCTGGCCAAGACCATCGCCTGGTTCCGCGAGCAGGTCTGATCGCGCGATGGCTGCTCCCGTCGCCTCCGCTCGCCCATCGTCCCGCCTCGCCCTGCCGGCCACCATTCCCCCGTGGGTCAGGCGCACCATCGCCTCCGTCGCCGGCGTCGTGGCGATCGCCCTCCTGGGGTTGATCCTCTCGCGGGCGCCGCTGACGCTCTGCCTCGCCGCCGTGTTCGGCGGCATCGGGCTGCTGGCCATCGTGCTGCGGCCGGCCCTCGGGCTGTATGCCCTGGCATTTGCCATACCGTTCGGGTCGGTGCGCGAGGTGGCCATCGCCGGAGCGAGCGTGGGCATCAGCCAGGCGCTGGCGTTGGCGACGATAGCGGCCTGGCTGGCGCGCCGCCTGGCCTTCCGGCAGCCCCTCGTCGTGCGCTCTGCCGTCACCTGGGCGCTGGCGGCCTATCTGGGCGCCCTGCTCGTCTCCCTGTGGCCGGCGCAGCACATGCCCCTGGCGGCCAAGGAGATCGCCAAGTGGGTCGAGTTCGCCGCCATCCTGACCGTCGCCGCCAGTGAACTGGGCGAGGGTGAGACGCGGGGGCTCGTGGCGGCGCTCCTGCTGGCCGGGGCACTGCAGGGCCTGCTGGGCGCCTACCAGTTCGTGCGCCAGGTTGGACCGCCGGGATTCGTGCTCATGGGACGGTTCATGCGCGCCCACGGCACCTTCGCGCAGCCCAACCCCTACGGCGGCTACCTGGGGCTGGTGCTCCCGCTGGCCTATGCCACGGCGCTCTGCACCTGGCGAGAGGCCTGGCCCTTCGGGCGTCGCGGGAGTGGCGAGCGCCGCCCCATCACCGGGCTGCTCCTCTGGGTCTTGGCCCTGGCTGCCACCGCGGCCATGGCGGCGGGACTGGTGATGAGCTGGTCGCGCGGCGCGCTCCTGGGGGCGGCGGCCGGCGCGGCGCTGGTGCTGCTGGCGCTGGGCCGCCGCGTCTGGCTGGCGTTGGCGCTGGTGGTGCTCCTCGCGACGCCCCTCTCGGCTGGGCTGCCGTCGCTGGTGCCCGAGTCGCTGGCGGGGCGCGTCACCGAGGCGTTCGAGTACGTCGGCACGGAGGACGTGACCGCCGTCGAGGTCACCGACGCCAACTTTGCCACCATCGAGCGGCTGGCCCACTGGCGGGCGGCGTGGCGCATGTTCGAGCGCGCCCCCTGGCTAGGGGTGGGCACGGGACAGTACGCCGCGGTGTACCCATCGGTGGCCGTGCCACGCTGGGAGGACCCGCTGGGCCACGCCCACAACGTGTTGCTGAACGTCATGGCGGAGGGGGGGCTGCTCTCCCTGGTCGCCTACCTCGGCCTGATGGGCGCCGCCCTCTGGACCGCCTGGCAGGGGGCGCGCGGCGCCCGCGGCCTGGATCGCGGCGTGGCGCTGGGCGCTTTGGGCATGATGGGCCACCTGCTCACCCACAACATGGTGGATAACCTGTACGTGCACGAGATGTACCTGCTGGTCGCCATGCTGCTGGGGATGGTGGCACAGCGCCGGCAGAGTAACGAGTGAGTGAGGGATTACGTGACGCATATCGTCGCCAGGATCGCCACGTTTCGACGCGAGCACCCCGCCGAACTGGGACGCTTCCTGCGGTTCGCCGTCGTCGGCACCATCGGAGCGGTGGTCGATTTCTCCATCCTGAACCTGGGCATCCAGGTCTTTGGCCTGGCCAAGTGGCTGGCCAACACCTTTTCGTTCGCCGCCGCGGTGTGCAGCAACTTTACCTGGAATCGCCTATGGACCTACCCCGAGTCGCGCAGCGAGCCGCCGTGGCGCCAGCTCGGCCAGTTCTTTGTGGTGAACCTGGTGGGATACGGCATCAACCAGGCCGTGTTCCTCTCCCTGGACCGCTACGTCTTTGCCACCTGGGGCACGTGGGGCTACAATGTGTCGAAGGTCATCGCCATCGGCATCGTGCTTTTCTGGAACTATGGCATCAACAGGATCTGGACGTACAGGGCCATCCGATGACGCGATGCAAGCATAGCCGTATCGGCATCGACTACACCTCGGCGGTGCGACAGCACGCCGGGATCGGGCGCTACACCCGCGGCCTCATCGGGGCCCTGGCCGAGGTGGACCGCGCGCGCGAGTACGTGCTCTTTAGCGCCGGCTCCGAGGAGGAGCCGCGCGCCTGGCCCATCAACTTCTCGCGGCGCGCGCTGCCCCTCAGCGACCGGCACATGGCGATTGTCTGGCAGCGGTTGCGCCTGCCCCTGCCCGTCGAGTTGGTGACCGGCCGCATCGACCTGTTCCATTCGCCCGATTTCGTCCTGCCGCCGGTGTGGCGGGCCCGCACGGCGCTCACCGTACACGACCTGTCGTTCCTGCGGCTGCCCGAGTGCTCGTCGCCTCACCTGTTGGCCTACCTGATGAGCGCGGTGCCCCGCTCCATCGCCCGCGCCGACGTGCTGCTGGCCGACTCGGAGAGCACGCGACGCGACCTCATCGAGCTGTTGGACGTGCCCGAGGATCGGGTGTTCGTCGTCTATGCCGGGGTGGAGGGGCGATTCCGACCCGAGCCGGCTCCGGACGACGCCGCGAGACGGGAGCGGCACGCGTTGCGGCGGCCCTACATCCTGGGAGTGGGCACCCTGCAGCCGCGCAAGAACTATGCTCGGCTGATCCGTGCCTTTCACATCCTCGTCCAGGAGCACGGCGTCCCGCACGATCTGGTCATCGCGGGCGGTAGGGGGTGGCTCTATGACGATGTGTTCGCCGCCATCGCCGAGCTGGGCCTCGAGGAGCGCGTGCGGGTGCTCGGCTTTGTGGACGACAATGATCTGCCCGCCCTGTACCGCGGGGCCGATGTGTTCGCCTTTCCCTCGCTCTATGAGGGGTTTGGCATCCCGGTGCTGGAGGCCATGGGCTGCGGCACGCCGGTGGTCACCAGCAACGTCTCCTCGCTACCCGAAGTCGCGGGCGACGCCGCCCTGCAGATACCCCCCGATGACGTGGATGCGCTGGCCGACGCCCTGTGGCGGTCGATCGGCGACACGGCGCTACGCGAGTCCCACCGCACGCGGGGTTTCGAGCGCGTCGCGCGCTTTACCTGGAGGCGCGCGGCCGAGGACTTGATTGGTGTCTATGCGCGCGTCGCACCACTACACGGAGGTCTGCAATGATCAAGCTCGCTACACGGATGAGCCGCCTGGGAACCGAGTCGGCCTTTGAGGTCCTGGCCAGGGCACGGGCGCTGGAGGCGCAGGGGCGTGAGATCGTCCACCTCGAGATCGGCGAGCCCGATTTCGACACCCCCCCCCACATCATCGAGGCCGCCTGCGAGGCGTTGCGCAGCGGGGCCACCCACTATACGCCGTCGGCCGGCATCCCCCAGTTGCGGGCGGCCATCGCCGAGGAGATCAGCCGCACGCGCAACCAGCCGGTGGACGCGGCCCAGGTGGTAGTGACGCCCGGCGCCAAGCCGATCATGTTCTTTATCATCATGGCGCTGGCCGAGGAGGGGACGGAGGTCATCTACCCGAACCCCGGGTTCCCCATCTATGAGTCGATGATCAACTTTGTCGGCGCCAAGGCGGTGCCCCTACCTCTGCGCGAGGAGCGCGATTTCCGCTTTGACGTCAACGAGCTGAAGGACCTGATCACCGACCGTACGCGGCTCATCATCCTGAACTCGCCCCAGAACCCCACCGGCGGCATCCTGGAGCGCGAGGACCTGGCGGCCATCGCCGAGATCTGCGTGCAGCGCAACATCCCCGTCCTGGCTGACGAGGTCTATGAGCACATCCTGTACGACGGCACCTTCGAGAGCATCGCCACCTTCCCCGGGATGTCGACCACCGAGCGCACCATCATCCTGCACGGCTTCTCCAAGACCTACGCCATGACGGGGTGGCGCCTGGGCTACGGCGTGATGCCCGTGCCCCTGGCGGAGCACGTGACGCGCCTGATGACCAACTCGAACTCGTGCACCTCCGCATCCACCCAGTTCGCCGGCGTCGCCGCGCTCAAGGGGCCGCAGGACAGCGTGGGCGAGATGGTGGCGGCGTTCCGCCAGCGGCGCGACCTCATCGTCGACGGGCTCAACAGCCTGCCCGGCGTGACGTGCGTCAAGCCGCGCGGGGCGTTCTATGTCTTTCCCAACATCCGCGACACGGGAATGAACAGCCACACAGCGGAGGCGTTCTTCATGGATCGGGCCGGCGTGGCCTGCCTCTCGGGCGCCGCGTTCGGCGAGTACGGCGAGGGCTACCTGCGGCTGTCGTACGCCAACTCGCTGGAGAACATCCAAAAGGCGCTGGACAACATGCGGAGGGCGCTGGAGGATCGGTAGAGGGTGGGCGTGCGCCGCACGCCCGATCGCGGGATACCAAAAAGGCCGGGCGCCAATGGGCGCCCGGCCTCTGCTATTGACTGAACGGTGCGACCGCACAGGGGTGCTCCGATCGCGCCGCCCTACCATGGGAACGCGGCGTTACCGCGGTCGCGCGACGCTACCGCGCCAGTTCCTCCATGGCATCGATGATGGCGTCCATGAGTGGCCGCACCGACGAAGGCGAGAGCTGCCCCGACGCCGCCTCGTAGCCGCCCCACAGGTAGGCGTTGGGGTGCGCGATATAGCCGAACGACTCGGTCGCCTGGTACATGATATACGTGCGCTGGAACGGGGAATACCACTTGAGCGTCTGGCCCAGCTCCGCGACCAACTCCCCGGGCACGCCGATGAACAGGATGGGCCCGACGGCCAGCAGAGAGAAGGGGACCTCGACGTCCCCTCCCGGCGCCGGGATCCTCTCCATGTAGGAGCGCATCCTCTCGTCCGAGACGTCTCCAACGGTGGGGATGCGTCGCATTTCCTCGGCGGTACGGTACGTGAGCGTCACCGAGCGCGTCATCGTCTTGATCGCCAGCGGCTGGGGCAACAGGTACGAATCGAACCAGCGCGTGATGGCGGTGGTGGCCAGCACCTGCCCCACGCGGCGCGTCTCGGCAAAGCCTCCCTCCGGCGCCTTGGGGTGATTGTCGCCGGCCGCGCCGGTGATATAGCAGGTCAGGCAGCCGAGGCCCTCCCGGATCGTCTCTCGGACCACCCCGGGGACGTCGGCACTGATGAGAGAGGTGGTGTTGCCGGCCGTGAGGGGGTGCATGGTATAGTTGAGGATCACGCCAAAGGGATGCCGGTCCCCCGGCGGGCAAAAGTAGACGGCGCCCAGTTCCTTGTCCTCGTGTTGGTTCGTGATGGGCACGAGGTCCTTGTAGCTGGGCACGAAATACCACGTCCCGTCGGGCATAAAGAAGCGGCGGTTCATATTCTCGTCCACCCAGGCGCGATTCACCCGCACCTCGCATGGGCGCGCCAGGGAGGCCGCCGCAGTGGCAACCTCGGCCGCCCGTTCCGCCAGGAACGGCTCGTAGGCGTCGAGGTAGTCGAGTTCCTCTCCCGAGGCGGACCTGACGCGCCGCCGGACCTCCGGCCCCTCGTGGGTGTGCGTACACGTGAAAAAGATGCTGCCGTCGTCGACCCCCAGGGCCTCACTGACGCCGGCCTTGACCTTGGCGATGAGTGGCCCGTTCATCCCAATGAGGTCGAAGGAGAGGAGCACAGCCCTCGTCTCGCCCTCCTCGAGGTAGACGGCGGAGGCATAGAGATCATCATGGACGCCGGTGGACCATGGCCCTCCATAGCCCGCCAGGTAGCACCTGCCGTCGCTCGGCGTGATCACAGTCTCCGCGAATCCTGCCTTCATGGTCGTTGCCTCCTTGTGTGTGGATCGCAGGCTCTACGGATCGCCGATTCGTCACCGCCGTGCTATTGTCCGACGGTCGCTCCTACCTCACCTCTCCCCATCCGGCTCCGCCACCGCCTCGCTGGCATGGTTCACCAGCTGGCGCGCCAGGCCGAGGAACTCGGTGGGTATCACGAATTTGGTCGCCGACGTCGCCCCGAGCGCGCGCAGGGCGTCCAGGTACTGCAGCGTCAGCGTCTTGCTGTCCACCTCGCGAGCCACCGCATAGATCTCGTTCAGCGCCATGGCGGCGCCCTCGGCGCGGAGCCGCGCGGCCTCGCGATCGGCCTCGGCCTGCAGGATGGTGGCCTCGCGCTGGCCCTCGGCGCGCAGGACGATGGCGCGCTTTTCGCCCTCCGCCACTCGCATCGTGGCCTCGCGCTGGCCCTCGGACTCGGTCACCGTGGCGCGTCGCGTGCGCTCGGCAGCCATCTGGCGCGTCATCGCCTCTTCGATCTGGCGCGGCGGCACCACCTCGCGAATCTCCACCGCCGTGACGCGCACCCCCCAGCGATCCGTCACCTCGTCGAGCTTTTCGTGAAGGATACCGTTGATCTCGTCGCGCTTGGAGAGTACGTCGTCGAGCATCATGGCGCCCACCACCGCGCGCAACGTCGTGATGGCCAGCCCGCGCGCCGCGCCGGTAAAGTTCTCGACCTCCAGCACGCTGCGCACCGGGTCGATCACCTTGTCGTAGACGAGAAAGTCGATGGACACCGAGGCGTTGTCGGCGGTGATACACGTCTGGGGTGGTACGTCAAAGAACGATTCACGCAAGTCGACGGGCACGCCCTGATCGACGAACGGGATCAGGAGCACCAGCCCCGGCCCCCTGGCCCCCAGGCTGCGTCCCAGCCGAAAGACCACCAGCCGCCGGTACTCGGGAACGATACGCACCGCCATGCCCAGGATGATGAGCACGAGCAGCGCCAAGGCCCCTCCGATGATGAGTGTTTCCACGATGCCCTCCTCTAGGTCTCAAGGCAACACGACTAGGTCTCCTCGGCTGCCTCCCACACACGCTCCGTCTCCGCCGGCACCACCTGCAGCCGCACGCCCGACACGCCCACCACCTTCACCCGCTCGCCACGCTGTATCCCACCGGCGACAGACACCGCGCTCCACGTCTCTAGGTCGACCCGCACCTGCCCGGAGGGGTCGATGTCGCTCAGAGCGATCCCCTCCAACCCCACCAGGCGCTGGGCGCCGGATTGCGGTGGCAGGCGACTCGCCCGCACGATGGCGGCCAACACGATGAGTGTGAATGCCGCGATGACGGCGGCCACCCCTCCGATGAGCCACGGGTTGACGCGCACAGCCGGCGCTGCCGGAGAGGGGACTTGGAACGGCGAGAAGAGCAGCAACGAGCCGAGGACAAAGGCGGCCAACCCGCCGATCCCGAGGACGACCTCGGTGTCCGTGAGCAGCCCCACCACGAGGAGCGCAACCCCCAGCGCCAGCAGCGCGATGCCGGCCCAGTTCACGGGCAGGCTACCCAGCGCCATGAAGGCGATGACAAAGCAGATCACGCTCCCCGCCCCCGCCAACCCGAGGCCGGGCTCGGCGAGTTCGGCCAGCAGGAGCAGCGTGCCGAGGGAGAGAAGGATGTAGGCGATGTTGGGGTTGCTGATGACGTGGATGAACTGCTCGCCCAGATTCATGGGCATGCGATCGACGGTCGCGCCGGCAATCTGCAACTCCCTCTCGCCGAACGCGCCGGTCACCGTGCGGCCGTCGATCTGGCGCAGGAGCGCGTCGAGGTCGTCCGCCACGATATCGATCACACCCTGATCGAGCGCCTCAGACGCCGTGAGGGAAACGCTCTCGAGCACGGCCTGCTCGGCCCAGTCGGCGTTGCGCCCGCGTGTCTCGGCGATGCTGCGCGCCAGCGCCGCGGCGTCGCTCGTCGCCTTGGCGATCTCGGTGTCGCCCGGCTCGCCCCCCAGGGCGACGGGGCTGGCCGCGCCGATGTTGGTGGCCGGCGCCATGGCGGCGATATCGCCGGCCAACGTGATGAACATCCCGGCCGACGCGGCCCGCGCCCCCGAGGGCGCCACGTACACCGCGGTGGGCACCGGCGCCCCCAGCAACGACTGGACCATCTCGCGCATCGAGCCGTCCAGCCCACCCGGGGTATCGAGCATCACCACCACCAGCCGCGCCCCGCGCTGCTCTGCAAGCTGCAGCGAGCGATCGAGGTATCTGGCCGTCAACGGGTTGATGACGCCGTCGACCTCCAGCACCAATACGGGGCCGCCGCCGGGCTGCGCCCACACCCCGACACTGGACCATAGCAGGATGACGACCAATAGAACGAGCGCGGATATGCGGCGCAGCATCTCGAACCCCCGATGGCAACGCTGATGACAGACGACGACCAACCTCACCCTCAGTATAGCCCAAGGGTTTATGTTGCGTCAACGCCGCGGCGGGGCAGGGTGCATTGAGGGCCTCAGGCGCGGCAACCGGCCGGCATGGGTTTGCGACGTGGGTGCGCTAAGCGGCGAGCCCTTTCGCGCCGTTCGCGTTGTTTCGTGCGCGATCCAGAGGCCCCTCCTGTCTCCCCGCGCCCTCAGAGCAGCAGACGCGTCGCCGGCTGCCTTGCGGAGCACTCGAAGGAGACGATCCGGGTGATCGGTGGGCCTGTTCAGGGGATCAGCTATAGACCTCGGGCTTGAGCACGCCGATGAACGAGAGGTTGCGATAGTTCTCGGCATAGTCGAGGCCATAGCCGATGACGAACTCGTTGGGGATCTCGAAGCCGATATAGTCGATATCCAACTCGACCTCACGGCGGGAGGGTTTGCTCAGCAGGGTGCAGATGCGCAGGCTGGCAGGCTGCCGCACGCGCAGGTTGTCCATGAGGTACGCGATGGTGCGGCCCGTGTCGATGATATCCTCGACGATGAGCACGTGGCGGCCAGTGATGTCGCGATCCAGGTCCTTGAGGATGCGCACCACCCCGCTCGATTCCGTCGCGTTGCCATAGCTCGACACGGCCATGAAATCGACGCCATGCCGGATGGTGAGGGCGCGCGTGAGATCCGCCAAAAAGACGTACCCCCCCTTCAGGACACAGACCAGCAGGGGGTTGGCGTCCCCATAGTCGGCCGAGAGTTGCGCTCCCAGTTCGGCCACGCGCCGCTGCACGTCCCCCTCGGAGATGAGCACACGGGCGACGTCGTGGGTCATCGGGTGCATGGGTTCCTCCTGATCGAGCCGGGCGCGGCGTAGTATATGGAAACCATTCTAGCGCTTGTGCTCGTCAGCGCAAACGCGCCCCCCGCCTACTCCACCCGACAGATGAACCCCTTGAGATAGGCCCCCTCGGGGAAGGTGAGCAGCACGGGGTGGTCGGGCCCCTGCCCCAGGCGCTCGAGGATGCGCGCCTCGCGCCCCACGTCCACGCCGGCTCCAAAGAGCACCTTCTGGAACAGGTCCTCGCTCACCAACCCGGAACAGGAAAAGGTCGCCAGGATGCCGCCCGGGCGAAGCAGACGCATCCCCAGCATGTTGATATCCTTGTACCCGCGCGTGGCGGCGTTCAGCTGCCCCTTGGAAAAGGCGAACTTGGGCGGGTCCAGGACCACCAGATCGTACCGCCTCCCCTCCGCCACGAGTTGGCGCAGCGCCTGAAAGGCGTCCCCCTGGATGCTCTCGCTCGGCGTAGCGAGGTCGTTCAGCCGCAGGTTGGCCTCCGCCTCGCGCAAGGCGTCCGCCGAGCTATCCAGGTTGGCGACCCGCGCCGCGCCCGCCGAGGCGGCATAGACGCCGAACCCGCCGGTGTATGCAAAGACGTTCAGCACCTCCGCGCCGGCAGCATAGGCGGCCACCTTGCGCCGGTTGTCGCGCTGATCGAGGTAAAAGCCCGTCTTGTGCCCCCGCAGGAGATCGACGCGAAAGCGCAGCCCGTTCTCGCGCACCACCACGGGGGCGTCGGGCGCCTCGCCGTACAGCACGCCGGCCCGCTGGGCCAAGCCCTCCTGGGCACGCACGTCCACGTCGCTGCGTTCGATGATGCCCCTGGGCGCCAGGGCCTCCCGCAGCAACGCCGTGAGCGCCTCCATGCGCGCCTCTATTCCCAGCGTCAGCGCCTGGACGACGACCCAGTCCTCATAGCAGTCCACCACCAGCCCCGGCATGCCGTCCGACTCGGCGTAGACCAGGCGAAACGCCGTGGTGTCGGGGTCCTCGCCCAGCGCCTCGCGTCGCGCCATGGAAGCGCCCAGCCGCATGTACCAGAAAGCGTCGTCGATCGCCTCGTCGGGGTCCCAGGTGAGCAGGCGCACCACGATCTGGGAGCGCGGGTTGTAGTAGCCGCGCGCCAGGAACCGCCCGCCGTCATCGAGCACGTCCACGACATCGCCCGGTTGGGGCGAGCCCTCGCGCCGCGCGATAGCGCCGCTGAACACCCACGGGTGGCGATTGTTGACCGATTTGCTGCGGCCAGGCTTGAGCCGTACCGCCCCCCGCACCTCTCTATCACGCATCATCTACCCCACATCCTCGCTATGCGATGGGACGATGGTACGCAGATTCCGCTGATGTCACGCGGATTTCCGCGGATCAGAGGATTTCAACCACCAAGGCTCCAAGAACACCAAGGCATCTTGAGGGTCTTTAAGATCTGCGCAGATCTGCGTGGCATCGGCGCAATCTGCGTACCATCGGACTCACTAGTTTATGTCCCCCTCGACCACGCGCGCTACCAGCACCTCGGTGGTGGCCTCGGTGACGGCAAAGCGCTCGTCGATGCGCAGGCCCACCACCCAGGCGATCTCGTCACCGCAGGTGAGCAGCGGCATCGTATCCCGCTCCTCCCGCGGCACCTTGGCGTTGATCATCAGGTCACGCACGCGCTGGCGGTGCCCCAGTCCCAGCGGGATGAACCAATCTCCCTCGCGCCGGGTGCGCAGTCCTAGTGAGCCCGCGCACCGCCCGGCGTCCAGGTAAGCAAGGTAGGGGTCTGGGTTCTCGCGCCAGCCGTCGGGCAGCGCCCTGCGCGGGATGCGCTCGATGACGAGCATCCAGCCGCCCCTGAGCGGCGTCCTGCCGGGCACGGGGAGCGGCGCGATCTCGTCGTCGATCCTTGGAGCGCTGGGCCGCTCGACGGCATAGCCCACGGACGCCAGGGTGGCCACGTCGTATCCGATGGTGAGCAGCAGCCCCCGGGGGAGGGTGGCCGCCGCCCCCACCTGCCCCTCCGCCAGGACGCGCACGGCATCGTCGATGTGTACCCAGTTGATGTTGCGCAGCGACCGGCGCAGGCGGTGCACCGCCTCGCGCAGCACCGAGCGCTGCAGCCCCACCGGCAGGCCGCGCAGTGCCTCCAGGTCAAAGACAATGGCCTCGGCGTTCGTCTCGCGCACCACGCGCGGCCACACCTCCTCGAGCTGTTGCCGCAGCAGGGCATAGTCTCCCGCGATGGCCTCCGCCATGCGCCGGATCACCTGGCGCACGTTCGGGTTGTAGGTCTCCAGATAGGGGATGAGTTCGTGGCGCAGGCGGTTGCGATAGTAGGTACGGTCGAGGTTCGAGGCGTCAAAGCGAGGCTCCAGCCCCTGGGCGCGGCAGTACTCCTCCACCTCGGCTCGCGGGACCTCCAGTAGCGGCCGGATGAGGCGCAAGGGCGCGCCAGCAGCATCCTCCGGCGACGATCCGTAGGGGCCGCACGCTGTGCGGCCCGGCGGCGCACCATCATCCTCCGACAGCGACGGATCGGCAAGCCGCATCTCCTCGAGGCGACTCACGGGGCGCATGCCGCGCAGCCCGGCCAACCCCGCGCCGCGCAGCAGATGCATGAGCACCGTCTCCACCTGATCGTCGGCGTTGTGAGCCACCGCCACGGTGCACGCGCCCACACCGCGCGCCAGGCGCGCCAGGAAGGCATAGCGCACCTGCCGCGCCGCCTCCTCAATAGCCAATCCGCGTTCCCGCGCGACGGCGGCCACATCCGCCGACTCGCCGGTGCAGGGCACCCCCCACGCACGCGACACCTCCGCCACATAGGCGGCGTCGGCATCCGCCTCGGCCCCGCGCAGGCCGTGGTTCAGGTGCCCCACGTGGAGCGTCACGCCGTACGCGCCCGCCAGACGACCGAGCAGGTGCAGCATAGCAAGGGAGTCGGGCCCACCCGACACCCCCAGCACGACGGTCTCGCCCGCGGGCAGTAGGTCGTGCCGCTCGATCGTCTCGCGTACCGCGCGCTCCAGCGCCATGGAAAGTGGCCTCCAACCGAAACTGCGCGGCGCCGGCACGAGTAGAACGCCCTGCTGGCGCCGAAAACACCCCGCCCATCCATTGTACTCCGCGGCCCGACGGGCTCCAACCATCGGCTGTGAACCGGCGTGCGCCAAGTGCCGGGTCCTTTTCGATCAGGTCTAGAGCCGGTCAACACCCGGCCCCCAGGCGACCGCCTGCCCGCATCAGTCGAGCAGGGTCGCCGCCTCCCTCTCCCGATCACGGATCTGTAGCAGCACTTGGGTGTACGGCTCGAGGTCGCGCTTGGTCTTGAGCAGCTCACCGGCGGTGAAATCCTGTGGAATCAGGTCGCCCAGGCGCCGGCAGAGCGCGGCGATCTCCTCGTAGCGCTTGGCGAGTTCCTCCTCGCCGTTATTGCGAAAGAACGTCATGGCGTACTGCCGGTCGAGGTGCTGTTTGTAGTTGCACATGACGTTGAGGTAGGGCTCAAAGGTGCCGTCCCAGGTGTACGTCAGCAGGGCGTTCGCCAGGGCGCTGTGGGCGGCCAGACCGTTGTACTGCCCCGGGACCATGACCTCCTCGAGGATCAGCCGCTTGGCGAGACGCTCGGTCTCTGCGACGATCGTCTCCCTCGGTGGCTTTTCCGCCGGCCCCTCGATGATGAGGATGCGCCCGATGTAGCCCGAGGCAAAGTAGCCGTCGTGCCAGTCGGACCTGCGCAAGTACCCCGTGTCGTCGGGCGCCTCCCGATGATGGTCTTGGATGTCCATGAATGGGCTGTACCCCAGCAGCACATCGCCGTCGTTGCCATAGCCCGAGATGACGAAGGCGTCAGACGGAATAGCCCGTGATGGCGCTGAACAGGTTCTGGAACGAGGATGGCGCATAGTCGATGGCCCTGGCCACCGCCTCGATGGTGATCGGCTCGAGGAGGTGCTCCTCGATGTACGCGATGGCATCCCGCACTTTGTCGACCCAACCCATGTGCCCCTCCCGACCTAGGAGTCAGCATAGCAAAAGATGGCGAGGAGTGCTTGTCCATTCGTACGACGAATTGTCCAGGTCCCAGAGACGTCTGACCACGGGAGCCTTCCGCGCCGACCAGCCCCGCGTTGCCCGCCCCGCGGACGCCGCCGCGAGCGCGGCCCACACCACAAAGACGCCCCCGCGGACTCGCGTCCGGGGGGCGCTGTGGATAGCTCCGCGGCCTGGGCTACATACGTAGGTACGACTCGGTATAGATCGTCTTGTTCAGCAGCACCTGCACCGTCTTCCAGATGTCGACCTGATCGGGGTCATTCATGTCCACCTGCGACGGTTCCAGCTCCTCCATGGCGGCCGTGGCGTCGTACAGCGACAGCAGCAGGTTGCCGACGGGGGTGCTGTCGTCGCGCTGCTCGACGATGCGGATCGTCTCCATCAGGCGGCGGTCCAGGGGGTCGGCGATCACCGCGTCGATGCCGGCCGCCATGAGCATCACCAGGTAGACGCGGTTCAGCAGGCTGCGGTTCTCGTTGGGGACGTTGTTCGAGACATTGCTCAACCCGCCGATGGTCATGGGCGCCGGGTCCATCCCCTGCTTGATGTAGCGCACGGCCTCGACCGCGTGGGGGCAGTACTCCTGGCAACCCGCCACCGTGAGCACCAGGGGGTCCAGGAAGAGGTCCTCCATGGGGATGCCCACTTCCATGGCGCGGGGCACCAGTTGATCGATGGCGATGGCCACCCGCTCCTCGGCAGTGACGGGAATGCCGCCCTTGCCCATGAGCAGGGCGATGAGCTTGGCGCTGTAGCGCGCCGCCACCTCCGGCACCTTTTCCAGGCGCTCCGGCTCGGCCGACGTCGAGTTGATCATCGCCTGGTGCTTGGCGAGCTTGAGCCCCGTCTCGATAGCGGCCAGGTTCGTCGTATCGAAGGAGAGGCCGACGTCGGTCACCTCCTGGACGGCGTTCACCATCCAGGTCATCACCTCGGGGCCGCTGCGCTTCTGCGGGCCAATGTTCAGATCCAGGATATCGGCCCCCTTGTCCACCTGGGCCTTGGCAAGGCGCTGGATCGTCGCCGTATCGCGCTCCGCAATGGCGTTCTTGACGGTAGGCGCGATGATATGGATATTCTCACCGATGATCAGCATGGCCGTTCCTCCTTGTGTGGCTATCGGCAGTCGGCGGTCAGCTCTCAGCTGGCTGCCTTTCGCTGCCGATATCTGGCTGTTGGCGTTTGCCCGTCAGCCACATCGATCTGTGCGTGGCCACGCGTCGGCTGCCCATGACTGCAGGTACACGGCCCCGCGCCGATCGCCGACTGCTGACCGCTGACAGCCGATCGCCTCAGATCCCCAACGCCTTCGCCAACAACGCCTTCACCGCCGGATACACGAGGCTATCCTCGTCGAGTTCGATGAGCGGCCGCCCCAGAACGTCGAGCCGACCCACCGCCGGGTCGCGCGGCAGCACCCCCAAAAAGGGGATACCGATCTCCCGGGCCCGCACCGCCAGCGGCTCGGGGAGGTCGCCGTCGACGTTGTTGATGACGAGGTAGGCGCTGCCGATGCGCATGCCCAGGGATCGCGCCAGCGACACGATATGCTCCGCCGCCGCCAGGCCCCGCTGGGTGGGGTCGGTCAGCACGAACAGCACGTCGATGGAGCGCGTCGTCTGCCGGCTGATGTGCTCCATGCCTGCCTCGTTGTCGATCACCACCACGGCATAGTCGTTGCCCAGCCGGTCGATGGACGTCCGCAGCATGTTGTTCGCCGCACAGTAGCAGCCGGGGCCCTCGGGCCGCCCCATGGCCAGCAGATCGACGTCCTCTCCCTCCACCAGGCAGTCGTTCACGCTATACTCGAACCAGTCCGCCTTGGAGATCCCCGCCTGGAATGTGCCCGACGACACCTGCTGCGCGGTGTCCTCGCGAATCTGCCCCACCGTCTCGCGCAGCTCCATCCCCAGGGCCAGGTTCAGGTTCGAACTGGGATCGCCGTCGATGGCCAGGATCGGCGTGCGCCCCGCCACGCGCAGGTACTTGATGGTCAGCGCCGAGAAGGTGGTCTTGCCCACGCCCCCTTTGCCCACCACTGCTACCGTCAGTGTCATGTGTCGCCCCCCTCTTCCGAGCCGGGCGGCGCCGCCAGCCGCGCCAACTCGCGCTTGACGGAGGGAAAGCTGGCCAGGTCAGTGTGCGGCAGGAACAGGGCAGAGGTGAACTGCTCCATGAACCGATTGTCCGCGCTCAACTCGAGATATGTCATCTTGTTGCCGATACCGGTGACGGCGGCGCGACACTCTCGACACAGCAGCGCCCGGTAGGCGCCCTGGATCGAGGTGTTGCCCAGGTACTCGAACCGCTCCCATGGCACGTCCGGGAGGAGGCCGATGGCCACCGCCTTTTCCACGTCGATGTACTTGCCAAAGGCGCCGCCGATCACGATGCGCTCCACATCGTCAAGAGTCAGGCCCACACTCTCGGTCAGCACCGAGAACCCGGCATAGATGGCGCCCTTGGCGCGGATGAGGTTCTGGATGTCGGCCTCGGTGAGCACGATGTCGCGACCGTTGCTCCGGTCGCGGCCGCCATCCTGGCTGCCAGAGCCGTCGTTGCTGTCACCGGCCCAGGCGAGCACGTACTCGGGACCATCGTCGCCCAGGCGCACGCGCGGCGTGTCGAGGTCGCGGTTCAGCCGCCCGCCCTTGTCCACCATCCCCGTGACGAACAGCTCGCCCAAGAGCGAGATCATCCCCGACCCGCAGATCCCCTTGGGGGGCGTGTCGCCGATGGTGCGGAGGGTGGGCTCGGCGGTGCGACGGTCGATCCACACCTCCTCGATGGCGCCGGGGGCGGCGCGCATGCCGCTCGCCACGCCGGCGCCCTCGAACGCCGGCCCCGCCGAGCAGGCGCAGGCCATGAGCCAGTCCGAGTTCCCCAGCACGATCTCGCCGTTGGTGCCCACGTCGATAAAGAGAGTCAGCACCTCCCCCTCGTGCATCCCCGACCGCAGCAGGCCGGCGGTGATATCTGCCCCGACATAGGCGCCTACGCCGGGGAGGCAGTCCACCACCGCTTCGGGGTTCAGGCGCAGCCCCAGCTCCTCGCCCCGCACCGGCACCGGGTGGGCGACGGTGGGAATGTACGGCTCCAGGCGGATGAACTGCGGATCGAGCCCCAGGAAGAGGTGGAGCATCGTGGGGTTGCCCGCCACGGTGGCCCAGTAGACATCCTCCGCGGCGATCCCCTGCCGTTGATACACCTCGTCCAGCAGGGCGTTGATCGTCTCGACGACCAGCGACCGCAGGCGCTCCAGGCCGCCGTTGCGGCGCGCATAGATGATGCGCGAGATCACGTCCTCGCCGCAGGCGATCTGGCCGTTGTAGGCCGCCGCTTGGTCCACCAGCGCGCGCGACGCCAGGTTGGCCAGGTACACGACTACGCTGGTGGTGCCGATGTCGATGGCTACGCCATAGCTCGGGCCCGTGGCATCGCCCGGACGGAGGTCTAGCAGCCGAGGCGGCGCGTCGGGCTCGAGCCAGGTCCCGCGCGCGAGCACCGCCGTCACCGTCCAATCCGCAGCACGTAGGGTCGCCGCCAGGTGCCGCAGCACCGGCAGCGAGGCGACCACGCCGCGTACGCCGTGTTGCCGCGCCAGCTCGCGCTGCATGCGCTCCCAGTCGGTGGTGTTGTCCTCTAGGGTCGGCGGATCGATGGTGAGGCGCAGCGCGCGCACCCAGGGCTCCGCCGCGTGCTTGCACGCCTGAACCGTCACGGCGGCCTTTTCGGCTCCCGCGATCACCTCGGGTCGGGCCAGCAGCTCCTCTTGGGAGGGCACGATGACGCGCAGGTCCCCCTCCACGGTTGTCTGACACGCCAACGCCCACCCCTGGGCCACCTGCTCGGCCGACAGCCGCGCCGTCGAGCGCCGCTTCACGTCCCCCTCGATGCGCACCAGGCAGCGGCCGCAGCGGCCCTGGTCACCGCACGGCAGCGCCAAGCCCTCGCCGGCGGCCGCCAGGGCGTCGTGCAACGACGTTCCCCGCGCCACGGCGATGGTGCGGCCGGAGGGGTGGATCGATACGGTACAGGACAAGACGGTCTCCGATTACCCACTCACCACTTGCCTCAGGAACGACGGAATCCCAATCGCCTCGCGTGGGCCGACGAGGATCTCCCAGCCGGGCAGCTCCTCCTCGAGTTCGCCCGAGATGCTGGAGACGAACCCGGGGATGATGATCTTTTTGTGGGACACCTTGTCGAGCACGCCCATGGTGTTGACCGACTTGGCGATGCGCTCGGCGTCGAACTTGCCCGCCGCCCAGGCCGTGAGAACCGACATCCCCTCCGAATCGGCGATGAGCAGCCAGGCCGGGATGCCACTCCCCTCCACCTCGCCCGCGACGCCAAAGTACGTCAGGGAGAAGTTGGTGGTCACTAGCAGCGGCGACTCGGGCTTGGGCTCGCCGATCTCGTAGAGGCCGGGGCTCACCTGGATCGGCTTCTGCGGGTCGGTGTAGATGTTTTGCCGGAGCGTCAGAAGCGGATAGAGCGCCGCGGGGTCCCAGGTGTCCAGCACGATGATGCCGGCGTTCTTAGACGTGCTGCGCCGCCAGCAGCGCCTCCTCGCGGGCGTCGGCCGCGCCCTCGCCCGGGAAGGTGATGGTCGGATATCCCAGGCTGCGCACCCCCTTCTTCAGGGCCAGCCGCCGCAACTGGGTGAGGCTGGCCAGCGAGTCGGCCCAGCCGCGCGCACCGGGATCGAGGACGATGTCCTGCACGCCCTTGCCACAGACGGCATCGGCCAACGTCGCCAGGGAGCCGAGGTCGCCGTCGCCGCAGACGGCCAACGGGGCCTTGTACCTGGCCGCCAATCCCGCCAGCGCCTCCCAGTTCTCGCCGTCAGCGGCATAGATCAGCGGGCTATGGCCCTGGGCGGCCTTGAGGCCGGCCTCGAGAGCCGCCGGATCCTTGCTCATCAGCACGACCGGGAGCCCGGCCTCCACCGCCTGGGCCACGCGGGCGCCAAAGGTGCTGGCGTCGCCGGAGGCGTCCTTGATCGCCACGCCGTCGGCCGTCAGCGCGATGCCCACACGCTCGACGGTGTAGCCGGCCACCTGGTCCACGCGCGCGCCGAATTCCTCAGCCGGCAAGTCATCCGGCACGCTGACCACCAGCCCCGGCTGATGGTAGAACGTCTTCTCGTGGCGATAGAGGACGGTCTCGTTGCCGACCTCGATCTTGCGGTTCTCGTTGCCCACGGTGACGAGCCGGATCGGCGGCGCCGAGGCCGCGTCCAGCGAGGTCTTGGCCTCATCCGACACGTAGGGGCACGCCGAGAGTTCCGCATGCAGCGCCGCCAGCTTCATGGCAAAGGCCAGGCAGGTCGGGTAGCCGCACTCTTTGCAGTTCGTCTTGGGGAGTAGCTTGTAGATCGCGAGCCCACTCAGTCCCATCGTTCACGCTCCTTCACAGAAGACCCTCGCTGAGGGGGCTGGCCCGGTGCTGGGCTGGGGTGGCGACGGCTTGGCCGCGCGCCCGACGGCCCCTTGGTCAGGGCGCGCCGTTCATCAGCTTGGCAATGACGTTCTGGGTAACGGCTACCGACTCGATGGCGCAGGACCAGGATGTCGGCGCCCGCCTCGAGGAGGGCGACGGCGGTCGTCATCTCCCAGTTCAGGCTGCGCTGCTCCCAATCGCCCCACGCTTCGGGCACGCCCTCGCTCACCCGCGTCTCCTTGGCGCGCCAGGCCTCATAGCCCACCGTCACGATCAAGGGCTGCTGCAGCACGCCGTCGCCGGTGAGGGCCGCCAACCGCAGGCGCTCCATGACCGAATAGGTGTACTCCAGGCCGTAGCCCAGCGCGCCGGTGGTCGGGTCCATGAGAACGCGATCCAACTCCATGCGCATGTCGCTGATGAGGATGTTCAGCTGCTTGGCGAGGTTCACGTCGATGGGCGAGCGCTACGACGAGCTGGCCGTGGGCCAGGGCCGCGGCGACGATGGTGCGATAGTTCTTGTCCTCGCAGTTGCCCAGGGCGATCCGCTCCCCCACCGCCTCCTCGGCCACCGCCACGAGCACCTCGTTGTCTTTTTCGGCCTGGCCGGGGCCGTACACGATCAGGGGCAGCGTCGTGCTCTCCAGCACGCGCCGCACCGTAGCGCGCGCCTGCTTGGCGCCGGCGTTGCCGCGCTCGGGATGGGCGCTGTCCAGCGAGAGGGCAATGAGGTCGGCGCCGATCTCCTCCGCCTTGGCCGCCCAGGCGCCCACATCGCCGACGACGTCGCCCCAGGCGCTCACCAGCA
Source organism: Anaerolineae bacterium (assembly GCA_040768165.1). GTDB lineage: Bacteria > Chloroflexota > Anaerolineae > UBA1429 > UBA1429 > DUUT01. The sequence goes on from JAXGNH010000005.1 coordinate 221,928, forward strand.
CCTCCGGCCACTCGTCGGGTCGCGCGTCGCTGATCTCGACCGCAACCGTCGGCCGGTGCGGCATCTCGCCCTCAAAGCCGAGGAAGGGCAGGGCCGACGCCCCCCCCACGGTCACCGTCTTGCCGCGCGTTCCGCCCTTCTCCGCGGTGGCGCCGATGGTGATCTCACGGATCGTGCCGGTCCAGGATTCAACCGGTATGGCTACGTCTACGGGCATGTATAGCCTCCTGTCGCTCATGGTCCACCACGGCGCGGGCCTGTGCTAGAAAATCGGGTCCATGGTGAGCGCCGGGTGCCCGTGCTCCTCCAGGAAGGGAATCAGCTCTTCCACCGTCGTCACCGAGCGCTCATCGGCGATCTTTTCAAGGAGGTCGGGATCCCCCTCGCGCTCACAGACCGCCTTGAGTTCCTCGGCCATGGTCTCCTTCAGGACACTGGACATCCACACGATGCGCTTGAACCCGCCGTCAGAGGAGATGAACTTGCGGCTCAGCAGATAGTACTTGCCGACCCCCATCATCCCCGGCGTCTGCAAGCCGCCACCGGCCACACCGGCCAGGGTGGAGAAGGTCATGCCGGCGGGGGTCATGCTCGGATCCTCGCGCGAGACCACCATGATGCCGTTGGCCTCGGGAACGACCATGGCAATGCACTCGAAGCAGCCGCAGGCCGTCATCGGGTCCTGCATGATAGAGTACATCGTCACTCGCTCCACCGTCTGGTGCGAGTTCTGGTAGACGAACTGGTTGATCCTCTGGTATACGCCGTAGTTGCTGTCGAGGCAGATCCCCTTGGCGATGGGCTGGTTCGGACCGGTGGGATTGATCTGGTGCGAGGCCTTGCAGTCCAACCAGTTGTAGGCGCCGCACAGCCTCAGGCGCTCAGGAGAGACGACGCAGACGTGGTTGGGGGCAAAGCTCTGGCACAGCGTGCAGCTCTAGAACTCGTCCACCGACTCGTCGACCATGTCGGCCAGGCGGATGTTGCGCGCCGTGTAGGCCTCGCGCGCCCTCTCCAGCCAGGCCTCGAACGGCTTCTCCTCGGTATAGATCGTCACCTGAACCTTGTCGACGATGGAGCCAAAGTCGTCGTGAAAGCGCGCGTAGAGGATGTCGCCGATGTGCCGCAGCGTAAAGCCCTTCTCCACGGCGCCCTTGCTCAAACGGATCCAGGTGATGTCGCGCTGCCCGATGTGCTGCACCCCCGAGGCGCCGTTGACAAAGTAGTGCATCTGGCGCTCCAGGACGGGCTCGAAGTCCTCCTGCATCTTGCGCCCCGCCACCTCGACGACGATACCGAGGTTCATGGCCGCGCCCTCGTCCACGTCGTCAAAGGAGGGGCCCACCACCGTGATCTTGCCGTCCTCCACCTCGTCAAAGTCGGCCATGCGCAGGTATTCGAAAGCGCGGGCGTTGCGCCCGCCAAACTCCACGCGCATGTCCTGTCGCCGCACCCGCTCCCCCTCGAAGGCGCTGCCGTAGGGCACGGGGATGGGCACCTCGGTGATCTTGACCTTGACGCCGCGCACCTCGATGGCGCGCTGGACCATGCGCCGCGCCTTTTCCGTATCGTTGTCGCCCTCGATGTCGTCAAAGGGCATGCTGATGACGTGCTCGTAGGTGGTGATGCCCGTGGGCAGGATCTGCGGGATGACGGTATCGGCGATGGTGGGGAAACCATAGTTGATGGCGCCCGCCGCCGCCGCATACTTTGGGTCGTCCACCTCGCCCAGGGCCAGCACGAAGGCGAACACGCGGTACTTGTTGTACAGCAGGATGTCACGAATCTGCCCGCCCGACATGCCGCCGAAGGTGAGCGCCGAGCGCGTGGCGAAGCCAAGGGCATAGATCGCCGAGACTGTGTCGCGCCCAAAGGGCACGATATAGGTATCGTACCCCATCTCGACGCCCTCTTCCTGCAGCTGATCGATGATGCTCCGCCCGTTGACGTTGCCGGACAAAAAGACGAGGATGTTGCGCTTTTGCAGCTCGCGCACGATCGACACGGCCGCCTCGTTGCTGCGCGCCGCGCCCACGATGGCGGCAAACCCCGGCATGCGGCCGTCCACCAACTGGATGCCCCAGGCGCGGAGCTGGATGTCGTCGATGGGGCCGTTGGCAAAGCCTCCACCGGCGCCGTCACCTCGTCGCTGCCGGCCACGGGGTTGTGCACCCCAAAGAACACGGTGGCCCCCGATGCCGCGCAATAGGTGCCGATGGAGATGGCCTTCTCCGACATGTACTCCGGGCAGATGCCCACGGCGGGCAGGTCCGCGATGTCCTCCCCGAGGCCACCCTCGGTGGCGCACTGGGTCAGGATGGTCAGGACGCGCGAGTTGTCAACGCAGGAGCCGACGTGCAGCACCGGCGGGATGCCGATCGCCTCACACACCTCGCGCAGGCCGGGCCCCGCCTTGGCCATGAGTTCGGGCCGCAGATAGCCGTCCTTGGCGGCGCCCGTGGCGGCGCAACCCGTCACCACCACCAGGACGTCGTTCTCGACGAGTTCGCGCACGATGCGCATGATCCCCGCATCATGGGTCACCCGGGCGTTGTTGCAGCCCACGACGCCCGCCAGGCCGCGGATGCGGCCGGCCATGACGATAATGTCTCAGGAAGTGGTGTAAAAGGCGACCTGCGAATTGGACCATAAAGGTCATCGCGTGCTACTCCTTGCAGTGCGACCAACACTTTCAGGAGGCGCAACGCGATGACCGACCCTACTATGGCACTGTGGGAGTACCTGGGCAAGTTCGGCTTGCAGCTCGACGACGACTTGATCCGCGAAGGGGTGCGCGCCGTGATCCAGGCCGTCATCGAGGCGGAAGTCACCGGCAACCGGAGGTTGCTCCGCATCGGGGCCAAGCCGTACGAACGGACCACCGAGCGCGTCACACAGCGCAACGGCTACCGCGAACGGCCCTACGAGACGCGCGTGGGCGAGGTGACGCTGTTGGTGCCCAAGCTGCGGGAGGGGAGCTACTTCCCCTCCTTCCTCGAGCCGCGCCGCCGAGCGGAGAAGGCGCTGTTGGCCGTGGTGCATGCGGCATGGCATGCCGACGCCTACGTCGAGGGGCTGAGCACCCGCAAGGTGGATGGCGAACGGCACCGCCGTTCGCTCAAGCCTAGGCGAAGCCTTGGCCCACAGCCTGCTGCAGAGCCTGGGGCTCACCGGCATCGACAAGAGCGCGGTGAGCCGGGTGTGTCAGGCGCTCGATGCGCCGGTGCAAGCCTTCCGGGAGCGCCCGTTGGAGGGGGACTACCCCTACGTGTGGCTGGACGCCACCTACCTCAAAGTGCGCCAGAACCACCGCGTGGTGAGCATGGCCGGGGTCGCGTTGTACCCCACGCACCATCGGGGTGCGGGCGACGGGGGAGCGCGAGGTACTGGGCTTTGCGGTGGGGGCCAGCGAGGGCGTTGGGTACAACGCGGCGTCCTTTTGGCTCGAGTTCCTGCGCAGCCTGGTACACCGCGGGCTGCAGGGCGTGCAGCTGGCCATCAGCGACGCCCACGAGGGGCTGAGGGCGGCCCTGGGCCAGGTGCTGAGTGGCGCGAGCTGGCAACGCTGCCGGGTGCACTTTATGCGCAACGTCCTGGCGCACGTCACCAAGGCGGATCGCTCGGTGGTGGCCGCGGCGCTGCGGCGATGCTTGCATCGCACCATCTTCGCCCAGCCTGATCGTCCCTCGGCGGGCCAGCAACTGGCGTTGGTGGCAGAGAAGATGGCGCCGCGCTGGCCCAAGGCGGCGGAGCTGCTGCGGGCGGCGGAGGAGGAAGTGCTGGCCTACATGGCCTTCCCCGAGGCGCACTGGACGCGGCTGTACTCCACGAACCCCCTGGAGCGGTTGAACGACGGCAGCGAAGCAGCCGCGAGATCAAACGCCGCACGAACGTCGTGGGGATCTTTCCTGATGTGGCCGCGGTGGAGCGCCTGGTGGGGGCGGTACTGATGGAGGCGTTGCTAGCAACGCGATGACGAATGGCAGGTGGACCGGCACTACTTTAGCCAGGAGTCGATGCACGCCCTGTATGCGCCGGAGGAGCAGCAGCGCCTCAGCGCCTCGCTGCATCTGGAGCCGATTCACTAGACAGTATCCGACGCCCTGCAAGGGAGGCACTCCTTTTACACCACTTGACGAGACGCAAACCCGCCGGCCGTCCTGCCGGGAATACACGCGACGATCCACCTCGGACCGCCGGCAAAAGTGAGGCACTATCGCTCCAGATCAGTAGCGCCGGAAATCGCCGGACATCTCGAGGTCGCGACGGTCGGTGTTCGTGAGGCGCTGGATGACGGTGTACCACGTCGAGCCGTCCTTGCTCGGTTGCAGCGTCGGCTCGAGTTCCACCGGCACCTCCGCCGGATACCCCGCCTCCGCCAGCACGCGGCCGAGCGCGTCGGCCGACACCACCGCGTCGTCGTGTTGCACCACCACCGCCCGTCTGGCGGCACTTGCCACCACCGATTCGACCCCATCGAGGCCCAGCAGCGCCTGACGCACGCCCATCACGTGGTGGTCGGCATACATCGACGGGATGCTCAAGGTGATACTCTTCGTACGGTGAGTCTCCTTTCCCTCACGGCCAGAGCCCCCGTGGGCTCCTGCATCCCCTCAGCCGCGCGGCTGAGGGGATGCAGCGAACCGTGAGGCCGTCCAACGCTCTAGGACAGCCCGCGGATGCGGCCGTCGCAATCCATGTCAATGTCCATAAAGACCGGCCGACGCGGCAGGGCCGGCATGGTGCGCATGTCGCCGCACAGTGGATAGAGGAACCCGGCGCCGACGCTGGCGCGGATGTCGCGGATCGGCAGGCGCCACCCCTTGGGCACGCCCTTCATGGCGGGGTCGTGGGTGAGCGACAGGTGCGTCTTGGCCATGCAGATGGGCAGGTTATCGTAGCCCAAGCGATTGTAGAGCTTGATCTTGGCCTCTGCCTCGGGCAGATAGTCGACGCCGTCGGCGCCATACACCTGCGTGGCGATGGTCTCGATCTTTTCCTTGATGGGGATGTCCACCGGGTAGAGGAACTTGAACTCGCTCGGCTTTTCGCAGGCCGCCATCACGGCGTTGGCCAGATCGACCGCGCCGGCGCCGCCCTTGGCCCAGTGCTCGCTGGGCACGGCATCCTCGGCTCCAGCATCCACCGCGATCTTGCGCACCAGTTCGATCTCGCGGTCAGTGTCATCGGTAAAGCGGTTGATGGCCACCACCACCGGGATGCCAAAGCGGCGGGCGATGTTGATGTGGGCCACCATGTTCGCGGCGCCCTTTTCAAGGTACTCGAGGTTCTCCTCGGTCAGCTCCTTGGGCAGCGGCTTGCCGGCGACGACCCGGCCGAGCCCACCGTGCATCTTGAGGGCGCGCACCGTGGACACGAGCACCACGCAGTTCGGGATCAATCCGCTGGTGCGGCACTTGATGTTAAAGAACTTTTCCATGCCGATGTCGGCGCCGAATCCGGATTCGGTCACCACATAGTCGGCCAGTTTGACCGCCACCTGGTCGGCCACGACGGAGGAGTTGCCGTGAGCGATATTGGCGAACGGCCCGGCATGGACAAAGGCCGGCGTGTTCTGCAGCGTCTGCATCAGGTTGGGCATCAGCGCATCGCGCATGAGGACGGCCATCGCCCCGGCGACGCCGAGGTCATCGGCGGTGACGGGATTCCCGCGGGTATCGGTGGCCAGCACGATGCGACCCAGCCGTTCGCGCATGTCCTGCACGCCGGACGACAGCGCCAGGATGGCCATCACCTCGCTCGCCACGGTGATGTCGAAGCCCGTCTGACGCGGGATGCCGTTGTTCGGGCCACCCAGGCCGATGATGATCTGACGCGCCGCCGCATCCTCCACGTCCACCACGCGATTCCAGAGGATGGAGAAGGGATCGATATCGAGGCGCTTCAAGCCGACGCGCTCCAGCGACTTGTCGCCCAGGCGCCGCTCGTGCATCATGCGCCCATCGATGGCGGCCGCGGCCAGGTTATGAGCCACTCCCACGGCGTGGATGTCGCCCGTGAGGTGCAGGTTAAAGTCCTCCATCGGGACGATCTGCGAGTAACCGCCGCCGGCCGCGCCGCCCTTGATGCCAAAGGTCGGGCCCATGGACGGCTGCCGGATGCAGGTGAACACACGCTTGCCCAGCTCTCCGCCCAGCGCCTGGCTCAACCCCACGGTGGTCGTCGTCTTGCCCTCGCCCAGCGGAGTGGGGGTGATGGCGGTCACGTCGATGTACTTGGCGTTCGGGCGATCGTTGAAGCGCTCGATGACGTCCAGATGGACTTTGGCCTTGTACCAGCCGTACGGTTCGAGATCCTCCTGTTTCAGCCCGGCGCACTTGGCGATCTCGAGGATCGGCATGAGCTTGGCTGCTTGTGCAATATCCAGGTCGCTGAGCATGAGCACTCCTCCTTCGCTCGTGTGTCCGGGGAGACCGTCTCTCCAGACTGTTTCGGGGCCCACCACGTGCTAGGCGCCAACGCGATCGCTGCGAACCGACGCCTCCTGCCGCTTGGCCGCCGATAGGGTGTTGGCCATCAGCATGACGTTCGTCATGGGGCCGGTCCCGCCGGGCACCGGCGTGATATAGCTCGCCACCCCCATGGCGGCTTCGGTGTCCACGTCGCCCACCAGCTTGTCGTCGACGACGTTGACGCCGAAATCGATCACCACGGCGCCGGGCCGAATCATATCGCCTGTAACGATCTTGGGTCGGCCCACCGCCGCCACCAACACGTCCCCCTGTCGCGTCACGGCGCCGAGGTCGGGGGTGCGGGAGTGGCAGATGGTGACGGTGGCGTGTTGATGCAGCATGAGCAGCGCCATGGGCCGGCCGACGATGTTGCTGCGCCCCACCATGACGGCGTGCTTGCCGCGCAGCTCGACGCCGTAGCGCCTGAGGATCTCCATCCCCCCCGCCGGCGTGGCGGGCGCAAAGGCCTCGCCGCTCTGCTGCATGAGTCGACCGGCGTTGATGGGGTGGATGCCGTCCACGTCCTTGGCCGGGTCGAGGGTACCAGTGACCAGCGACTGGGGCAGCTGCTCGGGCAGCGGCATCTGCACGATGATGCCGTTGGTCTGAGCGTCGGCGTTGAGTGCACGCAGTAGCTCGGTCAGTTCGTCGGCCGCGGCATCGTCGGGGAGGGCGTGCAGCGCGAACCGCATGCCGGTGGAGCGAAAGCTCTTGGCGATCTGCTTCACGTACCACGACGAGGCGGGGTCCTCGCCCACCTGCACGACGGCGATACCCGGCGCCCAGCCATGCTCGCTCTGAAAGCGCTCCACCTCCTGGGCGATCTCGCCCGTCATGGTCTTGGCCAGAGCCCGGCCGTCGAGTATCTGCGCCGTCATGACACCTCCTTGTCGCCGATGGTCGTCTTGAAGCTGCTTCTCAAGGGACGATCAGTGGAAGCCCTTCCTCGGCCCGCACCAAAAGACACTCCTCGATGGCTTCCTGAATGTTGTGCTCGGCCTCGGCCTCGGTCCTTCCCTGACTTGTATACCCCGGGATGGCGGGACACTCGGCCACGAACATGCCGTCCTCATCCTGGAATATCGTTACCCAGAGCTTTATGTCATCCTCTTCGCTCACCCAACCTCACGCCCGAATCTTGGCATCCACAATCGCCATGACCCGGTCCTTGATCTCCGCCTTGTCCGCCGTGAGCGCCGCGATGCGCGCCTCGGCGTCCTCGACAAAGGCAGCATCCTTGATCGACGCGAGGTTGATGGTCACGTTCAGCAGCGCCGCCCGCATGGCGGCCTCGGCCAAGAGCACACCGACGCCGGCGTCGCTCACCGCCCACTGGTTGCCCATCTCGGCGGCCGGCATGGCCAGGTCCACCACCTGCGCGCAGCGCTCGGCGATGGTCAGCGGCACCTCGGCCGCCTCCTTGAGCGCCTGCTGCATGGCTGCCTCTCGCGCCGCCTTGTCCTCATCGCTCTTGCGCGGCAGGCGGTAGGCGGCCATGACGCGCGAATAGACCTGCGTATCCGCCTCCAGCAGCTGGGGCAGTTCCTGCCGGAGCGCCTCACTCTTGGCGAGGAGGTCCGCCATGGGGCCCTCGACCTCCTCGTACCCCTTCTTGCCGATGGTCAGATTGCACACCATGCTCACCAGCGCCGACGCCAGGGCGCCCGCCAGCGCCGCGCCACTGCCGCCCCCCGGCACGGGCTCCTTCGATGCCAGCGCATCCAGGAACTCGGTCACGCGCAGCTCGGTGAACATGATGGACCTCCTCCACACGAATGGGTTATAGGTTGTGAGTTACGGGTTTCGGGTTCCGAGTCGGACGTGCCAGGTGACAGGTTGCAGGTTACAGGCTTCAGGGTGATCACATGCACAAGCCTGTAACCTGCAACCTGTCACCTGTAACCGCCGCAGCAACTCACAACCCACAACCCAGAGTCAGTATTCCGCCGGCAGCTCGTCCAGTTCGGCCATGCTAAAGACGGGCCCGTCGAGGCAGACGTACTTGTGGCCGACGTTGCAGCGGCCGCACTTGCCGATGCCGCACTTCATGCGGTTCTCCAGCGAGGTGTAGATCTGCTCCTTGCCGAACCCCAGCTTGGTCATGGCGGGGAGCGTAAAGCGGATCATCACCGGGGGGCCACAGATGACGGCCACAGCGTTGGCGGCCTCAGGAGCGACCTCCTCCACCACGGCGGGCACGAACCCGACCTTGCGCGTCCAGCCCGGCGCCTCGATGTCGATGGTCTGCCACACGGTGACATCATCCCGCGCCTCCCAGGCGGCCAGGTCGTCCTTGTACATCAGCAGCCCGGGCGTACGCGCGCCATAGATCACCGTGATCTTGCCGAATTGGTCGCGCTCGCCCCCCTCCAGCAGGTAGACGATGAGGGAGCGCAGCGTGGTAAAGGCAAAGCCGCCCCCAATAACGACGACGTCCTTGCCGCGCATCAGGTCGATGGGAAAGGCGTTGCCCAGCGGGCCGCGCAGGCCGACGACGTCCCCCTCCTTCAGGCTGTGGAGCCGCGAGGTGACCACACCAGCCTTTTTCACCGTAAAGCGCACGAACCCCTGCTCGGTGGGCGACGAGGCGATGCCAAAGGGCGCCTCCCCCTCGCCAAAGACGGACAGCTCGCAGAACTGGCCGGGGGTGTAGCGAAAGCGCTTGGCGTCCTCGGGCCGCACGAGGGCGAGGTCAAAACTCTTGATACTGCGGTCATCCACCTCGTCGGCCACCCGCTGCACGACGACGCTCATGGGCAGGTAGGGGTTGGGCCCGAGCCGACCGCAGGTGCATACGTGAGTGTCCGTGGTCACGCCTTCCAGGCTCATGCTGTTACCCCGCTCCCCTCTTCCTGTCGGACGCGCCGCAGCACCTGACGGATGTCCAGCCGCACCGGACAGCTCTGGATGCAGCGCCCGCACCCCACGCAGCCATAGAGCCCCACGTTGCGGGGCAGATACTCGAACTTGTGCATCGTCCGCTGGCGCCAGCGCGCCGCCTGATCGGGGCGCGGGTTGTGGCCCGAGGCGTGTTGGGTAAAGGTGGGATACATGCACGAATCCCAGGCGCGCACGCGGTCGCCGCCGCCCGCCAGCACGCGATCCTCGATGTTGAAGCAGTGGCAGCCGGGGCAGTTGTAGGTGCAGGTGCCGCAGGCCAGGCACTTTTCCGAGACCTCGGCCCACAGGGGGCTGTCGAACAGCCCCGCCAACACCGTCTCGATCCCCGCCACCGGCTCGATGTCGCTCAGGCGCTCCAGCGCCGCCCGCTCCGTCTCCTCCGCCAGAGCCAGGTGCGTCGCGCCGGCCTCGGACAGTCGCCCAAGGTAGGCCTCCAGCGCCGCGCCCCGCTCGCTAAGCACCTCGACGAGATAGTCGTCGCCCGCCTTGCGCAGCCACACGTCGGCGCCCTGAGGGTCGTAGGGGCCGCTGTCAAAGGCGTGGCAGAAGCAGGTCGCTCGCGGGCGGTCGCACGCCATGGCGACGAGCAGCGTGTTCTCGCGGCGGGCGAGGTAATAGGGGTCGAGGAACTCGCCCTGGCCGAAGACGCGATCGAACAGCAGGAGCCCGCGCACGTCGCAGGGACGAATCCCCAGCACCACCGTCGGGGTCTCATCCAAGGGCGTGGCCTTCACCTCGTTCAGCCGGTCGAGGCGCTGCCCGAAGCGGATCATGCACTCCGACTGGGGGAACATGACCGCCTTGGGGGCCCGCGTGGTGTTGCGATAGTCCCACACCACCTCGTCCGAGTCCGAGACCCGGTCGAAGCGCAACTCGCCCTCGCGCCGCACCGGCGCGTACACGCGATAGGCCTCCAACAGCGCAGCCACGAACTCGCCCAAGCACGTCGCATCGAGTATCCGTACGGTCATTGATCTCCCCAGCTGTTAGCTCTTGGCTCTTAGCTCTTGGCTCTTGTGCGCCGGCTACAGTCGCTACGGCAAGGCTCGGGCCAAAGGCCAAGAGCCAATGGCCCAGGGCCACGCCATCCACAATACGGCCTATCCCATCACAAAATCGTTCGGATCATCCTCGCGATAGGTCGCCAGGGGCGGCTTGGCCTCCGGATCGACGCCCGCCTCGTAGCCGAACAGGTCGGCCGCGTCCAGGCGCAGCTTGTCCAGCAGCAGCCGCAGGTCCACGCCCTGCGGACACGCCCGCGTGCAGGCGCCACACCCCACGCAGCGCCCGGCCAGGTGGAAGGTGCGGATGATCTGGAAGAACTGCACGTCCCGCGGCTCCACCGTCTGGTTCACCCAGCGCGGCGCCGTGCGGTCGACAAAGCACTGGTTGCAGTAGCACATGGGGCAGGCGTTCCGACAGGCGTAGCACAGGTTGCAGCGGCTCACCTCGGCGGTGAACGCCTCCCAGCGGCCGTCGGCGTCCAGCGCCTCCATGGCGCGCACGTGAGAGTAGTCGGGCTCGATATCGTCACCATCGAACGCGCCGAACAGGGTATCGTGCATCTCGGGGGTATGCTGGGGGCAGCTCGCGCACGTGTCGTGCAGCATGTCGCCCAGCGCCAAGACATGGCCGTCCGCAGCGATCCGCTCGCCGTCGAGACACACATCCTCGAGTTCGTCGACCGCCACGCCCAGGGCGCACGCCACCTTGCGCGGGTCGACCACGCCCGGGCAGGCCACGCCGACGATGCGCAGGTTCTCACGCGCCCACTGCCCCTCCTGCATCAGGCCCACGATGGCTCGGGCGTCGCACCCCTTGACCATGATGCCCACCTTCTTGCCGCGGTAGTTCTGCAGGAAGGTGGTGAGGTTGTTCTCGCAGGTGGCGTCCCAGATGAGGCGCGCCACGTCCTCCGGCTCGCGGATGAACGCCGGCGTGGCGCGCAGCGGCACGGGCCCGGCCTCGTAGCCGATGAACAGGTCGATCTCGCCGGCCTGCAGCCAGCCCGCGATGGCGTCCTGGATCTCCTGGGGGAGTGCGTTCTTCATTCGGCGCCCCCTGGGTGCGCTTGGGCTTCAGCCTGGCTAGCCGGTGCGGCCGCTTTGATCGTCAGGCGGCGCGACGGGCCGAGCGCCTTGACGTCGTTGGTCACCTTGGTCACCACCTCGGCAAAGCGCGCCCCCTCCGAGGCCGACACCCACGAGAACTGGACGCGTCCCTTCTCGACGCCGAGGTACTCCAGGTAGCGCTGCAACAACGCGAATCGCCGCCGCGCGAAATAGTTGCCGGCCAGATAGTGGCAGTCCCCGGGGTGGCAGCCGGAGACGAGCACGCCGTCGGCCCCCTGTCGGAGCGCCTCGACGATGAACATGGGGTTCACCCGCCCCGAGCAGGGCACGCGGATCACCCGCACGTTGGGCGGATACTGTATGCGCGATGTCCCCGCCAGGTCCGCCCCGGCATAGGAGCACCAGTTGCATAGGAAGGCCAGGATCTTGGGCTCCCAGGTGGTCGATTCGCTCATTCAGCGTGTCCCTCGCTATGCTCTCGGCGCTCGGCGTTCGAGCGGCGGCTATTGGCTCTTGGCCGTTAGCCAGACCCATCGCGGTGCCAGAGCCAACAGCCAATGGCTAATGGCCTCAGGCCGATAGCCGACTGCTGATCGCCGACAGCCGACCACTAATACGATACCAGCGCCGCGATCTGCGCCATGATCTGGACGTCGTCGAACCCGTCCAGCGTGATGCACCCCGAGCGGCAGGCCGCGGTGCAAGTGCCACACCCTTTGCAGAGGGCGGGGTTCACCTCAGCGCAATCCTTGAAATTGCGCCGCGTCACTTCCTTGTTCACCAGCTCGATCGCCTTGAACGGGCAGATGGCGACGCAGTCGCCGCAGGCCACGCACGCCAACTGGTCCACGTGGGCCACCTGGCCGCCCGAGACGATCTCGTCCCGCGAGAGCACCGTGCAGGCGCGAGACACTGCTGCGGCCGCCTGGGCGATCGACTCCTCGACGAACTTGGGTCCGTGGGACATGCCCGCCAAAAAGATGCCCTCGGTGGCAAACTCGACCGGGCGCAGCTTCATGTGCGCCTCGAGGAAGAACTGCTCGGCGTTCAGCGGCACCTTGAGCATCATGGCCAACTGCTCGGCGCCCTCCTGTGGCCCGATCCCCACGCTCAGCGCCAGATAGTCAGGCTCGAGAACGATCTCGTCACCGATGATGGCGTCATAGGCGCGCACCACCAGCCGCTCCCCCTCGCGCGTCACGGAGGGGAGTCCACCGCGCCCCTCGGCGTCGGGCTCCAGGTCGTAGCGCACGAACAGCACGCCGAGATCCCGCGCCCGCTGATAGTACTTTTCCCGGAGCCCGTAGCTGCGAATGTCGCGATACAGGATCGTCACATCGCTCTCGGGGTAGCGCTCCTTGATGGCGATAGCGTTCTTGAGCGCCTGGGAGCAGCACACCCGGCTGCAATACGGGTGCTCCGGCGTGCGCGACTCGACGCACTGGATCATCACCACCGAGCCACGTCGCCCTTCGGGGAAGGCCACGCCGCCCTCGGCCAGCGCCTCCTCCAACTCGCGCTGCGTGATGACGCGCGGGTCCTGCCCGCGCAGGTAGGCGTCCGTCTCGCGCTCCACGGCGCCCGTGGCGACGATGACCACGCCATGGTCGACGGCGATCTCTTCCGGCCCATGGCCGTTGGACGCCACCGCCACCGTGCTGCGAAAGTTGCCGACGAAACCATCCACCGCCTTGAGGGCGGCGTTGCGGTACACGTGGATGCGCGGGTTGGCCTCCACGTCGGCGATCATGTCGGCCAGCATCTCCTGCACGTCGGGGTTGCGTAGCGTGGTGTACATCTGACGGGCGTTGCCGCCCAGTTCCGCCTCGCGCTCCACCAGGTAGACGTCGTACCCCTGATCCGCCACGTTGAGCGCGGCGCTCATCCCCGTGATCCCCCCGCCCAGGACGAGGGCGCTATGAGTTACCGGCAGGGGCTGGCCATGGAGCGGGCGGTTGTTCACAGCGCGGCTCACCGCCATGCGCACCAGGTCCTTGGCCTTGTCTGTGGCCTCGGCGGGGAGTTGCATGTGCACCCACGAGCACTGGTCACGGATGTTGGCCAACTCAAAGAGGTACGGGTTGAGCCCCGCCTCGTGGATCGTCTCCTGGAAGAGCGGCTCGTGGGTCCGTGGCGAGCAGGAGGCCACCACGATACGGTTCAGGCCGTGCTCCTCGATGACGTCCTTCATCGCCTCTTGGGTGTCCTGCGAGCAGGTAAAGAGGTTGCGGCCGGCGTACACCACGTACGGCAGGGTGCGGGCATACTCTTCCACCGCCTGCACGTCCACCGTGCCGGCAATGTTGATGCCGCAGTGGCACACGAACACCCCCACCCGCGGTGGGTCGCCCGAGACGTCGATCTCGGGTGGATACTCTTTGACCCGCGTCAGCGTGCCGCGCTGCGACGCCAGGAGTCGTCCCGCCTCGGCGGCGGCGCCGCTGGCCTGCACCACCGTCTCGGGGATATCCTTCGGCCCGCTGGCGGCGCCGCAGACATAGATCCCCTCGCGCGAGGTCTGCAGGGGGTGGAACTCGTCGGTGTAGCAGAACCCACCCTCGCCACGGCGCAGGTCGAGCCGCTCGATGAGGTCCTTGATCCCCTTGGAGGGCTCCAGCCCCACAGAGAGGACCACCATGTCGAACGCCTCGTGGACGTGGCGCTCGTCCTCCGTCTCGTACACCAGGTCGAGAGTGCCGTCCGGCCCCTGATCCACCTTGGCCACGCGGGCGCGCACGAACCGCACGCCATACTCGTCGCGGGCGCGCTCGTAATACTTGTCGAAATCCTTGCCGAACGCCCGCATGTCCATGTAAAAGATGGTGGGCTCGACGTGGTGGTCGTGCTCGCGGGCGATGACCGCCTCCTTGATGGCGTACATGCAGCACACCGACGAGCAGTAGGCGTTGCCGCACTGCTGGTCGCGCGAGCCGACGCACTGCAGCCAGGCGATGCGCCGCGGCGCCTTGCCGTCGGAGGGGCGCTGCACGTGCCCGCCGTAGGGCCCCGAGGCGGAGAGGATGCGCTCGAACTCGATGCTGGTCACCACGTCGGCGAAGCGGCTGTAGCCCAGCTCGTACTTTTTCGTGGCGTCGAACTCGTCAAACCCGGGCGCCAGGATGACGGCGCCCACCTCGACATCGCTATAGGTCTCGCGCAGGGCGTGGTCCACGGCGCCGGGCTTGCACGCCTCGACGCAGCGATAGCACTCGGAGCAGACGCCACAATCGAGGCAGCGCCCCGCCTCGGCCAGGGCCTCCTCCTCGGTAAAGCCGAGGGCTACCTCGCCGAAATCGCGAACGCGCTCTTCCACCGGGCGCTCCGCCATGTGGGCGCGCGGGTTGCGGGCGATGGTGCCGTCTGCCAGACCCTTGGCCACCTCGCTGCGGTCCAGCGCCACCACCTGCTCGGGCGCAATGCGCGGCACGAGTTCAACCTCTTCGCCGGACAGGTAGCGATGGATCGATTCGGCGGCGCGATGCCCCATTCCGACCGCCTCGATGGCGCTGCGCGGGCCGGTGGCGGCGTCGCCGGCGGCGAATACGCCCGCCCGCGTCATCGCCAAGGTCTCGGCGTCGTAGGCGAGATTGCCCTGGCGCGTCACCTGGCAATCGCCGGGGAGGAAGGCCAGGTCCGGCTGTTGGCCGATGGCCAGGATCACCGTGTCGGCATCCATGGTGTAATTCGAGCCCTCGATGGGCACGGGGCGACGGCGGCCGCTGGCGTCCGGCTCGCCCAGTTCCATACGCAGCAGCTCGAGGCCGGTCACCTTGCCGTCTCCCAGGATGCGTACCGGGTTGGTGAGAAGCGCGAGTTCGACCCCCTCGGCCTCCGCCTCGTCCACCTCAAAGGCGTAGGCGGGCATCTCGGCGCGAGAGCGGCGGTAGACGATGGTGGCCGCTGCGCCCAGTCGGCGGGCGCAGCGCGAGGCGTCGATGGCGGTGTTGCCGCCACCGACGATCACCACCTTGCTCCCCACGTCGGGGCGCTCGCCGGCGTTCACGCGCCGAAGAAAATCGATGGCCGAGGAGACGCCCGGCAGATCCTCCCCCTCGATGCGCATGCCCGTCGATTTGTGGGCGCCCACGCTGAGCAGCAGCGCGTCGTGGTGGCTCTCCAACTCCTCCAGGTCCGTCACGGGCGTGTTGGTGAGGATCGTGACCCCCAGCTCGGCGATGCGCTGGATCTCCATGTCCAGCGCCTCCTGGGGCAGGCGGTAATCGGGGATGCCGTAGCGCAGCATGCCGCCCGCCTTGGGGGCAGCCTCGTACACCGTCACGGCGTAGCCGAGCTTGGCCAGGTCCTGGGCGGCCGTCAGCCCGGCGGGCCCGCCGCCGACGATGGCCACCGTCTCCGAGCGGGTCACGGGGGATCGCTCCACCGGCGTGTCGCCGTGGGCCACGGCCCAGTCGGACATGAAGCGTTTGAGCTCGGCGATGGCGATGGGATCGTCGCCCACCAGTTGGCGGCTGCAGGCCGTCTCACAGGGGTGGTAACACACGCGGCCGCAGACGGCGCTAAAGGGGTTCGCCTTGCGGCTCAGCTCCAACGCCTCGGCGTAGCGGCCGGCCGCGATGAGGGCCACGTACCCCTGGGCGCTGGTGCCTGCGGGGCAGGCCGCCTTGCAGGGGGATGTGCCGCGCTTGTCAATGGCAAAGATGTTCGGCACGGCCTGCGGGAAGGGGCGGTAGATGGCCTTGCGCATGGCCAGCCCCTCGTCAAAGGCGTTGGGCACCTCGACGGGGCACACGCCGGTGCACTCGGAGCAGCCGGTGCAGATGTCGGCATGCACGAAACGCGGTTTGTGGCGGATGTGCGCCCGAAAGTGTCCGGCCTCCCCCTCCAGACCCTCCAGCTCGGACCAGGTCATGAGGTGGATGTTCAGGTGGCGAGCGCACTCGACCACCTTGGGGGAGAGGATGCACATCGAGCAGTCGTTGGTGGGAAAGGTCTTGTCCAGCTGCGCCATCGTCCCGCCGATAGCGGGCGAACTCTCCAACAGGTGCACCTGAAAGCCCGAATCGGCCAGGTCGAGCGAAGCCTGAATGCCGGCAATGCCGGCCCCGACAACCAATACCGACCCGACGGTCGCACGCTCTGGCTGGGATTCCATGGACAAGCTTTCCCTCATCGACTCTCGTGTGTCCGGCATGAATGGCCGCAGATCATCCCCTGCACGGGCTGCCCCTCACCGCCAACCCTCGCCCCAGGGCACTGGGGTTCTGCCCCAGAGTACCGGGGTTCTGACTCGGGGTACTGAGGCCCCGAGTACAGGGAGAGGGAGCAGGCCCGCCCCACCGTCTCCGTCGTCCCGAAAACGCCCGTCCGCCGTCCCGAGCGGAGTGAGGGACCTTGACTCGCGCGACGCGTCACCCCCGCTGTGGCGGCCCCCTCACCCCCACCCTCTCCCCGGAGTACCGGGGCGAGGGTGCAGAGGCGCCGCATCCCTTCGACCGTCCCGAACGCACCCTTCCGTCGTCCCGAACGGAGTGAGGGACCTTGACTCGCGCGACGCGTCATCGCCGCTGTGGCGGCCCCCTCACCCCCACCCTCTCCCCGGAGTACCGGGGCGAGGGAGCAGAGGCGCCCACTAGACCCGCGCGGCGTCCACCTTGGCGCGAATCACGTCGCCCGCTTGGGCGATGGACGCGGGCTCCGCCGCCTCGCGCGTATCGAGGGCGGCGCGCACCAGATCCAGGCGGATATCGTGGGCTAGGCGATCCACGTTGCGCACGCGCTGCAGGAACTCGGGCGTGAAGTACCCCTCGGCCACGGCCATCTCGCGCAGGGCGCGCATCACGTCGCCGAACTTGACGTTCTGCGGGCAATAGGCCGAGCAGGCGTAGCACGTCTCGCAGTACCAGAGCAGCTCGTTGGACAGCACCGCCTCCCGCTGGCCGAGAAGCACCTGGCGGATGATCTTGCGCGGGCTGTAGCGCTCGTCCACCTCGGTGACGGGGCATCCGGCCGTGCACGTGCCACAGGAATAGCAGACCTTGATCTGCTCCCCCCCAGGCTGCGCCGCTACATCGTATTTAAAGTTGGGGTCGTAAGTCTTGCGCTCGTCTTCCATGTGCACTTGTCTCCGGGCTGTTGGCCATTAGCGGTTGGCTCTTGGCCGTTCGCTCACGCATCGGGAGCAGATTATTCCCCGATGGCATCTGAGAGTCACGTGAGGCGGATGGCTAGGAGCCAAAGGCCAACAGCCAATAGCCCGCCAGCACGAACCTGTCGCTAGTTAGCCACCGCCGGCCTGGGCAACACCCCCGCCATCTCGGTGATAGGCCGGATGGCTTCCTCCCACTCGACGGCCATGATGTGCGCGCCGTGTACGCCCTCAATCTCGCGGACCTCTTGGATCATCTCGGCGCACATGCGCATCCCCTCGTCGCGCGCCTTCTGGCCGCGCCCGGCGCCCGACATGCGCTTGATGACGGCGTCGGGCACGCTGATGCCCGCCACGTTGTTGTTGATGTAGCGCGCCGCGCCCGCCGACTTGAGTGGCATGACGCCCGCCAGGATGTGCACCTTCTCGTGGAGCCCCAGGTCCACCACGCGGTGCATCCACTCCTTGAAGCGCGGCATGTCAAAGATGCACTGCGTCTGGATGAAATCGACGCCCGCCGCCACCTTTTTCGCCAGACGGATGACGCGCATCTCGAACGGGTCACCAAAGGGGTTGGCGGCGCCGCCGATGAACATCGGCACCTCCCCCTCGACCTCCTCGCCCCCCTCGGTCACCCGCTCGTCGCGCAGGCGGCGGACCATGCGGATCAGCTGCACCGAGTCCAGATCGTACACGTTCTTGGCGGCCGGATGGTTGCCGAAGCACTGGTGGTCGCCCGTGAGGCAGAGAAGGTTGCGCACCCCCAGCGCCACGGCGCCAAAGACGTCCGCTTGGATGGCGAGCCGGTTGCGGTCGCGACACGTCATCTGCATCACTGGCTCGAGCCCGTCCTGGCAGAGGAGCGCCGAGGCGGCCACGCTGCTCAGGCGGACGATAGCCGTCTGGTTGTCGGTGATGTTCACGGCGTCACATACGCCGCGCAGCAGCCCCATCTTGGCCCGCACCACCTCCAAGTCGGTGCCCTTGGGTGGGCCCAGCTCGGCGGTGACGGCAAAGGCGCCCGAATCGAGGATGCGCTCCAATCGGCTGCCTGACTTGGCGACACCTTGTGTCGCGACACCTTGTGTCGCATCGCCCTGTGTCATAGCACCATGTCCTCCCGCACGATCTTGCGCGGGCCGCCGTGCCGCGAGGTGGACCAGTCCTTGGGGGGCTCTACCTCCATCAGTCGCCCGAGCTGCCCGATGCGCTCCAGGCGGTCATAGACGAGCTGCCACGCGCAGGGGATGTTCTCGGGGTCGACCTCGCACCGCCCGTTGGCCGATCCACCGCAGGGGCCGTTGAGGAGGTTCTTGGAGCAGCGGGTGATGGGGCACACGCCGCCGAACTTGTCCAGCACGCAGTTGCCGCACCCCAGGCAGCGCTCCGACCAGATACCGCGCTCCTCGGGGCGCCCCATGAAGGTGGTGTTCAGCGCCGGATAGACGATGGCATCGGGGAACTGCTCCGCCAAGGTCTGGACGCCCACGCCGCACGCCATGGAGAGCACCACATCGTGGGTGGCGATGGCATCGCCCAGCTCTTCGTTGAACTCCTCCTCGCACTGGCGCTCCACACAGCGCTCGGTGATGCACCCCTCCAACCCCTCCGAGCGCAGGGCGAGGCGGAGCTGGGCGGCGGTCACGGCCACTTCTTTTTCGCCGCCAGCGAGGCATATGGCCACGCAGGTGTTGCAGCCCACCAACAGCACTCTGCCGACGCCGCGCACGTTACCCAGTATCTCGGCGAGGGGCTTGCGTTCCGCTACGATCATGGTGTGCCCTCTTGAGAAGTCTCTTCTGCGGCGGGCTCAAAGGCCGCGAATCCCTCGATCCACGGCAGCAGTTCCATTGCCTGCGTGGGAGAGACGGCTTTGAACTCCAGGCGCCACCCCGGGACGCCCGCCTCCTCCAGCAGTCGACGCGCCGTCTGGACGCGCTTTTCGGCCCAGCGGTTGCCCTGCACGGAGCGGCAGGCGCTGTCGTTGCAGGCCAGCACCATCACGCGGCCGGCGCCCGACTCGAACGCGCGCAGGATGTGCAGCTCATCCAGCCCGCCGCCGCACGGCAGCCGAACCCACTCGACGCCGGCCGGCAAGGCGCGGCCCTGGGCCGCCAGCTCGTCCAGCGCGGCCCCCGCCGAGTGATCGCACCCCAGCACCACCATCCGATCCGACGCAACCATGGGGTTCGGCTCCTCCTACTGCACGGCCGGCATCCAGGCCGGCCAGGTCTGGTCGTTGAGGGTGATCGCCTGCACCGGGCAGTTGCCCACACAGGCGCCGCAGCCCCAGCAGGCCAACTCGGACACGTGGGCCGCCGTGACATCGTCCATCGTGATGATCTCTACCGCGGCGTGGGGGCAGGTGCGCACGCAGGTGAGACAGCGCACGCACTTGGCCGAGTCCACCTCGGCCACGGCGCCCTCGGGCATCAGCACGCCGGCGCCCAGCAGAGCGTCCACGCTGGCAGCCGCCTGCACCGCGTCCGCCTCGGCGTCGGCCGGGCTCAGATCGGCGTGGCAGCGACCGGCGGCGAACACGCCGCGTCGCACCGTGATCCCCGGACGAAGCTGGTGGATGTTCACGTCCTGCAGGTAGCCGTCCTCGCCCACCGACACCTTCAGGAGGGCGGCCAGGGCGGCCGTCTCGTCACGTGGGCGCACCGCCTCGGGGATGACCAGCAGGTCCCCGGCGAGGCGTCCCTCCACGTAATCCACCGCCACACCCTCGTCGTCCGCCATGACGGCGCCGTCGTCGTAGCGACAGAACACGATCCCCTGCTCGCGCATACGGCGGGTGGCCGCCTCCATGCCCGGCGTGTCCACCAGCAGATCCCGGTACAAGACATAGACCTCGCTGCGCCACTCGCGCCGGACGCGTTCCGCCAGGGCGAACGCCTCGGCCGTCATCTCGGCGCCGGCGGCGCGCTCCATGTCCAACACCATGAGCACGCGCAGGTTGCGATGCGCCACCGCCGCTCCCGTGTCACGGGGCGCGTCGAGCCGGGCGGCCAGCTGGCCGAGGTTCAGCACGCGCGAGGCGGACGCGATCCCCTTCTTGGGGAGGGCGGCGGCGCGCGCGTTGCCGGTGGCTACCACCACCGCCGACGCCGTCAGGGTACGGGTATCGCCGTTACGGCCCACGGTGATGTCAAAGCCGCCCACATGCCCCGAGACGCGCGCCGGCATCCCGTCGGCCAGGAACGTCAGGTGCGGATGCTCCGGCAGCGCCTGAGCGGCGTCGCCCGGGAGCGCGATCCAGTGCACGGCGTACCCCAGGTCGAGCAGCTCCTGGGTCGCCCGTCGTCCCTCCGGGGTACCGCCGAACACCGCCACGTCCTTCGACACGGGGGTGGGCTGCCGCCTCTCCGTCACGTAGCGGTAGCAGGCCTCGGCCGCGCTCCGGGCGTGGGCCGCCGACTCGGCCAGCGAGCGCGGCGCCTGGCAGCTGCCGGCCACGAACACCCCGGAGACGAGGGTGCTCGTCTCGTCGTCGCCCGCCGCAAAGAAGCCGAAACGATCGAGGTTGATCCCGAGGGCGTCGGCCACCTGCGGGGCATCGCTGCGGGGCTGCATCCCCACCGACAGCACCACCAGGTCGAACGCTTCGCGCGCCACCGCGCCGCCGAGGATGTCATCGTAGATGAACGTCGCCGCCGCCGGCGCCTCGTCCGAGCGCCGCACCACCGCCGGTAGGCCGGCTACGAAGCGAATGCCGTCGGAGGAGGCCGCCTGCCAGCAGGCGGCGAAATCGCGCCCCCCGTTCTGGATGTCCATCTTGAAGATAGAGACCTGTAACTCGGGGTTACGCGCCTTCAGAAGGCGAGCCAGCCGCACCGCATAGCGGCAACACACCTGCGAGCAATAGCCCCGACCCGCGTGCTCGTCGCGCGAGCCCACGCACTGAACGAAAGCGACCCGCGCGGCGCCCAGGCCGTCATAGGCCCCCTGACCCTCCAGGCGCAGCCGCCGCTCCATCTCTTCCCCCGTGGTGACCATGGGGAGGATGCCGTGGCCGTACGGCCCCTTGGTGTGGGCGTCCACGTGGTCAAAGCCGGTGGCGACGACCACTGCGTCTGCGACGATGGGGTCCTGCGGCGCGTTCGCGCCAGAGAGGGACACAGAAAAACCACCGTTGGTGCGGTCAAACCGCGCAACGGTGGTCTCGAGAAGTATCTGTACCAGCGGTAGGCTCCCCGCGCTGGAGAGGCGCTCCGCGAGCAGGCAGCCGCCGCACAGTTGGCATACGCCATCGATGGCCTTGCAGCACACCGTGAGGCCGTTCCCGCCCAGCTGCGACTCGCGCTCGATGAGGGTTACGGACACCCCACGCTCGGCGAGGTTGGCCGCAGCCTCGAGCCCTGCAATCCCTCCGCCAACCACGACCACCATTGGGCGTTTTTGCATGACGGTACGTCCCCCGACTCTGGATGCGGCGGGCGTGAGAGTCGCACAATGAGCCGACGCTTCACGACCCCGTCCCGAGGTAGCCGCTGCGCGCGGGCTCACACCTGCGACCGGGCTCAGGGCGCAACGGGGCGTCTGATTAGGCTGTTGATGACTACGTGCCGAATCATACGGTGCACGCGGTCTCGTATTATAGCGGGGCATGGTGTGAAAGTCCAACCTTTTTACGAGATTCGTACCAGATTCGGCAAATGGCTACGGATACGGGAATGCGCTAGAACGGGTATTCTAGCTAGATCGCCCGGCGACCGGCCAACGCCTCCGCCAGGGTGACCCGGTCGGCATACTCCAGGTCGCCCCCGCGCGGCAGCCCCAGGGCCAGCCGCGTGACGCGCACGCCCATCGGCCCGATGAGGCGCGCCAGGTACATCCCCGTAGCATCTCCTTCGAGGGTGGGGTTCGTCGCCACGATGACCTCCTGGATCGTCCCCTCCTCCAGGCGTCGCAGCAGTTCACGGATGTGCAGTTCGTCGGGGCCGATCCGCTCCATGGGTGAGATGTGACCGTGAAGGACGTGGTACAACCCCTTGTAGCGGCCGGTGTTCTCGATGGCCAACACATCGAGGGGCTCCTCCACCACGCAGACCATGGCGCGGTCGCGGTGGGGGTCGGAGCAGACGTCACAGGGGTCCGATTCGCTGATGTTGCAGCACACCGAGCAAAACGTGGTGTGCTCGTGGAGATCCGCCAGCGCCTGCGAGAGGCCCTGGGCGTCCTCGCGGCCCGCCCTGAGGAGGTGGTACGCGAGTCGAGACGCCGTCTTGGGGCCAATCCCCGGGAGCCGGCTGAAGGCTTCAATCAATCGACTAACGGCTTTAGGTGTTGCTGACATCTACAATAGACCTGAGAGATCCATTCCCCCCGCAAGGGGTCCAAGCATATCCGCGGCCAATTGGCGGGACTTTTCCATGGCCTCCTTGAAGGCGGCCATGATGAGGTCCTGCAGCATCTCGACGTCTTCGGGATCCACCACCTCGGGCTTGATGGTGATGGAGCGCAGCTCCTGAGCGCCCGTCATCTCGATGATGACCGCGCCGCCGCCAGCGCTCGCCGCGACGACGGCCTCGGCCAGGTTGTCCTGCGCCTGCATCATCTGGTTCTGGAGCTGCTCCAGCTGCTGGCGCGGCGCGGGGCCCCGCGGGGCCTTGAAGCGGCTTTTTCCTTTGCTACCCACGTTCTTCGTCCTCCTCGTCGGCATCCTCGCCAAAGACGCGCACGCTGGAGATGCGTCCCCCGCGCCGCTGAAGTTCCTTCACGGCCGGGTGGTTGAGCAACGCGTCGCGCACGCTGTCACGATCGTCCTTTGGGGCGGCTGCGCCGCGCTCTTCGCTCGCACTGAACAGGTCGGTCGCTGACGCGGGCTCGCGACGCGGCGCCGCCTCGACCGGCGCGTGCGGCGCGGCAACGCCCACCACGCACGTGACGCGACACGCACGGCCGAGGACCTGTGTCAACACCTGTTCGACGAGTTCCCGCTTTTTTTCCTCGGCCAGCCTGTCACGGTGAAAGGGCGCCTCGCAGTTCAGCGTAATGAGGTCACCCTCCACGCGCACCGGCTCCGTCGAGTTCAACAACGCCTGCACCTGCGGGCTGACGGCCCGCATCTTGTTCAGCACCTGCGGCCAGTAGCCGCGCACCCACTCCAGCGTCAGCCCCCCGCCGGCGGCGGGCTCCGGCCCCGGCGCGGCGGATGGGTCGCGCCCCACCGGCTCGGCGTTGGCGACCGCCGCACGCGGCGGCTCCGCCGTTCGCGGCGCTTCCGCCGTTCGCGGCGCTTCCGCAGTACGTGTCGGCTCCGCTACCCGCGTCTCGGGGGGGTGCTTCGTCGGGGCATCCCTGGTCGGCTCGGCCACGGCCGGTTCGGTGGCCACGGGCTCGGCCGTAACCGGCTCGGTCGCAACCGCGCCGACGGCGGGCTCAGCCGAACGGCTGGGACGCGGGCGCCTCTCGCGCGCCGGCCCTCGCGCCTCCACCGGCGGCGCCTGCGCGGGATCGGGCATCGTCGCCGCCTCGACAAAGGCGAGTTCCAGCGGAAGCTGGGCCCTCACGGCGGTGCGCAGCCCCTGGCCGGCGTCGTTAAAGAGCCGCAGGGCGCGCATCAACATCCCCACCGAGGGCGCGTGCTCAGCGAGGAGCCCCTCGATGCGCTCGCGCGCCTCCGGCCCCACGTTCAGCAGCTCGCCGTCGGCCCCCGCCTGGAACAGCATCACCGCCCGCAAATAGTCCAGCACCTCGCCGAGAAACTGGCGCGGTTCGGCGCCGTTGTCGATCGCCTCGGTGATCAGGCGCAACCCCGAGGGGACGTCGCCCGCCACCAGGCTCTCCGCCAGGTCAGCAACCAACTCGTACGACACGGCGCCCAGGATGGCCTGGACCTGCGTGAGGGTGATCTCGCCGGCGCCATAGGCCGTCAACTGGTCCAGCAGGCTCTCGGCGTCGCGAAAGCTCCCCGTGGCGCGCCGCGCGATGAACTCGAGCGCCGCGGGCTCGATGGCGATCTCTTCGCGCTCGCAGATGCGGCGCAACTTGTCCATCAGTACCGCCACGGATCCGCGGCGGAAATCAAAGCGCTGGCACCGCGAGAGCACCGTCTCCGGAAGCCGGTAGGGCTCGGTGGTGCACAGGATAAAGATCACGTGCGCCGGCGGCTCCTCCAACGTCTTGAGCAGCGCGTTGAACGCCTCGTTGGTGAGCATGTGCACTTCGTCGATCACGTACACCTTGTAGCGACTCTCGCTCGGCGCAAAGGCAGCGCGATCGCGCAACTCGCGGATCTCGTCGATGCCGCGGTTCGAGGCGCCGTCGATCTCGATGAGATCCATCGACCGCCCCTCGGTGATGCTGCGGCACACGTGACACTGGTTGCAGGGCGGCGCATCGGTGTCGCCGACGCAGTTGACCGCCTTGGCCATGATGCGCGCGGTGGACGTCTTGCCGGTGCCCCGCAGCCCGGTGAAAAGGTAGGCGTGACCGATCCGCCCCGTCCTGATCTGATTCTGGAGGGTGGTGGTAATGTGTTCCTGACCCAGTATGTCGGCGAAGGTCTGTCCTCGCCACCGGTTGTAGAGCGCCTGGGCGGTCACGATGCGAATCTACCTTGCTTGGGGCGGGCAGGCAGTGCCCGACGATCCATCGCTCCTAGTGTAGCATTCAGCGCCCATATCGGCAAGCGGAGCCTACACGATGACGCGTTGCAGGTGAAAGGTTACAGGTTACAGGAGCGGTTGTGGGTTGTGAGTTGAGAGCGACCGATGACTACCACCAACTCACAACACACAACCACCCCTGTAACCCGCAGCCTGTGCCTTGTACCTGCCATCAATCGTCAACGAGGTGAGGTAGCACCTCGCGCAGCATCGCCGGTGGGATGCCGCCCGCGCGCAGGAGCCTGGGGGGTGCGCTGACGAGGTCGACGACGGCCGAGGCGATGCCGCCGGGGCAGGCGCCGCCGTCGATGACCAGCGCCACGCGGCCGTCGAGGTCGGCCAGCGCCTCACCCGCCGTAGCGGGGGCGGGGCGGCTCGAGCGGTTGGCGCTGGTGACGGCCAGCACGCCGCCCGCGGCCTCGATGAGGGCCAACGCGACGGGATGGTCGGGCATGCGCACCGCGATGGTGGCCCCGCCGGCGCTGACGACCTCGGGCACCACCGGCCGCCGCGGCACCACCAACGTGAGCCCGCCCGGCCAGAAGCGGGCCGTCAACGGCCCAAAGGCATCCGGCAGATCGGCCGCCACCTGCGCCACGTGACGGGGCGCCGACACGAGGATGGGGATGGCCATGGCGCGGGGGCGCTCCTTGGCCCAGAACAGCCGCTCGACGGCCTCCGCCGACCAGGCATCGCTGCCGACGCCATAGACCGTGTCGGTGGGGAACACCACCGTCTCGCCGGCGCGGAGGGCCTCCAGCGCCGCGGGCAGCGCCTCCGGGTCATCGGCCCGCAGCACGCGCGTGGCGATGCGCCGCTCCCCGCCGGGGTCAGCCATGGGCGCCGTCCAGACAGTAGCGCTCGATCGCCTCGGCCACGCCGTCCTCGTCCACGCCCGGGGCGACCCAGTCGGCGGCCGCCTTGGCCTCCTCGCTGGCGTTCCCCATGGCGACGCCGAGCCCTGCCCAGGCGATCATGGCGCGGTCGTTGCCCGAATCGCCGATGGCCATCGTCTCCTCCCGGGCGATGCCGAACTCGTCCGCCAGCCACGCCAGCGCGTGTCCCTTGCTGGCGTCGGCGGCCAGGCCCTCGAGAAAGTAGCGGTGCGAGCGCACGATCTGCAGCCGCCCTCCGAAAGCGCCCACCACGTCAGGGCGCAGGGCGTCCAGCTCGTCCTCCTCTCCCACGATGAGGAACTTGTCCGGATCTCCGGGCAGCGCCGTCGTTAGGTCAGTCCCCCAGTGCACGGGGAGTCCGAACCACTTGTCATAGAAGGCGTCCGAGTGGCGCTTGTTCTCCACATAGATCTCGTCCGCCACATAGAGCGTCAGCGAGAGGTCGCGGGCGCGGGCGAACGCCACCACGTCGCGCACGATCTCGCGGCCAAAGGTGCGCTGGTAGACGCGCCGGTGCGTGACCGTGTCGGTGACCACCGCCCCCTGGTAGCAGATCACCGGCGTGACGATGCCCAGCTCGCCGGCCCAGCGGCGCACCGAGGGATAACCCCTGCCCGTCGCCAGCGTCAGCCGAACGCCGGCCGCCGCGGCGCGCTCCAGCGCCTGCCGCACTCGCGGCGATATCGTCAGGTCCTCCTTCAGGAGGGTGCCATCGAGGTCCAAGGCGATCAAACGGTACGACATGCATCCTTGCCTAACGCTACTTCGTAGGGGCGACCGGCGGTCGCCCACGGGGTACGCGCGATCCCATACCGGGCGACCGGCGGTCGCCCCTACGGCGCAGGGCCGTGCTCACGGCACGCGCTCGACACGCACCATGCGCTCCAGGCCCGCATAGTCGCGGTGCACGCTGATGTGGGCGTCGGGCAAGTGGGAGTGCGCCGCCGCCGTGGCCGCATCCCCCTGGCCCTCGTCGATCTCGAGCAGCAACAAGCCCGGCGTCGCCAGGCGCTCCGCGGCCTGCGGTAGCAGGCGCCGGATCACGTCCAGGCCATCGGGGCCGCCGTCCAGCGCGTCGCGCGGCTCATAGTCGCGCACCCCCACGTCGAGGCCGGCCAACCGCTCCGCCGGCACGTAGGGCAAGTTCGCCACGATGAGGTCCAACGGGCCGGACACGGGGGCCAGCAGGTCGCCGCATACGGTGAGCACGCGCTGGGCCAGCCCGTATCGCCGGACGTTGCTCGCCGCCAACGCCAGCGCAGCGGGCGAGCGATCAAGCGCCCACACGCGGGCCTCCGGCAGATGGCGCGCCAGCACCACCGCCAGCGCCCCACTGCCCGTCCCCACGTCGGCGATGCGCCGACAGCGATCCGTCGCCTCGCGACACCAGCGCAACGCCTCGTCCACCAACATCTCGGTCTCGGGTCGTGGGATGAGCACGCGACGATCCACCGCCAGGTCCACGTCATAGAAGGCGCGCTCCCCCACCAGGTAGGCTACCGGCTCCCCGCGGGCGCGGCGGATCACCAGATCGCGATAGCGCCGAGCGGCCACGGTGGGCAGCGGATCGGACCGGTGCGCGAGCAGGTGGACGCGCGACGCGGCCACGACGTGGGCCAGCAGCACCTCGGCGTCCAGGCGGGGCGAGTCGGCGCCGCGAGCCGCCAGGAGAGGTACCGCCCAGCGAAGCGCCGACCCGATGGTGGCGCTCAAGTCGGCGTTCGCGCCGGCATCGGCGTTCGCGCCGGCATCGGCGTTCGCGCCGTCGTCGGCGCGACCACTCGGATCGGCGGTATGGGAACCTGCGGGGGGACACGACATCGGGACGTCCCGTTCAGCCGGCGACGATGCGCCGGGCGGACTCAGCCTGCGGAGGGCGCCAGCCGCAGCATCTCGGCCTCATCCTCGGCGATCAGCGGGTCGATGAACTGGTCCAGGTCGCCCGCCAGCACACCCTCCAGCCGGTGCACCGAGAGGCCGATACGGTGGTCGGTTACGCGGTTCTGGGGAAAGTTGTAGGTGCGGATCTTTTCGCTGCGCTCGCCGGTGCCCACCTGCAGGCGACGGCTGTCATCCAACTCCTGGAACTGGCGCTGGAACTCGAGGTCGTAGAGGCGCGCGCGCAGGATCGACATGGCCCGGGCGCGGTTCTGAAGCTGCGAGCGCTCGTCCTGGCACTGCACCACGATCCCCGTGGGGATGTGGGTGATGCGCACCGCCGAATCGGTGGTGTTCACGCTCTGCCCGCCCTTGCCGCCCGAGCGGTACACATCAATGCGCAGGTCGCGCTCGTTGACGTCGACCTCCACATCCTCCGCCTCGGGCAGCACGGCCACCGTCGCCGTAGAGGTGTGGATGCGGCCGCTCGTCTCGGTGACGGGCACGCGCTGGACGCGATGCACCCCGCTCTCATACTTGAATCGCGAGAAGGCGCCCCTGCCCTTGACCTCAAAGATGATCTCCTTGAAGCCGCCGATGCCGATCTCGCTGCTGCTCAGCACGTCCCACGACCAGTGGTGCTGGTCGGCATACTGGGTATACATACGGAACAGGTCGGCCGCAAAGAGCGCCGCCTCGTCGCCGCCGGTGCCGGCACGGATCTCGACGATGACGTTGCGGGTATCGCGCGGGTCGCGCGGCAGCAGGAGCGTGGTCATCCGCTCTTCCAGGGCGGTGATACGCTCCTCCAGCGACGTCACCTCGTCCGCGATGAGTGAGCGCATTTCCTCCGAGGTCTCGCTGTCGAGCATCTCGCGCGTCGCATCGAGTTCCTCGCTCAGCGATTGGTGCTCGGCGTACGCCTCGGCAACGTCAGCGAGCTCGGCCTGCTCCTGGGCGTAGGCGCGCATCCTGTCGGGATCGTTAGCGACCTCGGGTGTAGCCATGAGGGCATTCAGCTCGTCGTACCGCCGTCGAACGGCGGCAGCCTTGTCCAGCATCATCACATTCGTCCTAATCGCACGATATCAACCACATATCTTAGCAGTAGTTGGCTGAGACTCCAAACGCACTCGCTTGTCGGTTGCGCGTTGTGGGTTACGCGTCCCGAGTTCCGGATGGCGAGCCAGCCGTTACAGGTTGCTGCCGGCAGGTTCCAGGCTTCGGGGAACTCTGCGCTAACGCCTGTAACTTGGAACCTGCAACCTGTCACCTGCAGCCGGATCGGCAACCCACAACGCACAACGCACAACCCGGCCGTACCAGGCGCTAGCTCGCGTCATCGCCCACGATGCGGTCATAGACCGCCTGCAGGTCCTCCTCAGAGTAAAAGTGGATCACCAGTCTCCCGCCGCGGCGGCTGCGGTACAGATCCACCTTGGTGCCCAGGGACTCGCGGAATTCCGCCTCCAGCGCCTCGGTCTCGGGCGAGCGCGTGCGCTGACGCGACGTGTCGCTGCCGGCCACCTGCAGCCGCCGGACGAGTTCCTCGGTCTGCCGTACCGAGAGGTGCCGCCGCACGGCGGCGTGCAGCGCCAGCAGCTGCTCGTCCTCCTCCGACAGCATCAGCAGCGCGCGGGCGTGCCCCTCGGTGATCTGGCCCGTCACCAGCGCGTCCTTGATCTCCTCCGGCAGGCGCAGCAGGCGCATGGCGTTCGCCACGCTGGCCCGGCTGCGCCCGACGCGCTCGGCGATGCGCTCCTGGGTCAACCCGAAATCATCGCTGAGCTGTTGGTAGGCGGCGGCCTCCTCCAGGGGGTTCAGGTCGGCGCGTTGGATGTTCTCCACCAGCGCCATCTCTAGCATCTCCTGGGGCGTGGCCTCTTTGACGATCACGTCCACGTGCTGCAGTCCCGCCAACCGCGACGCCCGCCAGCGCCGTTCGCCGGTGATGAGCTGGTAGCGCGGGCCACCGGGAGCGTCCTGGCTGCCGGCCACCTGCTGCACGATGAGCGGCTGGATCAGCCCGACCTCACGGATCGAATCGGCCAGTTCCTGCAGCGCCTCCGGGTCGAACACGCTGCGCGGCTGCCGCGGGTTTGGCACGATGGCGTCCGTGCTGACGCGCCGCAGGCCGGGCTGTGCCGTCCCCGCCGGAATGAGCGCCCCGAGCCCCTTGCCAAGCCCGCCCCGGGTTTTGGCTGCCATGAGGTCACCTCCGATGGGCTCACCCCCCCCACCCCAAGGTCGCGCCGTAACGACGGCTTGCGCCCGTGCGGGTATCACGGCGCGACCTTGGGGAGGCGAGGCGTGAATAGCTACGTCGTCTAGCCCTCCTCGAGCAGCTCCTGGCAGAGGGCGGCGTAGGCGCGTCCACCGCTCGACTCGGGCGAATAGCTGATGATGGGCTCGCCATAGCTCGGCGCTTCGCCCAGCCTGATGCTGCGCGGGATGATGGAGCGAAAGACCGACGAAGCAAAGTGCGTGCGCACCTCGTCCACCACCTGGCGCGCCAGGTTCGTCCGCGCATCGTACATCGTCATGACGAGCCCCCGCACCGTCAGGCCGGGGTTCAGGTTCTGGCGCACCAGTTCGATGGTCTGTAGCAGCTGCGAGAGCCCCTCGAGGGGGAGGTACTCGCACTGCACCGGGATCAGCACGCCGTCGGAGGCGGTGAGTGCGTTGACCGTCAGCATGCCGAGGCTGGGCGGCGTGTCGATGAGGACATAGTCGTAGCGCGCGCGAACGGCGTCCAGCGCGCGGCGCAGGCGCATCTCGCGCCCGGTCAGCTCGACCATCTCGACCTCCGCGCCCGCCAGGTGCGGCATCGAGGGGAGCAGGTCGAGGCCGAGGCGCGCCGTCAACATGACGACGTTGGCCGCCGGCTCGGCGCCGATGAGCACGTCGTACATGGAGCGCGAGAGGGCGCTCTTGTCGACGCCCAGGCTGCTGGTGGCGTTGCCCTGTGGGTCCACGTCCACCAACAACACCCGCTTGCCCGCGTCGGCCAGGTAGGCCCCGAGGTTCACCGCCGTCGTCGTCTTGCCGACGCCACCCTTTTGATTGGCCAGCGCGTATATCCGCCCCATGCTACCCCTTGCTCCGGCTGGCGCGCCGGTCAGTGATCCACCCCGTGGGAGCGAAGCCGCCCATGTCGCAAGCGCCCGCACCGCAGGCGCGCCTCCACCGCTTCGCGCGTGGGGATGCCGAGAACACCGACCTCCTCAACCACAAACGAGGCGGCGCAATTGGCATACTGCGCCGCCTCGTAGGCGTCACCGGTCTCTGACAGCCGCATCAGGTAGGCTGCAGCAAAGACGTCCCCCGCCCCGGTGGGATCGACCTCGGCCACGGCAAAGGCGGGGAAGCGGCGCTGTCGGCCTCCATGATAGACGATGGCGCCCTCCTTGCCAACCGTCAGCACCAACAGGCGCGCCCACCCGACCCAGTCGTGCAGTAGCGCGCGGTCGCCCCCGAGGTCGTCGATGCTGACGATCACGGCGCCCGCCTGCGAGAGCACGTGGCGCGCCTGGGGCCAATCGGCCCGGCGCACATACCCGTCGGCGTCCCAGCGACGCAGCCACCCCTGCGGCGTGACACCCACCAGCGCCTCGTCGAACCCCGAGACGAGCAGCGGGTCCACCTCCTGGGCTACCGGCCCCAGGTGGACGATGCGGGCGCCGCGCCACGCCGGGGGCACGTCGTCGAGACACAACTTGGCGGCAACCGCACGACAGTACTGCCGACGGATGCCGCCGGTATAGAGGTTCTCGAAGGTTGTCGTCTGGAGGGCGGGCTTGTAGTGGACGGCGATGCCCGCCTCGTGGCTCAAACCCTGGGGGGCGACGCTGGTCACCACGCCCACCCGCAGGCCCAGGCGCAAAGCGGCCAGGCCCGCGTACGTGGCGGTGCCCCCGGCCCGAAAGCCGCCATCCGGCATCAGATCCCGCGTGACGTGGCCGATGATGAGATAGTCGGGAGGCGCCTCGCGAGAGGGCGAGATGAAGGGCATTTCGCGCCTATTTGGGCAGAATCTGCACCTTGCGCGCCTCGTCCTCGCCCGTGCTCTCGGTATACACGTCCGGGTCGTCACGAAGGGTGAGGTGGACGATGCGACGCTCGTGGGCCGGCATCGGCTCTAGCACCATCGGCTGTCGCGTCTGGCGAACCTGGTCGGCCATGCGCTTGGCGAGCGCCTGCAGGCCGTTGACGCGCCGTGCCTTGTAACCCTCGACATCGAGCACCAGGTTGGGCCATTGCCCGATCTTGCGGCTGACGATGAGGCGCACGATGAACTGCAGGTCCCGCAGCGTCTCACCGCGCCGCCCGATGAGGACACCGAGATCGTCGCCCACCACGTTGAGGACCAGCGGCGCGACCTCGCGCGAGACGGGGTCCACCTTCCCGCCGCGGTCGGCGACCTCGACGGCAGCGATGAGGCCCATCTTGTCGAGAAGCGTCGATACGACGTCGGTGGACACGGCCTCGAGTTCGGGAGGATTACCGCCGGGGGCGGCGGGCTCTTCCTCTTCCTCCTCCTCGAGCAGCCCCTCGGGCTCCTCCTCGTACTCCTCCTCGGCCTCCACGACCTCCTCCAACTCTGGCTCGGGCGCGGGCCGCTCGACCAACTCTTGCGCGGAGGGCGGTGCGGCGACCGGGGCGACCGCCTCCGCCCTCGGCCCGGCGGCCGGCATAAAGACGCGGATCACCGCCTCGCCGGTGCGCACCAGCCCGAGGATCGAATGGCTGCTGTCCTTGATCACCCGGTAGTTGAGCTGATCGACGGACACCCCGAGGTCTTCGGCGGCCTTGGCCACCGCCTCGGCCACGGTGCGGGCGCTATAGTCAGCGCTTTGCCTTGCGTCTCTGCTTCTTCCGTCCATAGGGGACCTTTTCCTTGTTCGTGGCAGGCGCAGCGGGCACTTCCGGGACGGCCGGAGCCGCCGGAGCCCCCCACCGCTCGATGGCCCACTGGATGGCGATACCGACCACATTCGAGATCACGAAATAGATCGCCAGGCCCGACGCGAACTGGGTCGTGAAATACCCGAACATGAGCGGCATCATGACCTGCATCGTCTGGTTCATCGATGCCTGCTGCGAGTCCGAGCCGGTGGGCTGCGTCATCATTCGCTGCTGCAGCCACATGGTGCCGCCCACCAGGATCGGCAGTACGAACGGCGTCGGGTCGGGCCGAGCCAGGTTCAACCACAGGAAATGACTCTGCAGGGGCACGATCTCGGTGAACCCAGGGAATCCGGCATAGATATTCTTCCCCAGGTTCATCAGCTCGATGGGCGTATCCGCCAGGATGGCGTTGATCGACTGGTACAGGCCGATCCAGATCGGGAACTGGATGAGGGTTGGCAGGCAGCCCCCCAGAGGGTTGACCCCCGCCTGCCGGTACAGCTTTTGCTGCTCCTCGGCCATGCGCGCCTTGTCGCCGCCGTACTTTTTCTGGAGTTCCGCCATGCGCGGCTGCAGCTGCGCCATGCGCTTGGAGGCACGGATCTGCTTCACCTGCAGCGGCATGGTGATGAGCCGCAGGATGATGGTAAAGGCGGCGATGGCGATGATAAAGCTCTGCCCCAGGTTCCCGTACAAGAAGAGCAGGGCGTTCAGCATGGGGCGGATGAGGCCCTCACGCCAAATGTTGCCCCACCCGATCTGCGACCCGGCCAGGATCACAAAGGCGATGGCGGCCCAGGTAATCAGCGACTTGCGCAGTTGCTTGGCGTTGATTGGTGGCCTGTTAGCACTCGTCGTCACGAAAATAACCCCTCCTGGGCCAACTACCGCTCGGCGGGCGGGTAGATCCACACCGTCGGATCGCCGCCGAGTTCTGTATTGAGAGCCACTACGTTGCCCAGCGTTGTGCCAACGTAGACCATGTCGCCCACCACGGCCGGCTTGGAGAGCACCGCGCCCTGGGTGGTCGCCAGTTCCTGTGCCGTACCGGCCTGCACGTCGACGCGGTACACCTTGCCCGACTCGGCCCCTACGATCAAGTGGCCGTCCTGAAGCGCGGGTCCGGCGCGCACGGCGCCCTCCAGCGCGATGGCGGCCCAGCGCGGGCTGCCGTCGGTGACGCTCAGCCCGTGCACCTTGCCGTCCAGGGAGGTGACGTACACATAGTCGCCCTCGACGACCGCCTTGCCCCACACCCAGTCGCCCAGGGAGGCCTTCCACACCTCGGAGCCGTCGTCGGCGTCCAGTGCGTACAGGGCGTTGTCGACGCTCCCGGCGTACAGCACGCCGTCGGCCAGCGTCACCGCGCCGGGGATCGAGCCCCCGAGTTCCTGCTGCCAGACAAGGGCGCCCGTCTGCCGGTCGAGAGCATAGACACTGTGGTCCATCGACCCGACGTACACCCACGCGTCGTCCACGGCGGGAGCGCCCCAGACCCAGTTGCCCGTCTCAAAGGGAGCATCCCAGACACGCTCACCGGTGGCGACGTCTACGGCATAGATGCGATAGTCCGAGGCGCCAAAGTAAGCGACCCCCTCATGCACGGTAACGCCCCCGACGATCCCCTCCTCCGCGGAGAAGGACCAGACGAGTTCGCCCGTGACACGATCGAAGGCATAGAGCTGATGGTCGTACGAGGGGATGAGGACCAGGTTCTCGGTGAGCGCCGGCACGCCGTACACGCCGTCCAGGGGCCTATCTGCCGCCTCCTGGGGTTGTCGGGAAAAGATGGCGCCGATCCCGCCGCCGCCCCCCTCGCCAGGCACGGGATAGGACCACGAGAGCGCCCCTTGCGCCGCATCGAGGGCGACGACCTGGCCGGTGGGCAGCGCAGAGTACACCGCCTCCTCAGTGGCCGCCACCACCGTCCATCCGGGGTTGGACATGGCGCCACTGGGCATGCAGCCCGCCAGAACGACAGCCAGGGCAAGTGCTGCGAGAGCGATGAACGCCCTTCTGCCTCTGATATTCAAGCCTGAGACCTCCTGATCCCTGGGAAGCGTCGCGCGCGACACTCCACGCGCGATGCACTCCTCAAACCGCGTCCCTCGCCCCGTCGGTCAGGGGACGGGATCGTACCCGCCCGAATGGAAGGGATGGCAGCGCAACAGGCGTGCCCCCCCCATCCGCAAGCCCCGCAGCACGCCGTACTTTTCTACCGCCTGGTACGTGTACTCGGAGCACGTAGGGGTATACCGACAGCTGGGAGGAAACGCCGGCGAGATAAACTTCTGATAGAACCGTAGCGCCCCTAGCACGAGGCGCTTCCCAAGGACCATGTACTACCCATTCCCTTCAGTCCCCGGGCTCGGCCGTTCCTGGGAGCGGGACAACCCGGCCAAGCGCAGCAAACGCGTCACCGAATCCTCTACCGCCCAATAATCCGCGCCATTGATGCCCTTGCGGGCGATGAAAACCACGTCCCAACCGGGAGCCACCAGATCGTGCTGCAGACGCACCGCCTCACGCATTAGCCGGCGGACGCGATTGCGCACCACGGCCCCGCCGATGCGTCGGCTCACAGAAAAACCAAATCGAGTGACCTCCAGGTCGTTGGGCACGCGCGAAAGCACCAGCAGACGATCGGACCACGACCGTCCCCGGCTGCGCACCCTCTGAAAGTCGCTCGATCGGGTCAGTCGATTCTTGCGCGGCAGCACAGAGGTACACGTCTACTGGTCGATGGCGTACGTCTTGCGGACGGTGAGTTCCTTGCGCCCCTTGGCCCGGCGGGCCTTGAGCACCTTGCGCCCACCCTTTGTGGACATGCGTGCCATAAAGCCATGCACCCGCATGCGGCGCCGCTTCTTGGGTTGCCATGTTCTCTTGGGCATCGTGTTCTCATCCTTTTACGTGGGTTCGCCTGCGTCCCGATGCATGCGATCCAGGACGTCGCAAAGCGCCCAGGCAACCTACGTTCGGGCGGGCAATGCATCCTGTCCAACACGGATCGGCAGGGCGTGCTTGCAGGACGTATTCGCAGGGGCGAGTTCTCCCAGCGAATTCGCCAGCATACTCGCGAGACGTCGAGGGATTATACCCCCGCGAAGCACCTATTGTCAAGCTAACGCGCCTGCCCTCAGGCGCTTACATCGTCGCCGGGGACCTCGGTGACATCCAGACACACACCAGCGCTGGGCTGCGGACGAAAGATCATCTCGTGGCCCGCCGCTCGCATGGCGGCGATCATCTCCTCCGGGTGGAGGTGCAGGGCGATGATCGTGCCGCCGCCGCCGGCGCCCGCCAGCTTGGCGCCCAGCGCGCCATGCTCGAGGGCGATGGCGATCAGTTCCTCGTTCACCTCGCCCGATCCGCCCAGGTCGCGCTGGATGGTGTGATTCTCGTTCATCAGCCGCCCCAGGCGCGGCCAGTCCGCCGCCAGCAGCGCCTTTTTCCCCTCGCGCGCCAACACGCCGATATCCTCGTACGCCTGTCGCACCTCGGGGTCCCCCTCGAGCCAGCGCTCGCGCAGCGGCTTGTGCACCGCGTCGGACGAATGCGCCACGCCGGTGTGCACCAACACGAAGGGGAGATATGGCACGTACGGCTCGAGCCGCTCCACCGTGGCGTATAGCTCCTCGGCCGCCTCACGATAGAACTGCTTGCCGCGGAAATCCATATAGTTCAGGCCGCCAAAGGTGCACATATAGGCGTCCTGGTAGCCGCACACGATGCGCAGGTGGTTCAGCTCGATGTAGCGGGCCAGTTCGGCGACGCGGTAGAGATGATAGTCCATGCCGCGATACTTTAGCAGGCCGTACAGGATCGCTACCGTGAGAGCGGTGGATCCCGCCACGCCGGCCCGCACCGGCACGTCAGTGGTGTACGAGATATGACAGCACAGGGATTCGTCGCGGAAATAGTCCAGCACGGCGCGCGCCACGTCGAACGAATCCCCATTCAGCGCCAGTTCCTCCCGGCAGCCGATGGCGATGCACTCGTCGCCGGCCTCCAACTCCAGTTGCTCACACGGCGCCACGGTGACCCGCGCGCGATACGGGAGCGAACACGAGATGACGCTGCCGCCGTACATGTCGGTGGGGTTGCCGATGATGGCGCATCGTCCGGGGGCCGAACACCGTATCGCGTCCATCCTAGAACTCTCTCGCCTTACGCTTGACGTACTGGCGCACCATGTAGCCATACTTTTCGTCGGTCAGGGCAAAGTCGATGAACGCCTTGAAATAGCTCTCGAAATTGCCGATGTCATAGCGCCGCTCGCTCGGGCGCAGACGTACCGCCTGCACACGCTGTCCGAGTTGCAGCAGGAGGCGGATGGCGTCGGTGAGCTGCAGTTCGCCGTTGCGGTCGGGCGCCGTGCGGCTGATGGCCTCGAAAATCACGGGGCTAAAGATATAGCGCGCCGCGATCGCCAGGTTGCTGGGCGCCGAGCCGACGCGGGGCTTTTCCACCAGGTCGTCGACGCCAAAGCTGCCTTCACCCGCCGCCCCGCTGCTGGGCCGGACGATGCCATAGCGGTACACGTCCGCCGGGTCGACCTCCTCGACGGCCAGAGTACAGGCAGCGCCGTTGGCCAGGTGCTCCGCCATCATGTCGCGCAACAAGCTCGTGCCGTCGCGGCTCATGATGATCGAGTCGCCCAGCGCCACGGCGATGTGCTCGTCGCCGGCGAACTCGCGGGCATGGTCCACCGCGTCGCCCAGGCCACGCGGCACGCTCTGCCGCGTGTAAAAGAACCGCGCCTGCGTCTCGGTGTACTCGAGTTCCGACAGTAACTCGTACCCGCCGCCCGAGGAGAGGGTGCGCACCAGTTCGGGGTCGGGGTCAAAGTGATCCTCGATGGCCGTCTTTTTGCGGCCGGTGACGAACAGGATCTGGCGCAGGCCCGCCGCCTGAAGCTCCTCGACGACGTACTGCACCACCGGCCTGCGCCCGACGGGCAGCATCTCCTTCGGCTGCGACTTGGTGGCCGGAAGGAGGCGGGTGCCCATGCCGGCCACCGGCACGACAACTTTGACGATAGGGCCCGTTTGTGCCATCTCGCCCTTCCTTTGTGGAACTGAGGTCCGTTGTACAGGGAGCCTGATGGTGCGTTGTACCCAACGCGCTGATGCCCGCTGATGGAACGCGGATTTCCGCAGATTCGAAAAGCGGGTTCGATCCGCGGAGATCAGCGGTCCATCAGCGGAATCAGCGTACCATCGGTCTAGCTCTACAGGTCATTCAGTAGATCGCGGAGGGCCTTGGCGGCCACACCGAACAACTCCGGACCGCTAAAGCCGCTGAAGGCGCCGGCCTGCGCCAGGTGCGGCTCGAGCGAGAGGAAGCCATTATAGCCCCTCTGCTGCAGCGCCGCCAAGAGTTCACGCACCTCGCCATCCCCCTGGCCCGCCGGCACGACACGCCGGTCTTCCAGCAGCCCGTCCTTCACGTGCACGTAGCTGATGTACTCGCTGACCAGTGGGTAGGCCTCCGTGAAGGGGCGCACGCCGCACAACACGAAATTCGCGGGGTCGAACGTCATGCGAAGCTGGGGCGAGGCGAGCGTCTCGTGGATGTCGCGGCAGCGCTCGGGGACGTCGCCATAGATGTAGCGCTCGTTCTCGTGCAACAGCGTGACGGGGCGCCCCTGGGCGGCGTCGAGCAACGCCCGCAGCCTGCGCATCACCTCGTCGCGGTGCACCTCCGCCTCCCCCTCGGGGACAAAGAAGGAAAAGATGCGGATGTTGGGGCTGCCGAACCGCTCTGCCAGCTCCAGCGCCCGGCGAAACTCGGTCAGGTGTGGCTCGAACGGCTCGTCGATGCGTATCTTGCCGATGGGTGAGCCGATGGCCGAGACGCCCATCCCTCGCTCGTCCAGCGCCGCCTTGATGGTGGCCGCCTCGTCGTCGCTGAGGGCCAACACGTTCTTGCCCCAGACACCCCGCAACTCGAGGTGCCGTATGCCGAGTTGCTGTAGCACGTCGAGCTGTACCTCCAACTCGGGAGCGATCTCGTCCGCAAAGCCGCTGAGCACGAACATGGTTGCCCTCCTCGCCTGTTGATCCATTTCGAGAACGGGATGCCCAATACGCCGCCGGCCGCCGGCCGTGTGCCGCGGCGACGCAAAAACCCGGCGGGGGACCGCTTGGATCACCCCGCCGGGCTACTGACATCCTCCGCTACGTGCACGAGCCAGGCGCACACCGAGCGGCCCTATGCCTTTGTCTCACCCTCGTCGATCGAGTCCGCCACGGCCTTCATGTCCTCCTTGGCACCCTCGATCTCCTTGCTCGCGTGCCGGAACTCTTTGATGCCCTTACCGAGGGCGCCACCAATCTCCGGCAACTTGCCTACGCCAAAGACGATAATGACGATCACCAGGATGATGATCAGTTCCGTAGGTCCGAGATGCGCCATGTTCTCCTCCTGTGGACGCACAGGCCAACCGGTCCCAGACTCAGGCCTCCTGGTCGGAGCCCTCCTGCGAGGTCACCGTGGGCTCGGCGACCTTGGCAGCCTTTGGCTCAGACGACCCGCCGTCCTTGCCGGCGCCCTTGTCACCGTCACCCATCGCTGAGCGAAAGTCCTTCACACCCTTCCCGACGGCGCCGCCCAGGCTGGACAGCTTGCCGGCGCCAAAGATGGCGAGAACGATCAGAAGGATGATGATCAACTCGGTGGGGCCCAGATGCGGCATATTCTCTCTCCTCATGAACCCGACGTGATTCCATTGTATGCACCGGCGGGGCCAAGTCAAATAGCGCCCCGGGCGGGTCGCGAGTTCCGGGTTACGGGTTCCGGGCCGAACGGTTGCAGCTTACAGGGGATGTTGTGGGTTGAGGAGCGGGTTACAGGTTGCAGGTTACAGGTCACAGGCAGAAGCGGCCGGGCGCGCTTGACACTGGAACCTGAAACCTGCAACCTGTACCCGTAGCCGTTCGGCCAGGAACTCGTAACCCGCAACCTACAAACAGCCCACGGAGGAGCACGACCGATGGCCACCCCGGACCCCAGAGCGATGATCGCCGGAATGCTCGAGCCTTGGCACGAGGCGGCGGCTAACCCGGTCGCGGCGCAGGCCGCCGTGTTGCAGCGCCTCCTGGCCATCTATGCCTGCACCGACTATGGCGCGGAGCACGGCGCCGACGCCGTGTCGGACGTGGCGGGGTTTCGGCGCGCCTTCCCCATCGTCACCTACGACGGGATGAAGCCGCTCATCGAGCGCGTCATGGGCGGTGAGACGCGCCTCCTCCTGGACGAGCCTCCCGTGGGCTGGGCGATCACCCGCGGCACCACCAAGGGCGAGAGCAAGTTCGTCCCGATGACGCCCAACGACATGCGCTTGCGGGTGAGCGCCGGGCGCGCCATGCTCAACCATGTCGCCGCCACCGGGCGCCTCGACCTCTTCCAGGGGGTGAACCTGAACCTCAACTATCCTTCGCGCGTGGGTACTGTGCGCGTCGGGGATCGCGACATCGAGTACGGCTACAGCTCGGGGATCTATACGCGGGACGTGGCCACGCGCACGCCCATCCGCTCCCTGCCAACCCAGCAAGAGATCGACGCCCTGGGGGGCGACAAGACGACGAAGGCCTGGGAGGCTCGCTTCGAACTCGCCTACCAGCGCTGCCGCGACGAGAACGTTGTCCTCGTGGGGGGCG
Organism: Anaerolineae bacterium; assembly: GCA_040768165.1. Lineage (GTDB taxonomy): Bacteria > Chloroflexota > Anaerolineae > UBA1429 > UBA1429 > DUUT01. The sequence goes on from JAXGNH010000005.1 coordinate 262,439, forward strand.
TGGCGCCCACGGCGATCCGCTTTGCGCGCTACCTCCACCGCCGCCACGGCGTCTACCCCAAGGATCTATGGCGCATACAGGTGATGACGCTGGGAAGCGTGCCCGGCATCAACACGCGCTACCGACCGGCCTTGCACGCCCTCTATGGTCACGCCGTCATCCGCGAGATCTATGGCACCACCGAGGGGATGTTCGGTCAGCAGCGCGATGAGCATCGCGCCTGGGTGCCGAACTATGACCTCTTTTTCTTCGAGGTGCTGACGCGCAGTGGCATCAAGATGCTCCACGAGATGCGCCCCGGGGAGTTGGGCAGCCTGGTGGTCTCGACTCCCGTCCTGCCACGCTACCGCATCGGCGATCTCATCCTGGCGCTCCGGCCGCCCTACTTTCGCTGCATCGGCCGCGAGAAGTGGTGGACGCCCCTGCGCTATTGGTGGGGCGAGCTGGCCACCATGAACCTGGGGAGGCTGTGAGCGCGCGGCGACCGCTGCCGCGCGCGGCGGCGGCTACTCTCGCGGCCGCCGCTCGCGCGATAGCCCTCCCAACAGCACCGAGATGCCGATGACGATCAGCACGATGGGCCACACCAGGTCCCAGGGAAAGAGATCGCCCAGCCCCATGGCGATCAGGATGACGGCAAAGACCAGGGTGCCGGTGACGGGCTGCCGGTAGGCGGGCACGAGCAGGCGCACCACTACCTCCAACAGGACGATGCCGCCGGCGCCCAGCACGATCACGGACCAGGTACTGAGATCGGGCTCGAACGTGGCCGGGAACGCCGCCGCCAGCGCATCGAGCCAGCCGAGGTTGTTCGCCAGGAGGACGATGCCGGCCCAGATGAGGATCAGCGCCCAAACGATCCCGCTCAGGGGATCTCGGCGCCACTTTTCGTCCCAGCTCTTTTCCTCTTTCTCTCGTTTTTCCTGGTCTTTTTCCTGCTTCTCGTCCCTATCTTGTCGCGGCCAATTGCTCATCATTGCCCCCTGCGCGTCTGTGATCAGGGTGACGTACGGCCACGTGTGCACACCCAATGTGCACGGCTTTCACTCGACCACTCCAGTGTAGGGGCAGCGCCAGCCGCATGTCAAGCGGTCTAGCACACCCAGTCATCGCCCGCCGCTCCACCGGGCGACTGACCTGCTATTGGGGCGTTTGCTGTATCTGGATCAAGTTACCGCAGGTGTCGTCCAAGACGGCGATGGTCACATGCGGCATGACTTCTGTCGGCTCGGTGGTAAACGTGACCCCGAGTGCCTTCAGCCGTTCATACTCGGCGCGAACATCGGAAACAGCAAAGCTTGTGGCGGGGATACCCTGCTCAAAGATCGCTTGCTGGTAGGTACTCGCGGCGGGATTGTCGTTCGGTTCGAGGACAAGCTCGGTGCCGTTCTGATCCTCAGGCGAGACAACCGTGAGCCACCGGTATTGCCCGGCGGCGACGTCGCGTTTCTTCACAAAGCCCAGTTTTTCGGTATAGAACTCTAGCGCCTTGTCTTGATCGTCAACGAACACGCTGGTAAGTACGATTCTCATCGTTTCCCTCCCATTGATTAGTTACCTTATATAGATTATACGCAATGGGTATCGCCGACGTCAAGCCCACCTGGTACGGATGTGCGGCACGATGGCGGTGGACGGCGACGCACGGCGGGTTGCCCGGCAGCGCCCGCCTCGCTATAATGGGGTTATGTTGCATGATCAGCAGTACGCAGGGGCAGGGCCGCGCGCAGCCGTGCATACCCGGTCGGCCCGGAGGGATATGGCATGATCGCCAAGCGCGCCGGGTCTCGGCCCGGCGTTGTGCTTGTTACCTTTCGCTTGCCCGATACGCTCCAAGCCGACAACATTCACCTCGTCGGTGACTTTAACGACTGGGACAAGCATTCGCTTCCTCTCAACCGTACCCGTCTGGGAGGCCCGTGGGAGGTGACGATTGAGGTCGAACGAGGCCACACCTATCACTTTCGCTATCTCGTGGATGGCAGCGTCTGGCAGAACGACTGGGACGCCGACGGTTACGCCACCAACCCCTTTGGCGGCAATAACTCGGTGCTGCGCACCTGACCTGCCGAGGATCGCTCATCGCGCCATCGGCGCTTACCGATGATGTCCACGCTGCGCTCGCTCATCGCCCACCTCATCCAGTGGCTGCTCGATCTCGTCGCCGCCGCGACGGGCACCTACTACTCGCGCAAGTACGCCGCGATATCTCGGCGCCTCGGGCTCGCGCGCGGCACGCAGTCCAACCGGCGCGGCTTTATCGCCATCCAGATCGACGGCCTCGCCTACGAGCATCTCATCACCGCCATGGAGATGGGCTACTGCCCCCACCTCGAGAGGCTCTTGCGCCGTGGCGAGTTTCGCCTGGAGCCCTGGCACTCGGGCCTGCCCTGCACCACCCCCGCGGCGCAGGCGGGCATCATGTTCGGCAACAACGACGACATCCCCGCCTTTCGCTGGTACGAAAAAAAGACCGGCGAGTCGGTCGTCTGCAAGCTGCCGGGGGTCGTCATGGCCCTGCAGGAGCGCGTCGCGGCCCGGGGCCAGGGGATTCTGTCGGGCGGCTCCTCCTTCGTGAACATGTTCGACGGTGACGCCACGCGTTCGCTGTTCACCCTCGGCTCGTTCAACAGGAAGCACTTTTTCGAGAGCGTCCGCGGCCTCGAGTTCCTGCTGCTCTTTGTTCTCAACCCCTTCCGCAGCATCAAGATCGTGGCCCTCGCCCTGTGGGAATACCTCACCGACACCTACCAGCGCCTCTCCATGGCGCTGCGCGGGGAGAACCCCCGCCCCTTGGAACCGGGGTTCGCCTTCCTGCGGGTGATCAGCAACGTCGTGTTCCGCGAGATCCAGACCTTTGCCGTGATGATCGACATCTACCGCGGCGTGCCCTCCATCTACACCACCTACTATGGTTATGACGAGTTGGCGCACCACTATGGCCCCATCTCGCGCATCGCGCTGCGAGCGCTGCACAGCATCGATACGCGCATCCATCAAATCGATACGCTGCGTCGTCTGGGCCTGACGCGCGAGTACGATCTCTTTGTCCTCTCGGACCACGGCATGACGCGCGCCCGGCCGTTCCGCCACCTCTACGACCGGACCCTCGGCGAGGTGCTGTGCGATCTCGTCGGAGGGGAGACGCGCCTCAACGAGAGCGATGGCGCCGAACAGCAGGGAGCGCTGCAGGCGTACTACCTGAGCGAGGAGCTGGCCGCTATCGAGCAGAACGTGGCGCTGCCCCTCGCCTACATCCCCCGCACGCTCAGAAAGCTCGTGTCCCGTCGCATCGCGCTGAACGCCGAGGAGGCGCGCCCCCTCGACCTGGCGCGCCGCAGCGATCTCGTGGTGCGGAACTCGGGGTCCCTGTCGCACGTCTATTTCAACGTCACGCCATCGCGCCTTAACGTGAGTGAGATCGCCACGCTCTACCCCAATCTGATCAGCGGCCTGGCCGATCATGCCGGTATCTGGCTGGTGATCGGCAGAGAGGATGACGAGGTCGTCATCATGTCGCGCGACGGCGTGCTGACGCTGAACGGCAGTCCCGCCTACGCCGTCGAGGGCACCGACCCGCTGGCGCGCCTGCCGGCGCCGTGGCTGGCCGCCGTTCAACTCGAGCGGCTGGCCCGATTTGCCAACGCCGGCGACCTCATCCTGCTGGGCGAGTATGACCCCGGCAGCGGCATGTTGGTGTGCTTTGAGCAGCAATGGGCGTGCCACGGCGGCCTCGGAGGCCCGCAAGAGGTGGCCTTTATGGCCATCCCCGCCTCAATACGGTGGGACCTGCGCCACATCACCCAGGCGACCGACCTCTACCCGCTCTTTGCACGGCGCTACCCGGCGGAGGAGCGCCCCGCGCGACGTGAGGCGGAGCCCGCCCCCGAAGCGTCGCCCGCCGCCGCCGGGGAATCTGAGGCCGAGTCCGCCGCCGACCGCGCCGCCTCCTGATCCCGCCTCGGAGCGACCAGCTCCGGAAGGCGCCCCGCGTGGCCCTCTCGGAGGTGTGGATGCGAGCGACGAGGCGCGCCTGCGAGAGGTAAAGCGCACGCGCGTGACGCGCCGCCTCGATTCGGCTACAATGCCGCCCTTGCAGGTTACGTTTATCGGTTGGCGCCTCAGGACCGTAGCGGCCGGCGGCGTCGAGGGGAGCCGGGGATGTTGACCCCCGTTGTGTCGCATACGTGGGATCTGTCGCCGCGCGAGGCGGTGGCGCTGCAGCGCGACCTCGCCGGACGCACCGAACGCCGCGATCGGCTGGATCCCGTCAGCCTGGTGGCGGGGATCGACGTGAGCGTGCGCGGCGGCCTGGCGCGCTCGGCGGTGGTGGTGCTGCGCCTTCCCGAGCTGGATGTCGTCGAACAGGTGCTTGCCGAGCGCCCCGTGACTTTCCCTTACGTGCCGGGGCTCCTCTCCTTCCGCGAGGCGCCCGTCATCCTGGACGCCCTGGAACGCCTGGAGAACACGCCGCAGGTGCTGATGTTCGACGGCCAGGGGATCGCGCACCCCCGACGCCTGGGCATCGCCAGCCACCTGGGCGTCGTGCTGGACCATCCCTCCATCGGCTGCGCCAAGTCGCGGCTGACGGGCGCCTACACCGACCCTGCGCCTCAGCGCGGGAGCCGCACCTGGCTCCGCGATGGGGAGGAGCTGATCGGCGCCGTGCTGCGCACCCGCGACCGCGTCAAGCCGGTGTTCGTGTCGATAGGCCATCGCGTCAGTCTCGACACCGCCGTCGATCTGGTACTGCGCTGCGGGGGCGGCTATCGCCTCCCCGAGCCGACACGACGCGCCGACCGAGCCGCCGCCATCCCACCATCCTAACACGCCGAGGACCATGAACCGCCTTCATTCCGGCCTGCATCTACTGGTTGCCATCCTGGTGCTCTGCGGCGCCGCCGGCGCCGCGCCGGCCATCCGCGCTCAGGACGTGGGCCTAGCGGGAATCGTGACCAACATGGCCACCGGCGCGCCGGTGGTCGGGGCGCGGGTGGGCGCAGACGGGATCTCGGCGACCACCGACGGCGCCGGCCGCTACGCCCTCCCCCTCCCTCCCGGCACCTACCACGTGCGGGCCGAGGCGGCCGGCTACATCGGCATGACGGAGCGCTACCAGCGGGTGGCCGAGGGCAGCGCGACGCGCCTCGACCTGGCGATGATCCCAACGGACCCCTCGCTCGAGGAGGAGCGCGCCATCGAGGCCGCAATGCTGGCCTCCGCCGACCTTATGCAGGCGGAGGGCGGAATCGCCCTCCTCGGCCCCGACCTGGCGGCCGTGGGCGCGGCGCCCGAGACGATACGCATCCTCATGCCCGACGGGTACGCTGTCGTGATGGCCATGGACGAGTACCTCAAGGGGGTGGTACCCAACGAGATGCCGCCCAACTGGCCGACGGAGGCCCTCAAGGCGCAGGCCGTCGCCGCCCGCAGCTATGCCGCCACCTCCCGCCGGCACGCCAGCGCCGACCCCGAGCGCGACGCCGACGCCTGCACCACCACCCACTGCCAGGTGTGGAGCCCCACCAACTATGACACCACCGATCGCGCCGTGGACGAGACCGCCGGCGTGGTCGCCACCTATGGCGAGGAGGTCATCCGGGCGTTCTTTCACGCGCATTGCGACGGCCATACGCGTGATGTGACCGATGTCTGGGGGGGCGACCTCCCCTACCTTCAAAGCGTCGCCTGTCCGTGCGGCAACGACGCGCTCGCCGGCCACGGCGTGGGCATGTGCCAGTGGGGCGCGCGCGCCCTCGCCGCGGAGGGGCACACCTACCGCGAGATCCTCGAGCACTATTACCAGGGGATCGCGGTGACCGGCCCGGAGGCCGGGCGCGTCACCGGCGGCTCCGTGCAGCCCGCGGCCAGTGACGCGAGCACGGCATTAGCCTTCGAAGCCACCTACACCTCCGGGCGCGACGGACTCCCCGCCGCCGCTCACGTCATCGTCTCGGGGCGCTCCTACGCGCTGCGGCGTACCTCCGCCATCGGCGCCTCCCCCCAGGTGTTCCGCCTGACGACGCGCCTGCCCGCCGGAAGCCATACCGCCCGCCTCTACTTTGATGACGGCCGGGGTTCCGTCTCGACGTACGATCTCCCCACCATCACTGTGCAGCCCGCCACCGGCACGCCATCCCCGGAGACGAGCGCGGCCGCCACCGAGGCGGTCATCGTCCACTCTACGCCCGCCGACTGGTCCGGCGGCGCCCTGGACGGCTTGAGCGTCGAGGCCGGCGAGGGTGACGGAGCGCTGGTGCTCCAGCCCGGCAGCACTAGCGGCGTCTACACCTCGGCCGAGATCACCCCGTCGTTCATCTTTGTGGCCTTGGGCGCCTGGTGGCACGCGCGCACGCCGTCGGGCGCGTCGATCGCCTGGGAGGTGCGCACGCGCGCCGACGGCGGCACATGGGGCGCCTGGCGGCCGCTGGAAGTCGAGGAGGACGACGGCCGGCCGCGCACTACCGTGGGCGCCGAGCCCGTCCTGGGGGCGGCGAGCGCCTTCCAGTACCGGGTGACGCTCCGGGCCAACGCGTCGGGCGCGGGTCCGGTGCTAGAGAACGTCTCCTGGGCCTGCATGGACACGCGCGCCGGTCCCGACGTCGCGTCGCTGAGCGCCCCGAACCTGACGTACGCGGGCCGACCGGCTATCATCTCGCGGGCAGCGTGGGGCGCCGACGAGAGCCTGATGACGTGCTCCCCGAGTACCGCCGCGTGCGCGCCGCCATCGTGCACCACACCGTCACCAGCGACGGCGGGGTGGATCCCGCCGCCATCGTGCGCGCCATCTATCGCTATCACGCCATCTATCGCGAAAAGGGCGACATCGGCTACAACTATCTCGTCGATCACCTGGGCAACATCTATGAGGGGCGCTACGGCGGGCCGCGCGTGGTGGGGTCGCATGCCGGTATGTATGACTATGGCAGCGTCGGAGTGGCCGTCATCGGCGATCACCAGACGACGCCCATCCCAGGCCCCGCCCTGGACGCCCTCGTGCGGACGTTGGCGTGGCAGTGCAGCGAGAACGGCATCGACCCGCTGGGCCAGGCATACCTGGTGGATCGGGTGCTCCCCGGCATCATGGGGCACCGCGACTGCTGCGCCACCGCCTGCCCCGGCGCCACGGCCTACGCCCAGCTCCCCGAGCTGCGCAGTCGCGTGGCCGACTCCATGGCCGGCGGTTCCCCGCAGCTCAGCGTGCTCTCCCCCGTGGATGGCGCATCAGTGCGCGGCGTGGTCGCCGCGCGGGTGCAGTCCACCCACCTCATGTCGCACCTCGAGCTATACGTCGATGGGGTGCGGGTGGACGCCCAGGACATCGTGCCCGCATCAGCTTCCGCCATCGCCCGGTGGAACACCACCGCCTCGACGGAGGGGCCGCACACCCTGCGGGTGGTGGCCACGACGTCGCAGGGCCAAAGTGAGGTATTGGCGGCAGTGACGGTGGACAACACCCCGCCCAGCGGCGTGTACGCCTCCGCGCCGCCGTGGAGCCGTGCATCGCGCGTGAACCTCATCCTGAGCGCCGCCGGCGCCGCCTCCGTCCAGTTCAGCAACGGCTGGGCGTGGGAGGGGGAGGGGCTGCAGGCCCAGGTGGGGCGCGTCATCAGCGATGACGCCGCCTACGGCGGGCGCGCCGTTCAGGCCCTGCCCGAGGACCTTCCAGATGGCACACCTAAGGCCTGGTACGGCCCCTATACCTGCGCCCTGCCCCGCGGGCGGAGCTATGAGGCCTCCTTCCGCCTGAAGACGCCCGGCCGGGCCATCGCGCAGGAGCTGGCCGTGCTGGACGTCGCCGACAGCCAGGGGCTGCGGCTGCACGCCGAGCGCTCCCTCGTCGGGCTCGATTTCGCTCGGGACGGCGTCTATGAAGAGTTCGCCCTCCCCTTTGTCTACCCCGCCGACCTCACCACCTGCCTGGGGCCCGAGCAGGATGGCCTCGAGTTCCGCACCTGGTATGGCGGGGCCGCCGAGCTGGCGTTGGACCGCGTGACCGTCTGGAGCGCGCCGCAACCCATGGCCCCTTCCCTCTGGTGGGACGCGCGCCCCCAGGACGGCGAGCAGACCGTGACGGCGCGCTTCCTCGACGCCGCCGGTAACGCCGCCGACCGCGACGTGACGGTGCGCATCGATGCCACCCCGCCCGTATGGTCCGACGTGGAGGCCACCCGGGCCTCGGTGCGCGACACCGGCTCCGGGCTGGACGTCGACAGCGCCGCCTACGCGCTGTCGGACGACGGCGGGCGCACCTGGGGCGCCTGGAAGCCCATCACCCTCACGGCGTCCCTCGGCTACACCGGCACCGTTTCCCTCGAGGCCCCCGCGACGACGGGCGTCACGGCGCGCTTTCGCATCGACGACATAGCCGGCAACACTTCCTGGTCCGATGCCACCCGCGCCATCCTGCCCGTCGTCTTTCGCAACGGGAGGCGCGCCGAATAGCCGGTTCAACGGCGCCCTGTATCCAGCGTGCTGATCCCTCGGGTGAGACGCGAACCCTCGCCAGCCGCGAACGGTTTGCTGCAGAGAACGCAGAGCGCGCAGAGAAAACAGGGAACAGCCGGTAGTGAGGCCGTCTTCCCAGCACTCTGCGCCCTCTGCGTTCTCTGCGGTAAACCCTCCTTCCTTAGTGACCTTGGTGTCCTCGGTGCCTTGGTGTTTTCTCCCCCTCGTTTGACCGCCCGCCGCCCCCCGCCTATCATGGAGCGTTGAGACTACCGCCCAGGAGTGTGAACTATGGAGTTGCGCGCTTTTGACCCACAGCGCGATCGGAAGGCCGCCCACCGCGTCTACATGGAGGTGGGATGGCTGGAAAAGGGGCATGAGGAGAACGCCGATCGCGTCATCGACGCCGGCCGCTCCCACGTGGCCGAGATCAACGGAGCGGCCGAGGTGGTGGTCACCACCGCCTGGGGCAAGGCGCATTATGTCGACCAGACACTGCCCCTCTGCGGCGTCACCGGCGTGGCCACGAGCCGCGTGGCCCGCAAGCAGGGCCTGGCAGCGCGCGTGACGGCGCGGGCCGTGGCCCAGGACGCGGCGGACGGCGCCCTGGTGGCGGGGCTCGGGATGTTCGAGCAGGGGTTCTACAACCGCCTCGGCTTTGGCACCGGCGGCTACGAGCACTGGGTCGGGTTCGACCCCGCCCATCTGCGGGTGCGCACCCAGGCGCGGGTGCCCGGACGCGTGACGGTGGACGACTGGGAGGCCGCCCACGCCGCCCGCCTCGTCCGGCGAAAGGGGCACGGCGCGGTGGACATCGAGCCGGCCGCCCTCACCTGGCACGAGATGGCCGAGACCAAGAACGGCTTTGGCCTGGGTTACCGGCGCGAGGCCGACGGCGCCCTCACCCACTATGTCTGGTTGTCGGCGCCCAACGTCGAGCGGGGACCCTACACGGTGCAGTGGGCCATCTACCAGGACTATGACCAGCTGCTGGAGCTGCTCGCCGTCCTGCGCAACCTGGGCGATCAGGTGCACCTCGTGCGCATGCGCGAGCCCCAGGGGATCCAGTTGCAGGACCTCATCGCGCAGCCGTTCAAGGGCCAGAACGTCACCGCTCGCTCCGACTTTGCCCAGCGCATCGTCGCCGAAGCCTACTGGCAGATGCGCATCTGCGACCTGCCGGGCTGTCTGGCGCGCACGCGTCTCCCCGGCAAGACGGTGCGGTTCAACCTGGACCTCAGCGATCCCATTGCGGCGCTCCTCCCCGAGGACGCGCCCTGGCGCGGCGTGGCGGGCCGCTACGTGGTGACCCTCGGCCCCTCCTCGGGCGCCGAGCGCGGCGCCGACGCGTCATTGCCGACCCTTACCGCTACGGTAAACGCCTTTACGCGCCTGTGGCTCGGGGTGCGCCCCGCCACCGGCCTGGCCGTAACCGACGACCTCAGCGGCCCGCCGGACCTGCTGCGGGCCCTCGATCGGGCCATCTGCCTCCCCGAGCCCAAGCCGGATTGGGATTACTAGCGTCGTTGCGAGTTCAGGGTCGCGGGTTGCGGGTTGTGAGTTGTGCGTTGTGGGTTGCTTGCCGCGAGTCCGTAACAGGTTCCAGGTGCCAGGTTACAGGCTACAGCGAACGGGCACTCTACCGCCTGTAACCTGGCACCTGGAACCTGCAACCGGTCAACTGCCACCCCCACGATGCGGCGAGCACTCACTCGTCGTTTCCGTAATAGTACGCGGGCGAACCGTCGTCGTGGGCGGGGCCCACGCGCCGCAGTTGGCCGAGGCCGTTGACGGCCTGGGCGCGGCCGTCGATCTCGGGGCGGGCGTAGCGGCGGAACCATGCCTCGAGCAGGGCGCGCATCTCGCGCACGCGTCCGGCCTGGCCGGCGTCGTCGATGAGGTTGTGGCGCTCATCCGGGTCGTTGACCAGGTCCCACAGCTCGTCCGGGCCGTCGGGGTAGCGCTGCACGTACTTCCACTCCTCGGTGCGCACCATGCGCGTGTTGCCATACTCGTCATAGATCACGACGCTGTCGCGCCCTGCGGCCGCCTCACCGCACAAGAGGGGTGCAAAGCTCTGCCCCACGAGGTCGCGCCCCTGGGGGAGGGGCAGGTCCAGGTAGTCCAGCAGCGTGGGCATCACGTCATAGGCCGACACCATGGCCGACTGCACCGCGCCCTCTGGGATGCGGCCCGGGTGGCTGGCGATGAACGGCACGCGGATCGAGTTCTCGTACATGTTGCGCGGCTCGGTGCCGTTCCCCTTGCCCCAAAAGCCGTGGTGGCCACAGGAAAAGCCGTTGTCGCTGAGAAAGATGACCAGCGTGTTCTCGCGCAGCCCGAGTTCCTCCAGGCGGTCCAGCAGCCGCCCCACGTTGGCGTCCATGGCGGTGACGGCGGCAAAGTACCCTTTGAGCATCTCGCGATTGCCCAGGCACTGGTCGGTGAGGGACACTGCCCAGGGATGCCGCGGCTCTTGCGGACAGGAGGTGAAGGGCGTGTCGTCGTACGAGTCCACGATATGCTGCGGGTGGCCGGTCCAGGGGCTATGGGGGGCGGTATAGTGCACGCTCAGGTAAAAGGGCTGGTTCGACCGCGCATAGGCGTCCATCATCGCCAGGGCGTCATCGGTGATGGCGTCGGTGACATAGCCGGGCTGGTCGATGAGCACGCCGTCGCGGATCATGGGGGCATCGTTGTAGCGCCCGCCGCCGCTCTGGTGCACGTACCAGTGGCTGAAGCCGTGTTGCGGGAGCTGGCTGGCGCCCAGGTGCCACTTGCCCGAGAGGGCACACGTATAGCCATGCGCCGCCATCACGTCGGTGTAGCACACCTCCCCCTCGAGATAACGCGCCGCGTCCGGCCCGACGTTGCCGGCGCGAATCCAGTCGTGCACCCCATGCTGCGATGGGATGCGTCCCGTCAGGAGGGTGGCGCGGCTCGGCGAGCAGACGGGCGTGGCGACGAAAAAGCGCTCAAAGCGCGTCCCGGAGGCCGCCAGCCGGTCGAGGTTCGGGGTGCGAATCTCGGGGTTCCCGTAGCACCCCGCCGCCCACACCCCCTGATCGTCCGTGAGGATGAACAGCACGTTCGGTCGCTCCGTGGCCATGGTTCCGCCCCCTTTCGGCCAGCGTCGATTGATCGGACCCGTTATACCCGCTCCCACCGCCCGGGGCAAGGGGGTGGCGCCCCCACGGCCAGGCGCCAGACGGCGGCCGCCCATGGCGACGGCCGGAGGGTCGTATCGTGAGGCTCCCCCCGCTGCTGCCCGCCGAACTCGTGCGGCGCGACAACCGCTTCCGCGCCGCCATCCGCATCAACGGGGAAGAGTTGGCCGCCCACGTCGCCAACCCGGGCCGGCTCACCGAGTTGCTCGTGCCGGGCCGCCGGGTGTGGGTGACGCCCCGCGACGGCGCGCATCGCCGCACCCCCTGCGACCTGATGCTCATCGAGCACGACGGCGTGCTCGTCTCGCTGGACACGCGGCTGCCCAACCGTCTCTTTGCCGAGGCGCTCGGCACGGGCCGCATCGTCCTGGGCGAGTATGACGGGGTCGCCGCCGAGGTGGCGCTGGGCGCGTCGCGCATCGATTTCCGCCTCACAGGGCCCCACGGGATATGCTGGGTAGAGTGCAAGTCCGTTACCCTGGTGATCGACGGCGTGGCGCGCTTCCCCGATGCCCCCACGGCCCGCGGACGGCGGCACGCGGGGGAACTCGTCGCCGCCGTGGAGGCGGGCGATGCCGCCGCCATCGTCTTTGTGGTGCAGCGCCCCGACGCGCGCTCCTTCGCCTCCTACCCGGAGGCCGATCCCGCCCTCGCCGCGGCGCTGCGCGAGGCGGCGGAGCGCCGCGTCTCGGTGCGCGCCTTTACCTGCTGCGTGTCCCTGGACGCCATCGCCATCGCGCGCGAGATACCCGTCGACCTCGACGCCTAGCGGCGACGCGCTCATCAGCATCCTGACCCTCGCACGTCCTAAAGATGGCCGGGAACCACCTTTACACGGCGCGAACCGCCGTCGTATGATGGTGGCGTACCCTGACATCCGCGTTCTCCCACGCCCCACGCGAGAGGAGCTGGCCATGAAGATCACTGACGTGCGCCTCACCCCCGTATATTCCCGGCGCGAGACCGGCTCGCTGACGCCCCACGTCATCGTGCAGACGTTCACCGACGAGGGGCTGATCGGCCTCGGCGAGATGTCCGACCTGGGCCATAGCCACGTCAAGTTCGACCTCCAGGACGCCCGCAACAGCATCGCCCACATCCTCGTCGGCCAGGACCCCATGGAATATGGCCCCCTGACCCGCGCGGCGCGCGCGCGTTTCCCGCGCAGCGGGCCGTTCCTCGAGGGGATCGAGCTGGCCATCCTGGACCTCGCCGGCAAGGCCAAGGGGCTGTCCGTCGCTGAACTCATGGGCGGCGCCTACTGCGACCGCATCCGCGTGTGCTACCCGATCTTTCGCATGTTTGACATGGCCGAGGTCGAGCCGAACGTGGCGCGCGTCGAACGGCGCATCAACGAGGGGCAGACCCTCTTTCGCCTATACTGCGGAGGCAACGTCGAGGCCGACGAGGCGTTTCTCAGCGCCGTCCGCTCGCGCTGGGGCGACCGCTTTGAGCTGAAATCGTTGGACCTGAGCGGCCGCCTGCCATGGAAGCGCGCCATGGACGTCCTGCGCCGGCTGCTGTGCTTCCAGCCGATGCTCGTCGAGTCAGTATGCGACCGCCGCGACCCCGAGGGGCAGTACGAGGTGCGCAAGCGCGTCGATCTGCCCATCAGCGAGCACATCCACTCCCCCGAGATGGCCTTCGAATTCGCCAAGCACCGCTACGTGGACATCTTCAACGTCAGCCTGGCGGGCTGCGGAGGTTGGATGAGCGCGCGGCGCGTCGCCGACATCGCCCTGGCCGCCGGCGTCTCTTGCCTGGTGGGCACCACGCAAGAGCTGTCCATCGGCGTGGCAGCCCAGGCCATGTTCGGCGCCACCATCGAGAACCTGGACTACCCCTCCGACATGACGGGCGGCCTGCTGTACCAGGACGACGTGGTCGTCGACCGGGTGCGCTACGAGGACAGCTACCTGCTCGTCCCCCAGGGGCCGGGGCTCGGGATGGTGCTCGATGAGGCCAAGCTGGCGGCCATCGAGCACCCCCTGTCATCGGTCCCGCTGCCGGCGCAGCCCGTGGCTGTCGCCGGCAAGTGACCGTGTGGGGTAGACGGCGCGGCACCGCCGGGCGTATCGGCACGAGCGTGCTGCCAGCGTCATGCGCGCGTATGTGAGCGACGGCGAACCACCCTGTGAGGGCGCCCGGGTTCGGGCGCCCTCTTTTCTCGTCCCGTGGTGCATGGGCTATGCTATAATGGCGTCAGGCGGGCAGGCCGTTGAGTCGTGCCCGTCGCCTCGCCGGAGCACCCCACCACATCGCCGTGGTTCCACCGATCGGAGGCATCGATGGACGAGATACGTGCGCCTCAGGAACTGGTGGACGAGGTTCGCCACAGGCTGCTCACCTGGGCGCTGCTCCCGCCGGTGGTCATCGGCATCGTCCTGGGTTTGATGGACCTGCAGGCCGCCCCCCTCCTCCCATTCGTCCTCAGCATGGCCCTCTTTACCCTGTGCGGCGTGGTTGCCCGGCTGCGACAGATCTGCTACCCCCTGGCCGTGTGGCTGCTGTGCCTCGGGTCGCTGGCCCTCACCCTCATCGCCGGGGAGTGGATACCGCACAGCGACGCCCACCACGCCGTCCTGTATCCGGTGCTCGTCGCCGGCGTCACCCTCGGCTCCTGGGCGGCCCTGGCGACAGCGGGAGTAGCCTCCCTGAGCCTCGCCTGGGGGATGGGCTTTCCCGGCCACCTGCCTCCCGCCTATGCCACCAACCTCCTCATCGTGTGGAGCGTCGGGTTCCTGGCCTGTATCGCCCAACGCCCCCAGAAGCGCGTGATCGACTGGGCGTGGCACGGCTACGAACAGGCGCGGAAAAACCTGGATATGGCGCGCGACCGCCAGCTCCAGCTCAAGCAGGCCCTGCAGGACCTGGCGCAGGCCAACGCCCAGACGACGCGCCTCAACGAGATGCTCTCGGCCGCGCGCCGCGCGGTGGAGGAGGCGCGGCGCGCCAAAGAAGAGTTTGTGGCCAACGTGAGCCACGAGCTGCGCACCCCTCTGAACATGATCATCGGCTTCAGCGACATGATCCTGGGCGCGCCCGGCACCTACGCGCAGCGCCTGCCCTCGGCGCTCCTGGCCGACGTGGCCGCCATCAAGCGCAACAGCCAGCACCTGGCCGGACTGGTGGATGACGTACTCGATCTCGCCGAGGCCGAGTCGGGGCGGATGCAGCTGTTCCGCGAGCCGATCGCCATCGAGGAGGTTATTCAGGAGGCCGTCGAGGCGGTCGCGGTGCTGTTCGAGCAAAAGGGGCTCACCCTGACACTGGACGTGCCCGACGACCTCCCGCCGGCCTACTGCGACCGCACGCGCATCCGGCAGGTGGTCCTGAACCTCCTGAGCAACGCCGGCCGCTTCACGGACAAGGGGGGCGCCACCGTGCGGGCGCGGTGCGAGCAAGAGATGCTGGTGGTCAGCGTGACGGACACCGGCCCCGGCATGGACCCCGACAGCCGCGTGCGCCTCTTTAAGCCGTTCCAGCAGGCGGACCCCTCCATCCGCCGACGGTACGGGGGGACGGGCTTGGGCCTGGCGATCAGCCAGCGGTTCGTCGAGATGCACGGTGGGCGCATCTGGCTGGACGGCACACTGAACGTGGGCACCACGGCCTCGTTCACGCTGCCCGTGCACAAACCCACCCCCGAGGACACCCTGCTGCGCTGGTTCAGCCCCTATCAAGAGTACGCGCCGCGCGAAACACCCTCCCAGGCACCCCTTACGGCCGTCAAGCCGCGCATCGTGGTGGTGGAGCGCGGGCAGGTGCTCTCTGCACTCGTCGCGCGCTACGTTGAGGACTTGGAGGCGATCTCGGTGCCGGGGATGGAGGAAGCCGGCGCGGCGATCGATACGCTTGCGCCCGTCGCGATGGTCATCAACGAGACCGGCATCGACGCCGGGGCGAATGGGGGCCTCTGCCTGCCGGAGATGAGCTTTGACATCCCCATCTTGCGCTGCTGGATCGCCAGCCCCCAGCCGACGATGCTGCAAGAGGGCGTGCAGGAGTATCTCATCAAGCCGATCGTGCGCGGGGCACTCATCGAGGCGCTCGATCGCGTGGCGCCGGCGGGCCGCACGGTGCTGGTGGTGGATGACGACCCGGAGGCACTGCAGCTCTTTGGCCGCATGCTGGGCTCGACGCGGCGCTGCTACACCGTCCTCGACGCCGAGGACGGCGTCACGGCGCTGGAACTACTGCGCGAGCGCCGCCCCGACGTGTTGCTCCTCGACCTGGTGATGCCCAACGGGGACGGCTTTGCGGTGCTCCGGGAAAAGGCGCAGGACGAGGCGATCCGCGACATCCCCGTGATCATCATCTCAGCCACCGACCCGCAGCGGGAGCCCATCGTGAGCCGCGAGTTGGTGCTCACGCGACAGGAGGGGCTCTCGGCCCGCGAGGTGGTGCTGGCGCTTCGGGCAATCACGCGCGCCCTGCAGCCGCGGTATGGTGCTCCAGCACGGCGCGAAACACCTGACGCGTGACGGGCTTGCGCACAAAGGCGCTGGCGCCGAGGGAGAGGGCCAGTTCGCCCTGGGGGTGTACGCTGCACACGATCACGGGGATCATGCCCGTCACGGGGTGGTGACGGAGCTGGCCCAGCAACTCCCAGCCGTCGATGCCGGGCATCATGACGTCCAGCACGATAGCGCTGGGCTGCAACGACGCCGCCACGGCCACCGCCTCACGCGGCTCGGTGACGCCCACCAGCCGGAAGGGGCTGTCCTGCACGTAGCGCTGCCACAGCTGTACCGTGTCCGCGTTATCCTCGATGGCCAGGATGGGGATCTGCTCGATGGCGGGCACGCGGATCGTAGCCGACACGGCCGCGGCATCGTCCCGCACGTGGAGCTGCCCCTGGAATAGTTCCACGAGGCGGCGCGGGATGGCGAGAGCGCCCTCCTCGAGGATCGCGCCGGGAACGCCCTCGGCCGGCTCGGCGATGAGTCGCACCGCGACGCCCTCCTCGTCCACACCCGCCGTGACCGCCACCGCTCCCCCCGGCACGGCGCGGATGCAGGCGGTGAGCAGGTCGAGCACCACCTGGGTCAACACGGTGTGCGCCACCGCGACCATCGGCAGCCCGCCGCACACCTCCAGCCCCAGGTGAACGCGGCGCTGGCGCGCCAGTTCGACCACCAGGACCAGGGCCTTTTCAAGGACGGAGCCCACCTCGGTGGAGGAATCGGCCAGCGAATTCTCCACCCAGGCCATCTCACGCTCGACGTGGTTCTCCTCGTCGCCCGCTTGCGAAGCAGCGAGGATCGGCTCGACGTCGCCCAACCGATACCGATCGCGCAGGTGCTCCGCCAGCGCGTGCACGGCGGCGTCCTGCTCGCGGCGCAACTGGCGGATGCTCACGTTGAGCTTGCGGGCCACGTCGCGCTGGGTGAACTGCTGCACGTAGCGGTTATACAGCACCTGGTAGTAGCGAGGGCTGCGGCTGATGGAGGGAGTGCCGAGGGGCGGCTTGAGAGCCCGTATGCCAGCGTCGAGGGCGATGCGAAGCGCCTCAGCCGTGTTCTCCGCTGCATCGAGGCCGAGGAGCGCGACCAGGGGGCTCTTGCGCAGGAACACCGGATCGTAGAGGCGGTTCAGGGCATGGCGCAACTGTTCCTCAAGCATCGTTACCTCGCGGGTTCCGTTGGCCCTCGCACGTCCTAAGCACGGCCTAAAACGGTCTAGGCAGGGTGGACGGCGTATCGTATGATGAGAACGTGCCTCACAGCGCGAGGCACGCCGTGCTGCGGCCCCATCATAGCGCGCCCCGTTGGCAGTGGCAACTCGCGCGGCACACTTACCATCCGTCCATAGGCGTCAAGGGAGGCGCGTGGAGCGAGGACACGCCCCGAGCGGCGACTCATCGTCCGTGCGCTCCTATGGTGCACGAGCCCATCGTTCGGGCGCGCCCGCCGCCACGGAGGACGTTCCCGCGCCTCGATCAGGTTCGGTGTGCGACCGCGCCGGTCGCCACACCGTTCCGGGGGAGGGGGTGATCGACCGAGAGATGACGCCATTCACACCGCCCGGTGCGAAGGCCGCCGCCCGGCGGCCGCTGCTGAAGCGTCGGTAGGCTCACCATGTGTGGAGGAAGGAAGCCAAGATGTCTGACCTTCTCAAGCGTCGAATCTCCCGCCGTGGCATGATGCGTGGCGCCGCCGTGGGCGCCGCGGCCGCCGCCCTCTCGGCCTGCCAGCCCAAAGCCGTCGAAGTGACCCGCGAGGTCGAAAAGGTCGTACAGGAGGTCGTCAAGGAGACGGTCGTGGTCCAGGGGGCAGCCCAGCCCCAGGGCGAGAAGGTCGTGCGCTACATGACCCAGCTCTGGAACTGGCAAAAGCTCAACATGGCCACCGCCACCGACGAGTACAACCGCCAGATGCGCGGTAAGGTGCGAATCGAGGCCGACCCCAACCCTGAGGGATGGCAGACCAAGGTCGCCCAGATGGTGAAGGACGGCAAGCTCGAGTGGAACGGGATGCTGCGCACCCGCAACCTCGGCGAGATCCGCGACTATAACCGGATGGGCATCATCGAGCCCTGGGACGACTTTATCAACAGCTCCTCCGTGCCCTGGGCGTCCAAGCTCTGGGACGAGTTGTTGCCCAACATCCGCACCAGCTTTTCCGAAGAGGGCAAGCTGTTCGGCTTCCCGTGGGACATCGAGGTGTTCGTGCGCGTCTACCGCAAGGACTTCTGGGACAAGCTCGGGGCCACCCCCGCGGCGACGCTCCCCGATTTCGAGGCGCAGCTCTACGAACTCAAAAAGATGTTCCCCGACAACGTACCCATGAGCTTCCGCCACTGGTGCACCCACCCCGATCAGCACATGCTCATGCAGCTATGGACGGAAAACCCCTGGGTGCAGGAAGATGAGGGCTCGTACTTTGACGTGCGTAGCGACGCCTACAAGGAGATGATGAATCTCCTGAAGCGCTGGTACGACGACGGCATCATCACCGACGACACCTGGGGAGAGACGGTCGCCATCGAGAGTTGGAACAAGGGCATCTCCCTGACGATCCAGTCCAACGCCTCCTGGACCCAGGCTCAGGCCCGCAAGGTCTGGGGTACCCCCAATATCGCCACGACGACTAACGTTGTGCTGAAGGAAGGGGACAAGCCCAAGACCTTTACCTTTGGCAACGGCGCCATCCTGTTCAAGGGCGCCACCGAGCCCCAGGAGATCACTGACTGGCTCCTTTGGATGGTGGATCCCACCGTCGAAAAGGTAGAGAACTACTCATTCCACCTCGGGTACCTGAACTACTATCACTTCCCGGCCTACAAGAGCGTCTATGAGAAGATCATGCCCACCAACTCGGACTGGGCCTGGATGGAGCCGATGTACGACATGGTGAACGCATCCGCCCCGCTGCCGACCGATGCGCATCTCGACATCTTTGGGCCCATCGCCGATTCCTGGGAGCAAAAGTTCATGCATGGCGAGTGCACGCTGGACGAGTGCATCAACGCCATCTATGACGAGGAGCGCGTCCAGGTCCAAAAGGTGCTGGAAGGGAAAAAGTAGCATCTCTCACGGGGGGCGGGGCAGCCCCCTGCCCCCCGACCCCCTCGAAGGCACCCGTGGAGGACGACAAGGGAGACGTGCCGATGACGACAGCCCAAATCGAGTCCGTCGAGAGCCCCTCGGAGGGCAAAACGCAGACTCTACGCCTGTGGTGGCAGCTCTTGCGCAACGTGGGCAAGGAGCGCTGGGGTGACCCCATGGGTTATCTCTTTATCGCGCCCGGCCTCATCCTCTTTGCCACCTTTCAGATCTGGGTCCTGGTCCGTGGCCTGACGATGGCGTTCACCGATTTTCGCTTCCTGGCACAGCTCACCGAGCCGACGAATTTCGTGGGGCTGCGCAACTTTGTGGAGGCGTTCGCTGAGGACACGTACTTTTGGCCCTCCTTGGGCCGGGCGCTGCGCTTTACCGGCATCTATATGCCGTGCATGCTCGGTTCCGCCTTGCTCTTCGCCTCGGTGATCGCTCGCGTCAAGAACACGCTGATCGCCGCCTTTTACCGCACCATCATGTACCTGCCGGTGATCCTGCCCGTGGCGGTGGCCATCCTCATGTGGAAGGTGCTGCTGGACAACCAGACGGGCTACCTCAACCACATCCTGGGGAACGTGCTGGGCCTGAAGAGCTGGACGCGCAACTGGCTGCAGAACGCATCGACGGCCCTCCCCATGGTGGCGGTGATGCGCATCTGGAAGGACGCCGGCTACTCGGCGATGCTGCTCCTCATCGGCATGTACAACATCAACGACGAGTTGTACGAGGCGGCGTCCATCGACGGCGCCGGCGGCTTTCGCCAGTGGTGGCACATCACGCTGCCCCTGCTCAAGCCGGTGTTCACCCTCGTGTTGGTGCTCAACGCCAACCTGGTGAGCGCGGCGCAGGAGTTCATGATCACCTACGGCACATCGAGCTTTGGCCCTGACGGCTCGTGCCTCACGTTGGGGTTCTACATCTGGATCGTGGCCTTCAAGTGGGGTGATCTGCGCATGGGCTATGCCTCAGCCATGAGCTTCTTCCTGGGCCTCGTCTCGATGTTGCTCTCGGGCGTCGTGTTCAAGGTCCTGCGGACGGAGAGGGGCTAGCCATGTACGAACAGGCTTCCATCCAGGGACGAGCCGGGAGGGCGGCGCGGCTGCAGGCCGGAGTTCAGCACATCCCTCGCGTCCTCTGGAACCTGGTGCGCCATTGGCCACTAACGCTCATGCTGTTCATCATCCTGTGGTGGACGTTCATGCCGATCCTGTGGACGACCATCACCTCGTTCAAGGGGGAGCGCGAACTCTATGCCTACCCGCTGCGCTTCATCCCCCACGAGCCCTCGCTGAGGAACTATCGCTTCCTGGTGATGTACCTCAGTGACCTGCCGATCTATTTCAAGAACAGCATCATCACGTCGCTGGGAACCGTCGCGTTGACGGTGGTGGCGGCATCACTGATGGGATATGCCTTTGCCCGGTTGGATTTCCGGGGGCGCGACCTGATCTTCTATTCGCTGATCGTCGCCATGTTCATCCCCCACGCCGGCGGGCTGATGGCGGCCTACGAGTTGATGCACACCTTGCACCTGCGCAACTCGTTGGTCGGGCTGATCCTGCTCTTCTCGTCGGGCCTGAGCGTGCCGCTGTTCATCATGCGCCAGTCGTTCCTTGCTATGCCGCGGGAACTCGAGGACGCCGCCATGATTGACGGCGCCTCCCGTTGGCGGCTATTCTGGGCCATCGCCATGCCCTTTGCCGCCGGTGGCGCCATGGTCGTGGCGATCCTCACGTTCGTGCGCGTCTGGGGCGAGTACCTCATGACCATCACGATGATCGACGTGCAGCGGCTGTATACGCTGGGCGTGGGGATCGTGCTCTTTTCGGGGAGCGGGGCCATGACGTACGAGGATCCCGAGATCTCGGTGGCCGGCGTGCAGGCGGCCGGCTACCTCATGGCGGCGCTGCCGGCCATGCTGCTCTACGTGTTCATGCAGAAATACTTTGTGCGGGGCCTCGTCGAGGGCGCGCTCAAGTTCTGAGCGCGTCACGGCACCCCCGCCGGACGCGTGGCACTCCCGCGCACCTCGAGGGGCGCGGGAGTGCGCGTTCCCGTCCACCGCACCTCCATGCGATAGCCAAGGGCCGATGCCATGCGTGTGAGCCTCTACTTCCCGCCCCACTGGACGCCCACCATGCCCCACCTGGCGCTGCCGTCCCTCACGGCCTACCTACGGCAACGGGGCATTCCCGTCACGCAGCACGATCTCAACGTCACGTTCTTCGATGCCGTGCTGAGTCGCTCGACGCTGGCGACCGCCCTCACCGCGGCCCAGCGACGCCATCGGGCGCTTGCCTCCTCCCGCCGACGCGATCCTCTGGCGGAGGCCGAGTTTCGCCACCTGGAAGCGATCCTGCCCGGCGCATCCGAACTGGTGGCGGACGTCGAGTTGGCCAAGAGCATCCTCCGCGCCCCCCAGTTCTTTGAGCCGGACGAGAACCTGGGTGCCATGCTGACCGTCATCGACGCGCTGCAGCTCGCCTCGGCGCCGTACTTTCCATCCACACTGAGCTGGCACGGCTACCAGACCCCGCAATCCCCCGACACCACCCATGGGATCCTGCACGCGATCGCCGACCTGGAGCACAACCCCTTCGCCGACTATTACCGGCGACGCGTCATCCCGCGACTCCTCCACGAGAGGCCGGGGCTGGTGGGCATCTCACTCTCCAGCATCCACCAGGTAGTGCCCGGGCTTACGCTGGCGGCGATGGTCAAGTCGTTGGACGCGGGCATCCACGTCACGGTGGGCGGCAAGATGATTACCTGCTGGCGCGACCGCCTGCCCACCAACCGCGACCTCCTGGCGCTCTTTGACAGCGCCGTAGTGGGCGATGGCGAGGTAGCGCTCGCCGAACTCGCCGAATGCCTGGCCAACGGCCGGCCGCTCGACGGCGTGCCGAACCTGATCTACCGTCACGGCGAGGCGATATGCGCCAACCCCGTGGAACGCGTGCGCGACCTAGAAGCGCTCCTTTTCCCGACCTTTGAGGGGCTGCCCCTGAGCGCGTATCTGGCGCCGGAATCCGTGCTCCCCATCAGCGCCTGCCGCGGGTGCTACTGGCAGCGCTGCGCCTTCTGCAACCTGGGATATGGCGAGTCGCGCTACTTTGCCGCGCGTTCCGCCGAGCGTGTCGCCGAAGAGATGGCGGCTCAGACGGCGGCCCACGGGGCGCGCACCTTTTTCTTTGTTGACGAGGCGCTGCCCCCACGCCTGATGGCGGCGCTGCCGGGGGCCATCCAGGAGCGTTCGCTGGCGCCGCGCTGGGCGGCCTGCGCCCGCTTTGAGTCGTCGCTGGGCGAGCCGCTGCTCCGCCGGCTGGCGGAGGCGGGCTGCCGCATGCTCATGTTCGGGCTCGAGTCGGGGTCAGCGCGGGTGCTGGAACGCTGCGGCAAGGGGACGCACCCCGACACCGTGCGGCGTGTACTGCGCGCCTCGGCGCGTGCGGGGATCTGGAACCACGTATTCGCCTTCTTTGGCTTCCCCGGGGAGACGCGCGGGGAGGCGGATGAGACGACGCGGCTCGTCCGCGAGGTACTGCCCCACGTGGGCTCCGTGGCGGGGGGGACCTTTGTCCTGGAGCGGTACTCGGACGTCTACGAGCACCCGGAGGCGTATGGCGTCACCCACATCGAGCGCCAGTCGGCGGGCGACCTCGCCTTTCGCTACGACTATGCCGTGTACGAGGGGCAGACGGCGGAAGAAGCGGAGGGCTCGCTGCGTCGCTTCTCCGCGATGCTCGAGGCGGAGCGCACGCCGCGGGTATTCCTCGACGACGTCTACAACCTGCTCTACGCCGCGCACGACGGCGATTGGAGGTCGTTCTTTACCGCGGGGAGTTGACGCTCACCGGCGTCGAGGGCGACGCAGCGCCCGCATGATAGCGGCGTTGGCGGGGATGCGCGGCAGGATGAGCGGAGTCTCCCGCATATAGACGCGGTACTCCTCGCCGTGGCGCCGCCTCTTGCGCGGCTCGGCCACCGCCAGCAGGTAGACGACGATGGCCGCGGCCAGAATGGGGAACGCCTTGAGCACCAGCGTGGTGGACTGCACCAGGAACCCGAGGCCCCACACGAACTCGAGATAGCCGAACGCCAGTGGGTAGCGCAGCCACTGGAACGGCCCCTCACGGCAAAAGCCGCCCTCCACCGGCGCCCACTGCACGGTGTAGAGCCGCACGCGCTGCCGCCCCCCCTCGATGGCCACCCAGAAGAACCACCAGATGATCCAAAAGAGGCCATAGAGCCCCATCATCCAGCCCAGCACCTGCGTCACGACGGGGTGCAGGATCCAGGGCGTCGCGACGGCCAGATCGTACTGCACGGCGGCCGCCACGATGGCCAGGATCGAGCCATGCACCAGCGCCAGCCGCAGCAGGTTCAGGTGCACAAGACGCCGCATACGGCCATCGCCCACGGTACTCACTCGCATCTCTGGCATGTCGCCGCCCTCCTGTCTCGTGATGCGCCATGTCACCGCAGGGCCTGTCATCGTGCCGACGCGCGCTACCGCGCCGACGGGAGTATGCTTCAGGTGTCGCCGCGCCGCAAGGCCCACACCGCGGGCGCATGTGGCCTCGCGGCATCGTCGCTGCCCTTGAGATGAGAAAACTCTCATCATTTTCTCATGCTTGGCTCATCGTATGAACCTATCCTGGAACCGATGGAACGATCACGAGCGATACTTCAGTCCCTTGTCGATGAGGCTCTGCCCGCCATGCCCACGTTGCTCGGCCAGGAAGCGGCCGAGCTGTTGGGCGTGGCCGTCACGTCTGCCGGCGGGCGGCTCATCACGGCCCGACCCCAGCAGATCCACTGGCGGCCCGGACGCGCCTTAACCGTCGTCTACCACGCCCGGGTTGCCTGGGCCGACCGACGAGCGACTCAGGAGCGGTTGGTGGCGAGCACGGGTGCCAGGATACCCAAGGGCGCTCTCGTGCTGGAGCGTGGCGCGGACCGCGTGGGGATCTGGACGCTCACCACCGATCCGCTGCTCCCCGGGCTCGGCGTCGCCCTCGATGCCAAGCGGGCGCGCGGGCTTCTCGACGTTCTCGGTGTGCCCCCGGGCGCCGTCCAGGTCAGACTGCGCGCGTACCGGCCCGGCCGTCGTGGGGTCGTCGAGGTCGTGGGTGGGCGGAGTCGTCTCTTTATCAAAGTCGTGCCGCCTGCGGAAGTGGCGCCTCTGCAAGCCCGCCACGCGCTCCTGTCCGCGCACCTCCCCGTTCCACGCAGCCACGGCTGGTCAAAAGAACACGGCCTGGTCGTGCTCGAAGCGATGCCCGGGCGCACCCTGCGAGAGGTTCTCTCACTAAAGGGCCAGAGACTCCCTGACCCCGCGCTGATCGCCGGCATGCTGGACCGCATCCCCACGCCAGGGGATGGGCGGCGCTCGCCGGATACTCTCAGCTCGGCGGCCGGTTACGCCGGTCTGGTCGGCCGGTTGCTCCCCGACCTGAAGGCACGCCTCACCGAACTGGTCGCCGGCCTTGGTGACGGGGTGGATGCCGGCCCGCTGGTGCCCGTGCACGGCGACCTCCATGACGCTCAACTGATGGTACGGAACGGCGCGATCACCGGCCTTCTCGATGTGGATACCGCCGGCCTTGGCCACCGCGTCGATGACTGGGCGCAGGTCCTCGGCCACCTGGCCACGCGCATGGACGCGGCGACGGGGTCGACGCGCACCCGCATTCAGGAGTATGGCAAGCAAGTGCTGGCAACCGCCGAGGCCCAGGTCGATCGCGCAGACTTGCGCCGTCGAGTGGCCGCGGTAGTCCTTGGCCTGGCGACCGGGCCGTTTCGCGTCCAGACCCCATCGTGGCCCCGGGACACTGCACTGCGCGTCGCACTCGCCGAACGCTGGTGGCAGAGCGCAGAAAGCACGCGCTCCGATGGCGCCATGAGAACGCTCTCACCCGATTCTTAGGCGTGGCTCATGTTGGGGGCCGATAATGCAGATAGGAATCGATCGCAAGCCACACTCGAGACGGAGGGCACACATATGAAGAAGCCTAACGGCCGATTGGACCCAGCCATGCGATGGAAGGTCGCCGCGACCGCCGGCGTCCTTACCGCCAGTGCTCTGGGCCTCTCACTAGTCGGCGCCGGCGGGGTAGCGGCCCTGCCGGATCGCATCCTTCTGAAGGACGTCGTACCGGTCATCAGCGAGGAGGACGATCGCTCGGTACAGCCCCAGACGCCTTTCAAGGTGATCCCTGGACGCGTCCTCAGTGCGGATAACTCGCCATTCGACAGCCCCATGGACTCACCATTCGACAGTCCCCCGGCTCCGACATACATCGCTCCGGACGAGGATTCGCCGTTCGACAGCCCCGCCGGCGCAACATCCGTCGCCCCAGAGGATAACTCGCCGCTGGACGCATCCACGGACTCGGCGTCCATCGCTCCGGATGAGGATTCCCCGTTCGATAGCCCCGTCGACGCGGCATCCATGGCTCCGGACGAGGATTCTCCGTTCGACAGCCCCACCGGCACAACATCCGTCGCCCCGGAGGATGACTCGCCGTTCGATAGCCCCGCCGAGTCTTCGCCCGACGCGTCGGAGGATGACTCGCCACTGGCTAGCCCTGACGACTCGGCGTCCGTCGCGTCAGTCGATGCATCGCCATCTGACGATGACAGTGCAGACGCCTCGGGTTCGTTCGACTCGCCGGACAACTCCTAGGCGATAACGGGGCATTCGATGGATCGTCGTCGCGAGGGCGGCTTGGCCTGTCCTCGCGACGACGGCGCGAGCGACGAGACACGAGGCCGCGATACCGGTAATTGCCTCCGAGCGCCCATTGTCGCTACAATACAGCCATGTCGTTCGGCCCACGCTCCCATGGGTTTGGAGCCGGGCCCAATGAAGATCGTTGCGCGAACGTGGTTGAGGTGTCTGGACGGTTAGGGGATAGGCCTGGATGGAAGCAAGGCGGAGGACTGGCGCTAGAATCAGAGCGGCGCCCGTGTCGACCACCGTGCATGGACCCTCCCAGGCAAAGCCCGGGGCGCAGCGGAAGGCGATGCTGATGCCCGGTGAACCCACTCTCCCAGCCCGACCGCGCCGGCAGGCCTCGAGCGCCAGGCTTCGCATCCTCGGCTGGTACATGGCGCTGCTGGCAGTAACGCTTCTCCTCAGCCTGCTCCTCTGGCGAACAATCCTCCTGGCCCAGTTGAGCGACGAGATCGACGCGCAACTGCGGCAGGAGGTCGCCGAACTTGCGCAGTTATCCACCGGCAGGGACCCGAACACCGGTGAGCACTTTGGCCAGGATGTCGCGGCGATCTTTGATACCTTCCTCAACCGCAGTATTCCCGCCAGCGATGAGGCCTTTTTCACGCTCATTGACGGGATTCCTTACGCATCCACCGTCCCCCCGCTGCAGCTCTTTGACGACCCGGACATCGTGGCGGCTTGGGCGGCCATAACCGAGCCGACCCAGGCCGAGATCGACACGCCTGGCGGTCGCGTACGCTACTTGGCCGTTCCCGTCATAGCCGAGGACGGACGGCAGGGCTTGTTCGTGGTCGCACACTTTATGGAGGGGACGCACGCCCGGTTGGACCGCAACATCCAGACGGGTGGGGTGATCTTTGGCTCTGTGTTCGTGGTCGTATCGGTCCTGGCATGGTTCGCGGCGGGCCAGGTATTGCGCCCGATCAAGGTGCTCACGGAAGCAGCCAGACACGTCCAGGATACGGACTGGTCGGAGCGGATCCCGGTCAAGGGAGACGACGAGATTGCCCGGTTGACGCGGACCTTTAACGACATGCTCGAGCGCCTCGAATCGGCGTTCGTCACCCAACGGCGATTCATCGATGACGCGAGTCACGAACTGCGCACGCCCATTACGATCATCCGCGGACACTTGGAGGTGATGGGTGAGGGCGCCGCCGAATGGGACGAGGTCAAGCACCTCGTGATCGACGAGTTGGATCGCATGTCCCGCATGGTGGAGGACCTCCTTCTCCTGGCTCGGGCCGAGCATCCCGATTTTCTCGACGCGCACCCGATCGACGTGGGAGAGCTGACCAGCGAGATAGCCGCCAAGATCGCGGCGCTCTCCGGCGAGCGAGAGTGGCGCATGGAAGAGGCTGCGCCGGTCGTTATGGTCGCCGATCGCCATCGGCTTACTCAGGCCATGATGAACCTCGCGCGCAACGCCGTCGAGCACTCTGAAGCGGGGTCCACCATCACGCTGGGCAGTCGCTCGCAGGACACCAGCGTGCTTTTCTGGCTCCGGGACGAGGGTGAGGGCATCCCACCCGATGAGCAGGAGCTGATCTTCCAGCGCTTCTCGCGCGGTCGCCAGGGCCGGCGCAGCTCTGAAGGGGCCGGCCTCGGCTTGGCGATCGTCAAGATGATCACCGAAGCGCATGATGGAAGCGTCGCGGTCACCTCCACACCCGGCCAGGGATCGACGTTCAGCTTGCTGCTTCCGGTATCCGGCCCAGGAGAAAGCCAGTGAACCGCATACTCATTGTAGAAGACGAGGCCCGTATCGCATCCTTCCTCGAGAAGGGCCTGCGAAAGCATGGTTTCGTGACAACCTCGGTAGCCGACGGGAAGAGCGCCGTGGCAGCGGCGCGCGACGCCGATTTCGATCTGCTCGTCCTCGACCTTGGCCTACCCGACCTGGACGGCCATGACGTGCTCAAGCAGATCCGCGCGCGGGGTGAGCGGCTGCCGGTGGTGATCTTGACCGCCCGGCAGGCTCTGGCCGACAAGGTGACCGGCCTGGACGAGGGCGCCGATGACTATGTCACCAAGCCGTTTGCCTTTGACGAGCTGCTGGCACGGGTAAGGGCTCGTCTACGATCCTCGGGGAGCAGCGAGCCGGCAACCCTCACCGTCAGAGACGTCCAGCTCGACCTGCGCACTCACCGCGCGCTGGTGGGGAACAAGACGGTCGAGCTGTCGGCGCGAGAGTTCCAACTGGCTGAGACGCTCTTTCGCCACCAGGGCCAAGTTCTGTCGCGGGAGCAGCTCCTATCCCGCGTCTGGGGCTATGACTATGACCCCGGCTCGAACATTGTCGATGTGTACATAGGGTACCTGCGGAAAAAGCTCGGCGCCGACCTGATCGAGACCGTTCGCGGCTTGGGCTACCGGCTGGCCTGACCCGGCAGACGCGGCGTTGCGCGCAAAGGCCGCCGCATCAGTGCGCGGCGGCATCGCCCAGGTGAGCCCCGCCGTCGCCGCGCCTGTCGCGCTCCGCGTATCACCATCCAAGCTACGGGCGGACCGCCGCTAGCCGGGGCGAGCAGAACGACGGTCGGTGTGCCCCCGTGTGCGCTCGCCCGTCTCGCGCATGATATCGTACCATTCTACACCTCCGGTCACCGCCCCATCGCCCACACCCCGTTGCTCCCTCCAGGCGCTTGGGCTTCGCCCCGCCATATGCTACAATGCCATCCGAGGTACTTTGCAGATGCCACAACGCGGCAAGACCGGCATCCTCGGCGAGCAACTGACCTGCGATCATCTCGAGTCGCATGGCTACGAGATCGTGGACCGAAACTGGCGCTGCGCCCGCGGCGAGATCGACATCGTGGCGCGGGACGGCGCCTGTTGGGTGTTCGTCGAGGTCAAGACGCGGCGCGGGCGCGGCGCCGGCCTGCCCGAGGATGCCATCACGCCCCGCAAGCTCGCCCGCCTGATGGAACTCGCCCAGACGTACCTGGCAGAGCATGCGCTGGATGGCGTCGACTGGCGCATCGACGTGGCGGCGGTGGAACTGGACGCCCGCGGCGCGGTAGGCCGCCTGCAGCTCGTGCCGGGCATCGGGGTCGATGTCGGTGAGGCAGGGGGTGCGCCGGGCTACGAGTGGCCACTGAGACGCGCCCGTGGAGGCTGAGGCGCCCATCAAGGTGCTGGCGATCGTCGGGCCGACGGCCGTGGGCAAGACCGCCCTGTCCATCGAACTGGCGCGGCGCGTTGATGGCGAGATCGTCTCGGCCGACTCGCGCCAGATCTATCGTGCGATGGATATCGGCACGGCCAAGGCGACGCCCGAGGAGCAGGCGGCGGTACCCCATCACCTGATCGACGTGGTGGATCCCGATGAGGAGCTGACCCTCGCCCACTACCGACGGCTGGCCGCCGAGGCAATCGCCGAGATCGCCGCCCGCGGCAGGCTGCCCATTCTCGTGGGGGGCACCGGCCTCTATGTGCGGGCGGTGCTGGAGGGATGGACCGTCCCCGAGGTCCCCCCGCAGCCGGAGTTGCGCCGCGAGCTGGAAGCGTGGGCCGAGCGCGAGGGGCACGAGGCGCTGCACCAGCGCCTTGCCGAGGTGGATCCCGCGGCCGCGGCGCGCATCGACGCCCGCAACGTGCGGCGCGTCATCCGCGCCCTCGAAGTGTACCATGCCACCGGCGAGCCGATCTCGGCGCTGCAGCGCAAGGAGCCGCCCGCCTACCACGTGTTCACCATCGGCCTGACGATGGCGCGGCCCGACCTCTACCGCCGCATCGACGAGCGCGTGGACCGCATGGTCGCCGCCGGCCTGGTGGCGGAGGTGCGCGCCCTCCTCGCGCGCGGCTACAGCCTCGAGCTACCCGCCATGTCGGGGCTCGGGTACCGGCAAATCGGCCAGCACCTGCGCGGCGAGGTCTCGCTGGAGGAGGCCGTCGCCCTCATCAAGCGCCACACGCGCCGCTTTGTGCGACAGCAGTACAACTGGTTCCGACTGTCGGATCCCTCGATCCACTGGGCGGACGTGAGCCAACCGTTTCGCGACCAGGTGTTCGCCTGGGTGGACGCCTTTGTGGCGGATCCCTGAGTGAGCCATCATCGGCTGAAGCGGCGTCGCCCCGAGCATCGCCGAGGGGCCTCGACGCGCTAGACAAGGTTCCTCGCTCTGCTCGGAACGACGGGCGGGGGCATATCTGGAGAGACACGCGTTGGCTCTAGCGGTGTCGCCCCGAGCGTAGCCGAGGGGCCTTGACGCCCTAGACAGGGTACCTCGCTCCAATCGGAGCGGCGGGTTAGGGCATCTTTGCAGAATCGCTCGTCGGCTCTAGTGGCGTCGCCCGGAGCGTAGCCGAGGGGCCTCGACGCCCTAGACAGGGTACCTCGCTCCCATCGGAGCGACGGGTTAGCCTATCTCAGACAGGTATCAGAGCGCCCGGAGAGATCGCCATGCCGGCCCGCAAGACATCGTCCTACGCCCCATCATACTCCCCCCGAGGCCGGGGCGCCTTCCATTCGCCTGACCCGCCCGAGCGCCGCTCCCTCTCGGTTCTCCTGGTGCTCCTGGCGGCCATGGCGGGGCTGGCGGCGTTCGGCTGGCTGCAGAGCCGCGGCGCGGCGCTGCCGGGCGGGGTGCGAGTCGCCGCGGCGGCCGGCACCGTCGTCGTCGAGCGTGCCGGCGCCGGCGCGCATCCGCCGCTGGCCGCCGGGCAGGATGCGCCCATGGGGAACGGCGACGCCCTGCGCGTGAGCGCCGATGGCAGGGCGGTGCTTACCCTCGGACCGACGGGGAGCGTAGAGTTGGGCCCCGGCACGCACGTCGCCCTGCTCGAGGTGTCACAGCGGCCCATGGCGGGCGCCGTCCGGGCGCGGCTGGCTCTTCACGCCGGCTCGGCGCTGGCGAGGCTTGGGGAGGCGCCCGCGAGCGCCGAACTCATCATCGAGACCACTGCGGTGACCGTCGCGACGGAGGGGGGCGTGGTCCTGTGCCAGGCGCTGGCCACCAGCCACGCCCAGGTGGCGGTGTACGAGGGCGGCGCGGCCGTATCCATGGGCGAGCAGTCCGTGCTCCTCGCCGCGGGCGAGGGGGTGGACGCGCAACTCGGCCAGCCGTTCGCGCCCGTGGCGGTGCTCCAGCCGGCCCCTACCGCGGTGGCCATCCCCCGCGAGACGGTGGTGGCCGCCACCGCCACGCTCACCGACCGGGAAAAGACGCTGTTCCCGCCGGTGCTCACCCCGACGCGCCCGGGCGACCCGCCCCCGCCAACGAGTGACGTCTCCACGCCCAGCGGCGATGGCACGACGATCTGGTACACGGTGGCCAAGGGCGACACCCTCTACAGCATCGCGCGCCAGTACGGTGTCACGTGGGAGGCGATCTGGGAGGCGAACCGAGAGGCCCTCCCCAAGCCCGAGATGCTGCAAGTGGGGCAGCAGCTCCGCATTCCCTCCCCATAGGGACGAGGGGGAATCCCATGGGAGTCGCGGCATGCGACATCCCGCGGCTCGCCGAGTTGGCCGCCGCCAACGGAACAGCGCAAGCCC
Source organism: Anaerolineae bacterium (assembly GCA_040768165.1). Classification (GTDB taxonomy): domain Bacteria; phylum Chloroflexota; class Anaerolineae; order UBA1429; family UBA1429; genus DUUT01. Next base: position 293,857 of record JAXGNH010000005.1, read on the forward strand.
AGATGAGACGCTCCCGTCTGGGCCCTATCGTTGCCCCAGGGGGACGGCTAGGCGCCATCCGCGTTCGACGGGGTCATCCGCGGCCCTCCCTCGGACAGCCAATCGGGCTCGGCGTGCCCGCCGGCCCGCGCTGCCATCATCACCGCCAGATGCTGCTCCGCATCGCGCACCAACAGCGATTGACCACGAAACGGCTTGAGGCCCCGTAGCCTGGCGAGCGCCGCCCGAACCATCGCGATCTCGTCGGTCGTGACCGCCCCTCGCGCCATGATCCACCTCCCACCGCCGCCCACGTCGCCTACCGTTGATAACACGGCAGCAGCAGGAGGGTTGCCGTTTGCCGAGCCAAGGGCGCGGCGGGTCTGCCTACTCCCCGATGTCGCGGCTCCAGGCCCAGGTCCAGTCGACGACACGGAAGCCGAGGCCGGTGTAGAGCAAGAGGGCGCGGTGGTTGTGCTCGATGCAGCAGAGCGAGGCGTGGCGGTATCCGGCGGCGCGCGCCTCATGGAGGGCACGCAGGAGGAGGTACCGCCCCAAGCCCCTGCCCCGCAGACCCTCAGCGACGGTGAGCCAAGCGATATAGACCCAATCCTCGGCCTCCTCGGCCGCGGCGTACTCGCCGCCGGAGGTGCCGACGCACACCCCCACCTCATCACTCCCCCGCACGGCGTGCACGATCAGGCCGCGGCGGGCGCCGAGGCTCGGCGTCCATTCGAGGTCGATGCCGACCTCCACCGGCGGCTCGCCCGGGTCGTCGGCCGCGAAATCGGGCCAGTCGAGGACCAGCTCCCCGTCGATGCGGTGGTAGCCGTTGGCGCCCAGGAGGGCGTGAACGTGCTCCAGTCGCCAGGAGAGGTAGGCGTGCTCTACGTGGAAGAAGGGAAGGCGGTGCTCGTAGCGGTAGGCGTCGATGCGCGCCACCCCCTGGGCCCGCAGATGGTCCGTGGCGACGTCGAGCAGCGCCTGTCCGACGGCGCGACGGCCGCGCTCGTACCAGAGGGCGCGGATGGCGCCAGCGTCGATGCCGGCGGGCTCGCCAGCCGGCGCCACCGCCACGTGGATGAGGCCGATCACGTCGTCCCCCTCCAGGCTGAGCCAGGCGGCGCCGGCGCGCAGGGGCACGCGGGGATGGGGCGAACGGCCGGAGGGGTGCGGCGGGGGCTCCGCGCCCGCGGCTGCCGTGGCAAGGGCGGAGGCCATGCGCGCCACAGGTACGGGGTAGCAGTGCGGCACGCCAGCCAGGGAACGGTCATAGGCGGCGACGAGGGATGGCGCAAGGTCGGGCTCATAGGGGATGACGATCATGGCGTTGGGCTCGCTCACAAAGGGATGGCCTCCCGGTGCTGTCCGGGAGGCCGGGATGGATGCTCGATCAGGGAAAGATGCCTGCTAGCGCCGGCCGAGGATGCCGCCGATGGTGCTGCCAATGTCGCCGCCCTGCTCGGACTTGGCCCCACCCAGCACGCTGTTGAGCTGTCCCGCGATGGGTTCGGGCAGCCGATCCTTGAGAAAGTCAAGGACGGTGTTCACGGCCTTGCGGGCGGCATCCTCGGGGATACCGGCGCGTTCGGACACCATACGGACAAGTTCGTCCACAGGTAAGCCTCCTGTCGCTTGCACACCCCACCGACAGTGGTGGGGAACACCCTCATGGTAGCACGGGCTGGCGGCGAGAGCAATAGGGTGTGGGACAAAGGTTGTAGGTTGTGGGTTGTGGGTTGTGCGTAATGGTTGCGAGTTGTAGGTGGAGCATGGCGGCGCAGACCGCGAGCGGACGGGTGACGCCTGGCGACGGACGGTTCTGAGCAGGGTGGATGACAGCCGCCTGATGGCGAGCAGCCCACACGTGGCGTTGCGCCAATCCGCGCCATCGCTGGGCAGAGACTCTGATCGTGCTTTCTGCTATACTGATGATAGCATACATAATGATGGCAAGGGGCCTTCCCCGTTCCGTCGCGCACCAAGCCCCTGACGGATCCGTAGCGATTGGAGCGTACGGTGGAAAGGGAAGGATATGCGCGTCGGAGTGATAGCGAGAGTCCTGTTGGGCGTGGCCCTGGCGCTGCTGATGGTGCTGGCGAGCGGCGCCCCGGTGTTGGCCGATGACTATACGTGCATGGGCACGGCGGGCGCCATCGAGGTAGACAATCTGCGCGTTCCCTCGGGCGCCACCTGCACGCTGAACGAGACGATCGTCGGCGGCAATATCCTGGTCGAGTCAAACGCCACGCTGCACGCTTTTGGTGTGCGCGTGGACGGCAACATCCAGGCGGAGGACGCGGCCCGCGTCAACGTGTACGCCGGCTCGTTCGTGGGCGGCAACATCCAGATCTTTCAGTCAGGCGCGGCCGACATCACGTCGGTGGTCATCGACGGTGACCTGCAGTTCGACGAGAACGACATGTTCCTGAACGCCGCGAATAACACCATCGACGGCAACCTGCAGGCGTTTCAGAACACCGGCGGGCTGTCCATCGTCGGAAACACCATCGGCGGGAACCTGCAGTGCCAGGCGAACGCGCCACCCCCGACGGGTGGAGGCAACATCGTTGAGGGCGACATGGAGGATCAGTGCGCCGATTTCGGCGGCGAGCCCCCCGCCCCGCCGATCACGCCGGAGCCTCCGGTAACGCCAGAACCTCCGGTGACGCCTGAGCCACCGGTCACACCGGCACCTCCGGTGGTCGATGGCCCGTTCAAGGCGTACATTCCCCTCATCATCTGGTAGGACATCTCGACGCCCGCCCAATCGGCATCGTAGTGCCGGCTTTGGTCGTTCAGGTCACCGTAGAGTGATACAAGTGACCGAAGCCGTCACTACCAATCTCTAGACCGTCGCAATGGGATCGCCCCTCCGCGATGGTCGGCGTCGTGCTCGCGGCGCCCAACCATCGCGAGCCCCCGTGGATCCCCCCAGGCTGTCCACCAGCGCCTGCCACGCTCGCTATCGCCGTTCCGGCGGCACGGTGCTGCCGGGCGTCCCCACATGGCGTCCGTTCACGCGGGAACCCCAGGCCCGCGGCGAGCGTTCAGTTGGTGAGGTGCCCGATACGGCGATTGCAGCTACGGAGGAGAGGACGACGTGCAAGACCGACTGCGCAAGACGTTGATACTGCTGGCCCTGCTGAGCCTGGTAGGCTGCAGCGGCGCGCCCGCCAGCCCTGCGGCGGACAGCGCCCGATCGGACAAGGAGCGGGCCGTGGCGGTGACCGAGGTCGGCCCGGACGTGCTCGAGCTGACGCGCGAGAACGGCGCCCTGGCCCTCGACATCTACCACGTGCTGCGCCGGGAGGGGGGCAACCAGTTCTACTCGCCCCACAGCATCTCGCTGGCGCTGGCCATGACGTATGCCGGCGCCCGCGGCGAGACAGCGCGCCAGATGGCCGAGGCGCTACACTATACCCTGCCGCCGGAGCGGCTCCACCCCGCCCTTAACAGCCTCGATCAGATACTGGCGCTGCGAGGCGAGGGGGCGCAGGGCAAGGATGGCGAGGGATTCCGCCTGAACGTTGCCAACGCCCTGTGGGGCCAGGCTGACTACAGCTTCCTGGACTCGTTCCTCGACGCCCTGGCGGAGAACTATGGCGCTGGCATGCGGCTGGTCGATTTCGTTCAGGACGCCGAAGCAGCCCGCGGCGCCATCAACGGCTGGGTGAGCGAGGAAACGGAGGGGCGCATCGAGGAGCTGCTGGGGCCGGGCGCCGTGAACGCGGACACACGGTTGGTACTGACCAACGCCATCTATTTCAACGCCGCCTGGGCGTATCCCTTCCAGGAGAACGCCACGGAGGACGGCAGCTTCCACGGCCTGACGGGTGAGTCTACCGTGCCGATGATGCGCCAGACGGAGCGGTTGAACTATGCCGAGGGGCCGGGTTACCAGGTCGTCGAGCTGCCCTACGACGGCTACGAGTTGGCCATGACCATCGTGCTGCCGGAGGAGGGCGGATTCGAGGCGTTCGAGGAGTCGCTGGACGCCGAGCGCGTGGAGGAGGTGCTCCAGAGCCTGGAGCGCCGGCAGGTGGCGCTGACTCTCCCCCGCTTTGAGCTGGAGACGGAGCTGAGCCTCGTGAAGGCGCTGACCGCGCTGGGGATGACCGACGCCTTTGGCGCCGGTGCCGACTTTTCCGGGATGACGGGCGAGCGCGACCTGTTCATCGGGAATGTGGTGCACAAGGCGTTTGTGTCGGTGGACGAGGCGGGCACGGAGGCGGCCGCCGCCACCGGCGTGGTCATGCTGGCGGGCGCCGCGGCCGACGAGCCGGTGCAGGTGGTGGTGGACCGCCCGTTCATCACGCTGATCCGCGACCTGGAGACGGGGGCGGTGCTGTTCGTGGGGCGGATCATCGATCTGGGATAAGAGACGTTCAGGCGCCCCAGGTAGGAATCGAACCTACGGCCGACTGCTTAGAAGGCAGTTGCTCTATCCACTGAGCTACTGGGGCGCGATGGGGTGGTCTGAACTCGATTATAGACGGCGAACGGGGCGTGTCAAAGCAAAGACACGCTCGGGCGAGGGTCCGATGGTACGCTGATCTACGCTGATGGAGCGCTGATCTTGTCTACCGCAGAGACCTGCGCTTGCTCGCCATTCGATAGGTGGCTACATGCTCATGCCTCTGAACATGCATGCCGATCCGATCTGCGACGATCTGCGTTCCATCTGCGGAAATCCGCGTCCCATCGTTCTCCCGTCGCGGCGCGCTTGCACGCGTGGCGCGGGTGCGTATAATGCGGGCACAATCGCACAGCCGGTTCTCCGAATCACATGGCCTGTGGCGGCGGTTGCGCCGCTATGGCGTGTGATCGCGGGTCGACTCGGGGCCCCTGCCCCTGGTCGGCTCAAAGGCGCGGCCTGGCAGCACAAAGCACCGCCAGGATTGCGGAAACGCCCTCGCCCCCCGTGCTTGGAAAGGAGAACGATGGTGACGGCTCGTCTTGGGCCGGCGCTTCCTTTCCTGCGTTGGGAGGCGCCGGCCCTTTCCATGCCCTCGGAGAGCCGGCGCATATCGCTCCCGGAGGAGGTTCCCACACCATGAAACGTCACGTCTCACTGCTCGTCTTCATCGCGGTACTGCTCTCGCTGGCCCTGGCCGCCTGCGGCAGCGGCGCGCCCAAGGTGGACTGGGAGGTCAAGGTGACGGGCGCCGTGTCCAGCCCGCTGACGCTGTCGTACGCCGACCTGGCCAAGCGCGACATGGTCACGCTCGAGGACGTGCTGATGCGCAAGTCGCAGGGCGAGGATCAGACGAACAGCTGGGAGGGGCCGGCGCTGGCGCCCATCCTGGAGGAAGCGGGCATGTCGGCCAACGCCGCCGGGCTGGTGTGCACGGCCACCGACGGCTACGCCCGCGAGATGACTATGGAGGACCTGAAAGACGGCATCATCGCGCTCAAGATGGACGGCGAGTGGGTCGCCGCAGAGGACGCCAGCAACCCGCTGCGCATCGTGCTGCCCGACAAGCCGGCCAACTTTTGGATCTCGCAGCTCGTCGAGATCAGCGTGGTGGAATAGGAACACAGAGGGCGCGGAGAACACAGAGAGGGGAATGGTACGCTGATTCCGCGGATCAGACGCGGATTGACGCAGAGCCTGTTTCATACCGCAGAGACCGCCGAGGTCGCAGAGGTGGCAACCGCAATCCTCCTCTGTGTTCTCTGCGGTCTCTGTGTTCTCTGTGGTTAGTATATCTGATCCGCGCAAATCTGCGTTTCATCCGCGGAATCAGCGTACCGTTCCCCCTTGCATCAGCGTACCGTGACCCAGAGCGGCACGAGGATGTCGGCGGGTTGGAGGGTTCCGTGGTTGCCCTGGCGGCCGTCCTCGTTCACCGCGTGCATGCCGTGGTCGGCGGCGATGACGACGAAGGTGCCCTCGGGGAGGGCCTCCATCAGATCACGGACGTAGCCGTCCACCTCGGACATTTTCATGTCGACCTCGACGGCGTCGGGGCCGTAGGTGTGGCCGGTGTCATCGATGCCGTGAAAGTGCACCCAGAGGAAATCGGGCATGCCCCCCGCGATGACGTCCATAGCGTTGGCAAAGGTGTTATCGTCGCTGTGGCCGTTGCCGTCGCGGTCGCCGGAGAGGATGATCTCGGCGTTACGCATGTTAAAGGCGAGTGCATCCCCCTCCACTGCCACGCCGGTGAGGCCGTTGGCGGCCAGCACGTCGAACAGCGTCTCGCTCGCGGTGTCGCGCACGTCGCGGCCGCGCACGCCGTTCACTGCGGGGGGCGCGCCGGTGAGAAAGGCGGCGCTGGCGACGCGCGTGACGCTGGGGTAGACGCTCAGCGCGAGATGCGGCTGGCCGAGGGTGTCCAGGTAGGGCATGAGGGAGCGCTCGCGCCCGGCGTCGTAGCGGCGATAGCCCAGGCCGTCCAAAAAGATGAACACCGCGCGCTCTGCGTCCGGCGCATCCAACGCGACGCCAGTGGCTGCGGCGGGGGCGCCGATCCCCAGCGCGCGACAGATGGTGGGCGCCACGTCGGTGACGTGGGCGGTGGCCAGGGTGGCCTCGGGCGGCGAGGCGACGATCAGCGCCTCGGCCTCCTGGACGTCCCCGTTGAGCACGATACGGCCGTCGTCGCGCAGCCAGGCGTCGTCGGCCACCTCGGCCCAGGTGTGACTGAACGACGTCTTGCCCACGACCAGCGCCTCGATGGAGGTGGCGCCCATCTCCCAGAGGGCGCGCTCCAGCGGCAGGGCGTGGTCGTCCACCACCTCCCCCGGGTAAGCCTCGGCCCAGGCACGCCAGCGCTCATCGGTGATGGCGCCAAGGGAGCCGTCCTTCCACGAGACCTCGATGGCCCAGGGCCGCGCGCAGCCCGTCAGCAATATCAGCAGCAACGCCAGCGCCACGAAGCGGCGGCGCCACATCAGCATCCTCGATACACGCATGATGGCATGTCCCCTCGTCTCTAGTCCAGTAGCTCATCAAGCCCGACGATATGATGCACCCCACATTGTAGTGACGAATTCACTCGTTTTGGTCACTATAGCGTTAAACAAACGACTAAAGTCGTCACTACGTAGTTGGGAATATCATCTGGCAAACCAATACTACTCGCTCTATGTCACTATGTAGTAACGAATTCATTCGTTGATCCGCCTAGAAAGTGAGACAAACGATTAAAGTCGTCACTACATAGTTGGGAATATCACCTTGGAAACCAATGTTGCCCGCTCTGTCTCACTATGTAGTAACGAATTCATTCGTTGATCCGGCTAGAGCGGGACACAAACGAACGAAGTCGTTACTACGCAGTTGGGCATCTTCCGCGATAAGCAAGCACATCGCGCTGCAGGTTACTATGTAGTAACGAATTCAGTCGTTCATGACGCTATAGCGAGAAATAAACGACTGAAGTCGTTAATACATAGCTGCTAAATAGCGCCCTGCCCGGTCAGCGCGTCTCGATGCGCGCCACGTCCATGACCCAGTCGCGGCGCGAGGCGCCGGGCAGAAGTAGTGCCGGCCGGCCGTCGACGGTGGCGATGACGGCGACCGCCACCTGCTCCGCGGGGTACTCGCGGACGTCGCCGGCGGCGTCGGTGACGACCAGGGTGGTGTAGGCGTCCTCGCCCAGGAGCCCGGCCAGGCGCGCGCCGGTGTAGAGGTGGGCATAGTCGCCGCGGTACGTCTTGCCGTCCAGTTGGCTGACGTAGAGGGCGTCGCCCCCTTCCGCCGAGACGGTGACGCGCTCGCCCAACAGCAGGCGTCCCATGGAGGTGGCCACACCGTCGATTTCCAGCGGCGTCTCGGCGCCCACCACGGTGATCCAGCGCACCCCCTTGAGCCAGGTGGAGACGTGCTGATTCTCGTCCTGGAAGCGAAGCCCCTCCAGGTAGGGCACGAGGCGCGCGTGCTCGGTGACGTACTCGCGGTCGAGCGCCACGATGCCGCCGTCCAGCGACTCGATGGCTATGCGCTCGAAATCGTCCACGCCATAGTGCGCCAGCAGATCGGGCAGTGAGATGGCGGTGCCCAACTCCTCCTGACGGTAGGGAAAGAGATCATCGACGAAAAAGTAGGTCGCCTCGGGCACGTCGCCCATGATCCACACCTGCGACTGGAAGGGGGCGTCCTCCCACTCGATGGCGCCGTGGACGTCGTGACACTCGGCGCAGGTGGCACGGGCGATCATGTCCTCGGTGGGGAAGGCGCGCCAGCTCGTGGCCGAGACGCCGGCGAGGAGGCCGAATACGGCGGCCAGCAGGATGAGAACGGTTCGCTTCATGGCGCTACTCCTGGTCCCGCGCCGCGATGCGGGCGGGGGTGTGTTCGGCGGCTACCGCGTCGCTGGCGACGGTGTCCGGCCGGGCTTGGGCAAGCAGTTCCACCAGGTCGCGGACGGCGGGGAGAGGGTGGCCGGCGCGGTCAGCTCCGTCCGCCTCGCTCGCACCGTCGGCGATCATGGTGCGGCAGTAGGGGCAGGCGGTGACGCAGAGGTCGACATCGGCGGCGGCCAGCTCGTCGAGGCGCGCCTTGTCGAGGCGCGGCTCGTCGGGCGCCTCCAGCCACATGCGCCCACCGCCCGCCCCACAGCAGAGGGTGTCGCGACCATGGCGCGGCAGCTCGATGAGGTCGACGCCGGGCATGGCCGCCAGGAGCGCCCGCGCCGAGGCGGTGTCGCCCAGGCCGCGCGCCAGGTAGCAGGGGTCGTGAAAGGCCACCCGCAGGCGTCGCGCGGGCATTGCGTCACCCTCCGCAGCAACGGTGGTCAGGCGCCCCTCGCGCAGCAGGCGGGCGAGGAACGGCGCGGCATGGGTTACCGCCAGGGCGGCGCCCAGGGCGGCGTACTCGTTGGCCAGGGTGTTGGCGCAGTGGGGGCAGAGGGTGACGATCTCGCGGAAGCGGCGCGTGGCCAGGGCGGCGATGTTGCGCTCGGCCAGGTCGCGCCACAGCGCCTCATTGCCGGCGCGGCGGGCGGGATCGCCACAGCACCCTTCATCGGGGCCGAGGACGGCGTAGGCCACGCCGGCGCCGCGCAGCACCCGCGCCAGGGCGACCGTCGCCTCGCGGGCGCGCGCGTCGTACCCGCCCATGCATCCCAGCCAGAGTAGGACGTCCGTCTCGCCGCCGGGCGGCAGGATCGGGAGTTCGCCCGCCATCTCCTCGGCGGGACGGTCGCCGTCGCGGCGCGCCAGCCAGTCGTCGCGCTCGGCCCGGGGGAGGCCCCAGGGGTTGCCTCGGCGCGCCAGCCCGTCCATCACGTCTCGGAGGGGCTGGGGGAAGCGGGCGGCGTCGAGAACACGCTCGCGGCGCAGGTCGACTAGCAGGCTGAGGGGCGAGATGCCGATGGGGCAGACGTCGTCGCAGGCCATACAGGTGGTGCACTGCCAGAGGGCGGCCTCGTTGTAGGCCTCCGCCAGGGGGCCGGCGCCGGGCGCGGCGTCCAGCGCCTCGATGAGGCGGCGCGGGTCGAGGCTGTCCCCTCCGGTGGCGATGGCGGCTGGGCAGGCCTGGCTGCAGCGCCCGCAGTGGACGCAGGAGGCGAGGTCGAGGCGCTCCTTCCAGGTCAGGTCGCGGGGCCGGAGGGCGCCAAAGGGGCCGTCGGTCTCTAGGTCCACCGGATCGAGGCGCGCCAGGGGCTCCGCCTTGCGCGTCAGTAGGGCGATGGGCGCCATCGCGATGTGGCGCCATTTCGTCCAGGGGAGGACGAACGCCATCCCCAGCAGCGCGGCGTGGAGCAGCGACCAGGACCAACCATAGAGGCCGCGCCGGAAGGGTAGGGACAGGCCCTCCAGCAGGCCGGCGAGGGGGGCGCTCAGGAAGGCGCTCCGCCGCCAGGCGGGCAGGCCCAGGGTGATGAGCAGCGCCTCGCACAGCAGAGCGGCCACGGCGCCCACCAGCAGCAACGCCCAGAGGCCCACGTCCTCGGCGCGGGCGGGGGGCGCGGCGGGGGTCGCACGGATTGTCGGCGCCCCGCGTGATGTCGGCGCCATACGGGTTGCCTGCGCCGTACAGGTTGTAGGGGCGACCGGCCGGTCGCCCCTACGCCGGTCGCCCCTACGGCGGCGGGCGGCGCCGGAATGGCGGCGCCAGGCGGCCACACCCAAACCCACGAGGATCAGCAGAAGGGCGACGTCGATCAAGGCGTGAGACAGGTGGCTGCGGCTCCATTCGGGCCCGCGGGGCGCCGTAAAATGGGTGACGACAAAGGTCGCCAGGACCAGCAGGGCGCCGAGCATGATGGCCAGGTGCATGGCGCCCGCCAGGGGACGGCGCCAGACGGGGCGCTGGGCGGTGGCGTCGCGCAGCGCGGCGACGATGCGCGTTATCGGCCGGTCAAAGCGGACGACGGGCCGCGCCCGCGCCAGGCGCGTTGCCAGGCCGACGGCGGCCAGCAGCCAGGAAGCGGCGACGGCGGCCCATAAGGCGTAGGTGAGGGGGTAGGTGTCGAGACTGTAGCGGAGTTCGGTTCCCATGGGCGTTACCCTACAGATGTGATGGCGAGCAAGATGACAACGAGCACAAAGGTTGCCAGGACAAAGGCGCCGGCCGAGTCGGCCAGACGCCAGACGGCACGACGGAGATACGTGCGTCGGGGGTAGCGGCCGAATTGCCGCCCCTCCATAGATACCGCCAGGGCATCGACCTTGCGCAGCGCCGAGACGATGAGCGGCAACATGAACTGCCGGAGCAGGGCAAAAGCGCGGTGCGCCGCGTGCCCGATGCGGCCCCGCCGGGCGTCGTAGCGCACGCCACGCACCAGCTGCGCCTGATAGACGGTGGCGGCCTCGGTGCGAAAGATGGGCACCAGGCGTAGTGCCGTGACGAGCGCGAACCCAAAGCGGTAGGGCAGGCCGGCGCGCATCAGGGCGTAGGCGAGGGCGCCGGGATCGGTAGAGATGACGAACGCCTGGCTGCTGAGCACGATGACGAGAAAGCGCGCCGCGATGCGCACACCGCGGGCCAGGCCGGCGTCGGTCACCGGCCATCGTCCGCCGTCGGACGGCCACAAGAACAGCAGCGGCTCACCCTGCCGATAGAAGAGCGCCTGCAGCAGCAGGAGGAAGACCGCGGACCACACCATGAGTGCGAGCATGCGCCCGCGGCGGAAATCCACACCGCCGAGGAGCGCCGTCAACACCACCAGGCCCAACAGGGCCGCCACGTGCGCGGGCGCGCGCAGGGCAAAGGCGGCCGCCGAGATCGCCACCAACCAGCCGAGTTTGAGCAGCGGATGGAGCCCGGCCAGGCCCGGGGCGGCGGGTGGCTCGGCGCCGGCATCCCTCCACTCCGAAGCCGGTATCGCCTCCGACTCCTGCGGCGGGGGCGGCGCAGGGGTCTCATGCGGTTCGAGGGGCGTTGCCGCGCTCCCCTCCGACTCGACGTAGGCCGAGTATCCCATGGCGACGAGGCGCTCGAGGGCGGCGTCCGGCGCATCGTCGACCAGCACGCGCCCGTCACGCAGGAATAGGAGGCGGTCGGCGTAGGCCAGCGCCACCTGTGGGTCGTGGAGGGCCAGCACGACGCAGGCGCCGGCGTCCGCCATGGCGCGCAAGCGCTCCATCAGCCGCGCGGCGTTAGCCGGGTCCTGCCCGATGAGCACCTCGTCAGCCAGGACGAGGCGCGGCCCGTGAGCGGTGGCGGCAATGACGTTCAAGCGGCGCTTTTGCCCGTAGCTCAGGCGGAAGGGGTTGTCGTCGCGACGGGCGGCGAGGCCGGCGTCGTCGAGGAGGACCTCCGCGTGGGGCGCGACGGCGTCGAGACGACCCAAGTTGCGCGCCAGGAGGGTGGCGTCGTCCCACACGGTATCGCCCAAGAGTTGGTGGTCGGGGTTCTGAAAGAGGAACCCGGCGTCGCGGGCCAGCTCCGAGACGGAGAAAGGCGGGGACGCGGATTCCGCGGATGAGGCGGATAGCGGCGGATCGGACACGGGATGGCGCGGCACGTCGTTCTGAGCATAGTGCGCCATGGCAGAGCGCGGAGCCTTGTCGAGTTCATCAAGGTCCCTCATGTGCGTTCGGGACGACGGCGCCTTGGGGCGGCGAGAGCGTGCGCCGCCGGCGGCAGTTGCGCGCCCGAATACGGTGACGACGCCATCGGACGGCGGCACGAGGCCCATGAGAGCGCGCAGGAGGGTCGACTTGCCGCTGCCGTTGTCGCCCATGAGGGCCACCAGCTGCCCCGCCGCAAAGGTGGCGCTAACGGCGTCCAGCGCCCGCGTGCCGTCGTACTGCACGCTGAGGCCCTCCACGCGCGCCAGAGGTTCCCCTGCGGGCACCGGGTCGCGAGCCGGGAGGGGCGCGGCGGGGGGTAGGGCGGCCTCGTCGGCCACGATGCGGCCCCCCTCCATGCGGATGAAGCGCGGCGCAAAGGGGCGCAGGCCGTCCACCTTGTGCTCGATGACCACGATGGTCACGCCCGAGCGGCGGCGCACGGCGTCGAGGACCTCAAAGATGCGCCGCGTGGCGGTGGGGTCGAGGTTGGAGGTAGGCTCGTCAAAGACGAGCACCCGCGGGCGCGCCGCTACCATGGAGGCCACGGCGACCTTTTGCTTCTCGCCGCCGGACAGGGTGGCCAGGTCGCGGTCGGCCAGGTGCGCCGCCCCCACGATGTCCAGCGCCTCGTCGCACAGGGAAGCGATGAGATCGGGCGGCAGACAGCGGTTCTCCAGCCCAAAGGCCACCTCGTCACGCACGGTGAGGGTGCAGAACTGGTTCTCGGGGTTCTGCTGCACCAGCCCGACGACGTCCGCCACCTCAAAGAGCGAGTGCTCGCGGACATCGAGGCCCGCCACACGCACGGCGCCCAGCAGCTCCCCCTCGAACTGGTGGTGGAGGTAACCGCCGATGGCCAGGGCCAGGGTGGATTTGCCGCAGCCGCTGGGCCCGGCGATGACGACGAACTCGCCCTCACCGACGTGGAGCGTGACGTCGTCGAGAGCGGGGCGTTCGGCCTCGGGGTAGTGGTAGGTCAGGTTGCGTATGTCGATCATATGGATGGCGTGCTTGAGTACAGGAATGAAACCATAGAGACCACAGAGACAGAGCAAATCGCCCTACGCGCGACGGCTCGCCTGCTCCCTCTCCCGGTACTCCGGGGGAGGGTTGGGGAGGGGGTGATCGCCACCCACCGCGGCCGCCCCTCCTACTCGACGACGATGGCCACGACGTCCAGGGCGTGGACCGTGCCGTCGGCGGTCGCCACCGCGAAGGTGATCCCCTCGGGCGCGTCGACGTTCCAAATGCGCAGGTCGCCGTCGGCCAGGACGTCGGCCAGGGGGATGGTGGTCGCATCGCCGGAGCGCGACACGAACCGCAGCATCGTGGCGTCGGCCGCCGGCTCCCATTTGGCGACTACGTCCCTCAGCGCCGCGCCCTGCAGCTTTTTCGCGCCGTCCCCCAGATCCAGGCGAGCGTTATCCATGGCCGTCTGCCAATCCTCCGGATTGTACGGGAAGGGGCGGTCGACCTTGCCGCTCACCTCCACCAGCGCCTGGGGCACGAGGCGCAGCTCCACCACGTTGCGCACCCACGCCTTCGGGTTCTCGGCGCCGGCCACGTCATAGCTCGTGTCCTTGCCCTCGCCGCGATGCGCCAGGACGAGGTCGTCGTTCTCGGCGACCTCGCGGAGGGTGATAAAGAACGAGTAGCCATCGCTGGCCGTGACCGACACACTCTGGGCGGCGGCGTCGGGGCGGGCGGCGGACAGGATGTCGCGCAAGCGCGCGCCGGTGACGCGCCGCTTCATCCCCTGGAGTTCGAGGTCCAGCGTGACGGTCTCGCCCTCGGCCGTAGCGGCGTCGTACTCGTACGGCGCGGAGCAGGCGCCGGTGACGGCCACCATGGGCGGGCCGGCCAGCGAGGTGCGCAGCAGGACGCCTCCCCCCACGGCGAGCGCCGCGAGGACGCCCAGCGCCAGCGCCGTGCCGATGCGGCTGACGCGCACCGGCGCCGGCGCGCGCACCAGCCCGTTACGGCGCAGGACGACCAGCAGCGCGTGAGAGAGGAGCCCCCCCAGCACGACGCCCGAGGCAAAGGCGACGGCCGCGATGCCCCACACAAAGGCGAGCACGTCTTCGGGAGCGGCGGCAAAGAGCTGAAAGACAAAGACGTTGCTGGCCGCCGCCACGCCCCCCGCCAGCAGGTAGCCCCAGCGCGACTCCCGGCTCCGGCCGCCGCGGACGAGGAAAAAGACCCAGTCGACCAGCAACCCCGCGGCCACGTCCACCAACAGCACGATGACGCCGTGCGTGTTGCCGCTGAGCAGCTCGACGCCGCCCTTGAGGCAACCGGTGACGGTGCCGGCGCCCACCTTGCCCGTGAGGCCCACGGCGAGCAGCAAAAAGGTGACGTGGAGGCCGGCGGCCCACTGGGTCGTGCCGGCGAACCCCAGCACCGCCTGCATCAGGTCGCCGAGGGCGTTGACGGCGGTGCTCGCCACGCCCCCCAAGCCCGCCAGGACCGCCATGACGAGCAGGTCGCGCGTGGTAAAGTAGTAGCTCTTGCGTGCGGTGTTGGGTACGGCCACGTCTACCTCTCCCGAGTCACCATGATGAACCCTTGGTACAGTGGGTCAACGGTACGCTGATCTACGCTGACAGACCGCTGATCTTCGCAGTCCAGGTTTGCTGCCCGCGACGCGTTTCACGGCCGCACCACGCATCGACGGTGGAGAACCCCGTCTCTGATCCGCGTAGCTCAGCGCGCCATCAGCGGAGATCTGCGTACCATCAGGTCCTCTGCCGCGATGATCGTCGCGGAGACAGAACGCGAACGAGCCGGCGCCTGGCATGGAAAGGCGCCGGCTCGCGAGGAGCTGGGGGCGTCATCTCCTTTCCAAGCGCGGGAGGCACGGCCGTTTCCCGCCGTACCCTATCGGTCGTGGGCCATCGCTTGCGCGTGCAGGCGCCATGACTCGGAGATGCGATATGATGCGCTACGGGCCGATCGACGTTCGACCCCTACCGCAATGTCGTGAGAATCGTCGGGGCGCGGGTCGAACAGCGTTCGCCCCCTACAGCGATGGGTCCTCCGGCACCCTGTAGGGCGCGCACGCCGATGCGCGCCGCCGCGCCGCGCGGCGTTCGGCCCCCGACGGGGCCTCCGGCGGCGCGCGCGGTGCGGCGGCGCGCGCCGCCGCACCGCGCGGCATTCGGCCCGACCGTGACGGGTCCTCCGGCACCCTGTAGGGCGCGCACGCCGATGCGCGCCGCCGCGCGGCGTGCCGCGCGGGTCCTCCGTTCGGGCGCGCACGCCGGTGCGCGCCACCGCGCCGCGGGCGTTCGCCCCCGACCACGGCGGGGCCTCCTCCGCGCACGCCGATGCGCGCCGCCGCGCCGCGCGGCGTTCGCCCCCTACCGCGGCGCGCACCTTGTAGGGCGCGCACGCCGGTGCGCGCCACCGTGCCGCGCGGCGTTCGCCCCCGACCGCGCGGGGCCTCCGGCACCTTGTAGGGCGCGCACGCCTGCGCGCCGCCGCGCCGCGCGGCGTTCGCCCCCTACCGCGGCGGTATCGGAGCCGCTGCGGCGCGTTGTCGGGCTAGCTGGACCAAAGCACGAGCCCCGGGATATGGCGCGACGCCAACTCGGGGTGGTTGGGCAGCACGCGCACGGCGAACCCGTGCATGCCGCTGCGCTCGCACACGATGGTGCGCACATAGGTGCAGTTGCCATCGTTGTTTGGCCCCGGCACCATCGTCTCGACCTCATAGTCCGTGATCTGCCCCTGTGGACCGACGGGCCCATAGTAGACCTGCACCAGCAGTTCGTTGGGGTCTAGCCCGCCGAGCTGCACCTCGGCGCGGACGTCCACCTCGGTGTGTACCGGCACGCCGTCGCGGGCGTCGCTCTGCACCGAGACGATGCGCAGGTCGCGCCACTGCTGGTGGACGCGCTCGAGCCACTCGGTCAGCTCCGCCGCGGTGCGGAACTCGTCGGCGACGAGCCGCTCATAGTGCTCGGCAGAAGGCATGTAGAGCTGATCGGCATACTCCTCGAGCATGCGCAGGGTGTTAAAGTAGGGCGTGATGCGGCTCATGGAGCGCTTCATGCGGGCGATCCACTCGCGTGGGAGGCCGTCCGCGCCGCGCGTGTAAAAGAGGGGCACCACGTCCCGCTCGAGAAGGTCGTAGAGGGCGCGCGCCTCGACCTCGTCGCCATAGTATACGTCGTCGTACACCTCACCGTGGCCGACGGCCCAGCCCAGGTCGGGGCTGTACCCCTCCACCCACCACCCGTCGAGGGTGCTGAGGTTGATACCACCGTTGGCGGCCGCCTTCATGCCGCTGGTGCCGCTGGCCTCCAGGCCGCGCCGCGGCGTGTTGAGCCAGACGTCGGCGCCCTGCACCAGGTAGCGCGCCAGCGACATGTCATAGTCCTCGAGAAAGATCACGTGCTGGCGCATGTCTTCACGCCGCGCCAGGTGCACCAGCTTGCGGATGAACTCCTTGCCCGGGTTGTCGTGGGGGTGCGCCTTGCCGGCAAAGATGATCTGTACCGGCCGTCCCCGTTGGTTCAGGATCGACGACAGGCGCTCCGGATCGGTGAACAGGAGCAGGGCGCGCTTGTAGGTGGCGAATCGCCGCGCAAAGACGATGGTCAGCGCCTCGGGGTCGAGCACCTCGGACGCCTCGGCGATCTCTTGGTTAGGGGCGCCGCGCCGCTCCAACTGGCGACGCAGGCGATCGCGCGCCACGGCCACCAGGCGCTCGCGCCGCCGCTCGTGGGTGCGCCACAGCTCCTCATCAGGAATACGCGTGACGCCCTTCCAGACGTCGTGGTCGTAGGGACGCTCGATCCAGTGCGGCCCCAGGTAGCGCAGCAGCAGACCGGCGAGGTCCGTGGAGATCCAGGAGCGCGGGTGCATGCCGTTGGTGATGGAGGAGATGGGCACCTCATCGACGGGCGTCTGCGGCCACAGGTCCTGCCACATGTTGCGCGCCACGCGGCCGTGCAAGGCGCTCACGCCATTGGCCTTGCCCGCCAGGTTCAGGGCGAGCACGGCCATGGAAAAGCTCTCCTCGGCGGGCGCCCCCGCGCGCCGGCCGAGCTGCAAGAACTGATCTCGGCTGATGCCCAACTCCTGATAGTAGCTGGTAAAGTAGTAATCCATCAGGTTGGGCGGGAAGAGGTCGATCCCCGCCGGCACGGGCGTATGGGTGGTAAAGACGTTGCCCGCGGCGGTGGCGCGCCGGGCGACGGCGAACGACGCCCCCTCGCGCTGCATGGCAACGCGGATGCGCTCCAGCCCCAGGAAGGCCGAGTGCCCCTCGTTCATGTGGCAGACGGTGGGCTCGATCTCGAGGGCGGCCAGCGCGCGCATGCCGCCGATGCCGAGCATGATCTCCTGGCGGATGCGCATGTCCAGGTCACCGCCGTACAGGCGGCCGCTGATAACGCGGTCCTCGGGGCGGTTGACGGGCAGGTTCGTGTCGAGCAGGTACAGGGGCACGCGCCCTACCTGCACGCGCCAGACATGAGCGATCACCGGCCGGCCGGGATACTGCACCTCGACGGTGACCGGCTGGCCGTCGCGGCCGCGCTCCACCTGCACCGGCATGGTGTAAAAGTCGTTCACCGGGTAGGACTCTTGCTGCCAGCCGTCGGCGTTGAGGTACTGCCGGAAGTAGCCTTCCTGGTAGAGGAGGCCGACGCCGACCAGGGGCAGGCCGAGGTCGCTGGCGGACTTTAGGTGCTCGCCCGCCAGCACGCCGAGGCCGCCAGAGTAGACGGGCAGCGCCTCGGTGAGGCCGTACTCGGCGGAGAAATAGGCGATGCGAGGGGCGGCGGGGCGATCGCCATAGTGGCGCTCGTACCAGGTGTCACGGCTGCTCAGGTAGTGGTTCAGCGCCTGGTAGACGCGCATGAGGTGCGACATGAACCCCTCGTCGCGGGCGGCCTCCTCGAGGCGGTACTGCTTCAAAAGCCCCAGCATGGCGACGGGGTTGTGGCCGGTGGTTTCCCAGAGATCGCGGTCGAGGCGGCGAAAGAGATCAACGACGTCGAGGTTCCAAGACCACCAGAGATTGTATGCCAGCTCACGCAGGGGCGCCAGTCGCGGTGGGAGCGAGGGCACCACCGTAAAGGTGCGCGTGGGTCGCAACATCTACTACTCCTCTTCCAGGGGCGGGGACGATATGGCACGGAATGCCCGCGCCCGCAGGTGAATCCGGTTCATTATAGCGTGAGTGGGCGGCGCCGCCAACTGTCGAGGGGGGACGCAGATGCACGCGGATAAAGAGGGAAAGGGACTATGGCCATCTGGGGTCGGAGCGCCGCCGTCCCGGCGGCCCGTTCCCGCGGACCACAGCGAGGCGCCGAGAGGTGGCCCCATAGCGAACACCGCAAGCCAAGGCCTGGCGCGAAGAAAGCCCCACGCCCGCTGGCCCCACCCGTCGTCCCGAGCGCAGCGAGGGACCTTGATTCGCGTGGCGCGTGCATCTCATGGGCGACCAGCCGGTCGCCCCTACGAACGGCGGACTAGACGAGGCACGAAGCTACGCCGGCTGTCTCCGCCGACGCCCGCGCATCGCGCGCATCAACGACAGGGGTCGCCCCAAGAGAGGGGCTCCCGGCTTCGGAAATCGAGGTCCCTCGCTACCGCTCGGGACGACGGGTGCTCTGGCGAAGCGTCGTTGCGGAGCGCCGCCGTCCCGGCGGCAGGATATTCGCACGCCGAGAATCGACGTCCTGCGCTATCGCGCTCGACGCTCTGACGGCGGATGGAGCCGGTGGGCGCGGCAGTCGGCGCAGGCCGACTTGGCTTTCTTAGCGCCAGGCCTTGGCCTGTGGCGGGCGCCGTCGGTGCGGCTCCCTCGTTTGAGGTTGGCCCCGGGTGGCGAAAACGGGCCGCCGGGACGGCGGCGCTCCGGGATCGAGCAGTCCGCGCTGCGTTCGGCCATCCAACCATTACAGCAAAGATCGGCGCCCCATCAGCGAAATCTGCGTGCCATCGGTCTCACATCAGGCGCCGTCACCCGGCGTAGCAGTAGGCGCAACGGTGGCAGCGGGACCAGGAGCCATAGTTACCGAGGTCAAAGTAGGGGGCGCAGCCACAGCCGCTGCGGCTGCCGCGGCCCTTTGCCGAGGGCGGATTGCGCCCCGATAGCGCCGCGAACCAGGCGTGGTCGCCGCATGCGGCGCGGCCTAGGCCCGGCACGAGGCCGGCCAGCGGGGCCGATTCGGCGCAGCACGCCAGCGAGATACCTGCCTCGCCGGCCAGGGCGACGAGTTCCCGCGCCACGCCCTGCTGCCAGGCGGCGTCATAGCGTTGTACCCCGTCCAACGTCCCCTCGGCCCAGCCGGGGAGGAGGGGAGCGATACGACGGTCGACCCGCCGATAGCGCCCGGGCGGCGCGACAAAGTTGATGACGCCGCGCCGAATACCTAGCCCCGCCGCCTCGGCGGCCAACCGGCGGTAGCGGTCGGCGTCGTGCACCGTGGGGATGATGGGGTCGTACCGCCAGGTGACGTGGTCGGGCCCGCCGATGAGGTCGGTGAGCGGCCCGGCGTGACGCAGGCCGTCCGGCGGGACGAGGGGCTCCCAGGCCGTGCCCGCCAGGCCGGTGACGGTGAGCTGCAGGGTGATGGTGGCGCCGGCGTCGCGCAGGTGGCGCAGGTCCGCCTCGCCGCGGCGCAGGACGCCCGCCGCGTCTTTGGTCCAGAGTTGCAGCACCCAGGGCGGGCCGAGGGCGTCGACCACCTCGCGCAGGTGATCCCACACCTGGGGGATGCGCGCCGGATCGGTGCGGCGCGTCAGATCGAGATAGGTGGCGTCCCCGACGCGTTGGCGGTATCGGGCATAGTCCTCGAGGCGATAGCTGAGGGGCATGGGCGCTACGACCTCGCTGCCGGCCCGGTGGGGATGGTGGCCCCGCCGAGGAGCAGATGGCGGACGTCCAGCGTGCCGCGAGCGAGGACGAGCACGTCGGCATAGCACCCCGGTGCCAGCCGCCCGACGCGGTCCGCGACGCCAAGGATGGCGGCGGGCGTGAGGGTGGCCATGCGCAGGGCGTCGCCCAGCGACACCCCCACTACGTCGACCATCTGGAGCAGGCACTGGCGCATGGTGGCGATGGACCCGGCAAAAGCGGTACGGTCGGCCGTCATGGCGACGCCGTCGCCGGGCTCGACCACCGCCTTTAGCCCGCAGACGTCGTATTCCCCCGGCCCCTGCCCCGAGGCGCGCATGGCGTCGCTCACCAGGCAGAGGCGGTCGGCGCCCTTGAGGCGCAGCGCCATGCGCATCAGGCTCGTCGGGAGGTGGTAGCCGTCGGCGATAATCTCGCCGGTCAGCCTGTCCTCCAGGAGGGCCGCCTCGAGCATGCCGGAGTGACGCTTGGCGCCGATGCGACGCACCGTGGACATGGCGCTCCACAGGTGAGTGATGTGGCGCATGCCGGCCTCCATGGCGCGGCACACCTGGGCATAGAGTGCGTCCGAGTGGCCGCCGGAGACGAGCACGCCCTGTGCCGCCAGGTCGGCCGTCAGCTCCAGGGCGCCGTCGCGTTCCGGCGCCAGGGTGACGCGGGCCAGGTCGCCGGCGTAGGCGAGGAGGCGCTCGCGCTCCTCGCCGGTGGGCATGCGCAGCAGGGTGGGATCGTGGGCGCCCGCCTGAGCGGAGTTGAGGAAGGGGCCCTCCATGTGGATGCCCAGGAGGCGCGCCCCGCGGCGATCGGGCCGGCGCATGCGTTCGCGAATGGCGTCAAAGGCGCGCCAAACGTCGGGCATGGGGGCGGTGCCGGTGGTCGCGAGAAGGCTCGTGGTGCCGTCGGCCAGGTGGCGGCGCGCGGCCAGCGGGAGCGTCTCGGGATCGCCATCGGTAAAGTCGACGCCCCAGCCGCCGTGGGCGTGGATGTCCACCAGCCCGGGGCAGACGGTGCAGCCCGCGGCGTCGAGGCGCGGCACGCCGTCGGCCAGGGTCACCTGGTCGCGCGCGCCCACGGCGGCGATGCGCTCGCCGTCAATGAGCACGACGCCGTCGGGGATCAGGCGCGTGGGGGTATAGACGGTGCCGTTGACGATGGCCAGCATAGGTGCTCCGGATATGGGAGATCGATGGTACGCAGGTTACGCTGATGGAACGCTGATTCACGCTGACCCATCGAGACCATGGCTCCCAGAATGGGTACGGCGAACCCACGTTGGCAGGCATCGTCCCAAGGCTCCGGGTAGATCAGCGTGAATCTGCGTGGATCCGCGTCCTACTCCTGTCCCTCGAGCGGTTCCTCGGGGAGTTCTTGGCCCTCGGCGATGAGGCCCTCCAGGAGTTGCTCGACCTCGTCGGCCGTCATGAGGCCCACCGCCTCCTTGACCTTGGCGAGAAAGAGGGGCTCGGGGGCGGCGCCCTCCAGGTGCGTCTCCTCGTTGATCACCGTGCGAGGGACGCCATAGACGGTGTACTTGTTCGCCAGGTGGGGGAACTCGATGGCCTCCACCATATCGGCCCGCACGTTCTCGCTGGCGATGGCCAGGCTGTGGGCCATGCGCACCGCGCTGGGGCAATAGGGGCAGGTGGGAGTCACGAACACCTGGATGTGCACCGGCTCCTCGATCTGGGCCAGCGCATCGGCGGTCTCGGGCAGCAGCTCCGTCTTGCCACGCGAGACGTCGATGACATCCTCGATGAGGGACGTGAACTCGTACCCCGAGGGGATGCCGTAGAAGCGGATGCCATAGTCCACGTCGCCCATCACGATGGTGGCCGGGATCTTGTCGACCCCATAGCGGTCGGCCACCTCCTTGTCGGTGACGAAATTGTAGGTCTCGACGGTGATCTTGTCCGACAGCTCGGCGACCTCTTCCAGGATCTGCCCCGTCTCGCGGCAGAACTGGCAGGCGATCTCTTGAGTAAAGAACACCAACTTGACGGGATTCACTAGCGTCTGCTGAAAGTGGTTCTGCAGGAACTGCCGATCCTTATCGCTGAGCAGTGCCATGCTGCTCCTCCCTTCGGTACTGCCGACCGGCGGCGCCGGGCGCCGCGGGTCACGTCAACGCTCGATGGCCGCCGGCCGGGTGTTGATCTCGGCGATGAGTTGCGGCTCAAACTTGGGCCGGCGGTCGTAGGTATACAGACCATTCACCTCTTGCTCGATGTCGTACAACTGGGTGTAGCAGAACGCGCACATGCGCGGATGCTCGAGGAGCGTCTCGGTGAGGGCACGGTAGCGCACCAGGAACTCGGTCTCGGAGCGCGGGCGCCCCTCGACGCCGCCGTACCCCCAGCCCAGCTCGTCGCGCTGCCCTGGGTTCCACCAGATGCCGCCGTACTCGCTGACAAAGTAGGGCTGCCCGCCATAGGGCGCGTCCAGGTCGGGGCGGTTGCGATAGGGCTCGCCCCCCTCGGCAAAGGGGGCATACCGGGCAGCAAAGGCCACCGGGTCCTGGGTATAGTCGTGCACGTCATAGATGTCCGTCTCGACGTGCTGGTAGCCCGAGGTATCGATGACGGGCCGGGTGATGTCGGCCGCCTTGGTCAGGCGGTACACGGCGCGCAGGATGGCCGGGTCCTGGTCGCGCTGCGTCTCGTTGAAGGGGCACCACCCGACGAGCGAGGGGTGGCTGTAGTCGCGCTCCACGGCCTCGAGCCACTGAGGCACGAACACCCCGAGGGCGCGCGGATCGCTGACGTCCAGGCCCCAGTTGGGGAACTCGCCCCACACGAGGTAGCCCATGCGGTCGGCCCAGTAGAGAAAGCGCGGCTCGAACACCTTCTGGTGGAGGCGCGCGCCGTTGAACCCGAGCCCCTGCGAGATGGCGATGTCGTTGCACAGCGCCTCGTCGTCGGGCGCGGTAAAGACCCCGTCGGGGTAAAACCCCTGATCGAGCACCAGGCGCTGATAGACGGGCTTGTCGTTGAGCAGGATGGCGCGATCGCTGAGGGCGAGGGAGCGCAGGCCAAAGTAGCTCGACACGACGTCGCGCCCGCCCCCCTCGGTCACGACCTCGAGTTCCAGGTCATAGAGGGTGGGGCTGCCGGGCGCCCAGGGGACGGCCTCGCGCAGCGGCAGGATCGCCGCGACGCGGTCGCCGTCGAAACGCGCCTCGACGGCTCCCATGGGCCTCCCCTCCAGGCTGGCGGTGGCGCGCAGCGTGCCGCGGGCGGGCGTCCCATCAATGGCGGCGTCGATGCGCAGCGCGCTGCCGGGCAGGTCGGGGGTCAGGCGAACGCGTCCCAGGTAGGTGTCGGGCACCGGCTCGAGCCAGACGGTCTGCCAGATGCCGGTAGTGCGGGTGTAGTGGCAGCGCCGCGAATAGTAATCGGGGCACTGCTTGCCGCCGGCCTGGAGCGGCGAGCGCGTGTCGTCGCGCGCCTCGATGACGACGGTGTTGTCGCCCCGCGTCAGGAGAGAGGTGATGTCAAAGGAAAAGGGGGTGAACCCGCCACTGTGCCACCCCGCCTGACGGCCGTTCACCCACACGCGGGCGTCGTGGTCACAGGCGCCCACGTGGAGCAGCACCCGACCCGACCACTCGTCCGGCACGCGCACCGAGCGCCGATACCAGACGCCGGGGTGAAAGTCGACGTCGGCGATGCCCGACAGGGCGCTCTCTGGGCAGAAGGGGACGACGATGTCGCGCGTGAACCCCTCGCCGGCGGGCAGGCCGCGCTCCGCCCCGCTGAGTCCCGGGTCGAAGGCAAAAGCCCAGGGACCGTTCAGGTTCAGCCACGACGGTCGAACGAACTGCGGACGCGGGTATTCGGGGCGTGGTGGGGTCATCTGTTCTTGGCTCCTCCGGCATGATGGGCCTCGGCGTCAAGGCTCCTTCCATGATTCTAGGAAGCCGAGAGGGGGTTGTCAATCAGGGTTGACGCGATATGCTGGACCGATGCTGCTGGGCTTGACGCTGTCTAGGGGCGGTGTAGGATCGAGGGGAGACGACAGGTGGCGCGAGAGGCCCGCCAGGGGGTGACCGTGAGCGAGCAGGAACAGCAGACGATCCGGCTGGATCAGTTCATGAAGTACGTGGGGATGGTGGCGACGGGGGGCGAGGCCAAGCACCTCATCCAGGGGGGCGAGGTGCTGGTCAACGACGAGGTAGAGACGCGCCGCAGCCGCAAGCTGCACACCGGCGATCGCGTGACGTTCGCCGGGCACACCGAAGTGGTGACGCTGGACGAGGAAGAGTGAGATGCGCCGCGAGGGGGAGCGCCGCATGGCGCTCCCCCTCGTCGTCTGAAATCCCCAATGCCGACGCCCACGCACCGTGGCGCGCTCAGCCGTCGTCGTCCGAGCCGTTCACATCGCGATCGCGGTGGCGCCCCACGCGCATCGGAGGCGCGGCGAGGTCGAGCTTCATGCGCTGGCGCTCGCCGTCATCCGACACCACGCGAAACCCGAGGTGCTCGTAGAGGCTCACGGCGCGCCGGTTCGACTTGGTGACGTTGAGCGTCACCGCGTGACGCCCCTCATTGACGGCGGTGGCGATGGCGTCCTCCATGATCCGCCGGCCGATCCCCTCGCCCCAATGCTCGCTTGCCACCTGGATGTGGCGGATGTGAATGATGCCGGCCTCGTAGCGGTCGAGCCACAGCCAGCCAACCGCCTCACCCGCGTCCTCGTAGATAAAGACGTCCCCGTGATCGATCCCCGCGCGCAGCGACATGCGAAACGATGACTCGCGAAAGCCGCGGCCCGCAAAGTTGATCTCCCAGCTCAGACGTTGCATGGCGAGCAGGCGCTCGGCATCGCGCCGGTACTCCGCAGCGCGCCGCTCCATCGCATCTCCTATCTCGCCGCCCGATCAGGCGAACAGCCGCGTCCCCGGGCGGAGGTATTTCTCGGCAGCCTCTTCGTTCAAATCGTACCCCAGACCGGGACGATCCGTCAATGTTATGTAGCCATCCTGGATGAGGGGCGGATCGGCGAGCACCAGCTCGTGCCAGTGGGGGCGCTCCAGCCAGTGCCATTCGAGGACGAGAAAGTTTGGGATGGCTGCGCAGCAGTGGCAGGACGCCACGGTGCCCAGGGGGCCGCACACGTTGTGGGGCGCCATGGGGATATAGTACACCTCGGCCATGTTGGCGATCTTTTTGCCTTCCGACAGGCCGCAGCACTTGGGCAGGTCGGGCATGATGATGTCGACGGCCTGCTCCTCCAGGAGGTCCTTGAACCCCCACCGCAAGAAGAGGTTCTCGCCGGCGCAGATGGGCGTCGAGGTAGAGCGCTTGACCTCGCGCATGGCGTCGATGTTCTCCGGCGGCACGGGCTCCTCCAGCCAGAGGAGGTTGTACGGCTCGAGAGCCTGGGCGACGCGGATGCCCGAATGGGTGTCGTAGCGGCCGTGGAGATCCATGGCGACGTCGATGTGGGGGCCGACGGCCTCACGCACGGCGGCCACCTTGGCGACCATGGCATCGAGTTCGGCGTTGTTGATGGTGTGGTTAAAGGCGTCGAACTTGGCGGGGCTGCGGAGGTCGTCCAGGTCGAACTTGATGGCGGTAAAGCCCATGTCGACGACCTGCTTGGCCTTGTCGGCGTTGGCCTGGGGCGAGTCATCGCCGCCGGCGTGACAATCGGTGTAGATGCGGATGCGGTCGCGGAACTTGCCGCCCAACAGGGCATAGACGGGCAGGCCGGTGGCGCGACCCACCAGGTCCCACAGGGCGATCTCGAGACCGGTGATGGCGGTGACGAAATTGCCGCTCGCCGCGCCATCGAACACGCGCGCGCGGCGCATTTTCTCAAAGAGACGATCGACGTTCATGGGGTCCTCGCCGAGGATGAGCGACCCGAGGGATGCGATGATGCCCTGGATGCCCGCCCCGCCGTGGATGCACTCGCCGGTGCCGACGATGCCTTGGTCGGTGTGGATACGCACAAAACAGGAATAACCGTGCCCGTGCACTTCGCCCGTATGGATCTCGGTAATCTTCATCGTCTAGAGGGTTCCTCCGTCCCCAAAGTGGTGCGGCGGACTGTAACATAGGGGTAGAGGGGCGTCAAACGTCGGGCGTCGCAAAAGCCCCCGGCCGTGGGCCGGGGGCTGGATCGTGCGGGTAGGCGGGGAGTGTCAGGCGCGGCTCAGCTTGCGCGAGAGGTAATAGCCGATGCCCCACTTGGTGAGGATGTGCTGCGGGCGGTGCGGGTCGCGCTCGATCTTTTTCCGGAGGTTAAAGACATAGAGGTTCAGGGCGTTGGGATCCACCGATTGGCCGCTGACGCCCCAGAGGTGGTTGAACAACTCCTGTCGACTAACGACGCGTCCCTCCGCCTCGGCGAGGCGGTGCAACAGCCGGTACTCGGTGGGCGTGAGTTTTACCTCGCGCCCGCCCACGACAGCGGAACTCGAGAGGGCGTTGACGAGCAGGTCCTCGTCGGTGGCCTGCTCCGCCTGCATGCCGTACTCCCAGTGGCGGCGCAGATGGGCCTCCACGCGTGCCAGGAACTCGGGCGCTCCGCACGGACGGCAGAGGCAGCCATCGGCGCCCAAGCGCAGGGCGCGGATAACGAATGTCTCGTCATGCGATGGGCCCACCACGAGGATGGGGGCCTCCAAGGAGTTGCGGGTGCTCGCCAGCACCGTCTCGGATTGCCCTCCCGGGTCCTTACAGTCATAGACAACCATCTTGGGTGAAAAGGAACGCACGTCCGACCCGATCCGTGAGCCGGCCCGAAACTCGCCGACCTCGTAACGCGCCTTACGCAGCAAGGCAGCAAGAGGGCTCTCCTGCTCCCTACCCTCTGATACGACCGCGATCCGCGCCCTCATAAGCCCCCCGAGGGATGTGTGCTAGCCGGGTGCATCGGAATGCAGCAACGTTGACGTCGCAACACCCACAGGATACAGTACCATCATGCTAGCATGTACAGGTATACGTCAGGTAACCGTTGGATTAGGACTCGGTTAATGTTGGGGTGCCGTGGGGTGCTTGTTGGGGAGCGGTCGAGGTCCCTCTAGGGCCTCGGGCACCGATGCTGGACCGGCGCCCGAGCAGCGCGCGGGCGCCGTCAGCCGAGTTCGATCTCACCGAACTCGCCGTACTCGGCGTCCATCACCAGGAGGCGGGCGCGCAGGATGTGCTTTGCGCCCACCAGCAGCTTGATCACCTCGTGTATCTGCCAGGCGGCGACCATCATGGGGGTAGCGGCGGGATTGCCGAGGGTCGTCTCGATGCCGCGCTCGGGCACGGCCTCGCCGTACAGCGCCGTGAGGCCGGCGTCCCCGGGCAGCACGGTGGTGACCTGGCCGGTGTAGCCCGCGATGGCGCCATGCACCATGGGGATGCCCAACGCCTTGGCCGCGCGCTGCAGGTCCATGCGCGCCGGCAACGTGTCGAGGGCGTCCACCACCACCTCGGCGCCCGCGAGCAGCTCCGCGGCGTTGCCGGCGTCGAGCCGGACGACGCGGGGCGTCGGCGCGACGGCGGCGTTCACCTGGGCCACACGCTCCGCCAGGGCCTCCGCCTTTGGGAGGCCGAGGGTACGTTCGGTGCAGCCCAGCTGGCGATTGAGGTTGTTCTCCTCAAAGCGGTCGCAATCGATGATGGTGAGATATCCCACCCCCATGCGCGCCAACCCCTCGATGATCCAGCCGCCGATGCCGCCGGCGCCCACCACCGCGACGGCGCTGCGCAGCAGGCGCTCCTGCCCCTCCCAGCCGATGGTGCCGAGGTTGCGGCGGTAACGCTCTGGAAGAATGCGCGCCGCCAGGGCGGCGCGCTCCACGTCGCCCACCGTGCAGCGGCACTCCTCGGCAATACGGCGCGCCTGCATCACGCCGAAGGCGGGGGGCGAACCGCTGGTCTTGGCCGCGTGGTCCCGCAGCGCGCGCACCAACGCCTCGGGCAGGGAGGAGGATGCATCAGTCATGGTATCAGTACTCCTTGGCCTCTTCTTCGCCCCGCAAGACGCGCAGGGCGCCCTGCGCCATAGCCGCCATCTCGTGCTCCCCCGGGCAGAGGAGCACCGGCGCGATCCAGCGCACTCGCTCCGAGATCCAGCCGGCGAGCATCTCGGAATACGCCAGCCCCCCCGTCAAGACGACGGCCTGCACCTCGCCGCAGAGGACGGTAGCCATGAGGCCGATCTTCTTGGCGATCTGGTAGGCCATCGCCTCATAGATGAGGCGCGCGTGGTCGTCCCCCTCGGCGATGCAGCGCTCCACCTCGCGGGCGTCGTTGGTGCCGACGTGCGCCAGGAGCCCTCCCTGTCGTGTCACGAGGCGAAACAGTGCGTCGTAGGTGTACCGGCCCGAGTACGCCATGCGCATCACGTCGCCGATGAGGAGCCCGCCGGCGCGCTCCGGCGCAAAGGGGCCGGTGCCGTCGAGGCCCTGGTTCACGTCCACCATGCGTCCCCGGCGGTGGGCGCTCACCGAGATGCCGCCCCCCAAGTGCGCCACCACGAGGTTGACGTCCTCATAGCGAGCGCCCAGCTCGCGGGCGGCGTGGCGGGCCACCGCCTTGAGGTTGAGCGCATGGGACAGACTGCGTCGCTCGATGCCGGGCAGCCCGGCGACGCGGGCGATGGGCGGGAACTCGTCGACGCATACCGGGTCGACAACAAAGGCGGGCCGGCCGGCTGGGGCGGCAATCTCGTGGGCGATGAGCGCCCCGAGGTTCGAGATGTGCTCGCGCTCGCCCGGCGCGCGCAGCTCTTCCAGCATGCGCGCATTCACGCGGTACGTGCCGCTGGGGATCGGGCGCAGCATACCGCCACGCCCTACCACGGCGTCCAGGTCCGGCGGCCGCACGCCGGCCCCCTCGAGAAAGCACAGGACGGCGTCGCGCCGCAGCGCGTATTGCTCGGCGACATGGGCATAGCGCCCAAGCTCGTGGTGGGGATGGTCGATGCCCGCACCGCACCACTCCATGTCACCGTGGTAGACGGCCACCTTGCTGGAGGTGGAGCCCGGATTGATGACGAGGATGCGGTGCATCGTCCCCCGCGTCAGGTCTCGCCGGCGTCGAGGCGCTGGCACGTTGGGCACAGGCGCGTGCCGCGGCTCCCGATGATGGTGCGCTCGATGGCGCTCCCGCAGCGACGACAGGGCTGCCCCTCGCGCCCGTACACGGCCAACGCCCGCTGATAATCGCCGGGCTGGTTGTCGGCGCCGCGATAGTCGCGCAGCGTCGTGCCTCGACCGCGCACCGCATCGCGCAACACTCCGACGATGGCGGCGTGCAGGCGCTCGACCTCCTCGCCCGTGAGGGTATGGGCGCGGCGGGCCGGATGGATCCTCGCCTCCCACAGCGCCTCGTCGACATAGATGTTGCCCAAGCCGGCGAGAAAGTGCTGGTCGAGGAGGAGGGGCTTGATCTGCCGGCGCCGATCGGCGAGCATGGCGCGCAGGGCATCGACGGTAAAGGCGGCGTCCAGGGGCTCGGGTCCCAGGGCCGCCAGGGCCTCCTCCGGGGCGGCCACCCAGTGGACGCGCCCGAACTTGCGAATATCCCAGAAACGCAGGCGCCGGCCCGAGGCCAGGCGCCACAAGACGCGCGTATGTCGCTGCAGCTCCGAGTCCTCAGGGTCCTCGGGCTCCTCGACGAGCAGGCGGCCCGTCATGCGGAGGTGCACCAGGAGACAACCATGCCCCGAGAGCCGCAGGACGACGTACTTGCCGCGGCGCCCGACGTCGACGACGGCCTGACCGACGAGGCCGGCCGTGAACGCTTCCACGGTGTGACCGGCGACGGAGCGCGGCCAGGACACCTCGACCGCCGCGATCGCCTCACCGATGAGGCGCTCCTGGAGGCCGCGCGCAACGGTCTCGACCTCGGGCAACTCGGGCATGCGCCGGGCGTCCCCTAAGCACCCGCGCCCAGGGCCAAGCCGTCGAGGGTCCCCATGAAGAGGAGAGCATCTCCCGGTTCCGGTCCCAGGAGCGCACTCGAGCGGCGACGCGGCTCCAAGCCGAGGCTCGCCCGCCAGCGGTCATCGAGTTCGTCGAGCCCAAAGCCATAGACGCGCGTGAGGGCTTCTTCCTGGCGCATCCCCTCGGTGAAGGCTGCCAGCAGATCGTGCAGCTTGTCGCGGCCGAACTCGTCCAGCATAAAGCTGACGATGCTGTGCGCCTGCCCGTAAAAGAGGTCCACCTGGCTCGCCTGGCCGCTGTAGCTCGTCATGGAGCGGATGCTCAGCAGGCGGTCCGCCTCGATGGCGTCCTCGAGGGCGTAGCGGTTATCGGAGGGCAGCTCACCCTCGGCGTACATCGCCAGCCCCTCATCGAGCCAACGCGGGAGGTCGATGTAGGGGTTGTCGGTGGCGACACCCACGACGATGTGTGACAGCTCGTGGGCGGCGGTCTTGAACACGTCGCGGTGCGTGCCGAGGAGGAGGAGGGTGTACTCGTCCATGGCGACGCCCAGCGTCAGGACGCGATCGTCATAGTTCTCGCTGCGCGCCGAGAGGGCGGGGCGCATGTCGCGCTGGCTGTTGTAGACATAGATGCGCACGCGTCGCTCGATGGTCACGCCGATCTCGGCGCCCAGGCGCTCCACGGCCTCATCGGCGGCAGCCAGGATCTCTTTTGCGTGGTCGGCATCGCGACCGTACCAGTACAGGTCGACGTAGACTCCATCGATGGTCGTCCAATCCTGGTTCGTGTCGGTGTACTCGAACGTCTGAGGCTCGGTGTCGACCTGGCGGCCGTCGGCCAGCAGCAGGCGCCACCAGTAGCGCAGCACCGTGCCGGGCGCGAACTGGCCCGCCTCCAGCCGCTCCGTATGCGACACCCGAACCTCGGGGCCGGGGACCAGGTCCGGATAGATGCGCCGCACCAGGGGTTGACCCTCGCGCCCGTAAAAGAGGATCACCTCGGTGATGGCAGCCTCGCCGCGGGCCGACAGGCCAAAGTCGAGCGACTCGGAGAACACAAAACCGTGCTCATCGGCGAGGACCGCGACGGGGCCCTGGGCCCTGACGGGGGGCGCCGCGCCGGCGGTCCAGACGATGGCCAGCAACACCAGGAGGATCAGCGCCAGTGCGGCGCCGCGCTTGGCCGAGCGCGCCATGGGGCGGCTAGGGCTCCATCCCGGCGATGTCGTCTTTCGAGACATCGATATACTTGGTCCCTTCCTCGATCAGCATGATGGGAATCTCGTCCCTGATCGGGTACTTGCGACGACAGTCATCGTTCTGGCAGACGAGCCACTTGTCCGCCACGAGTTCGACCTTGGTCTTGCACGCAGGGCAGGCAAGGATGGCGAGCAGTTCTTCGTTGAGCATCCGCGTCCTCCACGCTATGGGCCCGCCGAGGGCCGGTGGGGTGTGGTATCGAGCAGAACAACCAATGCTGTGAGTATAGCATAGCGCGGGGAGCCGCTCAAACAGAGCACACCCCACAACCCGCAACCCACGCCCGGCCGTTTGCGGCAGGGCATGAGTCATGATATACTCTCGCGTTGGGCAGAGCGCCCAACTATCAAACACGCTCCTGGATCGCGGATGTCGTGCCGTCGCCGACCGCGCGGTTCGTCCGTGGCAGAAGGGGGCGGGTGAACAAAACGAAGGAGAGAGGACTCGTGGCCGTAGTAAGCATGAAGCAGCTTCTCGAGGCGGGCGTCCACTTTGGGCACCGCAGCCGCCGGTGGAACCCCAAGATGCGCTCCTACATCTTTACCGAGCGCAACGGGATCCACATCATTGACCTGCAGCAGACGATCCGCGCGCTCGACCGGGCGTACAACTTTGTGCGCGACGCGGTGGCCGAGGGCGGGACGCTGCTGTTCGTGGGCACCAAGCGCCAGGCGCAGGAGAGCATCCAGAACCAGGCCGAGCGCTGTGGGATGCCGTACGTGAACGAGCGCTGGCTCGGCGGGACGCTGACCAACTTTCGCACCATCCGCTCACGCATCGACTATATGATCGACCTGGAGGATCAGCGCGCGCGGGGCGAATTCGATCGGCTCCCCAAGAAAGAGGCCGGCCTAAAGCTCCGCGAGTTGGCCAAGCTGCAGCGGCGGGTTGGCGGGCTCCGCAATATGCATCGCCTCCCCGAGGCGCTGTTCATCGCCGACATCAACAATGAAGAGATCGCGGTGAATGAGGCGAACCGACTCGAGGTTCCTGTGATCGCGATGGTCGACACGAACTGCAACCCCGATCGCATCGATCACGTCATCCCCGCCAACGATGACGCCATTCGCGCCATCCTCCTGATGACGACCAAGATGGCCGATGCCGTCGTCGAGGGGCAGCAGATGCGGGGCGTGATGATGGAAGAGGAAGAGGCTGCGGAGGCCGAGGAGCTGGCATACGTCGGCGAGCGGGCCTTTTCGCCGGATGAGGACGAGTACGCCTCACCCGACGGAGCCTCATCAGAAGAGGAAGAGGACGTCATCATCATCGATGACGAGGACGGCGACCTCTAGTCGTCGACCGACGGGTACGATGCGCGAGCCGGGCCTTGATCCCGGCTCGCCACATGCCAAGATCACAAGAGGTCTAGATTCATGGCGATCACAACGGATATGATCAAGGAGCTACGCGAGGTCACCGGAGCCGGTGTCCTCGACTGTAAGCGCGCGCTGGATGAAACCGGCGGCGACATGGAAAAGGCGGCCAGCATCCTGCGAGAGAAGGGCCTGGCCGCGGCGGCGAAAAAGGCGGATCGGGTGGTCCCCGAGGGACGCATCGAGGCCTACGTGCACCCGGGGAGCAAGCTGGCCACGCTCATCGAAGTGAACTGCGAGACTGACTTTGTGGCGCGCACCGAAGAGTTCATCGGCCTGTGCCACGACCTGGCCATGCAGGTGGCAGCCTCCAATCCGAACTACGTCTCCAGGGAGGATGTCCCCGAGTCGGTGATCGAGGACGAGCGCGCCGAGTACCGGGCGCAGCTGGCGGACGACCCCAAGCCCGACCACATCGTCGACCGCATTATCGAGGGCAAGCTGGGCAAGTTCTACGAGGAAAAGGTGCTGCTCGAGCAGCCCTTTATCAAGGACGAGAACAAGACGGTGCAGCAGCTGCTCACCGAGGCGATCGCCAAGCTGGGCGAGAACGTTATCATCCGGCGGTTCGCTCGCTTTAGGATCGGCGAGTAACCGATCGCGGAGGCAGGGAACACGGGGGAGCCGGCTACGGTGCGCCCCGTGTCCTCTGCGGCCCCACGGATCCCCACTCATAGCCCGGGAGGAGCCAAGCGCATGGCCAAGTACAAGCGCGTCCTGCTCAAGCTCAGCGGCGATTTCATGTCGGGGCCCAGCGGCTTTGGCGTCGATCCGGTAGCGGTGGACTCGGTGGCGGAGCAGATCAAGCGCGCCTTTGAGTACGGCGTCGAGATCGCGGTAGTAATCGGCGCGGGCAACATCTGGCGAGGCGGCGACGCCCTGGCCCGAGGGATGGACCGCGCCACGGCCGACTATATGGGGATGCTGGGCACCGTCATCAACGCCATGGCGCTCCAGGACGCGCTGGAGCGCATGGGCGTGATCACCCGAGCGCAGACGGCCATCGAGATGCACCAGGTCGCCGAACCCTATATCCGCCGGCGGGCGATCCGCCACCTGGAGAAGGGGCGCGTGGTGATATTCGGCGCCGGCACGGGCAACCCCTACTTTACCACCGACACAGCGGCGGCGCTGCGCGCCATGGAGATCGATGCCGACGTGCTGCTCAAGGCGACCAAAGTCGACGGCGTCTACTCGGACGATCCCCTGACGAACCCTCAGGCCACCCGGTTCGATCACCTCTCGTACATCGAAGCGCTGAACATGGGCGTGAAGGTGATGGATAGCACGGCCCTGTCGCTGTGCATGGACAATAATCTTCCACTGATGGTGTTCAAGCTGAGCCCGCCGGACAGCCTGGCTCGGGCGGTGCTCGGCGAGCCGATCGGCACGATCGTCTCGCGCTAGATGGAGGGTAGGCGTGGCGACGGGACGTGCCCGCCGGCGTCGCACCCCCTGGGGAGGTAGGCAATGATTGACGACGTCCTCATGGATATCGAGGAGAGGATGGACAAGGCGGTCGGGGCGCTACGCACCGACCTGATGGCGATCCGCACCGGCCGCGCCTCGCCGGCCCTGGTGGAGCGGATCGCGGTGGAAGCGTACGGCAGTACCATGCCGCTCAACCAGATGGCCACCATCGCCGTCCCCGAGCCGCGCCTCTTGACGATCCGCCCCTGGGACACGAGTACCCTCGGCTCCATCGAGCGCGCGATCCTCAAGTCGGATCTCGGGTTAACCCCTAACAACGACGGCAAGATCATTCGCCTGGCGATCCCCTCACTCACCGACGAGCGCAGGCGCGACCTGGCGCGGATGGTGAACCGCCGCGTCGAGGAGGGGCGGGTGGCGATCCGCAACCTGCGGCGCGACGGCCTCAAGGACCTGGAAGCCCTGGAGAAGAACAAGGAGATCTCGGAGGACGACCTCTACCGAGCCAAGGAGGATCTCCAGGAGCTGACGGACCAGTACGTGAAAAAGCTCGACGAGATCGGCGAGCAGAAGCAGGCCGAGATCATGGAAGTGTGATGGCAACACCGGCTCGCGGGGGCGAACTCTCCCCCAAGGCTCCCCTGACCAACGTGCCGCGACACGTAGCGATCATCATGGACGGCAACGGTCGCTGGGCGACGGCGCGCGGCCTGCCTCGCGCGGCCGGACATCGCGCCGGCACTGAGAATCTGCGCGAGGTGCTGCGGGCGGCGGTCGATTTCGGGGTGCCCGTGCTTACGGTGTATGCCTTCTCGACGGAGAACTGGGAGCGTCCCCGGATCGAGGTGAACGCCCTGCTCGCCATCCTGGAGCAGGTGATCGAGAACGAACTAGACGAGTTGGACGCCAGCGGCGTGCAGGTGCGCCACCTGGGCCGCACTGAGGGACTCGCGCCGCGCCTGGTGCGCAAGATCCAGTCGGCCACAGAGCGCACGGCCCATAACAGCACGCTGTGCCTGAACGTGGCCTTCAACTACGGCGGGCGCGCCGAGATCGTGGACGCCGTCCGCCGCATCGTCCGTGATGGGTTAGCGCCGGACGCCATCGATGAGGCCACCATCAGTAGGTACCTCGCCACGCACGACCTCCCCGACCCCGACTTGATCATCCGCACCGGCGGCGACATGCGCGTCAGCAATTTCTTGTTGTGGCAGGGCGCCTATGCCGAATTCTACAGCACGCCCACCTTCTGGCCCGATTTCAATCACGACGAGTTCTATGAGGCGTTGGCGGCGTTTCAACGGCGTCAGCGACGGTTCGGCCGCGTCGAGAGCCAATCGTAGTCGCGCGGCGGGAGCACCTCTCGCCGTGTGACGCACCCGGGGGTACACCATGCTGCGTACACGCATCGTCAGCGCCGGCATCCTCATCCCGATCGTCGGTGCGGCAGTGTACCTCGGGGGCACCCTTTACCTGGGGTTGGTGCTGTTAGCCGCGTTGCTGGCGGGGTGGGAATACCTGGCGATGGTGCGGCGCACCGGAGCGGCCACGTCGGCCGTCGTATGCCTCGCGCTCATTGCGTTGCTCATCGCCGATGCCGCATGGCCGGGGCTGAACGCGCGCTGGTGGGCGCCACAGGCGGCGGTCCTTGCGGCCCTGACGCTCCACGTCTTTCGCGCCAACGGCGAGGGCTCGCTAACGGGGTGGGGGCTGACGGTGGCGGGGGGCTGCTACCTGGGCTATTCCATGGCGCACTTTGTGCGGCTGCGGGGCGGGCCCGATGGGTTCGCCTGGGTGGCGCTGGCGTTTCTGAGCACCTGGATCACCGACACCGGCGCCTATCTCGTGGGCCGCGCCGTGGGGCGGCGCCGCTTCTTCCCCCGCATCAGCCCCAAGAAGACACTGGAGGGGGCGGTCGGGGGCCTGGTCACGGGCGTAGCCGCGGTGATGGCCCTGGGCGCCTGGTGGCTCGGCCTGAGCGCCGCGAGCGGCCTGGCGCTGGGGGTGCTCCTGACGCTGGGGGCAACCTTTGGGGACCTGGCCGAGTCGGTGCTGAAGCGGCAGGTGGGGGTCAAGGATTCGGGCAACCTGATCCCCGGGCACGGCGGCATGCTGGATCGCGTCGACAGCCTGCTGTTCGTCGTGCCCATCGTCTATTACTTTACCGTAGCGCTGGGGATCAACGCCCTCTGAGCGCCGCCCGCCTCACGGCGGTGTGGCCTTCCCGCGACGGGAGGCCCCTGCCATGAGGGGACGGTGACGGCCCCGGTAGCGGGGTGCGCGACAGGACGTCGCATGAATGGGATTACGCTGCAATCGGTGCTGGCCCTCGCCAACTTGATCCTGTCATCAGCGAACGCCATCGTGGCGTTCTCGCTGTTGATGTATATCGTGACGCACAACGCGCGCAGCGCGGTGGCGCGGGCCTTTTGTGCGTTGATGGCGCTCGTCACGTCGGTGTACGTCGCCGACCTGGGCATCGCCGAGGTCGAGACGGCAGAGGGCGCGGCCCTGTGGCTGCGGGTGCAGTGGCTGGGCATCGCCTTTATGCCGGGCGCCTACTATCACTTTTCCGATGCGCTCCTACGCACCACCGGCTCGCCCACGGGGCGGCGCCGCTGGATGGTGATGGGCGGCTACCTCATCGGG
Organism: Anaerolineae bacterium; assembly: GCA_040768165.1. Classification (GTDB taxonomy): domain Bacteria; phylum Chloroflexota; class Anaerolineae; order UBA1429; family UBA1429; genus DUUT01. The sequence goes on from JAXGNH010000005.1 coordinate 330,286, forward strand.
CTGGCGGCGTTCCTATCGGCGGCGTTCGGCGAGGCGCTGGTGACGGGCATCAATCAGCGCGACGGCATCTACCACCTGCTGCCGGGGCCGGCATTCTGGCCCTTTGCGGTCTATTACGCCGCCCTCACGGGGTGGGGCTGGTTGAACGTGCGGCGGGCGCGCTCGCGCTCCCTCACCTCCACCTCGCGGCGGCGCATGTCGTACCTAATGCTGGCCATCGTGGCGCCCGTGTTGGGCGTGTTCCCCTACCTGCTAGTGCCCACGGCGGCGCACCTCCTGTCGCCGACCCTCATCTCGATCCTCACCCTGCTGGGCAACCTCGGCATCGTGCTGATGACCATCGTCATCGCCTACATCGTAGCGTACCAGGGGGTGTTGCTGCCCGACCGCGTGGTAAAGCATGGCATGCTCCACTTTTTGCTGCGCGGGCCGCTGGTGGCGATTCTGGTCATCGCGCTGATGCTGACCATCCCTCGGGTCGAGCACATCTTTGGGTTGCCGCGAGACACGGTGATGATCGTGGCGGTGGCGGGGAGCGTGGTGATCCTGCAGGTGCTCATCAACGTCGCCAAGCCGACCATCGACCGCCTGATCTACCGCAAGGACCGCCGCGAGGTCTCTTGGATCCAGACGCTGGACCAGCGCCTGCTGACCACCACGGACCTCGAGCAGCTCCTGGAGAACACGTTGGTGGCATTGTGCGACCTGCTGCGCTCCCCCTCTGGCTTTGTGGTGACCACCGAGAACGGGGAGCTGTCGCTGCGCGTGTTCTGCGGGCACCGGCAGTCCGCGGAAGGGTTCCTCGCCCGGGCGAATCTGCCCGAGCTGCTGGAGACGTTGGGCGCCAGCCGGCAGTCGGGCACGTTGGACGCAGCGGATCTCGTGCCCATGGACGGACACTGGGTGTTGCCACTACGCAGCCACGACCGGGCGCTGATCCTGGGCGTGCTGGGGTTCGGGAGCACGAGGGAGCAGCCCGCCTATGGCGAGGACGACCTGGCGGCGGCGCAGGCCCTGGTGCACCAGGCCGAGACGGCCCTCGAGGACATGCAACTGCAGCAACAAGTATTCGCCGTGCTACAGGGGCTGGGACCGGAACTCGACCGCCTGCAGGAATTGCGCTCGACGCCGCACTATGCTAGCGCCCAGACGCGCGAGTACCTGGAGGCCAGCCCCGCCTTTGCCGAGGGGTTCCCGCAAGCGGTCAAGGACGCCCTGAGCCACTTCTGGGGCGGCCCCAAGCTGAGCCACAGCCCGCTGCTGAACCTGAACACGGTGCGGCAGCGCCTGCAGGAGAACGACGGCGTCCCGGCCAAGGCGGTGCGCGCCGTGCTGCAGGAGGCTATCGAGCGCCTGCGCCCCAGCGGCGAGCGCAGTATGACCACCAACGAGTGGGTGATGTACAATATCCTGGACTTGCGCTACGTGCAGGGGCAGCGCATCCGCGACGTGGCGCAGCGCCTGGCCATGAGCGAGTCGGATTACTATCGCAAGCAGCGCATCGCCATCGAGCAGCTGTCGCAGACGCTCCTCCAGATGGAGCGGATCAGTGGGCAGGCGAGCCGCGAACGCGAGGACCAGCCCGTGAGCGGGCGCGCTGAAGGACCTTCTGTGGTTGGCTGAGAGGAGCCATCGATGCCGAACAACCCGCCCTTGCCGCGGCCCGAGGATCGCCCCAGGGTCGAGGAGCGCCTGCACAAGATGGTGCGCCGCTGGCCCGAGGTGAGCGGCTACCGGCTGCAGCCCGACCCTGACGTGGTGGAGGGGATCGTGCAGGCGCTGGTGCGCAGCACGATGATGCACGGGCTGGGGTATTGCCCCTGCCGCGACCTGACGGGCGACCCGGAGGTGGACCGTGCCAACGTGTGCCCCTGCGCCCACCACCACCAGGAGATCAAGACGCAGGGGTACTGCAAGTGCCAGCTCTTTGTCGGCGAGGGCTATGACCCGGCCGTCGCCTACCGCCCCGAGCCGGCCACCATCCAGCAAAAGCCGCTGCGCTCGGTGCGCCACCGCTGGGTGACGGTCTATTCCACGCGCTGGTGCTTTCACTCGCGCCGCACCAAGGCGCTGTTGGACAAGCTGAGCATCCCCTACGAGGACGTGGATATCGAGCAGGATCTGGAGGCGGCGCGGCGCGTCGAGGCGTGGAACGGCGGCCACCGCTCCGTGCCCACCGTGGTGGCGCGCCTGGTCATCACCGAGCCTACCACCTCCGAGCTGGCCACGGTGATCCAGACCCCCTCCGCCCTGCTCGACGGGCTGTGCGTGAACGTCACCCGCTGGTGCGCCACATCGCGGCGCACCCTGGCATGGCTGCGCGATAACGCGGTGCCCCACGTGAGCGTCGACATCGAGCAGGACGCGAACGCGGCGCGCCAGGTGACGGAGTGGAACCAGGGGTACCAGTCGGTGCCCACGCTGGATGTGACGCTGCGCATCACCGAGCCCACGAGCGACGAGTTGGTGCAGATGCTGGGGTTGGGGGCGCCGCACTAACGCGGCACGCGGTACGGGCGCTGACCTGTGCCAGGTGCCAGGTTACAGATGGTTGTGAGTTATGCGTTGTGGGTTGTGGGCTTCCGAATGAAGCGAGCCAGCCCCCCTTCCGCGTGGATGAAAGGGGGCTTGGTTGTGTCTGGGGGTCGCCCTGTTTGGTAGACGGGGGCGAGTCGCGGGGCACAGCCGCGTAACGGCTATCCCATCTGCCCCGCCGCTCGCCGCCAAGCCGAGAGCCGCTTCTGACACTCACTGGCGGGCAAGCGCCCGCCACATCGTAGGATTAGCTCTAGCGCAGCCGCAGCCCCGAGCTTCGTTAGGGCTTGCCGGGCAACCAAGCCATCGAGCACCCAGAGCACGCCGTGCACGCACAGCCCCCGGTCCCTGCCTAGCCTTGTCAGCCTCTTGTCGCCAGTGACGAGAATCGCGTGCCGGTCTCGCGCCACAAAGAACGCAAACAAATCAGCGACAGAGAGCGAAGGGCATGCTGGCCGCAACGTATACATCTCTTGGATCGACGGCGGCCCTAACCTCCCGACCTCGATCCCCAGGTTCCGTAACGCATCCTGAAACGAGGGCTTGAGTTCTGCGAGCACTGCGTCGGGCACGACAACGTGGTATGGCAGGAGCGCGAGGCATCGTGTGATCTGCCCGTTGTCCATATCGAGCAGCACGCTGGCATCCAGTACACAGACGGTGGAGGGCGATGAAGGGTGCGGAGGTGGCGTCATGCTGCTTCAGACACCACCTCCACCAGAGGTTCGCCCAGTAGCTCCTCGGCTCGCGATCGAGAGATCTCGTCCTCGGCCAAGGCACGGTAGACGAGCTGCTTCACGCGCCCTGGCTCTTCTGCGGGTACTTGCTCCCACGGTTCTTGTTTGCGCCATCCCATGCGACTGAATCGTCTGCATAGGGTCTGATAAGTATCCTCGCGGATAATACCCAGGTCTCGCGCGCGGTGCATCCACGCCTGCATCGACAAACCGTACTTGTGTTTTAGCAAGTAGAGTTCATACGGATCAAGGGCTCGCCGGCGTTCACCGAGTTCGGCACGCACCGCTGGCTCAGGGGCCAGGAAAGCTCCTGCGAAGCGATGTGCCGCCTTTTCCTCGTCAATGCCAGGCGATACGTCGAGCAGCAGATGCGCCAACTCGTGTGCCAAGTCGAAACGTTGCCGATCGCCGGGCACGCCGCGTTGCACCGCCATAATGGGACAGTTCCCCTGGAACCACGCCGAGAGTCCATCGAACCCATCATCCCCCTGTACTAGACATACGCGCACGCCCTTGTCCTCGAGCACGGCCATCAGGTTATCGATGGGATCGGTTCCAAGGTCCCACTCCTCGCGCAGCGCCAACGCCAGGTTCTCGATCTCGTCCAAGCCCTTCACGGCGAAATCGGCGACGGGCTTGAGGAACGGTGCGGGTTCATCGAACAGGCTCTCCACCTCGAGGTACCGTTCTAGGCACTCGATGACTTCCCCGTGGACCCGCTGGCGGGCTTTTTCTCCAAAGCGATTGCGACAGCGATAGTGGATCGCCTCGGGCTCTAGCTCGACACGGACTTGGCGAAAGAAAAAGTCGAGGCGGACGCCGAGGGCATCGGCTAGACGCAACAGGACTGCCGAATTCGGGGTATCAATCCCCCGTTCGTACTTGGAGATGGCAGTGTGGCTCAGCCCTACCTTTTCGGCGACTGCGCGCAGCGACAGCCCTGCCTTGCTTCGCGCCAACTTGATGCGATCGCCAAGGGTAACCATGTCTCTCCTTTCCTCCTCACAGTTTCCATATTAGCATAAACTAGCGACTTTGGAAACTAGCCAGATGGCCAGTTCTCACTCGAGATCGCTGGACCAAACACTTTTCTGCGCCTGCCGAGCGAATCTCCTGGGTCTGGCGCGTGCCGCCCATCAGGGCTCGACCAGAGGTCGGGTGATCCATTCCCCCCAAGGCTTGCGCCAGGGCGCCTGTCGGCGTAAACTGACGTGAAGCGATGGAACGCACCGCACACGGAAGAGGGGTGGCCGAACATGAACCCACGGATCGCAGGCAGGCCCTTGGCACAGACGCACACGCGACCGACCCGCCTCAGGGCGTTCCTGTTCGGCGCGCCCTACTACCCCGAGCATTGGGGCCCCGACTACTGGGAGCGCGACGCGCGGCGCATGGCCGAGGCGGGGTTCAACGTCGTGCGCATGGCCGAGTTCGCCTGGGATCGCATGGAGCCGGTGGAGGGGCGGCATGATTTCAGCCTCTTCCAGGAGGTGGCAGCGATCATGGGGCGACACGGCATCGCCACCATCCTGTGTACGCCCACCGCTACGCCGCCGCGTTGGCTCACCCATACGCACCCCGACGTGCTGCGGGTGATGCCCGACGGCCGGCGCTGCACCCACGGCTCGCGTCAGCACGCCTGCTATGCGGGGGAGCGCTTTCGCGCCTACAGCCGCGCCATCACCCGGGCGATGGCGGAGGCGTTCCGGGACGACGAGCACGTCGTCGGGTGGCAGACGGACAACGAGATCAACTGCGGATTTCACGAATGCGTCTGCCCGAGCTGCCAGGCCGAGTTCCGCCGCTTCCTCGAGGCAAAGTACGGCGCCATCGAGGCGCTGAACGAGGCGTGGGGCACGGCGTTCTGGGCGCAGACGTACCAGAACTGGGAGCAGATCGACCTCCCCTACGAGGCGCGCCCGCAGAGCGAGAATCCGTCGGCGCGGCTCGACTACTATCGCTACCTGTCGCACATCGCGGTGCGCTTCCAGCGGGAGCAGGTCGAGATCCTGCGGGCGGCCAACCCCGACTGGTTCGTGACGCACAACGGCATGTTCGACCAGATCGATTACGTCGAGTTCTGCAAGGACCTCGACGTGTTCGGGTACGACAACTATCCCGGTTTCCGCGTCGAGACCGCCGCCACCCCCGCCGATGGCGCGGCGGCCACGGCGGCCAAGCTCGATATGGCGCGCAGCTTTTCCGGGAACATCATCATCCCCGAGCAGCAGAGCGGGCCGGGAGGCCAAAAGAGCTACCTGCACGACAACCCGCGGCCGGGGCAGATGCGCCTGTGGAGCTACCAGTCCATCGCCCACGGGGCCGACGGCATCATGCATTTCCGCTGGCGCACCTGTCGCTACGGCGCCGAGGAGTATTGGTGCGGCATCCTCGACCACGACGACGTGCCCCGACGCCGCTACCGCGAGGCGCAGCAGGAGGGACGCGAGTTCGCCGCCCTGGCGCCGGCGCTGCTTGGCACCCACGTGCGGGTGGATGTGGGCATCCTCCATAGCCCCGAGCAGGACGACGCCCATCGCGCCATGCCCCACGGCCTGCCGACGCCGTCGCAGGCCTCGGCCCACCTGCACCGCGCCCTGTGGGCGCGCAGCGTGGCGGTGGGGTACGTGAACCCCGTGGATCGCTTCGACGGGCTAAAGGCCATCGTCTGGCCGCATTTCGTCATGTGCGACGAAGCGACCGCCGCGCGGCTGGACGAGTACGTGCGGGGCGGCGGCGTGCTGCTCATCGGGGGGCGGAGCGCCATCAAGGACATGCGCAACCACGTCATCGCCGAGACGCCGCCGGGGCCGCTCGCCGAGTTGGCCGGCGCCACGGTAGAAGAGTACGGCATGCGGCCGGAGCGCTACTATGGCATCCGCATGCCGGGGAGCGTTCCACCGGCCCTCTGGTACGACCTGCTCCAACCGACGACGGCCGAGGCGATCGGCACGTGGAGCGGCGGCCACCTGGACGGGCTGCCCGCCGTCACGCTAAACCGCTACGGCGACGGCCTGGTTCTCACCGTGGGCACCTACCTGGCGCCCGAGACGGCGCCGTGGGTGGCCGATCTCCTGGTGCGCTACGCCCAGGTGAGCCCCCTCGTACCGGAGGCACCGGCGGCGGTGGATGCTACGCTGCGCGAGTCGGCGGAGCACAAGCTGCTCTTCCTCCTGAATCACGACGAGGTGTACCACACGGTGCGCGGGCTCACCGCGGGCACCGACCTGCTGAGCGGCGAGGCGGTCTCCGGGGCGCTGCAGTTGGCGCCCTGGCAGGTGGCCGTCATCGAACTGGCGCAATAGCGTGTATTCCGCGGGATAGGACGTATACATGGCAGCAGCATCGTCGAACACACGAGTCTTGAAGGGGGATCGCGCCCTGGCCGAGGGGGCGCTGGCGGCGGGCGTGGAAGTAGTCACCGGCTACCCCGGCTCGCCGGCCACCGGCGTCTTGGATGGGTGCCTCGAGGGGAGCGCGCCCGGGCAGGCGCACGTGCAGTGGGCGCCCAACGAAAAGGTGGCCATGGAGATCGCCTACGGCGCCTCCATTGCGGGGCGCCGGGCGCTGGTGGTGCTCAAGAGTGTGGGGCTCAACATCGCGCTGGACCCCCTGGCCACCATGGCGCTGAGCGGCTGCCATGCCGGGCTGGTGATCCTGCTGGGCGACGACCCCGGCGGCTGGGGCTCGCAGAACGAGCAGGACTCGCGCTGGATGGCGCGGGTGGCCGAGGTGCCGGTGGTGGAGCCGGTGAGCGTCGAGCAGAGCGCCGCGCTCATGACGCAGGCGTTCGTCTGGTCGGAATCGCTCGGCGTGCCCGTCATCGTGCGCATCGTGGGGTCGCTGGCGCTGGCGGAGGGATCGGTGGAGGAGCCGTGGCGCCCGCCCCCCTTTGGCGCTGGGTTCCTGCGCAAGCGCGACCGCTGGGTGGTGCTGCCCGCCCTGGTGGTGGGGCGCCACCGCAGCCTGCACCGCAAGCTGCGCCAGATGCGCGCGCTGTTCGAAGCCTCGCCCTACGACGCTATCGAGAGGCGGGGGAGCGGCGACGGGTCCCTGCCCGTCGTCGGCGTGATCGCCGTGGGGCACACGGGCGCCAAGGTGCGCCGCGCCCTGGGAGACGATGCGCCGGCACAGGTGCTCTCCCTCGCCAGCGTGTGGCCGTTGCCGGAGCGAGCGCTGACGCGCTGGCTGCGCGGCCTGGAGCGCGTGCTGGTGGTCGAGGAGGGCGGGCCGTTCGTCGAGGAGCAGATACGCGCCCTGGCGCAGCGCCGCGGCGTGCGCGTGGCGGTGTTGGGCCGGGCGGATCGCGCCATCCCCGCCGAGGGTGAGCTGACCGAGCCCGCCATCGCGGCGGCGCTCGCCCGCCTGGACCCCGCCCTGGCGCATGAGGTAGCCTCGACGGCCGGCCGGGCGATGCCGAGCCGCGTGCCGCTGTGCGACGACTGCCCCTACCGGCCAGTCTTTGAGGCGCTCATTGCCGCGATGGACGCCAACGGCGGGCGCAATCGCCACATCGTCGTCGGCGAGACGGGGTGCATGGTGCGCGCCAACCTGCCCCCCATGCGGCTGTTCGACGTCAAGTACTCCCTGGGGTCGGGGCTCGGCCTGGGGATCGGGTTGGCCCTCGGCGAGACGGCGCCGGGCGGCAAGGGGCATCGCGTGGTGGCGCTCCTGGGCGACTCGTCCTTCTTTCATTCGGACATCAACGCCCTGCCTTACGCGGCGCAGCTCGATCTGCCGATGCTGGTGGTGCTGCTAGACAACGCCACCACGGCGCTCACGGGCGGGCAGGCGCACCCCGGCAGCGTCACCGACGCCCGCGGCGCGCCTCAGAAGGTGATCGACCTGGCCGAGGTGGTGCGCGGCTGCGGCATCGAGCCCCAGGTGATCGCCACAGAGGACACGGCCGCCCTACGGGCGGCGTTTGCGGAGGGACTGCGGGCGGACGCCGGGCAGGGCGCAAGGACACGCGTGATCATCGCGCGGGGCCCCTGCCCCAAGTACGTCCCCTGACGAGAGGAACTGCGGCGGGCAATGCGATTTCTTCATGCAGCGGACATCCATCTGGGCTACCAGCAGTACGGCAGCGCGGAGCGCTACAACGACTTTGCGCGCGCCTTTGGTCACCTGGTGGACGACGCCCTGGCGCGGCGGGTCGACTACCTGCTGCTGGCGGGGGACCTCTTTCACCAGCGCACCATCGACCCGGGGACGCTGCTACAGGCCACCTACCACCTGCAGCGCCTGCGCGACGCCGGCATCCCCGTCATCGCCGTGGAGGGCAACCACGAGCGTCCCCACTACCTGGAAAAGCTCTCCTGGCTCGACTACCTCGCCGAGACGGGGCTGCTCATCGTCCTGACGCCGGCGTATCACGGCGGCGCCATGGCCCTGGAGCGTTGGACGGAGCAGACCCGGGAGGGCGCCTACGTCGACCTCGCCGACGGGGTGCGCGTCATCGGCGCCAAGTACTATGGCGCCGCCACCGGCCGCGTGTTACAGGACCTCCAGCGGGCCTTGCCCGACCTCCCCGGCGAGAAACCCGCCTACACCGTGTTGATGCTCCACGCCGGCCTCGAGGGGATCCTCGACCACTATTCCGCCACGGTGAGCCGCGCGCAGCTCGAGGTGCTGCGCCCCCATGCGGACTATTTGGCGCTGGGCCACATCCACAAGCCGTTCATCCAGGACGATTGGATCTATAACCCGGGGTCCATCGAGACGGTGAGCATGACCGAGGTCGAGTGGGGCGACCGCGGCTATTTCGTCGTGGACGTGGACTCGTCCGCCGGGCGCCATCGCGTGACGCGCGTCCGCAGCCGGCGCCGCGCCTTCGAGCGGCACTTTTTGCCGGTGGACCGCTATGACACGCCGGAGGAGTTGCTGCGCGGGCTGGAGGGCCTCCTGGCGGACAAGGCCCCCCCCGAGGTGGCGGCCAGCGAGCCGGTGGTGGAGCTGCAGCTCTTTGGCGTCTTGGGGTTCGACCGCGCCGAGCTGGACCTGGCGCGGCTCGAGGCGATGACGCGCGAGGCCTTTCACGCCATCGTCTGCCGAGTGCGCGACGCGACGGAGCGCAGCGCCTTTGACATCCGCCTGTCCGATGGCATGTCGCGGGCGGAACTCGAGCGCCACGTGCTCGAGGAACTCATCGAGCGGGACGTACGGCGGCTGCACGATAGCGCCGCGTGGGCTGGCCTGACGATTCGCCTAAAGCAGCTGGCGCTGTCGGGCCGGCCTCCGGAGGAGATCCTCGACGAGCTGCGCGCCTTTCGCGATGCGCTGCCCGAAGAGGCGCAGCTCGAGGCCGCAACGCCGCCGGCAGCGCCTTCCGCAAGTCCTCCCGATGTTGATTCCCCCGTCGGCGCCGAGACCATCGCGGGGGGGCCATCCGGAGGTGTTGCGGCGGGAGGTGCTACCGGCACGGGTGAGGCGTCGGAGGGGGGTGCGGGATGCTGATCACCCATCTGAGCCTCGAGAATTTCAAGAGCTATACCGAGGAGCGCATCACCTTCCAGCCGGGGACGAACGCCATCATCGGCTCCAATGGCGCGGGCAAGAGTTCCATCTTGGAGGCGATTGGGTTCGTGCTGTTCGACCACCGCGGGGCGGGGCTGGCCAGCCGGCTGCGCGAGGGCGCCGACTCGGGGCGCGTAGTGGTGGGGCTGGTGTCGTCGTTCGACGAGCGCGAGTACGAGATCGAGCGGCGCTTCAACGAGCGCACCACCCTGCGCTACCGCGTGCACGATGTCGAGCTGGAGCAGGTGGTGGCCGAGGGGAACGACGACGTACAGGCGTGGATTCACGAGCACCTGCGAGTCGAGCCCACGGCGGTGCTCGACACCCTCTTTGAGAACACCATCGGGGTGCCCCAGGGCACCTTCACGGCCCCCTTCCTCTTGCCGCCGAGCCAGCGCAAGGGGGTGTTCGACCCCCTCCTGCAGGTGGACGACTATCAGAAGGCCAGCGACCGGCTGCGCGATACGGTGCGTCACCTGAACGAGGGTGCGCAGGCGCTGCGGGAAGAGATGGCGCGGCTCGAGGAGCGGCTGCTGGCGCTGCCGGGGCTGTGCGCCGAGTCGGAGGCGCTGCGGGGCTCGGTACAGGCGCTGATGGAGCGCAGCCTGACGCTGCGTGAGGACCTCGATGCCGCCACGGAGGCCCTGACGGCGCTGGACAAGGCGGAGGCGGCGGTGCGCGCCGCCGAGGGACGCTGGGAGCGGGCCCGCGCCGCCGTCGAGGGGAGGCGCGCCATGCGCGAGGCGGCGCGCGAGGCGGTGGCCGAGGCGGAGGAGGCGCGCGACATCGTCGCTCGCGCGCGCGAGGGGCATGCGGCCTATGCTCGCGAGGAGGCGCGCCTGGACGCGCTGGAGGCGCAGCGCGCCGAGCGCGACCGCCTGCGTCAGGAACACGCCCGCGTCGCCCAGGGGCGCGCCCGCACGGTGGAACGCCTGGCACGCCTGTCCGAGGCGCTGCAGGGGGTGGCCGAGGCCGAGGCGCGCATGGGCGAGCTGGCGCCCCTCGTGGCGCGGCAGGCGGATCTGGAGGGGGCGCTGGCAGAGGCCGAGGGGGCGGCCCGCGACTTGCGCGCCGCGCAGCGCCAGGAGGCTCAGGCGGCGGAGGAGTGGCGCCGCGCGCAATCCGAGCGGGCGGCGCTGGCCGAGCGCATGGCGCAAAGCGCCACGCTGGAGGAAGAGCTGGAGCGGCTGCGGGCACGGCGCGAGGAGGCGACGGCGCGCGAGCACGCGGCGCGCGAGGAGCATGCCGCCGCCCAGGCCGAGCGGGCGCGCCTGGAACGCCAGTCGGAGGCTCTGGCCGACGCCGCGCTGGCCCGCTGCCCGGTGTGCGAGGGGGAACTCACCCCCGAGCATCGCGCCGAGCTGTTGGCCCGAAACCGGCATGAGATGGGCGAGTTGGCGCAGAGCATCCAGGCGTGCCGCCGTGCGCTGAACGAGTGCACGCGCACCATCCGCGCCTGTGAGCGCGAGGCGAACGCGCTGCAGGGGCGCCTGCGCGCCCTGCCCAGCGCCGATGACCTGGCGCGGGCCGAGGCGGAGGAGGCGCGTCGGCAGGCGGCCCTCGAGGCGCGTCGCGCCGAGGCGCAGGCCCTGGCCGGCGCGCCGGAGCGCGTCGAGGCGCTGCGAGGCGAGTTGGCCGCCCTGGGCGACCCCCGTCGCGAGCACCAGCGTTGCGAGGACCGGACTGGACAGCGGGGGCGCTTGGAAGCGGAGGAGAGGGCGGCGCGTCAGGCCGATGAGGAGGCGGGACGCCGATTGACCGCGCTGGATGAGGCGCTGGGCGCCCACGAGGGGCTGGACGCGGCGCTCTCGGCGGCGCGGGCGGCGCGCGAGCGCTACCGTGCGGATCATGACGCCTATCTGGCCAACGAGACGACGGCGCGCCAGTACGAGGCACGCCGCGCCCGCGAGGAGTCGCTGGCCGCCGAGCTGGCCGCGAGCGTCGCGGAGGAGGAGCGCCTGGGCGAGGAGCATCGCGCCGCGCTGGCCGCTTACGACGTCCAGGAGCACGCCGGGCTGCGGGCCCGCGCCGAGGGGGTGCGGCAGGAACTGGCAACATGCGCGGCGCAGCTCACCGAGCGCAGGACGCGCCTCGAGACGGTCGGCGCCGAGGTGGCCCGCCTGCGCGAGGCGGAGGTGGCACTCGCTGCCAGCCGCGACCGCGCCGACGCCCTGCAGCGGCTGACGCGCATGATCGAGGCGATCCGCGACTGGCTGCGCAAGGCGGGCCCCTACGTCACGCGTCAGCTCGTGCTGCAGATATCGCGCGAGGCATCGGCCTTCTATGGCGACATCATGGCCGACCACAGCGGACGGCTGCAGTGGTCGGAGGATTACGAGGTGGCGCTGGAGGTCAAGGGGCAGCAGCGCTCGTTCCGCCAGTTCTCCGGCGGCGAGCAGATGGTCGCCGCGCTGGCGGTGCGCCTGGCGCTGCTGCGCGAAATCTCGGCGGTGGACGTCGCCTTCTTTGACGAGCCGACGGCCCACCTCGACCCGGAGCGGCGGGAGAGTCTCGCCGAGCGCATCATGCAGGTGAAGGGGCTGGCGCAGATGTTTGTCATCTCCCACGACGACACCTTTGAGCGCGTGGCGCAGAGCTACATTCGCATCGTGAAGGACGACCGCGGCAGTCACCCGGAGCCGGCGTAGCGATGTTCAGCAAGCGGCACGTGGTGGCGGCGCTGGAGGCCAAGCGCGACCGCTTTTCCGCGCACCAGCGACAGGCCTGGGAGGAGCGCGAGCGCTACCAGAGGGCGCTGGACGCCGTGGCGGCCATGAGCCGCGCCAAACTCGAGGGGTGCCTGGCGGGCATCCCGCAGCCGGGCGCGCGCCCCACGGCGGAGCGCGTCGCGGGCCGTTCCCTGGTGCTCTGCTTTCGGGATCGGTTCGGGGGCTCGCCATCCTCCGAGCCGTCGGCCTCCGAATCGCCGTGGGACAACCACCAGGACGCCCGCGCCTGGGCGATGGACGTTCTCGGAGGGGTGACCACCGTCGCCGCCGACGGCTCACAGATCACACCGCAGCGCGAGTACGGCATTCCCGTGGGGGCGGTACAGGTGGGTTGGTTCGAGAACCCCCATGCACCCGACGCGCGCTATGTCAAGGATCTTCGCTTCGAGGCGCTGGCGCCCGACGAGCTGGCGGCCGACGACGACGCGGGGAGCAGCTTTCCCAACCTGCGGGTGAACCTGCGCCGCTTTGAGCTAGAGTGTGAGACGCTCATGGCGTGCATGGAGCGCCTGCGCGACGACGCGGCCCGGGCACTCTGCTTTTTCGACGGCTCGCTGGTGATCTCGTTCGCCGCCCAGATGCGGCCCGAGTACCGCCACGCCTACGTGCGCGCCGTCCGTGGGCTGCTCGACGCCTCCGAGGCGACGCGGGTGCCGTTAGTTGGGTACATCGATACCTCCTACGCCACGGACCTCGTGTCGATGTTGCGCTGGGCGGCGGGCGGCGACGACGTAGCCGCGGCGCCTCACCTCAGCGATGGCGCCCTGCTGCGCGACGCGATGGCCTGGGGCGACCGCACCGAGGCGCTCGAGTGCGCCCGCCAAGATCGCCTCTTTGATCGGGGCGACGAGGCGCAGAGCTATTACCACCGCGTCCACCTGGTTTACCTCAAGACGACGGCCGCCAACGCTCCCGCGCGGCTGGACGTCCCCGCCTGGCTCCTGGAGGAGGGCCGCCTCGACTGGGTCCTCGACGTGGTGCGCGCCGAGTGCATCGTCGGCACGGGCTACCCCTACGCCATCGAGACCGCCGACGCCGTCGCCGTCATCACCACCCAAGACCGCGAACGCTTCTATCGCACCTTCCAAGAGTTCACCGCATCGCTCGGGTTGCCGTTGCGGTATGGGCGGAAGGCGTATAGTAAGCGACAGCGGCGGTAGAGATGGGTTGCAGGTTACAGGTTGCAGGGTGCAGGCGGTTGTGAGTTGTGGGTTGTGCGTTACCGGTTTCGAGTTCCGGGCTGCGGGTCGAGCAGGTCGAAGAGGGTGCTAGGCTGCAGGCTGAGAGTCAGTCTCGGGATCGAGGTAACCAATTGCCAGCCTACGCGGCTCAACATCCGGGCGCCAAGGCAAGCTATACCATGAGGGTCAGGGAGGGGGCATGGCGCGGCGATTCGAGGAGCTGGAG